>NZ_JBNNUU010000003.1:163193-630532 GCF_050280025.1 Lysinibacillus sp. NPDC093712
CGCGCGGTCTGTTGCGTCTTACATTGCGTGCGTTCCCGCAGGAGTCTACGTGGATTTTTCCTTAGTAAGTCATAAAAATTGTTTGGGTGCCTGGCACTCAGCATAATATCGGCTCCTAAATCGGTAAAATCCACTTCGCTTTCCGCAGGCACCGTGTAAGCCGCAACCCTCGCTGTCGCGCGGTCTGTTGCGTCTTACATTGCGTGCGTTCCCGCAGGAGTCTACGTGGATTTTTCCTTAGTAAGTCATAAAAATTGTTTGGGTGCCTGGCACTACTTTATTTACCTCAAAAACAGTAGGCGTTACTTATTTGTTTGGAGTGGGCGATACGACACTCCTGCAGAAACAGCACGAGCACAAAGCGTTCGCACGTAGCGGAAATCAACTGCAGTAGTTTAATTCTATAACTTTGTCTACACACTAAAGCGAGGCAGCCAACGATTGAACTATTGGCTGCCTCGCAATAAAATATGAAATTATTGTGACCTCGTTTTAAGCTCTTTTTAAGCTTCAGGCCCGATAATTGAAATTGCCGGCTCTGCTTTTAATATTTTAGCAATGAGTCTATCAACTGATTCCATTGTTACAGCATCAATTGACGCTAATACTTCATCTACCGAACGATGTCTTCGATGAACTAATTCACTTGTACCATTACGATTCATACGTGCACCCGTACCTTCAAGACCTAGCACAAAGCTTCCTTTTAGCTGTTCCTTAGCATTATCTAGCTCTTCCTCAGTTACGCCTCCCGCTACAATATCAAGCAATGTAGCGTCAATCGTATGTTGCAATTGCGAAAGCTGCTGGCGACTAGCACTGCCGTAAATCGTAAATGCCCCAACATCTGCATAGCATGATTGATAGGAGAAAATTGAATACGCTAAGCCGCGCTCTTCTCGTACCTCTTGGAATAGACGAGAGCTCATGTTTCCACCAATAATATTATTTAACGCAATAAAGCTATACATATCTGGATCTTTGACACCGATTGCCGGATAAGAAAGTGCTAAATGCGCCTGTTCCGTATCACGCGTTTTTGTAATTTCTCCTGGATGGAACTGTGGGTTTGTCAGGACAGGTACAACAGCAAGCGGTGAAGCCTCATAATGTCCGAACAAGTTTTCAATCGTTGTTAATAGTGAGGAAGAAATATTTCCTGCCACAGAAATTACAATTGATTGTGGTCCATAATGTTTAGCCATATATTGTCGAATCACATCTGCAGTAAATGTTTTTAATGTAGCTGCAGTCCCTAAAATTGGACGTCCTAGTGCATCATTTGGATACATTACTTCCCAAAGCTTTTCATGAACATCGTCATCAGGAGCATCTTCACTCATTAGTATTTCCTCTAGTACTACTTGACGTTCCTTCTCTAATTCTTCTTCCGAAAATGTCGAATTAAAGAACATATCTGCAAGGATTGTTAGGGCAAGCTCCGCATGATGATCCAAAACTTTCGCATAATAGCATGTGTTTTCCTTTGAAGTAAAGGCATTTAGTTCTCCACCTATACGGTCGAACTCCTCTGCTATTTGGCGAGCAGTTCGCGTTTTTGTCCCTTTAAAAAGCATATGTTCGATAAAGTGCGTAATCCCATTCTCCTCTGGAAGTTCATAGCGAGAACCAGCATTGACAAATATGCCAAGAGCAACGGATCTTACATGATCAATTTGCTCAGACACAATACGCAAACCGTTTTGACATGTATGTACTTGTACCAAAATAATTTCCTCCTTTTACAACCGTTTTATTTAAAAAAGGCTGCGCATCATACGCAGCCTTTTTTTATAAAATTATTTACCTTGTTCTGCGCGTTCTTTTTCTTCTTGAATAACTACTTTACGAGATAAGTTTACACGACCTTGTTTGTCGATTTCAATAACTTTCACAAGTAATTGATCGCCTAGTTTTAACACATCTTCTACTTGCTTTGTACGCTCTTCTTGAATTTCAGAAATGTGTAATAAGCCATCTTTGCCTGGGAAAATCTCACAGAAAGCACCGAATTTCTCGATACGTTTTACTGTTGATAAGTAGTATTCACCAACTTTTGCTTCACGTACGATATCTTCAATAATTTGTTTTGCACGTGCGTTCATTTCTTCATCTGCTGAAGAGATGTAAATTGTACCATCTTGCTCTGTATCAATTTTTACGCCTGTTTCTTCAATAATTTTGTTAATTTGTTTACCACCTGGTCCAATTACATCGCGGATTTTATCTGGATTGATACGCACGATAACAATTTTCGGTGCATAAGTAGATAATTTCTCACGTGGCTGTGCAAGTGTTGCAAGCATTGATTCTAAAATATGCATACGACCAATTTTAGCTTGTGTTAATGCTTCTTCTAAAATATTGCGTGATAAACCATCAATTTTAATATCCATTTGAAGCGCTGTTACACCTTTAGCTGTACCAGCTACTTTAAAGTCCATATCACCAAGATGATCTTCCATACCTTGGATATCCGTTAAAATGGAGTAATGCTCACCTTTTTTAATAAGTCCCATCGCAATACCAGCAACAGGTGCTTTTAACGGAACACCAGCATCCATCATAGCTAAAGTAGAAGCACAGATTGAAGCTTGTGATGTTGAGCCGTTTGATTCAAGTACTTCTGATACACAACGGATTGTGTATGGGAATACAGATTCATCAGGAATTACTGCTTCGAGTGCACGCTCACCTAAAGCACCGTGACCGATTTCACGACGACCTGGACCACGAATTGGACCAGTTTCCCCTACAGAGAATTGAGGGAAATTGTAGTGATGCATAAAGCGTTTAGATTCTTCTACACCTAAGCCGTCGATAATTTGTACATCGCCAAGTGCACCTAAAGTACAAATTGAAAGTGCTTGAGTTTGTCCACGTGTAAATAATGCCGAACCGTGCGTACGTTGTAATAGCCCTGTTTCAGAAGAAAGTGCACGAATTTCGTCTAGTTTACGACCATCTGGACGGATTTTATCTTCTGTAATTTGGCGGCGCACTTCGTCTTTCACCATTTTATCTAAAATTGTAAATACTTGTTTCATTGTTGTTTCATCAGCTTCTTGCTCTTCATAAGAAGCAATAATACGATCTTTTACTGCTTTAATTGCTTCATCACGTGCATGCTTTTCAGCAGTTTGAATGGCATCATGCATTTCAGTCTCACAAGCTGTTTTAATATCTGCTTGAATAGCTTCATCAATTTCAAACAATGTGACAGGTATTTTTTCTTTCCCTACTTCAGCAATAATTTGCTCTTGGAAAGCAATAATTTTTTTAATTTCTTCATGACCGAACATAATAGCTTCTAACATTACTTCTTCTGGTACTTCTAAAGCACCTGCTTCAACCATGTTAATAGCATCTTTGTTACCAGCTACAGATAAATGAACTGTTGAAATTTTAGACTGCTCCACTGTTGGGTTCACGACGAATTTACCGTCAATATATCCAACTTGTACTCCAGCAATTGGGCCACCGAATGGAATATCAGAAATTGCTAATGCTAATGATGAACCTACCATTGCTGCCATTTCAGACGTGCAATCAGGATCATTAGACATAACCATTGAAATTACTTGTACTTCATTACGGAAACCATCTGGGAACATTGGACGAATTGGACGGTCAATTAAGCGGCTTGCTAAAATCGCTTTTTCAGATGGACGACCTTCACGTTTAATAAAGCCGCCAGGAATTTTACCCGCTGCATATAAACGTTCTTCGTAGTTTACTGTTAATGGGAAGAAATCTAGTGGTTTTGGTGATTTTGACATTGTTGCTGTTGCAAGTACAGAAGTATCACCATAGCGTACTAATGCTGCTCCATTTGCTTGTTTTGCTAACTGTCCTACTTCAATTACAAGTGGACGGCCAGCCCATTCGTAGGAATAGACTTTCTTTTCGTTCATTCAATGAACCCCTCTCTATTATAAAAACACTTACTCGTCTGTATGTACTAATAGTAAGTGTACCAAAAATGCTTGTTCTATGCTAAATATTTCATGAAATAATCATACATTTAAATTCAGTTATTGCCAATTTATTTAGGATTTATTTCTTAATTTGGTTTTAATGGCGTTTTTGCTTGCTTTTGTGCTTATATTTGGCTATTTTTTGCTATTCATGTTTATAGTAGCCTACGTATAAAGATTATTTCGTTTTATTGCACTTAGTTATTCGCTTTCCATTTGCAAGTATCCATCTTGGTAAATACTTAAGAATAGCTAGAAAGTTTTATAAACATAAAGAAAAAGCGGGAATAATCCCGCTTTTCGATTGTCAATTAGCGACGTAAGCCTAAACGATTGATTAGTTCACGGTAACGTTGAACGTCAGTTTCACGAAGATATTTAAGTAAGTGACGACGACGACCTACCATTTTTAGAAGACCACGCTCAGAGTGGAAATCTTTTTTGTGTGTACGTAAGTGAGTGTTTAAAGCGTTAATTTCAGCTGTTAAAACTGCAACTTGTACTTCTGGAGAACCAGTGTCACTTTCGTGAGTACGGTACTCAGCAATAATTTCGTTTTTACGTTCTTTTGTAATAGCCATTTGTATTGACCTCCTAAATAATTTTTAATCCCCATTAGCACAGTAAACGTTGGAGTCATCGGTATACCGAGCTAAGGTTAAGCACTTTATGCACTTATGAATGTTACCATAAAATAAAGGGTCAAGCAAGTAATAACGTTGTTCTGGCAAACGTCCAAGCGTTTCAGACCTTAAGCAAATAGTGATGAGTAAGCTAAACGGTACTGTAAGAGAGAGTGATTCTATCCTATTTAATACCATTTTACTCTGCATCCATTTTGTCTATTCGATTACGTTAAAAAAGTGAATAGCCTCTTGTTTATCTTTTTCTATTTGTGTTTTTAACGCTTCGATTCCGTCGAATTTACGCTCGCTTCGAATACGTTTATACCAAGCAACATGTACTTCCTCGCCATAGATGTTTTTCTCGAAGTTTAAAATATGAACCTCGATAGACAGTTGCTTGTCATTGGGATCTTTAAATGTTGGTTTATAGCCTACATTACATACACCATCATACCAATTATTTTGCACAAGTAGACGAACAGCATATACACCACTCGCTGGAATGTATGTGCCCTCTAATGCTTGCACATTAGCGGTAGGGAAGCCTATTGTACGTCCGCGCTTATCGCCATGTACAACAATCCCTTTTATGTCAAAAGGTCGACCTAGAAGCATTCTTGCTGCCTCCATATCCCCCTCCTGCAATAACTTACGAATACGCGTTGAGCTAATTTTCTCAGTCGCGTCGGTTTTCTTATCGACAACTGTTACACCATATTCTCCATTACTTAATGCATGCATATCTTCCATTGTGCCTTTACCAAATGCACCAAACGAAAAATCAAAGCCTGCTGTAACGTGTTGTATGTTTAATCCTCGAATAAATGTATCAATAAAAGCAGCAGGTGACAGCTTTGCAAAGTCAGATGTGAAATGTACAACAAATACAGTATCTACACCTTGTTCTTCAAACAGCTGCAATTTCTGCTGTAATAATGTAATATAGAATACTTTTTCATTTCGTCCGCCTAGCACTAAAGATGGGTGCGGATCAAATGTCATGACGGCAGTTGAAATTTGTCGCTTTTCCGCCTCTTGCTTGGCAGCATCAATAACCGCCTGATGTCCAATATGTACACCATCAAAAAAGCCAATTGCCAATGAGTAAGGCTGTATGCTTTCTCGTTGCTGTAATTGGTGTGGGTATTTTAAATGAATGACCTCCATACAAAAAATCCTCCTACTCTATCGTCGGAAACATTTTATGTGGTTTCATGTACCCTTCCTTAGTCGGATGGGCTTGATAAACCGCAAATGCTTTTCCTTTGATTCCAAACACAATTTTATCATGCACCTTTAATAATGCATCTGCTGGAAGCACTTGTCCATTGAAAATTTCTTTTTCATTAGCGGAAGTTATTTCAATATATGGATAGTCTGATAATGCATATTCTACAGGAAGTATACATGTATTGATTTGTTCATTTTCCATTAATTCTGCAACTTGTGCCAGTGTAAAGCAATTGTCTTGCGTAAATGTACCTGATGCTGTTCGCACAAGCTCATGCATATGTGCAGGATAGCCAAGTGCTTCGCCAATTTGTACAGCAAGTGTACGAATATACGTACCTTTGCTACATGAGATCCTTACAGGAAATGTAATTTCATGCCCTTCGTAAGTTTCCTTCTCATCAAGTAACTCTAATGCATAAATTGTAACCTGTCTTGTTGGTCTTTCAACAGTCTCACCTTTACGAGCATATTCATATAAACGTTTGCCATTTACTTTTACAGCTGAAAACATCGGTGGCGTTTGATTAATGATACCCGTTAAGGATGCTAATACATCGAGTAGCTCCGCACGTGTAAACGACTTATTTGTGTTATCTTCTGCAACTGTTTCTCCTTCGGCATCTTCAGTTGTCGTTGTTCGCCCAATTGAAATCACTGCCTCATAAGTCTTACCTGCATCTGTTAAATATTCTGCGATGCGGGTTGCCTGTCCGATACAAATTGGAAGAACACCTTCCACTCCTGGATCTAATGTGCCCGTATGACCTACTTTTTTTGTCCTCAAAATTTTTCGTAATTTAAAGACGCAATCATGACTTGTCATGCCACGTTCTTTCCACAGTGGTAAAATACCATTCATAAAAAATCCCCCTTAAACAAAATTGCAAAAAAAAGTCTGCCTGCATGAAGATGCATGTGGCAGACTTTTACTGTTGTGCTTATTCTTTGTGTAAACCACGTAGTAATGAATCAATTCGGTTCCCATATTCAATCGATGAATCGAATTCAAAGATTAACTCTGGAGTTCGACGTAAACGAATACGAGAACCGATTTCTGAACGGATAAAGCCAGCTGCTTTTACTAAAGCTTTTAGCGTTTCTTCACGTTCACGTTCATTGCCTAAAGATGTAATATAAATTGTTGCTTGTTGTAAATCACCTGTTACATCTACACCAGTAACAGTAACGAAGCCAACACGCGGATCTTTAATTTTACGGCCAATAATATCACCAAGCTCTTTTTTCATTTGCTCAGCAACACGGTTTGAGCGTAGAGACATAATTAGTCACCTCAATTTCGATGTTCAAACATTTGCGCTACAGGCGAATGATGATGGCGCATGTTCATACGCCACATCAGGCTTCCTGCAACTATCGCAAATATCCTTACTACTTATAAATAGTCTCGCCACACATTAAGCTGTTCCCACGACGGATTTGACTCTAAATAATGAAGTGCATGATCGATTTCACGCTCCGCTGCTTCTTTTGAGGAAGAGACAGCAACAAGCGCTAATTTCGTTCGTTGCCATACATTTTGATGGTCAATTTCTGCAATGGATACATTAAACTTCTGTTTTGTGCGAGTAATCATACGCTGTAAAACAGCGCGCTTTTCCTTTAACGAATGGGCAGTTTGAACGATAAATTCTACCTCAACGTATACAATCATTATGCACGTTTAATTTCTTCCATAATGTAAGCTTCAATGATGTCGCCTTCTTTAATGTCATTGAAGTTTGTGATCGTAATACCACATTCGTATCCTCTTGCAACTTCTTTTACTTCGTCTTTGAAACGTTTTAATGTATCTAATTCGCCTTCGAAAATCACGACGTTGTCACGGATGACACGTACGCCTGAGTCACGTGTTACTTTACCTTCTGTAACGTAAGAACCAGCAATCGTACCTACTTTTGATACTTTAATTGTTTGACGAACTTCCGCTTGACCAATAATTTTTTCTTCAAATTCTGGGTCTAGCATACCTTTCATCGCTTGCTCGATTTCTTCGATTACTTTATAAATAACACGGTGTAGACGAATATCTACGCCTTCTTCTTCTGCTGCACGTTTTGCATTAATATCAGGTCGTACGTTGAAACCGATAACGATTGCATTCGATGCTGCTGCAAGAGAAATATCTGATTCTGTAATTGCGCCAGCGCCTGTGTGGATAATTTTCACATTTACGCCTTCGACATCAATCTTCATTAGTGAAGCAGCCATAGCTTCTACTGTACCTTGAACGTCAGCTTTAACGATTAAGTTTAACTCTTTCATTTCGCCTTGGCTCATTTGTTCGAATAAGTTATCAAGCGTTACACGTTGTTTTTCAGAACGTTGTGCTTGAATAGCTGTCATTGCACGAGTTTCCCCCACTTGACGAGCTGTTTTTTCGTCTTCGAATACAACGAAGCGGTCACCAGCTTGTGGCACATCGTTTAAGCCTGTAATTTCTACTGGCGTTGATGGGCCAGCTTCTTTCACACGACGGCCTTTATCGTTGACCATAGCACGTACGCGGCCATAAGCATGACCAACTACGATAGGATCGCCGACTTTTAATGTACCGTCTTGTACTAATAGTGTTGCAACAGAACCACGACCTTTATCAAGTTGTGCTTCAATTACAGTACCAAGTGCTAAACGATCTGGATTTGCTTTTAACTCTCCAACTTCGGCAACAAGTAAGACCATTTCTAACAATGTGTCAATACCTTCACCTTTTAATGCTGAAATAGGGACGAAAATCGTTTCGCCACCCCAAGCTTCAGGTACAAGACCATGCTCAGTTAATTCTTGCATCACACGATCAGGGTTTGCTGATGGTTTATCCATTTTGTTAACAGCAACAATAATTGGCACTTCTGCAGCTTTGGCATGGTTAATCGCTTCAACTGTTTGAGGCATTACACCATCGTCTGCCGCTACTACTAAAATTGTTAAGTCTGTTACTTTCGCACCGCGCGCACGCATTGTTGTGAATGCCGCGTGTCCAGGTGTATCTAGGAACGTAATCTTTTTGTCGCCTTCAGTTACTTGGTATGCACCGATATGTTGTGTAATACCACCAGCTTCTCCAGCAGTTACTTTTGTATGACGGATTGAGTCTAGTAACGTTGTTTTACCATGGTCAACGTGACCCATAATTGTTACTACAGGAGGACGTTCTGATAATTCAGCTTCATTAACTTCCTCTGTTTGTTCGAAGTGCGTTTCTAAATCCGTAATATCAACACGGATTTCTTCTTCAACTTCTACACCGTAGTCTGCACAAATTAACTCGATTGCATCCTTATCTAATTCTTGGTTAATTGTAGCCATAACACCAAGCATAAATAATTTTTTAATGATTTCAGATGGCTCACGGTATAATTTTTTTGCTAATTCAGCTACAGAAAGTGATTCAACAAATGTAATTTTTTCTGGTAATTCTTTTTGTTTCATTGGTATTGATGGTTGATGCGTTTTTGGATGACGGCGTTTCCCACCGTGAATTCCTGGTTTTGGACGTTGGTTGTATCCACCGCCGCCTCTACGATTATTATTATTATTATTGTTATTATTATTATTTTGTGTCATATTTCTATTTTGATTACCTTTAGTATTCTTAGATTTTTCGTTAGACGAATTTGAGTTTTGTTGCGTTTGTTGATTGTAATTATTCGTTTTCGGCTTAGAAGTAGCAGACTGCTGCTTTTGTCCATCTTGCTTTTTCACCGATTGCTGTGGTTTTTGTTGTCCATTCGCTTGAGATCGTTGTGTTACATTTTGAGTAGGCTGTTTTGCGTCTCTTTTATCTGTTGGTGCTTTAAATGATTGGTTTAACTTTACCACTGTATCGTTCTCTAACATTGACATATGGTTTGTTACACTCACATTTAATTTACTTAGCGCTTCAATAACCTCTTTACTCGATTTATTCACTTGTTTGGCATATTCATGAACTCTGATTTTGGTCATCTGCTCACCCCCGATTATTTTTCGTTGAGTAGACTAGACAATTTACTTGCAAAACCTTTATCGGTAATAGCTAAAGCCACTCGGGCCACCTTACCTGTAGCATGTCCTAGATCATAACGATCGCCAATTACATGATACTCAACGTTGTAATAAGTGCACTTATCTTGAATTTTTTTATTAGAGTTTTTAGAAGCATCGTTTGCTAGTAATACAAGCTTAGCATTACCATTGCGGACTTCCTTTACTACTAACTCTTCACCTGAAATAACTTTTCGGGCTCTAGCCGCTATACCAAGCAAATTAAACACTGCTTGATTGGTCATAAAATAGCCTCCCGACGAATGAGCAATAGTAGCTCTTCATAAATCTCTTCAGGAATTTTCGCTTCAAGTTGGTGCCCTAATACATTTTTCTTACGCGCAATGTCAACCGCCTGTTCAGACTTTGAAACATAGGCGCCCCGTCCAGGTTTTTTCCCTGAAACATCAACGCTTACCTCGCCCTCTTTTGAGCGAACAACACGAATCATTGCTTTTTTTGGTAGCATTTCTCCAGTAGCTACACATTTTCGAAGTGGTACTTTTTTATTAATCGTCATAAGAATCACCTTTCCTCTCTGAAGCTTCGTAAGAGGTGGACTAGCCATAACCAATACGGCAAGTTGGAATTTTGTGATTTGAACATTGTGGAGTACAATCACGCCTCTCAAAATTCAAGACCTTTGCCACAGTTTCTGGCTTTATTCAGTCGGCCTGGGAACGCCCACTGAATAAAGCCAGGTGACCAGTCACACGGGCTTTCTTACTTATTCTTCGTCGTCTTGATATAAGTCAACTGCAGCTGCTTCGAATTCGCTATCTTCAGCAGGTACGAAAGTGCTTGTTGCAGATGGATAAATACCTAACTCACGTGCATCTGTTTCACTTTTAATATCAATTTTCCAGCCAGTTAATTTCGCAGCTAAACGAGCATTTTGACCACGTTTACCTATAGCTAAAGATAATTGGTAATCTGGAACTACAACTGTTGTTGATTTTTCTTCTTCATTTACTTGCACATCTAATACTTTTGATGGGCTTAGTGCATTTGCTACGAAAACAACAGGGTCTTCTGACCATTCAACGATATCAATTTTCTCACCGTTTAATTCATTAACAATTGTTTGTACACGAGCACCTTTAGCACCTACACATGAGCCAACAGGATCAACTTCTTCGTTATGTGCATGAACAGAAATTTTAGAACGGTCCCCTGCTTCACGAGCAATTGATTTGATTTCTACAATGCCCTCATAAATTTCAGGCACTTCCATTTCAAACAAACGACGTAATAAGCCTGGGTGTGTGCGTGATACGATTACTTGTGGACCACGTGTCGTACGTTCAACTTTTGTAATATAGACTTTAATACGATCATGTGGATTGTATGTTTCGCCTTGGATTTGTTCGTTTTGTGGTAATGCTGCTTCTACTTTCCCAAGACCTACGTAAATGTTACGTGCATCTAAACGCTCAACAACACCAGTTACAATATCATCTTCTCGATCTACGTATTGCTCATAAATTAAACCGCGTTCTGCTTCACGTACACGTTGTGTAACGACTTGCTTCGCTGTTTGTGCAGCAATACGTCCAAAATTACGAGGTGTGACTTCTTGCTCAACAATATCTTCTAGTTGATAAGCAGGATTGATAGCCTTTGCATCTTCTATTGCAATTTGTAAACGATCATCGTCAACTTCTTCAACAACATCTTTACGTGAAAACACACGAATTGAGCCTTTGTCTAAATTTAAGTCTACACGGACATTCTGAGCTTGGTTAAAGTTGCGCTTGTAAGCTGTTACTAATGCAGCCTCAATCGCTTCGATTAACACATCTCTTGAAATTCCTTTTTGTTCTTCCAGCGCCGTTAGCGCATCTAACAAATCACTACTCATTTTATTTTCACTCCTAAATATGCATTATGCTGAAAAATCGATGGCAAGACGTGCCAAGGCGATTTTTTCTTGTTCAATTGTTACTGTAATTTTTCGGGTTTTAACGGGTACTTCCATCACTAATGTATGTTCATCATAAGATGTTAAGTAGCCTTGGAATTCCTTCATGTCCTTGATAGGCTCATAAGTCTTCACATAGATAAACTTGCCAACGGCTTTTTTAAAATCAGTATCTTTTTTTAATGGACGTTCTGCACCTGGTGAAGATACCTCTAAATAATAATTTTGTGTAATAGGATCTTTTTCATCCAACAGTAAACATAGTCGTTCACTAACTTGAGCACATTGGCCAATGTCAATCCCACCCTCAGGTGTATCTACATAAACACGTAAAAACCAGTTACGTCCTTCTTTCACAAACTCAACATCCACCAACTCAAGATTTAACTCTTCGACAATTGGTGTAGCAAGTTCTTCAATTAAAGATGGTACTTTGCTCATTGTTTCCTCCTGCGTTTTTCAATTTCAGGCGTAATAAAACAGAAATTCCACCAGTAATGTTGGTGAAATTTGACGGTCTTACCTGCTGTTAGTCTAAAAAATTTGCTTTGCCTCGGTATAACAACAGAAAAGAGCGGGAATGCCCCACTCTTTTGCTGGAAAACTATCAACAAATTATTACCATAAGAATAGCACAATTTCCGCTACAATGCAAACGACCTTATTTTAGGTCTAGCGCTTACTAGAAAAGCGACAACTGATTCGCATCAGGCATGCCTTCCAAACAACCTAATTGATCCATGTACTCAATTAATGTTTTCGATACACGACCCCGTTGCTGTAAATCTTCTTTCGATAAAAATTCGCCATTCTCACGTGCCGCTACGATTGTTTTGGCAACGTTCGTTCCGAGTCCTGGAATCGCATCAAAAGGTGGGATTAAGGAATTGCCATCAATAATGAACTCACTAGCATGTGAACGATATAAATCAACCTTTTGGAAGTTCATACCACGCTCACACATTTCAAGTGCAAGTTCCATTACAGTCAGTAAGTTTTTCTCTTTTGTAGAAGCATCTAGTCCCTTGATATTGATTTCATCTATTTTTGCACGAATCATTTGAGAACCTTGCGTCATCGAAATTAAATCAAAATCATCTGCTCTTACTGTGAAGTAAGCAGCGTAATATAAAATTGGAAAATGCACTTTAAACCAAGCAATACGTACTGCCATTAAAACGTAGGCAGCAGCATGGGCTTTAGGGAACATATATTTTATCTTTTTACATGATTCGATATACCATCCAGGTACTTTATTTGCTAGCATTTCTGCTTCAAACTCTTCTGATAAGCCTTTCCCTTTACGAACAGACTCCATAATTTTAAAAGCTAAAGACGGTTCAAGTCCTTGGTATATTAAATACACCATAATGTCATCACGACAGCCAATTACTTCTTTTAATACGCATGTACCATTTTGAATAAGTTCCTGCGCATTCCCTAGCCATACATCCGTTCCATGTGAAAGTCCTGAAATTTGGACAAGCTCTGAGAATGTAGATGGTTTTGTATCTTCTAGCATTTGACGGACAAATCGTGTACCAAATTCCGGAATACCTAATGTTCCCGTCTTACAACCAATTTGCTTTTCGGTCACTCCTAGAGATTCAGGAGAACTAAAAATTTTCATGACGAACGGATCATCTGTTGGAATTGTTTTCGGATCGATTCCAGATAAATCCTGTAACATCCGAATTACGGTCGGATCATCGTGCCCAAGAATATCAAGCTTCAAAATATTGTCATGAATAGAGTGGAAATCAAAGTGTGTTGTTTTCCATTCTGAATCCTGTGCATCCGCTGGGAACTGCACTGGTGAGAAATCATATATATCCATATAATCAGGTACAACAATAATCCCACCTGGATGTTGACCCGTTGTCCGTTTAACGCCTGTACAGCCCTGTACTAGACGGTCTACTTCAGCACCTCGAAAATGAAGATTGTTGTCGCTCGCATAACCTTTAACGTAGCCATATGCTGTTTTTTCCGCAACAGTACCTATTGTTCCAGCTCGGAATACATAATCTTCACCAAATAGTACTTTAGTATAGTTGTGGGCCTGCGGTTGATATTCACCTGAAAAGTTCAAATCGATATCAGGTACTTTATCCCCTTTAAAGCCAAGGAACGTTTCAAACGGAATATCTTGCCCATCTTTTTTATATGGTGTGCCACACTCAGCACAATCTTTGTTTGGCAAGTCGTAGCCTGAGCTAACTGAACCGTCATTGAAAAACTCGGAATGCTTACAATTTGGACAAATATAATGAGGCGGTAATGGGTTAACCTCCGTAATCTCCATAAAGGTTGCAACTAATGAAGAACCTACCGAACCACGAGAACCTACTAAGTAACCGTCAGCAAGTGATTTTTTTACGAGCTTCGCGGAAATTAAGTAAATAACACCAAATCCATGGCCTAAAATCGACTTTAATTCTTTTTCAATACGTGCTTTTACGATTTCAGGTAATTCTTCACCATATATACGATGTGCCATTTCATACGTTAAATTTGTTACTTCATCATCGGAGCCTTCAATTTTTGGCGTATATAAATCATCCTTAATTGGCTTCACATCGCCAATCATATCAGCGATTTTTTGCGTATTTGTGACAACTATTTCTTTCGCAAGATCAGGACCTAAAAAGTCAAAGTCCTTAAGCATCTCATCAGTCGTTCTAAAATGTACTTCTGGAAGCTTGGATTTATTTAAAATATTGGCGCCTCCTTGGGAACCAACCAATATTTGTCTAAACATTCCATCATTTGGATCTAAATAATGAACATTGCCAGTAGCGACTACAGGCTTATTCATCTTTTTCCCCAATTTTACAAGCTTGCGTATAATATCTTCAATTGTCCATTCATCACGAACGACATTACGTTCAATTAAAGGTGCATAAACAGCCTTTGGTTGCACTTCGATATAATCGTAAAATCTCGCAACCTTTTCCGCTTCTTCTGGGGATTTATTCATCATTGTCTCAAACACTTCACCGTTACTACAGCCTGAACCAATTAATAGCCCCTCTCTATACTGTTCCAGTGTAGAGCGTGTTACCCGAGGCACACGGTAGAACGTTTTTGTGTGAGAATGGGATACGATTTTAAATAAATTTTTCAAACCATCATTATTGACTGCTAAAATCGTACAATGCATCGGTCGCGCTTTTTTATATGCATCTCCACCACCAACATGCTTATTGAAATCATCGTGATTTTTAATGCCTAGTTCATCAGCTTCTTTTAACAGATGCAACAATAAATAGCCTGTTGCTTCTGTATCATAAATCGCACGGTGATGCTGCGTTAATTCAATACCGAATTTTTTACAAAGTGTATTTAAACGATGATTTTTCATTGTTGGATGGAGCAAACGGGCAAGTTCTAGTGTATCGATAACTGGATGAATCGTTTCTTCAAGTCCGTATTTTTTATAGCCAGTATATAAGAAGCCCATATCGAAAGATGCATTGTGTGCCACTACGATAGCGTCCCCTATAAAGGCATGGAACTCATGGATAACTTGTTCCACTTCAGGCGCATTGCGTACCATATCATCTGTAATGCCAGTCAGTTCGATAGTCGTTGCTGACAGTGCATGATGTGGATTTGCAAAACTTTCGTATTTATCGATGACATGTCCACCTTTAATTTTTACTGCTGCGAGCTCAATAATTGTATCGTAGGCAGTAGAAAGACCTGTTGTTTCAACGTCAAAGACAACATATGTTGCTTCGTCTAATGCACGATGCTCAGAAGCATAAGCGATAGGTACACCGTCATCCACTAAATTTGCTTCCAAACCGTAAATAATTTTAATGCCATGTTTTTTTCCTGCTCCGTATGCATCAGGGAAAGATTGCACAACAGCATGGTCTGTAATCGCAATGGCTGGATGGCCCCATTTAGCAGCCTGTGCCACTAATCTATCTACTGGCGTAACCGCATCCATTTGACTCATCGGTGTATGCAAATGCAACTCTACTCGTTTTTCACCCTCTGGTGCCTTGTCCTGACGTGTTTCTTTTTTAATTTCATTGATATCATTTGCCATCACAATTAAATCACGAATAAAGGTATCGGTTTGAACTGAGCCACGTACTTTTACCCACATACCCTTTTTCAAATGTTGCATCAATTCTGCATCGTCATTATCACGCGAGAACATTTTAACAACGATTGAATCTGTATAGTCGGTAATTTTAATTTGTAGAAGTGAGCGTCCACTTTTTAACTCTCTAATTTCTGTATCAAAAACAAAGCCTTCAATAATGACGCGTCGTTCTTCTTCCACTATGCGTTTAATTTCCATAATTTCATCGTCTTTAATTTGCATGCCAAGCTGGAATGGGCGATCGCCAAGCGCTGCCAATGCTGGATTGTCCTTTTTATCCTGCTCACGTTTTTGGAAGTCTTGCATCGCTTGCTGTGCCATCGCTGCTTCCTCTAAACGTCTTTGCTCGATAAAGGCTTGTTGCGCCTCACGCATCTCATCTGTTTCCTCTTGGAGCATAAAATCAAACGCTATTTGCGGAAAACCAAATTGACTGTAACTCATTGCAAGCTTTTCTGCATATTTTGTTTTCAGCATCATTAGTTCCATGTCTTGCATGCAGGACACCGTAATTTTTTGCCCATTCCACATCGGGATTTGCGATACAAGGCAGTTTTTTAACGGTGGCGCCATATCGTCGATTTGCTCAATAATCGTTAACCAATACGTTTGTATCAGTTCTTCCGTCACATCTTTTTCAACTGTTTCAAAGGTTGTTTCAATTTGCGCAATAGCAGCGAATTTTTCAGCTAGATGTGTACGAAATAGTTGATATAACGGAAATGGAAGTATGCCACGTAATTTAATATTAAAATGCCAGAGTCTATTCTTTTTATGCACCGTTAAACGTGATAACTCGCCTTCTTCAAAAAAAGACATGTATACATCATCTGTTAACTCTAGTTGTTGCAAGAGCATTCGAAATCTCTGTCTTGCTTCTTGTTGCTGTTCCAATCGGTCGACACCTACTTTCATTTAAAGAGAAAGAGGCAGTCTTAATAGCCTCTTGTTCTATTTTTATCTAGCGAATACTATTCAAATTTGAAGCAAAAAAATTCGCTCCCTTTCCACGGGCAAATCCGCAAACCTCACATTGTTTTGTACTGTGAGATTTGCTTGGCTTCCCGTAGGAGTGTCGCGAATTCGTTTGCTTAATCCTCATTCTTCATTAAAAGATGCTTATAGTAGTAGCATCTAACTCTATTGAGCTTAATCTTCCCAAAGGATATTAATTTTTACGGAAAAATTCATTTAAGCGATCAATGACCTCTTCTTTTTTCCACTCAAAAGTTTCGCCAGTTTGACGGAATTTCACTTCGACAACGCCTTCAGTTGCCTTTTTACCAACTGTTACACGAACAGGTAAGCCAATTAAATCTGCATCTGCAAACTTCACGCCTGCACGTTCAGCACGATCATCTAAAAGTACATCATAGCGATATGATTTTAATAAGCCATATAACTCATTTGCTAACGAAACTTGTGTTTCATCTTTCGTATTAACAGGCACTACATGAATATCATAAGGAGCTAGTTGTGTAGGCCAAGTGAAACCATTTTCATCTTGGAAATGTTCAGCTACAGCAGCTAAAATACGTGATACACCAATACCATAGCAACCCATAATAAATGGCTGAGCCTTGCCTTGCTCATCTAAAAATGTACCATTCATTTTTTCAGAATACGTTGTACCTAATTTGAAAATATGGCCAACCTCGATACCTTCTGCAAATTTAATGATACCTTGTCCATCAGGAGATGGATCTCCTTCTTGGATGAAGCGAATATCTAAGTATTCATTAATTGCGAAATCTCGCTCTGGGTTCACATTAACTAGATGGAAGCCGTCCTCATTTGCACCAGCTACACCGTTACGAATTGATTTAATGGCATGATCAGCAACAACTTTTACGTCTACTGGTAATTTTACAGGTCCGATTGAACCAACGCCACAGCCTAATAACTGACGAATCGCCGCTTCATCAGCAAGTTCTACAGAACCAGCATTTAGCGCATTTTTTAATTTAATATCATTGATTTCGTGATCACCACGAGCAAGTACAACAACTAATTCATCATCTATATTAAATACTAATGACTTGATGACATTAGACGGCGCTACTTGTAAAAATGCAGATACTTCTTCAATTGTTTTTTGATCTGGCGTTGCTACTTTTTCAAGATCTTTTAATTCGACGTTGGCTGGTTGATACTCTACAGTCACTTCTGCCATTTCAATATTTGCAGCATAATCTGAAGTATCAGAGTATGCGATTGTATCTTCCCCAATTTCAGAAAGCACCATAAATTCATGCGTCCCTTTACCACCGATTGAGCCCGCATCTGCAATAACTGCACGATAGTTTAAGCCTAAACGAGAAAAAATATTAGAGTAAGCACGATACATATCTTCATATGTTTCATCTAAGCTTTCACGTGAAGCGTGGAAAGAATAAGCATCCTTCATAATAAACTCTCTTCCTCGTAATAAGCCGAAACGAGGACGTTTTTCATCACGGAATTTTGTTTGAATTTGATAGAGTGTTAATGGCAACTTTTTATATGATTTAATTTCATCGCGTACTAAAGTAGTAATCACTTCTTCATGTGTTGGTCCTAAGGCAAAGTCACGATCATGACGATCTTTCAATCGCATAAGTTCTGGACCGTATTTTTCCCAACGGCCTGATTCTTGCCACAGCTCAGCAGATTGCAATGCAGGCATTAATAATTCGATTGAGTTGATAGCTTCCATCTCTTCACGAATAATATTTTCAATTTTCGTTAACACACGTTTTGCAAGCGGTAAATACGAATATACCCCACTTGTATTTTGACGAATAAACCCTGCACGTAATAATTGCTTATGTGATTTTACATCTGCATCAGCAGGTACTTCACGTAGCGTTGGGATAAATGTTTTACTTTGCTTCATTCAGTGTTCCACCTTTTTAATAAATAAATTTATACTCTAATTAGCATAAACAAATTTAGCTTTGAACGCAATGTTTCAAAATAATTGCGCTCAAAGCTATTTTACAATTTAATTTTACTTTGGCATAACCTTATCTAAAGTTTACTTTGGTATAAGCTTCAGACATTGGAAATACGAAAGCATATTGTCGTTAAACTTGCTAGAAGAAGAATCGTTGTATATCGTTCCATGTAACAACGACCATTAATATCATAAGCAACACGATGCCTACGAAGTGAACCATACCTTCTTTTTGACGATCAATCGGTTTACCTCTTACAGCTTCAAAGCCAAAGAACAATAATCGTCCGCCATCTAAAGCTGGAAGTGGCAATAGGTTCATAATACCAAGGTTAATACTTAGCATAGCCGCAAAATTCATTAATGCGAAAATTCCCCATGCTGCAACTTGCTCAGTTGTTTTATAAATACCTACAGGTCCTGATAAGGCATCAATTGTAAACTTCCCTGTAATAAGCATTCCTAATAATTCAAAGATACGAACCGTCATATTATATGTTTCCTGTGCTCCGTAAACTACAGCCTTTATAGGATTAAAAACACGAGGACTTTCATACTTAACACCTATTTGCCCTAAGGTTTCGCCATTACTTTCAACGGCCTTTACTGTCATGTTAAGGTTTTCTATTTGTCCACCACGCTCAACAGTTACATTAATATTTTGATCAGGGCGATTTTGTACGATGGCAGCTAAATCTTGCCACTTTTCAACAGCTTGTCCGTCGATAGATGTAACCTTATCCCCTGCAAGCATACCTGCCTGTGCTGCAGGATCGTTTGCCACCACATCTGTAATAATCGGCTCATATGTTGGTACACCATTTAATAAACCAATTACCATATAGATGAAGAAGGCTAAAATAAAGTTAAATAATGGTCCGGCAAAAATTGTCATTGCACGTTGACCAACCGTTTTTGCGTTAAATTGACGATCGTATGGTGCAATAACTGTTTCTTTGCCATTTTCTACAACAACACAATCTCTTGCAACACTATAACGAACTAATTTTTCTTCTTCATCATAGCCTTCAATAAATAACTCTCGTTCTAAGTCAGCACGTTCCACTTCTAAAAATAATAAATCTGGTAATTGCTTATTATTTTGATTAAAAATGATTTTTTTTACGATATTATCTTCATTGACAATTATCCCTACACGGTAACCTGGCTGTAATTCAACACCATCCATGTCCTCTCCTGCCATGCGGACATACCCACCGATTGGCAATAAACGGACTGTATAAATTGTTTCACCATGCATCTTACCATAGATTTTCGGGCCCATACCGATTGCGAATTCACGAACCATAATTCCTGCACGTTTCGCAAAAAGGAAGTGACCAAGTTCATGGAAGAACACGAGCAAGCCAAATATTAAAATAAATGCAACGGCTGTTTGCATAATACCCCACCTCTTTAAAAGCGAATAGTTAACGATAGCTTCCTGTCGTTATTTTACCATGTCTAACACTATTTTTCTTGTTTCGCTGTCCACATGTAAAATTGTTTGTAAATCTGGTACTAAAATATTATTGTGTCCCTGCATTACACGTTCAATTGTTTCATCAATTTCAAGGAAAGTTATTTTCTCTTGTAAAAATGCTGCGACTGCTGCTTCATTTGCCGCATTCATTGCAGTTAAAATTGTACCGCCTGTACGCCCTGCCTCAAATGCTAATCGCAATGCTGGATAGCGATCAAAATCCATTGCTTTAAAATGCAGCTGACCTATTTGCGCTAAATTAAGTCGTTGACCGTTATGAAGCGGTATACGGTCTGGATAGCTTAAAGCGTACTGGATAGGGACACGCATATCCGGAGTACCAAGCTGAGCAATAACACTAGTATCATGATACTCAACTAGAGAGTGAATAATACTTTCTCTGTGTAAAAGAACATCAATTTTATCATAAGGCATATCAAATAAGACATGTGCTTCTATGACTTCAAGCCCTTTATTCATCATCGTAGCAGAATCTATCGTAATTTTTGCGCCCATCGACCAGTTTGGATGATTGAGTGCATCTGCAACCGTAACATGTTTTAACTCTTCACGTGTTTTGTCGCGGAAACTACCACCAGAAGCTGTAATAATTAAACGCTCAATATTTTTTGGATTTTCACCATTCATTGATTGGAAGATAGCAGAATGTTCACTATCAACCGGTAATATTGGAGCATTGTATTTTTTCGCTTCCGCCATCACTAAGTGCCCAGCTGTTACAAGCGTTTCCTTATTGGCAATGGCAATTGTTTTGCCCATGCGAATTGCAGCTAGTGTGGATTCAAGACCAACGCTACCGAGCACTGCATTTACAAGTACCGTCGAATCAGGATGTGTAGCAACCTCTACAAGCCCCTTTGCACCAAATGTAAAGTGTACTTGTGGGTAGTCTTTTGCAAGCATACGTGCATCTTCCTCAAGCTGAACAGATACAAGTTCAGGCTGTAAGGTTTCAATCATTTCACGTGTTTTTTCTATGTTTTTTCCTGAAGAAAACGCTACAAGATGAAATGCATCACGTTGTTCTTTTAAAATATCATAGGTTTGCCAACCGATAGAACCAGTTGCACCTAATAAACTAATTTTTTTCACGACAAAACGTCCCCTTTTTCTATCTAAGCGAATCAATGGCATCATTCGCATATTCATCAATCACATTGACATTTTCATGAAATTAACTCAACCAAATAAACATTTCATATTCAACTACTTAAGTTAATTTTTTGCTTATTTAGCTACCGAAGAGATGTAAAAAATGGAGTAAAGGCACTACGAATAATAAACTATCAAAGCGGTCTAAAATCCCGCCATGACCTGGTAATATATTGCCCGAATCTTTCACGTCAAAATGTCGCTTTATCGCTGACTCCACTAAATCACCCATCTGTCCAATGATGGAAGCAAAAATCGTAATAAATATTAGTGAAACATAACCATTCGCAAATGGATAAATTGCTTGCATAGCGATAGCAAAAATAACTGCAATTACAATCCCACCAATAAAGCCTTCAATCGTTTTCTTTGGTGAAATTTCTGGCCATAGCTTATTTTTACCTAATTTTCTACCTACAAAATATGCACCAGAATCTGTTGTCCACACAACAAGTAAACAATATACAACAAACTCAAGACCGTAGCTTCTAGTTTCAATTAAATAATGGAAGCCTAATCCTACATAAAACGCACCAAGCAAAATAAAGCCGACTTCGTCAAATGTGATTTTATTTTTCACTAGGACAACATATATAAGCAAGAGCATTACGAGTCCATAAATAACCATTAATACAGATGAGTAGCCAATTGCATGTACTACCTCATTTGCCCAGTTTTTTGGTATTACGAGCATAATAAGCGTTAATGAACCAACCAACCCTGGTACTGAAAAAATTGAAATACTTTTCATCTTTAGTATTTCATAAAAACCTACAACAGCCATCGCAAGCACAAGTAGTGTAAATGGCACTTTTCCGTAAATGACAAACGGAATAAACAGAGCCGCTGCAATGATTGCTGTAATAATTCGCTGTTTCAAGATGTTTCTTCTCCCTTCAACCCACCGTAACGGCGATTACGTTTTTGATAGTTTTCCACCGCTTCCAGAAAGTTTTCCTCGTTAAAATCTGGCCACAATGTATCTGTAAACCAAAATTCCGTATAGGCGAGTTGCCATAACATAAAGTTACTTAATCGTACTTCACCACTTGTACGAATGAGTAAGTCAGGCTCTGGTAGATGAGCTGTCATTAAATGAGATGTCATACATTCCTCATTTAAGTCTTGTATTGTTAATTGACCGTCCTGAACTTTTTGAAGCATCGCTTTCATGGCACTAACCATTTCTGAACGACTGCCATAATTCAAAGCAAAATTTAAAATTAACCCTGTATTATGCTTCGTCTCCTCCATTGCATCATACAATGCTTTTTGTGTATGAGCTGGCAAGAGCGTTGGATCCCCAATCATTTCAACACGTACATTACGCTCCATCATTTCCGGTAAAAAAGAACCCAAAAATTCAACAGGTAAACGCATAAGAAAATCGACTTCTGGTTTTGGTCGTTTCCAATTTTCAGTAGAGAACGCATACACTGTTAATACTTTTATTCCAAGATCAGATGCAAATCTAGTTACCTTCCGTACCGTCTTCATACCTTCATGGTGCCCAGCAACACGTGGCATGGCACGTTTTTTAGCCCAACGTCCATTTCCGTCCATAATAATCGCTACATGGGCAGGAATCGGCTCGCTTTTCGAAAGGGCAACACGTTCCTCCAATGATAGTATATCCATATTTACTTGTTTACCTAATAGCTTCTTAAACATGCTAACTCCCCCACTACAACTAATCGGACGTATACTAACCTATCATAACAAAAAAAAGTGCCTTTTGTCTTTTTTTTCCCTCTAATTGACTATGTATGAACTACCTTATTTTAGAACAACATATATCTCAAAGAAATCCTGTCTTTCTACATTCAGCAGCTGCTAGTAAGTCTAAACAAAACCGTAACTAGTTTACTAGTATTACTTCAGTAAACATTACTGCTCATACATTACATGTGAGAATTGTAGCATCGATAAGAATGAATACTTTTCAATAAAAGAGAAAAGACGTCCTGTTATATATAGGACGCCTTCATCTCATCAAAAAGTTCCATCTTAGAAATGTAAAGCGCCTGCTTACACTTCTAGAATTTCTTTTTCTTTGTCTTTCGCTACTTGATCTACTTTCACGATGAACTCATCTGTTAATTTTTGGATATCATCACCATATCCACGTAAATCGTCTTCTGTGATTTCGCCAGCTTTTTCAAGTTTTTTAAGATCATCATTAGCATCGCGACGAACGTTACGTACTGCAATTTTTGCATCTTCAGCTTCTTTTTTCACTTGTTTTACAAGATCTTTACGACGTTCTTCAGTTAATGCAGGAATCATTAAACGAATAACAGAACCATCATTAGTTGGTGTAATACCAATATCTGATTTCATAATTGCTTTTTCGATTTCACCTAAAATTGTTTTATCGTAAGGTGTAATAACTAGCAAACGAGCTTCAGGTACAGCAACACCCGCAAGTTGGTTAATCGGTGTTGGTGCTCCGTAATACTCTACAGAAATACGATCTAGTAGAGATGCGTTTGCACGACCTGCTCGAATTGATGCTAATTCACGTGAAAAAGCAGCAATTGATTTATTCATTTTATCTTTAGCTTGTTCTAAGACTTGTTTAGTCATTATGCATTCCTCCTAACAACTGTTCCAATTTTCTCGCCTAGTACGGCACGTTTAATATTACCCTGCTCCGTAATTGAGAAGACAATTAACGGAATATCGTTATCCATACATAGTGTCGAAGCTGTTGAATCCATTACTTGTAACCCTTGCTGAATAACGTCTAAGTATGTGAGTGTATCATATTTGATGGCAGTAGTATCGACTTTAGGATCTGCAGAATAGACACCATCTACATTATTTTTCGCCATTAAAATAGCATCTGCGTCAATTTCAGCTGCTCTTAATGCAGCTGTTGTATCTGTAGAGAAGAACGGGTTACCTGTACCTGCAGCAAAAATAACTACACGTTTTTTCTCTAAATGACGAACTGCTTTACGACGAATATATGGCTCTGCTACTTGTGTCATCACAATAGAAGATTGCACGCGTGTTTCGATACCTAATTTTTCAAGAGCATCTTGTAATGCTAATGAGTTCATAACCGTTGCTAGCATTCCCATATAGTCAGCTGCCGCACGATCCATACCCATTTCACTACCAATTTTCCCACGCCATATATTACCGCCACCTACAACAACAGCAACTTCTACATCAAGATCTACTACTTCTTTCACTTGTTCTGCAACAGACTTGATAATTTTTGGTGATAATCCGAAGCCAGCCTCTCCTGCTAACGCTTCACCGCTTAGTTTAATAACTACTCGTTTATATTGTGGCACACTCATTGTAAACCTCCGTCAGACATTTATTTAAAACATTTCTATTCCTTTTCCATTATAGTATATCTAACAATAATTGCTAGTTGTGAAAAATGGTAATAGAAAATTCTATCGTTTTTTTCGCTCTTTTCGGAAAAATAGGGAACACGTTATGTTGTGTTCCCCATTTTTGTCTAGAAAATCTAGTTATTATTTGATTAGGATCAAATGTAAGCCAATCCATCAAGTGAACTAGTCTACGAATTAGTTACCTTTAACTTGGTTCATTACTTCTTCTGCGAAGTTATCTTCACGTTTCTCAATACCTTCACCAACAGCATAACGTACGAAGCCAGTTACAGTACCACCAGTTGTAGCAACGAAGTCACGAACTTTTTGGTCTGAGTTTTTAACGAATGATTGGTCAAGTAAGCAAACGTCTTCGAAGTATTTACCAAGACGACCTTCAACCATTTTTGCAACGATGTTTTCTGGTTTACCTTCGTTAAGCGCTTGTTCTGTTAACACTTTACGCTCGCGTTCAACTTCTTCTGCCGAAACTTCTTCACGAGAAACATAAGTTGGGTTAATAGCTGCGATATGCATAGCAATATCTTTTGCAGCTGAAGCATCTGTAGAACCTTCTAAAGATACTAATACACCAATACGTCCACCCATGTGTAGGTAAGAACCAAATGAATCTGCATCTGTTTTAGTTTTGATTTCATAACGACGAAGTGTAATTTTTTCACCGATAGTTGCAACAGCTGTTGAAATTTGGTCAGCGATTTTTACGCCTTCTGCATTTTCAAGCTCTAATGCTGCTTCTACTGATGCTGGTTTAGCAGCAAGTAATTGCTCAGCTAAAGAAGAAACTAACACTTGGAATTTATCGTTTTTCGCAACGAAGTCAGTTTCAGCGTTTACTTCAAGGATAATTGCTTCGTTACCATTTTCTAGAATATAAGTAGTACCTTCTGCAGCGATACGGTCAGCTTTTTTAGCAGCTGAAGAAAGACCTTTTTCACGTAGGAAATCGATTGCAGCTTCTAGGTCACCGTCAGTTTGTACTAACGCTTTTTTACAGTCCATCATACCAGCGCCAGTTTTTTCGCGTAATTCTTTTACTAATTGTGCAGTAATGTTTGCCATTTAGTGTTGCCTCCTCAAATTGGTTAAACTATTTTAGTGATAGGTTCTAAAAAAGGTGATAAGGGTTCTGAGCCACTTATCACCTTTTTGTAAACGTGAATTACTCAGCAGCAGCTTCTGTAGCTGGAGCTTCTTCTTCACCTTGTTTTGACTCGATTAAAGCGTCAGCCATTTTAGCAGTTAAAAGTTTAACAGCGCGAATAGCATCGTCATTAGCAGGGATAACATAGTCGATTTCATCTGGATCACAGTTTGTATCAACAATACCTACTAGAGGGATGTTTAATTTACGAGCTTCTGCAACAGCGATACGTTCTTTGCGTGGGTCAACCACGAACATAACGTCTGGAAGATCGTGCATATCACGGATACCGCCTAAGAATTTAACTAGACGTTCGTGTTCTTTTTTAAGTTGGATTACTTCTTTTTTAGGAAGAACTTCAAAAGTTCCTTCTTCTTCCATTTTTTCGATAGCTTTCATACGTGCAACACGTTTTTGGATTGTACCGAAGTTAGTAAGAGTACCACCTAACCAACGTTGGTTGATATAGTAGTTGCCTGAACGTTCAGCTTCGTCTTTGATCGCTTCTTGTGCTTGTTTTTTCGTACCAACGAAAAGAACTTTACCACCGTCTTGACCAACTTGACGCATGAAGTCATAAGCTTCCTCTAATTTTTTAACAGTTTTTTGTAAGTCGATGATGTAGATCCCGTTACGCTCAACGAAGATAAATTTCTTCATTTTTGGGTTCCAACGACGAGTTTGGTGACCGAAATGTACACCAGCTTCAAGTAATTGTTTCATAGAAATTACTGACATGTGAATTTCCTCCTAGAATGTTTGGTTTTTTTCCTCCGCATTTATCGTTTGCAACAAGCTACCCTAATCTTAGAGCACCACTTACTGCATCAAAATGCGTGTGTAATAATAACACCATTTGCTACTATATCACAGCTTCATAGTATTCGCAACTGTTTTAACTATGAAATTTCAATAGAAGCTCGATTTCTGTCTTCCCTTTTTGAAGTTGTTTCGCAATTTCTTCCGCTGTTTTCCCTTGCTTTGCCATTTGAACAATTTGTTGTTCCAATGTTATCGGTTTTTGTTCTTCCTTTTGTACCGCAACTGGCTTCGAAGTAGTAGCTTGCACTGGCGTCACTGCTACTTGTTGTTGACGTGAGTACGCGTTTGCTACAATATTTTTCGGCATTAAAATACGTGGCTCGCTATCTCGGCTCGCATCCTTTTGTTCACTGTCAGCCTGTGACAAAGGCTTTCCTTGATCTTTTTGCACGTTAAGTTGCTTTGATTGTTGTCCTATACCTGTTGTCTTTTCAGGCTTTGGTACGACTTGTAATGCTTGAATGAGACGATTATTTTCATCCTTCATTTCAGCTAAATACAGACTGATAGAGTCATCCATTTCCCGCATTAAACGTTCCTGTTTTTTTTCTAAATCTTTGAATTTCGCTAATTTCGTATTCAATATAATAATGAAATAAAATGATAGTAGCTGTAATACAAAGAGAACGGCTATTAGTATGGTTGTCATAGTAAACTCCTATCCACTAAAATCTACGAAATTACCTTTGAAAGGATGCTGAGCCTGTTTTTCTGGTTTTTCGTTATGCTGTTTTTTCTTTTTAAGCGTGCCTTTTATATATTCGCCACCCGCTTCTTCCTCTTCGCTAATCTCAGCCATACCTTCTGAAGTATTCACAGCTTTTTGCTTGCGCTCTATTTCCTTTTTTAGCGCTTCATTTGCGTGTGCTTGTTGAGCTAAAGTTTGTTGTTGTGCCTGATCTGCCATTTTACCTGCTTCAAACGTTTTTGGAAGAGCTATTTGTAATTCGACACCTTTTAAACTCATAATATTTCCTCCCTCAACAATACTTTCTAGAATACTTACGCATTAATAATTTCACTAGATAATAGCTTGCGTAACTTAAATAATGCCTTTGAGTGAATTTGTGAAATACGCGATGTTGACAATTCGAGCATTTCTCCAATTTCTGTTAAGGTCAATTCCTCTGTATAAAATAAACTCAGTACGAGCTGCTCTTTTTCGTTTAGCTTTTGTATATTTACTGCTAAATCATCAAGTAATTCTGATTTTATTACGACCTGCTCAGGGGTCTTTGTCGTATCGTCACGGATTACAAACGACTTTCCCTCAGCCTCCTCTTGATCTTGTTGCTCATTTATGGATAGTACATTAGAGAAGAAGTGCTCCTGTACAGTTTGGTAAATATCCTCTACAGGTAACTCCATCTGTTCTGCAAGCTCCTCAGGTGTCACATGACGCATAAACTGTTGTTCTAATTGTTCAATTTTGGCATCCAACTTTTTTGCCTTTTCTCGTGCAGAGCGTGGTAACCAATCTTCTTTACGTAAGCCATCAATTATTGCGCCTCTCACTCTAAAAGAAGCATATGTATCAAATTTTAAGTCTCGATTTATATCAAATTTATTTAACGCATCAAATAGACCTAGCATGCCTAAGCTTGTTAAATCGTCCCGAGATACACTCTTAGGTACACCAGCACCGATTCGCTGTACATGGTAAGTCACAAGAGATGTATATTTTTTTATTAGTAAATCACCCGCATCTGGATCACGTTCATTAACCCATCGATTCCACAGCTTTTGTTCATCGTTTAGAATTGGTTGTGTCATAAAATCCACCTCTCTTTTAAAAACTCTTTTGCACCTGTTAGCCCGGACTATTGTTGCCTCTTGAATGCTCCAAGGCGTATTTGTACCAGTCGCTGTAATTAACGCTTTTAAAAAAACTCCATGTATATAAAAGAATCATACTTATCACATTTTGAGTATCCTGCTTACAATGACTGACAAACTTAGATACAAACCTATACCATTCTTTCCTTTTATTATAACAAGATTCGACTATAATTTCATATGATTCTCTAACACTATTCTATTACTAACAGCTTTTACATTTTGGGCATAAGAAAACTGCCTCCCAATCATTAGTCGATAGCTAACATTAGAGGCAGTTTAAAGTGTTGTGGCTTTATGCATTTACTTGTTGCTCATCTTCACGATTCATCATCGTTCGGACTACTTGTGCAATATCTTCCGTGCTCTCATCTTGAAACTCAACCGTCGAGCTTGTAGAAGACGTTTCTTCACTTTCCTCGCCAATGTGAGTAGAACTGTTGTCTTCAAGACCGCTATCAGTAAGTGATTGATCAGCATTTGGCGTAAATAGCACATATGCAATTATAAACCTAACAATGTACATAACAAAAAATACGATAATTGCTACTACAAATGAACCAATGATGATACGTAATGGCGTTAATGGCTGTTGCAGCGTCATAAAGAAATAAATCGAAAAGGCAATTAACGCCCCCCACAGGTTATAAAAAATAGAACCAAACATTATATTTCACTCACTCCTTGGTTTACCGTTCGAATATGTAATATCGACGTAGCAGGATTAAATTCAATAGTTCGACCGCTATTACCGCCTGTATTTTCGGCAATTAAAGGAATTCCATGACGCTTTAATTCAAACTTTACAGCCTCTACATTCCGAGGGCCGATGCGCATTGAATCTTTATCTGATGTAAATTGAAACATCTGCGCACCCCCAGCAATTTTAGCCTTAAGTTTAAATTTTTGAACACCCTCTAGTTTTAATAAATCTATCATAGCTGAAATGCCTGTATCCGCAAATTTCGCTACATTTATTGACTCTGATCTACCAAGACTAGAGTCAGGTAGCATCACATGAATTAAACCAGCTATTTTCTTTGACTCATCGTATAAAATAACGCCGACACAAGAACCAAGCCCTGAGGTTCTAATCGTGTTTGGCAATTTCGCTACATCCATTTGAGCAATTCCAACTTTTATAACTTGACCATTCGTGTTAGTGTTTAGCATAGGCTACGAAACTCCTAATGCTTTAAAAATAGCATCAAAAGAATCAGGATCAGGTAGTAAGAAGAAATGTCCCCTTACTGTTTCATGATCCTCCACACCGTCTTCAAAAATGGATGTATTTATTACGATAACATTATCACTAACATGTGATAATTCAATTAAGCCAATACTGATAATAGCCCCAAACATATCTACACTTAGACCCGGTACAGTGGGATAAATTTTTAAATTTGTAAAGTCTGATAACGCTGATAAATAAGAACCAGATAAAATATTCCCCATTTCCTGCATAGCTGATAAACCTAATTCAGAAACAGGTGGTTTTTTAAAGTCGAATGATTCATCCTGTATTAGACGACGGATAAAGCGATTAGCTTGTTCGATAGGAAGAATGAAGAACATGCTCCCTTCAGCATCACCTTCGATGCGTAAAAAAATCCCAACAACGACGTTTTCAGAGCCACCAGCCAGTTCCATCATGTCATTAAATGACACCATTTCAACTTTCGGTACACGCATATCGATTTTTTTACCAAGCAAATTGGAAAGTGCTGTCGCAGCATGTGCGGCACCAATATTTCCAATTTCCTTTAATACGTCTAAATGTAGTGATGTAATCTTTTGATTAAATGTCATAATCGTATCCCTACTTTAGTGGATTTAATACTTTCTCTAAATGCAATAAAATTAATAATCGTTTATCGATTTTCGCGACGCCAGAAATAAACTCTTCTTCAAGAGACCCTACTACTTCTGGTTGTGGTTCAATTGCGCTCGCTGGAATATCCAACACATCATTAGCTGAATCTACAACAAAGCCCACTTCCATGTCTTCTAATGAAATAATAATAATACGAGTAGTTTCTTCATGTTCAGAAATTGGTAACTCAAAACGTTCCCGTAAATCAATAATTGGTGTTACGACTCCTCGTAAATTAATAACGCCTTTTACATATTTCTCTGTTTTAGGTACCCGTGTAATATGCATGAGTTTCTCGATACCTTGAACATGTGATACAGGAATGGCATATTCCTTATCTGCTAATTGGAAAACAATCACTTTTATATTTTCTTGTTCAACTGCATTTGTCATGGTTAACACCTCTCTTATTCATTCACCTTATTTAATAAGTGCATTGCAATCGATAATTAAGGCTACTTTACCGTTACCTAAAATTGTTGCACCTGAAATTGCAAAGATATTCGTTAAGTAGTTTCCTAATGATTTCAGTACAATTTCTTGTTGGCCAATGAATGAATCTACAACTAAACCAGCAAGTTTCTCGCCTTTACGAACAATTACTACTGAATGGAATTCATCATCTTGTAGCTCTTTACGAGGAACCTCAAAAATTTCCTCTAAGAATACAAGTGGTACCACTTTGCCACGGAAGTCGATTACCTTCTGGTTATGAGCATTCATAATATCTGATGAACGGATAATCGAAGTTTCAATAATTGATGAAAGTGGTATTGCATAAATTTCTTTTTCTATTTCCACAAGCATTACTGAAATAATCGATAATGTTAGTGGCAATTGAATAGAGAAAATAGAGCCTACATCTTGTGTCGATTCAATCGAAATGTTTCCACCTAAAGATTCAATCGTTGTTTTTACAACGTCCAATCCTACCCCACGACCAGATACATCAGAAATAACATCTGCTGTTGAGAAACCAGAGGCTAAAATTAGCTCATTGATTTGATTATCTGTCATGGCAAGTGATTGTTCATGCGTAACGATTCCTTTTGAAATCGCTTTTGACAGCACTTTATCACGATTAATGCCCGCACCGTCATCCTCAATTTCGATAAAGACATAGTTACCGCTATGATAAGCACGTAATACTACAGTGCCTTCTTCTGGTTTCCCTTTCGCACGGCGTGCAGTAGGGTTTTCAATACCGTGATCAACAGAGTTACGGATTAAGTGAACAAGTGGATCTCCGATTTCATCGATTACTGTGCGATCAAGCTCAGTTTCCGCACCAATAATTTCAAGGTTAATTTTCTTATTAAGGTCACGAGATAGCTGACGAATCATTTTAGGGAAGCGATTGAATACCGTTTCAACAGGTACCATGCGCATAGTTAAAATGATTGTTTGTAAGTCACCCATTACTCGACTCATTCGTTCTACTGTTTCGTTTAGCTCACCGTGATTTACTTCTGTCGAAATTGATTGTAGGCGTCCACGATCAATTACAAGCTCTTCAAATAAATTCATTAAAATATCCAGACGTTCGATATTTACACGGATTGTTTTGTTTCCTACAGGCGCATGACTTTTATCAGCTTTTGCAGGCGCTGTAGATTTTGCTGCTGCAGGTTTAGCCGTTGTTGTTTCTACTGCTTCAACTGTCGCAATTGCAGTAGCTGCAGCTTCCTGACTTGCCTCGTATTGTTGTTTTTCGCTGAATTTTTTTTGATTAATTGAAGCAACTTGTACTTCCTCAACCTCAGAAACCTTCATTAACTTCTTCTGCATATCTTCCGCTGATTCTTTCGTTACGAATGCTACATAAAATTGCTGATCGAATTGTTCATCTTCAAGCTTCTCAACAGATGGAGTTGATTTAATAACATCTCCATCTTTTTCAAGAATCTCAAACACCATGAATACACGAGCTGCTTTTAATAGACAATCTTCACGAAGACTTACTGAAATTTCAAATGCATTAAAGCCTTGTTCAGCAGATTGTGTAATTACCGTTTGCTCAAAGCTATCGTATTCTAACACACTAGATACTTGTGGTTTTTCTTCAGTTGCTACAGTTGCTACAACTTCGCGAGCTGCTTCCTCACCAGATTCAATACGTTTTAATTGCGCTACTGTGGAGGACACATCGCGTTTACCATCTCCACCATTCGCAATATCCATTACCATTTCTTCTAAATGGTCAACAGATTCAAATACGATATCTAAAATTTCTGGTGAAACATGAATTTTTTCATTTCGAATTGCATCTAGCACATTTTCCATCTTATGTGTTAAATCCGCTAAGTCTTCGAAGCCCATAGTCGCTGACATACCTTTTAATGTATGTGCTGAACGGAAAATTTCTCCAACGATTGCCAAATCATCAGGGTTTTTTTCTAGTTCTAATAAATGCTCACTACATGCTTGTAAATGCTCTTTACTTTCTTCGATAAACATCTCTAAATATTGATTGACTTCCATTAAGAGGACACCCCTTTTAAGGCAAATATTTCATTATTGTTTGTGCAATATCATCTACATCAGCGACTTCATCGACAAGCTGCGTTTCCACCGCAGCCTTCGGCATACCATACACTATGCAAGTTTCAGCTGACTCTGCAATAGCAATCACATTGCCGGTATTTTTTAAAGCTTTTAGCCCGTTTGAACCATCATAGCCCATACCCGTCATAATGACTGCTACCTTATCAAAATCTTTAAATTGACTTACATCTTCAAACATCACATCTACAGATGGGCGATGGCCAGAACGTGGTGGTTCTTGGTTATCTAGAACGATGCCATATGAGATTCCTACTTTTCTTAACCTTAAATGGTATCCTCCAGGTGCAATATATGCCACGCCATTTTGTAAAATATCGCCTTGCTCTGCTTCTTTCACTGTTATCTCGCTCAATTGATCGAGGCGAGAAGCTAATGATTTTGTAAACCCAGCCGGCATATGTTGGACAATTAGAATCGGCGCTTGAATTGATTTTGGAATTTTTGTAATAACTTCTTGTAGCGCACGTGGTCCACCCGTAGATGTACCAATTAACACTATTTTTTTGCTTACTTTACTCCATTCACTATGTGGCTTCGCAACATTGGCTACTGTCGAAGTCACATTGAATGATGGTGATACTTTTCGTTCATTCGTTAATTCTTTTCTTATAGTAGACGGTGATACATTTGGTTCTTGTTGTCTTTTGCTACTCGAATGTTTTTTTAGTTTTGAAATAGGTACCAACGAGGCTTGTTCCACTTTATGGACAAGTTCAGATTGGATTTTATGTAAATCAAGTGAAATTGTTCCGCTAGGTTTCGCAACAAAATCAACTGCTCCATACTCGATTGCAGTTAGTGCATTTTCAGCACCTCTTTGGGTTGTACTTGAAAGCATGACGACAGGCACGGGACAAATTGTCATAATTTCATTTAATGCATCTAGTCCATTCATTTCAGGCATTTCAATATCCATTGTCACGACTGTTGGTTTTAATGTTTGGATTTTCTTTATCGCATCTTTTCCGTTTCGTGCTGTTCCAACTACTTCAACCTTCGAGCTACCAACAAAAAAGTCACTAATTAGCTTTCTCATAAAAGCAGAATCATCGACAACTAAAAGCTTGCTTTTATGTAAAAAGTCCAATTAATCACGCCCTTTCGAAAAAATATTTCTAAGTTTAGATAAGAATTTACTTGCTGACTGTTCATGTGCATGCACTTCCTCCATACGTTGTTCCATAAACCGAGCCACTATCAGTTGAAGTGTCTTAGAAATAAGTGCTTCTGGATATGCGATTGAAAAAGGCACTTGCTCGCGCACAGCTTTACGCACAACCGGATCCTCAGGTAATGAACCCAATACTGTAACCTCTTTGTCTAGAAAACGTTTCATCGTAAGCCTTAAACGTTCAATCGTCTCGACCCCTTCTTCTTTAGAAAAAGCACGATTACAAAGTATATAGAATTGCTTATCCATATCTCGTACGTGAATATATTTCATCATCGAATAAGCGTCTGTAATAGAGGTTGGCTCCGCTGTGGTAATTACAATAATTTCATCGATGGATGTTAGTAATTCTAATGACCAATTAGTCGCACCCGCACCCATATCAAATAAAATATAGTCGAAGTTTTTTTGGAGTTGTTCAAAAGCATGAATTAATCTTTCAAACATCGCCTCCGACCACTCCAGCACGCTCGACATACCAGAGCCTCCTGAAATACATTGTAAACCATATGGACCTTCAAAAATTACCTCATCTAGTAATTTTTTTCCTTCTAAGTAATCTTTCAAACTATAAGAAACATTTTTTCCAATTAAAATATTAATATTTCCCATACCAATATCCATATCTACAATTGCTACTTTTTTGTCCTTACTCGCTAAATTAATTGCAAAGTTCATTGAAAAGTTACTTTTACCAACTCCACCCTTACCGCTCACTACAGCAATGGTTTTGCCTAATTCACCTTGCCGCTTAAGCATTTTCAAGCGTAATGTTTCTGCTTGATCCCTCATTTTTCGTCACCTTGGAAAAACAAATTAAGCACTGCTTCTAAATCAGCTTCTTCAATATCTTCTGGTACTTCTTGACCATTCGTATAGTAAGCAAGTCCTTTATTATATTTAATCATTAAATTAATCATTGTGCCAATAGAATTTGTTTCATCGATCTTCGTAAAAATGATTTTTTCAATTGGTACGCCTTTAAATTGGTCAATAATATTGGTCATATCCTTTTCTTTTGCCGTCATAGCAAGCACTAGGAAGGATTCAGCCTGATCATCAAACTTAATAAGACGCTGTAAATCATCTACATATTTTACTTCTTTATAATTTCGTCCAGCTGTATCAATAAAGACTAAATCTAAATGGGACAATCGTTGCACTGCTTGTTCAAAATCTGTCGAGTTATAGGCAATTTCGACAGGTGCTTGCAATAGTCCAGCATACGTTTTTAACTGCTCAATGGCAGCTATTCTGTAAGTATCTGTTGTAATAAAGCCTATTTTTTTCTTTTTCTCTAAAACCGCTCTTGCTGCCATTTTAGCAATTGTCGTTGTCTTGCCGACACCAGTTGGACCAAGAACATTAATAAATTTATGTTCATACGATAAGCCACCCATCGGCAATCCCTCTAGTTGTTTCCGCAACAAGTTTTTTGTAATTAACTTGCATTGTGAAAAATTAATATCTGAAGCTTCTTTAAAATGCGTAAAAAGCTCATCACCAATCGTTGTGATGAGCTCCTCATTTAGCTCTTGCTGTCTTAAGTATTCAATGAAGGGTAAGAGTTCATCCGGATATTGAGCTTGGCTAGCCTTCTTGTGCATAGATTGCATTATCGATTTTAAATCTGCAATTTCCTTTCGCAGTTCTTCAGACATACCTGTCCCATCTTGTGAAGATGGTTCATACTTAGGCTGAGCATGCTGAATTTTAGCTTGCACAGCATTTGTAATCTCTTGTAAACTAGCATTTTCTTTTATAGCGGGGATTGAAGGCACATTAACAGGTGCGGGAGCCGTATAATTCGGCTCCATTGAGTCAATCCCTGCAACAACCTCAAAATTTTTCTTTTTTACAAGCCCAAAAAGTTTCTTTGTTACTACTACTTTTGAATTCAAAATGACAGCGTCCTCGCCTAAATCAGCACGTACTAGCTTCATTGCCTCTGGTATGGAAGATGCATAATATTTTTTCATTTTCACTCAACATTCACCACCCCAACACTTTGAATTTCAATAGAAGCATCTAGTTCATTATAAGATAGTACCGGAATCTGCGGGAAATAACGTTCTGTCAGCTGACGTAAATACATACGAACTGCTGGCGAACATAGAATAATAGCAGATTGTTCCATAAAGGACACGCGCTCTACCTCAGATGCAATGGTCTCTAAAACCGTTTGAGAATCTTGTGGATCCATCGCTAAATAATTACCGTGATCCGTTTGCTGAATGCTATCAGCAATCATTTTCTCTACTTTACCCGATACAGTAATGACTTTCAATGACGAGCTGCCACCTACATATTGTGATGTAATTTGACGAGCTAATGATTGACGAACATACTCTGTTAATATATCGGTATCACTTGTTAATTTTGCATAGTCAGCCAATGTTTCAAAAATAATTGGTAAATTACGTACTGAAACATTTTCTCGAAGAAGCTTGCCCAATACTTTTTGGATTTCGCCTGTAGACAATGGAGCAGGAGTCAACTCTTCGACTAATATTGGATGTGTTTCTCGTAAATGATCGATTAATTGTTTCGTTTCTTGACGTCCTAAAAGCTCATGCGCATTCGCTCGAATCATTTCGGTTAAATGCGTTGATACAACACTCGGTGGATCAACAACCGTATAGCCAGACATTTCAGCGTCCTCTTTTACTTGCTCAGTAATCCATTTTGCAGGTAGACCGAATGATGGTTCAACGGTATCAATACCCTCTATTGAATCATCATCTCCAGGGCTCATTGCTAAATAATGATCGAGTAAAAGCTCTCCCCGAGCCATTTCATTACCTTTAATTTTAATTCGGTATTCATTTGGCTGTAATTGAATATTATCGCGAATACGAACAACCGGAATGACAATCCCTAGTTCCAATGCTAGCTGACGACGGATCATGATGACACGATCCAATAAGTCTCCACCTTGAGCAGCATCCACTAAAGGAATTAAGCCGTAGCCAAATTCAAATTCAATTGGGTCCACATTTAATAAATTCACAACATTTTCAGGGCTCTTCATGCCGTCTGTTGCCACTTCTTCCTCAATTTCAAGTAACTCTTCCTCATCCTCTGGCTTTTTACGATCCATCATGTATGCACCGACAATTAGTGAAACACCGATCGGTAACGTTACCCAGTTAGGAATTGGCGTGAATAAACCTAGTAAAACAATAGTACCCCCAGCAACATATAGAAGCTTTGCTTGCGCGAATAATTGTCCTGTAATATCTTCTCCTAGACTTCCTTTAGAAGATGCGCGCGTTACAACAATCCCTGTTGCTGTTGAAATAAGAAGTGCAGGGATTTGCGATACAATACCATCACCAACTGTTAGCTTTGAGAAATGGGTTGCTGCTTCGGCAAACGGTAAGCCCATTTGTACAACACCAATGATAATACCAAATAATAAGTTGATGATAACCATCACCATTGAGGCGATTGCATCCCCTTTTACGAATTTCGTAGCACCATCCATCGCTCCATAGAAATCCGCTTCACCCGCAACTTTATCACGTCGTTCACGTGCTTCTCGTTCAGAAATAACACCTGCATTTAAATCCGCATCAATACTCATTTGTTTACCCGGCATCGCATCCAGAGTGAATCGAGCAGCTACCTCTGCAACACGTTCCGCCCCTTTTGTAATAACGATAAACTGAATTAATACAAGAATTAAAAACACTACTAAACCTACGAGAATATTCCCGCCAACTACGAAATCCCCGAAAGTTTCAACAACTGAACCAGCGTCTCCATTTGCTAATATTGCACGCGTTGTGGAAACACTCAATCCAAGTCGAAACAGGGTCAACAGTAAAATAACGGAAGGGAATATAGAGAAATCTAATGCTTCCTTCATACTCATTGCTGTTAAAAGTACTATTAATCCTAACGTAATATTAATGACGATTAAGAAACTTAGCATCCACGGAGGAAGAGGGATGATGAGCATCGCAACGATTAAAATAACCGCACCTAAAACCCCTATATCGCGAACCTTCATTTGTGTCCCTCCTACAAAAAAGCTTTAAATTTTCCGCTTAATACGATATACATAAGCGAGTACTTCTGCTATTGCTTTGAAAAACTCTTCTGGTACTTGATCGCCTATTTCTACCTGATCATACATGGCGCGTGCTAATGGTCTATTTTCTACCATTATGACATCATGTTCTTTAGCGATCAGTTTAATTTTTTGAGCCACAAAGTCTGTTCCCTTTGCCACTATACGGGGGGCATCCATACTATCCTCATCATACTTCAAAGCGATCGCATAGTGAGTTGGGTTGGTAATAACCACATCTGCGTTCGGAACCTCTGACATCATTCGACGCATCGCCATTTCACGTTGACGTTGTTTGATTTTTGATTTAATGAGCGGATCACCCTCACTATTTTTATATTCATCTTTTATGTCTTGCTTAGACATTTTAAGATTTTTTTCATACTCATGTTTTTGATACATCCAGTCCAATAAGGATACACATAGTAACACAAGAGAAGCCGCGATACCCATAATGCCAACTAATTTGCCAACAGTAATAAGGGTCACCCACGGACTTTTAAACGATAGAGCTAATACTTCATGTAAATTTGACCATACGATAATTGTTGTTACCCCACCGATAAAGGTGATTTTTAATACTGATTTTAAAAGCTCTACAATGGCTTTAACTGAAAAAATTTTCTTTAATCCTTTAATAGGATCCATCTTTTTCAAATCGAATTTCATCGGCTCTAATGTGAATAAAAAGCCAAATTGTAGAAAATTGCCCGCTAACGCTCCTACTAAAGCAATCGCCATTATCGGTACGATAACATAAGCCATTTCTACTAATGTTTCGATAAATAGGTGCATTACACTATCTATCGTAAGTGTTTCTACACGTATGTTATGGATAAATGTTTGCCTAAAAAAAGATAAAAGCTCGTCTCGCAATGATCCTGCGAAGAAAAAAAGAAAGATAAACACCATGAGCATAACAATCGCACTAGATATGTCCTGACTCTTTACGACCTGCCCTTTTTTCCTAGCATCTTGTCGTTTTTTAGGTGTCGCCTTTTCCGTTTTTTCACCTGCAAAAAATTGTAAATCTAAGTCCAGTAGTAGCAACATGTTATCCACCACCTAAAATTGCCATTAAATCGCGCATACCGTAAATCATAATTGTAATCAACTTTTGTATGACTTGTACCATAACCGCCATCATTGTGAATAGCACTAAAAAACTGACACCAATTTTAATGGGAAAACCGACAACAAAGATATTTAATTGTGGGACAGTTTTTGCCGTGATTCCTAGCGCTAAATCCACTAAAAACAACGTTGCTACAACAGGTGCTGCCATTTGAAAAGCTATGGCGAAGACTGCAGTAAATGTTGTCATAACAAACTGAATATAGTCATCTTTCGCGAAATCTGGAAATCCCTGATCTATAGGTAAAAACTGATAACTATAGTAAATTCCATCTAGAATCATATGATGGCCATCTATTGCTAATAGAAATAGTAACGCCAATGTATTAAAAAATTGACCAATTAGTGGGCTTTGTGCACCAGTTTGTGGATCAATAATATTGGCGATGGCAAATCCCATTTGGAAATCTATAAAGCTTCCGGCAATTTGAATCGCCGACATGATGATATAGCCTACTAGACCTAGTAACAATCCAATAAGGGCTTCTTTCATCACTAAAAGTATGTAATCACCATTAAAAAGAAATGGCTCTACGTCAATTGTATAATACATCATCCAAGCTAAAACGAAGGCGAGGGCAATACGTACTTGCTGCGGAATCGTTTTATATGAAAAGAAAGGTACTGTAACAAAAAAAGCCGTTACACGCACAAGCACTAATAAGAATACGGTTATTTGGGGGACTAGTTCATTCATGCACTCACCCTATATAACGCGTTAAATTCTCAAAAATATCTCTTGCATAGCTTGTTACTTGAGATAACATCCATGGACCAAAAAAAACGATGCCCACTAATACTGCGACGATTTTTGGAACGAATGCTAATGTTTGCTCTTGAATTGATGTTGTTGCTTGAAATATACTTACCGCTAAACCTGAGATTAAAGCAATTAATAATAGCGGTCCGCTTGTTAGAAGGATAATCATAATGGCACGCTCTGCAATTGAAATAACCATTTCACCTGTCATACTGTATCATCCCCTAAAAACTTTGTAGTAATGATTTCATTACGAGGTACCAGCCATCGACGAGTACAAATAATAAAATCTTAAACGGTAATGAGATCATAACCGGTGGTAACATCATCATCCCCATCGACATTAATGTACTTGCTACAATCATATCGATTACTAGGAATGGGATAAAAATCATAAAACCAATTTGGAATGCTGTTTTAATTTCGCTTAATGCGAAGGCAGGTACAAGCATAGTTAGAGGTATTTCCTCCACTGATGCTGGTTTTTCTGCTTGATTGTATTGTAAAAACAAATCTAAATCTTTTTGCCTCGTTTGTTTACTCATAAATTCTTTAAAAGGCACACTAGCTTTCTCGTATGCTTCTTCTAGCCCTATTTCTTCAGCAAATAATGGCTGTAATGCCTCTTTATTGACCTCTTGAAAAGTAGGAGCCATGATAAAAAACGTTAAAAACAAAGCAAGACCAACAATAACCTGATTTGGTGGCATTTGTTGTGTCGCTAAAGCTGTACGTACAAACGAGAGCACAATGACAATTCGCGCAAAGGACGTCATCAAAATTAAAATACTCGGTGCAAGTGACAGTACCGTTAATAATAATAGGAGCTTAACAGAGGTTGAGACATTTGTCGGATCGCTGTTGGAAAAATAATTGACTATATCATTCATTTATCATCATTCTCCTTTTGCTTCCATCTCTCTAGTTCTTCACTACGCTCCTGTTTAATTTCGGAAATCTTCTTATCAAAAAGTTCACCAAACGAATCTTGATTTTGACGTGTTGATGAATTTTGGTTATTTTTTCTCTTAAACTTTGAAAATAGTTCTGCTATATAAGGTGATGTTGCCGCATATTCCTGTTTTTCGTTATATAGTGACAGCAGTGCTTCAACTTCTTGCGGATCGGTAATCTCACGTAAAAGTTGGACATCATCACCGACACCAACTAAATAAATTGATTTTCCTATTTGCAAAAGTTGAACAGACTTTTGTGAACCTAACGATAAACCGCCTAAATTTTGTACCATTTGATTTCGTTGAAAAGTTAAATTTCTTTTATTTAGAAACTTCATCAACGCATAAAATAAAGCTACAACAAAAATAAGCGCCAAAACCATTTTTATGTATTCCCATGCAGAAACATCCCCAGCTGCAGAAACAACCGTATCTTCCTTCGCAGCTGGATCTGTATTATTCTTACATTCCTCTGGTTTTTTCATACAATACTCAATACTATTTGTATCAGAGTCAGCATAAACAGAAACTGTTGGTGGGTACACAAATAGGAAGGTTAATAGAAATGCGAAAATCATCGTTACACGAAATGATTTTAACATTTGCATGAAATCATCCTAATGCTTTTTGAATCGCTTCAATTACACGATCGGCTTGGAAAGGCTTAACAATGAAGTCTTTCGCACCAGCTTGAATTGCATCGATTACCATCGCTTGTTGTCCCATTGCTGAACACATGATTACAGTTGCACTTGGATCAGTACCTTTAATAGCTTTAAGAGCTGCAATACCATCCATTTCAGGCATTGTAATATCCATTGTTACTAAATCTGGCTTTAACTCGTTGTATTTTTCAACAGCCTGTAGACCATCGGCAGCTTCCCCTACAACTTCAAATCCGTTTTTCGACAAAATATCCTTGATCATCATGCGCATAAATGCAGCATCGTCTACAATCAAAATTCTTTTAGACATGGTTAACTCCTCCAATTGAAACTATCTTAAATTATTTAAACGCTCTGCTTGACTTAAAACATCTGTAATGCGTACGCCGAAGTTTTCATCAATAACAACAACTTCGCCCTTTGCAATTAAACGACTATTTACTAGAATATCAACCGGTTCCCCTGCTAATTTATCTAATTCAATAATCGATCCACTAGCTAGTTCTAAAATCTCTTTAACAGAACGTTTCGTACGTCCTAACTCTACAGTAACTTGCAATGGAATATCAAGTAGCATATTTAAATTTCTAGCCTCAGATTGAGAGATTACATTTGGATCAAAGCTAGCAAACTGTGCCTGTTGAACATTTACAGGTTGTACTGGTCTTTGTTGTGTATGAATTTGTTGCTGCTCTTGATACATTGGTTGTTGCTCTTGATACATCGGCTGTTGCACTGGCGCAGCTGGTTGTTGATATACAGGTTGCTGTGCTGGTGGCGCTGTATGTTGAACAGGCGGTGGTGCTATAGGCGCTTCCGGTGCCATTGTTGCTGCAACTGGCTCTTCCATCGCCTCTGTTTCTCCTAATAATGACTTTACAATGTTTTGACTAAACTTAAGCGGTAATAATTGCATTAAGTTTGAATCGATTAAATTACCAATTCGGAGTCTGAATGAAACTTTAACAAGTAAATCATCTTCTGGAATATTATCTCGTCCTTCATTTTGAGAAATATTCATTAAGTCGATTGTTGGTGGTGAAATATCCACTTTTTTGTTGAATACCGTCGACATCGATGTAGCAGCAGAACCCATCATTTGATTCATTGCTTCTTGCACTGCGCTTAGCTGAATTTCACCTAAGTCAGGTTTAGGATTTAAGCCGTCCCCACCTAACATTAAATCTGCAATAATAGCAGCATCTGATTGTTTAATAACAAGTAAATTCATACCTGTTAAACCGATTGTATATTCAACTTGTACCGCTACATACGGATGAGGAAATTCCTCTTCTAATTTATTGCGGTTAATCATTGATATACTAGGTGTAGTAATATCTACTTTTTGACCTAATAACGCTGAAAGAGCAGTAGCTGAACTACCAAAAGATATATTTCCTACTTCACCTAGTGCATCTTGAGCAAACGAATCAAGGTAATCCTCTACTCGTATTTCATTTGTTTCTTCTTTTGTAGAAGCTTCGCTGTCGTTTATTCTATCCTCCAACGTTTCGCCCCTTAATAACGCTTCAATTTCTTCTTGGGAGAGCATTTCATCACTCATCTTCGTCTCCTCCTTTCAAAGGGTCGATAATCTGGATTGCTAATTTTTTACCTTGTTTTCCGGGTTGTACTGTGAATTTAGGCAATGTACCTACTTTCAGCAGTAATGGATCATCAATCTTTTGTTCTAATTGAATAACATCACCGATTTGCATCATCAGGAAGTCTTCAATGGTGATATCCGTAACACCTAACTCTACAGAAAGAGGTAATCTAGCTTGTTTAACACGTGTTTCAAGCATTTTTGTTTGCTCAGGTGACATCTCTTTTGTATTTGTTTGCATCCAATAACGTACAGAAAGATTCGGTACGATTGGCTCCAATACAACATGCGGGATACAAATATTAATCATACCGCTTGTCTCACCAATAATTGTATTCAATGAAATGACGACTACCGTTTCATTTGGTGAAATCATTTGTAAAAATTGAGGATTTACTTCAAGTTCTACTAGAATCGGGTCGATTTCAGCAACATTTTCCCATGCTTCGCGTAAATTGTCGAATGAACGTTCGAAGAGATTTGTCATAATCTTTGTTTCAATTTCTGTTAAGTTATCAACATTACTATGACTCGCTCCACTACCACCCATTAAACGATCTAACATCGAATAGGCAATGTTTGGGTTTATTTCCATCAATATATTACCATCAAGTGGTGGCACTTCAAACACATTAATGAGCGTCATATTCGGAATTGATCGAACAAACTCTTCAAAGGGTATTTGGTCTACTGATGCTACTGTAATTTGCACGTAGCTTCTTAACTGTGCAGAAAAGAAGGTAGTTAGTAATCGTGCAAAATTCTCATGTATTCGGGTCAAACTTCGGATTTGATCTTTAGAGAAGCGCAACGCTCGCTTAAAGTCATAAACTTTAACTTTTCGTCCCTCGTCCTCTTTTTTCATGTCATCCGCTGACATTTCTCCGGTCGAGATTGCGGAAAGTAGCGCATCTATCTCCGATTGGGATAACACATCTCCTGCCATTTGCCCACCTCCATTTCAAGCAGTTTCTAATTTTTATTGAAAGATGTAGGAGGTAATGTAAACTTGTTGAATTTCTCCCTCTTGCATCAATTCATTTAACTGTGTTTTTAATGCCTTTTCAAACATTATTTTTCCTGCCTTGCCATCCAAATCTTTTTGCTCCATTTCTGAAAGCTCTTGAATAATTAAATTATTCGTTTGGAAATCACGCTTCTTTAACTCTTCAGCAGCGTCCTTGCTAGAAGTTTGGATTTTTAGCGTCATGCGCACTACCCTTTTATCAGCAAGATTAGTCATAATTTCAGGAACATCAACAGATGCTTCTACAATATCGTCTATTGATGGTTCAAGAGATGCTGCAGGCTTATTGAATTGAGTAAATAATACAAACGCAATAACTCCAATAAGTATAATCGCCACTAGTACGATGATAATCATCGTTAATACTTTATTATTCTTCATCTTCTTCACCTCGTAGATGCGGGTTTGATAGTACTTGTATATTGTTATAAAAGGCTGTTACCTTTTGTCGCACCTCATGTTCACTCTGTAACACAATAATTTTTGTTCCAGTTGTTAAAGTAATAGTCGTATCCGGAAAAGATTCGACAGTTTCTATGTATAAAGCATTCAGTGTAAATGCTTTGCCATTTAGTCGTGTTAGTTCAATCATTGAAATAGGGCCGGTCTAGCTTGAGAGCCGGCCCGACCCTCCCTCATATTGAAAATTATGTTTTAGAGCTCAAGCGCATCTACAAATAACCATTTACGGATTCGCTAAAATTACACTAGCATACATTTAGTAGTTTAATATCTTAACGCGTAAACTCATAGATTCCTGCGTTCAAGACTAGAAATAACTAATTACTATCGTTTTAAGTTTACTAATTCTTGTAGAACTTCATCTGATGTAGTGATAATACGCGTATTTGCTTGGAATCCACGCTGTGCTACAATCATCTCTGTAAATTCTTCTGAAAGATCGACATTAGACATTTCAAGCGCCCCTGCCGTAATTGAACCCATACCCGCAACTGTTGCTACTTGGCCATAAGGTTGACCTGAGTTGGCTGTTGCTTGGAAATAGTTACTTCCTACTTTTTCAAGACCACCAGCATTTGGGAATTTAACCATAACAATTTGACCCGCATATTGTCTATATCCATTTGCATCCACATATTCAACCGTTCCATCTTGACCGATGCTTATAGATTTAGCTGTTGTCGGGATTTTAATTGGGTTATTATCTTCAAAAGTAAATGTATCATTTTCCCCTAATAAATCCTCAGTTTCACCGTTCAGTGGACTTGCTTCTTTATCCGTCTCCGCATTACTTTCAGTAGAGTCTGTTTCATACAATGTATCATTTGCATGACCAACTAAATATTTCCCTTCAGCATTGACTAAATAACCTTCGCTGTCCATGTAGAAGTTACCTGCACGTGTATAAACAACATTTGTATAGCCTTCTGCAACGCCATCAGTATTTGATACGGAGTCAGCTACCATAAAGAAGCCTTCACCTTGAACAGCTAAATCCAATGGGCGATCTGTCGTTTGACGTGAGCCAGAACCGTGAACTGTATCAATTGCCGCAAGTGTTGAACCAAGACCTACTTGTAAAGGGTTTGTACCACCACGAGTAGTAGTTGCAGCTGAAGCACCTGCGCTTGTTTGAGATAGGATGTCTTTGAAAATAACGCGTCCTTTTTTAAATCCATACGTGTTAACATTGGCAATATTATTCCCGATAACATCTAGCTTTGTTTGGAAGTTTTTAAGACCTGAAATACCTGAATACATAGAACGTAACATAAGTTGTCGTTCTCCCTTCATTTTTTGAATTGTGTGCCTCTATCAGTCAGCAACACATAGGCTTCCTTACATTAAGAAGGTCCAGCCTTAAAGCACGATTGTGCCATCAATATTAGTAAACAGTTGTTGCTTTGCTTCCGTGCGATCCATTGCTGTAATGACAGTAGCATTTTTAGCACTGACAATTAGAGCCGCTTGATCCATCAAGACTAATGGTTGTTTGACACCTTTTGAATGTGCCTCAAATACCTTGTCAGATACAACCCGCCATTCCTGTTCAGTAATCGCAATATTACGCTCTTTGATGCGTTCATTTGCATGCTTACTTACTTTTAGCTCCTGTTGATTCGTTGCCTCATGTAAATGAGCACTAAACGATTGCTGTGTATTGATAGGTGTAGTTTGCGTTTGACGAATAGTTGGATACAATGGGACACGATGAATTGAAAATTTATCCATCTTTCTCCACCACCTTTATTCGCTTATTACTGTAAATTCTTTCCCTGCTAGTTTTTTACCATTATCTAATTCGTAATAAATAATGCCATCTTTGTTTGATACAGAGACGATTCGCCCTTGCACATCTTGCTCTCCGTCATTGTAAGTAACATTTTTGCCAATTAGCTTACTCGCTTGTACAAGTGGTGATTCAGTTGATGAATTGCTTTCACCTGTACTTGTTTCTTTATTACCTAAAATCGCTGAAATGTTTCCAGGATAGATTTCCTTGCCATCAGCTAAAATGAATACTGCTTCTCCATCAACAAATTTTAATGATTGGATTACACCCGTACCTTCATTTATAACCGGCTTATTATCTTTATCTACTTCTTCTGTAAGTTCATGCCATTTTACTTCTTTTCCAACAAATGATGTATAGTTCATAAGCTGTGTTTGCTGTTGCGACATCAGTAATGACTCCATTGTCTTTGTCATATTTTGCATTTGCTCTAAAGATGAGAACTGCGCCATTTGTGCAATGAAATCACGGTCATCCATAGGGTTTGTTGGATCCTGATGTTGTAATTGTGTAATCAATAGTTTTAAAAATGCATCTTTACCAAGTTCACTATTACCAGTTTGTTTTGTTGGTGCAGTATAGTTGGAATAGTAAAGGTCATTTGTAATTTTATCTGCCACGTTTACACCTCCTCGTTTTCTAAATAATCATTAAAGGACATACCATCTTCGCTGTCCTCTTTTTGCTGCTCTTGTTCTTCTTGCTGCTGTTGCCTAAAGAAGTTACTAAAGAAGTTTTGATCACGTTGTTGTCTATCAGCATCCTGCAACGATTGCGCAATATCGAGTCGATCAACTTGTATGTTTTGCTGGACAAAGGCTTGCTTTAATTGATGCACTTGACTGTCAAGAAGCTCACGCCCATGTGCAGTTGAAGCAAGTAATCGAGCTGTTAAAACACCGTCATTTTGTACAAGTTCGATTCGAATGGTACCTAGATTTTCAGGATACAACTTTAACGTTAAACGCGTAATCCCTTGTGCATTCGAAATTTGAGCCTTATTGATAATTGCCTGCATTTCTTTCAGTAAAGCTTCCGACTGCGCTGGTTTAGCTGCCGGTAAAGTAACTTGGAATGTATCTGCTTTTGTTTGTACTGTATTAGCCGTCACCATTTCATTAGCGCTTGTATCGGTTTGTTTTGTCACTTGCACCTGCTGAATAACTTGCTGGAAGCCTTGTAACGGTAATGTAACGGTTGTTTTTGTTGTAACTTGTTGCGCTGTTTGAATAGTTTCAACTTGCGTTTGTAACGCTGTTAAAAAATTATTAACATTTGACAGTACATTTTCTTGAGACATCGTCAAATCTGATTTTTGGCCAACTAACTGTGCTAGTTTTAATACTTGAAGTAGCTTCGTAGCATCTTCTGAAGGTACTTGCCCTTCACCTTGCAACGCCGATACTAACTGCGTTTGCAACAATGGTGCTTGAACGTCAACTAAAGCTAAAAGCTCCCATACATCGCTCGCTTGCTGATCTTCACCTAGTAATTGTTGAACCAATTTTTGTATTTGCTCCTCATCAACATTCAATGCAGCCATTAAATTATCTAAATTTAACATTTCATCCATAGCTACTGCCTTGCCATCTTCTCCAACTTGAAGCATTAACAAGCCTTCATCATGTGGAATTTCTAGTAAATCTAGTAATTCTTCGATAGATTGACTATTTAATACCTTATCTAGCTCCGCTAGCTTATTGTCACCTTGAGTATTATTAGTTTGAGATGTTTTATTTTGTTGATTTGTTGAAGCAACAGCTTGTCCAAATACAGAACCAAATTTAGATATTTTATCTTTTGCTGCTCCAGCATTTGTTTTCATCTCAGAACTGTTAGTTGACACAGCTTTCGAAGTAGCAGCACTTGGCTTCGTAGTATTTGGAGCACTCATGTTCATCATTGCAATATTCATGTTTTCACCTCCTTTACAAAAATGTTTTTTATTGTTTAGCCATCATTTCTGTATACTTTGCAGCATCTTGCGGATCCATTTTTTCTAGAATCGCTGCTAACTTATCCGGTTTCAAGCTAGATAAAATACGAAGTGCCTGTGCATCACTCATTTTTATAAGAACAGGTGCTGCCGCTTTAGGAGACATCTTATCAAAAGTAGACAAAATATCATTAAAGTCACGTTTCACATCATCTTGCTCTCTTTTTAATTTTTCAATTTCAAAGAGTAATCGCTCTTGCTCCGTCAGTAACTTTTCTTTTTCATTTGTAGTTGTATCTAATTTACTTTGCAATTGTGCAATTTCTGCTTCTTTTTCTTGTATTTCTGCCTGTAAGCCTACTACCTTGGAGTCATCAATAACAAGGGCATCTTTTGCTTGTTGTTCTTCCGATTCAACAAAAGGTAAGTTACTTACCGCCTTTTTTCCTAAATCAAAGACGTTCGTATCCATTAACGTTGCCACAACAAGTAACACCGCTACCACAAACATAACAGGTATTAATATCCATATGAAAAACTTTTGGAAACCTCCTGATTTACGTGTTGGCTGTTGTACTTCTAATTCAGTTTTAATACGGCTATCTCTTTTCGTCGCCATGAAATCACCTGATTTCTTTCTTGAAATACGTAAGTGAAGATATTTCATCTAAAAATATGCTCTCAATGCGATCTTGCTCTTGTTGAAAAGACTTAAAATCTTTTTCGCGCATTTTTTCAAATTTACGTACTTCCAAGTTTTTTTCTAATAGTTTTTCTTCGTGCCAATTCATTTTTGAACGTGCCTGTACAACTTTTTGTTGCACGTCCGCAATTGTCTTTTCAAGGCTATCAATAAAACGAGCATAGTGATGAATCTCCTCTATTGATGATCCTACAACTAAACGCTTCTGCTGAAATTCTATTAAATCCTCTTTCTTTTTCAGCAAGTCATAGAGCTTTGTTGCAACTTCTTCAAAAGAGCGAACAGATTCCTTGTAGGCAATTTCAGTCTCGTTTTTTTCTTGCTCTCGAATGGTTAATACTTTTTCAAAACGATACATATAACTGACCATTCTACCTGCCTCCACCGTTCGATAATGTAATTAACTCATTCTTGCTTTCCTCAAGTGTCACCTTATCTAAATACCCTTGCTTTAAATAAGCTGTAATGAGTGGTTCATAATAAATTGCTTCATCAATTTCTTTAGAAGTCCCACGTTTATATGCACCGATATTTATTAAATCCTCTGATTTGTCATATGTATAATAGAGTTCCCGTAAACGCTCTGCTGCCTTTTTATGCTCGGGCTCTGCCACATGATTCATCAAACGACTGACGCTTTTTAGCACATTAATAGCTGGATATTGACCTTTATTTGCAAGGTTTCGATCAAGTACAATATGACCATCTAAAATACCACGAACAGTATCAGCAATTGGCTCGTTCATATCGTCGCCATCTACTAATACCGTATAAAAGGCTGTAATAGAGCCTTTTTCATTTGTTCCAGTCCGTTCTAATAACTTTGGTAAAATCGCAAATACAGAAGGTGTATAACCCTTCTGAGCAGGTGGTTCACCGGTCGCAAGTCCAATCTCACGTTGAGCCATTGCAACCCGCGTTACGGAGTCCATCATTAACATCACATTTAAGCCACGATTTCTAAAGTATTCTGCAATCGCTGTTGCTGTAAATGCTCCTTTAATACGCATAAGTGCGGGTTGATCTGAGGTAGCTGCGACCACAATGGAACGGCTTAAACCTTCAGGTCCTAAATCTCGTTCAATAAATTCACGTACTTCACGACCACGTTCACCAACCAATGCAATAACATTTAAGTCAGCTTGCGTATTACGCGCAATCATGCCTAGTAGTGTACTTTTACCGACACCAGAGCCTGCGAAAATCCCTACACGTTGTCCATTACCGACAGTTAGCATACCATCAATCGCTTTTACACCAACCTCAAGTCTTTCATTTATCGGTGGACGGGTAAGTGGATTAGGCGGATCTTGCTCAGTAGGTACTGACATTAAACCCCTCGGTAACAATGTACCATCTATCGGATTTCCCATTGAATCTAGTACTTTACCAATTAACTCTGGTCCAACTTTGATTTCAAGAGGTGCTCCTGTTCCTTCTACTAAGCAACCAATTGATATTTCACGGAGCGAGGTGAAGGGCATTAAGACTACTATTTCATCTTTAAAGCCAACGACCTCTGCTAAAATGATTTGATGTCCGTTTTTCGACGTTTCAACATGAATTTTACATACATCACCGATGGAACTATCAGGACCTTGCGACTCAATCATTAAGCCGACAACTCTCGTTACTCTACCAAACTTTTTAAAAGTCGGTATATTAGGAATTTGTTCGATTAATTGAGCCGTTTTCATCTAGATCATTCCTTACTTTCTAATATTTCATGTAGCTTTAATCTTAATTCATTTAATTGCTCGTCAATACTAACAACAATTCGACCGTGATTTGTTTCTATATAACAATCTGTTTCTTTTTCGAAATCTTCATCTACAAAAATCATAAATGGTACATCTGTTGGGAACATTTCTGCCAATTCATCGCGATTCGATGTAATTAAACCATAGTATGTAGGAGAAACGTAGATTTTTATTTCCTTCATCTCTCTCGCTTCTTTAAGCCCTCTTTGAACTATTGATAGAAACAGTTCATCGTTTTGCTCTAATGAAGTCCCAATAATACGTTGCGCAGCAGTTAAGCCTAGTTCCAAAATAATCGCTTCTTGGTCATCGATATATTTTTTTGCATTTTCCCCTGCTTGAGCGATGATTTCATTTGCTGTTTGAAGGGATTGTGCCATTGCTTCAGTGGCTCTATTTGTACCATCCTCATAACCTTGACCATACCCTTCATCATACGCTTCTTGTACGCGATTAGGGCGTTCTTCTTCCCAGCTTTGTTTCATCTGCTCAATTTCTTGGAAGTGCATTTGCTTCTCTTGTTCAAAGGCTTCTCGTTCTACTTGAATTTTAGCTCTAGCCTCTTCAAGTAATCGATCGCGTTCTGCAAATACATCTTCCATTGTCATATGATTATGGGATGTTTCATCTGTATCCATTTCGGGTAATTCAAACATATCACGAATTTGTATCTTCTTTACATTATCGCCATTGGACTGTGTATATACAGAACGGATGATTCTAGACAATGACGTCATCTCCTCCACCACGTGCAATAATAATCTCACCAGCATCCTCTAAGCGGCGAATAACAGCGACAATTCGTGATTGAGCTTCTTCTACGTCACGCAAGCGAACAGGTCCCATAATTTCCATTTCTTCTTTGAAAGTATCGGCCATACGTTGTGACATATTTCGGAAGATAATATCTTTTACTTCTTCGCTTGAAACTTTCATTGAAAGAAGTAAATCTTCGTTTTCACAATCACGAATAACACGCTGAATTGAACGATTGTCGAGCGTCACGATATCTTCGAATACAAACATGCGTTTTTTGATTTCTTCTGCAAGCTCTGGATCTTGAATTTCGAGTGCATCGAGAATCGTCTTCTCTGTTTGTCTATCAACACCATTTAATACTTCAACGACTGCATCAATACCACCAGTTTCTGTGTAATCTTGCGTAACAGTTGATGATAGTTTTCGTTCCAATACAGATTCAATTTCACTAATTACTTCTGGTGAAGTTGATTCCATCATTGCAATACGTTTAGCAATATCTGCTTGTACTTCTTGCGGTAATGAAGATAAAATAACACCCGCTTGCCCTGCTTCTAAATAAGATAGAATAAGGGCAATTGTTTGTGGATGTTCATTTTGAATAAAGTTAAATATTTGAGCAGGATCTGCTCTACGTGCAAAGTCGAACGGTCGCACTTGTAAAGAGGAAGTCAAACGATTAATAATCGTTTGTGCTTGCTCCATACCTAATGCTTTTTCTAATACCGTCTTCGCGTAACCAATACCACCTTGTGTAATATAATCTTGCGCAAGGGCTATATTGTGAAATTCTTCAATAATTTCTTCTTTGACATTTGCTTCTACTTTTTTAACACTTGATATTTCTAACGTTAAACGTTCGATTTCTTCCTCAGTTAAATGTTTATAGACAGAAGCTGAAACCTCAGGCCCTAGTGAAATTAACAAGAGTGCGGCCTTTTGTTTTCCGGTTAATTCCTTATCTTTCTTGGACACAGCAGAACCTCCTAGTTAGTCTTCCGCAATCCAACTACGCAGTAACTTTGCAAAATCATCAGGCTTATCTTTCGCCATTTTTTCAAGTTGCTTACGACGCATTGTAGCTTCCGTTTCAATTTCTTCATTAATATCATCAATTATCAATTCTTCTTGTTCTTCTAGGATACTAAGCTCTTCTTCTTCTTTCGCACGTTTACGTGAACGGATGATGAAGAATGCAAGTAATAGAATAACAGCCAGTAAAATGCCTCCAACTACCCAAACCCACCATGGAATAACAGGTGTCTCAGGAGCAGTATCTGCCACTTTACCATTTAAAGGTTGGACTGAAACAGCCACTTTTTCATCAATTTGATCTTGTGTGAGCTCCGAAGCTACATCTTTTGAGATGGTTGTACGCACAATAGTACTTAAAATTTTCTCAATGTCTTGTCGAACGCCATCTGGTAGAGATGCTACATCGGTAGCTGTTGGTGGCTCAACAATTACTTGGATACCGATATCTTGAATTTTATAAGGTGCCTCTTGAATATCTTTACGAATACGGTTGACGTCATTATTGATTGTTTCTTCCGTTCGTTCGTAATCTCCATCTCCCGATGTACCTTCATTGTAAGTAGTAAAATTATCTGTTGTTGTTTCAGCTTCAGGTGTACCTGTTGCTGGGTTACCAGTACCAGAATACTGCTCTGTAATACGTTGGGCGCTAATCGCAATCCCTTCCATATTCTCTTCATCAACTGGTGTCACTAAATTTTCTTCACGATTTTCCTTTTTAAAGTCAATATCGGTCGTAACAGAAACGATGACTTTATCTTGCCCCATCAAAGTACCTAGCATATTTTGCACTTGACGTTGCAAGTCGCGTTCTACCAATTTCTTCATCTGTAATTGGCCTTCAGCTGTTGTTGTAGAAGTACCATCTGTTGTTGCAGCATTCAAATCAAAGTACTCTGAGTATTGGTTAGAGATAACAATGTTATCTGTATTTAAGTTTGGAATACTTTTTGCTACTAAGTTGTACATAGTGGCAATTTGTTGCTCTGTAAATTTATAGCCAGGATCTGTGTTCAATACAATGGATGCAGTTGCATCTTCTTTTACATCTTTTATGAAGACTCCTTCTTCAGGAAGAGTAATCATCACTTTTGCATCTTTAACGCCTTCTAGATTTTTTATTAGCTTAGCAATTTCTGTTTCAGTCGCAGCTTTTTTCAATAAATTAAATTCATTGTCTGTCATACCGAAACCAGAGCTATTTGCAAATGAGTAATCGATCGTTCCAGTTTGAGGATAACCATCGGATGCTAGTTGCACCAATAATGAATCGACTTGTTCTTCGGGTACTAATATGGACGTTCCTCCTGGAGCAATCTCATATTTTACACCTTGTGAATCCAAAGCTTCTTTTACTTGGCCGATTTCTCTTGTCGATAAATCTTTATAAAGCGGAACATATGTAGTTTTTGTTGCAAAAAATGTAATGATAGCTGCAAGTAATATTGCACCTACTACAGAACCAATCATTACGATTTTTTGTGTTTTACTCCGACTTGTCCAAAATTGGCTGGTGTCGTTTTTTATTTTCGTCAATCGTTCATTCATTATGAATCCTCCGGTTATAGTGAATAACCTAGCAATCAATAATTCGCGATAATAGTGGAATCCCATGAAAACTAATACTCTAAAAATTTTGTTTCCACAGGAAGCCTAACGAAATGAATTGGTGTCTTACTTCACCAATTCATTCTAATTAGACACTCATTCGCATTATTTCTTGGTAAGCTTCAATCACCTTATTGCGAACTTCAATTGTTGCGTTTAATGTAATGCTCGCCTTTTGAGATGCAATCATTACTTCGTGCAACTCCACATCTCCACCAGTAATTAGCTTTTGTGTAAGATTATCAGAAGTAATTTGCTGATCATTCACTTTCGCTATTGCCTCTTTTAACGAATTCGCAAAGCTTTGCTGGGCTTCGTAAGGTGTTGTATTTAATTTGTTTGTTTGATTTACAACCTGGGTAGGTGTCATTAGTGAAACGGACGAAATTGCCATTATGTATCCATCCTTTCTTTTTTATTATTTACCGATTTCTAACGCTTTTGTTAGCATAGACTTATTTGCATTTAAAACTGTTATGTTCGCCTCATATGAACGAGTAGCAGACATTAAATCTACCATTTCTTTTAATGGGTCAACATTCGGCATGCTGACATAGCCATCTGCATCTGCATCTGGATGTGTCGGATCATACACCAATTTGAACGGTGTTTCAGTATCTTCTTTAATTTGCGTAACTTTCACACCATTGCCAACACCGCTTTTTGCATTTTTACCAATTGCCACATTTAAAAAATTCGAAAATCGCCCTTCTTGCGCAGAAAAAGTAACGGACTTCCGTCGGTATGGCTCCCACTCTCCGTTTACTTGTTTAGCACGGGTAGTGTCTACGTTTGCCATATTCGAAGAAATAACATCCATTCGTAAACGCTGTGCCGTTAAGGCAGAGGCAGTAGTATTCATTCCATGAAAAATAGACATTTATTACTTACCTCCTTTAATAACAGTATTTAGCGTATTTAACTTTCCATTTACACGGTCAATCAAAGCATTGTAGTAGATTTGATTTTCAGCCAACTTCGTTTGTTCTGCATCCATATCTACAGCATTACCGTTATTTCGATATCGTAAGTTAGTAACATTATTGACACCTGGTGTCGATTGTTTAATTTCGAAATCATAATGTCTACTATCTGTTCGATATGCCGATATAGAAATTTGCTTCTCATTCTCCAACATATCTTTAAAACTTACATTTTTCGCCTTATAATTTGGTGTATCGACATTCGCAATATTATTTGCGATTGTTTTATGATTCAAAGTCGCATAGGAAAGTCCGTTTTCCAGGCTACTAATAGTTCCTCCAAATAAGTTCAAAACCATTCACCTCATTTAATTTCAATCTATGTACTTCTTAATTTATCCAATAATACAATTGTAATTAAGATGATACGTAGTGTCTATTGTCTTTTGTCATTTTTTAATAGTATATCCGCCCTATTTTTTAAGTTTGTTAACCAGGACAAATATGCCCCATCCCTACTGGCACTAAGCCTCAAAGCGTGTCGACTTTTTTCTAGTTATTTTACACTATTTCGACAGTGTTTACTGTATTAGTATCAAATATATCCCTTTTTATTACTACAGAGGGTTGGATTTAAATGACAAAAAGGGATTTTTCGGTAAAAAAAAGTTCCTTTTTACTATTTTAGACGTGACAATATAAAATACTCCTTCTATTTCCGTTGAGAACGTCAATACTTTCCGACAATAATGGCTAAAGGTCAGGATATGTCCATATATGGCAGTAATTTTCACTCCAAGTGGACGCTTTTAGGCAGTTTTAGTTTTATTCTGCTCACAAAAAATTGCCTTTTACCGTTAGCGCTTGCTCATCATGTTAGAGTAATGCGTTTTAATCGAATCTAATTAATGCTTGTCTCGCATCGTTAGCCGCCCTTTTTTAAAGTTAAAAGACTACAAGAAATAGGAAGTACTTTTTAAAGATTAATTATGTATCATTTTTGTTACAAAGCAAGCCCTACTACCTAGTATTTTGCAGAAACAACACATCGGATATTCACAAATATGACACATGTGCCAGTTATGAACAACCGACGCTCGCTCCCACAAAGCAGAGTGGTAGGGCTTGCTATATTAACTATTTGTATAGCTTACGCAAACAGAAAAAGCTCCCTCAACTGGAGAGCTTTCAGCTTATCGACAAAAGGGATTAAGAATAGAAATCTTAATCTCTTTTGTTGTTTTTATTGTAAAAAATGGGTTCTTACTTTCGTTTTGCCATACACTTCGAGCATCCCCTCTCTATGAAGCTGTTTGAAGTTGATTGGAGCGGAGGGCGGGCGACTCCTGCGGGAACAGCGCAAAACGTAAGACGCAACAAACCGCGCGTTAGCGAGGGTTGCGGCTTACGATGTGCCCGCGGAAAGCGCCAGCTCGTAGCGGAAATCAACGGCAGTTGTCACACCCTATATTAGTTTTAAATAAAAAAAGACTATAGACAAATTCGAAAAACTTCGAGTTTGTCTACAGTCTGAAAACTCCTCAACTAGGGAGCTTTTATTCATTATTTCATTTTAATTTCAGCTAATGCGTTTAAGAATTTATCGTTTAATACTTTAATGTAAGTTCCCTTCATACCTAGAGAACGTGATTCAATTACACCTGCAGATTCAAGTTTACGTAATGCATTTACAATCACTGAACGTGTAATTCCTACGCGGTCTGCAATTTTCGAAGCAACTAATAAACCTTCGTTACCATCTAGTTCTTCAAAGATATGTTCAATCGCTTCTAATTCACTATATGAAAGTGAGTTAATTGCCATTTGTACAACAGCTTTGCTACGTGCTTCTTCTTCAATTTCTTCAGATTTCTCACGTAAAATTTCCATACCAACTACTGTAGCACCATACTCGGCTAAAATTAAATCATCATCTTCAAATTGAGCTGATAAACGAGCTAAAATTAATGTGCCTAAACGTTCACCACCACCAACGATTGGTACGATAGTTGTTAAAGCGCTTTGGAATAAATCTTTATTTTCAACTGGGAACGCAGTATGTTCATTGTTAATATCTAAATTTGAAGACGTTTCAGAAATTGTAAACAAGCTATGTGTATATTCTTCTGGGAATTGACGCTCTTCGAACATTTTTTTCATACGCTCATTTTCAATTTGTTGGTGAATTGAAATACCTAAAAGCTTCCCTTTACGGCTTACAATATATACGTTGCTATCAATAATGTCCCCTAAAGTGTCAGCCATCTCTTTAAAGTTTACTGGTTTACCCGCAGATGCCTGAAGCATTGAGTTAATTTTTCTTGTTTTTTCTAATAAATTCATTATATGTTCCTCCTATAAATTATCCATACCGTATTTAGTTAATATTCTAAAGTTTTTCGCAATTGAATGGTACTAACAAGCCTCGCCTATAATATAAACTGTGACAAATCTTTGTTTTTTACAATACCAGCCAACTTTTGGTCAACATAAGCAGCTGTAATTTCAATTTGAGCTGGAGCAATTTCTGACGCTTCAAACGATAATTCTTCTAGCAAGCGCTCTAAAATTGTGTGTAATCGACGTGCCCCGATATTATCTGTTTCTTGGTTGACCTCTGTTGCGATTTCTGCAATTCGTTCAATTGCATCTTCTGCAAAATTGATTGCTACACCTTCTGTTTCTAATAACGCTTTATATTGCAAAATAAGCGACTGATCTGGTTCTTTTAAAATACGAACAAAATCTTGCTTCGTTAATTTTTCAAGTTCTACACGAATTGGGAATCGTCCTTGTAATTCTGGAATCAAATCTGACGGTTTAGACATGTGGAAAGCTCCTGCAGCAACAAAAAGCATATAGTCTGTTTTAACCGCACCATATTTCGTAGTGACAGTTGAACCTTCAACAATTGGTAAAATATCACGCTGGACACCCTCACGTGAAACGCTAGCAGAAGAGTTCGTATCTTTGCTTGCGATTTTATCAATTTCATCAATGAAAATGATCCCAGATTGTTCTGCTCTAGTAATAGCCTCTTGTGACACCTCATCTGCGTCAATAAGCTTATTTGCTTCCTCAATTATTAAAATACGACGTGCATCTTTTACTTGCACACGGCGCTTTTTTTGTTTTTTAGGCATTAAGCTCGATAACATATCTTGCATACCACTATTGCCAGACATATCCATCCCTGTACCTTGTAATGCATCAAAAATCGAAGGATTTTGTTCAGTTACTTCAACAGTAACCCATTCATTTTCTAATTTTCCATTGCGTAAATCAATAGCGATTTGCGCACGTTTTGAGCGTACTTCCGTTTCCTCAGAAGATGTATCATCATGCGTTTGTTGTTCTTTGCCACCAAATAACATTTCAAACGGATTTTGCATAGCTTGTTTTTTACGTAAAGAAGGGACAAGTAATTTTACAATGGCTTCATTTGCCAACTCTTCCGCTTGTTCCTTGACAGACTCCATCATTTCTTCCTTCACGAGACGATGAGAAGCCTCCACAACATCGCGGACCATTGACTCAACATCACGTCCAACATAGCCCACTTCTGTAAATTTCGTTGCTTCAACCTTTACGAACGGCGCATTCGTTAGTTTTGCAATTCTCCTTGCAATTTCAGTTTTCCCAACTCCCGTTGGTCCAATCATTAAAATATTTTTAGGAATAACTTCCGCCTTCATATCATCCGCTAGTAGAGAACGACGATAGCGATTTCGTAGTGCAATAGCTACCGCTCTTTTCGCCTCATTTTGCCCTACGATAAAACGATCCAAATGCTCAGTAATTTGTTTTGGGGTTAAGTTTTGTGGTGTCATTAGTTAAGTGCCTCCACGATAATATTATGGTTTGTAAATACACAAATTTCAGCGGCAGTTTCTAATGCTGCCTCAGCAATCTCACGGGCAGTCATTGTCTCACCTGCATATTTTTTTAGAGCACGACCTGCTGATAATGCATAATTCCCACCAGAACCAATCGCTAATATACCGTCATCAGGTTCTATAACTTCTCCCGTACCAGACACAAGGAGTAGTGTACTTTTATCCATCACAAGTAACATCGCCTCTAATTGACGTAGCATTTTATCACCACGCCATTGTTTTGCTACTTCTACAGCAGCTCGCTGCAAATTCCCATTATATTCGTTTAATTTCGCTTCGAACATTTCAAAAAGTGTAAAAGCATCGGCTACAGAGCCTGCAAAGCCAGCTAGCACCTGCCCATTAAACAGACGTCTGACCTTCTTTGCAGTGCCTTTCATGACAACCGCATTCCCAAGTGTCACTTGGCCATCGCCAGCCATAGCGCACCCGCCATTATGATGTACCGCAAATATCGTAGTCGCATGGATTTGTCCCATTTGCCTTCCTCCTTAGCCTCTATTATGCCCTTGGATGGGCATTCATATATGTTTGACGAAGATGCTCATTTGTTACATGCGTATAAACCTGTGTTGAAGTTAAATGCGCGTGGCCCAGTAACTCCTGTACAGTCCGTAAATCTGCGCCATGATTCAGTAAGTGTGTAGCAAAAGTATGGCGAAGCATATGTGGGTATATTTTCGTATGGAGTGAGGTGTTATCAATCATTTCATTTAAAATATGACGTACCCCACGTGGCGTAAGTTCCCCTCCGCGCATATTGACAAATAGTTGCTGATGATTTGTTTGTTTCATCAAACGTGGACGAGCCTGCTCTATGTAGTGCTGTATAGCCACACTCGCAAATTGACCAAATGGTATAATGCGTTCTTTTCTTCCTTTACCCATTACTCGAACAATAGAATAACGGAAATCGATATCCGCTACCATAATGGATGTAAGCTCACTCACCCGAATGCCCGTTGCATATAATAACTCTAAAATAGCCATATTACGCAACGATTTCAAATCATCTCCTACATTCGCATCAAAAAGCTTCATCAATTCTTCTTCATAGAAAAAACTTGGTAAACGTGATTCTTTTTTCGGATGATATAGAGATCGAAAAGCACCATCATCCATGCCGTGCTGTTTATTTAGAAAGCGAAAAAAGGAGCGGATTGATGAAATTTTTCTTGATACAGAAGTTCTTGCTTTTTTTTCATCATACAACTTCGTTACATATAGTCGTGCATGTATATACTCAACACTGGCTAAATCATTAACGCCTTCTGCCTGTAAAAACGCTAAAAAATCTAGTAGGTCTGATTCATATTCTCGCACAGTATGAACAGAGAAGTTTTTTTCTACCTGGATGTAAAGCATAAACTGTTCAAGTGCTTCTTGGGACGAAACTAACATGAAAGATTCACCACCAATGAATTATTCGTAACCTTCTCTCATTACTATTACCAACAAATTCAAATGGTAAAACAAACGTTGCCATTTAAATAAATTTGTCGTTAAAGTAATCCTTAAAAAACATACATATTGACACTATACCTATCTTCGTAATATAGCAAGTGAAAATGGTTATATTATGAGAAAATCATTATACAAAATAATAAAATACGTGTAATTAAGCATTTTGTCTACACAAAAGAAAAAGCCTCTAAGAGTATATCAACTTTTAGAGGCTTTTGGCAATTAAATTGTTTGTGAATTCACAAAATTTCGAATTGTGCTCATTGCGCGATTTGCATGCATTTCCGCACGCTCCGGTTTTGAACGACGTCCAGGTGGTAATTCAGGGAATATACCAAAGTTAACGTTCATCGGTTGGAAATTTTTTGATTGTGCTTCTGTTATATAACGCGCCATACTACCTAATGCAGTTTCGAATGGGAAAATAATTGGCTCTTGTCCTAAGGCCAAACGTGCCGCATTAATTCCAGCAATTAACCCACTACCTGCGGATTCAACATAACCTTCTACACCTGTCATTTGACCAGCAAAGAAAACATTTTTTTGTTCACGTAACTGATATGTTTTCTCTAGCACTTTCGGTGAATTAATGAAAGTATTTCGATGCATTACGCCATATCGTACGATTTCAACATTTTCTAGGCCCGGTATTAGTTGCAGCACTTCTTTTTGTGGACCCCACTTTAAATGTGTTTGGAAGCCCACAATATTATAAAGTGTACCTGCAGCGTCATCTTGGCGCAGTTGTACAACAGCATAAGGTCGTTTACCAGTTTTCGGATCTTCAAGTCCTACTGGCTTCATCGGTCCAAACAACATCGTTTTTTCACCGCGTGCTGCCATTACTTCAATCGGCATGCAGCCTTCGAAATAAATTTCTTTTTCGAATTCTTTTAACGGGACAACTTCTGCCTCGATTAACGCTTGGCGGAAACGATCAAATTCTTCCTTTGTCATAGGACAGTTTAGATATGCCGCTTCACCTTTGTCATAACGAGATTTTAAATAAACTTTATCCATATTGATGCTATCTTTTTCAATAATTGGTGCTGCTGCATCATAGAAATACAAATAGTCTAGACCCGTTAAACCTTGAATTTTTTCAGCTAATGCTTTTGAAGTTAGTGGACCAGTTGCAATAACCGTAATACCTTCTGGAATTTCAGTTACTTCTTCATGAATTACTTCCACTAACGGATGATTTTTCACCGCTTCTGTTACATAGCCTGCAAACTCATGGCGATCTACTGCAAGTGCACCACCTGCTGGTACTGAGCATGCATCGGCCGCTTTTAGAATAACAGAATCTAATAAACGCATTTCTTCTTTAATAACACCAACAGCATTTGTTAGCGTATTTGCACGTAGCGAGTTTGAGCAAACAAGCTCTGCAAATTTATCAGTATGGTGGGCAGGTGTTTGCTTTACTGGACGCATTTCATAAAGTTTAACTTTTACACCACGCTTAGCAATTTGCCAAGCCGCCTCACTACCTGCAAGGCCTGCTCCAATTACATTTACAACTTGTTCAGTCATTTTCTTACCATCTTCCTATCATTGAGTTGGTGTCTCTTCATAGTCACATTTCGTACACTGAATTTGCACACCTTTTTTTAATTTTTTCTCTACTAATAATGCACTACATTTCGGACACGGTCTACTAATTGGCTTGTCCCATGAAACAAATTCGCACTCTGGATATTGATTACATCCATAAAATAAGCGCTTTGTTTTACTTTTGCGTTCCACAATTTCGCCAGTTTCGCAAGAAGGACATTTAACCCCAATTGGCTTCATAATGGCTTTTGTGTTACGGCAATCTGGGAAGTTCGAGCAAGCCATAAATTTCCCATAACGACCAAGCTTGAATACCATTGGTGAACCACACTTCTCGCAATCCTCACCAGCTGGTTCATCTTTAATGATTACTTTCTCCATTTCAGCATCCGCATGCTTTACATGAACCTCGAAGTCTTTATAAAAATCATCGATCACTTCAACCCACTTACGAATACCTTCTTCAACTTCATCGAGATCTTGTTCCATTTTTGCTGTAAATTCGATATTTATTATATCAGGGAAAAATTCCATCATTTGTTGGTGGACGATTTCACCAAGCTCTGTCGGCATAAATCTCTTTGTATCTAGCACAACATAGCCACGGCGTTGAATTGTATCAAGGGTCGGTGCATATGTCGATGGTCGCCCTATTCCTAGCTCTTCCATTGTTTTCACAAGACGAGCCTCTGAATAACGTGGTGGTGGTTGCGTAAAATGTTGCTTCGGCTCGATTTCAAGTGATTTCACCTGATCGCCAATTTCCATTTCAGGTAGAAGTTTCGTCGTTTCTTCTGTTTGATCATCTGTACCTTCTATATATAGTTTCATAAATCCAGCAAATTTGACTTGTGAGCCATTTGCTCGGAATAAAACATCACCATGTTGAAGGTCTACAGCAACTGTATCTAATACAGCAGGCGCCATTTGGCTTGCAATAAAGCGCTCCCAAATTAAACGGTATAAGCGTAGTTGATCGCGACTAAGTACTGTTTTTAACTCATCGGGTGTTCTCATCGTACTTGTCGGACGAATTGCTTCATGGGCATCTTGTGCATTCGACGCCTTTTTAACCTGCTTCGTTTCTGTCGAGATATATTCTTTTCCGTACTTTGTTTCAATATAAGAAAATGCTTCAGTCTTTGCAGTTTCAGATATACGTGTTGAATCTGTACGCATATACGTGATTAAACCGACTGTACCTTCTTTTTTACCAATATCAATACCTTCATACAATTGCTGTGCAAGCATCATCGTTTTCTTCGCACGGTAATTTAGCTTCCGTGCTGCTTCTTGTTGTAAAGAAGATGTAGTAAAAGCAGGTGCGGCATTTCGTTTACGTTCTTTTTTCGTCACATTTACAACTTCAAATGCTGTACCTTTTACATTTTTTAAAATGGACTTTACTTGCTCTTCATTCGATAATTTTATTTTATCTTTGCCGTTACCATAGTACAGTGCATCAAATGTCTTTTTACCTTTTTCAAAGGAGCCTTCAATCGTCCAATACTCTTCCGGCTGGAAGTTTTTAATTTCGTTTTCACGATCAATGATCATACGTAGTGCTACGGATTGCACACGTCCTGCAGATAAACCCTTTTTAACCTTCTTCCAAAGAATTGGGCTTATATTATAGCCTACAAGTCGATCTAGCATACGACGTGTTTGCTGTGCATCCACTAGGTCCATATTTATGGCACGAGGATTTTTAAAGGAATCTAAAATTGCATCCTTTGTAATTTCATTGAAAACAACTCGACAGTCTGAGTTAATATCAATATTTAATGCAGTCGCAAGGTGCCAAGCAATCGCTTCTCCCTCGCGGTCTGGATCGGCCGCTAGATAGACTTTCTTCACTTTTTTAGCCGCAGACTTAAGTTCCTGTAAAACAGGTCCTTTACCGCGAATTGTAATATATTTAGGTTCGTAATTATTTTCAGTGTCAACGCCCATTTGGCTACGTGGTAAGTCACGCACATGCCCGACCGATGCTTTTACTTTGTATTTTTTTCCTAAATAACGTTCAATTGTTTTTGCTTTTGCTGGTGATTCTACAATCACTAAATAATCCGCCATCTATGTCTCCCCCTTAGCGAGGTCTATTGCTAATTTTTTAAGTTACCTGTTGCAAAATGTATAACAGATTTTAAGATAATGCAACTTTTTTTCAATTTTTGCTAGAAAAGAGCGAAAGTGTTTCAACGATTTGGTGACCATCGCATACGGGAATAGCTCCTTCTAATAGTAATTTATTCGTCCCTTTTGACTGCTCTACATTAATCGGCCCAGGTACAACAAATACATCTTTTCCTTGCTCTAATGCACATTCTGTAGTAATTAACGTCCCGCTTTTTAGTGCCGCTTCCGTTACAACTAAAGCTTGGGACAAACCACTTATTAATCGGTTACGCATAGGAAATTGCCATTTTGCCGGTTTAATATAAGGTGGGTACTCTGTAATAAGTAAATGGCTCTCAGCCATTTTACAAGCGAGCGCTCGGTTTTCTTTTGGATATAGAAAATTAAAGCCATGTCCAAGCACTGCGATTGTGTGGCCCCCAAACTTAATAGTTGCCTCATGAGCCATTGTATCTGCACCTCGCGCAAGCCCACTCACGACCGTGTATTCGTGTTCAATAAGCGGTGGGACGATTAAGTCTATTGCAACTCTAGTATATGCTGTAGCCTTTCTAGAGCCTATTATAGCTATCCGTTTATCTCTTTCCAGCAGGTCGCGCTGACCTTTCACATACAATACAGTAGGTGGACTAGGTATTTCAAATAATTGCGCCGGGAAATATGGGTGATTAAAAGGTATGGGGAAAATATTTGCTTGTGCGTAAACCTCTTGAATTGGCAAGTTCATAACGCGCTGAAAATTTTGAGAAATTTGCATAGCTTTTTGCCTCGTTATTTGCAATGTGCTTGCAATCTCATTAGGGTGCGCTTCTTCAAAACAACTTAATACATCCACCGGGGACAATAACTGTTGAAGTTTTTGGAGTGGTAATGGATATACATAATGCATAGCTAGTAGTCTCTGAGTATCTACTGAGAAAATCATTTAAAAACCTCCTTTATAATAGAAGAAATTAAATGACCGCAATTTTCATTTCATCACAAAAAAGTAGAAAACTATGTGTGATACACTCATATGCACACTAGAGAGTATGCCCTGTCTTGCCGCTTCACCTACTCGACTTTTTGCACCCGAGTTTCTAGTGTTGAACATTCCAAAAGGGAAGGAATAGACAAACACTATCATTTAGACAGAGAAAAAGAGAAAAGATGTAGCCACAATGTGCTACATCTTCCATTTTAATGGGTTTTACATTTTTCGTATAGCCCTTTTTCTTTAATTACTTTAATTAGTGTTTCACCGATAACAGATGGTGTTTCAGCTACTTCAATACCCGCTTCGTTCATAGCCTTAATTTTTTCAGCAGCTGTTCCTTTACCACCAGAAATAATGGCACCTGCGTGTCCCATACGTTTTCCTGGAGGTGCAGTTTGTCCACCGATAAAGCCAACGACTGGTTTTGTCATATTTGCTTTAATCCATTCTGCTGCTTCTTCTTCAGCAGTACCGCCAATTTCCCCTATCATTACAACTGCATATGTGTCAGGGTCATTGTTGAATGCTTCAAGTGCGTCGATAAAGTTAGTCCCATTTACAGGGTCTCCTCCGATACCAACAGCCGTTGTTTGACCGATACCAGCTTGTGTCAATTGGTGAACTGCTTCATACGTTAATGTTCCAGAACGAGAAACAACTCCAACGTGACCTTTCGTATGAATATAACCAGGCATAATACCAATCTTACATTCATCTGCTGTAATAACGCCTGGACAGTTTGGTCCAACTAGGCGTGTTTTTTTGCCTTCCATAAAGCGTTTAACCTTTACCATATCAAGGACAGGAATATGCTCTGTAATACAAATTGTTAATTCTAGTTCAGCATCTACAGCTTCTAATATTGCATCTGCTGCAAAAGGTGCAGGTACATAAATAACTGATGTCGTCGCACCTGTTGCTGCTACTGCTTCAGCTACAGTATTGAATACAGGTACGCCTTCAATTTCAAGACCTCCCTTTCCAGGTGTTACGCCCGCTACGATTTTTGTACCATAATCAAGCATTTGCTTTGTATGAAATAGCGCTGTTTCGCCTGTAATCCCTTGTACAATTACCTTTGTATCTTTATTAATAAATACAGCCATTGTTCTCCCTGCCTTCCTTAGCCTACTAGTTCCACAATTTTTTGTGCACCGTCAGCCATTGAATCTGCTGCTACGATGTTTAAACCAGATGCATTTAAAATTTCTTTACCAAGCTCTACATTCGTACCTTCTAAGCGTACTACTAACGGTACAGATAAACCGATTTCTTTGGCTGCAGTTACTACACCATCAGCGATAATGTTACATTTCATAATTCCACCAAAAATATTAACAAAAATACCTTTTACATGTGAATCTGAAAGAATAATTTTGAATGCTTCTGTTACTTTTTCAGCTGTTGCGCCGCCCCCAACATCAAGGAAGTTAGCGGGACTGCCGCCGTAGTAACTAATTGTATCCATCGTTGCCATCGCTAGACCTGCACCATTTACCATACAGCCAATGTTGCCATCTAGAGAAATATAGCTAAGGTCATATTTTGACGCTTCGATTTCTTTTGGATCTTCTTCATCGAAATCGCGTAATTCGACAATATCTTTATGACGATATAATGCATTTGCGTCAAAATTGAATTTAGCATCTAGTGCTACAACGTCCCCTTGTCCAGTCACAACAAGTGGATTTATTTCTACGATAGAAGCATCTTTGTCGATAAATGCTTGATATAAACCTAACATTAATTTAACAGCTTTCCCTACTAGGTTTGCTGGAATATTCATATTAAACGCCATGCGACGTGCTTGGAAGCTTGTAAGTCCGATTACTGGATCAACAACTTCTTTGAAGATTTTTTCAGGATTTGTTTCTGCAACTTCCTCAATATCCATGCCGCCCTCTTCTGATCCCATTACAGTTACACGAGATGTAGCGCGGTCTAATACTAAACTTAAATAATATTCTTTTTGAATATCGGAGCCCTCTTCAATATACAAGCGCTTTACTTCTTTTCCTTCTGGACCTGTTTGATGAGTTACTAAAATTTTACCTAATAACTCTTTTGCGTACGTACGCACCTCATCAAGGTTTTTTGCGATTTTGACACCACCAGCTTTACCGCGTCCACCTGCATGAATTTGCGCCTTGACTACAGTAACATTTGAGCCAAGTTCCTTCGCTACCTTCACTGCTTCATCAGGGGAAAAAGCAACTTTTCCGTTAGGTACTGCAACACCATATTTTCTCAGAATTTCTTTCCCTTGATATTCATGGATATTCATAATACATCCTCCCATCAAACATTTGCATAAAATTGTTTTACTAACATAATCTATTCTAGCGAAAGATTCTGATAAAGTCTACACTTTGTCTTTCAATCAAAAATTCTCTAAAATTATGACGTTTTCTTCTATTTCGTGTACTAAAACAGATAATTCTAAAAATCAGAATACTTTATTTTTTCTATATTTTTGCTATGTTCTTGGTCTAAATGATAAATAAATGCAAATACTTCTGCCACAGCTTGATATAATTCTTCAGGTATTGACTCATTTAAATCTAATTGTCCAAGTAATTGGACAAGGTTCGGATCCTCATAAATAGGCACATTATGCTCATTTGCCCGTGCCAATATGTTTTCTGCCACCTTCCCTTTACCTTTTGCGACGACAGAGGGGCTATCAAATTGTCCTAGCTTATAAGTAAGGGCAATTGCTTCTTTACGAGTCTTTTTTTCTTCACTCATATACGGAAATCCACCCCACTATTTTCCTCCTGCTGTTGTACTACAGGGGGTGTTTTTTCTAGTTGGGCTTTTTCAAATTGTTTAAAAAAGACTCCCGAAAGCTGATAATTTTTTTTTGCTAAACCTATTTTTAATGCTTCCTTTAGTGAATCTGCAAGCGGAATAATATTGGATTGCTCATTAAATACAGTTACTGTTACGACACGATTTTGAACTTGCATATCAATAACGGTTTCCTTCATTGATTCCATCTGTAAATAAAATAATATCCGCGCATAGTTAGCGTCAATTTTTCCATCATCCTTCATACGCCCATTCCACTGTAGTGTCGCGTCCATTTTCTTACCGAAAAATTCGAGTGGTACTTGCATCACAAGTTGGTGTTGATGACCATTTTCTCCTGACACGAGTTGCATGCCATTCATACGTGTCATTAACATTTCTGCCGCTTCCTTTAACTGCGGTGTAATCTGCGCTTCTTGAAGCAACGTATGGAGCTGGGGCTTTAATTGATGGGCAATCGTTTGTAAATCGGCTGATTTACTACTAAGGGCTGCCTCATAGCTAATACCTAGACTTTTTAATACCGTTTTAAGCGCATGTTCCATTGCCTTACTATCCATTGAATTTCTTACATGTGCATCAGCTTCTGTCAGCATTTGATGAATCCCTGGCTGTGGTGCTTCAATACTAGTCTTCACAAGATTTCGCATTAACGTTTCATTTTGTGCTGGCAAAGTTGTTTGTTGCTTTACCAACGATAATAAATGTTCCTTTACAGAAAGACCATTCGCATCTTGTGTAAATAATCGCTCAGGTGTATTTTGAGTAAAAGCCTTGATTAGTTGCTCCTGCATTTGCTTTGCAAAAATCTCGAATGTTTGTTTAGTAGTTGGTAATTGGTTAAATCTATCAATCATTTGGTTAAGTTGTAACTTTTGCTCATTCGTCAATAAACCTTGACTCGCTGTCCAAGATTTTAGCTGGTCAATAAGCTGGGCTTTATTTTCTGGATTTGTCGCTAAAATCGTTTGAATTACTTGGCCAGCCTGCTGAAGTTGGCCTTGTTGAACAGATTTTGCATCACTTAATGACGCCCAATTTTGTAAAGTTGCCTGTTGCGGTAAAATGCCTGCTTCCTTTAATAAATTTAAAGCTTGTAATCGCTCGCTTACAGAGGCAGCATTATTCGTTAAAAGTTGTATTGACTTTGCTAACACTAACGCTCCCGTTTCTGCTTCAAACGGCTTTGCAATCGCTGTCACTTGTTGCATCAAATTTTGCTTCATATTTTCTTGCAATATAGTATCCTTCACTAATAACTGTGTAAAGGTATCCATAATAGCCGTCATGCCTGATGTTTTTTGCCCACTCACAAGCGCTTGGAACACATCTTGAAGCATCGGCATTTTCAGTTCGACCATTTTTTGTAGGGCTTGCAAGGCATCCATCTTTGTCACACCTTCGGGTAATGCCTTCATCCACATCTCCGCCTGAAGAAGCTGCTCCTTAGAAATCGGTATTTGTGCCTTTATAAAATGCGCTAACACCTGCTGCATTTCCGTCGATTTTGGCAAGTTCATCGAATCTAGTAGCTGATTTATTTGCTGGCTCGAGGAAACCCCTTGTCCCATTGGCCCTGTAACTACCTTTAACTCTGTTTGTGGACTTGTACCTGTTACTTGAAAGAAATGTGCATCCCCTGCTTTAAGCGGCACTTCAAGCTTAGCAATGAGTTTTTGATTACCAACCTGAATTTCTGCCGTTTGATCTGGATAAAGTTGTTTAATCGTGCCATGAAATACTTGTCCTTGCTTTAACGCAAGTGGTTGATTAGCTTGCATTAGCGCAGTTGGTTGTGTTTGTATCGGATTAAACGATGTAGCTGTCATCTAAATACTCCTTTCTTACATAGATTTTATAGGTTCAAATGACTTTCGATGATGTATTGTTGGGCCAAATGTTTCAAGTGCCTCTAAATGTTGTTTCGTACCGTAGCCAGCATGCTGTGCAAAGCCATACATAGGGAAATCTTTATCCAATTGTTCCATATAATCATCCCTAGCAGTTTTCGCTAAAATAGAAGCCGCTGCAATCGCTAAGCTTTTAGCATCTCCTTTAATAATAGATTCCTGAGGAATAGCTATTGGTAGTGTCATTGCATCAACTAATACGAAATCAGGCTTAATAGACAATGATTCCACACTTGTTTTCATCGATTGTTTTGTCGCTTCGTAGATGTTCAATTCATCAATATTTTTTGCTGATTGAAAATGAATAAAATAACTAATAGCACGCTCTTTTACCAATGATGCAAAAGCGTTACGTTTTTCCTTTGTTAATTGCTTCGAATCATTTAATCCAACAAGAGCTTCACAGTTTTTTGGCAAAATAACAGCCGCCGTTACAACGGGTCCAGCTAATGGCCCACGTCCAGCTTCATCCACCCCTGCAATCAATGTGTCTTTCCCACCATAGAGATGATCGAAGTCAATTTTTGCTTGATGTTCATCAATTAGTTGTTGTTTTCTATCCTGGCGTTTATTCCAACTAAGCCACGCTTTCTGCACACCTGCACGTTCATCGACTGCAACTGCTGTCATCCATTCTTGCCAATCTTCAGCCATTTTTAATGCTGCTGTAATTTCTTTAATCGTTTTCATCATTTTACTCCCTTTTTCTCACTCTATATCCTTTATCGGCAACAACTACTATTCCTAAAAGAAAAACTGCCATGCTCACGTTTTATTGCGTGAGCATGGCAGTTTTTTTGCACATTATTGCTGTGTAGCTTCTTTTTCAAGCTGTTCATCAACAAAGTCAAATGTTAGCTTTCCTAAAAGTAATCCACGAATATCTCGAACGATAAGCTGTGCTACTTGATCATAATCGATTTCTCCACCTGCGCCAAAAACACGACGAAGCTTGCCAATATGGTCAAATGTTTCTACTAAATCCTCATGCATAAGTTGGAAACCATATCGTTCATCCATGCGTGTTGGATAATGCGTCGATAAAAATCGCAACCCGTAAACAGCTAAATCTTCCATATTTGTAATGGTGTCTTTAATAGCGCCTGTTAATGCCAGCTTATAGCCGACTTCTTGATCTTCAAACTTTGGCCATAAAATTCCTGGTGTATCAAGCAATTCAAGTTCCTTGCCGACCTTGATCCACTGTTGAGCCTTTGTCACACCTGGCATATTGCCTGTTTTCGCAATATTTTTCTTTGCTAATCGATTAATAAGTGTTGATTTCCCAACGTTTGGAATACCAACTATCATTGCACGGATTGCTCTTGGCTTCATTCCACGAGACTTCATTCGATCAAATTTTTCCTTTAAAATTTCCTGAGCTGCTTTCGTAACGAGTTGCAACCCTTTTCCTTCAAGAGAATTGATCGCCACCGCTTTATGACCATGCTGCGCAAAGTACTCTACCCATTTGCGTGTTTCATGTTCATCTGCCATATCCGATTTATTTAAAATGAGAAGACGCGGCTTTTGATTAATAACCTCATCGATCATTGGATTTCTAGAAGATAGCGGCAATCGTGCATCAATTAATTCAAAAATAATATCTACTAGCTTTAATTTTTCCGTTACTTCACGGCGGGCCTTCGCCATATGCCCTGGAAACCATTGTATAGTCATTTCTATACCTCCTAAATAAGAAAAGCGCATTCGCCTAATTTACACGTACTAAACGTGCAGTGCAAATGCTTTAAAATCGAATAAGAAAACTTATGCTCTTAGACGTTAAGAAAGGGAGGGTTCGCCTCCCTTTCAAACATTACTTCACAATTTTAATATCGCTATACGGCCAGAAAATAAGCCTCGTATTACCTATGATTTCTTTTTGATCAACGATTCCGATATGACGGCTATCCTTACTATAACGACGATTATCCCCCATAACAAAAACATAGCCCTCTGGAATTACATCATTAAGTGATACATCAATGTCATTTAACGTAAAATCTTCCGTTAATGTACCCTCTGTAATTTTAGCTTTGTAGGCATCTAAATAAGGCTCGTCTATCGGCTCACCGTTAATGTATAGCTGATCATCTTTATATTCTAACGTTTCACCTGGTAACCCAATTACACGTTTAATGTAGTTTTTTTGTTCTGGTGCATGGAACACAACAATATCAAAGCGCTTTGGTTCGCCAATTTTATAACCGATTTTATTAACAATCATTCGGTCGCCATCTTCAAGGGTTGGCATCATGGACTCACCATCAACTGCAATTGGTGTAAATAAAAAATAACGAATAACTGCTGCAATCGCAAATGCAATTAAAAGCGCCTTTGTCCATTCCCATAATTCATTCTTTTCTTTCACTTGTTTTTCCATTATGAATTGCCCCCTTGTCTATCCTCATCCTCATTTTAGATGATTATTATTTAAGATGACAAGCAAAAAGAAAAGGAGCTTGCAATACAAGCCCCTCACTTTTAAGTCATAATTATCGAATTTCTTTAATACGAGCAGCTTTACCACGTAGGTTACGTAGGTAGTAAAGTTTAGCACGACGTACTTTACCACGACGTACAACTTCTAAGTTAGCGATTTTTGGTGTGTGTACAGGGAATGTACGCTCAACACCTACACCGTAAGAAATTTTACGAACTGTGAAAGTTTCGCTAATCCCGCCACCACGACGTTTGATAACTACACCTTCGTATACTTGGACACGTTCACGTGTACCCTCTACTACTTTCACGTGTACCTTAACAGTATCACCAGGACGGAAAGCAGGTAGATCAGTACGAAGCTGAGCTTTAGTAATTTCTGTAATAATGTTTGACATTGTTTTCTCTCCTTAGACAGATGCTCTTGCACGCAATCTATGCCACAGCGGAACACCGTAATTCAGCACTTCACATAGAAGCACAGAATAGATGTTATCACATATACTGCATGCAAGCAAGTATCTTTATAGTTCTTTTTTAAGTTTTTCTAAATACAATTTTTGCTTGTCTGTTAATGGATAATGCTCGAGTAGATCTGGGCGACGCTCGAATGTTCTTTTTAACGATTGTTCTTCGCGCCATTGGTCGATTTTCGCATGATTGCCCGATAATAATACTTCAGGTACTTGCATGCCTCGAAATTCAGCAGGTCGCGTATAATGTGGGTGTTCTAGCAGACCCGTTGAAAAGGAATCTTGAATGTGGGAATCCTCTTGTCCTAAAACACCAGGTAAAAGCCGTACTACACTATCAATAACCGTCATTGCGCCTAACTCTCCACCTGTTAACACAAAATCTCCAATTGAAATTTCGTCGGTTACTAGGTGTTGACGAATGCGTTCATCATAGCCTTCATAGTGACCACATAAAAACACTAATTCGCTTTCTTGCGCTAGCTCCTCAGCTTTTTTTTGGGTGAATCGTTCACCTTGCGGACACATTAAAATGATGCGTGGCTTTCTACCTGCTGTAATTGCCTCTACAGCGCTAAACATCGGTTCTGGCTTCAATACCATCCCTGCACCGCCACCATAAGGATAATCATCTACTTGATTATGCTTGTTGCCTGAAAATGCACGAATATCGGAAACTTCTAGCTTTACAGCACCTTTTTCCTGCGCTTTTTTTAGTATCGATGCTCCAAACACGCCAGAGAACATATCAGGAAACAGGCTTAACACATGAATATTCATCATAGCAAGCCTTCCATCACATGAATGACGATTTTCTTTTCTACCACATCAATATTTTTTACGATGTCTTCAATATATGGAATGTAGTGTTCTTTTTTTGCACCTTTCACTACCCATACATCATTGGCACCTGTTTGCAGAATATCTTTCACTTCACCAATTGTTTCGCCTTCTTCAGATACAACTGTACAGCCAATAATTTCATGGAAGAAAAATTCATTTTCTTGTAATAAATCATCGGTCATTTGATCTTTCGTGATTTTCAGCATTCCTTCTTTGAACGGTTCGACAAAGTTGATATTATCCATGCCTTCAAATGTTAATAAAATAAAGTTTTTATGGCGGCGTACCGATTGAATTGTTACCCACGTTGGCTTTTTATCGTCTTTTTTAAACGCTGCAATCTTTTTTCCCACCGCAAAGCGCTCTTCTTCAAAATCTGTAGTCGATAATATACGTACTTCACCACGGATACCGTGCGTGTTGACAATACGACCTACATTAAACCATTCCATCCATTTCACCTCTATAACGTTATATATCCGTACTATATAAAAAAAGGAAGGAACCAGCAAGCTCCCCCCTCTTCTATCCAGATTTTACGCTACACATTTACTGTCCCGTCGAATTCTAGTTGTTAGAATTCTTCAGTGCAAAATGGCGACAGGTTGCATAGTTGCTACATTGTTACCTTCTCGCGTGTAAACGAGCGTGAAAATCTTTTTATTAATCCAATATATCGACGTAAGTCTTTTTTTGATGGTGACTACCTGCCGCTGAATAAACAATTGTACGAATCGCTTTCGCCACTCGCCCTTGTTTGCCTATGACTTTCCCTCGATCCTCTGGATGAACAAAAAGTTTATAAACAATTCGATTTGCATTTTCGTCCGTCTCAATACGAACTTCTTCTGGATAATCGACTAACGGTAAAACGATTGCTTCAATCAGCTGCTTCAAAGACGTCTCCCCCGATTATTTACTGAATTTTTGGTTATGGAATTTTTCCATGATACCTTGTTCTGAGAACAAGTTACGTACTGTATCTGATGGTTTTGCACCGTCAGCTAACCATTTAAGAGCTTTCTCTTCATCAATGTTTACAGTAGCTGGTTGAGTTAGTGGGTTGTAAGTACCAACTGTTTCGATTGAACGACCGTCACGTGGTGAACGAGCGTCTGCAACTACGATACGATAGAAAGGAGATTTTTTAGCTCCCATACGTTTTAAGCGAATTTTAACTGCCATTTTAATAGCACCTCCGAATAAGTTTCACACAAGATAGTATATTATCAATGTTTATGTTGTTTGTAAAGTGTTTTTTCTTAACACCTATAAAATATTATTTAAACAATGAATCAAAGCCAGGTAATTTCATCTTTTTCTTGCCTTTACCAGTAGCCATACCTGTCATTTGTTTCATCATTTTTTTCATTTCGTCAAATTGTTTTAACAAACGATTTACCTCTTGAATTGACGTACCTGAACCTTTTGCAATACGTTTTTTACGGTTGCCGTTAATAATTTCAGGATTTGTCTTTTCAGCCTTTGTCATAGAGTAAATAATGGCTTCTACGCGGCCCATTTGCTTATCGTCTACTTTGACATTATCTAACCCTTTAATTTTGCCTGCGCCTGGTAGCATTTTTAATATTTCATCGAGCGGGCCCATTTTCTTCACTTGTTGTAATTGCTCAACAAAATCATCGAGTGTAAAGCTTTGCGTTTTGAACTTTTCTTCTAGTTCTTTCGCTTTTGCTTCATCGACGTTTGCCTGCGCCTTCTCAATTAGTGATAAAACGTCACCCATACCTAAAATACGAGATGCCATACGCTCTGGATGGAACGGTTCAAGAGCGTCCATTTTTTCACCCATACCGACAAATTTAATCGGCTTCTGTGTTACAGAACGGATCGATAATGCCGCACCACCACGTGTATCCCCATCGAGCTTAGTTAATACAACACCTGTAATGCCGACAGCCTCATTAAAGCTGTCCGCAACGTTTACAGCGTCCTGACCTGTCATAGCATCTACTACTAGGAATACTTCATCCGGCTCTTTAAGCGCACGAATATCCTTTAATTCTTGCATTAAATCCTCATCGATATGCAAGCGACCCGCAGTATCAATAATTACGACATCATGATGCTCTTCTTTTGCTAGTTCAATTGCCTGGCGTGCGATTTCAACTGGTGATACGTCTGTGCCTAAAGCAAAAACAGGTAAAGATAATTGCTTTCCTAATGTTTGTAATTGCTGAACCGCAGCAGGTCGATAAACGTCAGCAGCAACTAATAATGGTTTACGATTATATTTTTTTCGTAAAACATTGGCTAATTTCCCAGTAGTTGTTGTTTTACCCGCACCTTGCAAACCGACCATCATAATGACAGTTGGTGGCTTCGTATTAAATTTAATCGGGCTTTGTTCACCGCCCATCAGCTGTGTTAATTCGTCTTGAACGATTTTAATTACTTGTTGACCTGGTGTTAAGCTTTGCATAACATCTACGCCAACAGCACGTTCACTTACCTTTTTAACGAATTCTTTGACTACTTTTAAGTTAACATCCGCCTCGATTAAAGCAAATCGGACTTCACGCATCATTTCTTTTACGTCTTGTTCCGATACTTTTCCTTTACCTTTAATCTTTTGGATCGTTCCTTGGAGTCGTTCCGCTAATCCTTCAAAAGCCACTGCTTTCGCCTCCTAATCCCATTCTTTTAACTGCTCAATAAGCGCCAACTGCTCCTCAACCGTCATACTTTTTTCCTTAATCCCAGCTGTAAGTCGAGCAAGCATTTGCGTACGTTGTTGAAATTTTTCCAGTAAACATAGTTTTTCTTCATATTCTTCAAGCATCGCTTCAGTTCGACGAATATTATCATAAACAGCTTGACGTGAAATCCCGTATGATTCAGCGATTTCTCCAAGTGAGTGATCATCTAAATAATACAGTTCCATATAACTTCTTTGCTTATCTGTTAATAGTGCTTGATAAAAGTCGAAGAGAAAGTTCATGCGTGTTGTTTTTTCAAGTAGCATCGAGTTTCTCCCCCCGTTGTTTGTCATTTGTATCATAACGAAAAGCGCCCGTCTGTGTCAAGGTAATCTCCTTGTCTAAAAGCCTTCTATTAGCTGATTTAAGTAATCTTCCATCATTAGCTAGTATTTCTCTTTTAAACAACACATTTCACCTTTTTACAGTCGAGCGCTCATTCTATCCACTATAAATAGCTATCGTTAATCTTCGCTATTTTGTAGCTCTTTATCTAAACCTTCTGCAAACAAGCCATATACATAACGTTCTGCATCAAATGGCTGTAAATCGTCCATCTTTTCACCAAGACCTACGAATTTCACAGGGATGTGCAATTTATTTCGAATGGCTAGCACAATACCACCCTTTGCAGTACCATCAAGTTTCGTCAAGACAATACCTGTTACGTTTGTTACTTCTTTAAACGTTTGAGCCTGCACAAGCGCATTTTGACCAGTAGTCGCATCTAGTGCTAACAATACCTCATGAGGTGCATTTGGTATTTCCCGCGAAATAACACGATGTACTTTTTCAAGCTCATTCATTAAGTTCACTTTGTTTTGTAGGCGACCCGCAGTATCACAAATTAATACGTCCGCTTTACGGTTTTTGGCAGCACGTATCGCATCATACATGACCGCTGCTGGATCAGAACCCTCAGACTGCTTAATAACTTCACAGCCAACACGGTCTCCCCAAACTTGTAATTGATCAATCGCACCTGCACGGAACGTATCACCAGCTGCTAATACAACCGTTTTACCTTCTAAATTTAGACGATGTGCTAATTTACCAATTGTTGTTGTTTTCCCAACACCGTTTACGCCAACAAATAAAATAACAGTTAGCTCACCATTAGGTTGCATATTTAGGTCAATTAAAGCTTCTTCACCTTGCTCATAAATTTCTACAAGCTTTTCAGAAATAATCGCTTGAATACCGTTTGTATCTTTAATATTTTTACGCTGAACCTCGTAGCGTAATTTATCCATAAGCTCCATCACTGTTTCAAAGCCAACGTCTGCTTGTAATAATAAATCTTCTAGTTCTTCAAAGAAATCTTCGTCTACTTTGCGGTAACGTGCAACTAAATCATTGACCTTTGAAGTAAATGAATTTCGTGTTTTTTCAAGACCAGCTTTAAACTTTTGTGTAATGGACCAAGCAGAAGGTTTTTTTTCTGGTACCTCTTGCTCTACAACGGCGATTTCCAGTACTTCTTCCTGTTTTTCTTCCTCCGCTATATCGGTAGCCTCTAAAACAGGAATGTCCTCACTTGGTGATTCATCTAGCTTTTCTTCTACTTCTACATCTACTTCTACGTTAGTTGTTTCAAGCAGGGCAGGCTCCGCTGTGTCTTCGAGCTGTAAATCGGCTGACTGCTCTTCACCTGTAGCTTCTACTTTTTCTTCTTCTGTTGGATTTCCAATCAACTTATCTTTTAAACGTTTAAAAAAACTCATGCTTGTTCGCTCCTTTGCTCCGCAAGTACGGGTTCATCTTCTAATTTTACTGATACAAGTTTTGATACACCTGATTCCTGCATCGTAATACCATACAGTACGTCAGCTCCCTCCATTGTACCTTTACGATGTGTAATGACAATAAATTGGGTATTGCGACTAAACTTCTTCAAATATTCGCTGTATCGAACAACATTTGCTTCATCTAATGCCGCTTCTACTTCATCGAGAATACAGAAAGGCACAGGTCTAATATTTAAAATGGAGAATAGTAAAGCAATCGCAGTAAGTGCACGTTCACCACCAGAAAGCAAACTTAAATTTTGCAGCTTTTTACCAGGTGGTTGTGCAACAATTTCAATGCCTGTATCAAGCATATTGTCTGGATCTAGTAATACTAAATCCGCTTGACCACCACCAAATAATTCGCGGAATACATGTTTGAATTGCTCACGAATGGCAAAAAACGTCTCACTAAAACGCAATGTCATTTCTTCATCCATTTCTTTAATTGCTTCGTGTAAAGTATCTTGTGCTGCAAGTAAATCCTCACGCTGCTCTGTTAAAAAAGAATGACGCTCTTGAACACGCTCAAATTCATCAATTGCACTTAAATTCACAGGACCTAATTCTTCAATGGACTTTTTCAATAGCTTGACACGACGTCGCATGTGCTCTTCATCTTCAATTGATAAGGCTACTTCCATTGCTTCTTCAAACGTTAGTTGATAGTTTTCTTCGAGCTGATTATTATAATTATTCATCTCAAATTCTACGCGGCTTCGCTTTAATTCATTCGCACGTATTGCTTCAATGAAGCCTTTATGTATACGTTGCAATTCCTTTAGCTGCTCTTCTAACGTTGTTAGCTCTAGTTGTTGGGCTGCTTTTTTATCTTTTTTCTGTGAAATTGTAACTTGTAACGTTTCTCTTCTTGCTTTCCAAGTTGTGACTTGCTCCTCTACTTCTTCATCACTCAACAGTTTTGTCGATTCATCGGATTGAAGCCATATTATTTCCTGAGAAATATTGTCGACTTTTTGTCGAGCTTTGTTTAATTGTAGAGCAAGTTCTGCCGTTACAATTTGTACTTGGGACATTTGCTCCTGCATAACCGCTAATTGTGAACGTTTTTCTGCAGTCTGCTCACGAAGAACATCCTTTTCCGTTTCACTTTGTAATTTAACTTTACCTAGCTGCTCTACAGTTTCATTAATCGCTGTTAATTCTATTGCAAGAGCTGCTAAACGCGTCGTTGCTGCTTCCTTTTGAGCAAGCAGTGCTTCTTCACGTGTCTTCACATCCTGCGTTTCATTGGAAGCATAGGACACTCGGGCTGACAAGCTTTTTTCAACAACTTCTAATTCCCGAATACGACTTGCTTGTTGCATCTCTTCTTTACGTAGCTGATCGCCTTCTAGTTTTAATTGTTCCACTGCGTCACGCAATGATGACAATGTTTCCTTTTCTGTTGCTACAGACTGTTCTGCACTATAAATGGTTGTTTTTAACGCTTCTAGTTTAGCAATTAGACCATCTAGCTCCGCTTTTCTCGTAAATAGTGAAGATTGTTGTTTGGCAGCACCACCCGTTAAAGAACCCCCAGCATTGACAATATCTCCTTCGAGCGTTACTACACGATAGCGGAAACCACATAAGCGTGCAATTTGGCTAGCACCTTCTAAATTTGCTGCCACGATCACATTACCAAGTAAATTTTCTACAATGGAGCGATTATTTTCATCGAACGTCACCAGTGCATCTGCCATTTGCACGAATGCTGGATGCTCAGTGACAAGCTGTATCGATGATAAATTAATTTTGCGCGATTTCATGACCGTTTTCGGTAAAAATGTCGCTCGACCTGCTCTTTTTTGTTTTAACCATTTGATTGCCTGTTGAGCATTCTGTTCATTCGACGTCACAATATGTTGTGATGCAGCACCTAAAGCTGTTTCAATCGCTTGTGAATATTTACCATTAACCTGAATTAATTCTGCAACTGCTCCTTCAATGCCAAATAATTCACCTTTGTCACGGGCCAATAATACTTCCTTAACTCCGTGGAAGAAGCCTGAGAAGTCTGCTTCTAATTCTGCTAACGTGTCTTTTCTAGCTTTTAATTGTTGCTGATGCTGATAAGCCTTGTAAAGCATTTCCTGCTTCTCGTTAAAGGAACTATTCACTTTTTTAAACTGAATTTGCAATGCTTCATATTGCTCTAGCTTTTGTTGCAGTTCAGTCGTAGTTGCAGTATATGTGCCAACAAGCGATTCTTTCTCAGTTACAACTTCAATAAGCTCTTGCCCAATTTCATCCGTTTGGTCGGTCATTCGCGCAGCCATCGCTTTTTGTTGCGATAGTTGTTGATCGATATTTTTCAATTCATTTTTTACTGTTGCTTCTTCATTTAACGAATCGATATAACGGTTTTTATGCTCTTCAATTTCTTGTTCTATCTCTGTAACAGAACGATTTAATGATTGCTCTAATTGCTTAATAATTTGCTTTAAAGTTAAAACTTCTTGTTGCTTTTCAGTAAACAACTGTTTTTTCTCAAGCTCTTGTGCAGTTAGGTCCTCTACTTCATTTTTCGCTTCTTGTAATGATGCATTTAACTGCTGTAATTGGTTCGTTGCATTTTGACGCTTTTCAGCCATTAAAGCTTTACGACCATCCCAACGCTCCATTTCCATTGTTGCATCAACAAGGTCCGATTGAGCAGCATCCAGCTCCACATCAAGCTCTTTTAAATGTTTACGAATTACTGTAGATTGTGTTTCGAAAGCTTGAATATTACTAGCATGTTTTTGCTCTGTTTCAGATAGTTGCGTATGCTCTTCTTTCAATGCATGCAAAGATTGTGCACAATTTTTTAAATCGTGCACAAGAATCGCAATATCAAAATCCTTAAGCTCCGTGGACATTTGCACATAATCTCTTGCGCTAGAAGCTTGGATTTGCAAAGGCTCCAAACGGCTATCTAACTCATGCAAAATATCTAAAACACGGTATAAGTTTTCATCTGTTTCTACTAATTTATGCTCAGCTTTTTTCTTTCGAAGCTTGTATTTTAATACACCAGCCGCCTCTTCAAATATTGAGCGGCGGTCGTCAGGGCGGCTATTTAAAATTTCATCGACACGGCCTTGCGAAATAATCGAAAAAGCCTCTTTCCCAAGTCCTGAGTCCATAAACAAGTCCGTAATATCCTTCAGGCGACACTGCTGGTTATTTAATAAATATTCACTATCACCTGAACGGTATACGCGTCTTGTTACGCTTACCTCTGTATACGAAAAAGCAAGCTGCTCATCAGTATTATCTAAAATTAATGTTACCTCTGCAAAGTTTAGTGGCTTTCGAGAGTCACTCCCAGCAAAAATAACATCTTCCATTTTTGCCCCACGCAACGACTTTGCCGATTGCTCCCCGAGTACCCAACGAATAGCATCAGTTACATTACTTTTTCCACTGCCATTAGGTCCAACAACAGCTGTAACTCCTGGTACAAAATCAATACCAATGCGCTCCGCAAAAGATTTAAAGCCAATCACTTCGAGTCGTTTTAGGAACATCTATTAAGCCTCCTCTTTAGCAGAATGCTCACGCATCATACGCATAGCGCATTGTGCTGCTTGTTGTTCAGCTTCTTTTTTCGATTTTCCTCTACCGATTCCAAGCTCTTGTCCATTTAATAGCACGCTCGATACAAAGGTACGGTTATGCGCTGGGCCCTTTTCATCGATAATCTCATAATGAAGAAGACCGTTGTTTGTTTGCTGTACCATTTCTTGTAACTGGCTTTTAAAATCCATCACATGCGAAAAAGCACCGACTTCTACTTTTGGGAACACGATTCGTTCTAAAAACGTCACGACCGTTTGCAAATCCTGATCTAAATAAAGAGCACCCACAAATGATTCAAAAACATCTGCAAGTAGCGCTGGGCGTTCCCGTCCTCCTGTTAATTCTTCACCTTTTCCAAGCAATACAAAGCGACCAAAGCCTAATTCATTTGCAAAAATAACAAGTGATGGCTCACAAACAATCGATGCGCGTAGTTTTGTTAATTCGCCCTCGCTCATATGCGGGTATTTCTCAAAAAGGTATTTAGAAACAGATAGTTCAAGTACTGCGTCGCCTAAAAATTCGAGACGCTCATTATCCGTAAACAATTTACGGCGATGCTCATTCACATAAGATGAATGCGTGAATGCTTGATACAATAAATTTTTATTAATAAATGTGATATTTAATTCATGCTGTAACAGCTCGAATTGATTGCGTACCTTTTCAGGAAGTACGCCTGATTTCTGCATAGTTCCTTTTCTTCTCATAGCCATTGAACAATCTGCCTTCCTAATAGTTTCTACCGTCTTAGTGTACCTTTTTCAAGGCATTTATGCAAAAGTATTTCGGCTGAAATACAATGTTTTGGAAGTTTTAACGTAATTTTTTAACAAAAATAAAAAAAGGCACGCAAATCGTTCGAAAAACGAACCATTTCGTACCTTTAAAATACATCAAAGCATAAAATGCTTTTGCGATTATGCTTTGATGTAAGTATTACAATGTAATCAGATTTTTAATATGCAACCTCAAAAGGCTGCGTTCGAAATCTATAACATCTGCCAAGAGGCGATTAGTTAATTTTACCTTCGATGTATGAAATAGCAGAACCTACTGTTGTGATTTTTTCAGCATCTTCATCAGAAATTTCCATATCGAATTCGTCTTCAAGCTCCATAACAAGCTCAACAACGTCTAATGAGTCAGCACCTAAATCATCACGGAAAGAAGCTTCTAATGTTACTTCACTTTCTTCAACACCTAAACGGTCCACGATTACTTTTGTTACGCGTTCTAATACTGTAGTCAAAACTTTCACCTCCCCTCAAATGATTATACAAAAAATTTATATTTATGCTATAGCATAATATTACATTACCATGCCACCGTCAATATGTAGCGTTTGGCCTGTCATATAGTTTGCATCATCAGAAGCTAAAAACACAACAGCTTTCGCAATATCCTCTGGTTGCCCTAGTTTAGCAAGTGGAATTTGCGTAAGCATACCTTGTTTTAAATCTTCTGGAAGCTGTTCAGTCATTTCTGTTTCAATAAAGCCTGGTGCAATCGCATTAACTAAAATATTACGTGATGCAAGTTCCTTAGCAGTTGTTTTTGTTAAGCCAATTACGCCCGCTTTTGCCGCTACATAGTTAGCTTGCCCAGCATTGCCTGCTACTCCAACGATAGAAGAAATATTGATAATACGGCCTGCACGTTGCTTCATCATTTGACGAGTTACAGCTTTTGTACAAAGGAATACACCTTTTAAGTTTGTATTAAGAACATCGTCCCATTCGTCTTCCTTCATTCGCATTAATAAATTATCGCGTGTAATACCTGCATTATTAACTAAAATATCAAGTGAACCAAATGTTTTGACTGCTGCATCCATTAAAGCAGTTACTTCTTCTGTTTTTGAAACACTTGCCTGGACAGCAAGCGCTTCGCCACCATTTGCTTGAATTGCCGCAACAACTTCTTCTGCTTTTGCTTGTGAGCCACTATAGTTTACGATAACCTTTGCACCTTCATCAGCAAGCTTTAACGCAATCGCACGTCCGATTCCTCGTGAAGCACCTGTTACAACTGCAACTTTACCTTCTAATTTACGCATTGATTGACCACTCCTTCGACGCTTCTAATACTGCTTCTAATGAAGCTTCATCATATACACAATACGTTGCCAATGAACGATCTATTTTCTTTACTAAGCCACTTAAAACTTTACCAGGTCCACACTCGATGAAAACATCGACGCCTTGAGCAATCATTTCACGAACGGACGCTTCCCATTGTACAGCGCTATAAACCTGTTCCACTAATTCCTGTTGAATAGCTGGCACATCTAGCAATTCTTTTGCTTTAACGTTGCCAATTACAGGGATTTGTGGTGCTGATAACGTAATATCTGCTAATGTTGCTTGTAATTGACTAGACGATGGTCGCATTAATTCTGAATGGAAAGGTCCACTTACTACTAATGGAATCGCGCGTTTAGCACCCGCTTCTTTAGCAACGACTGAAGCCTTGTCAACGCCTTCTTTTGTTCCAGAAATAACGATTTGTCCTGGACAGTTAACGTTTGCAACTTGTACTACATCGCCATCAGCAGTTACTTTTGCAGTCACTTCATGCAATACATCAAGCTCCATCCCAAGAATAGCAGCCATTGCACCTTGCCCTGCTGGCACCGCTTCGTTCATAAATAAACCACGTTTATGAACAATAGTAACAGCATCTTCAAACGATAATACGCCTGCGATAACTAATGCACCATATTCTCCAAGTGAGTGACCAGCAGCATAATTTGGTGTAATGCCTGCAGCACGTAATTTCTCAGCGACCATAACGCCTGTCGTTAATAACGCTGGCTGTGCATGATATGTTAGCGTTAACTCTTCAGCAGGTCCCTCTAACATTAATTTAGACAAGTCAAACCCAAGTGTCTTGTCAGCATTTTCGTAAAAGGCTTTACTTTCTTGCGAGTTGCTTACAAATTCTTGGCCCATACCAACCGCTTGAGAGCCTTGGCCTGGAAATATAAATGCGATTTTCGTCATTTCTTATTAATCCCCTTTGTTAGTCAATTTCTAAGTGACGTACTGTATCTGTTATCGTTGAAATAACTGTATGCTCTACCATCGTATTTGCCTGACGTATTGCACTGAAGATTGCTTTTGCATTCGATGATCCATGTGCTTTAATAACAGGCGCTTGTAAACCAAACAAACCTGCACCGCCATACTCTGTGTAGTCCATTTTATTTTTTAAGTCACGTAAATTACTTTTCATAAGTACTGCTGAAATCTTTGTTTTTGTAGAAGACATAAAGGCCTCTTTTAACATCGTAAACAATGCCCCCGCTGTTCCCTCTATCGACTTCAGCACCATATTGCCTGTAAATCCATCTGTTACAACAACATCAGCAACGCCATCGAGTAAATCACGCGCCTCGACATTACCGACAAAATTCAAATCCGCTTCTTTTAGTAAATCAAAAGCTGCCTTTGTTAAGTCATTTCCTTTTTTATCTTCTGTACCGATATTTAACAGTCCAATACGTGGCTTTTGTAGACCGCCTACTTTTTTAGCGTAAATATCACCCATAATCGCATATTGCAGTAAATGCTCTGGTCGTGCATCAGCATTTGCCCCTAGGTCTAGCATTAAAAAGCCTTTACCATCAAGCGTCGGCAATGTCGTTGCTAAAGCTGGTCGTGCAATTCCTTCTATACGGCCTACCTTAAACAAACCACCTGCCATAAGTGCGCCTGTATTGCCAGCTGAAAGACATGCATCAGCTGTTCCTTTTTCAACCGCATCCATCATTTTTGCCATTGATGAATCCTTTTTACGTCGTACAGCACGAGCAGGATCATCCGTCCCTGCAACCACTTCTTCACAGTGGATAACTGTTAAGCGATCGTGCATTTTTAAAAATGGGTCGAGCTTTTCTTGCTGTCCATATAATTGAATTTCCAAATTTGGAATTTGTTCTAATGCTAATAATGCACCTTCCACTACTGATTTCGGTGCATTGTCGCCACCCATTCCATCAAGTGCTAATTTCATTATTATTCACCTTTACCTTTCGTGCGGTACATATCAAATTCACCAACAAAAACAGTTTCACCATTCACAGTAGATATAATCTCTACTTTCGTACGATGGCGTTCATCATCTCTTCCGACAACGACCGCCTTAGTTATAACACGATTTCCGGCTCTTACAGGTTTCACAAAAGTAATATTGGAGTGCACTGTTAAAGCCAGCTCATCATCAATAACCGCTACAGCTAATGAGTTTGCCTGTGCAAATAAATGATGTCCACGCGCAATGCCATTGCGCTGGAAAACATGCTCTTCTTTTACATCAAATATAGATAATGCACGATTATCTAGTTCTATATCAATAATTTCACCGATTACTTCATCAATCGGTAATGATTTCACTTCATTTTCATAGGTTTTCGAAGCCACATCTTTAATTCGTTCACGCAATTCTGGAATTGCTAATTCCATACGATCTAAACGAATTGTTTGAACACTTACCTGAAATTCCGACGCGAGTTGTTCATCTGTGACGAATGGATTTTCCGCAATCGTTTCAGATAATAATCGCTGTCGCTCTTTTTTCGTTCGTCTCAACGTCATTCGCCACCTTTTGAGTTGTTATTAGCACTTGGTACTAATATCAGTATATAGAGTATAAAAAAAGAATGCAAGACTTGTTTTCAAAAACAAGCACTCGCATTCCTTGTAGTACAACATTAAATACCACTAATCAAATCGATCACCTTGAAGCACACCAGACTTTTCAAGCATCTCACGTAAATATTGATACGTTTCATCATGCCAAAATGCCTCTGTTTCAATCATTTCAGTAGCATCTTTTCGCGCTGTCTCAAGCGTCCTATAGTCATGTACTAAATCGGCAACTTTAAAGTCAGGCAAGCCACTTTGCTTACGTCCAAAGAAATCACCTGGTCCCCGTAGCTCCAAATCTTTTTCTGCAAGTCGGAAACCGTCATTTGTTTCAGTCATAGACTGCATTCGCTCTTTTCCTTCATCAGATTTTGGATCAGCGATTAATACACAGTAGGATTGATGCTCACCACGCCCTACACGACCGCGAAGCTGATGTAGCTGCGCTAAACCAAAACGTTCTGCATCGTATACAACCATAAACGTTGCATTCGGCACATTTACCCCGACTTCAACAACTGTCGTAGATACCAATACTTGTATGTCCCCTTCACTAAAATCACGCATCACAGCATCTTTTTCATCCGCTGGTAGGCGGCCATGCATTAAGCCAACTTTGTAGCGACCATTAAAATACGAGGCGAGCTGCTCATAAATTTCCACTGCATTTTGGACATCCAATTTATCCGATTCTTCAATTAGCGGACAAATAGCATATGCCTGTCTACCTGCTTGAAGCTCTAGCTCTAGTTTGGACAGTACAGAACCAAGCTGTTCTTTTTTCATCCAATGCGTTTCAATTTCTTTACGCCCCGCTGGCATTTCATCAATCAACGAAACGTCCATTTCACCAAAGGCTGTAATCGAAAGTGTTCGTGGAATAGGTGTTGCGGTCATAAAGAGCACATCAGGGTTTTCACCTTTATCACGTAAAATCCTTCGTTGTTCTACGCCAAAGCGATGCTGTTCATCCGTTATTACAAAGCCAAGTCTATTAAATATTACATCTGGCTGTATGAGTGCATGCGTTCCTATCACAATATCTATTTCACCATCCGCAAGTGCAGCTAATAATAGACGTCGCTCTTTTGTTTTCGTTGAGCCCGACAATAACGCTACACGTACACCAAATGGCTCAAACCATTCTAATAAGTTTTCAGCATGTTGCTCAGCTAAAATTTCCGTTGGTGCCATTAGCGCTCCTTGAAATCCAGCCGTCACAGCGGCATATAAACAAATCGCGGCAACTACCGTTTTTCCCGAACCAACATCCCCTTGTAGTAAACGATTCATACGATGTGGTTCTTTTAAATCCTTGCAAATTTCATTAACAACTCGCTTTTGTGCTCCAGTTAATTCATATGGTAATGAAGCGATAAATGCACGTACCTTTTGCAAGTCAAATTGTATTATCGTACCACGTTCATTATCCTTACGAATTTTTCGTAACGCTTGAATACGAAGCTGAAAGTTTAATAATTCCTCATAAGCAAATCGCCTTCTTGCCTGTTTGGCGTGTTCAGCATCTAGTGGAAAATGAATACCTTCAAGACCATCACGAATTGAGACAAGCTTGTAGGCCTCCAGCAAATGTTGTGGAATCGCATCTGGAAGCTCTCCACCAAAATCATCTAACACTTGCCGCATATATTTGCGAAAACGTTTTTGCGGTATTAAACCTTTGAGGCTATAAACAGGTTCAAAGTCTACTTGGTCTATTTTCGGGCCAAATGTGACTGTTGTACCGTTAATCACTTGTCTGCCTCTATCCCATTTCCCCGTTACAGTCACAATAGTACCTGGTACAAGCTTTTGCTTTAAATAGTTTTGATTAAAAAATACTACCTTTACTAAATGTCGACCAGCGAGCACTGTCACCTGCAAGCGAGATTTATTGCGCCCTAAAAACAATACAGTCGGCTCACGCTCTACTTTACATTCAACAGTCACACGTTCATTATGAGGTGTTTGTGCTAAATCCTTTAAGCGAAAATCCTCATGTCGATGTGGGAATGTCCACAAAAAATCATTTATCGTTTCAATACCTAATGTTTCTAAGTGTGCTGCGGTTTCTTTCCCAACTCCTTTTAATTCGGAGACAGGACTGGTTAATTCAGTCACCTTTCACTTCAGCCCCTTTGAGTAGTCCCAATACGAGTACCATACCTGTTAGCGTACACGTATTTAAACTGTCGTTAATCAAAAGAGCCTACCTCCCTTCTGTTCAAATCATCGTTAGCTCCCATAGATCGTAAGCATTTTATATTCTATATACAGCACTTTTCTTCTTAACTGTATCATAAAATTTTTCATTCGTGTCGTCACAGTAACTACGAAATGCATATGTACACTTGCTACGGCTAGGCTTCTATCGGCGATTTCTTCGAATTTACCAGCGATTCATGGACTTCTACCGGCGATTTCTTCGGGTTTACCGGCGATTCATGGACTTCTATCGGCGATTTCTTCGAATTTACCAGCGATTCATGGACTTCTACCGGCGATTTCTTCGGGTTTACCAGCGATTCATGGACTTCTATCGGCGATTTCTTCGGGTTTACCGGCGATTCATGGACTTCTACCGGCGATTTCTTAGGGTTTACCAGCGATTCATGGACCCTCAGTAAGTGCCCTTTGCTAAATTTTATCTATAGCAAAAAAGCGTTAAATTGATTGTAGTCAATTTAACACTTTCTCTTTTTTAGGCCAGCAACTTTTTCATAGTTTACTCTACTGCTAAACCTGCTTTTAGTATGCTTTGTAAATCACCATTATTAAGAATAGCATTGCTGATAGCTTTTCCTGTTGGCGTTGCAGCTAAGCCACCACGTGCTGTTTCTTTCAAGTTCGGGCTCATCGACTGACCAATGCGATACATCGCACCAATGACTTCATCGCACGGAATACGACTTGTGACACCTGCTAACGCCATATCTGCGGCAACAAGAGAATTCGCTGCACCCATTGCATTACGTTTAACACAAGGCACCTCAACTAATCCAGCTACTGGATCACAAACAAGTCCGAGCATATTTTTTAATGTAATTGCAAATGCTTCTGAACATTGCTGTGGCGTTCCACCTGCCATCTCCACGATAGCCGCCGCAGCCATACCAGCAGCTGAACCAACTTCAGCCTGACAACCACCTTCTGCACCTGAAATTGAAGCATTATTTGCTACAACAAAGCCAAATGCACCCGAAGTAAATAAATAGCGAATCATTTGTTCACGCGTTGGATTTAGTTTATTTTTCACCGCAAATAAAGTACCTGGCACAACTCCCGCTGAACCCGCTGTAGGTGTTGCACAAATGGTACCCATTGCAGCGTTCACTTCATTTGTCGCAACCGCTTTACTAACAGCGTCTAATAATAAATCCCCTGATAGCGATTTTCCTTGTGTAATATAATTTTGAAGTAGTACGGCGTCTCCACCCGTTAAGCCTGTTACAGACTGTACTCCTTGCAAGCCTCGTTCTACCGCTTCTTCCATCACTGTTAAGTTCTGGTCCATCTGTTGCATAATTTCTTCTCGCGTGCGTCCGCTAATTAACATTTCCTGCTCAATCATTAGCTCAGAAATTAGCTTTTCTTCCTGTTCTGCTCGTTCTACAAGCTCACGTACATTATGAAATAACACTTCCATAGAGACACCCCCTAGTTATTAATTCTCGACACTTTCGTAATATGTGGTATTAATGAAATTTGTTGAAGTACTTTTTCCTCAATATTTTGATCAATCTCAATGACCATTAGTGCCGTTAAACCACGTTCAATACGTGAAACTTCCATATGCCCAATATTGACATTGTGCATCGCTAAGCAATTCGCAACATTGGCAATACAGCCAGCACGATCATCGTGAACAACAAGGATGGCTGGCATTCCACCTGTTAAACGAAGTTTGAAGCCATTGACCTCACTTACTTCAATTTTTCCGCCACCGATTGAAATGCCGACAATAGACATTTCTCCTTCATCATCACCGAACACTAGTCTAGCTGTGTTCGGATGCTCTGTATTCGCAGTTTCCGGAATAAACTCGTATTCCAATCCGGCCTTTTCCGCATGTTCAAAAGCCGTTTTAATGCGTTCATCAAATGTATCAAAATCTAATAAACCACCAATTATTGCTACATCTGTCCCATGCCCTCTATACGTTTCAGCAAATGATCCATAGAGATGGATTTTCACCCATTTCGGTTGTCTGCCAAATAAATCTCTTGCTACCCGTCCAATACGCGCTGCACCTGCTGTATGAGAAGATGATGGACCAATCATAACGGGTCCAATAATATCAAAAACTGATGTAAACTTCATACAAGCACCCCTCTATTCTATTCGTATAATAATTTTACATTTAGTTATATCATGCTTGATAGTTACTATAAAAGTAAAGCACTACATTTATCAACTTTCAGAAAATTAACACGACTATAATTTATAACGTATTTATATTATCCTTTTTTTGTCCACTCTATAAATACACACTTTCCAACAAGTTGATATCCCAGTATTTTCAAAATAAATGTCCTCTGTAGAAATACATAAAACTATCTATTTTGTTCATTTCGTGTTATTCCCTACATGTTGTATTCCTTTTACCATAAACAAAAGCAGTACACAACTTGTGCACTGCTTCGCCTACTCGTTTACTCAGTAACCATAGATTATTCTACCGAAATAATATATGGATATAATCCTTGTTTACCGTTAAATAACTCCACTTCTACATCTGGATAGTTATCTTCGATAAATTGGATTAATTCAGAGGCATTTTCTTCAGAAGTATCTTCTCCGTAAATAACCGTAACGATTTCAGTATTCGCATCTACTAAATCTGTAATTACTTTCTCAGCAGCATCTTTTAATGCTGGTGTAGATAGCACAATTTTCCCTTCAGCAAGTGCCATAAAATCGTCTTTATGAATTTCTACGCCATCAATAGACGTATCACGCACTGCATAAGTTACTTGACCTGTTTTTACATGAGCAAATGCTTCTGTCATCGTTGATTGGTTTGTTTTAACCGTTGCTTCTGGATTGAATGAAAGAATAGCAGCCATCCCTTGAGGAATAGTTTTTGTCGCTACAACTGCCGCTTCAATATCCAATAGCTCTACAGCTTGTTCAGCTGCCATTACGATATTTTTGTTGTTTGGTAAAATGAGTACTTTTTCTGCGCCAATTTCCTGAACAGCCTTAACAATGTCTTCTGTTGAAGGATTCATCGTTTGTCCGCCTTCAATAACATAAGAAGCACCGATTGAGCGTAATAAGCCAGCTACACCTTCTCCCATCGCAATCGTTACAATGGCATATGGGTGCTTTTCAGCTTTTTTTGCTGGAGCTGATGCTTTGTAGTCTTCACCAACAATAGCCGAATGCTGCTCACGCATATTATCAACTTTTATTTTAATAAGGCTACCGTATTTTTGACCCATCGCTAAAACTGCGCCCGGTTGCTCTGAATGAATATGCACTTTAGCAATTTCTTCATCTGAAATAACAAGTAAAGAATCACCTAATGGATTTAATTCATTGCGGAATTGCTCCTCGCTAAATGGCTCTTTTCCTTCTTCCAAACGAACCATAATTTCCGTACAATAACCAAATTCAATATCCGCGGTATTCATAAAATCTTGTGCTCTATGATGTTCTGCATTAATTAAATCGTCTAATGTTGCATCATTTTTTTCCGGTAAAGGCTCACCCTTTAAAGAAGCTAAAAAGCCTTCATAGACAAATAGCAATCCTTGACCGCCACTATCCACAACACCTACTTCTTTTAATACAGGTAAAAGGTCAGGTGTACGCTGTAGCGAAGCCTTTGCTTCTTCAGTAAATGCTTCCATCACAGCGATGATATCGTTTTCACTTTCAGCAACTTCAACACCTTTTTTTGCCGCTTCACGCGCAACAGTTAAGATTGTTCCTTCAACTGGCTTCATCACCGCTTTATAAGCAGTATCTACACCAGCTTGGAATGCACCAGCAAAAGCTTTTGCATCAATCGCTGCATCTTTTTCTACAAATTTTCCAAATCCACGGAAAAGTTGTGATAAGATAACACCCGAATTCCCACGAGCGCCCATTAGTAATCCTTTTGATAAAGCTTGCGCCGTTTTCCCAATATGTTCTGATGCTTGTAATTCTGTTTCTTTGGCACCAGATGTCATCGATAAGTTCATGTTTGTCCCTGTATCCCCATCTGGTACTGGAAATACATTTAAAGAATCTACATAATTTGCATTTTGATATAGGTGATGTGCACCCATTTGTACCATTTCAGCAAATTTTAATCCGTCTATAGACCGCATTCGATTTTGTTCCTCCTCTTACTCATTCGCTACACGAACGCCCTGCACAAAGATATTGACAGATTTTACGCTCATACCTAATGTTTTATCTACTGTATATTTCACTTTCGATTGTACTTGATAAGCAACTTCCGAAATTTTAGTCCCGTAACTAACAATAATGTACATATCAATATGTAAATCTTCTTCTTGTTGTCGAATTACAACACCTTTTGCAAAGTTCTCTTTACGTAAAATATCAGTTAGACCATCACGAATCTGATGTTTTGATGCCATGCCAACAATACCGTAGCATTCTATAGCAGCGCCACCAGCAATCTGTGCAAGTACATCAGTTGAAATATCAATTTGGCCGAATTCGTTATTTAATTCAATTGACATAGAAATGCCCCCTTGGCTCTTTTTGACTAAATTATATTGTACCACTTTGGGTATACATTAAGCAACCTAAGCTCCCTTGAAAGCGCCTTGTGTCAACGTTTTTAGCGTTTCATCCCACTCTTCATAGTCTACGCTATTTATTGCGAACTAGTCTTTATCGAACTAGTACTAGCTTTGCCCGAAGTTATACTAACAAAACCTATTTTCATTTTTATAAATCAAACTTCCTTTCCACGCATAAAAAAGCTGATGTATTTAAACATCAGCTTCAGGCATTAATTGTTTAAGTGCCTGGTACTTCGAAAGGTACCTAGCATATTTTCGGCTCCTAAATCGTAAAAATCCACTTCGCTTTCCACGGGCACGACGTAAACCGCAACTTGCTTGCGCGAGGAATGCCCGCGTCTTACATTGCTTGCGTTCCTACAGGAATTTACGTGGATTTTTACTTGTTCAGTCATAAATATATGATTAGCATGAAAATTGTTTGAGTGCCTGGCACCTTCTATATGGCACCTTCTATAAAATTATCAATATAAGCTTTTAATAAGTGTTTCAATCATAACAGGCATTTCTTTAAATGCGCTATCAACATGTAACCTTTCTGTCTTTTGATGTGCGTCTTTGCCGAAAGGTCCAACATTTAGCACCGGGCCTTTCAAATCAGCCATCGCTTCAAATGGAACACTATACGTATCACCATAAACAGGCGTGTTTCGCTCAAATGCAGTCCAGCCATTTGAGTCATCTGTATAATTGACATAACTTAAATCACAAATGCCATTGAAATAGTGAATTTGCTCAATTTCAATATCAAATGTTTTAGCTGTTTTCTTCATTAATTCAATTGATTGCTTCACTAACGGATGCTCTGATGAATTGATTGCAGGATAATATGGTGGTGCATACAACAGCACAGTTGCTGGTGTTAGCTCCTGACAACGAATCATTAATTGATCTACAATACGAATCGATTTCTCACGGTCATCCCACAATGTATTTTCTAGAACCTGCTTTTTAATATGCTTCACTTCTTCAGCGCCAAGTTTATTAATAGCATGCTCTAAAACTGTTTCGTAACGAAGTACTCTTACTTCCCCAACACCTTGTACTTTTTCACGCTCACAAATTTTATTGTATTGCATGTTACAAGCAGTCATTGCCTCCAATGCGACTTGTTCAAAAATTTCCATTACCTCAGTTGCTGTTCGCTTCAACAAAAATACATTGTAGAGCGCAGCTGCACGATATGGCGTTTGTGTCGAATACTCCATTTTTAAATCTTTCAATTGTAATGATACAGGCAATGGAGTACTTTCGCCTAAATCCGTTTCACTGAACACCGGATTCCACTCCATATGCTGCGTCATATATGAGGCAATATAGTTTGCTGTCATGCCTTTTAACGGTTCACCTACATGTGTCTCTTTCCCATAAAATAAAGCAGCAGGCATAATTTTTCCTATCGTGCCCGAATAAATATATTCATTAATATCAGAAGGTCCTTGCGAGAACGATGGCTCACTATTTAAAAATAACTTATATGTTAAACCATATTGTTCACGTAGTCTTACTAGCTCGACTACTGCTGCACGCATACCAGCCGAGTTCACTTCTTCATCTGGTACCGCTGTTAAAATAAGATTGATTGGCCATTGTTCAATACTAGCTTTCTCAATCAATTGCATATGCAAAGCAAGCCCCATTTTCATATCCATTGTTCCACGACCAAACAAATAATTGCCTGATTCTAAATCAATTCTTGCCGCTTCTGGTAAATCTTTTTTATATTTTGGCTCCATCAGCTTGCTCGTTAATTCTTCTGGGCGACAGGAAAAAGGTTCAAGCTCTCCATATTCCTCAGTATGAACGGTATCAAAGTGACTAATCAGCACTACTGTTTCCGTTGCCGTTGGATGCTTGTACAACGCTGTTACCGCATGGCGACCTAGTCCTGCGTCATGTAATTCGATATAGTTAGGGTTGTCTTGAAAATAAGTAAGCGTTTGCAGTGTATCTCTTAATTTATAGGCAAATTCATTTTCACCTGGTGTTAATGTTCTGCTTTCCCAACTTACAATTTCACATAATAATGCCCGAAGGTCTTCCGATGTATTCCATAAATATTTGCTCATATTTAAAATCTCCTTTATTCGATAAATGCTTTTCCTATATCAGGAGCATTCCATTATGAATTTATTTTCGCTGTCTCATCAGTATCTGAAGAAACTGTACTTACTTTACTCAATTTCAGCTTATAAAATAGCATACAAGCAACAAAGAACCCTATACCGTATAATAAGCCGATTCGTTGTGTTGGATCGAATGCTAAAAATACGAGAATGACTATACAAAAAACAATACAAAATAGTGGAATTAAAGGATATAGTGGCGTTTTAAATTTCAAATCTGCCACATTACCTCCCCCTTTAACATAACGGTAACGGAACATTAATTGGGACATTGCAATACCCATCCAAGAAATTGTCACCGCAATTCCCGCAATGGACATAAGCAATACAAATACAGCGTCTGCTTCCATCACACTCGTTAGCAAAGATAAAAGCGAAAATAGCATTGTGAAAATAAGCGCATTCAATGGCACTTTATTTTTTGTTAAACGTCCAAAGTACTTTGGAGCCATTCCCTCTTTTGACATCGACCATAGTAATCGTGTTGAAGCATAAAGACATGAGTTACCTACAGATAATATCGCTGTCAAAATAACGAAATTCATAATGCCAGCTGCATAAGGTACACCAGCAATTTTCATCAATGTTACGAAAGGACTTTCAAGAAGCCCAAGTTCTGATGACGGGAAAATCGCAGACAATACAATAATCGAAGCAATATAAAATACAATAATTCTAAAAAGGATTGTACGTATTGCCCTTGGAATGTTCTTTTCTGGATTTTCTGTTTCACCAGCAGCAATACCTACTAGCTCGGAGCCTTGATAAGAGAATATAACATTCATCATTGTTACAAAAATAATTGTAATACCCGCAGGGAATAATCCTGTCGGTGCTAAATTTGTTAAATGCGGTGCTGGACGATCTGCCAGCGGAATCCAGCCAAATATCGCAGCCGCACCAATAATAATAAAGGCAATAACGGCAACTACTTTAATGCTCGCAAACCAGAACTCTGCCTCTGCAAAACCTTTCGTTGTTAAGGCATTTAATGTAAACAAAAGCACCATGAAGACCGCACACCAAATCCAAATAGGTACACTTGGGAACCAATGTTGCATTAATATCCCTGCTGCGGTAAACTCCACCCCTGCGGTGGCGGCAGATCCGACAAAGTACATCCACCCTAAAGAAAAACCTGCTGATGGGCTTATAAAACGTGTTGCATATGTTTGGAAAGAGCCTGTTACGGGCATGTACACTGCCAATTCTCCAAGACAGATCATGACCATATATAAAATAAAGCCTCCAAACAAATAGCCAATTAATGCTCCACCAGGGCCTGCTTGATTGATTGTATAACCTACATTTAAAAATAACCCTGTCCCAATCACTCCACCAAGTGATAGCATCAATAAATGTCGACTCTTCATAGAGCGTTTCAATACATTATTATGCTGTTGTTCCCCTTTGCTCAAAGTGTTTCCCCATTTCCATATGTTGTCAAATTATTAAATATTCAGTTATTTAGAGGATTAAAACACCCAATCAATTTTTCCCCTACAAATTGATTGGGCATATATACATTTAATTAAAAACGAAGGGATAAGCAGCTTAAGCCGCCGTCATGTTTTCTAAACTCAGACATTTCAAGTTCAATTGTTTTATAGCCTAAGTCATTTAATTTACCATTTGTGTCAGGGTAGCCAGCTGGAATAATGACATAGTCATTTACTTGAATGCAGTTCGCTGAATACTCATCTTCTTGTGGAATAACAATTTTTTCATATGATGCAAAAGCAGGGTGATCGATAAACTCTCCAGCAACAACCATACGATTTTGTCCAACGTAAGCAATTCCCGTTTTTAAATGGAAGAATTCTTTCAATGGAATAATCGTAGCTTCATAGCCTTCTTTTTCAACAATCTCTTTAAATTGTCTTGCACCTTCTTCGTTTGTACGATCAGAAATACCTACATAAAATTTCTTTTCTGCTTGTAAAACATCACCACCATCAAGTGTACCTGGCGCTTCGATGTAATATAGTTTGTCATAGAATTTTTTAACTGCTGGTTCGATATCTTCAATTTCACGATTACGCGCTTCCGCTCCTGGATTTGTAATAATAGCAAACTCAGAAGTTAGTACTGCTGTATCTTCTACAAAAGTAGCATCAGGGAAAGCTTCATCTGCCGCTAGTTGTGTAACCTCTACACCACATTTTTTTAAAGCTTCTACATATTGTACGTGCTGCTCAAATAACTTTTCTAAAATAGGTTTTCCTAGATCACTCGTTGTTAAACCGTCTACAAAGCTATTACCTGGATTTTTTACAATGACATTTTTAAACATTTTTATTCGTCTCCTTTTTTATCCTCTGATTACTGGACAAGTTAGACATGTTGGTCCACCTGTTCCTTTTACTGTGATTTCTTCACCTTTATATTCATAAACTGTAGCGCCTGCATCCAATAACCGCTGTTTGGTAGTTGGGTTACCTTCAGGTATAACACATACTCTTGGTGCAAGTGCCAAGACATTACAGCCGAGCGTGTCATATTCATCTTTAGGTACTTCAACTAAGTGAATCCCTCGTTCAATAAGAAGTTGACGGAAAAATACTGGCATTAAACGAGAATGTACTACTGCCAAATCCTTGTCCACCATACTAATAAAGGACATTAGATGTAAGCATTCCGCTTCACCTAAATCATGAGGAAGCTGGACAACGATAAATTCATCAACAACATCCGCCGTCATTTCCTTAATTTGACGAATGGCTTCATCATTTGTGCGATATCCTCGGCCAACAACAAGTGTGCGGTCATCCAGCCAAACAATATCCCCACCATCTGAAACAGCATCGCCAGACAGTTCCCCTATGATTGAAATGCCTTTGCTTTGTAAAAATTCCTTGTATACAGTTGCTTCAGGTTGTCTCAATTTCTTTCCAGATTTCAAAATAATCGCACCATGTGGCGTGAATTTAACAGGATCATGCGCATAAAGCGAATCTAACCCTACATCATCTGAAGCTGGTAAATAATCAATTTGTTCAACATATTTCTCTAGAATTGCTATAAATTCAGCATATTCTGTAAGGGCCTCATTATAGTTAGGTTCTGATAAATAGTTGAAAGTTTTCCATTCATCCGTTAGATGCTCTTGGCTTTTAAAAGCTTCTTTTGGATGTTTGACAATTACGTGTTTTAAAGGTGCATACATGGATGAACAATAATGCATACCTTTCACCCCTTTTCCGTGTAGTGGAAAACGTTTCCGTTAAGAGGAAAGTTTATATAAAAAATATATGCGTTTTATGTTATACTGTCAATATATTTAGAAAAATTTTAATATTAAACAATTTAAAAAGTGCTTACTCATTCGGATTGAACTAGACGTAAACAGAGAATAAAAATACAATATGATATGAGGAGGTGGGACAAAATGCAGTTATTAGAACGTGCAATGACAATTGCTAAAGTGTTAGCTTCAGAAGCAACAGAAGGCAGTTTGTCTATTTCAGAGCTATCCACCAAATGCGATTTACCACTAAGTACATTACATAGAATTTTAAAAGCGATGATTGCACAAGGAATGATTGAACAAGACGAGCAAACGAAACACTACCGCCTTGGAACGATATGGATGGAATTAGGCTTACAAGTGTATGATACGATGGACTATATTAGCAAAATTAGACCCGAATTAGAGCGCCTAGCGAGAGAAGTTGAGGAAAGTGTTTATTTAAGCAAGCCTGCGGGGTTAGATACTATTATTATCGAAAGAATTGATAGTGCAGCAAATCCAATTCGAATTTATGATCAACTCGGTATTCGCATTCCAATGCATATAGGAGCAGCCAATAAAGCATTGTTAGCCTCTATACCTACTGTACAAGCTAAGGAGATTATGAATCAACTAGTCCCTATCGAAGAAATGGCTGATTTGGAAGAACAATTAGAACTAATACGGGAACAAGGCTATGCTATAAGCCACGGTGAACGAACGGCTGGTACTTCTTCAGTCGCTGTAGCTGTTTTTAATGGGTTCGGAGAAATTATAGGTGCTGTTAGTATAGGCTTTGTTAGCTTTAACGTTAGCGACGAACATATCAACTTCCTTATAAAAAGCCTAAAAGAAACAGGAAAACGTGTTTCAACGAAGCTTGGTTACCGCGGGAAGTAATTTATTAGATATACACTGTACAATGAATCTAGTGACCATTGTACAGTGTTTTTTTCATAGCAGATTTTTGTCTGTAAAGGTTTTTTTCTTGAAAGGTTATGTGAAAACTGTTGCACTGAATGACTTCGTATGTTAAATTATTATGGTATGTGAAATACCGAACTGAAATAATAATCTTTCAGCATCAACTGTAAGGAGGGAATACAACATGCCAAAACAATGTGTAATCACTGGACGTAAAGCTCGTACTGGTAACAACCGTTCCCACGCTATGAACGCTAGTAAACGTACTTGGGGCGCTAACCTTCAAAAAGTTCGTATCCTAGTTAACGGTACACCAAAACGTGTATGGGTTTCTACTCGTGCTTTAAAATCAGGTAAAATCGAGCGCGTTTAATAACCGCTTCTAAAAAATCGATTTCGCATATAGCGTAAATCGATTTTTTTCTTTCATTATTTAAGGCAGACTACCAACCGCCTTTATATAGCTATGAAAAAAAATCCGACTGGCATCAGTCGGATTTTTTAGCTTCTTTCTTATCTTTTTTAAATAGGTTAATACACGTACGCGTAATGCTACTAACAACTTTCGGCAATTGGAACGTATATACTTTCAGGACTCTCTCCCCCTTACGCTAATCTATGCTTCTTATCATTAAACATATGCCCTGCGTAAAGGATATAGACCCTAAAGTGCCTATTATTTCATTACTTGTAAATCGACTTGAACCTAATGAAATTTCTTCATTCGTCGTTTCATATTTAACATGTCTTAATGTAACCCCTAGAATAGGTTGCTCATGCGCAAAAAAAGACAAATAGCGATAGCGATCATCCGCTTGAATTGTGTGAGTGCCTGGCACCAAAAACTGCAACATATTAGCATGATTAATAATTTTCAACACAAGTAGGGGATGTTCTATCTGTAAACGATAGATCGAACGAACAGCTGCCTCATAGTGATCTAAACGACCACCTGTAACACCTGTCAACACAATATCGCTAGGGGCATAGGTTAATGCCTTTAAAAGCGCTAAATCCGTATCCGTTTCATTCTTTTCTTCTCGGAAACGCTGAGCATCATTTGCATGCTCCATAACATATTGATATTCCTCTTGTGATAATGAGTCAAAATCGCCAACAATGGCATGTGGTGTAATTCCTTGCTCAATTAAATACAGCGATCCCCGGTCCGCACCGATAAATATGACATCATTTCGCTTATTATACGGCTCAAAGGAACAAAGCTCCTCTCTCGGACCGCCCGCACAAACGACAACAGTGGTCATCCTTTAATCGCAGCCTCACCAGCAGCTAAAATCTCTTGCAGTGCCGCTGTGCGGTCTTCTTTGCTGTATATCGCTGAGCCTGCTACAAAAATTGTTGCCCCTGCTTTTGCACAAGGAACAATTGTTTCTGCATTAATACCACCATCGATTTCAATCGCAACGTCTAAGTTACGCTCTTTAATAATTGTTGATAACGCTTCAATTTTTGGCACAACAGAATGAATGAACTTTTGACCACCAAATCCAGGATTCACTGTCATAAATAACACCATATCAATATCCTCTAAAATGTGTTGAATAGATTCAATTGGTGTATGTGGATTTAAAACCACACCTGGTTTTACTCCATAAGAACGAATCAATTGAATTGTACGATGTAAATGGCGACAAGCTTCTACATGTACTGTAATATAGTCTGCTCCGGCTTTAGCAAATTGTTCAATATATTGATCTGGGTTTTCAATCATTAGATGAACATCTAACGGTAAATCAGTTAAAGGACGAATGGCATCCAACACAATTGAGCCAAATGAAATATTCGGTACAAAATGACCGTCCATCACGTCGATATGAATAAGCTTTGCACCTGCTCGTTCTACGTCTTTAACTTCTTCTCCTAGTTTTGCAAAGTTTGCTGCTAAAATTGATGGTGCTATTTGTATCATGATTAATACCTCGGCTTTCGATCCATAATTTCTTGCATAAATTGTTCGTAATGCTTGTAGCGGTACTCACGAATTTCTCCAGTTTCGACTGCTGCCTTAACCGCGCATTTAGGTTCCTTCAAATGCAAGCAGGCTCTGAATTTACAATCCTCAGCAATGCGTGTTATCTCTGGAAAACATGCACCTAACTCCTCTTTTTCAATTTCATCAAAATCAAATGAGCTAAATCCTGGTGTATCCGCCAATAAACCGTCACAAACTTCTATTAACTCAACATGACGAGTCGTATGTTTGCCTCGTCCTAAGCTTTGCGAAATAATGCCTGTTTTTAAATTTAAATCAGGAATTAACGTGTTAAGTAATGTCGATTTCCCAACACCAGATTGTCCAGCAAGCACCGAAGTTTTTCCCTTTAAAATTGGCTGAAGACGATCTACTAATTCTTCCTCATCCTTATAGGTTTGAAGCACTGTATATCCCATGTTTTCATAATCTTCTATATAGCTCTGTAATTCCACACGCTCATCGTCTTCTATTAAATCCATTTTTGTAAGGCAGATGATTGGATGTACATGAAATGACTCTAAAACGACTAGGAAACGATCGAGTAAAATTGTATTGAAGTTTGGCTCTTTTACAGAAAACACTAAAATGCCCTGATCGATATTGGCAATTGGCGGACGTACAAGTTCATTTTGACGATCAAGTATTTTTTGAATTGTACCATCTGAGCCTTCTAATTCAAGTGTATACTCAACAAAGTCACCGACTAGCGGGGATTCTCCGCGATTGCGAAATACCCCACGTCCTCGACATTGTATGAGCTCTTCACCATTATAAACATAATAATAGCCACTTAATGCTTTACGAATTTGGCCTTGCGCCATCCAATTCCCCCTCATTTAACGTCATCATAATTAAAGCTTTCTGACTCGATAATTTCCGAGTCACGGATTATTTTATAAGCCGCTTCTTCACCTTCTACGATGACAAGTTGTATTTTGTATTGTCGGTCACTCGTAATAGTAAATTCATCAAAGGTTTTCACCATTGTATGGGTTTTATCTTGAATTTCAATGCGTATAACTTGTTCAGCGCCTTCTTCAGACGGCTCATATGGAATTAAAACATTTTTAATAAATGTCTTCACAGGTTTCTCAGCCGGTCCTTTACTTAAAACAACTGCAATTGTATCGCCTTCCATTAAGCTAGTACCCGGTTTCGGCGTTTGTGAAATGACACTGCCCGCTGCGACGGTATCATTGTAATCCTCTCGAACAGTACGCCATTTCAACCCTACTCGATTTACGTAATCATCCATTTGAGCTTTCGTGTAATTTGCAACACTATCTACTGTAATCATTTTTACGCCTTGGCTTATCGTAAATGTAATCGTTGCATCTTTAGCGATTATCTCAGCACCTTCTGCCGGATCTTGTTCAATAATTTGTCCTTCAGGCTGTTTAGAATGCACATAATTTTTTTGGATTGAAAGTTTATCTTTTAACAATGACTCAACTTGACTAATTTGTTGCCCCGTGTAGTCATCGATTTTAATCATTTCTACACCTAAACTGACAATTAACCCTACTTCAGTTCCCTTTACTCGCTTTGCACCTTCTGCAGGGTCTGTTTCAATGACTTTGTCTTTTTCAACTTCCTCAGAATTACGCTCTTGTTTTTGTTCTGCTACAACAAAGCCTTCATCTTGTAATTTTTTTGTAGCTTCTTCCACCGTTAAATTAGCAACACTAGGCACCTCAATCTTTTTCGGGCTAAATAAATCTGTTGCAAATAAAAAGAATAGGAACATAGCTATAACGACTACTAATAGCCCCGTCACATATATTGGCCATTTTTTCTTTTGTTTAACAGACGCCACTTTTTCTACAGGTTTCTTAGTCTTTGCTTCAGCTTTCGATTGTGTGATAGGTTCCATTGCTCTTGTTTGCGTTAAATCCTCATCTTTGCGTATTGGCTCTTCCTTTATAATTGGAATAGCTCTTGTAGCGTCATTATCGATAGGAATCGTAAACTTTGGTTCATTAATACGTGTTGATGATAATACCGTATCCAAGTCCTCTTGCATTTCTTCTACGGTTGCATAACGGTGGGAGGCATCTTTGGCAGTAGCCTTTAATACCACATTTTCTAGACTTTGCGGAATTGTACCATCAAATGCTCGAACCGATGGTGTCTCTGATTGCAAATGCTTAAGTGCAATGGAAACAGCAGATTCACCCGAAAACGGCAATTCCCCTGTTAGTAATTCATACAACACAATGCCAAGCGCATAAATATCTGATTTATTTGTTGCTGTTCCACCACGAGCCTGTTCAGGTGATAAATAATGCACAGTTCCTAGCACAGAATTTGTTTGGGTAAATGATGTCGCACTCAGCGTCATAGCTATTCCAAAATCTGTAATTTTCACATTACCATCCGCATCCATTAAAATATTTTGCGGCTTAATGTCACGGTGGATAATATGATTTTCATGAGCATTGGCAATCGCTGACGTTAATTGCTTCATAATATGCACACTTCTGGCAGGAGAAATTGGTGCAAATTCCTGTATGTACTGCTTTAACGTCTTTCCTTGAACATATTCCATCACTATATAATGCAGATCTCCATCATCACCTACATCATAAATACTTACAATATTCGGATGTGTAAGGCTTGTAACTGAAAGTGCCTCACGTTGAAAACGTCGATGTAATTCATCCTCATTGGTAAAATCATAGCGTAATATTTTTATCGCTACATCCCTATTTAATATCATATCATGCGCCAAGTATACATTGGACATGCCTCCGCCACCAATGAGATCTAAAATTTTATAGCGGTCACTAATTCGTTTTCCTACAAGCATACTTACACCTCCTCATCTTGCCTTGTGAGTAACACGAGAGAGATGTTATCTTCTCCCCCGCTTGCATTGGCTAATTCCACAAGTTTTCGTCCTTTTTCTTCAATTAAATCTGGATAGGTAATGATAGATGCCATTTCATACACTGTCAGTTTATTGCTTAAACCGTCAGAGCAAATTAGTAAATACGATTCGGGCGCTAGCTCTACTTCATAAAAGTCTGGCTCAATAGTTTCCTCTGTTCCAACAGCTTTTAAAATGAAATTTTTCTTCGGATGCGTCAACGCTTCCTCTTCGCTAATTTCACCATTTTCAAGTAGAACATTAACGTAAGAATGATCTTTTGTTATTTGTTGTGCGCCATCATCAAAGAAATAATACACGCGACTATCGCCAACATGCGCAATGAAGCAATAATGTCCTTCAATTAACACGGCAATAAACGTTGTACCCATTCCTTTACAGTCTTCGTGTGATAAAGAATAGTCGAATATATTTTTATTCAATTGCTTAACTGATTGTCGTAACCATTCTTTTTTGGATGTCATAGTTGCAAAATGATGTGTCTCTGCTTGTAAAAAAACGGTCTCCATTTGTTTCATTGCCATATCACTCGCCACATCGCCAGCATTATGTCCACCCATGCCATCCGCTACAAGTGCTAGTGCAAGTCCATCTGGTCGTTTAAAAAATGCAGCTCGATCTTCATTAATTGCTCGTTTTAAACCAATATCACTTTCGACTGTGTATTCCATCACTGGTCACCTCGTTTCTTCAGATCTCTCTTTCGCACGTAATTGTCCGCATGCCGCATCGATATCAGACCCTTGCTCTCTACGGATTGTTACGTTAATACCATTTTTCTTTAATGTTTTTTCAAAAGCAAAAATTTTACTGCGAGATGTACGGATATAATCACGTTCTGGTACGTAGTTTACAGGAATTAAGTTCACGTGGCATTTAATTCCTTTTATTAATGCAGAAAGTTCTTCTGCAACTTCAACTGAATCATTTTCACCTGACATTAAACCATACTCAAAACTTACACGTCGGCCAGTTTTTTTCGTATAGTAACGAACAGCTTCCATTAATTCATCCAATTTGTATGCACGTGCAATAGGCATAAGTTTTTGACGTGCCTCCTGGTTTGGTGCGTGCAATGATACAGCAAAGTTAATTTGAAGCTGTTCATCAGCGAATTGATAAATTTTAGGTACAATACCAGATGTTGACACAGTAATGTGACGTGCCCCAATATTTAAACCTTTTTCATGATTAATGACTTTTAAGAAGCTCATCATGGCATCATAGTTATCGAAAGGCTCACCAATGCCCATAATAACGATATGTGACACACGTTCATTTACCTCATCTAAAGCTTGCTGTACTTTTACAACTTGCTCTACAATTTCACCTGCTAATAAATGGCGCTTCAAGCCACCTAAAGTTGATGCACAAAACGTACAACCAATTCGACAGCCTACCTGCGTAGTTACACATACTGAGTTGCCGTATTCATGACGCATTAAAACTGTTTCAATAGAATATCCATCTTGTAGCTGAAATAAAAATTTAATCGTACCATCTTTAGATTCTTGTTTAATGATCGTTGACAATGTTGTTAACGCAAAGCTTGCCTCTAACTTGTCACGTAATGTTTTTGATAGGTTAGACATTTCTTCAAATGTTTTAACACGTTTATTGTATAACCAGTCAAAAATTTGTGCAGCTCGGAATGGTTTTTCCCCATTTTCTTTTAGCCATTCTTCTAATTGATGTGGTTGTAATGAATAAATTGATTCTTTTAAATTAGGCTTTTCTTTTTTCGCTCGTCGAACTGGCTTTTCTTCAGCTGCCTCGACTAAGTCGTTAATACGGTCATTAAATTGCTCTTGATCCACCATTAGTTGGATTCTCCTTTTTTACGAAAGGCTGCGACGAAGAAACCATCACTGCCGAAGTCTTGTGGGAAGACTTGAAGCATGCCATTTGCTTGCTTTTCCGCTAATTTTGTTGGTAAAGATTCTAGTTGTATAGCTTCCATTTCTGGATGCTCTCTTAAAAAGGCATCGACAGTGCCTTCGTTTTCTTGTTTATCGACTGTACATGTACTGTACACAAGCTTGCCTTCATTTTTTAGTACTTTAGTTGCTGCATCGAGTAGTGCCAACTGGATTTTTTGAAGGTTTTCTAAATCTTCTTCACGCTTCGTATATTTAATATCCGGCTTACGACGCATAACACCTAAACCACTACACGGAGCATCGACTAACACCGCGTCGAACGATTCTGGTTGTAAAAACTCTGGAGCCTTACGTCCATCAATCGGAGCTGTTTCTACAATTTCAAGTCCTAGACGTTCTGTATTATGGTCGATTAAATCTAATTTATGTGGGTGCAAATCCGTTGCCAAAATGGAACCTTTATTGTCCATTTTTTCTGCCAAATGTGTCGTTTTACCACCTGGTGCTGCACACATATCTAAGACGCGCATTCCTGGAGAAGGATTCAAAACATTTGCAGGAATCATTGAGCTTTCATCCTGAATAGTGATAAGTCCATCCTGAAATGCCTTTGTACGAGCAGGTTGGCCATTTGTCACATGTAGACATTCTGGCATTAAATCACTTAGCTGTGCAGTTAAGCCTTCAGCTTGTAAGCTTTCAATCGCTTGTTCTGCAGTCGCCACCGTCGTATTGACACGAACCGTTTGCACAGGCGGTACGTTATTTTCATGAAGCATTGCTGTAGCTACCTCTACGCCATAATTGTTTACAAAGCGTTCTACCAACCATTGTGGATGACTTGTTTCAATAGCAAGACGTTCTATAGGATTTTTTATATCCTCTATAGATCGTACACCTTGACGCAATATAGAACGTAAAATACCATTGACCGTAGATGCAATTCCTTGGTGTCCACGGCGTTTTGCAATTTCTACCGCTTCGTTCACTGCTGCGTGAGGCGGAATACGCGTTAAATAATGCATTTGATATAGCGACAAACGCAATAGCCAGCGCACCCAATGATCTAGTTTACCACGAACAAATGGCTCTAAATAATAGTCGAGGGTCATTTTATATTGAAGCGTACCATACGTAATTTCTGTTAAAAGTGCACGATCCTTTGATTCAATTTTATGGCGTTTAATCGTTTCGTGTAAAAGTAAATTACTATACGCTTGGTTTTTATCTACTGCTAATAGGATAGAAAGTGCGGCATCCCGTACATTGCCATCCCAAATTACTACGCTTTTTTTACTCATTTAAACTGATCCCCGATCTGTAATTTCGAACCTGTACCTCGCAAATAATCCTCTGCCGTCATACGCTTTTTACCAGCTGGCTGAATGTCATATAATGCAAGTGCTGTTCCATTTCCAGCCGCAACCTCAAAGTGGTCCTTTGCAATTGCTACGACTGTACCAGGTGTACTGTTATGTTTTGCTTGTCCTACCTGCGCCCACCAAATTTTAAAGTTTCCTTCTTCAAAAGTTGTATAAGCTACTGGCCAAGGATGAAGTCCTCGCACTTGATTGTATAAAGTCGTTGCATCCTTTGTCCAATCAATTCGTTCTTGTTCACGAGATATATTGCTCGCAAATGTCACTTGTGTTTCATCTTGTACTGTACGGCTATTAGTTCTATCTATAATAGAAGGAAGTGTTTCTTTTAATAGGTCACAGCCTACAACACTTAGTTTATCAAATAGGCCACCTGTATGGTCATCTTCTTCGATAACTATTGCCTTTTGAGATATAATATCGCCTGCATCTAACTTTTCCGCCATATACATAATTGTTACACCCGTCTCTTTTTCACCATCAATAATTGCTTGATGAATAGGAGCTCCTCCGCGGTATTTTGGTAAAAGTGATGCATGCACATTAATACAACCAAGTGGTGGGGCATCGAGCAATTCTTTCGGTAAAATTTGTCCAAATGCAGCTGTAATGACGATATCTGGCTGTAATTCAAGTATTTGCTGTAATTCTTCAGAGCCACGTAGCTTTTCAGGTTGAATAACAGGCAAGCCTAATTCCAATGCCGCTGCCTTTACAGGTGGCGGTGTTAGCACTCGCTTACGTCCTACTGGTCGATCTGGTTGTGTAACAACTGCTTTAATAGCATAGCCCTCTTTGTGTAGCATACGCAAAATTGGCGCTGAGAAATCAGGTGTTCCCATAAAAATAATCGACGTCATGTTATTCCTCCTCTTCTGCGTACATTTCTTCTAGCTCTTCTTCTGTAAGAATACGTTTAATTTTAGAATCAAACAATATACCATCTAAATGATCAATTTCATGTAAAATTGCTCGCGCTTCAAAGCCACCTGCCTCAAGCTCATACACACGCCCTTCACGGTCACATGCTTCAATTTTTACATAGTCAGGACGTTCAACTTCTCCATAAAGACCAGGAAAACTTAAGCAACCTTCAATATCAACTTCTGCACCGTCTGTTTTAATTACAGTAGGATTAATCATTTCTAAAATATCTCTTTCCTCGCCAAGCTCGACAATTGCCACACGTAAACCTACATCTATTTGTGGTGCTGCAATGCCCACACCATCATATTCCACCATCGTGTCATATAAATCATCTAGTAATGCTATAATATCTTCATTAATTTCTGTTACTTCAGCACATGGTGTTGATAAAATTTTTGCTGGATGTTCGATCACTTTTTTAATCGCCATTTTTCGTTCCTCATTTCTAATATTTAAGACTTCTCCGCCTTTATTTTTATATCAGGCTAATAGCTAATAAACTGAATTTGTATCTTATAGCATTCTATATAGTAGACGGGTCTAAATCTACCGTCATTAATATGCCCTGTTTTATCCATTCTGCTCGATACATTGCAAGCAATCGTTGCAATACAGGTATCAGATTTGGTTCAATTTTATATTTTATCAAACATTGATAGCGATATCTATTTTGGAGACGGCTAATACTTGCAACTGTTGGGCCTATAATAGACACTTGATTTGATAAATTTCCCCGAAGCCAATCCGCAGCTCGCCCGGCATACTCCGCTGCCATCATCACATCTTCATGAGATACTTGTATAAGCGCAACGAAATAGTAAGGTGGATAGCCTGAACGACGGCGTAAAAACATTTCCCGTTCATAAAATGGCTCGTAATCTTGTACTTTAGCTAATTCAATTGCATAATGCTCAGGAGTATAAGTTTGAATGACGACCTCACCTGGTTTATCATGTCGTCCTGCCCTACCACTTACCTGTGTAAGTAACTGGAAAGTCCGTTCCGCTGCACGGTAATCTGGTAGATGCAATGATGTATCGGCACTAAGCACACCAACAAGTGTAATATTAGGAAAATCAAGTCCCTTTGCAATCATTTGCGTACCGAGTAAAATATCGGCTTGCCCCTCACCAAATGCTTGCAAAATCTCTTCATGCGCCCCCTTGTGCTTTGTTGTGTCAACATCCATTCTTAGTACCCTAGCCTCTGGGAATAGCTTATAAATTTCTTCTTCCACTTTTTGCGTTCCTGTCCCAAAATACCGTATGTGCTCACTTTGACATTGCGGACAAATTTGCGGCACATGTTCTTCATAACCACAGTAATGACACTTAAGTTTTTCAGTTGTGCGGTGATAGGTTAGCGAAATATCACAGTTCGGACATTGTACGACAGTACCACAATCACGACATAGCACAAATGACGAATACCCTCTTCGATTTAAAAATAGCACCATCTGTTCTTGTCGTTCGAGTCGAGTCCGTATCCCTTCAATAAGCAGTTCAGAAAACATAGAGCGGTTTCCTTTTTGCAGTTCCTCGCGCATATCTGCAACAAATACAGTTGGCATCGCCTGATGCAGAGCACGTTGTTTTAAAGTAAGTAGTGTATAGACACCTTTTTTTGCACGAGCAAACGACTCGAGGGCAGGTGTCGCACTACCTAAAATGACAGGACATTGGTAATATTGGCTACGCCAAATTGCCACATCTCTCGCATGATAGCGTGGGGAATCCTCCTGCTTGTAAGTAGATTCATGCTCCTCATCTAAAATAATGAGCCCTAAATTTGTAAAAGGTGCGAAAATTGCTGAACGAGCGCCAACTACTACCCTTACTTTACCTTGTTGAATTTTCCGCCATTCATCATACTTCTCACCTACAGATAACCCACTATGCATGACCGCAACCATTTCACCAAAGCGACTACGGAAACGCTCTGTCATTTGCGGTGTTAAAGAAATTTCAGGCACTAGCATAATCGCTTCCTTGCCCTCATTTAAAACCTTTTGAATCGCCTGTAAGTAGACTTCTGTTTTACCACTACCTGTTACACCTTGCAATAAAAAGGTTGAAGCGGAATGTGTATCAAGTGAGTGTGCAATGGCGTTTAATGCAACAGCCTGCTCGTCCGTTAATTGTAAAGATTGGGTACGCGCAACTTCATTTGTAAAAGGATCTCGATACACTTCTTCCTGTATAAAACGCGCAGCTCCTTTGTCAATGACCGCTTGTAATACTGCAGCAGATACATCTGTTTCATCATAAATTTGCTGAGGCGTAAAAATTTCTCCAAGATGCATAGACATCCATTCAATTAAAGATCGTTGCTTCGCAGCTCTCGATGCCTCTAACATTGCATTTCTTAGCGCTTGTTCGTCCTCTGCTATTTTGACCATACGTACTTCTTTAACATTACCTTGTTGCTTCACAACATTTTCTATCTTTACAATTTTATCTGCAATCAGTTGTTTTAATAACGGCAATAAACCTACTCGTTCAAATTCCTTAAAGTTTGCCTTTAGACGTTTTCCAAAAATTTGCTGAACTTCTATTGGCAATGTATCTTGCTCTACTTGTAACTTAACAATTTTTTCATACTTTGCCCGAAGTGCAGAAGGTAGCATTACTTGCAAAGCATCAATTTCATAACAAATCGTTTCGTTTTTTAACCACTTTGCCATCAACAGCATTTCTTCTGTGAAAACGGGCTCTATATCTAAAATTTGTGCAATTGGCTTTATTTTGTTTTCAGGGACATCTGTGTCACTTTTTAAACCTACAACAAACCCTAGTACATTTCTTGGTCCAAAAGGTACTTTCACACGACAACCTTTTTCTATAACAGCTACCCATTCTGTAGGAACAGCATAGTCAAATGTGCGATCTACGTGGTATGTCGAAACATCCACTATAATCTCAGCATATAAACTCATTGCGCCTCACCTTGTAATACATGCTGCCATAAAACTTTCGCAAACTGTGTCGCGTCCGAGACATCCAATACTTCACCATTTACTTTCGCAGTATGACTAAAATCAATCCATTCGTCAGATAAAACTTGTAACATCGGTTCACCATAAACTTTTTGTCCAAATGTCACTGCAGCCGTACCTTCGACAGACAGAATAGGAGCTCTTTCAATAGTTGGTATATGTGCCGCGTGAAGTAAAAATGCCTGTGGATATTGTTTTTTTAAGCGCTCAACTTCCGCAATCAGTTCATTGGCATTTGAAGCTTCTCCACCAATTAAAATCGCATGTGCTCCCAGTGTTTGTGCTTCGTTCACTAACGCCTGTCCAATCCGACCATTCGCCTTTGTACTAATTACATGTTGATCATCCAAAGGGACATACCATGCACCCGCCGTCACAAGCACCTTTTTACCTGCTAATAATTTGACCTTTGATGAAAAATACTCTTGCACAAGAGCTGTAATATTTTCTGGTTCCTCTAAACGACCTTTGCCAACATAGCCACACGCTAAAAAGCCTTCTGACGGTTCAATAAATTGATAGCCATCTGCCGCTAGCTGTGCCAAGTTACGTTTGACTGCTGGATGATCATACATATGAACATTCATTGCTGGTGCAAGCCAGACGGGAGCAGTTGTGGCAAGTAAAGTCGTCGTGACCATATCATCAGCAATACCGTTTGCGAGTTTACCAATGACATTTGCAGTTGCAGGTGCAACTAATATTAAATCCGCCCAATCTGCTAAATCTATATGGGCAATGACATTTGAATCCTTTTCATCAAATGTATCGAAATAGACATCATTTTTTGACATGACTTGAAAGCTTAACGGATTGACAAACTGTCGCGCCGATGCTGTCATAATGACCTTTACGTTGGCACCTGCCTGAGAAAGCTTACTCACTAGTGCTACAGCTTTATATACAGCAATACCACCTGATACACAAAGTAAAATATTTTTGTTCATCTACAATGTCGTCCTTTCAAACGATAAGCTCCCAAAGGACAATTCCTCGGGAGCTCTCGGCATTTTTGTATAATCAAAAAATCACTGCAGATTTTAACATTAACTTGGCAAAAGCTTTGTTACATCAATGTTAGATTTCGTCTTCGTACACAGCTGACTCATCTTGAGATACTTTCGTAAGTACACCTGCTGCTACCTCTTCAAGTGCTTTCCCTACATATTTATAGGAAACGTATTTGTGCAAGCGCTCAGTACCTTCAATTTCTTGCATTTGGCGAGCACGTTTTGACGCTAAGCTTACTAAAGAATATTTTGAATCGATCTCTTTTTTTAAGGCATCTACTGATGGGTATAACATTGGTTTATTCTCCTCTCAACATTGACAAATATCTTTTTTCAACACGTTCTCTTCGACAATGCTCGGCTTTAATAATCGCATTTATACGATCACAGGCATTTGTCACTTCATCATTTTCAACTACATAATCATATAAGCTCATCATTTCAAGCTCTTCACTTGCAGTTGCGATGCGCTTCGCAATAACATCCGCTGTCTCTGTCCCACGCCCAACTAAACGATCTTTTAATTCCGTTAAACTTGGAGGGGCTAAGAAAATAAATAAGGCATCCGGTGCTTTTTTACGAATTTGCGCTGCTCCTTGTACTTCAATCTCCAAAAATACATCCCGACCAGCATCAAGTGTTTCATTTACATACGTTATCGGAGTGCCGTAGTAATTTCCTACAAATTCAGCGTGTTCTAATAAGCCACCTTGTTCAATTAACGTTTCAAACTCTTCACGCGACTTAAAAAAATAGTCTACACCATCTACTTCACCTTCGCGAGGATTTCGTGTTGTCATTGAGATGGAATACTCATAATTCGTATTCGGTTGAGAAAATAATTCTTTTCGCACTGTCCCTTTTCCTACACCAGACGGGCCAGACAGAACAATTAATAATCCGCGTTCTTTTATCATTTATTCTCTATATCTCCCTTAATTTATAACAGATGCAAGCATTTTATTCGATATTTTGAACTTGCTCTCGCATCTTTTCTAAAATTGTTTTTGCCTGAACTACTGCAACGGCTGCTTCTGTCGATTGATTTTTTGAACCTATTGTATTAATTTCGCGATGAATCTCCTGCATTAAAAAGTCTAATTTACGTCCGATTGAAACTGTTTCTAGTAACGTTTCTTCCAGTTGGTTAAAATGACTATCTAAACGATCTAACTCTTCTGTTATGTCCACTCGTTCAGCAAATATCGCTACTTCTGCGAGCAAACGATCTTCTAAGAGCGCTCCATCTGCTATTTCAGCAATTCGATCTAATAATCGTGTACGATATTTTTCAACAGCAAGTGATGAATACGAGCGAATTTGATTCACTTGTTCCATTAACTGTTCCTTATATTGTACAACAACATCTTGCAATTCTTGCCCTTCACGCTCACGCATTTGGATCAACTGTCCAGTAGCTTCTGTCACCGCATTCTCAACTGCCCCCAATAAATCCTCTGGCGTTAGTTGCGGTTTTTTTTGTACTAACGCTTGCTCTAGCGCTAATAGCTCCTGCATTGTCCATTTTTCTTCTAGTAGTACTTTACTTGCTAATTGCTCTTTTGCCTTACGATACGCTTCAATTAATGACCAATTAATTTCAATAGATTGCTCGACGTTTTCTAAATCCTTCACATCTACCATCACATCAATTTTTCCACGTGATAAAGATTGTGAAATCAATTTCTTAGCAAATATTTCTGCCTCAAGCCATTCTTTCGGGAACTTTGCATGAATTTCTAAAAAACGATGGTTGACCGAGCGTATTTCTACGGTTAACTGAAAGTCTCTTGTTGTTGTGACACCTCTGCCAAAACCAGTCATACTACGCACCAAGGTTCGTCACACCTTTCTTTGCATACTGGGATTATTATAACATAAGCTCTGTCATTTATGACGGCTCTCCACAAAAAATTCGCTAGTGCAAAAATTAATTCTACCACATCTGAAGCTATATTTTAATATTCACCTAAAAAATGCTATGATAAACATACAAAAAATGCATTCATGCGTAAGGTGGCTGTTTGAACACAATTTATAATAGGAAGAATCCCTTCCTATATGTTCATCTACACAGACAAATATGGCGCAAAAATTACTATTATATACGAATACACAATGATGCAATATATCGTTGGAAAGAGGAAAATTAAAATGGCATTCGATGGCTTATTTACTTATTCAATGACAACAGACCTGCAACAATTAGTAACAGGTCGCATTACTAAAATACATCAACCTAATGCTCAAGAAGTTGTTTTACAAGTTCGTGCAAATGGTGGCAACCACAAATTATTGTTTTCTATCCACCCTTCCTATGCACGTGTACATCTTACTGAGCAAACAATAGAAAATCCCGCGGAACCTCCTATGTTTTGTATGTTATTACGTAAACATTTAGAAGGTGGTTTTATTTCTTCTATTAAACAGCACGACCTAGATCGCATTATTATAGTAGAAATCCATAGTAAAAATGAAATTGGCGATCCAATTGTACGGGAATTACACGCAGAAATTATGGGTCGTCATAGTAACCTGCTATTAATTGATAAGGAACAAAATAAAATAATCGATAGTTTAAAACATTTATCACCATCGATGAATAGTTTCCGCACAATATTACCTGGACAGCCTTATATTGCACCACCCGCACAAAATAAATGGCAACCCCTATCAGTCACAGATGAGCAGTTATCAGCATTTTTCACTGAGCCGAAAACAGCAAAAGAAGTTGTTTCGCAATTTGTCGGCTTTTCTCCATTACATGCCGAGGAATTATTATTCCGCTTAACAACTGCGGCTAATAAAGTAGTATGTTTCAGAGACTTTATGGCAGCCTTTTGTGATGGCGGCACAGAACCAATGTATGTATTTTCAAATAAAAAAACCTATTTCTCTCCTATCGCTTTAACCCATTTACAAGGAGAAAAAACCGTTTATCCAAATGTACATGAACTCCTTGACCGCGTATTTTTTGCACGTGCTGAGCGAGATCGTGTGAAACAACAAGCCGGAGATTTAGAACGCTGGCTACAAAACGAAATCGATAAATTGTCATTAAAAATAAAAAAACTAACGAAAGACTATGAGCGTGCTTCCAAACTAGATCAATTCCAATTGTTTGGGGAACTACTTATGGCCAATATATACGCTTTCGAAAAAGGTGTGAAGGAAGTTACAGTAACTAACTATTATAGTGAGTCCGCTGAAGAAATTACGATTCCTGTAAGCGAACGTAAAACACCTATTGAAAATGCGCAAAGTTATTACACAAAATACACAAAGGCTAAAAATGCCCTTATTATGGTTCAAGCGCAACTTGAAAAAACAAAAGAAGAAATAACTTATTTTGAGATGCTAGCTCAACAGGTTCAACAAGCATCTCCAGGTGATATAGAAGAAATACGTGAAGAATTAGCGGAACAAGGCTATTTAAAACTACGTCACGCTAAGAAAAAGAAAAAACAACTAAAACCTGAACCAGAACATTATATATCATCTACAGGGACACCTATTTCTGTAGGCAAAAACAATAAACAAAATGATATGCTAACATTTAAAATTGCTAAACGTACAGATATATGGCTACATACAAAGGACATACCGGGTTCACATGTAGTCATTCACGCTACTGAGCCAGATGATACGACATTGCGAGAAGCAGCGACACTTGCCGCTTATTTCTCAAAAGCGCGCGACTCTTCCTCTGTTCCAGTAGATTATACAGAAATACGTCAAGTCAAAAAGCCAAATGGTGCTAAACCAGGATTTGTTATCTATTTCGAACAAAAAACATTGTTTATCGATCCAGATGAAACTGTCATTTTACAGTTAAAAAAACAGTCTTAAAGATCGGAAAGGCTGGGACAGTACTTTAAAATTTTAGAAATCGAGACAAAGGTGTTCGTAAATTTCCACTGTTTATGATGAAGAAGATTTGCCATAGATTAAATTCAACAGAGAGTACTAGTTGAAGGTAGCGGAGGCGGTGACTCCTGCTCAGAACGCACACAGCGTAAGGCACGAGCAATCCATACGTTAGCGAGGGTTGTGGCTTACGCATGTGCCCGCGGAAAGCATCCGCCGTAGCTCGTCAACAGCATAAAAAAGTGTTAGATTGATTGCAGTCAATCTAACACTTTTTCTCTTTTGTCCTAGTCTCTTTTCATTTCCAAAGTTCATTCTCCGCAATGTGTACTATATATAGATTTAAATCAATGACTTTTGTGATTTTCACAGGCTATGTTCCCTATTACGATATTTTAAGACCTTCACAATGAATATTCTGAACTGTTTCTACCTTCTGTTATTGACTTCTAGCCTCCACGATGTCTTAATTTAACTATAAAAATCTTTATCATTTCAGAAAGGGCGTATTCACTATGTCTGTTGGCAAAAAGTTAAGCTTCGGTTTTTTCTCGATCATCTTTACCCTATTCATTTCTTTACTTATTTTATTTATACAATTTTCTAAAATTGAAAGTAAAGTTGAAGATGCATTAGAAAATCGCGTCTCCTTAGTTGAACTATCGGATAATATTAAAATTGAATTAGCAATGCAAGGTCTTTTTATTCGCGCAATATTTATTGAAGATACTCCATATAATAAGGAGAGTTTTGGAAAATATTCATTAATGCTTGATGAGCATGTTGAGGAAATTACAGAAAAAGCAGATTCACCTGAAATGATTGAATACGCTAAAGAGCTTAATACATATAACAATGCTTTTAACAAAGCAGCTGATACTGTTTTAGCTTTACAGGATAAAGGTAATATAGAAGAAGCTTTACAAAAAGTAAATGGTGAAGCCCAACAAGCAAACAGAGAACTATCCGAAGTCTCTGATAAAATTATAGACTATCAAAAGAATCAACTAGAAATTATTACGAAGGAATCTAAACAGGCAGTAAAAAACGCTCAAATTATTTCTGTTATAGCGCTAATTATTGGTGTAACACTTGGCTTGTTCCTTATGTTCTATGTACAACGAAAAATTACTCGCCCTTTAAAATCTATTGTAGCTGCTGCTAACAATATTGCGAATGGTGAATTATATCATCAAGATATTGCAAATCAATCTAAAGATGAAATTGGCCAGCTAGCAGTATCCTTTAACACGATGAAAAGTAACGTCCGTAGTTTAATGACACATATACAAGATAACTCTGAACATTTAACAGGCTCAGCCGAGGAGTTAACTGCCTCTACCGAAGAAGTTTCTGCTACAACAGACGAGGTAACATTACGTATTAATGAAACTGCTGCGTCAGCCGTGGCAGCAACAGTTGCTGCCAAGGAAAGCGCTGCTGCTATGGATGAAACTGCAACAGGGGTACAACGTATTGCCGAAGCAACACAACAGCTTCACCATAGTGCTATTGCTACATCTGAAACAGCCAACAGTGGTAACAGCATTATAGAAGAAGCACAGCAACAAATGAACGTCATCAATGATTCAACTCAACTGATTAACACGCTCGTTCAAAAACTTAGTAAACAATCAGTAGAAATTAGCAATATTACAGAAGTTATAACAACAATTACAGATCAAACAAATTTACTTGCACTTAATGCCGCAATCGAAGCCGCACGTGCTGGTGAACACGGTAAAGGCTTCGCTGTAGTAGCAGATGAGGTACGCAAGCTAGCGGAAGAATCAAAACAATCTGCCAATCAAATTGTTGCTTTAACGCAAGACATACAACAAGATACAAAAAATGTAGAAAAGGCAGTATTTGATGGCCTTCATTCTGTAACAGATGGTGTTAAAATGATAGGAAATGCAGGCATTGCTTTTGAATCTATCGTTAAAGCAATTAATACAATGTCAGATCAAATTGAAGATATTTCTGCAACTTCTGAAGAAATATCTGCCAGTGCTGAGCAAGTAGCAGCATCTGTTGCTGAAATTGCTTATGGGGCTTCAGCAAGTGCTGACAATACGAAAATTATCGCCGAGGCAATGAAAGAACAAGCAGCAACAATCCAACAAGTAAACTTAGTTGCGACAGATTTAAGTGAAAAGTCTTTAGATTTACAAAATCAGATACATCAATTTAAGTTATAAACCTCAAAAAACACTCTAGGTAAACGACACATCGTGTTTGCCTAGAGTGTTGTTCTATGCAATACATTTATCAAAAATCGGATGAATTGACGAACTTCACATAAATTTTTAATAAGAAATCATTTTTATACAAAATACATATCACCATGTAGAAATATGCCGAAAAAGAGAAAACGAAACTTCGAATTTTTATCTAAAAGTTAATAAATATTGCTTTTTGATATATTAAACCGCTTTCCGAAGCGTCAATGTATTATTTCAAAAAAATATTAGACTACTATTTTCTGCTTAAATGGTGCTATTCTATCTATTAAACCGCATGCTGTTTCATACAAATTTCTCTCCTTTTCCCTTTTTTTCTCTCTTAATGCTAAATACTAGATAAATACAAAACAAAATTTTTATATATCATTTATAGATAGTATTATTCATATTTTTAGATTAGAACTTACAGGAAATTACCTTATTAAAAATCATATTCACTTAGTTTTACGATGATTTTCTACAAAACTATGTAAATTTCTTAAGGTATAACAACCGTGACTTTTGAATCATTTTTCATTGCGACATAATATTATCAAAAAAATATGAATTTTCGGTATAGTAAATCATTATTTCGATTTTGTTTTATTTTTGATATTTTTAGCTGTTTTAAATCAAATTTTCATTATTTAAATACTTTTATACACTAAAGTGATAGACCGAAGAAAATTATTATTCTTGTAAATGTCAGATAATACTATATAAATTTGAATCTTTTTTATTTTGTGCACAATGATTTTTTTGGTATATTAAATAGGAGCTTCACAAAAGGCTTAAAAATTGTATAAGGGGGATTCACATGAATAAGAACAAAAAGTTTTTATTACTAACAGTCCTTGCAGTATTTTCACTAGTACTTGCTGCATGTGGCTTCGGTGGAGATTCGTCTGATAAAGCAAAAGACGATAAAAAAGATTCTGGTTCATCAGAAACAGCTTCTTCTAAAGAGTTGAACGTAGTTGTAGCTTCTGAGCCGCCATCTTTACATCCACAACTTGCAACAGATACAACTTCTGGAGCAATTCTTCAAAACGTATTTGAAGGTTTAATGGTTTTAGACCTTGATGGAAAACCAGCTCCTGGTATGGCTGAAAGCTATACAGAGAGTGAAGATTTATTAACTTACACTTTCAAATTACGTGATGCAAAATGGTCAAACGGAGATCCAGTAGTTGCTGGCGACTTCGAATATGCTTGGAAATGGGCTTTAAATCCTGAAAACTTATCAGAGTACGCATCTTTACTTTACCCAATTAAAGGCGCTGAAGCTTATAACTTAGGCGAAGGTTCTGCTGACGATGTTGGTGTTAAAGCTGAAGATGACAAAACTTTAGTTGTAACTTTACAACAACCAACAGCTTACTTCTTAGAGTTAGTTGCATTTAAAACATATGCTCCTTTAAATCAAAAAGTAGTTGAAGGCAATGATAACTGGTACACTGATGCTGGTGAAAACTTCGTAACGAACGGACCATTCACATTAGATACTTGGAAACACAATGATTCAGTTGTATTAAAGAAAAACCCTGAGTATTGGGATGCTTCTAGTGTAGCTCTAGATACTGTAAACATCGGTATGGTTGAAAATGAAGCAACTGCTTCAACAATGTTCAAATCAGGTGAAATCGATTATTTAGGTTCTCCTTATCAAACAGTTTCACTTGATGAAATTGATGGCTTTAAAGCAGACGGTTCATTACAAATCGCTGACTACGCAGGTGTTTACTGGTACAAATTCAATACAACAGACAAAATTACTGGAAACGCTAACATTCGTAAAGCGTTAACTTTAGCAATCGATCGTCAAGGCTTAATTGACAACATTACTAAAGGTGAACAAAAACCTGCTTTAGGTATGGTTCCAGCTGCGATTAATGGTTTTGAAGAAGACCGCGGTTACTTCAAAGATAACGATATCGAAGGTGCTAAAGCAGCACTTAAAGCTGGTATGGAAGAACTAGGTATTAAAGATCCTAAAGATCTTAAAATTAACGTTTCATTCAACACAAGTGAAGGACATGCTTCTATTGCTCAATATATCCAAGAAGGATGGAGCAAAAACCTTGGTATTACTGTAGGTCTTGAAAACTCTGAATGGCAAGTGTATTTAGAAAAACTTAACGTTCTTGACTACCAAGTAGGACGTATGGGTTGGATCGCTGACTACAACGATGCTTATTCATTCCTTGAAATGTATGATACAGCAGCAAATGGTAACAACGATACAGGCTGGGAAAATCCTAAATACAAAGAATTGTTAAAACAATCTATTGCTGAAGGTGACTCTGCTAAACGTTTAGATCTATTAAAACAAGCGGAATCTATCGCTGTTTCAGAATTCCCTGTTGCGCCAATCTACTACTATACAAACCTTTCAGTAGTTGATAAAAAAGTTAAAAACATGGTTCCAGATATTTTAGGTAACATTAAACTTAAATATGTTGATGTGGAATAATTTTCACTACTGAATCTTTTATCTTTTAAGCTCTACAACGAAGAGCTGCCTCGTGGCCACTTCGGCGCGAGTCAGCTCTTTTTAAAATACGAAGGCATTTATTTGTCAGAAAATTGACAAATAGAAGGAGGAGTTTTATGTGATTAAATATATTTTGAAAAGGCTGATGTATATACTTCTCGCGCTTTTCGTCATCGTAACGGCTACGTTTTTCTTAATGCGTCTTGCTCCAGGTAGTCCTTTTGCAAGTGAGCGTAATTTCCCTCCTCAAATTGAGGAAAAGTTAAACGAAACGTATGGATTAAATAACCCTTGGTATATTCAATATAAAGATTATTTAATCGATACGGCCTCATTTAATTTCGGTGAGTCTATGAAGTATAAAGCGCGTTCTACAAATGATATGATTAATGAGAGCTTCCCAGTTTCGTTAACACTTGGGATTGAAGCTATGCTACTGGCGATTGGATTCGGTGTATTAATAGGCGTAGTTTCAGCGCTTTATCATAATAAATGGCCGGATTATTTGGCAACGACCTTTGCGGTGCTCGGTATTTCTGTACCATCATTTATTTTGGCAGGATTAATGCAGTATTTCTTAGCCTTTAAATTAGGATGGTTCCCTGTAAGTGGATGGAAAGGCTTCAGCTATAGTATCTTACCTGCCCTTGCTATCGCATTCTCGCACATGGGCTTTATCGCAAAATTAACACGTTCAAGTATGCTTGAACAAAATAGCAGTGATTATGTAAAAATGGCACGTGCTAAAGGAATTGGCAAATGGACAATCGTTTTCCGCCATACGTTACGTAACTCCTTACTGCCAGTTCTTACTTACCTTGGACCATTAACAGCTGGTGTTGTAACAGGTAGTTTCATCGTTGAAAATATATTTGCAATTCCTGGTCTAGGTAAACACTTTGTACAAAGTATTACAAACCGTGACTACACAGTTATCATGGGAACGACAGTGTTCTATTCAATCATCCTTTTATTTGCGGTATTAATTGTCGATATTCTATATAGCATTGTTGATCCGCGAATTAAGTTGAAGGGAGCGAAAAAGTAATGACTCAGCAACCGATTAACAAAGATATGTTTAAAATTGTCGGTGGAAATCATGAAGCAACAGATAAATTAGCTGATAAATCCGTTTCCTTCTGGAAGGAAGTATTTATTCGTTTTTCACATAATAAAATGGCAATATTCGGTTTAATCACATTGATAATAATTATTCTGATGGCAATTTTTGCACCAATGCTTTCACAATATAAATATAGCGATCAACTCGGTGTCTACAACAGTCCCCCATCTGCTGATTTTTGGTTTGGGACAGATGATTTAGGGCGTGATATTTTCGTTCGTATTTGGGCAGGTGCTCGTATTTCCCTATTTATCGGGATTACAGCGGCTATTATTGACTTAGTGATTGGTGTTCTTTGGGGAAGTATTTCAGGTTTAGCAGGTGGTCGTGTTGATAATATTATGATGCGTATTGCCGACGTATTAACAGCTGTGCCTTACCTTTTAGTTGTAATCGTTTTATTAGTAGTTTTACAACCAGGTTTATTCCCTATGATTATCGCCCTTTCGATTACAGGCTGGATTAGCATGGCTCGTATCGTTCGTGGTGAGGTATTATCCATTAAAAATCAAGAATATGTACTTGCTGCACGTACTTTAGGTGCTAGTACAATGCATTTAATCTTAAAACATTTAATTCCAAATGCACTTGGTGCGATTTTAGTAACAATGACTTTAACAATTCCGTCTGCTATTTTCACTGAGTCATTCTTAAGTTATTTAGGACTTGGTGTTCCTGCTCCGCACGCTTCATGGGGTACAATGGCATCTGAAGGGAATAAAGCAATTACAAATGCCCCTTGGCGTTTAATTTTCCCAGCAGTATTTATCTCACTAACAATCTTTGCGTTTAACGCAGTTGGTGACGGCTTACGTGATGCATTAGATCCAAAACTACGTAAATAAGGAGGTGGCCGAAATGAGTAAAACAATTTTAGAAGTAAAAGATTTAAAAATTAACTTTAAAACATATGCAGGACTTGTCCATGCTGTGCGTGGTGTAAACTTTGATTTAAAAGAAGGTGAAACACTAGCGATTGTTGGTGAATCTGGTTCTGGTAAGAGTGTTACGAGTAACGCCTTAATGAAATTAATTCCACAGCCACCTGGTATTTATGAGTCAGGACAAATTTTATTTAACGGCCGTGATTTAATTCCACTTACTGATAAAGAAATGTCAAAAGTACGCGGAAATGAAATTGCTATGATCTTCCAGGATCCAATGACAAGTTTGAATCCAACTATGAAGGTCGGACGTCAAATAACTGAAGTAATTTTACAACATAAGAAAGTTTCCAAGGCTGATGCTAAAAAACGCGCAATTGAACTTTTAACGCAAGTAGGTATCCCCTTCCCTGAAAAACGTTACAATCAATATCCACATGAATTTTCAGGCGGGATGCGTCAACGTGTTGTAATCGCTATTGCACTTGCTGCTGATCCTAAGCTGTTAATTGCCGATGAGCCGACAACAGCATTGGACGTAACGATCCAAGCGCAAATTTTAGAATTAATGAAAGAAATCCAAAAAAGTTCTAAAACTTCTATCATTTTCATTACGCATGATTTAGGCGTTGTAGCTAACGTGGCAGACCGCGTAGCGGTTATGTATGCTGGTCAAATCGTCGAGTATGGTACAGTAAGTGATATTTTCTATAATCCAAAACATCCTTATACATGGGGATTACTTGGTTCTATGCCTGATTTAGATAGTAATGAGGACGAGCTATTACGTACGATTCCTGGTTCACCTCCAGATCTTACTAACCCTCCAAAGGGAGATGCTTTTGCTGCTCGTAATGAATTTGCAATGGCGATTGACTATGAGCAAGAGCCGCCAATGTTCCAAGTAAGCGACACTCACTTTGCAAAAACTTGGTTGTTACATCCTGATGCGCCAAAAATCCCACTTCCAGATGCGGTTGCTAAACGTATTGAGGGCTTTTTAGCGAAGGAGGCAGAATTCAATGACTAAAACAGGTGCAAAAAAAATTCTTGAAATTAAAAACTTAAAGCAACACTTCGGTTCATCAAACAACCCTATTAAAGCTGTTGATGGTATTAGCTTTGATGTTTATGAAGGTGAAACACTTGGACTTGTTGGAGAATCAGGCTGTGGTAAATCGACGACTGGTCGCTCAATCATTCGCCTATATGATATTACAGATGGCGAAATTATTTTCGATGGTCAAAACGTACATGGGAAAAAATCAAAAAGCGATTTAAAGACTTTTAATCGTCAAATGCAAATGATTTTCCAAGATCCATATGCTTCGTTAAACCCTCGTATGACAGCTGGGGAAATCATTGCAGAAGCTTTCGATATTCATGGTTTGCATAAAGACAAAAAAGAGCGCCGCGAAAAAATCACGCAATTGCTTGAAGCTGTAGGTTTAAACAAAGAGCACGCAAATCGTTACGCACATGAATTCTCAGGTGGTCAACGTCAACGTATCGGTATCGCACGTGCCCTTAGCTTAGATCCTAAATTCATCATTGCCGATGAACCAATCTCGGCACTTGACGTATCGATTCAAGCGCAAGTTGTTAACTTATTAAAACAACTACAAAAAGAACGTGGCTTAACATACCTGTTCATTGCCCATGACCTTTCAATGGTAAAATACATCAGTGACCGTATCGCTGTTATGTATCGTGGAAAAATAATGGAAATTGGTAAAGCCGATGATATTTATAATCATCCTGTTCATCCTTATACAAAATCATTATTATCAGCAATCCCGCTTCCAGACCCAATGTCAGAAAAGCGTCGTCAACGTATTCCTTACAAACATACAGAAGTTGACGAAAGCGCAACATACCATGAAGTTGGCGAACAACATTATGTATATGGTACTGCTGACCTTGTAAAAACATGGGTTGCCACTAAATAATATATGATCCATCCATTGAACTTATGCAATGGATGGATCTTTTTTTATGATAATTCGATTATTCATCTATTCTATAAATTGTAAAAAATACTATATTTACCATTATACACTTATTTTATCGGTGCATCAGCTATAAGTTCAAGATCTTGAATCTCCGTACCTGTTTCACGATCGATATTATAGCTTTTTATACGTTTATTGACTGCTATTGTTGACGTGCGGAAATACATTGGAATTATCATTGCCTTGTCACTCATATATTCTTGCCATGAACGGAATGCCTGTGCTCGATATGTTGCATCCAATGCCTCTTCTGAGTCAATATCATTTAATAGCTTTGTTAAGTCATCAGAAACGTAGCGACTAAAGTTAAATGCAGCTCCTTTGCTGTACAACCCTGCTGGTGATGGGTTCGTGCCAGTACTCCAAGCAGCCATATACATATCAATTTCAGGATCATCTGCTTCTACTTTATCGTAGAAGTTATTGAATTCAATTAAACGCCCTGTCGTTAATTGCACATCTAAGCCTACCTCTTTCCAGTTTTGACGATAGTACTCGACGATCGCTTCATCCGTATCAGAACCTGACATCGCCGCTAAACGAATGGTAAACTTTTTGCCCTCTTTATCTTCACGAATACCGTCACCATCTATATCTTTATAGCCCGCTGCATCTAATAATTCTTTCGCTTTTTCAGTATTGTAATGATAGCCCTCAAGCGCTCCATCATAGTATGTTTTAAATGCTGGTGGAATTAATGAATTGGCACGCACACGTAACCCTTGATAAAATCTATCTGTTACAGTTTCGATATCCATTGCATAGGCAATCGCTTTACGTAAATCAATATCATTCATTTTTGCCTTTTCATCATAAATATTTTCACCTTTTTCTCTGTCATATTTCCCTAATTTAAAGCCTAAATAGGTGTATGATAATTCAGGACGCCCTAATATCGAAATATTCGATAAATTTTTTATAGTATCATATTGAGTAGCAGGGACTGAAGCGATATCAAATCGCCCTGCTTTCAATGCTTCACCAACAGTTGAAGTGGAAACGACTTGTACAATAAGCTTTTCAATTTTCGGTTTGCCTTTAAAATAGTGTTCATTTGCTACAAACTGCACGGACTCTCCATTCACAATTTGCTCAAACTTAAATGGTCCAAGTGTGATTGGATTTTTTCTTACAGCATCAGATGAAATTAAATCTTTTATAGCAATGGATTCTAGTTGATGCTTAGGTGCTGCATAGCCCCATAAACCATCACCACCAGAATAAATAGCAGGTGATATTTTCTTTAAAGAAATTTCAATCGTTTTATCATCAATCTTTTTAATACCAGAAATTGTTGTAGCTTTGCCATCATGGTATTCTTCTGCGCCTACAATATTTTTGAAGTTGTCATCATAACGTACGCCTTCATAATCGGGATGACCGATTATTTCATATGGATAGATTAAATCCTCTGCCGTTAATGGCTTTCCATCCGACCATTTTACATCACTTTGAATAGTGATTGTCGCTTTTTTATTGTCAGTATCAACTTCTAACTTGGCTATTCCTTCGTCCGTTATTAGAAAGTCTCCATCGACCTCAAATAGACCATTTGAAGCATAGCCTGTAATAGAACTATCTGTGGCGTCCACAGAAAGCTCAGCTAAGAAAATGCCTTTGAATGGTGAATCTGAAACAAGCCCTACATGTAATGTGCCTCCTTGAATGGCTTCACCCTCATTTATTACTTCAGTCGGTAGTAAACTTGTATCTATTTTGTTATCCTCTGTTTGTACTGGTTTATCATTACTGCCTTCAGACTCGTTTGCCTGCTCTTTATCGGTACGATTGCAGGCAGCTAATAGCAAAAGGAATGCTAACATTACGGATAGTATTGACCACTCTTTTCTCATCGGTAATTCCTCCCCATTTCTTCCAATGAAACTCACTCCTCTTTCATTAGTTACATCATAAACATTGCCCTATTTAATTGCTGTGTCTGCTATAAATTCAACATTTTGTAGCTCTGTAACATTTCCGTATTTAATAGTGTAGTTTTTTATGCGTTTATTGACAGGAATAATTTCAGTACGGAAATACATTGGTATAATCGTTGCCTTTTCATGCATATATTCTTGCCATGCACGGAAAGCCTGTGCACGATAATCTGCATCTAGCGCTTCCTCAGAATCAATATTATTTAATAATTTTGTCAACTCTTCCGAAACATAGCGACTGAAGTTAAATGCTGCGCCTTTACCATATAATCCTGCTGGCGATGGGTTTGTTCCAGTTCCCCAAGCACCCATATACATATCAATTTCAGGATCATCTGCTTCTACTTTATCGTAGAAGTTATTGAATTCAAGAAGACGCCCTGTCGTTAATTGCACATCTAAACCAACATCTTTCCAATTTTGACGATAGTACTCAACGATCGCTTCATCCGTATCAGATCCAGCTATCGCCGCTAAACGAATAGCAAATTTATTGCCGTTTTTATCTTCACGAATACCATCACCATCTGTATCTTTATAGCCTGCTGCATCTAGTATTTCTTTCGCTTTTTCAGGATTGTAGTGATATCCCTCTAGCGTTTCATCGTAGTATGATTTAAAAGCTGGCGGGATTAGAGAATTGGCACGCACACGTAACCCTTGATAAAACTTATCTGTTACACTTTCAATATCCATTGCATAGGCAATCGCTTTACGTAAATCAATATCATTCATTTTTACCTTTTCATCATAAATATTTTCGCCTTTTTCTTTGTCATATTTCCCTAACTTAAAGCCGAGATAGCTGTATGATAATTCAGGACGCCCTAATATCGAAATATTCGATAAATCTTTTATACTATCATATTGATTGGCTCTAAATTCTGATGTTATATCAAATTTTCCTGTTTTCAGCGCTTCCCCAACGGAAGTTGCTGGTACAACTTGCACAACCACTTTATCAATTTTTGGTTTGCCTTTATAGTAGTGTTCATTTGCTACAAACTGTACGGACTCACCATTGACTATATTGTCAAATTTAAATGGCCCTAGTGTAATCGGATTTTTGCGAACGACATCAGATGAAATTAAATCTTTTACGGCAATGGATGCAAGTTGATGTTTCGGTGCTGCATAGCCCCATAAACCATCTCCACCTGAATAAATCGCAGGTGATATTTTCTTAAATGTAATTTCAATCGTTTTATCATCTATTTTTTTAATACCAGAAATCGTTTCTGCTTTGCCATCATGGTATTCTTCTGCCCCTACAATATTTTTGAAGTCATCATCGTAGCGTACACCTTCATAATCGGGATGACCAATTATTTCATAAGGATAGATTAGATCCTCCGCAGTTAATGGCATTCCATCCGACCACTTCACATCTCCTTGAATCGTAATCATTACTTTTTTATTATTTGCATCGACTTCTAACTTAGCGATGCCTTTATCAGTTATTAAAAAGTCTTCATCTACGACAAATAAACTATTTGTTGCGTAGCCCATAATTTCTGCGTCATAAACATCTGCATAAAGCTCCCAGGAGAAAACTCCTTTGAAAGGCGAATCTGTCACAAGTCCTACATGTAATGTACCCCCTTCAATAGCTTCCCCTTCATTTGTTACTTCCATCGGTAGCAAACTAGTATCTACTTTGTTATCTTCTGTTTCGGCTGGTTTATCATTGCTATCTTCCGTTTTGCTTGCTTGCTCTTTATCTGAGCTTTTACAGGCAGCTAATAGCAATAAGATTGCCAACGAAACGATAGTCATCAACCACTTTTTCCTCATTGTTATAGCCTCCTCTGTTATCCCAATCTTTGTTTTGCATCAGCAGCACGACGAAGTGCTTGACCGATATAATTTATCCCAAGAATCAACAGTAAAATTAATAGAGATGCGGGTAACCAAACCCACCATTTGTCTGCTAGGACGAGTGGATTTCTAGCATAGCTTACTAAAGTTCCTAAACTTGGAGTCGAAGGGGGTAGCCCAAATCCTAAAAATGATAGCCCTGTTTCAATTCCAATATTGCCCGCAAGACTTAATGTAAACTCTACAATTAAAATTGAACTTAAATTCGGTAATACCCCTTTAAACATAATAGCGATATCACTTGTCCCCATAGTTTTGGATGCACTGACATAATCCCGTCGTCCTTCTGTTAATGCTTTACTTCGTATTAACCGTGCAATTCCTATCCATTGAAATGCACTAATAATCATTACGAGCTCAAAAACGCCGTATTCGGGAAGGATGGACACTAGCACTATAAAAATCATTAATGTCGGTAATGTAATAATAAAATCAATAATTCGCATCATGACATTATCTACAATACCGCTGTAATAGCCCATAATAATTCCCATAGCTATCCCTATAATATTGGCTATCACCGTCACCCAAATAGCAATTAAAAGAGAATTTTTTGCCCCAATAATTAGCTGACCTAGCACATCACGTCCTGCTTCATCTGCTCCAAGAATGTAACCATTAACACCAGGTTTGGTATAGCGCTCTAGCAAATTAATTTTCAATACTTCTTCTTGATTGAGCATCCATGCTGCAATAAAAATCGTTAACATAATAATCGTGACACCAAAAAAGGAAAACATCGCTATCTTATCGTTCTTAAACTCTCGTAAAACGACTTGTATACCTGTCGGTGGCAAACTTTCCATCATTACTGTTTCATTGTTTTGTTGTGTCATGTCAATTCACCTCTTCTTCAACATTATGTTTCGTCGTTAGTCTATACGGATACGCGGATCCACGATGGTCATAATGATGTCCGACAACAGACTACCTAATAATGCTAAGAAACCATAGAGCATGATGAGTGCAGTAATGACACTATAATCGCGACTCGTTATCGAACTAATAAACAATTCCCCCATACCTGGGTAGCCATAAATGGTTTCGATAAAAATAGAGCCACCTAATAATCCTGTTATTGAAAACCCTAAAAACGCTGCAATTGGAAGTACTGAATTGCGGAAAATATGTCGCGCATATATCCTACGTATTGGAATACCTTTACTTCTAGCTGTTTTTACATAATCTTGTGTTTTAGCATCAATAATTTCAGAGCGTAAATATTGGATAATCCCTGTAGTACCTAAAATAGCTGCCGTCATAGCAGGTAATAGCAAGTGATAAAATTTATTGCAAAAATAGGCCATCGTTCCTGATTCAAGTCCAACATCAACGGTTCCACTCGTTGGGAACCACATAAGGCGGTAACCAAAAAAGAATAAAAAAACGAGAGATAATACAAAAGTGGGAATTGCGAAGCTAATAAAACTGTATAGGATAATCGATTTGTCTAAAAATGTATCTTGCTTACGCCCTGCAAGCATTCCCAATGGGATAGCAAGCAAGTAGACAAGAATAACACTAAGTAATGAAAGCCAAAATGTATTGAGTGCACGCTCACCAATAAGAGTGGACACCGCAATTTTATATGTATAGCTTTGTCCATAATCTCCTTGAAAGGCATTTGTAATCCAGCGATAATATTGAACATACCAAGGATCATAGAAGCCTGCTTGTATTCGTAGCTCCTCAATCCTTGAAGGATCTGTCTCTGGTGTAATTAACCCTGTAAAAGGGTCACCTGGCATTTGCTTTGCCAATATAAAAATTATTAAACTCAATATAAACATTTGGGGAATCATTACAATAATGCGTCTAATAACAGTTTTCCACATTTTACAATCCCTCCTGCTCAATTTCAGACATCGCTACTTTATGGGTCTCTGAAATGGATTTTAAAGGGTATACTTTGCCATTCTCATCATAATAGTGATGATGATCTTTGCGATATTTCTCTTCGACTTTTTGCCGAGCTGCTTTACGCGCCATCCTCGTTTCAGGTTCAATATGTGGGATAGCTGACAATAGGCGATTTGTGTAAATATGCTGTGGATTTATGTAAATATCCTGACGGGTACCCGTTTCAACAAAGCGCCCCTTGTACATGATTGCAATGTAATCACACATATGTTTTACGACCCCGAGGTCATGAGATATAAATAAGTAACTTAGCCCATATTCTTGCTGAATATCTTTCATAAAATTGAGTACTTGTGCTTGAACCGATAAATCAAGTGAGGATACAGGCTCATCTGCAATAATCAATTTTGGATTACAAGCAACTGCCCGCGCGATACCAAGACGTTGCTTTTGTCCTCCTGAAAATTCATGGGGATACTTTAACAAGACGTCCTCTGACATACCAACAATGGCAAGTAGCGCTTTAATACGCTTGCGTTCCTCCTGATCACTGAGCTTCAAAAAATTGCGCATTGGCTCTGCTAGAATATCCAGTACACGCTTTCTTGGATTCATACTTGAGTGTGCGTCTTGGAAAATCATTTGAATATCTCTGTTATACGCAGAATTACGCTTACGTCGTTTATTAGTAACATCGTGCCCTTCATAAATGATTTGGCCAGACGTTACCTTTTCGAGGCCAATGATTGCTTTACCTGTTGTTGATTTACCAGAACCCGATTCACCGACTAAACCATATGTTTTTCCTTTTTCAAACGCCATCGTAACGCCATCAACCGCGTACACTTTATCAATTACGGTATTAAAAAAGCCACCTCGTATTGAATAATGGACGTTTAAATCTTTAATTAGCATAAATGTCATACTGTCCACCTCCTAGCTCCCCTTCAAAGCAAAAGTGTTTCCAGCAGGTGCAGCGAACAAAATGCCCAGGTGCAATTTCATGTAATTGTGGGTCACTTTCATGTGCTGATACATCAATCCACGGTATGCGTGCAGAGAAACGACAGCCTTCACGTGGCAAATTCATGAGCGAAGGCACCATACCACGTATTACCTCTAGCCGCTCGTTTTCCTCATGTGTTTGCGGAATTGAATTTAATAAGGAACGTGTATATGGATGTTTGGCATTATTAAACAGTTCTTGAACGGGTGCCTCTTCAATAACTTGTCCTGCATACATAACGGCTACACGGTCTGCAATTTCTGCAACAACACCTAAGTCATGGGTAATTAAAATAATGCCCGCTTGTGTCTCATCTTGAAGCGACTTTAAAAGGTCTAAAATCTGTGCTTGAATGGTTACATCTAATGCTGTAGTCGGTTCATCTGCAATAATGATGGCAGGTTTGCTTGATAGCGCAATGGCAATCATAACGCGTTGGCGCATACCACCTGATAATTGATGCGGGAATTGTCTTGCAACCCGTTTAGGATGAGCAATCCCTACTTGCTCAAGCAATTCTAAGACACGCTCTTCTCGTTGCTGTTTTGTGAGTGTCGTGTGGTAAATGAGCCCTTCGGCAATTTGTTCATGAATACGCATTAACGGATTTAATGCTGAGAGAGGATCTTGAAATATAAAGCCAATATCATTCCCTCTTAATTGATTGAATTGCTCTTCGCTTAACGTTGCTAAATTTTGATGATTGTAAAGTATTTCTCCAGTCACTTTTGTATTCCAATCATTATGTAAGCCAACAATTGTTGTGGCTAACGTACTCTTCCCACAGCCTGACTCTCCAACTATAGCTAAAATCTCATTTTTTCTTAGTGAAAGTGAGACATCTTCTATTGCTGCATGATATGTGTCTTTAATACGAAAACTCGTTGTTAAATTGTTAATTGTTAATAAGTCATTTGTACACAAACAATCTCCCTCCAACATTCAGTTTTCTGACAAATACATTTATCTTTATTTTAAAATTATAATTTCCCTAAATTAACGCCTCCCTATTTTATTATTTTCGCCAAAGACAAGCACTAATAGCTTGTTAATCACAAGTAAAGCAACCTGTCTTTATATAGATAGAATTATCTGATAATTAATTATAATGCTATTTTATCTAGTATTTATAAGCAAAATCAAGCGTTTTTTTCAAATTATTATCATAAAAAAGAGTATTACCACCTACTATTTATCTAGATGAAATTCATTTTCCATCTATCAATTTTTATTATTTGTTATATAAATAAAACAAATAAGCATACGCTCATGAAATATTTTAAAATAATAAAATAGAGTGGAGTTTAACTTCATAAATCAACTTTTTTCAATAATCAATAAAAAAATTTACTAATAAATAAATTTTATTTAAATGCTTTTATTCAAGTGCGTTATGTTTTTTAGCGCTTTGTTTTATGAATTCTTTATTACATTAAAAAAATTTTGTTTCTACCATAAATTTATAATTATTTTTTTATTTTCCACACAAAAATCGAATTTTAATTTAGCAACCTTTTACATAAAAATAGTTAGTTTCTACGCTTCATAGCCGGCTTCCATGTACAATTTTGATATTCCCTTCTACATATTGCTACTAGAGCGGGATTAGGTCCCTGCTTCGAGGGACTACTGCCTCGCTCCGCGGAATTACTCTCTAGCTTCGCGGAATTACTCCCTCGCTCCGCGGAATTACTCTCTCGCTCCGCGGAATTACTCTCTCGCTCTGCGGAATTACCTCCTCGCTCCGCGGAATTCTCTCCTCGCTTCGCGGAATTCTCTCCTCGCTTCGCGGAATCACCTCCTCACTATGCTAGCAGAATCACCCCTCGCTCCACACCAACAGCAAATGGCACCTATCAAAGTAAACTTTACTTTGATAGGTGCCATTTATTTACCAACATTATCTTCTTGATTTTGGATTCATCGCATCTTTTAGTCCTTCACCGATAAAATTAATCGATAAAATGACTAATGTGATTGCTGTTGCTGGTGGAATCCATATCCAAATTTTTTCTCTTAACACATCTGAGTTTCTAGCCTCTGCTAGCATATTTCCCCAACTTGGCGTATCTGCTGGCACACCGAAGTTTAAGAAGCTTAACGCCGACTCTATGACAATTGTTACCGCCATTAATAATGTAGCTTGTACAATGATTGTTGAAGCGACGTTCGGTAATAAATGTTTCATAATGATTTTCGATGATTTACAGCCGATTGACTGTGCAGCTAAAATGTACTCATTTTCTTTTTCTGCAAGAATTCGACTTCGCACAACGCGGGCAACACTACCCCAGCTTAATACGGAAATGACAATGATTAACGTCCATAAGCCCGAAACTTTACCAACTAAAATCGTATTTAGCACGATAACAAAAACTAATAATGGGAACATTAATACAAAGTCAGTGAAACGCATTAACATTTGATCGATTTTGCCACCAAAATAACCTGAAATAGACCCTATAGTTGTCCCAATTAAAACAATGAAAAACATACAACCTACACCAACCGTTAAAGAAGATTTACCCGCATAAAGCATTCGTGTAAATACATCACGGCCATTTGTATCGGTTCCAAGCCAATTCTCACTTGAAGGTGGTTGACTAATTTTCATAAAGTCTACACGCACTATATCTTTTGTCGTAATATATGGCGCTAAAAACGATAGAATAATAACGATTAGTAAAAAAATAAGGCTTATCATAGCTAATTTATTTTTAACGAACTTTCTTCTCGCTATCACCCATGGAGAGGGGCTTTTATTCAGTGTTTTTGATGCAGACGCTTCTTGTTTTGTTATAATCTCCACATTTTTCCCCTCCCTAATCTAGTCTAATTCGCGGATCTACTATACCATACAATAAATCGGCTACTAAATTCCCAAAAAGTGTTAAGAACGAAAGTAACATAGTTATCGACATCATGACCGCATAATCTCTTCTACCAACGGAATCTAAGAACAGTGCGCCTATTCCGGGATAAGTAAAGATGGTTTCTGTTATTACTGCACCACTAATTAATGTAGCGATGTCAAAACCAAGAAAAGTAATAATCGGAATAATCGAATTTCTTAAAATATGCTTGTTGTAAATTTTTGATTCCTTTGTTCCTTTTGCTCTCGCTGTACGGACGAAATCTTTTCTGCTGTTTTCAATAATATCGTTTCGTAAAAATTGCGTATAGGAAGCCGTTCCCATTAATCCTAATACAAGTGAAGGCAATAACACATGATGAACCCTACTTAGGTAATAAGCAAACGTTCCTTCTTGAAGTCCTACGCCAACTGAGCCATTGAATGGGAACCACCCTAGTTGGAAAGAGAAAACATAAATGGCTACAATACCAGCGACAAATGATGGAATCGCTAAAGCCAAATAATTGTACGAAGCTATTAAATTATCGCCTAATGTATATGGTTTTCTCCCAGCATACATACCCATGAAAAAAGCAAAAATGTACGTCAAAATTAAAGATGTTACTGCTAAAAATAATGTATTCGGAATTCGTTGTACAATTACTTCTACTGCAGGTTTTTTATAAACTGTTGATTTACCAAAATCCCCTTGTACAAAATTAGACATCCATCTTCCATATTGCACGATAATTGGATCATTATAGCCTAACTTCTCTCTCATTTCCTCGATGTATTGTGGGTTTGTATTTGATGGATCAATTTCTCCCGCAAATGGATCTCCTGGCATCATTTTTGCTAAGAAGAACACAACTAACGAAATAAGGAGTAACAATGGAATCATGCCGAGTAATCTTCGAAGTGTGTATTGAAGCATGTGACGTCCCCTTATCAATTATAATTTACTACTACCAGGCTCCTAAAAGAGCCCGATAGTAGTAGGTTTCTCAGCCTTTTTTAGGCATTAAACTTACTCGACAATATGCCATTTATAAACGTCTGTTTGGAAACCAACAGCGTTAATATGAACACCTTGTAGTCGGTTGTTAATACCATATAGATCTAGGTTTTCCCATAAAGGAAGTGCTGGTAATTCTTCGTTGAAGTATTTTTGCCAATCAACATACACTTTTTTACGGTAGTCTTTATCAAATGCAGCTTCACTTAACGCTTCTTTTAATAATTTGTCGTTTTGCTCATCTACATAACGACCGTAGTTCCATTCTGCATCATTTGCCCATAGGCCAGATGGATCTGGATCAGAGCCCATACTCCAAGAACCGAAGAATGCCTCTAATGCTGCGTCATCATTATCTTTCATTTCATTGTACAAGTTAAACTCTACTAAGCTACCTGTTGCTAATTCAGTTTTTACACCAATATCATTCCAAGATTGGATGATTGCTTGTGAACGACCTTCAAATGCCGCTGGTCCTGCATAATGTCCAAATGAAATTTTAAATGGTTGGCCTTGTGGATCTTCAACAAATCCATCGCCATCTTTATCAACATAGCCTGCTGTTTTTAACAGTTCTTTCGCTTTATCTACATTAAAGTCATATGCATTTAAATCTGAAGCATCTGCAGCAGTCCAGAAAGTAACTGGAATAACTGTATTCGCAACTTCAGCTTTTCCTTCTAAGAAAGCATCGATCATTGCTGGACGGTTAAGAGCATATAATAGTGCCTGACGTAATTCTTTTGAATTGAATTTATCAAAATCTGCTACATTTTTAAGTGTAGCTTTATCACGATGACCAAAACGAAGCCCGATATAAGAATAGCCTACACCAGTCGTTTCTTCGATACGTACATTGCTTAATGCTGAAAGCTCTTTCACAGATTGTGGTCTAATATCCATGATGTCGATTTCTCCGTTTTGGAACGCACCCGCAGCTAATGATGGGTCAATTACTTTTACAATAACGCCATCAAGCGTTGGTTTCCCTTTCCAGTAATCATCAAAACGCTCTAATTCAGAATATTCGCCGTCAACAACTTTTTTCACCTTAAACGGTCCATTGCCTACAGGCGTTTCACGCACTTGCTTCGATTCACTTAAATCTTTTACTGCAATGCCTTCATAATGTTTTTTCGGCATTGGGAATTGCCAAATACTTTCTAGATTATTAATTTTTACTTCTTTAAATGTAACTTTAATTGTGTAAGGGTCAACAACTTCAATTCCTGAAATTTTATCTGCTTTACCTGCTTTTTTATCTTCTGCCCCTTTTACACCTTCAACATAATTAAAACGAGGACCATCATAATCAGGATCTGCTAAAGTTTCTAAAGCAAACACCCAGTCTTCACCTGTTAATTCCTCACCATTATGCCATTTCACACCTTTTTCAAAGTTGAATGTATACGTTAATTTATCTTCACTAATATCCCATTTTGCAAGATTTGGTATATATTCTAACTCATCATTTACTTCATAAATACCATCCATCATGAAGCCTTGGATATAGCTATCTACAATACTTCCTGCAAAGGCAGGGTCAAATACGCCCTCTGGCGCTTGGTCTGTACCGAATGTTACAACGCCACCTGCTTTAGCATCCGTAGTTGTAGCTACTGGTTTTTCCTTATCCTTTTCTGCATCTTTGTCAGTTGTCGATGAATCATTATTACATGCTGCTAGGAACAATGCCATGACGAGCATTAGTAAAAGTGACCATAATGTTTTAGTCTTTTTCATTTTTTTCCCCCCGTTAATTTTTTATTTTGAAAAGCATTTTTTCCTTTTTTTTCTTGCCATTTTAATATAAGTGGCAAGCAACTTTATGATCTGGCTTCACCTCCTTTAATACTGGTTTAGTTAAGGAACATTCCATCATAGCCTTCGGGCATCTTGGATGGAATGGGCATCCCTGCGGAGGATTAGCTGGGCTCGGTACATCGCCTTGTAAAACAATGCGATTGCTTTTTTTTCGAGGATCCGGCACAGGTATTGCTGAAATGAGCGCTTGTGTATATGGATGCAATGGCTCATCATATATGCTTACCTTGTTTGCAATTTCAACAATATTGCCTAAATACATAACGCCAATACGGTCACTCATATGTTTAACAACGCTTAAGTCGTGCGCAATAAATAAAAAGGTTAAATCAAACTCATCCTGCAATTCTTTTAGTAGATTTAAAACTTGAGATTGCACGGAAACATCTAAGGCAGAAACTGGTTCATCGGCAATTATTAGCTTTGGTTTAAGGGCTAGCGCTCTTGCAATACCAATTCGTTGACGTTGACCACCTGAAAATTCATGCGCATATTTATAATATGCGTCCTTAGGTAACCCTACTTTTCTTAATAATTCAATGACTTCTTCTTTTAAAGAATTCAGTGTTTTGTTATGAAAATTCATAATAGGCTCAGCTACGATACTGCCTACCATCTGCATTGGATTTAATGATGCATAAGGATCTTGGAAAACCATCTGGATATCTTTTCTTATTTCTCTTAATGATTTGCCTTGTATTTTCGTAATATCCTGTCCATCAAACACGATTTGTCCTTCTGTAGAATCCAACAATCTAATAATCGTACGGCCGGTTGTTGATTTTCCGCATCCTGACTCACCAACTAAGCCCAATGTTTCACCATTTTTAATAGAAAATGAAATATTATCTACAGCTTTCACATGTCCGACTGTTTTTTTAAGAAATCCACCTTTAATAGGGTAATAGGTTTTTAAGTTGTTCACTTCGAGCAAAGTTTCTTTATGTTGTTTGATTGTCGTATCAGTCATGTTGTTACCTCACACCTTCTCTAGGATAGAACCTTCATATAGTAAGCACGAAACCTCATGGCCCTCGCCGATTTGGACAAGCTGAGGAGTTACCGTACTACACTCCGGTTTCACCGACGGGCATCTATCTACAAATCGACAGCCGACTGTCGGCATATTTTTTAAAGATGGCACAATGCCTTGAATTGTCGTTAGCTCACTAACTTCGATATCAATGCGTGGAATGGATGCCATTAATAGCTTTGTATAAGGATGCTTTGGATTATAGAATAGATTGTCCACACTTGTGCGCTCTACAATTTTCCCAGCATACATAATGATGACTTCATCACACATTTCTGCCACTACACCTAAATCATGCGTAATCAATATAATGGACATATCATTTTCCGCTTGAATTTTTCTTAGCAATTCAAGTATTTGTGCTTGTACAGTTACATCTAGTGCAGTAGTAGGTTCATCAGCAATTAATAGCTTTGGATGACAAGCGATGGCAATCGCAATCATGACCCTTTGTCGCATCCCCCCTGATAGTTGATGTGGATATTCGTCGACAATTTTATCTGGTCTTGGTATGCCTACACTTTTTAATAATTCAATTGACTGCTGTCTTGCGTCAGTTTTCGAGATTGGTAGATGGTTTAATAAAATCTCTTCAATCTGATTGCCTATTGTAAATACAGGGTTTAAAGATGTCATAGGCTCTTGAAAGATCATACTAATATCTTTTCCTCGTATTTTATTCATCTCATCACTTTTGTAGCCTTCAATATTTTTGCCTTGGAACTTTATTTCTCCGCCAGTAACTTTACCAATCCCTTGAGGAAGTAGTTGCATGATTGACAGTGACATAACACTTTTTCCACAACCAGATTCCCCTACAATACCTACAATTTGGCCGGGCTTAACGGAAAACGAAACGTTATCCACCGCGTGATATATATCTCCGTCTATATCAAAACCAGTTTTAAGGTTTTTCACTTCGAGCATTAAATTCATTGCAATCATCACACCTTTTTGTATTTTTTCTAAATAGAAATATGTAGTAAAAACTTACGATGACAATCTTTTCTGATTCAATATTCAGAAAAAAGGATTCAAAATTGATTAAACTTATTTCAATATCATTTCTACTCAAATATTTATTAGTTTTTATACAGTTCTATTTAACAACATATTAATAAAATTTTTACAGTAGAAACAAAAAAATCTTCTAACTATATACTTATGGAATTATCTGAAAATTATTCATATTGCTATTTTATATAGAAATAACGCATTTAATCAAGAGTTTTTTTACAACTCTCATAATGTTATATACATAATAAACCATACAACTATTACAAAAAATTATATAATTTTTCTAATCTTTTTAAACATATATTAGCTCACCTTCTTATTTTTCCTATTGTCCATCATTTTTTTATTATTTAAATATACTAATAATCTATACTGTATTTCATGTTGTTCTCTCTTAATTCATTCTTTTATTTGGTAAACTTGAAGATTATAGGAACAATTAAATATTTCTGTTTATTTTAAATATTCAATAATTATTTTTATATAATTTTTCGGTTTAAAGTATTAACAACAAAAAGCACTTTTTGCTACAGTAAAAAACTATTTTTTTATTAATTTTTCAAAACATACATCTTCATAAAAAAAAACGATCACTGGTTAATTTAACCGTGATCGTTTTTATGAGTTCTTCTTATTTATTAACCTTATAGTGCTCCAGCTTTAAGTTTTGCATGCCAGTCTTTTAAAAATGGAATATCTTCTTCTTTAATAGCACCTGATTCGTTTGCTGCTTCAATTAGAAAATCAAAGTTAGTTAAAGATACATATTGAATGCCTGCTTCTTCAAACGCTTGCTCAGCGCGTGGCAAATTATAAGTGTAGACACAAACAACACCTAGTACCTCACACCCCGCTGCACGCAAAGCCTCTACTGCTGTAATCGAAGAACCACCTGTTGACACAATATCTTCTACTACAACGACTTTTTGCCCTGCTGCGTATTTTCCTTCAATTTGATTTCCACGACCATGCTCTTTTGCTTTTGAACGTACGTACACCATTGGTAAGTCTAAAATATCGCTTACCCAAGCAGCATGTGGAATACCTGCTGTAGCAGTACCAGCTACAATTTCTGTACCTTCAAAATTTTCCTTAATAATTTTTGCTAAGCCGTTTGCCAATTGCTTACGGATCACTGGATCTGAAATAGTTAAGCGTGTATCACAGTATATCGGTGATTGAATGCCCGATGCCCATGTGAAAAGATCTGTTGGATTTAATTCGACTGCTCCAACCTTTAGCATAGCGTGTGCGATTTCGTTTTGTAATGTCATTTTGTTGCCTCCCATAATTCACTTACGATTTTATATGCTGCTACTGGATATTGGGCACCTGTTACGGCACGCCCTACTACGATTAATGAAGACCCATCGCGTTTTGCACCATCTGGCGTAGCGATGCGTTTTTGATCGTGTGTATCACCACCAGCTAAACGGATACCTGGTGTGACACGTAAGAAGTTCTCACCGCACACTTCGGCAATTGCCTGTGCTTCATGAACTGAGCAGACAACACCATTTAAGCCTGCTCGTTTTGTTAAGCTAGCATAATGTAACACTGATTCTTGTAATGTTAACGCAATTTTTTGCTCTGCTTGCATTTGTGCTTCAGTAGTAGATGTTAGTTGTGTCACAGCAATCAACGCTGCACGCTCTCGCCCCGCTGGTGTACCTGCTTCTAGGCCTTCAAGTGCAGCTTCCATCATAGGGCGCCCGCCTGCTGCATGTACATTGACTAAATCTACTCCTAATTTTGCTAAGCCCTTCATCGCTGAGCCAACAGTATTTGGAATATCATGTAGCTTTAAATCTAGGAAAATATCGTGACCTAAATCCTTCACTTTACGTACAATATCAGGACCTTCCTGCATATAAAGCTCCATACCAATTTTTACGAAAAGAGGCTCTTGAAAATGTGCTAAAAACTTGAAAACTTCCGCTTCACCAGAGAAATCAAGTGCTAGTATTGGTTTTGTATTCATTAACGATGGCTCCTTCCGATTATGTCCTTAATATGCTCTACGCCTAATGCATCAAGCTTTGCTGGTAACTCCTCAATGATGTTCGGACAAATGAAATGGTCTACAAAATTGGCTGTCCCAACTGCGACTGCTGATGCACCTGCTGACATAAAGTCTATGACATCCTGTACTTCACTTACGCCACCCATTCCAATAATCGGAATATTGACGGCTTTATATACCTCATATACCATACGAATGGCAACTGGTTTTACTGCAGGGCCAGATAACCCCCCTGTACCATTTGCAATTACCGGTTTACCTGTACGTTCATGCAAACGCATGCCAATTAATGTGTTAATCATCGTAATTCCGTCCGCTCCACCAGCTTCAACTGCTTGAGCGATTTCTACGATATTCGTTACATTTGGTGATAATTTCACGTAAACAGGGACTTCAGAAACAGCTTTTACTGCTGCAACGAGCTGTCGTGCTGTTGCTGGGTCTGTACCGAATTGAATGCCCCCACATTTGACGTTCGGACAAGAAATATTCAGTTCTAGCGCTTTTACATTTGGTGCTGCAGAGATGCGACGTGCCACTTCCACGTAATCTGCAGTTTCAGTACCAGCTACATTGGCGATAATTGGCACATCATAGCCTTCTAAAAACTTTAATTCTTCATTCATTACTTTTTCAATACCAGGATTTTGTAAGCCAATGGCATTTAGCATCCCTGCTGCTGTTTCCGCTACACGTGGTGTTGGATTGCCGGGTCTTGTTTCCACTGTTGTTGCTTTAATCATAATAGCGCCAAGCTTCGATAAATCGTACAGCTGAGCATATTCACGACCAAAGCCGAAGCAGCCTGAAGCTGGCATAATTGGATTTTTTAAATTTAAGCCAGGTATTTGGATATTTAAACGACTCATAATGCCACCGTACCTTTCGGGAATACTGGACCGTCAGAGCATACTTTGACATAGTCTTTTTCGATTTGATCGGTTGTCTTGCACACACATGCAAAGCAAGCTCCAATACCACAGCCCATGCGCTCTTCAAACGATAAATAACCTTCTTTTTCTGGGTAGAAGCCTTCTAACGCTTTTAGCATCGGTAAAGGGCCACAAGAATAGAACACATCAAACTCGGGCGCACGCGTTTCTAACACGTTTGTTACAAAGCCCTTCGTTCCTTTCGATCCATCTACAGTTACGTAATGTGTTTCACCAAGTGCATTAAACTCTTCCTCATAGAAGCAAACATCTTCTGTTTGGAAGCCTAATACATGGATTGTTTTCACCCCACGAGCATTAAGCTGTTTTGATAGTTCATGTAAAGGTGGTACACCGATGCCGCCACCAACTAACAATGCCGTCCCACCCGTCTTTACAGCATCGACTGGGAAGCCATTACCAATTGGGCCGAGGACATTGACTAACTGTCCTTCACGATTTGTCGCTAACACTTGCGTTCCTCGACCTTCCGCACGGTAAATCATTGTAAATTCACTATTGTCTTTATCTATGTTTGCAATACTAATAGGTCGACGTAAAAGCGGCTCCAATGAATCCGACACCTTTACATGGACAAACTGGCCAGGAGTCATATCCTGAACCAGTTCACCATGAAGTGTCAATTCGAAAATGTTTGTCGCAATTTGCTTTTGAGAGACGACCGTCATTTTCTCTTGACGAATCATATTAATGTACTACCTCCGCTTTCGGCATTTGTTCTGCTGTAAATGTCATTGATTCAATTACACGCAGCATTGCTTCTGCTGTATCTAATGATGTTAAGCAAGGTACGCCATTTTCTACAGACTCACGACGAATTCGGAATCCATCACGAGCTGGTTGCTTGCCTTTTGTTAACGTGTTAACTACTAACTGCGCTTCACCATTTTGAATTAGGTCTAGTAACGTTTGTCCTTTTGCACCGATTTTACCTACTACATCTGTACGAACGCCAGCTGCTTCAAACGCTTGGGCTGTACCTTCTGTCGCTACAATGCGGTAGCCAACTGTTGAAAAACGTTTTGCAAGAGCAATTGCCTCTTCTTTATCCTTATCAGATACAGTGAATAATACTGTGCCTTCTGTACGAATTTCCATGCCAGCAGCAACTAAGCCTTTGTAAAGGGCTTTTTCTAATGTTGCATCTTTACCCATTACTTCCCCTGTTGATTTCATTTCAGGTCCTAATGTGATGTCCACACGGCGTAATTTTGCGAATGAGAATACTGGTACTTTAACAAACACACCTTTTTGCTCTGCCGCTAAGCCAGTTGGATAGCCTTGCTCTACGATTGATTTACCAAGAATCGCTTTCGTTGCAATATTTGCCATTGGAATGTTTGTAATTTTACTTAAGAACGGTACTGTACGAGATGAGCGAGGGTTTACCTCAATGACATACACTTCACCTTGTGAAATTACATATTGGATGTTCATTAAGCCGATGATGCCAAGACCTTTTGCTAGACGAGTTGTGTAATCAACTAAAGTATCTTTTTGCGTTTGTGTTAATTTTTGTGGTGGATATACAGAAATCGAGTCACCAGAGTGCACCCCTGCACGTTCGATATGTTCCATAATCCCTGGGATTAATACATTTTCACCGTCACAAATCGCATCTACCTCAATTTCTTGACCCGTTAAGTAACGGTCTACTAAAACTGGGTGGTCAGGTGAAGCCTCAACAGCATTCTCCATATAATGTTGTAATTCTTCTTCGTTATAAACAATTTCCATTGCACGTCCACCTAGTACATATGAAGGGCGTACTAGCACTGGGAAGCCTAAGCGTTCACCAATCACAAGTGCTTCTTCTGTTGATACCGCCGTTTCACCTGGAGGCTGTGGAATGTCTAATGCATGTAACGCTTGTTCAAATTTATCGCGGTTTTCTGCACGATCGATGTCTTCTAGCGATGTACCTAAAATTTTCACACCATTTGCAGCTAATTTATCAGCTAAGTTAATAGCTGTTTGACCACCGAATTGCACAACTACGCCAATTGGTTGCTCTAAGTCGATAATGTGCATGACGTCTTCAATCGTTAATGGCTCGAAGTATAACTTATCTGAAACCGAGAAGTCTGTTGATACTGTTTCTGGGTTTGAGTTAATAATGATTGCTTCATAGCCTGCTTCTTGGATAGCCCAAACTGAGTGCACTGTAGCGTAATCAAACTCTACCCCTTGACCGATACGGATTGGACCTGAGCCTAATACGATAACAGATGGTTTTTCAGACTTGATTGATTCATTTTCTTCCTCATAAGTACCGTAGAAATAAGGTGTTTCTGATTCGAACTCCGCAGCACATGTGTCCACCATTTTATAGACAGGGATAATGCCGTTTTCTTTACGGTATGCATAGATTGCTTCTTGTGTTGTATCCCAAAGCTCAGCAACTTTTTTATCCGCAAAGCCTAGACGTTTAGCAGTACGTAACACTTCTTTATCGTTTTTATGGTCAGCAAGTGTTTGCTCCATATCTACAATGTTTTTGAATTTATTTAAGAAGAATAAGTCGATTGCAGACCATTCATGAATTTGTTCAATTGTTACACCACGGCGCAATGCTTCTCCGATGAAGAACAAACGCTCATCGCCCGCTTTACGGATACGTTTTTCAATCCAAGAGTCAGAGTTATTTTCAGCATGTTTCAGCTCTAAATGAACTTGACCTGTTTCAAGAGAACGGACAGCTTTTAGCATTGCTTCCTCGAACGTACGACCAAGCGCCATTACTTCCCCAGTTGCTTTCATTTGTGTGCCTAGGTTACGTTTTGCTGATTCGAATTTATCGAATGGCCAGCGTGGAATTTTTGCTACGATATAGTCTAGTGCTGGCTCGAAGCAAGCATACGTTGAACCTGTCACTGGATTTTTAATTTCATCTAAAGTTAAGCCTACTGCAATTTTTGCTGCCAGCTTGGCAATTGGGTAACCCGTTGCTTTTGATGCTAATGCAGATGAGCGTGATACACGTGGGTTTACTTCGATTACATAGTAGTTGAAGCTATATGGATCAAGGGCTAACTGTACGTTACAGCCACCTTCAATTTTTAGTGCGCGAATAATATCTAATGAGATATTTCGTAACATTTGGTTTTCACGGTCAGAAAGTGTTTGTGTTGGTGCTAACACGATTGAGTCACCTGTATGAATACCTACTGGATCAACATTTTCCATGTTACAAACAACGATCGCATTGTCAGCTGCATCACGCATTACTTCATATTCAATCTCTTTCAAGCCAGCGATTGATTTTTCAAGTAAGCATTGTGTAACTGGCGAATATTTTAAACCGGATGTTACGATTTCTTCTAGGTCTTGATCGTTATAGCAAATACCGCCACCTGTACCTCCAAGTGTAAATGCAGGTCGTACGATTACTGGATAACCTATTTTTGCGACAAAGTTTTTCGCTTCATCTAAGTTATGGATAATGTCTGATTCAGGTACTGGTGCACCTAGTTCGTACATTAAGTTACGGAATAAATCACGGTCTTCTGCTTTATGGATCGCATCTAGTTTCGTACCAAGAATTTCGATATTTAGTTCATTTAAAATACCTGAGTTGTCTAACTCAATTGCCATATTTAAACCTGTTTGACCACCTAGTGTTGGTAGGATTGCATCTGGACGTTCTTTACGTAAAATGCGTGATACAAATTCTAGTGTGATTGGCTCGATGTAAACTTTGTCTGCAATTTCAGTATCAGTCATAATTGTTGCAGGGTTTGAGTTTATTAAAATAACGCGGTAGCCTTCTTCTTTTAATGAAAGACAAGCTTGTGTCCCTGCATAGTCAAATTCTGCAGCTTGTCCGATGACGATTGGGCCAGACCCGATTACTAAAATAGTTTCTATATCTGTACGTTTAGGCATGTTGTTTCCCCTTCCCTGCTTCTACTTCCATCATTTCAATGAATTCATCAAATAAGTGGTTTGAATCTTCTGGTCCTGGTGATGCTTCTGGGTGATATTGTACTGTGAAAATCGGATATTTCTTATGACGTACACCTTCACAAGTACCATCATTTAATGCGACATGTGTTAATTCTAAATCTGTATCTTTTAAAGACTCAATATCGATGGCATAGCCATGGTTTTGAGATGTTATGTCTGTACGACCTGTGCGTAAATCTTTTACCGGGTGGTTACCTCCGCGGTGACCGAATGGTAATTTAAATGACTTCGCGCCACTCGCTAACGAGAAGATTTGGTGACCTAAGCAAATACCGAACATTGGCACTTTTCCGATTAAATTGCGTACCGTTTCGATACCTTCTGCAACGTCTTCAGGATTCCCTGGACCGTTTGACAGCATAATACCATCTGGATGCCATGCTAAAATTTCTGCTGCTGGTGTGTTGTAAGGTACAACTAATACATCACAATCACGTTTATTTAATTCACGAAGAATACCATGCTTCATACCGTAGTCAATTAATACTACTCGTTTGCCACGGCCTGGTGATGGATAAGCAGCCTTTGGCGTTACTTCGCGAACATGATGCGTAATCGCTGGTGTCGCTTGTAGTTTTGCGACGATTTCTTCTACATTCACTTCTTCGTCAGCCGCAGTTAAAATCGCTTTCACAGATCCTTTGCTACGAATAATGCGTGTTAATTTACGTGTATCAATGCCTTCAATCCCTGGGATATCCTTTGATGTTAAATATTCATCAACTGTTAAATCACATCTGAAGTTTGATGGTGTTTTTGCTAGTTCGCGGACTACAAATCCACGAATTGCTGGTGTGATTGATTCAAAATCATCACGGTTAATACCGTAGTTACCGATAAGTGGGTATGTTAACGTTACGATTTGTCCGTAGAATGAAGGATCTGAAATCGTTTCTTGATATCCTGTCATCCCTGTTGTGAATACGACCTCACCTTGTGAAGCTCGCTCGCTACCGAACGCTGTGCCTGTAAATACTGTGCCATCTTCTAAAATAAGTAAACGTTTTTTCATTACTCTGCCTCCTGGTATACGATATTACCTTCAAAAATTGTTATTACTGGCCAACCTTTTGCGACCCAACCATTGAAAGGTGTATTGCGACCTTTTGATACAAAACCTTCTGCATCAATAGTTTGTTCTTTCTTTACATCAATTAAAACCATGTCCGCTGATGCACCAACTTGTAACGTTCCATATGGTAAGTCGAAAATTTGTGCTGCTTTCACAGTCATCCAATCTATCAATTGCTTTAAAGTCCATTTCCCCGTCTCAACAAATTGTGTATACAACAGTGGGAATGCTGTTTCAAAGCCGACGATGCCGAACGGTGCGCCAACCATACCACAACATTTTTCTTCTATTGTATGTGGCGCATGATCTGTTGCGATGCAGTCGATTGTGCCATCAAGTAGTGCTGCGTGTAGAGAATCTTTATCGTCTGCAGCGCGTAATGGTGGGTTCATTTTCCAGTTAGCATCATCCGATGGAATATCCATCTCTTCAAGTAATAAGTGGTGTGGACAAACTTCTGATGTAACGCGAATACCTGCAGCTTTTGCGTCACGTACTGCACGCACAGATTCTTTTGTTGATACGTGGCACACATGATAGCGTGCGACCGCAGCTTCTGCAAGAAGAACATCGCGCGCAATTTGAACAGATTCACAAATGGATGGAATACCCGGTAGTCCTAGTTCTTTATTGCGCTTGCCTTCATGCATGACACCATCATAAATTAATGAATTATCTTCACAGTGTGCTACAACAACCACGTTATGCTTTGCCGCATCCTGCATTTGTTCATACATTGTTGATGCTAATTGGATTCCTACACCATCGTCTGAGAATGCTACAGCACCATGTGCTTTTAATTCCGCGATATCCGTACGAACTTCACCTGAAATGTCTTGCGTTAATGAGCCATATGGCAGTACGCGAATCACTGCGCTTTCTTGAATAAGACCGTTAATTAGTTGCATGTTTTCTACAGTGTCAGGCACTGGTTTCGTATTCGGCATTGCACAAATCGTTGTAAAACCACCTTTTGCTGCAGATGCAGAGCCTGTGGCAATTGTTTCTTTATGTTCAAAACCTGGCTCACGCAAATGTGTGTGCACATCTACAAAGCCTGGAGCAACAACTAAACCGTTTCCTTCGATAATTTCCGCACCAGCTACATTGACCTCTTGTCCAATGGCAGTAATTTTGCCATCTACCATGGCGATATTCACTGTATGCAGTTCACCTTGTTCATTTAACATTTGCACATTTTGAAGTACTTTTGTCATGTTATTCTCTCCCTTGTAAAATCGTTTCAATAATTGCCATGCGCGTATATACACCATTGCGAACTTGCTCAAAAATTCGAGAACGTTCGCTTTCGACTAGCTCTGAAGCAATTTCTACATCACGGTTAACTGGCGCTGGATGCATAATAATTGCCTTTGCCTTCATTTTCTTCTCACGTTCCACTGTCAATCCGTACTCTTCATGATAGCTTTCTTTTGAGAAGCTTTTATTTACTTTATGACGTTCATGTTGTACACGAAGTAACATAATGACATCGCTTATTTCGATTAAATCGTCCCAAGAATGATGTGCTTTAAAATCCCCTGCCCAATCTTCTGGGCAAAGAAAATGCACATTTGCTCCTAGTCGTTGTAACGCCGAAGCATTTGATTTCGCAACACGACTATGAGATATATCCCCAGCGATTGTGATATTTAACCCTTCAAAAGAACCAAACTCTTTTTTTATCGTGTACAAATCCAGCAATGATTGTGATGGATGTTGACCAGCGCCATCTCCTGCGTTGATAACTGCAACATGAATGCCTTCTAGTAGCTCGTTATAATATTCATCTTCTTGTGCTCGGATAACGACCGCATCTATGCCAATCATTTCTAATGTTTTGACTGTATCGTACATCGTTTCGCCCTTTGTCACACTTGAAAAGCTTGCGTCAAACGGGATTACTGTACAGCCAACTTTCCGCTCTGCCATCTCAAAACTTGTTTTCGTTCGAGTACTCGGTTCAAAAAATAAGTTTGCAACGTTGTAAGCACGAGATAACGATGATGTTTCGCCATTTTCAAAAGCCTGCGCACGATGTAAAATGCTGCTAATCTCTTCAGTTGTTAAATGTTCCATTGATAATAAGTTCTTCATCATGTACCTCCATTAGATTGTGTGTCATGAACGTCTATGTATGACGTTCTTCATTATTTTAAGTGTCTAAATAATGTAAAAGCCCCGCTGATGTCATCAGCGAGGCATAAGGAGGCGTGACAAATTATAGTAAGCTCTGTGCCTACTTATCGTTTGTCCACTACTTCCCTTTTTTTGCCTCTCTGGACAATTCATTAAAAGGTACTACTATGAATTATTATTTTGATTGTAAGGTACTGGTATATCGGCTTCTTTTTTACCTGGTAAAACCGCATTTAGCACAACTCCGATAATCGCTGCTAACGCCATACCTTCTAAACTTAGTGATTCTGTGACGATAAATTTCGCACCGCCGATACCTATTACTAGAATAACAGAGGCAATGACTAGATTGCGGCTGTTACCAAAGTCGACATGATTGTCTACTAGCATACGGAGACCACTTGAAGCGATAATACCGAACAGCAGAATGGAAACTCCGCCAAGAACAGCTGTTGGAATTGTTGCGATCACTGCCATTGCTTTCCCGAAGAATGACAGGAAAATCGCCACTACTGCCGCTCCTGCTATTACATACACACTGTAAACACGTGTGATAGCAAGAACACCGATGTTTTCACCGTACGTTGTTTTTGGTGGTCCACCAATAAATGCACTAACTAATGTCCCAAAGCCATCACCAAGTAATGAACGATGTAAGCCTGGTTCTTTAATATAATCTCGATTCACTACTTTACCTAGCACGAGCTGGTGACCGATATGCTCTGAAATTGTCACAATAACAATCGGTACCATCGCTAGTAAAATCGTTGATGTAATCGTAAAGTCATAATCTACACCAGGAATAATGAAATGTGGTAGAGCAAACATCTTGGCTTCTTTAATCGGTTCAAAGTTGACGATACCGATAAAAATGGAGTACACATAGCCAACGATTAGGCCGATTAATATCGGCATTGTACTTAAAATCCCCTTAAAGAAGATTGTAAAAATAATTGCCGTAAATAGTGTGACAAGTGCTGCTGAGAAATGCAGTAAGTTATATTCTCCATCAACATTCATCGCCATGCCTACTGCTGTTCCTGATAAGCCAAGGCCGATAACCATAATAACAGGGCCTACTACGATAGGCGGAAGGATTTTCATAATCCATTTATAGCCGCTCTTCCAAATGATGAGTGACACAATGCCGTAGGTTACACCGACGGCCATAGCCCCTATCATGGCGTTACCTGGGTTGACACTTAAACCATTGTCATCTAAACCGCCTGCGGCAAGTAAAATTGGTGCGATAAAGGCAAACGATGAGCCTAAATATGCTGGCACTTGAAACTTCGTAATTAATAGGAAGAACAATGTTGCAATCCCGCTTGTTAGAAGGGCGATTGCTGGGCTAAGGCCTACTAGCTGTGGTACTAAAATCGTTGACCCGAACATGGCAAACATATGTTGAAAACTTAATGTCACCAATTGGACTGGAGTCGGTTTATCATTTATATCTAACACTGCCTTTGACATAACGTTTCCTCACTTTATAGTTAGTCTTCTTTATAAATAATGACGCAATCTTCACCATCGACTTCAGTTAAATTGACAACGATGCGCTCTGTGCCAGATGTCGGAACATTTTTTCCAACATAGTCAGCTCGAATTGGTAGCTCTCGGTGTCCTCGATCAATCAACACTGCCAGTTGAATTTGTGCTGGTCGTCCTAAGTCCATTATGGCATCTAATGCAGCACGGACAGTTCGGCCTGTATATAGTACATCATCGACTAAAATAATTTTTTGGTTGGCAACGACATAATTGATATCCACTTGCTCGACATGAGCTTGCTCATTTTCATGCTTTGTCGATAAATCATCTCGGTAAAGCGTAATGTCTAACTCCCCTGTACGAATGGCTTTACCTTCTATTTTTTCGATACGCTCCGCTAAGCGTCTCGCTAGAAAGGCACCGCGTGTTTTTATACCAACTAAAATACATTCATCAATGCCTTTATTACGTTCAATAATTTCATGTGCAATACGTGTTAATGCTCTTGTCATTGATGGCCCATCTAATAGCTCATTTTTTGACATCTTTTGTCCTCCTCTCTTGAATCTATTTTCAGTGTTGTCCATTATGCGCAACTTTTATTAGAGTATTGCCTCTGAAAAGTTGTTTAGCACAATCGAATTGTTACGGGATGCTTCCTAAGTGGTAAAGCACCATTACAACGGCATAAAAAAACCTCTCGAGGCGAATAGCCTGAGAGGGTTGAGTACGTGTTTAAATAGCATGTCGAAAAAATTTGCAGCACAAATTTTTGCAACACGTTCACATGTACCTTCTCAGCCTCTCTGGACTGCCATTAAAGGTGAATATTAAGTTAAAGTCGTTCATTCACTTTCGTTAGTATAGACCTTCTTTAAATATTCGTCAATCCTTATTTCGTAATTCCTCTAATAATTGTACATAATCGACAGGAAGTGGTGTTTCAAACTCCATATATTCGCCAGTTGTAGGATGATCGAACCCTAAAACTCCTGCATGTAATACTTGTCCACCAAAATCAATCGTTTTTCTCGGTCCGTATTTTGGATCACCAACAAGAGGGAATCCAATATAATTCATATGCACACGAATTTGGTGTGTACGTCCTGTTTCAAGACGGCACTCTACTAGTGTGTACTCACCTAAGCGTTCAATAACTTGGAAGTGCGTTACTGCATGTTTCCCTTTATCGACAACTGCTTGTTTTTGACGATCCTTTTGGTCACGGCCAATTGGTGCGTCAATTGTTCCTTTATCATGTGCAATATGTCCATGGACAAGCGCTGTATATTTACGCGTTACCGTTTTTTTAACAAGTTGATCGACTAATGATTCATGCGCTACATCATTTTTCGCAACCATTAGTAAACCTGATGTATCTTTATCGATACGGTGTACAATACCAGGACGCAAAATACCATTAATGCCCGATAAATCATTGCAATGATACATTAACCCATTTACAAGTGTACCTGTCATATGACCAGGTGCAGGATGGACAACCATGCCCTTTGGTTTGTTGACAACGAGAACATCCGCGTCCTCATAAACAATTTCAATGTCTAAGTTTTCAGCAATTACATCTAAAGGTTCTGCTTCTGGCACGATGATTTCTACAACATCGCCTGCTTTTACTTTATATTTCGCTTTAACTGTCTCACTATTTACTTTGACAATTCCTTCTGTAATCCAATTGCTAATTTGTGTACGAGACCACTCTGTCTGTATACTTGAAATCGCTTTGTCAATGCGCTCTCCTTGCTGTTGTTCTTCGATTGTATATGATACTTGCGTCATTGTTTCACCTGTTTCTTTCCTTTTTTATCTTCGGCGATTAAACCAATCATTAATACGACAACGGCAATCGTTAATGCTGCATCCGCAATATTAAAAATCGGGAAATCGTAATTCATAATAGGGATTAATACGTCGACAAAATCTACTACTTCTCCTCTAAATAAACGGTCAATAAAGTTACCAATGGCGCCACCCAATAAAAGCATTAAGCCTACTTGAAAAAGAGGCTTGCCCTTTGCTTCTTTGTGATAAAAGTAAATAATGGCACAAATAACGCCTATTGTTACAATAGAAAATAACCACATTTGTCCTTCAAGCATTCCCCATGCTGCACCTCTATTACGATGAGATAAAATGCCAAACCATGGGTCCCATACGGAAATGCGCTCACCAAACTCCATATTTTTCACAATTAGCCATTTTGTCCATTGATCTAAAATAATCACAAAAGCGGCCAATCCATAATATTTATACACAGCTATTCCTCCGTTCACTCAACATCTAACCTATTCTACCATAAGAGCTTATATAGCAATAACTAATATAACATGAAAATATGACGGAAACACAAGGCTGCGGCCCAAAAGTAAAAATCATAGCGCTTCGCCTATTGTACTGTCAATAAAATCACATAAACGCCCTGCCTTGTCCGTTCAAAACCAAGATTTCCAAATCGATGCCTCCACGAAAAATAAGAAGCCGTTGATTTCCATTCCAGGCGCTCCCTTTCCGCAGGCACGGCTCCAACTAATTTTTGTGGCGGTGCCACAAAAATGGATTTTCCGCTCGTGCTGTTCCTGCCGGAGTGTCGCGCCCTCCACTCCAATCAACTAGTATCCACTACTAATAAATTATACCGCTTCTAAAGAACACATGTTGATGATATTCTTTTACGCTTTCTCACAAAAGTGCCCATGTGAGTTTGTCTCGTACTAAAGTGTCAACCACCACCTTAGTAGTTTACAAACCCATTTCTCTAAAAGAAAGACAATAGACCAGCCCAAATTTCTTTGAGTTGGTCTACCGCCTATGTTTTCAATACTCTGTAAGTTACAGCCTGAAAGTATCAGGGCCTATGCAGTTTCAGATTCTTTCGAGTGTACGCGCTTCATAAAATCATTTACATCAGCAGGTACTTTACGATCTAACAATGACACAATAATGACAGAAAGGAAACCTACTGGTACAGTTATAATACCTGGGATTTTAAATTGTAGGAAACTCGGCAGTGTTCCTGGTAAGAAAATCATCCACATGGACACAACAAGGCCAATCACCAATCCAGCAATAGCTCCTTTTTCTGTCATACCTCTCCACCAAATACCTAAGATAAAAATCGGTGTAAATGTACTTGCAGCAACCGTAAATGCTAAAGCAACTAAATGACCGATCGATGCATCCTTAACGAGTAAACCTAGTCCACCATAAAGAATACCTAAAATAACAATAGCTACTTTTCCGGCAACTACTCGTTGTTTTTGCGTAATATCTTTTTTCATAAAGCTAGCGTATAAATCATGTGCTAATGCGCCCGAGCTGGTAATGAATAGTCCTGATAAATTAGAGAAGATTGCAGCGAATGCCCCTGCAATAACAAGGCCAAGAAGCCAATCGCCTCCTAAGGCAAGCGCAGTTGTTGGAATAACCATGTTATTGCCACCAAGTACTAAATCTCTCATCACTTCTTCACTTGCACTACCTGAGATGAAAATAGCACGGCCCACAACGCCTAAAAAAACAGCTAACAAGAAGAACGTACTGGCAATTCCAATGGCCATTAAAGCAGATTTACGGGCAGCCTTAGCACTTGGATTCGTATAAAAACGCAATAAAATATGCGGTAATCCAATAGTACCTAGCGCTAAACCGATTGTCATACTTATCGTTTGCCAAAACGTTGGGAAATAAAAGCCTGTCCCAGTCCATGCCCCACCATCAAAGTTAATATCACTACCATCCAAGGCATACGGTGATGTACCTGTAATAGGGCCATTAAAGGAATTAATGGCTGCTAAAATTTTGTCGTAATGCAAGCCCCCATACATTGCTGCAATAAGCATGACAATGAACGCTCCTAGACGAATCCAAAGCTCTAATGCTTGGTTGATTGTCGTCCCCTTCATTCCACCTATTCCTACGTAGAAAATCATTACTATACATGTAAAGATAATACCGAATTCATAAGATGTACCAAAAAACATACTTAATATTTGTGCTGCTCCTAACAGCTGCGGCGCCGCGTAGAAGCCTGAAATCGCTAAAACAACAATTACTGCGGCTAAACGAGCTCGTCTACTATGAAAGCGATAAGCTAAAAAGTCTGCTACAGTAAATGCTCCAAAACGTCTTAATGGCCCAGCAACAAAAATAGCTAGTAGCGTCAAGCCAATTGAGAAGCAAAATGCATAATAGGCACCATCATAGCCTAGCTGAAATGTTAAACCCGCAATCCCTAAGAATGTAGCTGCACTTAAGTAGTCTCCCCCAATAGCTGATCCATTCGTAAACCATCCAAAGCTCCGTCCCCCAACGAAGAAATCAGATGCCGTTGTATTTTTTTTCGTTAAATACGTAATGTACACAATGGTTCCCATGAGTACAATTGTCAACAACATTTTTGGTTCTAAAATCGTCTCAATCATTCAACCTACCCCCTTTAGTGAACTACTTATTTGACATTTTCATATTTTTTCAAGCGCTTTTCATACAAAGCCGTATGGACATATGCAATAACAAAGGCCATCACCATCATGACAATTGTCGTGACAAACCACGTTACAGTCATGCCTCCCCATACTTTCTTAAATGCAATTTCAGGAGCAAACCAATTCATTACCGGGATACTAAAAATTAAAATAAAATAAAATACCGTTAAGCTAAAGCCTGTAGTAAACTCATCCTTCATAATTTTATGCGTCGTCGGATCTAACGGTGGCAAATCTCTGACATCCACAGTTCCAGCTTCCACATACTCATAATCATGACTCCCCGCCATATTACTAACCCCCTTTTGTCTAGGTGAATAATTATCTGAAATTTCAAATTATTATTCACTACAACTATTCTATTCTATTTTTCTAATAATATAGGTACAATATTTTGCTGTATTAGTACAAAATATTGCTATTTTAAGTTAAAATACTTTTATCAATCTTCTTTTTGTTTTTTGATTTTAGAAAGGGGCTGTTTAGCATTTTAAGCGTCGTATGGTACGTTGAGAATTCAATTGAAAAACAGCAAATGATAGGATGGCTAGAAGAATTTCTCCCGCATACATTTATTGAATGTACACGACCGAGCGCACAAGAGGTGGCAATTTTCGTCTATGAAATTAACCATTTATTTGATTGGGTAAAGGTCAAACGATTAAAGAAAAATTATCCTAATAGTATTATTGTCCCTATTGTTGCAGTACACTTAACCTATTCAACAGGTATTGCCATTGAATTAAATTTACTAGCACTTCTTATTAAACCTTTGCAAAAACAAAAATTTTTACGAATTGTAAAAAAACTTTATACATCCTATAAAGATCAACAAGCAAGTACCGTTACAATGCTTGAGCTATCACAACAAATCCCACACAATCATACGTCACCATTTCGCGAAGCTTTTTTGAGACGACTCATACGGGGTGAAATTAATAACGAACAGGAAATTGTTCAAGCTTCTTCGTTTTTATCAACTGACTGTATTCCAAATATCGTTTTTTTAATCCAAGGCTATGTAGATGCTCAGCAAAACCGACCGATACTGTACGATGCAAGTAGTGTTATTACCAATGTCTTTCGTCAGCATTTTTCGGACAAAGCACCCCTGTCCTTTTTAAATTTCGAGCGTTACTTATTATTGCTGATGCGGATTCCTCATACGTATACATCATTTAAACGTTGGACAGATGGTGTCACCACTTTACTGACCGTTATCGAGCTTTTGAAAAGAGATTATAATATCCACCTTTTTATAGGAATTGGTGGTGTGTTTTTGCAATCTATGCAAGTTAAAGAATCCTACAGTCAGGCTAGAAAAGCACGTAGAAAGCCACCTGTAGATAATATTCATATACGATTTTATGAGGACTTAACGGAGCATGAACAACTACAAAAGGCTATTCAATATATCGAGGAGCATTATGATGAGCAACTAATTATTAGTGATGTCGCCAAATCAATTAATTTTAGTCCTACTCACTTTAGCCGCTTATTTAAAAAAGAAACTGGTCGTAATTTTGTTGATTATGTAGCGTATACTCGCATAATTAAAACACTCCCGTATTTACGGAAATTTGACTACACCATTGAAAAAATTTCAACAAGTTCTGGCTTTAATACACCCAATTATTACAGTCTTACATTTAAAAAATATGTAGGAATTTCTCCAACTGACTACCGCAATACAATCGAAATATTGTTTAAGTAAATATACTGAATGCTCAGTTCTCAAAACAACTTCGTACAGACACCCTCGCTTACTTCCTATTCAACGTTACTTTCCACTATCGTACTTAACTTTAGATCGGTATGTTCACAGCTATCCATTCATATAAAAAATGAGCAGTCGATTTCATCATCGCCTGCTCATTTTTATTTCATAAAATTTTATACGTAATACTTTTCAACAACTTCTGCACAACGAGCACATACTGTTGGTTGCGCTTCATTTGTTCCAACTGTTTCAGAAATTGACCAACAACGCTCACATTTCTCACCTGTTGCTTTTTCAACAACAATTGATGCATGTTCTAAAGCTAGCGCTTCAGCAGGAGCTGATTCAATTGGTGCTACCTCAAACGCAGAAACGATTGATAGCTGAGCAAAATCAATGTTAGCATCATTCAATAATGCTAATACTTCTGGTTTTGCATAAACTGTTACTTTCGCTTCAAGAGACTTACCGATTGTTTTAGCATTTCGAGCTTCTTCTAATGCTTTTAAAATAGCATCACGTACATCGATAATTGTTTCCCATTTTTCACGTAACTCATCGAAGTTTGCTTGCTCAACTACTGATGGGAAATCCGTTAATTGAACTGATACCTCTTCTACAACACCTTGTGCGTGTAAATAAGACCAAACTTCATCTGTTGTATGTGGGATGATTGGTGTCATGATTTTTACTAATGTCATTAATGTATCGTAAATAACCGTTTGCATTGCACGTCGATCGTGATTGTCATGACCTTCAATATAAACAACGTCTTTTGCGATGTCTAAGTAGAATGAAGATAGTTCTACAGCAACAAAGTTATTAACCGCATGGTAAACAGCAGCAAAATCATAACGATCATAAGCGCTACGCACTGTTTTTAATACATCTTGTAGACGCATGTAAATGTATTGATCCATTTCACGTAAATCCGAATATGGTACACGGTCTTTCAATGGATTGAAATCAGCTACATTGCCGTGTAAGAAACGGAATGTATTACGGATTTTACGGTAAACTTCAGAAACTTGCTTTAACATATCCATTGAAATACGAACATCGGCAGTATAATCTACAGAAGCTACCCATAGGCGTAAAATATCAGCACCGTATTGATCCATTACCTTTTGTGGGATAATTACATTTCCTAGTGATTTACTCATTTTGCGACCATCGCCATCTAGAACGAAACCATGCGTTAAGAGACCTTTATATGGTGCATAGCCATTAATCGCCACAGACGTAATTAACGACGAGTTAAACCAACCACGGTGTTGGTCAGACCCTTCTAAGTAAAGATCAGCTGGATATTTCATACCACGTTCAACTAGCACACCTTGGTGAGATGATCCTGAGTCAAACCAAACGTCCATAATATCGTTTTCTTTCGTGAATTCACCATTTGGACTTCCTGGATGCGTAAAGCCTTCTGGCAATAATTCTTTAGCCGTCATTTGGAACCAAATATTTGAACCATGCTCACGGAATAGTGTAGAAATACGTGCAATTGTTTCTGGCGTAATAATCGGCTCACCGTTTTCAGCATAGAAAATTGGAATCGGTACACCCCATGCACGTTGACGAGAAATAACCCAGTCTCCACGGTCACGAATCATATTATAAAGACGTGTCTCGCCCCAAGCAGGTGTAAATGCTGTCGATTTAACCGCATCTAATAATTCATCACGGAAAGCATCGATTGACGCAAACCATTGTGGTGTAGCACGATAAATTACTGGTTTTTTCGTACGCCAGTCATGTGGATAAGAGTGCGTAAAGAAGTTTAGTTTTTCTAATGCGCCAACTTCTTCTAATTTAGCAGTAACCATTTTGTTTGCATCATTGTAGAAAACACCTTCAAAGCCTGGTGCTTCATCAGTATAACAACCACTGTTATCCACTGGACTTAAAATTGGTAAACCATATAACTTACCAATTTGATAGTCATCTTCACCGTGTCCTGTAGCAGTATGAACACAACCAGTACCTGCCTCAGCAGTAACGTGCTCACCAACCATTACAAGCGATTCACGGTCGTAGAACGGATGTTGTGCTACGATGCGATCTAAAGCTTCCCCTTTTACCTCTTGAATAACTTCATAAGATTCCCAATCAAGTTCTTTTGCAACTGTTTCAAGCAATTCTTTCGCAATAATGAACTTTTTATCCGCTACTGCCACAACAACATAGATGAATTCTGGATTTAGAGAAATCCCTAAATTCGCTGGTAATGTCCAAGGTGTAGTAGTCCAAATAATAAATTTCGCATCAGCTGGTACAACACCTTTTGCATCTTTAATCGCAAAGCTTACATAAATAGAAGCTGATTTTACATCTTTATATTCAATTTCAGCCTCTGCTAATGCAGATTCTGAAGATGGTGACCAATACACTGGTTTTAAGCCTTTATAAATATAGCCTTTTTCAGCCATTTTACCGAATACTTCAATTTGTCGAGCTTCAAATTCTGGTTTTAACGTAATATATGGGTTTTCCCAATCACCACGGATACCTAAACGTCGGAATTGCTCACGCTGATTATCGATTTGTTCATATGCATATTTTTCGCAAAGCTCGCGGAATTCAGCAATAGACATTTCTTTACGTTTTACACCTTTGTTCGTTAAAGCTTGCTCGATTGGTAAACCATGTGTATCCCATCCAGGAATATAGTTAACATGGAAACCTGTCATTGAACGATGACGTGTGATCATATCTTTCAGCACTTTATTTAAGGCGTGACCAATATGGATATCACCATTTGCATAGGGAGGGCCATCATGTAGAACATATTCAGGGCGACCTGCTGTACGCTCCATTTGTAGTTTATTGATGTCCATTTCATTCCATTTTTCTTGCATTTTTGGTTCATTCGCTGGTAAATTTCCGCGCATTGGAAAATCTGTTTTCGGCATTAGTAACGTTTCTTTATATTCAACCATTTGTTAATTCCTCCTTTATTTTTTGCAAACAGAGAACAATTGCTAAGCATTTAATTACATTCGACAGATTTTGTAAGTCCCAAGCAAAGGTAAAGAGGACACAACTTGTGCCAATCATTTAAATTACACCTTTTTGCTATACTTTCCTAGTGACACGCAAAACAATCCATTAACAACAAAAAAAGCCCCTCAATCCCTGTAAGGGACGAGAAGCTTGAACTCGCGGTACCACCCTAGTTGTAGTACATAATTGTACTACCGCTTGAAAGCACGTTAACGTTGTGCGCTCCGAAATAACTTACTAAACGTTCAGTTATTTAGCTCAGAAGTGATTTTCTTTGTTATTTGCTTGTCTGGGCTCACACTATCCCCAAATCGCTTTACTACACCTAACAAATACTGTCTTCGTCTCTGCCTATATGCATATCTGTTCTTATTTAATTACTATTACAATAGTATATGGAAATCCATGTATGGCGTCAAGTCATATTCATTACATGACTACGTCACTTTTTCAATGGACTATTTAGATTTCTTCTGATTCTTGGGCATCCCCAACAGAAGACTGAATTTCTGTTAAATCAATATCATATTGCAATAAATGATCCCAATCGTCTGCATTAAGTAAATCTAACTGTGCTTCAACAAGCATTTTAAATCGATTGCGGAAAACTTTTGACTGCTTTTTCAGCTCATCTATTTCTATTGTTACTTTACGTGCTTTCGTTAATGCCTCATTCACAATGCGATCTGCATTTTTTTCGGCTTCTTTCACAATAAGCTTTGCTTCTTTTTGTGAGTTTCTTCGTACCTCATCTGCTGCCTCTTGCGCGACAACAATTGATTTTTGTAATGTTTCCTCTAAAGAATTAAAATGTCTCGCTTGCTCTAAAGCCATTTCCAGTTGCTTATCGACATCTTTTTTTTCACGGAGTAGTTTTTCATAATCTTTAATAATTTGATCTAAAAATTCATTTACTTCATCTTCAGCATATCCCCTGAAAGATTTTGTAAACTCCTTATTATGTATATCAATAGGTGATAATGGCATACGATCCTTCTCTCCTTTACATGTACATTCGTAATTTCTATTATACAATTGTTCTAACAACTTAGCAGTAAAAATAAATAGAAATTACATGTTTTTTACCCTTTTTGGGTCAAACGACCGATTTGTAAACGAATTTTATCTTTCTTTGTTCGGCCTTCTGTCATTAATATTTTCATGCGACCACTACCTCGTACTGATAAAATATCACCTTCTTGACATTCAAAAGCAACACTATCTCGTTCAGTCCAGTTTACACGCACTTTTTTTCCAGTAATAAGTGCTTGTGCTTTTTGACGAGACACTTTTAATACCGTTGCAATAATGACATCCAAACGCATAGAAGTAACGGTATAAGATTCTTCCTGCCAGTCATCTTCATTTTCAATAAGCGCTTGTGACTCTTTAATTGATTCTACATGCACTTTAACCTTCCCAATTCCTGTTAAATGAAGGCGTACATAATCTGCTATCTCTTCAGCGACAACAAACTGCACTTGCTGCTCATTCACCCGAATATCTCCGAATTTAGCTCTGTCTAAGCCTAAAGATAATAGGGCACCGAGCACATCTGGATGGCGCAATTGGACAAATCTTGCAGGATAGTGAATTGTAAATACTGTAAGCTGATAATCTTCCTCTTGCGGTTCGAAATACGTTGGGAAAATAAGCATACGTTGACGTTCTGCTTCATGAAACAAGCCATCGCTTGTCGTTTGAAGCATATTATTTTGCGCAATGATAGACATTACGATAAAACGCTGCCTTGGATCTAAAAAATCTGTAAGTTTCGGAACATAGCGGTCTTCCACCTCACGTTGCCAACTTACTACCTGCTCAATAAAAGGTTGCTCGTCCTTCCTAAAATGTTGTATTAAATGCTCCATCTATCGTTCACCCCATCTACCTCATCCATTTGAAACTACTAGTATATGTAAGTCTAGTATTCCCTTTTTACACAAAAAATCCCCACTAATTGTGAGGATTTTGACTAAAACATAAAGAATATTTTTTGAATCACAATAAAAAGCCCATTTTTAATAAAATTCAACATGAATATTGCCACAATCGGAGAAATATCAATCATGCCAATAGGAGGAATGATTTTTCTAAAAAGCCCTAAGTATGGATCACACATTCTTTCAAGAAAACGGCCAATTGCTGAACTTTGAGCAGCTGGTACCCAAGACATTAAAACATATGCTACTAGCATAAATGAGTACACAGTAAACGCTAAATCCAAATAATGCAAAATTATATAAAAAGTCATATAAACTACAATCCTCGCTATTAATTATCGTCTAAAATAAAATTTGAAATTTCGCCAGACACTTCTACATTATCTGGTGTGCATAAGAATATATCTTTGCCTATACGTTGAATGTCCCCACCTAGCGCATAGACTGTACCGCTTAAAAAATCGATAATTCGTATACCTTGCTCTCGTTCAATACGTTGCAGATTAACAATTGTTGCTCTTTTGTTTTTTAAGTTTTCTGCGATATCCTGAGCCTCTGCATAAACTCTCGGTTCTACCAATACAACCTTTGCACCTTTTGTATTCATAGCTGCTTGTAAACTAACAATATTATTATTGGCATTTGTACTTTGCGGTACAATTTCATGAATTTGTGCCTTACGTTCTTTGATGACCTTTTTAGATGGTTTAGCTGCATGAATCGGTTGTTGTTGCACGGGTTGTTGCTGTTGAATAGGAGCTTGCGTGATTTCTTCTTCTAGGTCTTCTTCAAGATAAAAGAAGTTTTTAATTTTATTTTTCATGCTCATCCTGTTCCCCTCTTTCATTTCCAACAAGAGCCGTTCCGACTCGAACGAATGTAGCTCCTTCCTCTACCGCTATTTCAAAGTCATTAGACATGCCCATTGATAACTCGGTACAAGGTGCGTGTGCGAATCCTCGTTCGGCTATTTGCTGTTGACATTGTTTTAATTGCTTAAAAACAGAGCGAATAATTGTTTCGTCCTCTGTATTTGGTGCCATTGTCATTAAACCTACAACTTGAATTTTCGTGAAGTCTTGTAAAGATTCAATAAAAGTTACTGCGTCTTCTGCTGTTAAACCATGTTTTGATTCTTCACCTGACACATTAACTTGTACAAAACATTTTACCGTTTTTGTTGCTCTTTTTTCAATTTCTTCTGCTAAGCTTAAACGATCCAAGGAATGTAAGTAATCAATTTCGTTAATAACTTGTTTTACTTTTCGAGTTTGTAATGATCCAATATAATGCCAGTGTACATTTGCTTGAATGGCTTCAATTTTTTGTATTAAGCCTTCAGGACGATTTTCACCTAAATGTATAAGCCCTGCATCAATTGCTTCTTGTGTTCTCTCAACGGAAACCTCTTTCGTAACAGCAATAATTTGAACATTAGTTGCCTCACGATTTGAACGCTGTTGTGCTGCTTGTATTTGATTATTAATTTTGTCTAAATTTGTTAAGATTTTCGTCACTGTTTTTCCCAACTTTACAACTTAGTTTCCTTTATTGTAACAAGCAACTCTTCATTTATCAATGAATAGCCTGACCTATAAAAATGCTGATCCATTTACGCTGCTCACACGAAATGAGAGGCTACAGTCTTACTGTTCGAAAAATATGAGCGAGCAGCACAAATGCTAAGATTCTACGATAATGCCTTTACTAGAATGACATCCTTTCCGACTACAAGAACATCTTTCATATACACTTTTCTTATTGATTCTTCTCCTCTAAAAAACCCTAGATATTTTCGTGGCTCTGCAATCATAAATGCCGTTACATAGCCCGTTTCTTTTGATACTTCTGCATCTACAACAAAGCCTAAAAAACGTCCATTCCCTGCTTCTATTACTTCTTTTTGCTGTAACATCGAGAAACGCATCTGTATCCCTCCTACTAAATCAATTACCATTGTGTTTTATGTTGAGCTAAAACATTTACAATGCTTATTGATTAGTTGCTGTATTGCTAATAAAAATCTATGACCGCTATCTTCATGTTCGCACTAACGCAATGAAGATAAAATGCGCACCGAAGTTTCGGGTGCGCATTGTCTACTTACTTATAATCTTTCTGCATTGTTTCAATGGCATTTTTTTCTAGACGTGAAATTTGCGCTTGGGAAATCCCTAATTCTTTTGCAATTTCAGTTTGTGTCTCACCATAATAAAAACGCTTAGCTACAATCATCTGCTGACGTACATCTAACTTTTGTAAGCTTTCCTTCACTGACACGTAGGCAACCCATTGATCTTCTGATACATCATCATCACGTAATTGGTCCATCATATAAACAGCGTCTCCACCGTCTGCATAAATGGGCTCTTGTAATGAAACTGGGTCTTGAATGGCATCTAAAGCAAATAATACATCTTCCTTTTTCATGTCAATCATTTCTGCGATTTCTTCAATCGTTGGTTCTCGCAAATTATCGGTTATCCATTGCTCTTTTGCCTGCATCGCCTTATACGCAATATCTCTAAGAGAACGAGAAACACGTAGTGCATGATGATCACGCAGATGGCGACGAATTTCACCAATGATCATTGGTACAGCATATGTTGAAAATCGTACATTATGCTTCAAATCGAAATGATCAATGGCTTTCATGAGGCCAATACAGCCTACTTGAAATAAATCATCTGCCTGTTCACCCCTGTAGGCAAATCGTCCGACAATACTTAGCACTAACCTTAAATTACACATTACAAGCTCTTCCCGAATCTCTGTTTCCCCTGCTTGTAATCGAATGAAGAGTTCCTTCATTTCTTCGTGCTTTAAAATTGGCAAAGTCGATGTATCTAAGCCGCAAAGATCTACTTTTGTTCGCATATTCGATTCCTCCGGATGTTATTCTCTGACTAAACCGTTACATCAGTTTGTCCGACAGAATCGAGAATATGCAGAAAAAATGTGACCAATTTTAGGTAGGATAAATTTCCCTATCTAAGATATTGGCTGATTCAAATTTTCTCGTAAATCTTGTATAATTTTCTTTTCTAACCTTGAAATATATGATTGCGAAATTCCTAAATGATCTGCTACTTCTTTTTGCGTCATTTCAATTTTACCGTTTAATCCGAAACGACATTCCATAATATATCGTTCACGTGCTCCTAATAAATTAATGGCATGGAACATATGCTGACGTTCGATTTTCTTTTCAACATTATCTAAAATAATATGTTCCTCTGTCCCTAAAATATCAGACAATAGTAACTCATTTCCATCTGCATCAGAATTTAGTGGTTCATCTAGTGAAACTTCACCCTTCATGCGACTTGTTTTACGTAAATGCATCAAAATTTCATTTTCAATACAACGTGATGCATACGTTGCAAGTTTAATATTTTTATCGGTATTGAACGTTTCAATCGCCTTTATTAAGCCAATTGAACCAATACTAATTAAATCTTCAATCGGCGTACCCGTATTATCAAAACGTCTAGCAATATAAACAACAAGACGTAAATTACGTTCAATAAGTGTATCTCTAGCTCGTAAATCTCCGTTCATAAAGGATGCAATGACTGTGACTTCTTCTTCTCGACTTAGTGGCACTGGCAATGAATCATTTCCCCCTATATAGTACGTTTCACGACTCCGAAACTTACCCCATAATTTTTTCAAGCTAGCAAGTAGCCTAAGAAGCAATAGTTCTCCCCCTCTATGAGTTATTTGAAAGCGCTGAAAAATGTAAAATTGCTGCTGTGCTATGCGGAAAATTTTTAGCTTTTTTTGTTAAAACGATATATTCATTTGTTTTTACTTGTGATGACTCTCCTTTAATATGCAATTCATCAAAGCGAAAGCCTAAGACAACAGTTTGTTGTTGCACAGTATTGACATGAATAAATCGAATAAGACGCTGATAATCTACTGAAAACATTGATACATCGTAAGGATCTGTTTCTTGCCATTGCGATAGTGCATCTCGAATTGTTGCTGGTAAATAAGGTCGTAGTGCTGAATACGAAACGAAATGGACAGGTTTTCCCGACAGTGGCTCAATACATTGATTCCCTGTATCTACAAATGCCGAAAGTGGGATAACTTCATCAAAAACCTTTAAGGTCGTTTGAAATACAAACTGTCCACTGACACGCTCCAGCTTGACAAATCCCCATTGCTTATAAAATATAAGGAGATTACCAAATGCCAGCAATAAGCAAAGTACAATAAAGTGAATGACAGAAAGATTCTTTAAATACGGTTGTAATGCTGTTAACAGTCCGCCAATAACAATCGTTGCGGTCAGTACAATAGGACCTTGCTTTTGAAAGCTTCGAAGTTTAAAGCGAAAAGCTAGACCAATCAGTACAATAAAACTTAGCACAATCGTAAGCAGCATTTGACCACCGATTACAGCTATTAAACTACTAATAATTGAACTCATTAATAATCTCGTATTCTTTACATAAACGCCTGTAACTTTTGCTGTAAACGTCAATATTGCTAGATTATAAAGCGTATTAATGAGCACCAGCCATTCTCCATACATAACAGCCGCCTCCTACTTACAAAGTTAGCACGCCAGCGCCACAAATATTGTCAAACAATCGCATGATTTCCTTAAAATGTTTTGACAAAAAACTTCGTTTCCTTACACAAAAAGTGCCTGACACGCAAACAATTCAGAATTGTTTGCGTGTCAGGCACCTAAAAAAACTCGTATTTTACAGATGTAAAATACGAGTTTTTATTATCCGCGATTTTTACGGTTACGTAAAAATGCAGGTACTTCTAACATATCATCTTGTCCATAATTTTGCTGACTTTGACGCTGTGGTTGTTCTTGCTGAACATGTACCTCTTGGCGCTGCTCACGAATAGGTGCTTGTTGTTGAGGAGCAGCTTGTCGATTATTAATGCTGTTAATGCCTGGACGCGTATTTCCTCGGTGTTGTTGTAGCGTCTCTTCTGAGAAACCAGTTGCAATAACGGTTACAATGATTTCATCTTTTAAATTTTCGTTAATAACAGAACCGAAAATCATGTTAACTTCTTCATCCGAAGCCGATGCAACGATATCTGCAGCTTCTTGTACTTCAAATAAGCTTAGGTTTGAGCCACCTGTAATGTTCATCAAGACACCTTTAGCACCATCAATTGATGATTCCAGTAATGGGCTTGAAATTGCTTTTTTAGCGGCTTCTGCTGCACGATTTTCACCTGTCGCAATACCGATACCCATTAACGCAGAACCTTTGTTAGACATAATTGTTTTTACGTCAGCAAAGTCTAGGTTAATCAGACCTGGTGTTGCAATTAAATCTGAAATACCTTGTACACCTTGACGTAAAACGTTATCCGCTTCACGGAAAGCTTCTAGCATCGGAGTCGATTTGTCGACAATTTGTAATAGCTTGTCGTTCGGAATGACGATTAATGTATCGACAGCTTCTTTCATGCCACCAATACCACCAATTGCCTGTGTTTGTCGCTTTCGCCCTTCAAAAGTAAAAGGTCGTGTTACAACACCAACTGTTAGTGAGCCTAAATCACGTGCAATTTGGGCAATAACCGGTGCAGCACCAGTACCTGTGCCTCCACCCATTCCAGCTGTTACGAATACCATATCCGCACCGCGTAATACTTCTTCTAATTGTTCACGACTTTCTTCAGCCGCTTTTTTCCCTACTTCTGGATTAGCTCCTGCTCCTAAACCACGCGTAAGTTTTGTACCGATTTGTAGCTTAATTTCTGCTTTCGATAAATTCAAAGCCTGTGAATCTGTGTTTACTGCGATAAAATCAACACCTTGTACACCATGCTCTATCATTCGGTTAACAGCGTTGTTACCGCCACCACCCACACCAATGACTTTTATAACTGCAAGTTGATCAACACTTGTATCAAATTCTAACATTCTTTTTTCCTCCCACGGTAACTCGACTCTGTATCATTCATTACGCATTCAAGTTAATCAAAAAATTTATCAAATAATTTTTTTGCTCTACCGATTACGCTTCCTTTTGATTCTGAAGGTGTAGCATATTCTTGCTTTTTAGATGCTGGTGCTTGAGCACCGACAACCGCATACTCAATAGGCTGCGTATTCGTACCTTTTCCATAAAAATCATCTTCTAGATAGGCGTAACGAATCAGTCCAACTGCCGTCGTAAATGAAGGCTCTCTAACGCCAATATAATCTGGAGTATATATTCTAACACGCGTTTGCAGTATCTGGCGTGCTAATTGAGCTATACCATCTAGCTTTGCAACTCCACCTGTTAAAACAACACCACCTGGCAAATCTCGAACGCCTAGACGTGCTAACTCATCGATTACTAGTTCAAATAATTCTTCTAATCTAGCACCAATAATTTCTGAAATAAAGCGTTGGCTGTACTGATCCCTTGAATCTGTACCTACAACTGGCACTTCAAAAAGTTCCTCGTCTGAAGCATCATCGTAAAAGGCATGTCCAAATTGGTGTTTAATTTGCTCCGCTTGATCTGTCGGTGTTTTTAAAACAATTGAAATGTCTTTTGTAATATGATCCCCACCTACCGGAATGACACCAGTATGTGTAAGTAGCCCCTCTTCAAATACCGAGATAGTTGTTGAGCCGCCACCTAATTCAATAAAGGCTGTACCTTGGTTTTTTTCATCTTCTGTTAATGCAAAATAACCAGCCGCTAGTGGTTGTAAATAAATCTCTCTAATGCTTAATCCCGCTTTCTCTACGCAACGAAGTACATTGTGTAACAACGTTTTAGAGGTCGTAATCATTGTCGCATCCATTTCGAGACGAATACCAATCATACCTCGTGGGTCTTTAATTTCGTCTAAATTATCTACTATAAACTGTCTTGGAATGATGTTGACTAATTCACGTTCAGGAGGTATTGACATGACTTGTGCAGATTCTACCACTCTGTCTAAATCATCATCTGTAATTTCTCTATTTTCACTATTTACAGCGACAACACCTTTAACTAGTTGTAACATCGTCTGATTAGCTGGAACGCCTAAAACGACTTCATCGATTTGATAACCTGTCATTCGTTCTGCTTGTTCTACTGCTTTTCGAATAGATTGAACTGTTGCATCGATATCAACAATTGCACCTTTTCGAACCCCATTCGATTTTACATTACCGACCCCAATTACATGTAATTGTCCGTCGCTCATTTCACCTATTAATACTTTGATAGAGGAAGATCCTATATCGAGTGATATATATAATTCTTGATGATTCAAATTCGCTGCACCTCCTTGAAAATGCTCTTAATTTCATTCTATTGTAAATCTTGCCTAATGTCTAAGCAAATCGAGTATTTTGGTCAATTTTTCTCTCATTCTATGGAAGTTTTTTTCTTATTGTGACGTTTTTCATCTAACCGAGTTAGTAAAATACGCCTAATTATTGCTATATTTTGGAACAAACGCACTCCAAAGGCGAAAATGGCAGCTAAATACAAGTCCACCCCTAAATTCACACCTATGAACGCCAATCCCGCCGCAAGAACTATATTAAAAAAGAAACCTGATACAAATACTTTATCGTCGTATACTTGTTGTAATTGAGCTCGAATACCTCCAAATAACGTATCTAATGCAGCCAGCACTGCTATTGACAAATAATTTTCATAGATAGAGGGAATTTGGATATTTGTTAACAAGCCAAGCGCTAGTCCAAATACCAAACCTAAAAATGGTAGCCACATATATTAATCTCCTTTTTTGACCTCTGTTAAATAATCATTCGTCAATGGTTGATCGAATGCCGGTATGGTTAACTGTGCAGTAGGCTCCTCTATCACTAATTTAAAATTATCTAAATAAAATGAATCGATAAATGTTGAAGCTTGAATAGAATTATACATTTTTTGTGCTGCCTTATATGTGCTTGTCCCAACATAGATTTTGAAAGGTGGTGATGAAAGTGCTACACTATTCACCGTCGTTTTCCCATTTATGTCTCTGATGGCTGATGTATGAACAATACGATTGCCATCAATGGCAACACTAGCAGCATCATATTTAAATAATTCATTCAGTAATTGGGTAAGTAAATCCGGAGAAATCTCTTTCATTTCATACCCCATTGCAACTAATTCCGGCGCTGGCTCCACTCGGAGTACTACCCCTGGACCTGTAGTATCCGTTAAGCCTGCCTGTTGTTTTAATTGATTGACTGTGTCATTTAAAACAGCTTGTAAATTAGCTTTTTCAGATTGCTCATAGCGACCCATTACCTCATTAAGTGAGCGAATATCTGCTAATAATGTGGAATGCCTTTGCTTTTCTTCTGCTAATTCCTCTCGTATGGCCCAAATATCTCGTGTATCTCGCTCAGCTGGTTTTTGAATGGTATTGTATTGTACCGCTATCATCAAACCGATAATAAATAGCACGATCGTTATTCGGGTGTACATATTTTTTTTCAAAATAGCCCCTCCTAGACGTATCGCAAACAATTACTCCTTGATATCGTTAAATTTAGATGAATTGTAATATGAACAATTTTTATCTAGGACATCCGTGGGAGGCTTAACCTAATTTTTACCCCATGTTTATTCATGGAATAACAGTCGTTAACTTTCTACTTTTACATTTGGCATTGTTAACTTTTGATTTTCTTCTAATGACACTACAATATTGTCATTTAACAACTGATCTACTACGCCACCACTTAAGTTCAGTGAAGCACGGAGTGTTGCAGAATCCCCTATCGCCTCAATTACAAAGGGGGCAGGATGTTGCTTGCCGTCAATTGTAATAACAGGTCCATTACATCTTATATAGGAATTAGCCAAGACCCGTTGCCCATTAATGGCAATTGCCTGTGCTCCAGAAATTTTTAATTCATTCAATAATTTAAACACATGGCTTTCGTGGACGATATAATCATTAGGGTTTACAGATTTAGGATCGTAATCGCCATCTTGAAGCGTTATACGTATACCCTTTCCTTCTGAACTTAAATCACCTAATAGTAAACGTAAGTCTTCTGCTTCTTGAACTAATTGTTTAGAATCCTTTTCATTGGAAGCGAATTCTTTTTCGTAGTTCCGAATCTTTTCTTGTAACTTGTTCGCTTCTTCTGTGAGTTCTTTATTGCGCTCCTGCTGTTCAATCAACTCCTCACGATACGTATCTTCTTGTTCAAATAGCTCAGAATTATTGGAGCTTGTTTGTCGATTGTCCTTTGCTTGGTTGTAAGAATAGCCGATGATAAACCCAGTAGTTATACAAACGATGAGGAGCTCGAATTGTTTCCTCGTAAAGAAATTCCCTTTGCTATTCTGTTTCTTGTTGTTCATCTTCATTCACTTCCTGGTTGGCGGCATTTTCATCAGGGTTGTCCGCTTTTTCATCATGGTTGTCTGTCATATCAATGCTGACTTTATTGTACTCATCATTAAAAGGGCGGTAATATGAGCCAACCTCGATGTCGATAACACCCTTTTCTAAATTTGCTATTTGCGCAACAATTGAAGGATAATAATTTAGCTTATCAGCTAATGTTGGAATAACTGCACGTACTTCATAGCCATCATTCATATAAAGCTTGACCGCATTAGGATTAGCCTCATTACTGTTAGTATTGACTTGGGAGATTAAAGCTAATACTTCTGGTTTTAAACGTGCTAATTGCTCTACAAGCTTGTTAATTGTTTTTTCCCCTGTAATGCCAATAAAAACAGGTGCATCGATAGGGATATTGTCGCCCGCTTGTTCAAACTTCTTACCGTTCTCCAACAATGGGTAGTAAGTTCCGTCACCAGCTAAATACGCAACTTTTTTCCATTCCTTAATATCAATCGTTACGCCCCGCAGCCATTTGCGCTGGACATGTGCCTCTTGTACCCATTTGTCCTTTAGCAATGCCTGCTCTACATCTTTTACCGTAAAACCCCACATCGACTTTCCTGGTGCAAGCGTACTAGCCTCTAAATAATATTGTTCGTCAGCTAGTTTGGCACCATTAACCGTAATGCTTTTAATATCACTGTAAGGAGATTGAAAATAAAGGAGTACAGCTAGCACTAAAAAGAAAAGTAATATTAGGACAATGAATTTACGATTTGTACGCTTTTTTCGTCGCTGTTTAAGCGTAGGGATGCGATCTTCTATATCAATTACTTTCTCCATAAAAAGTACTCCTCCTTTATATTTATTTCGCTAATTGATAAATAATACCTATTATCAACCACATTGTTACTAAAGATGTTCCACCATAGCTAATAAATGGTAATGTGACACCGGTTACAGGAACCAAACCGATAACTACAGCTATATTTAAAAACGCCTGTACAGTTAACATTGTCACAAGTCCAATAATCGCATAATAGGATGTTCGTGTTTTAGCCTGTACTGCAAATTTATAACCAGCGTATATTGTCAGTATAAATAGTGCTAAAATAACGAGCCCACCCACCAAACCAATTTCTTCTAAAATAATCGCGTAAATAAAATCATTTTGCGGTTCAGGTAAATATAGAAATTTTTGTCTACTTTGACCAAAGCCATGTCCAAAGATCCCAGCTGGGCCAATTGCCATTAAAGATTGAACCGCTTGGAATCCACTTACCAATGGGTCTGCCCAAGGGTCGAGAAACGCTTCAATACGTTTAAGTCGATATGGTGCTGTGACAATTAAGCCTACTAATCCAGCAGCCCCCGCTACCATTATCATCACATAAAGCTTTAACGGATACCCTGCCACAAATAACAATAAAAAAACAGACACTACAAGTATAAACACAGATCCAAAATCAGGCTGAAGCATAATTAACACAACGGGTAACACCACGATAACAGCATGTCGCCAATTAACGATTGGCGTACCAGTTTTGTGCTGCGCTAATATATGACTGATATACACAAGCACAGTAATTTTCGTTATCTCAGCAGGTTGTATCGTTAATGGTCCTACACCAATCCAGCTTTGAGACCCATTTCGTTCAAGTCCAATACCAGGTATCAGTACAAGGACTAGTAAAACCAACGAAAATATATAAGCCATCTTCCAAAAGGATTGTTCTTTTAATATGTTTAATCGAATGGTAATTAAAAACACTACAATGCCTACCACAAAATACAAACTTTGTTTCATATAAAACGGCATTTTTCCACTATAATGAACGGCACTCCAATAGGTACCTGCAGAATAGACGAAAATAATGCCGATTATTGATAGCATCAAAGTTGTGACGAGCAATAAATAGCTTTCTTTCCCTCTCAGTAATGCCATCCTTCCACATCAAGTATATTCTAAAATAGTTACAGGCTCATTACAGCTTCATTACAGCATCAATAAAAACGTCACCACGAATTTCAAAGCTGTCATATTGATCCCAACTTGCACAAGCTGGTGATAGTAGTATAATATCTCCTTCTGCAGACATCGGTGCGGCATAATGAACAGCATCCTCTACATTTTGAGCAATAACTGTTTGCGATACACCACAAGACTTAGCAAATTCTACAAAACGTAAGCCCGTTTCACCGAACGCCACAACGCCTTTCACATGCCCCATACAAGGTCGTAATTCTTCAAAAGAATGCCCGCGGTCTAAACCACCCGCAAGCAAAATAACAGGTGCCTGGAATGCATCTAATGCACTTTTTGTTGCTAAGCAATTGGTTGCTTTAGAGTCATTATAAATTTTTCGGCCATTCCACTCACGGACAAATTGTGTACGGTGACGGACGCCTCCGAATTCAGCTAATACCTCTTCCATTTTAGCTTTGTCACAGCCAATCAATAGACAAGCTGCTACAGCGGCTAGAATATTTTCTAGATTGTGTCTACCAGGCAGAGCAATATTCGCTCTGTCCATAAACGGCTCACCTTGCCAATAGATTGTCGTATCATCAGCGCTAATTCCCTGTTCAGTACGTCCTTTAGAAGAAAAAGGTACTTTTTTTGCATTTGATTTTGCAGCATAGCCAACAACAATTGGCTGATCTGCGTTGTAAATGAAATAATCATTTTCATCCTGATTGCGTGTTACACCAAACTTTGCCTCAGCGTAGTTATCAAACGTACCATGATAATCAAGATGTGCATCATAAAGATTTGTTAAAATAGAAATTTTTGGTTTAAATGTTTTGATACCCATAAGCTGGAACGATGAAAGCTCCGTTACTATGACGTTATCCTCTTGTGCCTCTCTTGCTACACCGCATGCAACTGTGCCGATATTCCCTGCAATTAACGGTTTTTCCGCACCATTTTCCAACATCTCAAAAATTAATGTCGTCGTTGTCGTTTTACCATTAGAGCCTGTAATACCAATAAATGGCGCATCACTAATTAAATAAGCTAGCTCTATTTCTGTCCATACAGGTATATCACGACTAATTGCATCTGCTACAATTTTATTGCTATACGGGATACCAGGATTTTTTACAACTAGCTCAAATCCTTCATCAAGTAAATCCTCTGGATGACGACCACAAATAACTGTGATGCCTTTTTGCAGTAGACCTTGCGCATCTGGACTTTCATCAAACGGCTTTGAATCATTGACTGTTACAAAGGCGCCAAGCTCATGTAAAATCTCCGCTGCTGCCACACCACTTTTAGCTAGGCCTAAAACAAGGACTTTTTTATGTTGTAAATCTGTATATTCTCTCATAAGAACGCCTCCGATAAGACTGCAATCAATGCTACTGCTAAAGCAGTTGACCAAAATACAAGTACAACTTTCCATTCTGACCAACCTGATAATTCAAAATGATGGTGGATAGGACTCATTTTAAATATTCGTTTTTTACGAATTTTAAAGCTACCCACCTGTAAAATAACAGATAGTGTTTCAATAACAAACACTAATCCAACTAATAAAAGTAAAAACTCTTCTTTAACTAGTACCGATACCATAGCTAGTGCACCACCTAGTGCAAGTGAGCCTGTATCTCCCATAAATACCTTTGCAGGGTTTGCATTGAATAGTAAAAATCCTAATAATGCTCCTGTTACCGCAAATGTAAATAACGCGATATCTGCTTGGCTTTGGAATAGTGCAATAACACCAAATGCCGCAAATGCAATCGATGCAGTACCTGCAACAAGACCGTCAAGACCATCTGTTAGGTTGACAGCATTAGAAAACCCAACTAACCAGAAAATCATAAAGGCTACATAAAACACACCAAAATCAATTGTCCAGTCTGTAAATGGAATGGCTAATGATGTATCAAAAGAACTAACGTGCAATAGGAAGTATGCAAGAATCGCAATAACGATTTGCCCTATTAACTTTTGAATCGATGTTAACCCTAAATTACGTTTGAAAATGACCTTTAAGCCATCATCTAAAAAGCCAATTAATCCGAAACCTGCTAGTACAAGTAAAAGGACCACAGTTTGTGTTGTTAATAAATCTAAAAAGCTGCCAATTGCTACCGTTGTAATGATGATGGCCATTAAAAAGATAATGCCTCCCATTGTCGGTGTGCCTGCTTTTTTCATGTGTGATTTCGGTCCTTCTTCACGAATACTTTGCCCAAACTTCAATCGACGAAGAAGCGGAATACTAATTGGTGCCAAGATAACTGTTACTATAAAAGCAATAGCTAAAATGGTAAGCGTTGTTGCGAGTTTCATTGAAAAATCTCCTTTAAATCTTGTTTCACTTTCTTCTTCACGAAAAAAGCACAAACTCTCATATATTTATTACTACCCTTCATAATAATAGTGGTTCTTTCCCTTTTTTTAAAGGTAAAGTTACGTTAGTTCACTAAATATAAATGAATGGTGCCATCTTGTTTGATAACACTATCCACTTCAGGTAATTGACTACCAATTTTAGTACCTTCTCCATGCCATTCAATGCGGAATGGATAATGTTGCTTGGCAATATCATCCTTCGTTTGCCCTATGAAACTTGGTACTTTCACAGTAAGTGGGTCACCCCAACGATAATCTTTTTCAAGCTGTTCCTTCGATTTTTCAATGCCAACAAATGGAGCTGCATCTTCAATAATTTGGCCAACAATCGGAGCTGCTACAACACCACCAAATTGTGTTGTTTTCTTTGGATTATCCACCGCTACATAGACAACGATTTGTGGATTATCAGCAGGTGCAAATCCTATAAAAGATACGATATATTCGCCATCTTTATACCGTCCATTTTCAACTTTTTGTGCTGTACCTGTTTTGCCTCCAATACGTAGGCCATCTCGATATGCTTGTCGACCTGAACCTTTCGCAACAACCGACTCTAATGCCTCACGTACTTTTGCAGACGTTTCCTCACGAATTACTTGCCTTTTAATAACTGGTTCTGTTTCATTAATGGTTTCGCCAGTATCTGGATTAAAAATCTTTTTCACAACATATGGCGTATAGAGCTTGCCCCCATTGACGGCAGCAGCTACTGCTTGCACTTGTTGAATTGGTGTAACTGCAACACCTTGACCAAATGAGGTTGTCGCTTGCTCTACAGGACCAAATGCTTCTTTAGAAAATAATATCCCCGAAGCTTCACCAGCAATATTGGAGCCTGTTTTTTCTCCAAAACCAAAGTCTTTAATATACTGTAATAACTTTTCACCGCCCAAGCGTTGACCTAATTCAATAAAGCCTGGGTTACAAGAATTTTGTACTACTTCTAAAAACGTTTCATGTCCATGACCTTCACGCTTCCAACAGCGCAATCTAGCACCTGCAACCATCGTAAAACCTTGATCGTAAAAAGTATCATTTTCTAAATCTACTAAGTTCTCTTCTAAAGCGGCACTGAGGGTAATAATTTTGAAAGTTGAACCTGGCTCATATGTCATCCAAACCGGTAAATTTCGATTATAAATAACTGGCTCGACTAATTGATATTCGGCTGGATGAAAGGTTGGATATGAGGCTAAAGCTAGTATTTCTCCGGTATTTGGATTCATAGCAATCGCCATTGCTTGGTCAGCTTCATAGCGTTCCATTGCCTGCGATAGCTCTCGCTCAACGACTTGCTGTACATCTACATCAATTGTTAGCTCTATCGTTGCGCCATCTTCTCCAGCTTTCCATGCACTAGCGACATTCGGTAAGTTATTACCTTTCGCATCTGTAAAAAGCCTTATGGCAGAAGAATTAGCTTGTAATAGCTTGTCGTATTCATATTCTATCCCCGCTAGCCCTTGCGCATCATATCCTGTAAAACCTAAAAAGCGAGATAGTAGCGTACCATAAGGATATTCCCTTGAGTAATCTACACCACTATATAGTCCTTCAATTTGCATTCCTTGTAACTCAACAGCCTTCTCATAGGAAATATTTTTCGCTTCAGGTGCAAGCTTTACTAAGTACGCTTTTTTCTGCATCTTTTCTAACAGTTTTTGTTCATCTACTTCAAGCACCTGTGCAATTTTCGCTGCTGCTCCTGGAATATCTTTGCTTTGTGACGGCATGAAATATAATGTAGGAGCTAGCTTGTTCGTCACAATACTGTTACCATCTCGGTCCGTAATATGCCCGCGTTCATTTGCAAATGGAATTTCACGATCCCAGTTCTCTTCTGCTTTTTGCGTCAATTCTTTCTGGTCAAACACTTGCAAAACAAATAACCGAATGACAATTGCAACTGCTACACACATAAACAAAACATATAAAATACGTAAACGCTTTTTGGAATGGATAGAAATCCACTTCATTCGACATCACACCTTGTTTTTTACAACGTATGAAATAAAGTGGACTTCTATTCAGTGACTATTCATCATCTACTTGTTCAACTTCTCCTTCAGATGGTGCTTCCACGTCTTGCACAAAGCTTTCAGCAGGCGTTTTCAATTTCACTACAATTGGTGCATTATCTGAAATCACTGTACCTGCAGATACACTTTGGCTCACTGCAAAGCCCTCTCCAACAACTTCAATTTGAAGACCTGACATTGATTTGAAAACTAATAGATTACGCAACGACCAATCAGTAAAGTTTGGCAGTGCGATATCACCTGCTGTTTTTAAAAATACAAAATTGCCTTTTACAAGCGTTTGTCCACCTTTTGGATATTGCTCTATAATTTTCCCGCCAGCCCCAACAATAATAGGATTCAACCCATCATTTGCTAGCTCTACCTGTATAGCTTCTGCATTTTGACCAGTATAATCATTTAAATCTACATGATCTACATGCTGAACATCGTCTGGACTAATATTTAAATGTTTTAAACTATTGAGCATGACAGGCTTAAATATTTTTGACACGGGTACCGAGCCCAGTTCACCTTTAAGCTTTGGCTTTTCAACTGAAACATACATAATTAGTTGTGGATCATCGTATGGAGCCATTCCTAGGAATGAATACAGGAACTCATTAGCCCCCCATGAATAGGTACCGTTTGCCTTTGGAATTTGGGCAGTACCCGTTTTACCTGCTACTTGGTATTCATCAAGTACAAAGTCCTTCGCTGTCCCGTATTCTGATGTTAATGTAGAAGCAAGTATTTCTCGTACTTGTTTCGCTGTATCCGCTGAAATTGGCTGACCCTTTTCAACAGGCTCATGCTGTTGAATCGTTTTTTCAGTTACTGAATCTACAATCTTATCAATCACATATGGCTGCATCATCTTACCGTCGTTGGCAATCGCAGTCATCGCTTGTATAAGCTGGACCGGTGTCACTGTTGAACCTTGACCATACGTCGTTGTTACTCGTTGAATTGGATACTTCGATAAAATCGTACCCGTTGCTTCATTCGGCAAATCAATGCCCGTTTTCTTGCCAAAACCAAATCTATCTAGGTAATCAACAAATACATCATCACCAATACTTTTCAATAAATTGGCCATCGCTGTATTTGATGAACGTTGGAAACCTTCTAAATACGAAATTTTCCCCCAACCTACTTGGTTATGATCTCGAATTGTTCGATCCAGTATCGTGTATTGCCCTGACATATACTTATCAGACGGCGCCCATTTATCAGTATCGATAGCAGAAGCAAGTGTGAACGTCTTCATCGTTGACCCTGGTTCCATCGTTTCTTCTGTTACGGCATTGAGCCATTTCATATTCGTACTATCCCGCGTATCGGGGTTGAAAGTCGGACGCTGTGACATTGCTAATATTTTCCCAGTTTTCGGTTCAGCTACTACTACTATCATAGATTCAGGATTATACTCCTTCTCTACTTGCGTCATCGCATCCTCTACGAAACTTTGAATTGTTTTATCAATCGTTAAATAGATATTATCGCCGTCTTTAGCAGGTGTAACCATTTTTTCACTGTTCGGTAATAAATAACTAAAAGCGTCCGTTTGATATTTAACTTTGCCGTTAACACCCGTTAGTTCTTTGTCATACGTAAGCTCTAATCCCATTTTCCCTTTCGTTGTGACAGTTCCATCCTCATTGTCCTCTTTCAAAGCAAAACCAATTAAATGAGAAGCAAATATACCATTTGGATAATAGCGTTTTAAATCGCTGACAAACAAAATTCCAGGCAATTTTAAGTCCTTAATTTTGCTCATTACTTCATGGTTAATGCCCCTGCCTGCAACGCCAAACTCCACCTGGTACGGCAGTGTCCCATCACTACGCAGCTTCGTTAGCCGCTTATAAATATCATCTTTTTCCATTGGTATATATTCTGCTAAAACTTCCGCAGTTTTTTCAGGGTCTACAACGTGATGTGGATTCTTTTCATCTGTAGTAGCCTTGTCACTAACTACCGCAATTAATCGATAACTTAGTGTATCTTCTGCAATGACTTGTCCATTTCTATCTAATATTTTTCCTCGGTTTGCTGTTATTGCACTTTCCTTGTTATATTTAGCTGCTGCCTTTGCAGCAAGCGCTTGTCCTTCTGCTTCACCTGTCGCCTGCAACGTAATCATTCTCGTGAATAATAGAAAAAAGAGCCCTCCATAAAAAACTAGTAATAGAAAGGCTCCCCATTGGAATCGAAATCTCTTTTTTTTCATTCTCCCGGCACTACCTTTACATTTTTCTCATTTTGAGTTAAACCGAGTTCTTTTGCTTTTTTCCATATATTTTCGTATGTAGAAAGTTCACTTACACGAACTGTCAAGTCAACATTCTGTTTTGCAATCTCATCTGCTTCTGCTTGGATTTTTTGAATGTCCATGCTTGTCGTTTGAATTGCTGCTTGGTTGTTCAACACTAATACTGACAATACAGCAATAATGCTTACTAGAGCTAGTAGCATCATCTTTTCAAACTTCTGGTTCGTTTTTTTACGACGTATGATAGTGGGTTGTGGACTAGGTGGTGTTAACGGTTGTTGCACATGTTGCTGTTGGTGCTGCCTTACACGAACTGCTGCCATTTACTCACGCCCTTTGTCGTTAATTTTCTCCACCACTCTAAGCTTTGCTGAACGAGCTCGATTGTTAACTGCTAATTCTTCCTCAGAAGGTAGAATCGGCTTTCTAGATACAAGCTTTAAAGTCGGCTTCATGTCATCTGGAATTACCGGTAAATTTGGTGGTAATTCAGGTAAAGATGACGCTTCCTTAAAAATTGTCTTGCATAGGCGGTCTTCCAAAGAATGGAATGTAATAACACTAATGCGTCCACCTACGTTAATCATATCAATCGCATCGACTAATGAATCCTCTGCCGCGCCTAGCTCATCATTGACAGCAATACGAATTGCTTGGAAGATGCGCTTTGCAGGATGTCCACCTTTACGGCGAGCCGCTGCTGGTATACCCTCTTTAATTAGTTCCACAAGTTGTCCCGTTGTTTCAATCGGTGCCGTTTTACGAGCCTCTTCGATTTTTCGAGCAACTTGCTTAGAAAATTTTTCTTCTCCATAACGGAAGAAAATACGGACTAAATCTCCGTATGCCCAGTCATTAACGACATGATACGCCGTAAGCGCTGCCGTCTGGTCCATACGCATATCAAGTGGAGCATCATGATGATAGCTAAAACCACGTTCTGGTGTATCTAATTGTGGCGAAGAAACGCCTAAATCATATAAAATGCCATCTACCTCTTGGATACCAATAGCTAGTAGTTCTTCTTTTAAATAGCGGAAATTCGAATGCACAAATGTTACTCGCTCTATATAAGGAGCTAATCGAACTTTCGCATTTTCAATAGCCGTTGTGTCTTGATCAAAACAAATTAGACGGCCTTTATCTGATAATTGTTGTACTAAATATTCACTGTGTCCTGCTCCACCTAGCGTACAGTCCACATATACACCATCAGGATCGATGTTCAATCCGTCAACAGTTTCTTTTAATAACACGGTTGTATGATCGAACATACCAATCGCTCCCCTCAGGCCTTTACTTTTTCAACTGACGTTTTTACGTCTACTACAAAGTTAAAAATCAAAGCCAATCATATTTTCTGCAATTTCATTAAAAGATTGTTCAGACTCTGTGAAATAAGTTTCCCAAGCATCTTTTGCCCATATCTCAATTCGATTCGAGACACCTAGTACAACACATTCTTTTACTAAATGTGCGTGTTGCACTAAAGTCGAAGGAATATTAATACGACCTTGCTTGTCTATTTCTACTTCTGTCGCACCTGAAAAGAAGAACCTTGCAAAAGCACGTGTATCTTTCTTTGTCATCGGTAAACCTTTTAATTTTTCTTCGAGTTTTCGCCATTCATCCATAGGATAGCCAAATAAACAATTATCAAGTCCGCGTGTCACAACAAAGGTTTCACCTAAGGCTTCACGAAATTTTGCGGGCACGATTAATCGTCCTTTCGCGTCAACAGAGTGTTGATATTCTCCCATGAACATGCTAGTCACCCCACTTTATTAAATAATGTACCACATCCCCCCACTTTCCTCCACTTTTTTTAAAAAAAACTTGACATTTTAACCTTTTATGTGTGTTTAGACCTTTAAGCCAAATTTTATTTTGTGCTAAAGGGCATAAAAAAAGAACTACCCTTAGTAGGATAGCTCTCTATTTTCCTGTTAAACCGACAAATTTCTTCAAATCTATATTTACATCATACCTTTAATAGTTCCAAAGATACATTTTAATTTTTTTATAAATAAAGTAAATAGTGGTGATTTCCAACGCTATATTTTTTCTTGAGCATTTCATCGATTAACGCAGGTCCAAACTCATTGATATATTGATATGGATTATAAGAACGTTCTTGGAACCCATCATTTGGATATAGCTCATTTTGCAGCGTCATAAATTTACGGATAGTAGTCTCATGCTTACTTAGCACCGTTTGTTCTACCTTTTGTTGCAAATACTCAAACTGCCTCACATGATTTTCTTTATTTTTTTCAAGTATTTTATCTAGCGACATATGTTGTTGTGCAAAATATTGCTCAAGAGTAGCGTATTTATCTAAAACGAGTTGTTGCATCTCAAGAATTTGACGCTTTGCCTCATCATCTTGAACTTCGGCAATAAATTGCTCCTTCAATGCCATCGCTTTGCCCTCCAATACATCCGTCACTGTTAAATGATATTCACGCAGTAGTTGTTCTACATGTCGTGTAATAATCGTAATATTGAGACGTGGTGCAAAAATCGGCATTTGTAAACCTAACACTGAAAAGGCATCCTTTAATGTTGCCCAATAAGCAAGCTCACCAGGTCCACCAACAAACGCTAATACCGGCATCGTCATTTCCTGCATTAACGGACGTGTTACAACATTATTACTTAAATCTTCAGGATTTTTTTCTGCAATTGTTAATAGCTCTTCACGTGAAAGTTTGATATTTGCTGCTAAATTGACAAATTGATTGTGTCGTCTTTCTAGTAAAAAGCGTTCTCCCTCTTTTACATAGAACAGGTTAGCTGCATCGTCGGTTGCTAAAATCGGCTTCCCGTATCCAGCACTTTCCAACGCCGCTTCCTTTTCCGTTACTAATTTTGCAATTTCCTCACTATGGTTTATAAGCCGTGCAAAATTGTTACGTTCGTATTGACGGAAGTTCATATCTGCCGCATCAATCATGAGCAGCCCTTCTTCTTTAAACAACTCGTTCATTAGTCGCGCAAAGAAATCTGTAAATGTTTCACTATTGTTCAACGCATCTAAAAGTTGGTTGAACAACTTTTCAGTGTGGGCTGTTTCTCCAAAATCCTTAATGATAGTGTTAACTAATTGAACCATCGCTTCTTTATTTAAGCTTGTTGTCGATGCCATTGTTTTTCTCCGCGAACGTTCACCATACGCACGTTTTTTTATATCCATATCATGCATTGTAAATGTATGGTTAATTTCCTCTAAGTCATGATCTTCTCCAGCTATCCAAAAAATAGGTACAACCGGTCGTTGAAGCTTTTCACTTTGTTCTTTCGCTAATGATATTACCGAAATGGCTTTATGAACCGAGTAAAGAGGGCCAGTTAATACACCCGCTTGTTGCCCACCGACAACCGCAACAGCTCCTTGCTCTAGTTGTTGCAAATGCTCATTCGCTTTTTCAGATAAGCCAAGCGGCTCCATAAACTGACGAATTATTGCTGTTAATTCTTTTTGGTCACACGCTCGTTGCTCCAAATATTTTGCTCGCTTTTCAAACGATTCATCACTATATTCATATTCAAAAAACTCATGAATGGCAGTATTTGGCGACCAATAATCTGCTAGCACACGATTTTTCACGGGTACTTGGATTGACTCCAGTTTCATTTAACACAAACTCCTCTACTCACTAAATCATCGTATTCCTTGTAAACATTTTAATGCTATTATTTTAACGCTTCTGTCTCCAACATGAAAAGAAAATGCTTATACAGCGTGTAAATATTCTACAACAGATTGAATCATGCCGACTATACAAATTAAAATATACGCTGCACTAAGTACTAAAAATAAAAAACGCCAAATTTTCCGTAATAGCGGCTTTACTTCAATTTCTCTTTTTGTACGCCAGTCTACATATGTAAAAATGATTGCCAGTATTATTGCTAGCATTACTAAAAATGCCCCTACATTTACTCCCCACAGCACACCAATTGCCAACGGTACCGAGAAAAACAAGCAGAACGTCGTCACATCAGACGCGGCTCCAAATGCATGCGTACCACGAATATTAACCTTTCGACTAATAGCATAGACAATGACGAATAAAAGAATTGGACAAAAAATAATGACGCTGATGACTATATGTAAAAAATCTTTCAAGATTGCCCACCGCTCTCTTCAATCGCTAAAACTTGGTGATATAAAGTTCGCAAAGTAGGTAATGGATAACCGTTCGCTGAAGCCTTTTGTAAAACTACCCCAACAATCGTTTCAACCTCACTTTTTCTACCTTGCATGCGATCAGCTAGCATAGATGATGTATTCGCCGCTGTTTTTTTACACAAAGCTATTACAGCAGAAAACGGAATGATACTTTCAATATCTTTAAAAGCCTCTGTTAACTCCTGATATATGGTATGCATTAACAAGTATGCTTGCTTATTTGTTAATAAATCACCATTTTTAATTTGCAAAATTGCCGTTAATGGATTTATCATGCAATTGAATATAGCTTTTTCAAAAAGCATTTGTTCGGCGTTTTCAACCAACTCTATTGGGAATAAAGGATTTTCTAAGTGTAACAACTTTTCAAATACAATACTGTCTCCACGCGCTATTCCTATTTTGCATAGACCAACACCTCTATGTTGAACAGTTGTAAAATCAATTGTTTGAGCACCGAACGAAACTGAGCAAAAAGCAATCGTATTTTGTGGTAAACGTAAAGCCTCATCAAAATGTGCTAAACCATTTTGCACAAACAACAATGGTATTTCCTTAGGTAAAGCTAATAATTGTTTATAAATATTTTGCAAATGACCATATTTCACAGCAACTACAATCAAATCCGGCCGGGGCAACGTCTCTAACTCAACGCTAGAAGCAATTTGATGCAATGTTTTTGTACCATCTATATGGACCCTCGTTAAATGCTTCAAATTAAGTTCATCGGCTTGTTCTTGTCTTCTTACAACTAAAGTAACATCCATACAAGCCTCCGCTAAGAAACTAGCCATTAGCTGACCGACTGCACCAGCTCCAATAACTACTACATTCACAACGTTCGCCACCTCCGCTTAATGTAAAGAGGCTATCTAAACAGTAAAAAACAAACCTTTTAAACAGCCTAAACTGAAGTTATAAACGCTTCTCCAGCATTTACTTTTCTCGCACTACAGTAACATAAACACCAATCCTTACGCCATAGAAGGAGGTGCCTCAGAAATTCATCTGAGACACCTCCTTTGCAGGTGTTTCTATTATACAAGATTAGCTGGTGTTTACGATACAATAATGGTTGTTTTCATCCAGTATAGGTAAAATGTTTAGTCGACGTTAGCGTTTACATATCCTATGGTTTCTTTTGCATCATTTTCTTAAAAGACCTTACTCTTTTTTGAAAAAGAACGTAACTATCTACTTACAATCATTTTCCCTTTGCCACGTTAATCTTTCATTAAAGAATAGCCTTGCTGTAACCATTTCACTAGCTTTTCATGTTCATTTTGCAATTCACGGTGTTTAATCTCAAGACTTTGATAGGCTTCTGTCAATTCATCAAAACTCGTTAACGCTAATTTCAAATGACTTCGCATAGATTGTTGAGGTTGATTGCGAACAGCTAAAAGCGATTGACTATATTGCCCACGTAACGTTTTATTCCAACGAAAGCCACACGCTTGTTTTGTACGCCCAAGTTCATCAGCAGCCATTTCAAATGCCTCTAACTGCGTTTTACCATTTTGCACATTATGCAAGACAATTTCTGCTAATCTTTCATCGTCTTCCTTCGTCCATTGATCTTTTCTTTTTTTCAGTTCCATAATCTATCACCCTCACATTTTTTACTACTATATGCGTTATCAAGCAAAATAGAATCACGGGACGAAAAAAGACAGTGATTATGTTTTCATGTAATCACTGCCACTATACGCTACTTATTATTCTTTTTAGTTAGAAAATTATTAACTGCCTCGTGATGCGCTTCACTTTCCCACAGTTTTGCACAAGTACGAACTTCCTCCATTACACGCTCATACATATTACGCTCACGCCATTTTCGAAGTTCAATTTCTTTATAAGCCTTGTGCACGGAAGGGTGTATTTTACGCATATGTTCAATAAAATCATTTAAAGCAAGTTGCTTCGATCCCTCAAATACGCGCATAGCCCAGCCAATGTCATATAGTAATTGTGCTGGATATGGCTTTGCATCCACTAGCATCTTCATTGCACGATCATGACGTAAACCTCGTTCAAACAAGTATGTACCGCCACCCCAGCCACTTGTAATTGCTAATGTCCCTTGAATAAAGCCACATTTAGCATGACTCGCCACTAAGCGAAAATCACAAGCAGTCGCTATCTCACATCCACCACCGACAGCCGTTCCATTTATTAACGCAATCGTCGGTACTGGTAATGTAGCAAGATCATATAAAATCTCACCCATCTTACTTAACATACCAAATGCTTCATCTTCCGTTTCAAGAGAATGAAACTCCGATAAATCGCCACCTGAACAAAAAGATTTTTCTCCCGCTCCTGTGACTACTAAAAAACGCACATCGTCATGATGTTGGATATATGTAATTACTTCTCGAAGACCATTCATTACCTCATCATTCACAGCGTTACGCTTTTCCTCACGATTTATCGTAAAAGTCATGATTCCATCTTGATTGTCAATTATATAAGCCACTACAGTTCCCCCTTTATCCCCATCATCAATTGTACCTCAGCTCAAGCGGAGCCCGCTTGAAAAGCTCCACTAAAAGTTACAAACCTCCACCTTCAACTAAGCTTTAAACCCCCACTGACAGCAAGTTAAATAAATTGTATCACACAATTATTATAGTACTATATAACTTTATAATATTTATTAAAAATTCTGTCACTTCATACAAACAAAAAGGCTAGTAAAGAGCCATGGTCTCTTTACTAGCCTTTTAAGTGAGCAAACACTGTATTATTTGCTTACTACTTCTTTACCTTTGTATTGTCCGCAAGCTTTGCAAACACGGTGTGATAATTTTGCTTCACCACAGTTTGGGCAAGCTACCATACCAGGTACAGATAGTTTGAAATGCGTACGACGCTTTCTTTTTGCAGTTTTAGAAGTTCTTCTAAATGGTACAGCCATTGATGGCACCTCCTTACAGATCGTCTATTCGTCTGTTTGATCAAAATACTTAGCTAAATCAGCTAGTCTTGGATCCACTTTTGGTTCGTCAGTTTTTTTGTGAAGCTCCACGTCTTCATCAGTTGCGTAAGACCAGTTTTTACCACCATGCACTTGTCCTTCGGTATTCTCTTTGAATACTTGCATTGGTACTTCAAGAAGCACTAGCTCCTCAATAACTGGCTTCATGTCGATTACATCACCATCAATATAGTGAATATTACCGTCATCTTCCCCTCTTTTATCTTCGTCAATCCAGCTAAATAATTCAACTGTCTCAACTTTGATGGGAAACTCAACATCTTCCCAAGTGCGAGCACACGGGAGTGTTAACGTTGCTGTCACAGTAAGCTGACAAGTCATTTGCGATGCACCGAATGTACATAGCCCTTTTACATGAACGGGCGAAATTGCTCGAATATCCTGGTTTCGCTCCATCACCTCATCCAATCGGACATAGGTATCGATCGGCATTCCGTCTTGACGGTATTTAGCTAATTGATGAATTGACCATTTCATTCGTTTAATCACCTCGAGACAACACTGTTGATTATATAATGTGTAAAAATAGATGTCAAGATAATTTCTTGTCACCACTCGAAAACCCACCTATAATTAAGTACATCAAAATCATTCCACTTAGCCACAATACACAACCTATACTAAAATTTCAATAGTAATGAGCAAAGAATAGGCTAGAGGCATCCTGATTGGTCAAAAATAAGAAGCACAAAAGATAAATAAAGGGGGTTTTACGTAATGAAAGCAGTCGGTATTGTTGTTGAATACAATCCATTTCATAATGGACATGCTTATCACTTAGAACAGGCAAAAAAAGTAGCGCAAGTAGATATAGCAATTGCTGTTATGAGCGGTACATTTTTGCAGCGCGGTGAACCTGCCATGGTAGATAAATGGACACGCACAAAAATGGCGCTCGCTAGCGGAGTTGATATTGTAATTGAGCTACCGTATGTCTATAGTACCGCACCCGCAACGGATTTCGCAAAGGGGGCGATTTCATTATTATCGGCAATTCGCTGTGATGCTTTTGCTTTCGGTAGCGAAGATGGCTCCATACAACCCTTTATGAATACGTACCAGTTAATTTCAAAGCACCGCACCGAATATGACGCACTTATTAAAGAAAGCGTTAAAACGGGTGTTAGCTACCCTAAAAGCCTGCATTATGCCTATGAACAGCTTTCTCAAAAATTCCCTGCTACATACATTGATTTAGCACAACCAAACAATATACTAGGATTCCATTATATCGAAGCGGCAATGACGCTAGGAAGTGCAATTAAGCCTTTAACTATTCCACGTATAGCTGCTGGATATCACGATGCTATGCAGGAGGGGGCATCGATTGCAAGTGCCACTGGCATTCGTAAAGCACTCGCTACGAAAGGAACATTACAAAGCGTGCAGGATGTACTCCCCCAAGCTTCCTTTCATTATTTACAGGATTGGTATGCTCAATATAAAAATTTTGCTAGCTGGGAGGCTTTTTGGCCGTTTTTACAGTTTACCCTTATTCGGCATACAGCAAGCGAGTTAACGCGCTATGCGGAAGTAACAGAGGGTATAGAGCACGCACTACTAAAAGCAGCGAAAACGAGTAGCTCCTTTAGTAGCTTTATGGAGAAAATAAAATCTAAACGCTATACTTGGACACGTCTACAACGCATGCTGACACATATTTATACAGGTTTTACAAAGGAGCAACTTAAGAGCTTCCAATCCCCTTCTACAATCCGCTTACTCGGAATGAGTGCGCAAGGGCAAGCATACTTAGGCATGCATAAAAAGGACTTTACATTACCATTAATAAGCCGCGTTGCCTCTACAAATGATGCTATGCTCGCTGTAGATATACATGCTGCTGAAGTATATAACTTTAGTATAGAACAAGGGGCGCAGCAGTTCACATTGCCAAAAGATTATCAAACGCCGCCGATTCGATTTTAATAGATGAAAACAGCAGTTGATTGCCGTTGCGAGCGGCCGCTTTAAGCTACAGTCTTAAAAGGCAGGCTGGGACAAGCTTTAAAATTACGTCAGAAGCAACGCGTTAGCGGCCTACTGCACAGAGCGAAAAGCAACTGCCGTTGCAGACATCCAGCACAGCAAAAAGTGTTAGATTGATGGTCGACATCAATCTAACACTTTTTCTCTTTTATCGACCACAAATAGCCAATTTTATTTAGGTTCTAATTGTTTTAAATAAGCAATTGCATCATCGACCGTTTTCACAGGTACAATTTTCATTTTTGTACCGATTTCTTTAGCCGTTTTGACTGCCGTCGCATAATTCGATTCTAATTCAGGATACTTTGCCTTCATTTCAGTTGAGATTTCATCATCAGGTGCAAAAAAGATTTCCATGCCATCTCGATCGGCTGCAATGATTTTGTAATCAATACCACCAATTCGCCCTACTGATCCATCTATGAGCATTTCACCAGTTCCAGCTACTGCATAGCCTTTTGTTAAATCCTCTTCCAATAATTGATTTAAAATTTCTAGTGTAAACATAAGCCCCGCTGAAGGACCACCAATATCTTCTGTGTGCATTGTGACACTTGGATTAGTTTCAATCGATTTACTTTCTGCATAGGTAATTCCTAACCCAGCTCGCTTTTCCTCAGATTGAGGAATTTCCTTCAGCGTAATCGTTTCTTCTTGTTCCTTTTGATTACGTAATAATTGAATGGTCACTTTATCCCCAATTTGTTTTGTTGACAGCAGATCAACAAGCATTTGTTGGTTCGTAATTTCTGTACCATCCACTTTCGTAATTTCATCACCCGCTTTTAAGAAACCATCTGAGGCGCCACCATCTAAGACATTTAATACAAATACACCATTAAAGTGTATTTTCGTCTCTAACCCCGCTCTTTGAAAGGCCACATATTTTGCATTGAATTGAGAGTCTGACATTAACTTTAACTGTCGGATATTATATTCCTCGTCATCCTCTAATGGATTTCTCACTTGCTGAATATCCATTATTTTTTCATATTTTTGTGTTTTCGCCCATAAATACGAAAACGGTGTGGCCTGTTGCATAGCAACTGTCATTAAACTCATCGATCCCGCTTCATCCGTATGATTATTAGCGACACTAACAAATTTACTAACATCGTATGCACTGCCAGGCTTCATAATATACGCGTCTAGTCGGTATAGCATTAAAAAACAAAGCGCGACTAAAAACATTGCATATAAACTAATTTTTTTCTTCATGAATGGACACCTCCTAAGACGCATGCAAAAACCAGTAGTTCATGTTTTTGCCTTTTTCACATATATTAATTTTAGCATTTGCCTATGTGAATGACAAAAAGTTGAAACGAGATGATAACATGTTTGCGACAATTCAAATAGCGCTCTGCATACTTCTTATCCTATTACTCTTGTTATTCCCACAAACTGCTCATACTGGTACCGATTTAGGATTGAATCTATTTATGGAGGCGCTATTTCCGTATTTACTACCTTATCTTATTTTAACGCAATGGTTACTTCGTTTAACCTCTCCTATGCGCGCAAAAACAAAAAGAGTTTCTTTATACGTACAAGCCTACTTGATAAGCGCACTCGGTGGATATCCAACTGGAGCTACAACAATTGTGTATCTAAAAAACAGTGGACAATTACATCCTAAGGAGGCAAATTTTTTACTAGCAGTTTGTCATGCACCAAGCCCTCTTTTTGTATTAGGTTTTGTTAGCCTTGATTTATTACACAGTAATACGTTTGGTTGGCTGTTTTTATGTTTACTACATAGTTTTAATATTTGTTGCTTAGTAGTTGGTTATTTTTTATTTCGTAAAACCGACTCACCTACTATTTCTATACACAATACAACCCTATATTCATCCCCATTTTCAGAGAGCATAAAAGAAACAGCACCAACCATTTTGTTAGTTGGAACGACCATTATTTTTTTCACAACTATTCAAACAATATTACAACAAAGTTTAGATAAAATGTTACCTAATCTTCCACAACCAGTCGAGCATGCTATCGCCGCTGTATTAGAAGTAACAAATGGATTAAAAATGACTGTCACAGAATTCGGCAATTACCCATACTTATCATTACTAGTAGTCATTATGCTGACGATGCAAAGCATTAGTATCCATTTGCAAATTTTTGTCATTGCAAAATCCGCCAAGCTTTCAGTCAGACCTTATATTAAATTTCGCCTTCTTAGCATAATCATTGTGCCTACTATTTATGCTCTTTTTTTCTTAAAATAAGTGCCAGGCACTCACACAATTTTGAATTTTCATGGCACTACCAGTAAAGTTAACATAGTAAAAATCCACAGTGACTCCTGCGGAAACGCACGCAATGTAAGACCCAACAAGCCTCGCGACAGCGAAGGTTGCGGCTTACAACGTGCCCGCAGAAAGTGCCAGGCACTCACACAATTTTTCAACAGGCAAATTATTTATTTGAAATAAAAAAGACTATAGACAGCACTCGAAATTTTTCAAGTTTGTTTATAGTCTTCTAAGAGGATGTCTTAATTAATACATCCTCTATTTTTTATTTAGCAAAACCGTATTTTTCTTTTAAAGCTTGTTCCACGCAAGCCGGAACAAGTTCATGAACATTGCCTCCATACTTCGCTACTTCTTTCACAATGCTAGAGCTTAAGAACGAATATTGATTTTTTGTCATGATGAAAAATGTTTCAATCGTTTCATCAAGAAAGCGGTTCATTGAAGTAATTTGCATTTCGTATTCGAAATCCGAAACTGCTCGTAGGCCACGAACAATCGCCTTTGCGTTCTTTTCTTTAGCATAATCAATAAGGAGACCTGAAGAGCTTTCAATTCGTACATTCGGCAATTCCTTTGTAACTTCTGCCATCAATGCCATACGTTCTTCTACAGAAAATAATGGGTGCTTTGATGAATTGTTTAAAACCGCAACATAAACAATATCAAAAACATCAGCTGCACGCTTAATTATATCTAGGTGACCAAATGTAACAGGATCAAAACTCCCAGGAACAACAGCAATTTTCTCCAACTTACTCTCCCTCTTCCCCAGCACAACGATAGACCGAAATAATCGTTCCGCCATATGTTTCTTGTCTCTGTAATAAAAAAGCACCAAAACTAGGTGGTAATTCTACTTCTTTTGCATGTTCACATAAAATAATACCATTGTGTTGTACTTTATCATGGTCCACAAGCACCTGTACTAAATCATAGTATTCTTTATGGTGATAGGGCGGATCTAAAAATACAAGATTAAACGTAATATCACGCTTTAATAGCGCTTTCACAGCACGCTTTGCATCAATACGAAAAAGCTCTGAACAATTTTCATATCGACACTTCTTGATATTTTCCTGTAATACCTGATAGGCTTTAGCGTCTTTTTCAATAAAGATAGCATGTTCTGCACCTCTACTGAGCGACTCAATTCCTAATCCACCGCTACCTGCAAACAAATCTAGTGCAGTTCCCCCATCAAAAAATGGACCTATCATATTAAATATGGATTCTTTTACTTTGTCTGTTGTAGGTCTTGTTGTACTCCCTGTAACTGCCTTTAGTGGCATTCCTTTACGTTCTCCTGCTACTACTCTCATAGATGTATTTCACCGTACTTTCTGTTACAAATAGAAAGCATTTTTGCAGCGAAAGAACTCCTCCGCTGCAAAAAATTATTCTTGTTCTTGTGTTAAAACTTGAATTCGACCATCACTTTTTTGTAGTTCTACTAAAAATAGTCGTTGTAGCCAAGCTTCTTCTACATAATAATGATCAACAATTTTAATAATTGGATCAGAAATTGTGGAATATCTACGTTGATTGAACACGTAGAATCCAGATTCTTTCGGGAAGCGGAATGTTCGATTGTCACTATTTACATAATAACCATTCTTCCCTTCTCCCGCTGTATATCCTAGGTAAGGTAGTAATGTATCGGCACTGTATAATACTTGACTTTCATATAAAATAACATGAACATCTTTTTTATGAATGCCATCTACATAAATACTTCGCTCGTCCTCCATTAATAACGGATACGTACCATTTTCTAGTGTTGCATTTAATTGGAAATAAGAAGTTTTCCCATTCAACACTGTTGAAAGTAGCTTATCCATTGTCACCGGAGAGATTGGTTCTAGTCCAAGGTTATCCATAGCTTCCTGCCATGCTAACTGTTGGCTCGCTGTCATGTAGTCTTTTAATGTCTGCACAATTTCTTTTGTCTTCTCTGAGCCTATCGTATCCTTCACTAAATAGGATGCCACAACTTCAGCCAACCATGCCGGCGAATTTTCAAAAGTATATTGTGAATGAATTTGCGAAAGAATCACTTCCTGCTCAACTGCTTGTGCTGTTAGCGTTGGTAAAAATAATAATCGTTCGTCATGTTGAGCAACAGGATTTTTCTCCTGAACAATCGCTATATGCTCATCATTTAAGAACTTTAAATTTTCGAGTGATTTTAAGAAATCTTTTGAAATTGCCTGCTGTGCATAAATTGTTAAGACAGGAGTTTGCTCTTGCGCCTTTAAATCACCAGCTTGCCAATATAAATCACTCGCCGTGCCATTGCCGCTAAACATCGTATAGTTAACAAGTGATAATTGTTGCTGACCTACTAAAGGTAGACCTGTTATCCATTGTCCGACAGTTTTACTATCTGTTGAAATATGTATGACAGAATACGACACCTCTCCATTCGTTAACGTGGCAAAGACATTTTGAAGCAGCATTTTATCTTTTAAGCCACCCTCGATTGGGATTATGTATGAAACGGATTGTGATTTAGTTTCACCTTTTTCAAAATAGGAAACTTCCTCTGATAAACGATTACAACTATTTTCATTATCGATAAAACATGTTGGGTTTGTTGCATCCTCTGGCCATTTTATTTTCACCTTTTGATTTGGCAAGTTTTTAAAATGGTGACGAATATCTAGACTATTTTCACGATAGACAATCTCGATTTCCTGTGAATAATGGAATGCGCCATTTCCTGTCTCTAAATCAGAAGAATAGGCCTGATATTGGAAAAACAACACACCAGATACGACTAATACTAAAATTGAAAAAAAACTGACTGCAAATTTCATGTGCTTGACCTCCCGCAGCATGATACTATGTGTATTGGAAAGGATGTGCAATATTAAATGCCACAACAATTTATAGAATTAGGAGAAGGCTATGGCGATGTTTATGAACTACTTGAAATTATTAAAACGAATCAAGGTCGCTTTCACCAAGCCTTTATACTAACATCTACAAAAGAAGATAAAAAGGTAGCTTCTTTAGCTATCGCTTTAAAACCAGTCGGAGAAAGTAAATTCATGCCGATTTATATTTGTCGCGAAGGCATTCCATTCAATGAAGAAAAGCCTTCCAAGCGTCAAATTATGTTCGAAGAAAGTATTGAACAACTAGGTCGAAAAGCGGTTGTTGTAGAAATAAAGCACTCTTCTATATTTTCGGAGCCAAAACTATTTTATCAATACTTAATTGGAATAATGAGACTTCATCACTATATTCCAGCATTAAACTAATGTTATAGCCCCGCTTTATAGTCGTATTCCTTCGCTTTATCTGGCTTTGCATTTTCGAACTCAGTTTTAACGAAGGGACGATAAGATTCTACAACGTCTTTCACAAATGGAAGGCGTTGTAATTTTATTGACATCATTTCAATGTCCTCTCGATTGCAATATAATACTACGTACTTTTGCTTACGAGAAATGTAATGAACATGACCATATTTTCGAAGTGATTTCGCATGTTTTAATTGATGGACGTAAACGATTAGCCCTTGTCGTTCGTTCATATAGTTTCCCCTCATTTCTTACATAAAAGCATACCATAGACCGGAAAATGATAGCAACAGAGTTTAGCTGACAGAACGCTCATTTTTCCGTTATAATGGTAAAGCATAGCGCGTTTATCGACAGATTTACTTTCTCTCATGCTAGATAAAAGTGCTTTAGCTTGAACATTGCAAGTGAATTCGCCAGCACCTTTTATATTAATTTGATTGTTAAGGAGGACGAATATGGGTAAGAAAACGAAGATAGCTATTGCAATAGCAGCAGCCAGTGCAGCTGCTTGGGCAGGTAGTAAAGCTATTTCCAAACCTCAACAGCGTGTAGGGAAACAAGCATTACAATTTGATCACCCGATCATTCTCGCACATCGTGGCGGAGCACATTTAGAACCTGAGCATACAATGCTTGCTTTTGAAAAATCTGCACAGTTAGGTGTAGATGGCTTTGAAATAGACATTCGCTTAACAAAAGACGAAGAAATTATCGTTTACCATGATGCTACCGTAGAACGAACAACTGATGGTTATGGGTCAGTATCAGAAATGACATTAGCAGAAATAAACGCATTGAATCATGGCTATCAATTTGAAGATTTAGCAGGTGAATTTCCTTATCGGGATAAAAAAGTTGACGTTGTTACACTACGTGAATTACTAGAATGCTATCCAAATATGTTAATCAATATTGATATTAAAGATGCACCAGATACGTATGAAGGTAGTTTAATGCCTTCTAAACTATGGCGATTAATAGAAGAACTTAATGCAGAGGATCATGTCGTTGTCACTAGCTTTTATGGTGAACAAATTGACCGTTTTAATTTATATGCACAAAATCAAGTTGCACTTGGTGCAGGTGAATCAGATGTACGCAAAGCATTTGCTTCTTTCTCAAGCCAATTCGGACATTTATATCATCCAAAAGTGGACGTATTTCAAATTCCCCCAAAATCAGGTGTCGTATCGCTCGATTCACCGAAATTTATTCAGTTTTTAAGTAACTTGAATATCCCTGTCCATTATTGGACAATCAACGATGCTGTTACGATGAATAAATTAATTAATAACGGCGCAAAAGGTATTATTACCGATCGACCTGATATTGCAGTTGAATTACTACAACAACATGATTGAAGACATAAAGGTAAGAGCAACTATTGTAAATGCTCTTACCTTTATCTTTTATAAAATGCCATTAAGATAATTGAGCTAAAATTGCATCAGTTACCTCCCGTAATGTTGCAGTTCCCCCTAAATCTCCGGTTTTTATACCTTGCGCCAATGTAGCCTCCATTGCATTTAGCACCTTTGAACCTAGCTCTTGATAGCCTAAAAAATCAAGCATCATTTTGCCTGTCCATATTTGCCCGAGCGGATTAGCAATTCCTTTTCCAGCAATATCTGGCGCGGAGCCATGAACTGGTTCAAACATAGAAGGATATTCGCGTTCAATATTTAAGTTAGCTGCTGGAGCAATACCGATACTTCCCATAATAGCTCCACCTAAGTCTGTTAAAATATCTCCAAATAAATTGGAAGCAACGATTACATCAAAGTTTTCTGGCTTCATCACTAGGAAAGCTGCTAACGCATCAATATGATTGGTCGCTTGTCCAATTGCTTCATAGTCTTTACCAACTTCTTCAAATACCTCATCCCAAAAAGGCATGCTGTAAGTTAAACCATTCGATTTTGTTGCACTTGTAACATGCTGACGACGAGTTTTAGCCATATCAAAGGCATATCGCATCGCACGTTCGGTCCCTTTTCTAGTAAAGATCGCATTTTGAATGGCAATCTCATCCTGTCCGCTATGAATACGACCACCACTCTCTGAATACTCCCCTTCTGAGTTTTCACGTACAACAACAAAGTCAAAGCCATTCGGATTACGTAATGGTGATGCTAAGCCTTGTAGTAGCTTCGCTGGACGTACATTAATAGACTGCTTCATTTCACGACGAATTTTAATTAATAACCCCCACAAGGAAATGTGATCGGGTACTAAATCAGGCATTCCTACTGCCCCTAAAAAGATTTGATCATAGCCCTTTAATAGTTCGATGCCGTTATCAGGCATCATTTTACCTGTTTCTAAATAATAATCACAGCCCCATGGAAATGTTGTCCATTCAAATGTAAAGCTTCCATCTAATTGTGCTACCTTGTCTAAAACTTCTATCGCTGCTGGTACTACTTCTTTACCAATACCATCTCCTGGAATAACAGCAATTCGATATGTATTCATTTCATTGCCCCCTTTTCCCAACTTTACTTACATATTTACTATATAATTTTTATTGCAAAAAAAATAGAAGCAGTGTCCTTTTGATATGCTTCTACCTATTACATAGAAATATGACACGTTGATTTCGGTTCCTGGCGCTCCCTTTCCGCAGGCACGGTTTCAACTAATTTTTGTGGCAATGCCGCAAAAATGGATTTTCAGCTCGTGCTGTTCCTGCTGGAGTGTCGCACCTTTCACTCCAATCAACTAGTAGCATCTACATATAAAATATGCTCCTTCCCTACTTAAAATAAGGTTATGAATTTTCACAAAAAAAGACACAACACCTCGAGAGGTATTGTGTCTTTACATGTAGCAGTGTCATTTTGACACTATTTCTATTATGCAGAACAGGAGCAAGAGCCACCTGAGCCACAACCGCTTCCACATGAAGAATTGGATGCGAAAAATGGATTACTTACTGGTACTTTTACTGCTTCAGATACAGTTTTCCCAATAAGCAAGCTTATTTCATCTAGTAAATCTTGAAAATCATTTTCAGCTAACTTTAATGCTGAAATTTTTTCATTTAAATCGAGTGAGCGCTTTTGCTGACGAATCGATTTCATAATTGTATGATAATCCGGATGATATTTTCCGAAACGTTGTACATCTTCGTATTGCTCCTTCATGCGACCAAATGCATATATAGCTTCAACTAACTCACTATCGCTATAAACAGCATTATACGCTAACCTTAGCGCATTCGCAGGCTCGGAGGAAAGAATCATTTCGCAAAGCGCATCGGCCTCATCTAAAATGATTGCCCATTCAGAGGTTATCATCATTTTAATTCCCCCAATCTAATATCCATCATAACAGATTTTGTGGTAATTTTACATTAATGATATTTCTAAAAGAAGGAGTTTTAAAATTGGTAACATCAACTAAAGGACAAATTGAAGAATTACTCGCTACTATTTTACAACATAGTACAGCGGAGGATGAGGAAGTATTACTACACTTGCTAAATGGTATTCACGGTAAACAACAAGGCATACATCGCCGTTATATCAATGCCGCTTTACATATGGTGGGCAACTTCGAGCCAGACAGTAGTGAGGTACGGATACCTATTACGCCCGTTATTCACAATACCATTAAAGTGCCGCATGGAGGAATTATTGCAACAATTGCAGATGCCGCAATGGGCGGACTCGCATCGCGTTCGGTTCCAGCAGGCTTTAATGTTGTAACAACAAATATTAACGTCTCCTATATAGCAACAACGACCAATAAAGAATTAATTGCACGAGGACGTTTTGTTCATAAGGGACGTCAAACGCTTGTAATGGAATGTGACATTGAGGATGAAACTGGTCGTAAACTGGCAATTGCCACCGCTTCGTTCTTTGTTATTCAGCGCCGTCAGTCATAACAGAGGAAAAATAATCTTTAATACATTGTTGATCGGAAAAAGGGAATTTTTGATTTTTTATTTGCTGTGTTTGTTCATGCCCTTTTCCGGCAACAAGCACAATATCTCCTTTTTGCGCTTTTGCCAATGCCTGATGAATCGCAATTTTACGGTCTAAAAAAATTTCATAATATTGCTGCTCTGAGAAACCAGCAATAATACTTTCATTAATTAATATAGGATCTTCATCACGAGGGTTATCAGTCGTTAAGAAAATAACATCTGCATACTTGCTTGCCACAGCACCCATTTCAAAACGTTTCGCCTTATCTCTATTGCCACCGCAGCTAAACACTAGGTAGATGGTCTTCTTACTATCAAAAGTTTGTAACACTGCCTGCAATGCCTCTGCCGTATGTGCATAATCTACGTACACATCAATACTAAGTGGGTTTTCTATTCGCTCCAGTCTACCTTCAGGTAATTTAAGTCCCCACATATGCTCAGCTAGTTCATCAATAGAGAAGCCTAAACGCCACACAGCCATTAATGCAGCTACTGCATTTTGCACATGATACTTACCAACAAAAGGAATAGCAATAATGTGCTCACTCGTTGTCGTTTGCAAACATAGTACTGTTTTTCCAATAGTTTCACTCACAATCTGGATATGTAAGTCATTGTGATTGTCAAAACCGAATGAGCATGATTTTTTCTTGTCGTAAATACCAACAGAGCGGCAAAAATTATCGTCTCCATTTAACACAATTTTTTTTGATAAATCTGCTAGCCTCTTTTTAGCACGTTTATACGCTTCCAGTCCCCCATGGTCTTCCAAATGATCCTCTGATAAATTTAAAAATACCCCACAATCAATATCGCAATGATCAAGTCTATGCTGTTGCAATCCCATTGAGGAAGCTTCTAAAACAACATGTGTAACACCTTGACGAACACATTGTTTTAAAATAGGATGCAGCTCTTTTGCTTGTAATGTTGTTAATTCCTCATATTCTGTTTGTTGTTTTTGCCCATTAACGAAGAAGCCTACTGTTCCAATAACTGCTACATTTTTATGTAAAGCTTTTAGTAAATGGCTTACAAAATGACTTACCGTTGTTTTTCCATTCGTTCCCGTTATGGCAATAACCGATAATGCTTCAGCCGGAAAAGCAGCTAGTTTTGCACTTGCATAAGATAAAAACAAAGCGGTATTCGGTACCCAAACGAAAGGAATATTCTGATCGCTGAATGGTATTGCAATACTTTCCTCGGATACTACAGCGGCAGCTCCTCTTGCCAGTGCTTCTTTTACAAAGCGACTGCCAGATGTCTTTTTGCCTTTTCGGACAATGAAAATATCTCCAGGTTTCACGGATTGTGCATAATCCTCTACACCAGTAATTATTGTACGAATGGATCCACCAGTTACACTACATGGCCAATCTTTCAATAGCTCAGCTAATTGCAATGTCTCATTCCTCCTTTCAGTTCTCTATCATATGACGGCTTTTGTAACGGTGTGACGAAAAATGCAGGAGCCATCAAATGCCATTTAAGTAGGGTATTGTAAACGTGGAATGTTACAAACCATTAGCCAATACGAAAAATATTAGCCAATCAATTTTGCCGGTTTTAGGCACAAAAAAAGATTGGCTTGAATGAATCAAGACAATCTTTTGAGACTGATTAAATTATATAGAGATACCTAAAATTCGTAAAAATCCACTTCGCTTTCCGTGGGCGTCTGCGTGGATTTTACTCGGTTATTAAAATATCCTACCGGCAAAGTTCAGAATTGTTTGGGTGCCTGGCACTGCTTCTTCTGTATCCTCAACTGATTCCTCACTATCATCCTTTTGCTTCGATGGCTCCAGGAAGATTTGTGTATAGTAATTTAAAAAGACACCTGACCCTACAGCAGAAAATTTATCGTTTAAAATTACTTTGCGATGTTCAGGTGAATTTAGCCAGCCGTGCATTGCCTCAATCGCATCAAAGTAAGCTGTCGCGAGGTTTTCATTCGCATCACTATAAGCAATTTCATGTGTGTCTAATCGTTTCTTTAAATCGCCATTTGTTGGTGATTCATGACCAGAAAAATTTTGCACCTTCATATCTTCACTGTGCAGTTTTGCTACTTCTTCTAGTTTTTCATCAAGTTCCAATGGAGCTAAATCATGATGAACGCGCGTGACATTAATTAAATCGTCAAGCTGTGCAGTACTTGCTTCATTAATATCCTGTTGTAAAAACGAGGACGGTGGTGTCGGACTAACTAGCTCACCTTGATAAATCATTTCATAAGGCTGATGTAGTACGAGCGTCTCACTATCAGTGAAGCGAACACCTTGTAGCGCACTCGTTTCTCTATCAATATAAAGCTGTGCAAATAGTCCATCAAATTTTATTAGTAGCCTAGTCTGCATATCTTCCTCACTCATAGAGAAAATGAAAATATTTTCTCCCACATTGGCAGCTACTTCATAATCTATAATCGTCATTCGGTAAATATCGTCCCGCTTCTGACCTATTTTAAAAGGTGTAGCATCTAGCTTATCACCCGCTATGTATACTTGTGTCACTACATCATTTTGCACGCCTAGCATAAAAAATGTTGATACACTTGTTTTATAAATCCACCATTCGTAACCAAATGATGAAGGCTCTTTCCTTGCTGGTTCACCATATTGTTCTAAGACAACTTGTATGCCTTGACCAATTAATGTCGACATCCCACTTTGCGGACGTGTCATCGCTCCAACTTCTGGTTGCTCCAACTCTGTTTTCGGTATAATATTTGAATTGGCATTTGGTCCTTCAAGTGGCTCATTTTCCTTAGGCGTATTAAAGAACATAAAGCCGATAAACGCAATCGTTGCACAAGCAATTAAAATGCGAAATAAAGCTTTCATACACGACCCCTTTCTTCCCCATTATTGTAAGTTATTATATCAATTGTAAACGTGTTGACACAATGTTGTCATTGCAACAATGTCGAATATGCTCTATTATAAAAATGAGCGTATACTTTGTACGAAAAGCTAAAGGAGGATTATTAGATGTATTTTGAGAATACTAACCTTGAGAATTTAACAGCTGACCAAGAACTGATTGAAAACATTATGAAAAATAATGGTTTAGAATGTGATGGTGCTTGGGATTACGAACGCATGACTTTCGACCGTCGTTTCGATACTCGTGAAGGCCGTTACTACCTACGCGTATTCGCATATGCGCAATCTGGTGATGTAGGTGCACATGATGCTGTCTTAACATTAATGAAACCAGCTCTTGGTAAATACTACTATCCACATGGTGTTGAGTATGGTGACGATGAAGTTTTCCCAGCTCATCTTGTAAAAAAATGTGATGAAATCTTAAAAAAAGTAAGATTAGACTTAGAAGCATTCGTAGTTGAGTCTCCTTCTAACAAAAAAGCGTTGGAAACTGTTAACGCATAATTAGCGCTTTAGCAACAACGTAAAGCCAATGTCTTTGCATATTAATGACCAAAAACGATGGTATTAATGCAACAACAAGTTCATGTTTACTTGTTGTTCTAAAATGCAAGCATGTCATAAGAATTTATATGTATGATTATCAAGAAAAGACTGGTGGTCCAGTCTTTTTTATTTTGAGTAAAAAAATGATTTCTCCTCATACTAACTATATCTTTCAAATGATGTAGGTGAGATACTTGATACAATTTTTTAAAAGACCCTTTTTCCGTCATCCTATAATTGTCATCGCCATAGGATTAATTATACTATGGTTTTTATCCTTATCTTTTCCTATACTTCTTGCCTATGTAACCGCACTATTATTAGAGCCTCTTATTATTCGAATGAGCAAACGTTTTCGAAAAAAGCGTAAAATCATTGTCTCCATTTTTTTAGCCTTCTTTTTTTGCATAACATTACTACTATGTATTCTCTTAGGCTATATAAGCTGGAAACAGTTTTCGTCATTTATTATTCATATTCCAGATTATCTCAACCAATTATCAGCCCTATGGATTCAAATTCAATCCAAGCTAGCTAATTATACGTATCATTTGCCATTAGATCTTGTGACACAAATTCAATTAATGATTGAACGAGGGTTATCTTCCATTGAAAAAGTTGCACTTTCTTTAACAAATATTAATGATTGGTCGTCGTTACTTTCCCATTTACCATCACTTTTATTTGATATTTTCGTTTATTGGATTGTGTTATATATGCTTCTTTTAGATTTACCATCGATTAACCAGAGACTATTGGCACCTATCCCTTTTCATTACCATCAAAAAATACTTTTTATCGGAGAGCGTGTTAAAGTTGCATTATTCGGCTTTATTAAAGCTCAATTACTTGTTGGAATTTGTATATTTGCCGTAGCCTTAATATCGTTTTTTTTATTAAAAACGCCTTTTCCGTTTATATTAGCACTTTTAATTGTATTATTAGATGTTATTCCGTTTTTAGACTCATTTATTTTACTGTTACCGTGGGCAATTTACAAAGCATTTACTGGTGATTATGTCTTTGCTATTGCCTTAGTTGTGCTGACAATCGTACTTTTCTTAATACGTCGTATGATTGAGCCTAAAATTATTGGTGATAAAATTGGTCTTTCTTCGCTCTCCACTTTTATCGCGATGTTTATCGGCTTTAAAGTATTTGGTTTTCTAGGCATTTTAATCGGTCCATTACTCGTTGTCGTTGCTCTTTCTTTATTTAATCAGTCTTCTATAAAAAATCTCCCACCTTCTCAAGAGTAAGGAGGGAGATTTTTTTGTTAAAATCCTAAAATCGCTTTAATAACAGATGTTGTTTCACCTGGCTCAAATAGTATATACAATAACATGTACACCATAACACCTGTTACTGCTACAAAGAACCAGATAATACTAGTTATTGGTCCAATTCGCTTATGAAGCTTAATGTTCGTTTTTAAACCTGAAATAATACTAACTAGTCCAAATACGGCTCCAGCTGTTGCTAATGTAATGTGGAATATTAAAAAGAATGTATAGTAAGGTTTTAAATCCTCACCGCCACCAAAAGCTGTATTACCAATAAAGACCGTACGTGAAGCGTAGATGATAAAGAAGCAAAGTGCAGCAACACCAGCAGCTAACATAACCTTTTTATGTGCTTCTACTTTTCCCTTTATAATTAAGCCCCAACCAATTGCTACAAGTACAGCACTTATTACAATAAATGATGTACTAATAGTAGGCAAAATTTGCAATTCCATTCACAAAACTCCTTATACAAAATAAATTTCAATTATTACAGCTGATGTTGATGTTCTCTTTCCCATTTCTGTTGGTGTTCTTTTAATGCATCGGCAGTAATTTTATCAGGGTCCTTTTGCTCAGAACGATACCATTTTGTAAAAATAGCGCCGATTAAAACACCAAAAATAATCTCTTGTAATATTTTCATAAGAACACCACCAAGTTGCTGATCCGCAACAGGCTTCATATCTGTAAATAACTCTGGTCCAGATAAAGACAAGCCCGATAAAGTTGAGGCTGGTACACATAGCTCCATTGCTTTGAGCCAAGCTTCACCACTCGTATATGTTTCATACATAGCATTAGGCGCAAAAATGATTAAAGCACATGCAGGAGTAATTAAAACCGCATTGGCAATAATATACGCTAATTTATGCAAAGGTTTCATTTCAGCACTATCTGGTATTTTTTGAATTAGAGGCCAGTACATTAAAACAGCAGAAACAAATAATACAAATGTATAAGTACCATGTAATGTTTCGTTTAATTTAATGTAGTCTAATACTGATGGTAAATGGTAGATAGAAAATAAACCTATAAAAACAAATATCGCAACCACTGGTAATGTTAACACTTTAAATAAAGGTTTGACAACAGGCGCTTCAATTGCAACCTTCCACACCCACCATGGAATACCTTTAATTAAGAAAATTGGCACAAGCAATAAAAGAATAGCCATTTGCACCATATGCATCGTAAACATAATATGGGCCATTAAATCAATCGGAGACCCTTTAATAATATAAATCGTAATCATTGCCAATACAAAATAAATTGCCTCACTTTTTTTCAATGGCTCACTTACTTTAAAATCTTTACGCCATTTCGTTGTCACTAAAAAGTAAATCGCGGTTATAAAAACGAGAACTCCTATTAAATACGGGCTCCATAAAGCTTGGAAACCAAATATACTAAGTGGCATACAATACGCGCTCCTTTAACTTTTTCCAGCATACATTCCTAACGCCTTAAGCGAGTGATGCACACCAAAATGTTTTACTTATCTTGGAAACAAACTTTTGCAAAATAAAGTCACGCCTCTAACGAATATCGTGTTTTTTTAAAACGCTAGCACTTTAAAAAATGGACACGACTATACAGAGACAATAAAACTCAGTACCCCTATTATAAAACGCTTACAGCTATACTGCAATGAACGAACGGTGAACAATTTACCAGTACTACATTCTATTAGCAAAACAAAAAAAAGCACGTCTCTGCGAAGAGCAGAGAACATGCTTTTTGGTGATTACCACCAAATAATTGTTAAAAATGCTAAGAAGAATGTAAATGCGATTAATACGCCCATCCACATAAAGAATGCAATCACACCACCGAAGTGTGTTTTTTTATCTTCTAAGTGCATGAAAGCATAAAGTTGAAGAACAACTTGAACGCCAGCAAGCAATAAAACAAATGGTGCTATTAAGTATTTAGAAAAACCAGCTGCAACTACTGCGAACGCGATAAACGTAAAGAAAATCATGATCGCAAAGTTGATTACTTGTTTACGCATATGAACGGCATTATGATGACGATCATATTCGAATTGCGCCTGAGACTTAGCAACTAGAGGTGTATCATGTGATGACATATTATCCGATCACTCCCATCAAGTATACTACTGTAAAGATAAATACCCAAACAACGTCGATAAAGTGCCAGTATAATGCAGCCACAAAGAATTTAGGCGCATTGTACAAGTTAAGTCCACGTTTAGCGTTACGGATAAGTAATGTTGTAATCCATACTAAACCTAAAGTTACGTGGAAACCGTGTGTACCTACTAGCGTATAGAACGAAGTTGCGAATGCAGATTGGTTAAAAGTGAAACCAAGGTGCACATAGTGTTGGAACTCATAAATTTCTAGGGCAAGGAAACCAAGACCTAAAAGTAACGTGATTGCTAACCAAGTTTGCATACCTTTGTAATTAAAGTTACGCATATGGTAAATCGCATACACAGAAGTCAATGAAGATGTTAATAGTAACATCGTCATTGCAAATGCTAACGGTAATTCAAATAAACCTTGTGTTGTGAACTCCATGCCAGCTGGCCCTTTGTTCTTAAGTGCTAAGTAAGTTGCAAATAAACTTGCGAAAAGTACAACTTCACAGGCAAGGAAAATCCAGAAACCAACGACTTTATTTTTACCTTCCATCGTTGCTTGTTCAGGATGATCTGGCCAAGTATGAGGAGTAAATTTAGTATTGATATCCATTATTTATTTCCTCCTTTACCGTAAAGTTGTTCTTCAATTTCAATAATGTCTTCTTTGTGTAAGTGGAAGCCGTGATCGTCCTTAACAGAACGGAAAATCATAGCACCAAATGTAATAGCAAGACCAATAATTAATACATAAATTGACCATGGTTTATCTGCATCTGGATTATAAAGAGCACCGAATGCTGCGATAAACATACCTAAAGAAATAACGAATGGAATTGCAGAGTTGTTTGGCATATGAATATCACCTATTGGCTCAGCAAATGTAACATCATTATTACCTTCTTGCTTTTCAATCCACCATGGATCTAGACCACGAACAAGTGGTGTTTGACGGAAATTATAGAATGGAATTGGTTGTGGAATTGACCATTCTAAAGTACGACCATCGCCCCATGGATCACGACCTGCCGGTTTACCTTTGATAGACATTAAGCAGTTAATTACCATTAAGATAACCCCTACACCCATCATCAATGCACCGATTGTAGAAATATAGTTGAACTGATCCCAACCTTGACCTTCCATGTAAGTGAATACGCGACGTGGCATACCCATTAAACCTAAGAAGTGTTGTACGAAGAATGTTAAATGGAATCCGATAAAGAATACCCAGAAAGTCAATTTACCAAGCGCTTCGTTTAACATACGGTTGAAGAAAATTGGCCAGTAGAAGTGCGCTGAACCGAATAAAGCAAGTACGATACCACCTACGATTACGTAGTGGAAGTGAGCAACGATAAAGTAAGAATCGTGTAATTGGTAGTCAAGTGGAGCAGCTGCTTGCATTACCCCAGTAACACCACCCGCAACGAATGACGGGATAAAACCAAGTGCATAAAGCATTGGTGTAGTAACTTTAATCGATCCGCCCCAAATAGTTAAGATCCAGTTGAATACTTTCATACCTGTTGGAACGGCAATTGCCATTGTCGCAACAGCGAAAATTGCGTTCGCAGTTGGCCCAAGACCAGTTGTGAACATGTGGTGAGCCCAAACCATGAAGCCTAGGAAACCAATTAAAATTGTTGCGAATACCATTGAAGAGTATCCGAATAGACGCTTACGAGAGAATGCTGGGATAATCTCCGAGAATAAACCGAAAGCAGGTAATACTAAAATGTAAACTTCTGGGTGTCCGAAGATCCAGAATAAGTGTTCCCAAATTACTGTGTTACCACCCATTGTATGGTCAAAGAAGTTACCACCGAACATACGGTCAAATAACATCATTAATAAACCAATAGTTAATGGAGGGAATGCGAATAAGATTAACGCACTTGATACTAGAGCAGTCCAAGTGAATAATGGCATACGCATAAATGTCATACCAGGAGCACGCATTGTAATAATCGTTACGATAAAGTTAAGACCTGAAATTAACGTACCCGCCCCTGAAATTTGTAAACCAAGTACATAGAAGTCGATACCATGTCCTGGAGAATATAAAGATAATGATGCATAAGATGTCCAGCCCGCATCAGGTGCGCCACCCATAAAGAATGATAGGTGAAGGAATACAGCACCTAGGAAGAACAACCAGAACCCTAAAGAGTTAAGGAACGGGAATGCAACGTCACGTGCACCAATTTGTAATGGTACAAGCATGTTCATAAATGCGAATAGTAATGGAGTCGCGGCAAGGAATAACATTGTCGTTCCGTGCATCGTTAATAATTCATTGAAAAAACCAGCTGAAACGAAATCGTTATTTGGTTTCATTAACTGAATACGCATTAATAACGCTTCAAAACCAGCGATAGCGAAGAACAATGTACCGGCTAATAAATACATTACAGCTAACTTTTTATGGTCAACAGTTGTAATGTAATCCCAGACAGCTGCTCCAAAGCCCTTTTTCTGTGTATATGAGCTCACAACTTTTACCTCCCTCAAAGTTTGTTACATAAAACGAAAAATTATTTCTCTACTGATAAGCCCATGATGTAAGTTGCAAGAGCTTGAATTTCTTCTTCAGATAAATCGCCATAGATTGGTGCAGTACCATCTGGATTCATCATTAAGTTACCTGGTTTAAAATCACCTGGGTTTTTAATCCATGCTTGTACGTTTTCTTCAGTATGTTCTAAGAAACCTGCAACACGGTTACGGTCACCGAATGTAGTTAAGTTAGGACCTACTCCACCAGTACCACCTACGCCAGATACAGCGTGACAAGCTAAACAGCTGTTAGCAAATGTAGCTTCACCAAGATCAGTTGAATCTTTTGAAGCAGTTTGTCCTTCAGTTGCTTTCATGCTAGCTACCCAAGCATCGAATGCATCTGGGCTAACTGTTTTTACCTTAAAGTCCATTAGTGCGTGTGAAGGGCCACATAGCTCAGCACATTTACCATAGAATACGCCATCTTTAAGATCTGCTGATTCTTTATCGAATACTAAATAGAATTTGTTTAAGTTCTCTACGTTAGTATCCATTTTACCGCCAATCGCGGGAATCCAGAATGAGTGCTTAACATCAGCAGCTTTTAAGTTAAAGTAAACTTTTTGACCTGTTGGTACAACTAATTCTTGTGCTGTTACAATCCCTTGGTTTGGATATTCAAACTCCCACCAGTATAGTTTTGCAGTTACATTTACTGTTAGGGCAGTTTTATTACCTTCAGCATCTACTTCGTCCATTGCAGCAACATCTGCAAATTTATAAGTAGCAGTAACAACCGGTACAGCTAAGATTAATAATAAAATAATTGGAATAACTGTCCAAATTACTTCAAGTGTGTGACTACCTTCCACTTGCTTAGGAATAACGTTTTCGCCTACTTTTGATCGGCGGAATTTTAAGAATGCAAGTAAATAGATTACAGATACTATTACTACAACTAACGTCATAATTCCAGTAGCCAACATTAATAGGTTGAATTGTTCTTTACCTACTTGACCAGACGGTTTCAGTGCAGAAATATACTCTTCACCACAACCAGAAAGGAAAACCATCATCACTGCTAGAAGTGAAAAAAGACGCCACTTTTTAAGCCCTTTCATCATAGCTTAATTAAACCCCTCTTTCTTTGTTGTATTTTCATGTGTACCTAGGACATTGGTTCTATCTATATGAATTCTTGTGAAAGAAAGAATTCCAAATTAGCTGAATACCGCAAATATTATGATAGCCACAAATAATATGGTCATATGATTCAATGAATAAATAAACATTTTATTTGCCCACTTCATATCGTCTTTTGTGGTAAAGCCCTTTAAAGCTAATAATAACCAGCCTACGTTCAAAGTAGTCGCAAGCACTAAGAATCCAACTCCAAGCTCAGGTAAAAGGAACGGTAACGGTAATAATAAAAGAATCCAGAATAACATTGAGTACTTTGTTCGTTTAAAACCTTTTACAACTGGTAGCATTGGAATATTAGCTGCACGATATTCTTCAGTACGTTTCATGGCAAGCGCATAAAAATGTGGTGGCTGCCAAACAAACATGATAAGAAATAGGGCAAGTGCTCCTGGGCCAAGTGCAGGTTCAACTGCTGCAAAACCAATTACTGGTGGAATCGCCCCTGAAATACTTCCAACAATCGTGTTACTAACATGCTTCCTCTTTGACCACATTGAATATAGAACAACATAAGCGAATATTCCAACTAGTCCCCACATGCCGGCCGCAAATGATGCCGTAAATAACAAAATTTCACCTACAATTAAAAATGAGAGGGCAATGGTCAATACAAAATTCAGCTTAAATCTACCTGTCACTGTCGGTCTTGACTTTGTGCGTTTCATTATAGGGTCAATATCTCGATCAATGAAATTATTCATTGCACCAGAACCGCCAATAATTAATGCAGCACCAAGCATGATACAAACTATAACATCAAGCTCTTGCAAGAAATGTCTACCAGTAAATTGAAATGCTAGCCACATCCCTGTAAACGTTGTGACAAGATTCGAGTTAACGATTCCAATTTTTATCAGTGCTAAGAAATCTTTTACAACGGATGAAGTTCCTGGATCAGTATTTCTAGTAGCTGAAAACGTACGACCGTTTGACATGTTACCTCTCCTTTCATTTTTGTAAGCATATTCCGCTAACAATAACTATAGCGAAATTTGCGATTGATTTCTAGACGTTTAGTGAAATTTAGATGAAGTTGTAAAAATTAGCTTTGTCTAGAAATATAATTAAAAACAACATATCTATAGTAAATCATTTTCTAAAATGAATTGTGAAGGTTAAAGCACGAAATTATGAACAATTTGTGAAATGGAATCAACATCTAAAACTACCTACTCCTTACAAGTTGTTTTTTAAACGTATTTTAGATATCATCTAGTAGCAGAAACATTACTTTCATGTAATATTGATAGATAAAGTAGGTGACTCATTTTATGCAACACAACAGGTATATGAAGTGGTTTGCTGTTGCCGCTACAGTGGGAATGCTCCTTATTTTACTAGGCGGGGCACTCGTTACGAAAACAGATAGTGGCTTAGGCTGCGGTAGAAACTGGCCGGATTGTAATGGATCTCTTATCCCAAAAGAAATTACAACAGAAGTATTAATCGAATTCTCGCATCGCCTTGTAACAGGAGTCGTATCCATTTCAATTCTTGTCTTAACAATTTGGACATGGCGGAAACTTGGGCATATTCGGGAAGTAAAATTTTTAGGTTTTTTATCAATGTTCTTCTTAATCGCACAGGCACTAATTGGAGCAGCTCAAGTATTATGGGGACAAGGAGACTTCATTCTAGCACTTCACTTTGGAATCTCACTTATTTCTTTTGCTGCCGTTCTTATTCTTTCTATGATTGTATTTGAAGTTGATCGAAAGTTTGATGCAGATAACGTATTTATTGGGAAAAAACTACGTTGGCATACAATTGCTGTCACAATTTATTCTTATTTGGTCGTTTATACAGGGGCACTCGTTCGACATACAGATTCTAGTTTAGTATGCCCAGACTGGCCATTTTGCTACAACGAAACACCGTTTGCCTCACCAAACAATATGTACGAATGGGTACAAATGGGACATCGACTTGCAGCTATCATTATTTTCATTTGGATTACATACATAACTTGGCACGCTATAAAAGAATACAAACAACAACGTGTTATTTATTATGGCTGGATTATCGCTTTCATCATAGTTATATTACAAGTTTTAGCTGGTATGTCAGTAGTCCTTACTAGATTGAATTTAACAGTAGCTTTATTGCATTCATTGTTCATTTCACTTTTATTTGGTCTCCTTTGTTACATGATCATGCTTGTAGCACGTAGCAATTATAATGAAAAAAATAAATAACTTTAGAAAAGGATTCGGCTCTGTCGAGTCTTTTTTTCATTTACCACACTTACGCCTCATCGAAAAGTACAAAATCCACATGCAGGAACTTTGCTAAGAAACAGCTAATTTATATTACTTTTTTGATACAAAGTAAAAGACTAATTGTTTACTTCGATTATAAAATCTTCGACAAGAAATTGGACATAATACAACAACAGCATCAGCAAACAATAAACTGCTTATACCTTAAGTCAAAAAAAGTGGATTTCTACTATATAATAGTGAAATGTTTTTTACTATTAAAACTATATTTATAGGGTTTTGTACTATATTATTTCTTGAGCACTTCCTACTATTCTTTTTTATAAGAAAAAAGGTTATTAGTATGCAATAGCAGCAAACTAATAACCTTCTTCTATAATTAATTATTCAATTTCAATTAATAAGTCACCTGTTGAAATGGCATCGCCCGCAATTGCATATACCTCTTTCACTATACCGTCTTTTGGTGCTTGTACAGTGGTTTCCATTTTCATGGCTTCGGTAATTAACAAGTGGTCACCACGTTTTACAGGACTGCCCTTTGATACTACGACCTTCAGAACAGTACCTGGCATTGTCGCCCCAATTTGATTTGGATTGCTTGGGTCAGCCTTCAGTGCTATGCTGCCATCCACTTCTACTGTCATATCTTGAATGACAAGCTCTCGTGATTGACCATTTAACTCGAAGTACATAACACGTGTACCATCATGCTGTGGCTCACCAATCGATACAAGTTTAATAATTAACGTTTTACCTTTTTCAATTTCTACTTCAATTTCTTGGCCTAGCTTTAATCCATATAAGAACGTAGGTGTGTCTAAAACTGAAATATTACCAAATGACTCTACAGTTTTAGCATACTCTTCAAATACTTTAGGGTACAGTGCATAGGCAAGTATGTCCTTCTTCGTAACAGGACGATTTAATTTGTCCGCCAATACTTCCTCGAGCTGTTCAAAGTTTACTGGCTGTAACAGCTCACCTGGACGAACAGTAATTGGCTCCCGCTCTTTCAATACTACTTTTTGAAGCTCCTCAGGGAAGCCGCCGTGTGGTTGCCCTATATATCCTTGGAATAATTCAATAACTGAATCTGGGAAATCAATTGTTTGCCCTCTTGAAATAACCGTTTCTTCATTCAAATCATTTTGCACCATGAATAAAGCCATATCACCAACCACCTTCGAGGATGGCGTTACTTTCACGATGTCTCCAAATAATAAGTTTACACGTGAGTACATTCGTTTTACTTCATCCCAACGATCGCCAAGTCCAACAGCCTTAGCTTGCTGCTGCAAGTTACTGTACTGTCCACCTGGCATTTCATGGACATAAATTTCAGAATGCGGGCTGATCATACCGCTCTCGAAATCTTTATAGTATTTACGAACATCCTCCCAGTAATATGAAAGTTTTTCAAGCGATTCAATATCGGCACGAATTTCACGTTGGCTACCCTTCATGGCATAGTACAGTGAGTTTGCACTTGGCTGTGACGTTAAGCCTGCCATTGCGCCGAGTGCTGTATCTAAAATATCTACCCCTGCTTCAATCGCTTTTGCATATAAATAAATACCATTGCCACTTGTATCATGCGTGTGCAAATGAATAGGTAGGCTTGTCGCTTCTTTTAACTCCGAAATTAAGCGATATGCAGCTTCCGGCTTTAATAGCCCAGCCATATCCTTAATCGCTAAAATATGGGCTCCTGACGCCTCTAAAGACTTCGCCATATCTTTGTAATACTGCACAGAGTATTTCGCACGTCCATCATCTAAAATATCTCCTGTGTAGCAAATCGCAGCTTCAGCAATTTTTCCTGCATCTCTTGCCGCATCAATAGCTACTTCCATACCTTTAATCCAGTTTAAGCTATCGAAAATACGGAATACGTCAATGCCAGATGCAGCTGACTCAGCGATAAACTCACGAATTAAATTATCTGGATAGTTCGTATAACCTACAGCGTTTGCCCCACGTAGCAACATTTGGAATAGTACATTAGGTATTTGCGCACGTAGCTTCGCTAAACGCTCCCATGGATCTTCTTTTAAGAAGCGATAAGCTACGTCAAACGTTGCGCCTCCCCACATTTCTAGTGAGAAGAAATTATGCATCATACGTGCTGTTTCATCTGCAATTTGGTACATATCTTGAGAACGTACACGTGTTGCCAGTAAGGATTGATGTGCATCACGGAACGTTGTATCCGTTAATAACACATCTTGCTGTTCTAAAATCCATTTTGTCAGCCCATCTGCACCTTGTTCATCTAAAATTTGTTTTGTACCAGACAGTGGCTGTCCATTCAAATCTACTAGTGGCTTAATAGGCTGAGCAAAAATTGGCTTCGCTTTATTTTCCACCCCTGGGAAGCCATTTAACGTTACATTACCGATATAGCTTAGCAGTTTTGTTCCACGGTCTTGGCGTACAGGGAAGTTAAATAATTCAGGCGTTGTATCGATAAAACTTGTATCAAACGTACCTTCTATAAAATTTTTATGGGTTACTACATTATTTAAAAACGGAATATTTGTTTTTACCCCACGAATACGGAATTCTTTTAAGTTTCGGTCCATTTTCGCAGCGGCTTCTTTAAACGTCATACCGGAAGTTGAAATTTTCACGAGCAATGAATCATAGTACGGTGTTACAACAGCACCTTGGAAACCATTACCGGCATCTAAACGAACACCAAAACCACCACTTGAGCGATATACCATTAACTTTCCTGTATCCGGCATAAAGTCATTAGCTGGGTCTTCTGTTGTAACACGTGATTGGATTGCATAACCAATCATCGGAATATCCGCTTGTTGTGGAATATGAATTTCCTCGCTATGCAAGCTGTAGCCTGCCGCTACTTTAATTTGTGCATGTACAATATCGATACCTGTAATCATTTCCGTAATTGTATGTTCTACTTGAATACGAGGGTTAACCTCGATGAAATAGAAATCATCGCCTGCAACTAAAAATTCCACTGTCCCTGCATTTATGTACGAGACATTTTCCATTAAATGAACCGCGGCATCACAAATTTTATTTCTTAAATTTTCTGAAATCGAATTTGATGGCGCGATTTCTACAACCTTTTGATGACGGCGTTGGATTGAGCAATCACGCTCATACAAATGCACAATATTGCCCATTTTATCGCCTATAATTTGTACTTCAATATGCTTTGGTTGGAGAATGCACTTTTCTACATATACTTCATCCGAACCAAAAGCTGCTTTTGCCTCTGATTTAGCACGTTCAAAAGCAGACGCAACGTCATCCTTTGTTTGTACCACACGCATTCCGCGCCCGCCGCCACCTAAGGAAGCCTTAATCATGAGCGGATATCCATGTTCTTCACCAAAAGCTTGTACTTCTTCTACAGAAGCAACTGGACCATCTGTACCTGGAATGACAGGAATATTTGCGTTAATAGCTTGTTCACGTGCTTTTACCTTATCACCAAACATATCTAAATGCTGTGAAGTTGGGCCAATGAATAAAATTCCCTCTTCCTCACAACGACGTGCAAAATCCACGTTTTCTGATAAAAAACCATACCCTGGATGAATCGCATCAACGCCTGCATCCTTAGCGATTGCAATGATGCCCTCAATATCTAAATACGCATCGATGGGCTTCTTGCCTGCCCCTACTAAATAAGCCTCATCTGCTTTAAAGCGATGGAATGCCCCACTGTCTTCACGTGAATATATAGCGACAGTGTTAATGTTGAGCTCCGTACACGCACGGAAAATTCGAATTGCAATTTCTCCCCGATTGGCTACAAGGATTTTGTTGATTGATTCCATAGGTATCCCCCTTATGTTTGTGATTTCTTTCTTTCTACCCTTTCGAACATGGAAACATTAATCAATATTCCCATAGCTAAAGATAGCAAAATTATAGATGTCCCGCCATAACTAATGAAAGGCAGCGTGACACCGGTTAACGGGATTAACCCGGTTACACCCCCAAGATTAATAAACGATTGCCAAGCTATCCAGCTAGCAATCCCAGCCGCTATCATACGTGCTAGCGGGTCTTTAGTTCGTAATGCGATAGAAAAACCTTTATATACTATAAATCCTAACCCACCTAAGACGATTAGCACGCCCCATACACCAAGTTCCTCCATAACTATTGCCATAATAAAATCGGTTTGTGGTTCAGGTAAATATCCTAATTTTTGAATAGATTGACCGAGCCCTCGACCTTCTAAACCACCACCGCCAATTGCATAATAACTATTGACAACTTGGTGACCTACCCCGTTTTCATAATCAAACGGATTAAAATAAGACTCGATACGTCCTTTACGGTTCCCTTTTAATAGTTCGCCCTTAAAGAGCCAAAGCATACCAAGAATGGCTGCACCGAATGCACCTAATAAGCCAAAAAACTTCCAAAACGTTTTAAAAGGAATACCACTTGCCGCTACAACGGATACTGCAATGCCACATAAAATAATGACAGCACCCAAATCTGTTTCAAAGGCCACACCAGTAACAACAAGTATCCATAGGAAAATCGGATAAAAAATTTCTGTTGGTTGTAGCTTTTCAAATGTATATTTTTGAGATTTTCGATAAAATGCTGCTGCAAAATATAAAATTATAAATAGTTTCGCATATTCAGAAGGCTGAAAATTCCCGAATCCCGGTACATGAATCCAACTTTGAGACCCTACTTCCTCTGCCCCATTACCCGCTACTTTTACCCATGTAAAGAGAACGATTAATACAATCGTAAGTAACAACATAATATTCTTATTTGCATAATGCTTATAAGGGAAAAATGCTGCAACCAAAAAACCTAAAGACGCAACAGCTAAATTAATTAGTTGTTTTTGATAAAAATAGTCAGGTGCTTGTTCCTTTTGTACAATTGCAACCATCATACTCGAACTATAAATCATCACTAACCCAAATAAACTTAACAACAAGACAGTAAAAAATAATGGATAATCAAAATTTTGAGCATATCGTTTTAAGTATTGTTTCATTGGAAAACCTCGTTCTAGTAAAAAAACTCAAATCGCAAGCAGCGTTTGAGTTTTTTCTTTTTATTTGTCTGTATACGCGTCATGTAGTACAGAAAGTTCTTTCTCGAGTGAATCGAGAATTGCTTTGCCTTTATCGCGTTCAATTAGTCCAAGCTTCACAGCAAAGTCAATTTCACGTGAAAGGCCGAACATTTGTGTATCTAATACTTCTTCATATAAAGGGCATTGTGGCATCGTTAAATGATCCATTTGTACTCGAATGAGGCGAGCAATTTTATCTGCATCAGCTACTAAAAGCTCCAAAGCCTTCTCTTGAAAGGAAGTTTGTGATTTCGTATCCATGAGGACGCCCCCATTATCTGATATTTCTTCGATTCTATCTTAATAAAGTTTATCTTTTAGTCGATAAAAATGCAAGTGTCTTCGTAGGAAAATAAAGAATCCAAATTATATTTCTTTATTATCTCCTTGCATTAGCGTTATACTAATTCATGGATATACAAGATTTGAGGAGGATTTCTATTATGGAAACAATTATTCCTATCAAGGGTGCAGTTTCGTATCAGCTTACATTAGATCCAACTGTTTGGATTTTTGACGATCGTAAACTAGACTTAAATACGTACTTCCAAGCAAGAGAAGCAGAGGAAGATGCGGATACAAAATATATGCGTGAAGTCGGTGCTCACTGGTCACGCGAAATTATGGAAGGTGCTACTTTCCCACCAACTTTAAAATCAGAACGAAAATTCGATCGTAAAGGGATGGAAACAGGTACTTTCGGTATCGAATTAAGTCATTTCTTGAAAAATGCTGAACTTAAACCAGAGGCGACAACAATCGTCATTGAATGCAAAGACAGCGAGGAACATGCATTTACAATTGCAGAAGCACAGACATTAATTTTTAAATACAGCCAGGATGGCAAACCTTTAGCTGAAGATGGCCCTGTCCATATTTTATTTGGAGACGGTTCAAATGTAGACAACCCTATCAAAAATGTATTAGCCGTTCGTGCGGAATAGGGAGGGAATGCGATGCGCGTAAAATGTGTCATTTGCGATACTATTAACCAATTAGATGATGATTTACCGTTAGCAAAAAAACTACGTAATCGCCCAATTCATACGTATATGTGCGACACATGCCACGATCGAATTAAAGAAAATACGGTGACGAGAATTGAAACGGGTAACTTCCGTTTTTATCGTACCTCACCACAAATGGATAAAGAATTTTAAGTACCACTTGAAGTGCCAGGCACACACACTATTCTGAATTTTTCTAAGTAAAAATCCACCTAGACTCCTGCGGGAACGCACAATACGTAAGACGCAACAATCCGCGCGCTAGCGACGGTTGCGACTTACCTTGTGCCCGCGGAAAGCGCACGCCTGGAGTGGAAATCAACGCTTTAAAACGCAAAACCTTATTAACTGGTTTTGCGTTTTTAGTGTCAGCAAAGGGCATAAAATTTCCATCTTCGACACATTTTCCTTTTGAAGGTCGTAAAATAAAATTTTGCTGTCTGTATGCTCAGTTGATTGGAGCGGAAGGCGGGCGACTCTTGCGGGAAAGCACAATACGTAAGACGCAACAATCCGCGCGCTAGCGAGGGTTGCGGCTTACCTTGTGCACGCGGAAAGCGCACGCTTGGAGTGGAAATCAACGCTTTAAAACGCAAAACCTTAAAAACCAGGTTTTGCGTTTTTTAATTAGCCATTATTTTTAATAATCACTTTTTCAATCAATTCGACAACTTGATACATTATTGTCGCAAAGAAAGCGATAATGAGCAGTGACATAAGGACAAGATTAAAGTTAAATACTTGGAAGCCATAAATGATTAAATAGCCAAGTCCCTTTGAAGCGACTAAAAACTCACCGACAATAACCCCTACCCACGATAATCCAACATTCACTTTTAAAGTCGAAATAATTGTTGGAAAAGACGCGGGCAAAATAACCTCTTTGAAAGTTTGCCAACGAGTCGCTCCAAAAGTTTGCAATACTTTACTATAATTTGGGTCAACACCTTTAAAGGCGGTGTAAACTACAATTGTTGTAATAATGATTGAAATTAGTGCACCCATTGCTATAATCGAAAAATATCCTGGGCCAAGTGCTACAATTAAAATCGGGCCTAACGCTACTTTCGGCATTGCGTTTAAAATAACTAAATATGGATCAAGTATTTTTGATAACATCGGAGACCACCATAGAACGGTTGCAATCAAGGTCCCTAATAATGTACCTGCAATAAAGCCGATAATTGTTTCCATTAACGTCACACCAACATGTAATGTTAGCGAGCCGTCACTTACTTTTTCAATAAACGTATGCCATACATTTGTGGGCGAGCTAAAGATTAAACGATCAATCCATTCAAGTCTTGATAGTAACTCCCACCCTCCAAAAAAGACGATTAAAATAATAATTTGATATAACCGAACAAAGCGTTTTTCCTTTTTTAGCAATTGTTGATACTGTTTAAACAATGTGTTATCCAAGGCTCTCCAGCTCCTTCCAAATCGTTTGGAATACTTCTGAATATGCTGGATGCTGCCTTACATCGAACGGGGATAGCTGTTGTAACGCAGAAGGTATTTCAAACACTTTGTGTAACGTACCTGGATTGGCTGAGAAGAGAAAAACTCGTTCACTCATCGCAATTGCCTCACCAATATCATGTGTGACAAGAATCGCGGTTTTTTGATAGGCCTTTAATGTTTCGACAACTAAGTCCTCAAGCTTTAATTTCGATTGATAATCAAGTGCTGAGAACGGCTCATCTAGCAGTAAAATTTTCGGATTAACTGCCAATGTCCTTGCTAGTGCAACGCGTTGACGCATGCCTCCTGACAATTCTCTCGGATAATAACTTCCGACATGAGGTAAACCAACTTCTTGTAAGAGCGCATTTGCAGTTACTTTATGCGTCTTATTATCCCGCTGCATTATTTTTAAACCAATTGTGACATTATCCTCAATCGTTTTCCACGGAAATAAATAATCCTGTTGAAGCATATAGCCAATAAGCGATTGATTGTGTGGTGCGATGATTTCCCCATCAATCAATACCTTGCCCTCTGTTGCAGGAAACAACCCAGCAATAATAGACAATAAAGTCGTTTTCCCACAGCCACTTGGCCCTATAAAGGAAACAAATTCACCTTCACGAATATCTAGGTTAATGTCACGTAAAACTTCCTTCGCCTGCGTACTGGAGTAATAACTATGGTGAATATGTTCTAGTTTTAAAAAATCCATTTACTCCGCAGCCTTTTTTGCAAACTTCGTATTCACAAGGTCTTCATATTTTACTCGTTGAGGAAGTTCACCTGCTTCCTCCATTATTGTTTGTAAATTATCCCACTCTTCTTCATCCAAAATCGGATCTGTTGCGTAAGAGCCTTGTGATTTATAACGCTCTACTACTGTTTCAATTAAAGAAACGTCTACATTTTCAAAGTAAGGTTGAATTATTTTCGCCACTTCTGCTGAACTTTTTTCCTGTACAAAATCTTGTGCTTTTTTCAGTGCATTTGTAAAACCTTGCACTGTTTTAGCATCATCCTTTAAATAACTACTTTTTGCCATGAAGGATGTATATGGTAAATGACCTGATTCTGTACCAAATGATGCAACAATATAGCCCTTACCTTCTTTTTCAAATACACTTGCTGTCGGTTCAAACAGTTGTACATAATCCCCAGTCCCAGAAGCAAAAGCTGTAGCAATATTGGCAAAATCAATATTTTGAATAAGTGTCAAATCTTTTGCAGGATCAATACTATGTTTTTTCAGAACAAATTCGCCAGCCATTTGTGGCATTCCACCTTTACGTTGCCCTAAAAATGTAGATCCTTTTAAATCATCCCATGAAAAATTGTCCATCTTTTCACGTGCTACTAAAAATGTGCCATCTGTCTGTGTTAATTGCGCAAAATTTTGAATCGGATCATTGGCACCTTGAGCAGTGACATAAATAGATGTCTCAGATCCAACCAAAGCAATATCAATACCATCAGATAGTAACGCTGTCATCGTTTTATCGCCACCAGCAATAGTTTGTAGCTCTACGGAAAGGCCTTCTTCTTCAAAGTACCCTTTTTCAAGCGCTACATATTGCGGCGCATAGAAAATCGAGCGCGTCACTTCTCCGACTTTTACTTTTTCTAGCTCAGCTTTATTACACGCTGCCAACGAAAGGAGCAACAAAGCAATACCACTAAATAACAAACCTTTTTTAAGCCAACGCATTCCATTTCCTCCTTGATTTGATAAATAGCCTATCGAGACTAACTTATTCACATACAAAGATTTCGGTGCCTACCATATTTAATAAAAATATAATGGAAAATAAACCCTTTTTAAATGAAATAGAATGAAGAATCTATTCAAACATGCATATTTGTCCAAGTCGTTTTCCATCCTTTATTTGAAACTAGCAAACAACAATCGAACTATTTTATTAAAGATAGAAAAAGAAAACAGCCTTAGCAAATAAATGCTAAGACTGTTTACGGTAAAGGAGCCAAGCTACTCTCATTGATTGGCAGCTTGTTGCTCTTCTCTTTTTTCTCGCCACATACGTGTTTTGTATACAATTAAAATTAGCGCCGCTACGATGAGGCCTTCAATCATAGGTAGGAATAAAGCGAAAAATGTCAACATAATACATCCCAGAAATAGGAACACATAAATGACAATATTTTGAGATAGCTTTAACTTTTTTGCAAAGCCTAATTTATAGACAATTGCAGAAAGTGCAAACACTAGAAGGAATACAACATAGCCTGCAACTTCATAGCTCGGTAAATTTTCATATAAAAATCTTGTTATACCAGCCATTCTCTCATAAACCTTTGTTGTTTCCTCTGCATTTACAGGTGTAGCAACTTGAATAACATTTAGTTCACCCAATAAAGCGGACTTTATATCCAAGACTCCTCTTCCTTTCATTTCAGCGGAAAATTATTATTCAGCGTTTTTTAATTTTTTCGCTGCTTTCTCACGTTCGTTTTTATCTAGAATTTTTTTACGAAGGCGAATAGATTCTGGTGTGATTTCTAAGTACTCATCATCACCTAAGTATTCAAGAGCTTCTTCTAGAGATAGAATACGTGGTTTTTTAATAACATTCGTTTGGTCTTTATTTGCTGAACGGATGTTTGTTTTTTGTTTCATTTTTGTAATATTTACAGTGATATCAGCGTCACGAGTGTTTTCCCCAACAATCATACCTTCGTAAATATCTGTACCTGGCTCTAAGAACAGTGTACCACGGTCTTCAACTTGCATCATACCATAAGTTGTTGATTTACCAGTTTCCATTGAAACGAGTACCCCTTGGTGACGACCACCAATTTTACCTGGTAATAATGGTTGGTAGCAATCAAACGTATGGTTGATAATACCGAAACCTTTTGTCATCGACATGAATTCAGTTGTATAACCGATTAATCCACGAGCTGGTACTAAGAACGTTAAACGAACTTGACCACTGCCGTTGTTTACCATATCAAGCATTTCACCTTTACGTGTACCAATAGATTCAATAATAGAACCAACATTTTCTTCAGGTACATCGATTTGAACGCGTTCGAATGGTTCGCATTTTACGCCATCAATTTCGCGCACGATTACTTGTGGTTTTGATACTTGTAATTCGAAACCTTCACGACGCATGTTTTCAATTAGGATAGATAAGTGAAGCTCACCTCGACCTGAAACTGTCCAAGCATCAGGAGAACCTGTATCTTCAACACGTAAAGATACGTCCGTTTGTAATTGAGCACGTAAACGCTCTTCTACTTTACGAGAAGTAACCCATTTCCCTTCACGACCTGCGAATGGAGAATTGTTTACTAAGAAAGTCATTTGTAAAGTTGGTTCATCGATACGTAAAGGTGTAAGCGCTTCTTGGTGTTCAACAGGACAAACTGTTTCACCTACGTTGATATCTTCCATACCAGAAACGGCGATTAAGTCACCAGCTTTTGCTGTCTCAACTTCTTCACGTTTTAAGCCGAAGAAACCAAAGATTTTTGTTACACGGAAGTTTTTCACTGTACCGTCTAATTTCATCAGAGCAACTTGTTGACCTACAGAAATTGTTCCGCGGAATACACGGCCAATACCGATACGTCCAACGAAGTCATTATAGTCAAGTAAAGCTACTTGGAATTGTAATGGGTCTTCTGAGTTATCAACTGGTGCTGGAATAGCCTCAATAACTTTTTCAAATAGACATTTCATATTTTCTTCTTGTTTAGATGGATCAGCGTCTAACGAAGCGGTACCATTTACACCTGAAGCATACACAACTGGGAAGTCTAATTGATCGTCATCTGCACCTAGCTCGATGAATAATTCAAGTACTTCATCTACTACTTCTAGTGGGCGAGCTGAATCTTTGTCCACTTTGTTAACTACAACGATTGGTGTTAAACGTTGTTCTAATGCTTTTTTTAGTACGAAACGCGTTTGCGGCATACAACCCTCATACGCATCGACAACTAGTAAAACGCCGTCTACCATTTTTAAAATACGTTCTACCTCACCACCGAAGTCAGCGTGTCCAGGCGTATCAAGGATGTTGATACGAGTTCCTTCATAGTTTACTGCTGTATTTTTAGCTAAAATCGTAATACCGCGTTCACGTTCAATATCATTAGAGTCCATTGCACGTTCTTCAACACGTTCGTTTGAACGGAATGTACCTGATTGTTTTAATAATTGGTCGACTAAAGTAGTTTTACCATGGTCAACGTGGGCGATAATTGCGATATTGCGAAGATCTTGACGTAAGTTTGTCATTATTCCACTCCATATTCTTTTTTCGAATGTTTAACTGTGATATTATAGCACAAGAAGGATGTAAATGTCCTTATTAGAATTTCTATCATTCTAAAAAAATATTTTCAATCACAAATTTATTATAAATTAGGGGGCGCTCGATTATGAATCGTGGAAAAATCGTAATGGCCATTTATGCACTAGCAGCTGTACTAGCAATGTGTTCCATCGGGTATTCAGTAGCAGCAAGTAATATATTCGGTGTATTAGCAGGCATTGTCGCTACTTGTGTCATTTTCATGACAGCTTTTAAAATGAAGCGTAAACTGCGAGAACAAGGCTTACTTTAATGTTAGTATTCGCTTTCTAACAACATTTATGTGTCCAAAATGACACAATATCACAGTAGGAGCTATCCATTATTGGACAGCTCCTACCAAACTGTAGAAAACAAGAGTCATTGTCCATCGAAGACAATGACTCTTGTTTGTTTATAATTCCTATTGCTCAAAAATATTTTGCTACTATCTCCTCAGCATTCGATCCAACAAGCTATACTTTTCTTTAATGGTCTTTTGCCAGGTAATCTAAAGTTGCTTGGCCTAAAACATTTGCTGCAATGCGCAATGAGCGTTCATCAATATCGAATTTTGGATGATGGTGGGGATATACTTCCTCCCATTCTGGATTTTTTGCTCCCGTAAAGAAAAATGCCCCTGGAATTTCCTCTAAATAGTATGCAAAATCCTCACCACCCATAGTTGGTTCTACAAATTCAACCGCTGCCACATCTGTTACCTTTCTTGCAGATGCCATTACATGTTCTGTTTCTGTAGCATGATTAATAACTGGTGGGTAACCACGACGATACTCATATTCATAGTCCGCCTTGGTTAAATAACATGTTGCCTTTAATAGCTCCTCAATTTCACGTTCTAGTAAATCGCGCTCCTCATCATGGAAAGTACGTACAGTTCCTTTCATGTAGACTTGGTCTGCAATTACATTAAAAGGATTTAATGCTTCAATATGACCAACCGATACTACCGCCGGACGCAATGGATTTATACGACGAGACACAAGCTGCTGTAAGTTTGTAATAAATTGCGCGGCAAGCAAAATTGAATCCTTCGTATCGCTCGGGTTTGAGCCATGACCACCCTTTCCTTTAATCTTAATGTAGATACCATCAGCCGCAGCCATAAATGGTCCGATTGCTGTCTGCACCCTTCCAAGTTCTGTTGGTGCCCATAAATGTGTACCGAAAATAACATCCACACCTTCTAAACAGCCATCAGCAATCATTGATTTCGCTCCACCTGGAGCAAGCTCCTCTGCATGTTGATGAATAAACACGATTGTTCCAGCTAAGTTGTCTTTCATTTGATTAAATGCCTTCGCTAAAATTAATAATGAAGCTGTATGTCCATCATGTCCACAAGCATGCATACGCCCTTTAATTTTTGATTGGAAAGGCAAACCTGTTTCTTCTGTAATAGCTAAAGCGTCGAAGTCTGCACGTAATGCTACCGTTTTTCCCGGCTTACCGCCTACTAACTTCGCCACAACACCATTGCCACCAACACCTTCGCGCACCTCATGTCCTAATGCGTGATGAAATGCCGCAATAGTTTTCGGTGTTTCAACTTCCTCAAACGAAAGTTCAGGATTTTCATGGAAATGACGACGAAGCTGAATCATTTCCTCTTCATATTGTTTTAATAAATCAATTAACTGCTCTTGTTGTAAAACTGTCATAGTTTAACACTCCTTATTTTAAGTATATATAATCTCCAGGTCCAAGCGGTAAACCAAGCAAGAACCAAATGGCAAACAGTAGAATCCAACCGACTGCAAAGAACACAGAAAACGGTAGTAAAGCTGAAATGAGCGTGCCGATACCGATATTTTTATCGTAGCGCTTGGCAAACGATAGTAAAATAGCGAAATACGGAAGCATCGGTGTAATCGGATTTGTAATTGAGTCCCCTACACGATATGCCATTTGCGTTACAGCCGGGGAATAGCCTAAATATAGGAACATCGGTACGAAAATTGGCGCAAGTAATGCCCATTTCGCAGATGCACTGGCAATTAATAAGTTAACGAACGCACAAATTAATACAAATCCGATCATCATCGGTAAACCTGTAAAATTTAATGCTTGTAAAAGTTCTGCACCTTTAATAGCTAAAATGGCACCGATATTACTCCAGTTGAAAAAGGCAATCATTTGTGAAGCAGCAAATGCTAAGACAATAAATGGAGCCAGATCAGAAATTGATTTAAAGATTTTCTCAGCAACTTCCTTATCATTTTTCACTTCTTTTGCCGCAATACCATAGGCAAGACCAGGTAAAAGGAAGAAAAATAACATAATCGGTACTATACCTGACATAAACGGTGAATTTAAAAAGCCACCTGTTTCAGGATCACGTAAAAGACCGTTCGACGGAATGACCGTAAATGCAATTACTACAATATAAACGACTGTAACAATACCTGCCCATAATAAACCACGTTTTTCTAAAGCTGTTAGTGGCTCTAACTTTTCAACCTTGCCTTTAAATATGCCAAAGCGAGGCTCTGTAAACTTTTTCGCAACCCATGTACCAATGACGATTAATAAAAACGTTGAAGCAATTAAGAAGTAATAGTTCATTGTTGCTCGTCCAGTATATTCTGGGTCTGCAATATGCGCTGCGGATTCAGTAATTCCTAGTAATAATACATCTAGTGAACTAATTAAAATATTGGCACTAAAGCCCCCAGCTACGGCTGCATATGTAATAATTAAACCTGCAAGTGGATTTCGGCCAATGCTCATAAAAATCATTGCTGCAATTGGCGGTAAAATGATGAAAGCTGCATCAGCAGCTAGATTACCAACTAAACCTGTGAAAATAATAAATGGCACAATTAATTTTGTAGGAGCTGACATTACAAGCTTTTTCATAACAGCTGAAATAAGTCCTGTTTGCTCTGCTAAACCAATACCTATCATTGTCACGATTACTAATCCCAAAGGAGCAAAACCTGTAAATGTCGATACCATTTGCGTTAATATTAATATAAGTCCTTCTTGACTCAACAGATTTTTTACTTGTATGACATTTTCAGTGCCTGGTTGTACCGCTGAAACACCAAACATTGATAATATCCATGATAGAACAAGTACAATACCTGCTAAAATGATAAATAATGTGATTGGATCAGGCAATTTATTACCTGCCCTTTCAATGTTATCTAGCAGTTTATCAATCCAAGATTTCTTTAGTGTGTCTGATTTTTTTTGCATAAATCCCTCTCCTTCTATTTTTATAATTCGACTTATGCTATTTAATCTAACACCATTTTAAGACATTGATAGCATGTGTCCTTAATACAAAGAAACCATATTTTTAGAATATTTTCAATATTTAATTTAAAATTAAGGAGATATCACTATGTATAAAATTAATGTTTTCACTGCTAAACCGTCCCTCTCATGGGTACAGCAACTCGAAAAAATTAAGCCATCTTTTTGCGAATTTCATTACCATTCCTACACAGATTTTGAGCATTTATATACACTGTTAGAACAACATTTAATAGCTGGAGACGGGGCACTTTTCAGCGGACAAATTCCATATTTTTTTACACAAGCAAATTATCCAAACATGGCTATACCTATGCTCTATTTTGATATTTCAGAACGTGATTTTTACCGTGCTTTAACAGAGTTATTTTATGAGAATAAAATTGCTATGAATCGAATTGCCATTGATTTTTGTTATGAGGAAAACGACTACCTTGGCATTCATGAATGGTCAATAGGAAGGCAGCCTTATCTTTTTAGTCAAACTATGAATGAGTACGCAAGCAACGATATTATTGATAAAGTTGCGAACTGGCATATTCAGTTACATCGCGACGATAAAGTAGATTTAAGTTTTACTCGTATTGCAGAGATGCGGGAGAGATTGGCACACCAAAATATACCGTTTATCGCTTTTCATCCATCACTCCATGCCATGCAATTAACATTGGATCAGTTGGTGAATCAGCTACACCTTCGCCAACTTGAGCTAAATAAAGTAGTCGTTGTACATATTTTAATTCCGATAGATAAATCCAATATAGATGAATTGGAGTATCGGCAAATTGCTTTATACAAAGCCATTTTAGATTTTAAGCAACTGTATGCCAGCACCTTTATAGTGCATCGGGAAGCTTCCTATATCGCCATTATCACAACATATAAGCAATTTTTAATGACAACCAATGATTATACACATTGTCAACTCGTAGATTTTTTAGATGATAAATTACTATTTCCTGTAAAAATAGGATGGGGCATTGGTAACTCTCTAACCGAAAGTCAGAAATTCGCAAAAAAGGCTGCAACACTCTGTTCTTCAAAGGAAACACAGGGATATATTATTGAAAATGCAAAAGAAATTGGTCCGCTACTATACGGAGCCTTATTGCAGTTTGATAACGAAAAACAGCAGTGCTTAAAAAAATTAAGCACTGCCCATGATATCCCTTTATTGCAATTGCAAAAAATTGAGGCTGTTATGGAAAGATTAGCAACAACTATCGTCAATGGGGAACTGTTAAGCACACATTTAGGCATTACTGTGCGCTCTGCAAATCGCATTTTAAAACAGCTCCATGAAAAGAATTTAGCGGTCGAATTGCCAAGTCTTACTTCAACTACACGTGGACGTCCAAAAAAATACTATCAACTCAATTTATATTAGCGGCAACAAAAAAACTGTTTAGGAAAATATTCCTAAACAGTTTTTTATGTAAAAGCTATACATCATAAGGCACTATATATTTCCCTAATAATTCTTGATGAATGGCAGGGTTAGCAATAATAAATGTATCCTGATGCAGGAAATCAAAGCCTTCCCCATGTAAATTTGTTGCGATGGCTCCAACTTCCTGAGCAATGATTATTCCTCCAGCGATGTCCCAAGGAGATAGTCGCATCGACACATAAGCATCTAGTTTCCCACTGACAACAAAGGCAATTTCCATTGCAGCAGAGCCATAAGAACGCGTACCTCGCACTTTTCGAACTAATTCTATTACTTTTTCATGATGTATATGTCGATTTGGTGCAACCCAATGTGCATTAATGCCAATAACAGATTCTTCAATTTTCACAGGCTGTAACTTGCGCAGTGGTGACGCATTATACCAGGCACCTTCTCCAGCAACTGCATTGAATAAGTCTTCACGCATTACGTCATATATGTAACCAAGTTTCCCTACACCATCAATAAATATTCCAATAGAAATCATAAAGTGCCGATGTTGCTTTACAAAATTCATTGTTCCATCAATCGGATCAATAATCCATACAACACCATCTAATGATTCGACTTTTTCTCCCATTCCCTCTTCGCCTAAAATTTTATGGGTAGGGTCAAAAGATTTAATTTTTTCAATGAAAAATAATTCTGTTTCTCGGTCTATATTTGTAACAAGGTCATTCGCATTCGATTTTGTCTCGATCACTAAATTATATGAAAATGCATTACGAATACGTTTAGCTGCTTCAACAATGATACTTTTCGCGTATTGATCGATTTGCTTTAAATCCATAAAAACCCACCCCTCGAATATAGAAAACATTCACGCTCTTGCACACACGCATTTTGCTAGTCCTTAACATTCGAGCGACATAGCTACTGAACGCTACACAATACATACATTACCCGTTTCTAGTCATCAAAATAGTATACCCATTAACAGAAAGCGTGAGTTATGTCTTATATTACACCTTTCAGACCATTTAATGTGCAATGTCACGCACTAAAAAATGAAAACATTATGATATATTGTCTATTTTAACCTTTATAACAACAAAAATCACCTGCTGTCAGAATATTCAGCAAGTGATTTTATATGGGGGTTAATTTTTTTTTACGCATAGGCGTGCAAACTTTCCATCTCCATCTGTATTTCGACTAGTCGCTTTTTACTTTTTGCTATTTCACCCTCATCTTTGTCATTCATCGCTGAAAATAGTGAGGCTAATTCATAATCAATTTCTAATTGTAGGATGCGTTCATATTGCTTTTCAATGTCAACTTTACGTATAATTTTTACGACTTGTTTCATAAAAGTCACTTCCCTTTTTTATTTTTTTACAAAACCTTATACTATTCGATAAAGTTCTTGTTATAAGATTTTTTCCCATTTTTTTAATAAAATAAACCTTATAATCGAAAGGAGTTACTAAAAATGTCTACCTTAAAATGGACGAATAAAGACTTTAATGTTTTTCAAATAAACGGTTTAGAACAACGGATGGATGCTTTAGATTCCTGTGTACGACCAAAATTTAATAAACTAGGAGAAAACTTCTCCGCCTTCTTTTCCAGCCACCTTGGGGAAGAATTTTATCCCCATGTAGCAAAACACGCCCGCAGAACGGTTAATCCACCAAATGACAGCTGGGTTGCATTCGCTCCTTATAAAAGAGGTTATAAAGCGTTGCCTCACTTTCAGATTGGTCTTTGGAGCACACATTTATTCATCGTCTTGGCTATTATTTATGAAGCACCGCAAAAAAATTTAATGGCAGAGCGTTTACTTGCCAACAAAACCTTGCTACAACAGCTTCCGGATGATTTTATTGTTTCTGGGGATCATATGTCGCCTGCTGCGATTTCCTTACAGGACGCTAAAGAAGAACAACTAGAAGAATTACTTATACGTCTACGTGATGTTAAAAAAGGGGAATTTTTAGTTGGTCGTCATATTCCAAAAGAAGAAGCGATAAAAATGTCATTTAAACAATTCCAGCAACTGACAGAAGAAACATTCCAAACTTTACTTCCTATTTACAAAATTATTCAAGGAAAATAATTTGTCGAGGCTCATCATAAAAATGTGGAATAAAAATCTTACTTGAACAATAATATTTCTTTAATAATGGAAAGATTGTGAAACCCGAATATTATAAGGTTTTACACATATGGACGAGGTCTTAATGTAGGTCTTTTGAGGAAATGCTCAGCACATCTTAAATGTATTGATGATGCATATTGAGGGTATGATAATTTTTATATCAATATACATTAGTTCTATCGCATTGGACGAGCGGTTGAAACATCGTCCGTGAACATTTTGTTACAGAAATCGATATTGCTGTAGTTTATGCAAATTATCATTAATTAACACAATATTTCACTTAGTGATTTAATAAAAATTTTAAATAAAAATGCTATAAGAAATCCGCTTCGCTTTCCGTAGGCACAGCCTAAGCAAACCGTTGTTTTGCACTGTTAGTTGTATTATCGTTATAACGGTTCCTACAGAAAGCTTTGCGGGTTTTTTCCCTAACTAAAAAGGCATGCTAGGAAATATCCTAGCACACCATTTTCACTTTTGGCCGTGACGATTTTAACGTCGTTGCTTTGGAACTGCTTTAATTAACGTTCCATCAGCTGCCTCTTTTGCTTGTTTCACAACTGGATAGCTTACATAGCCACTAGCTTCTTCAAATTCTCGAAAAATTGTTTTCTCCTCAGCTTGTGAAGGAACGATTTCTTTAAAGCGGCGATATTTTGCCATCATCACTTCACGTTTAATGCCCTTTTCATAAGCAAGCTCGATGCCTTCAAAAAATTTAACAACATCAACAATCTCTTCAGTCGACCAATCAATTGAAAACGGATAAGAATATTCCATTTGGACTTTACCACCTTTACATTACTGTCCCCATTTTACCCGGATACTTTCTGCTTCTGCAACCATTCGTGTAATGAGCTCGTCCACTGTTGGAATATCTTGAATCATTCCTGTAACTTGTCCTGCCCAACCAATGCCCGCATCCTTTTCTCCATCATAAATAAAACGTTTATTAGCACTCCCACTAATATAATCTTTCAATGCTTCATACGTAGGTGTCTCACGCTCTATTTCTAAAATTTTCTCTGTGAAATTACTGCGTAACGCTCTTGCTGGTGCCCCAATAGAACGCTTAATAACAGTTGTATCGGCCTCTGAACTAATGAGTAACGCCTCTTTATATGCTTGTGATGCATCTACACATTCTTTTGTAGCTATAAAGCGTGTCCCCATCTCAATGCCCTCTGCACCGAGTGCATGTGCTGCCATCCAGCCACGACCGTCACCAATACCACCAGACGCAATCACAGGAATTTTCACACTATCCACAACTTGAGGTACAAGCACCATAGTCCCGACATCGTCACGGCCAAGATGTCCACCACCTTCTTGTCCCACTACCATTACTGCATCTGCACCAAGCTCTTCCGCTTTCTGAGCTTGTCTACGAGCTGCAACGAGTACAAGTTTTTTTATGTTTGTTCCTGCAAGTAAATCAAATATCGGCGCTGGATTTCCACCTGTCATTGTGACAACGGGTACATTTTCTTCAACTGCTACTCGCACCATATCCTCATAGCCTGTGCCATGCATACCGATAGCAAAATTCACTCCAAATGGATGATCAGTTAATGTTCTTACTTTATGGATTTCTGCACGCAATAAGTCTGGATCTCGTAGGCTCATAGCAGTTATTTGCCCTAGACCGCCAGCATTCGACACCGCGGCTGCTAAATCTGCATAAGCTAAATAGGCTAATCCCCCTTGAATAATTGGATATTTTATTTTTAAAAGTTCGGTGATACGCGTCTCCCACTTCATCGAATCTCTCCTTTCGTACCATACTAACTTCTCGTAATCACGAAAAAACCCTTTATTTTTTTAATTAAAGTCTATTTTTTCATGTCGTTAGGTGCTATAATTCATTTGTTTTCTTAGATATTATAAAAGTGAGGTGGTACCTGCGTTGTCACAATTAGAGACTCCATTGTTCGACGTATTACTAAAACATCGGAACAGACATCCAATTCAGTTCCATATTCCAGGCCATAAGAAAGGGCACGGTATGGATCCTGCTTTCCGAGAATTCGTCGGCGACAACGTTTTATCAATCGATTTAATTAACATTGCTCCACTAGACGACTTACATTCACCAAAAGGTGCAATCAAGGATGCACAAGCACTTGCTGCAGAAGCCTTTGGTGCTGATTATACATTCTTTTCCGTACAAGGTACTAGTGGCGCCATTATGACGATGATCCTGACCGTCGTCGGTCCAGGTGATAAAATTCTAGTACCACGGAATGTTCATAAATCCATTATGTCAGCAATTGTTTTTGCTGGTGCCATTCCTATTTTTATTCATCCTGAAGTAGATAGTGAATATGGCATTTCTCATGGTATTTCAGCGGAAGCGGTTGAGAAGGCATTAAATGCTTATCCAGATGCAAAGGCTGTTCTAGTCATTAATCCAACATATTACGGCTTTTCAGCGGATTTAAAACGCATTGTCGAAATTGTCCATCGTCGTAATATACCAGTCGTTGTTGATGAAGCTCATGGGGTTCACATTAAATTCCATGACGAGCTGCCCTACTCTGCAATGGAGGCTGGCGCAGATATGGCTGCAACAAGCGTACATAAGCTTGGGGGCTCTATGACGCAAACTTCAATTTTAAATGTACGTGAGGGACTAGTTTCCGCAAAACGTGTACAAGCTGTCTTCTCGATGCTCACAACAACATCAACATCCTACCCATTACTTGCATCGCTTGACACAGCACGCCGTCAACTAGCAATTCATGGTTATGATTTAATTGGTGATGCACTGCGTTTAGCAAAAGATGCACGTAAACGCATTAACCAAATTCCACATTTAAAATGTGCGGGTAAGGAAAAGCTTCACTCATCAGCAACATTTGATATGGATCCATTGAAGCTATTAATTAGTGTAAAAGACTTAGGTATTTCAGGCCATCAAGCTGAGGAATGGCTTCGTCACAACGCGAATATCGAAGTGGAATTATCAGACTTATATAACATTTTATGTTTAGTAACATTAGCAGATACAAAAAAAGAAATTAATCTTCTTATTAATGCATTAAGTCGTATGTCAAAAGCTTTCGATTCAGAAGCTGCCATTACCGAAGCAGTAGTCAATGTACCTGAAATCCCAGCACTAGCAATGTCACCTCGTGATGCATTTTATGCAGATACAGAGGTAGTACCTCTTGCAGAAGCGGATAATTGTATTTGCGCTGAATTCATAATGGTTTATCCACCTGGAATACCAATTTTTATTCCCGGGGAAATAATTACGCAAGAAAATATTCATTACATTCAAATGAATATTGAAGCTGGTTTACCAGTTCAAGGACCAGAAGATTCAACATTAAAAACAATTCGTGTTATTAAAGAACGCAGAGCGATTATTTAAAACTTCAAAGCTATCTTTTCTAAATACAGTCTTAAGTGCTGTTGATTCCAGTTACGTGCTACGGCTTTCCGCTCAGCACACTGTAAGTTGCAACTCTTGCTAGTGCGCGGTTTATGCGTACTGAGCAGGAGACGCCGCTCCCACTCCAATCAACAAGACAAAAGGTATCAAGTTAAACTTCTTGATACCTTTTGTCGACACTCTGACCCCTTGTAACTATAGAAGAGGTAGCTTTTTAATCTCTTATACTATCCAGTTACCAGTTCTTCATAAATCCTAATGATGTCTACTAAAACTGTTCAACTTGTAATGATTAGAAGTTATTTAATTTTTTTCTCAATTTATGCAGCACTGTATTACTTAAACGTTGAATATGGTCCTTATTTTTCACCAGTATTCTATAAGAATCGATAATTGATAATATCCGAATTAACATGTAAACACCAACTGCAATGAAAGCAATTAACAATGGATAATAAGGCATTAAAACATCTGATGCTACAATTTCTTTTTTTACCAATAAAAAGGAAATACCACCTGCTACAATTAAGCAAACTCCTACTACCATAATCACTGTATTTTTTTTCTTAACCTCTTCATATGTTATGCTCAATTCTTTTAAATAATTTTGGTCAAATATTAATGCTTCTCTTTTAAGAATTGAATACCGATCTTCCTCTATAAAGCCCGCTGTAATCATTCCAATTCCAAGAACAACAATAATCGTGATAAGAATGGTGTAAATCAACGGTTCTTGTTTAAAAAGGAAATAAGGTATAGTGGATATGATAAGTAGACTAAAACCTATAGCGAAATATTTGGAAATTTTACGTTGAGATAATACATAACCTTCCACCATTTCTTTACTTACATAATAACCATTGCTATCTTCATGGCTATGTTCAACAGTATCTTTTAGCAAGTAATCTATTGACACTTCGAAAACATTACCAAGCATTAAAAGTTTCTCTGTTTCAGGAAAACCTTGATCATTTTCCCACTTACTAATAGCCTGCCTAGTAGTATTTAATTTTTCAGCTAGCGCCTCTTGTGATAAACCTTTCTCTTTTCTTAATTTAAAAAGTTTTTCACTAAATGTCATATATGGACTCCCCTTTCTGTTATTAATTAAATTTTATTAAAACAATTCCTCTAATTCCATATTTAAGGTAGTGCACTTTGTCAACTTTACGTTGCAACTGTGTTATTTGGCGCTATTTCTATATTACGAAGCGAAATATTAGATTAAGTATTGGACATTACTTACAATATTTAAAAAGGGAGTGAATTGAATGAATACATGGGATGAACGTTTTAAAACGGCAGAATATGTTTATGGTGAACAACCAAATGCATTTATAGAAAACTATGTAGACTATTTAAAGGGGTATGTAAATGTAGCAGCATATGCTGAAGGCGAAGGTAGAAATGCGGTTTTTTTAGCATCTAAAGAGCATACAGTCACTGCATTCGATTATGCTAAAAGCGGTCTTGAGAAAACAGCACAGCTAGCAAGAAAGCATTGTGTTACTGTTAATACTCAACTTGTTGATTTACTGCAAGATGAATTACCAATAGAAAAATTTGATGCTGCAGTCATGGTTTTTGGTCATTTTCCTGTAGAACAGCAGCATGCCGTTTTTAAACGTATAGTTCATTCTGTTAAACCTGGCGGCCGCATTATGATGGAATTATACTCCACATATCAACTACCATATGCCACAGGAGGCCCACAGAATATAAATTTATTATATAATCCTATTTCTGTTCTTACTTGGTGTCAGCCCTATAAAATTATTCATTTCTTTACAGGCGAACAAACACGAAATGAAGGTAGCTTACACACTGGTCTAGCACATACCATTCAATTAATAATTGAAAAAGATTAGACAAGCGGCATTTCAAAAAGACCCATCCCTTTACAAGCAAGTTATATCTTGTAAAGGGCCTTTTATTACATAAATAGATAAACAAAGAGCGGACATAGAAACGCCCCTATAATCGCTGTTAACCCCATAGAAAGCGAGCCAACTGATAATTCTTGTTCACCATACTCTCTAAGTTTAACAAGTCCTACACCATGCGAGGCACTTCCTATCGCTACACCTCTACTAACAGGAGAATCAATTTTTCCATATTTGATAACTAACGGTCCAATAATAGCTCCAACAAAACCTGCAATCATAACAAAAACTGCTGTTAAAGGAGGAATTCCGCCAATCGTTTCACTTACCTGCATACCTACAGGTGTTGTTAAAGATTTAGGCAGTGCTGTTAGCATCCAACTATCCTTTACACCGATCCATTTTAACATTATAAAAATTGTAAGTAATCCGGTAACCATTGCTAACATTATTCCTGAAAGAATTGAGTACTTATATTTCATAATAATGGCTCTTTGATTATAAAGTGGGTATGCAAGTGCGACAACAGCTGGACCGAGCATTTTTTGAAGCCATTCCCCACCTACCATATAGGTTGAATATGGAATATTAAAGACAACTAAAATAACAGCACTGACAATAGTCGTTGTCACTAAAGGAATCATTATAGGATGTGGGAACCGTTGATAAATCTTCGTAAATAAAACGAACAGCCCTATCGTACCAAGTACAACTATAAGTTCAATCAACAAATAATTCTCCCTTCCCGTCTTCAACATTTACTTCTTTTTCTTTCTTCGCTAATTCTCTTTTTTCAATCAGTTGGGTCAGTACTCCTGTTAAATAAATGGAAATTAATGTGCTAGCAATTACAGCTAAAATAATGAACAGACCTGTTGTGGACATTAATTCTGGATAATCAATAATACCAACCGTTGCTGGAATAAAAAACAATGTTAAAACGCCAATTAAAAAACCAGCACCATCTTGAATGTATTCTACTTTAATTATTTTAAAATTGAGTAAAAGTGCTAATAACAGTAATCCAATTACACTTCCAGGAAGCGGAATGTGCAAATACGAAACAATGCCCACACCAATGTAATAAAAAATATTGAGAATCCCAATTTGAACAATAATACGGACAGCACGCATTAATATCATAGTAAATTTTTCGTTCAACATTTCGCCTTTTTTCACCCCCTATTACGCTTATTCTACAACTGCAGGAATTTTCTGTCTATTACAATTTTAGAAAAACAATAGAAAAAAGAGTCAACCTAAAACTTAATAGGTTGCTCCTTTTCATTCAATATCGTCTTAATAGCGCAGTTTTTTTCTGCGTTTTTATGTTACATAATGGGATGAAAAACGTAAATATTTTAGAGCATTTTGCTTATCGGTATTTGTCGTTAAACTATAAAGCGTGTCCTGAACCGCCGTCTATATTAACAGCAGTACCTGTCACATAACTCGCTGCATCTGATACTAAAAAAGTAATGACATTGGCTGCTTCTTGCGTTTCCCCTACGCGGCCAAGTGGTATCGTTTGACCGACTTTTTGCGAATAGTCTTCCCAAGTTAACTCTGGTGCTTCTTTTTTCCATAGCTTCTCAATTTGATCACTTCGAATTAAACCTATACACACTGAATTCACACGGATATTATCTTTCCCTAAGTCCTTGCTCATCGCTTTCGTTAAAGCTAGTCCAGCTGCACGGCTAACTGTTGTAGGAAGTGAATTTGCTGGAGGCGTTTTAGCCATTACTGCCGTTACATTCACAATTGCTCCACCGCCAACCTTTCGCATATGTGGTACTGCATATTTGGAACAATTTATAGCACCAAATACTTTTAAATCAATATCAGATTGCCACACTTCACTGCTAACCGTTTCAAATGGATTAGCTGACGCTGTACCTGCATTATTAATAACAATATCAATACGCCCAAAATGTTCTACTGTACGCTCTATAAGTCTCTTACAATCTTTCTCCTTTGTGATATCCGTCGGAACGAATAACACTTCTTCGCCCGTTTCGTTTTTAATGCATCCAGCGGCTACTTGTAGCTGTTTTTCGCCACGTGCACTAATAACTACCTTCGCGCCTTCTTTCACTAGCTGCATCGCCGTATAATAGCCTATACCTTTACTTGACCCAGTAATAATCGCCACTTTTCCTTTTAAGCCTAATTCCATTTCGTCCCACCCCTATTTTTTCGAATAGTCATTCAATAGTTTTACTGTATCAAAATTAGTAGAATTATACAAAAAAACGACTATAAAGCGTATATGCTTTATAGTCGTTTATCTGTGTTAAATTATTTTTTCGCTACAATATGGATTGGGTTGCCTAGTAATACTTCAGCAGCTTCCATCGTAATTTCACCTAATGTTGGGTGAGCATGAATTGTTAACGCGATATCTTCAGCAGTCATGCCGCCTTCGATTGCTAAGCCCATTTCAGCGATCATATCAGATGCACCAGCACCTACGATTTGAGCACCGATTAATAAGCCATCTTCTTTACGCGCAACTAGTTTCACAAAACCTTCTGTTTGGTTCAGTGCAAGTGCACGACCATTTGCTGCGAATGGGAATTTTGCTGCAGTATATTCAATACCTTCAGCTTTAGCTTGATCTTCGTTATAGCCCACTGTCGCCATTTCTGGATCAGTGAAGCATACAGCAGGAACAGCTAAATAATCTACGATTGATTTCTCGCCAGCGATTGCTTCAGCAGCTACTTTACCTTCATAAGAAGCTTTGTGTGCAAGCTGTGGCCCCGCTACGATGTCGCCAATTGCATAGATGTTTGGAATGTTTGTACGGCATTGTTTGTCAACATTAATTAGACCACGTTCGCCGAATTCAATGCCAACACCTTCAAGACCCATTTCATCTGTATTTGGACGACGACCAACAGTTACTAATACGTAATCAGCTTCGACTTTTTTCTCTTCTCCGCCAACTTCATATGTTACAACTACGCCGTTTTCTGTTTCTTCAACGCCTTTTGCAGATGCGTTTACTTCAATTTCAACGCCTTTCTTTTTAAGGCCTTTTTTCACGATTTGCGTCATTTGTTTTTCGAAACCAGCTAAAATGTCTTTGCCGCCTTCGATAATTGTTACTTGTGAGCCTAAGTTTGCATAAGCTGAACCTAGTTCTGTTCCGATGTAGCCTCCGCCAATAACAACTAATTTACCTGGCACTTCTTGTAAAGAAAGTGCGCCAGTAGAGTTTAAGACACGATCAGAGAATTTAAAAGTTGGAATTTCAACTGGACGAGAACCTGTTGCGATAATCACATTGTTAAATGTGTAAGTTTGAGCAGATTCACCATTGATGATACGCACTGAATGAGCGTCAACGAAATATGCTTCACCTTGTACGATTTCAACTTTATTACCTTTAAGTAAGCCTTCAACACCGCCAGTTAATTTTTTAACAACGCTGTCTTTAAATGCTTGCGCTTTTGAAAAGTCTAGTTTCACATCAGAAGCGATGATACCCATGTCATCTGAATGTTTAGCATGCTCAAAGCGGTGACCAACTGAAATTAACGCTTTTGATGGAATACAACCTACGTTTAAGCACACACCACCAAGTACATTTTTTTCAACGATTGTTACTTTTTGGCCAGTTTGAGCTGCACGAATTGCTGCTACATATCCTCCAGGACCTGAACCAATGACAAGAGTATCTGTTTCGATTGGGAAATCTCCTACTACCATTTTGTTACGCCTCCATTAATAATAATTCTGGCTCACTTAACAAACGCTTTAAGTGATTTAAAGCATTTTGCGCAGTGGCTCCATCGATCATGCGATGATCAAAGCTCAATGATAATGCTAACACAGGTGCAGCTACAATTTCACCATTTTTTATTACAGGTTTTTCTGCAATTCGACCAATACCTAAAATAGCTACTTCAGGGTGGTTAATTACTGGAGTAAACCATTGACCACCTGCAGAACCGATATTTGTAATAGACATTGAAGCACCTTTCATTTCATGTGGTGCAAGTTTACCATCACGTGCTTTTGTTGCTAAGTCATTAATTTCATTTGAAACCGCAAATACAGATTTGCGATCAGCATGCTTAATAACTGGAACTAGCAAGCCTTTTTCAGTATCTGCCGCAATACCGATATTGTAATAATGTTTTTGAACGATTTCTTGTGTTGCATCATCTAATGAGCGGTTAAATTCTGGGAATTCACGTAAAGTTGAAATAAGGGCTTTCACTACGTATGGTAAATACGTCAATTTCACACCTTTTTCAGCAGCGATATCTTTGAATTTTTTGCGATGTGCTACAAGTGCTGTTACATCAACTTCATCCATTAGTGTAACGTGTGGTGCAGTTTGTTTTGAATGCACCATTGCTTTAGCAATTGCTTTACGAATGCCAGACATTTTTTCACGTGTTTCTGGGAAGTCGCCTTCAAGAACAACAGGTGCAGCAGGTGCAGTTTCTTGTTGAGCAACTGCTTCCTCATTTGCAACTGGAGCTTCTTCAGACTGCACTGCTCCACCACCATTTAAGAAATTCTCAATATCTTCTTTTAAAATACGACCATTTTTGCCAGTACCCGACACTTCATGAATATTAACATCATTGTCTCGAGCAAATTTGCGAACTGAAGGCATAGCAATGACGCGTTTTGTACTATCAGTTGTTTCTTGCTTTACTGCTACCTCCGCTGTTGCTGAAGCTTTTGGAGCTTCTTCCTTAGCAGCAGGCGCTTTTGCTACATCTTGACCAGCTTCAGCAGTTGACTGTACTTGTGCCTCTGTCTTCGCTTCCGCATGATCGTCACCTTTTAGTTTCAAATCTTCATAACCAGGAGCATCTAAACGAATTAATACATCGCCAACAACAGCAACTGTACCTTCTGCTACTAATATTTCCTCTACTTTGCCTTCAACAGGTGAAGGAATTTCTACGACTGCTTTATCATTTTGTACTTCACAAAGGATATCGTCTTCTTTTACTGTATCCCCAGCTTTAACGAACCATTTTACAATTTCGCCTTCGTGAATACCCTCGCCAATATCCGGTAATCTGAATTCAAATGCCATGTGTACCCATCCTTTCTCTTTGCTCTTCTTCAAATATGCAAGTTACATTAGAATGTTAAAACTTTTTTCGCTGTTTCCATTACATCTTTAAAATTCGGTAACCAAACACCTTCAGCTTGTGGGAATGGGTACACTGTATCCGGTGCTGCTACACGAAGAACAGGAGCCTCTAAGCTCAAAATTGCACGTTCTGTAATTTCAGCGACAACATTCGCAGCAATACCTGCTTGTTTTTGTGCCTCTTGAACAACGATTGCTCGGCCTGTTTTCTCAACTGACGCAATGATTGTTTCAATATCAATTGGTTGAATTGTACGTAAATCAATAACTTCTACAGAATGTCCTTCTTTTTCTAGTTCTTCTGCAGCCTTTAAGCTTTCGTGTACCATTAAGCCATATGCAACAATTGTTAAATCTTTACCTTCACGTTTTACATCAGCTTTACCTAGTGGAATTTCGTATGCTTCCTCAGGTACTTCTTCACGGAATGAGCGATATAATTTTAAATGCTCTAAGAAAATAACTGGATTATCATTGCGAATAGAAGAAATAAGTAAACCTTTAGCATCGTAAGGTGTTGATGGTACAACTACTGTTAAACCTGGTTGAGCTGTCATTAAACTCTCTAAGCTATCAGAGTGCATTTCTGGTGTATGCACACCGCCGCCGAATGGAGAACGAATTGTTACAGGTGCATTGTACACACCACCGCTACGGTAGCTTAAACGTGCTAATTGCCCACTGATAGAATCCATTACTTCATATACGAAACCGAAAAATTGAATTTCTGGAACTGGACGGAAACCTTGAAGAGAAAGACCGATCGCTAACCCACCGATACCTGACTCTGCTAATGGTGTATCAAATACACGGTCAACACCAAATTCTTTTTGTAGGCCTTCAGTTGCTCGGAAAACCCCACCGTTGACGCCTATATCTTCTCCGAATAAAAGAACGTTTTCATCATTCTTTAATTCTGTGCGAAGAGCATCTGTAATTGCTTGAATCATCGTCATTTGTGCCATAAGTTATTTCGACTCCTTCTCTTTGTAGATTTCATACTGTTCTTTTAAATTAGATGGCATTTCGCCTTTATACATATTTTCCATTAACTCTGTAACTTTTTGTTTAGGTGCAGCATCAGCTTTTTTGATTGCGTCTTTAATTTCTTCTTTCGCGCGCTCGATAACAGCCTCTTCTTTTTTCTCATCCCATAAACCTTTACCCTCTAAGTATTTACGGAAACGAACTAGAGGATCTTTTTGAGCCCATTCGTTATCTGTATCTGATGTACGGTAACGTGTTGGGTCATCCCCAGCCATAGTATGTGGGCCATAACGGTAACACATTGTTTCAATGAAAGTTGGACCTTCACCATTAATTGCGCGTTCACGTGCATCACGAGTTGCAACATAAACTGCAAGCGCATCCATACCATCAACTAAAATACTTGGAATACCTGCTGCAATACCTTTTTGTGCAATTGTTTTTGCAGCTGTTTGTAATTCACGTGGTGTAGAAATCGCGAATTGGTTATTTTGTACGATGAAAATTGCAGGCGCTTTAAATGCACCAGCAAAGTTTAAACCTTCGTAGAAATCACCTTGTGATGACCCACCATCACCTGTATAAGTAACTGCTACTGCTTTTTTACCTCGTTTTTTAATACCAAGTGCCACCCCAGCAGCTTGGATATATTGTGCACCAATAATGATTTGTGGAGCTAATACGTTTACGCCTTCTGGAACTTGATTTCCTAAGAAGTGACCACGTGAGAATAAAAATGCTTTATCTAACGGTAAACCATGCCACACAATTTGTGGAACATCACGGTAACCCGGTAAAATCCAATCTTCTTTTTCTAATGCATAATGAGAAGCAAGTTGTGATGCTTCCTGACCTGCTGTTGGTGCATAGAAGCCTAAGCGACCTTGACGGTTAAGAGAAATGGAACGTTGATCTAAAATACGTGTATAAACCATACGCGTCATTAACTCAACTAACTCTTCATCTGATAATTTCGGATCTGCCTCTTCATTTATAATTTCGCCTTCTTCGTTCAAAATTTGAAACATTTCAAACTTTTCTTCGATTTCAGTTAGCGTTTGTTTTGGATCAAAAATATTATTGTTTTTCTTGCTCATTTGTCACATCTCCCTTTCAACTGTATTAAAATAAATCACTTTTAAACTAGTACAACTTATTCTTAGCACTCAGTATACTGAATAAAATACTGTCGGTCAATCATATATTACGCCCAATACCAAAGAATTTTTCTACAAAAACGATTACCACAGACTGTCCTATACTGTATTACTAACCCCAAAAATCTGTATTACAACAACATTCATCAAGCGCACAAACATTACGTTTCAATACATAATTACCAATAGTAGAATACCCCAGTTCTCTATAATCTAATAGCAACATAAAATATTTTTAAGTTTATTCAAATAAAGTCTTTTTTCATGTGCATGTTTTGATAGGTGATGTATACTTATAAGTAAGGTAATACAAAGATTGAAAGGAAGATTTACTCATGATTTTAATGGATGATATTATTCGCGAAGGCCATCCGACTCTCCGCACAAAAACAGAGGAAGTTCTATTCCCTTTAACTGATGAAATAAAACAGCTTGCTACAGATATGCTTCAATTTTTAATTAACAGCCAAGATCCTGAAATAGCTGATAAGTATGATTTGCGTAGTGGCATCGGTTTAGCTGCTAATCAAGTAAACAGCCTACATCGAATGTTCGCTCTTCATTTGAAAGACGAAAACGGCGAACAACTTAGCTTTGTTGCTATCAATCCTAAAATTGTTAGCCACTCTGTTGAAAATACCTACTTGCCTACCGGCGAAGGCTGCTTATCTGTTGATCGTAATGTACCTGGTTACGTGCCTCGTCATGCACGCATTACAGTGAAATTTAAAACAATCGACGGTGAAGAGAAAAAAATGCGTCTATCAGGCTTACCAGCTATTGCATTCCAGCATGAATTAGACCATTTAAATGGCGTCATGTTTTATGATCGTATCAATGAAAAAAATCCGTTTGCTGAAATTCCAAACGCTGTACCGTACGAACGCGACTAAGACAAGCTTCTTCGTAACGCTGACTCGTTAAATGCAAAGTGTTCGTCAATTAAATATTATTAAGAAGAACTTAGCTAGTCCCTCTCTTTTGCAATAGATAATATTTTGCAGAGGGCATTAGTTGATGGTAGCGAAGGCGGTGACTCCTGCGGGAACGCACGCAGCGTAAGCCGCAACAGTCGGCGCGATAGCGACGGTTGCGGCTTACGTGTGTGCCCGCGGAAAGCATCCGCCGTAGCGGACATCAACGAAATAGCAAAAAGTGTTAGATTGACTGCAATCAATCTAACACATTTTGCTTTTATATTTTTGCTAAATGCTTTATTTTAAACTAATCGTTCATTAATCGTTTCAATTAACGTAGGAAGCTCTTCCATTGTTTGGATAGTATAATGTGCGCCCATTTGTTCAAAAATAGCTTTGGTTTTTTCGATTACAGCGACTTGCTCATCATCAGATAAGCCCATAAATTCCTGTTCCGTTAAACCCATTTCTGAACTACCGATGATGACACCGACAGCCCAAACTCCAGCATTTAGTGCCTCTTGAATATCTGAAGTAGTATCCCCAACTTTAACAATTTGCTTTGTTGCTTTTACACCAAGCTCCTCAATATTTCTGAAAATCATATAAGGATACGGACGCCCTTTATCTCCTACGTCAGTTGGCGTGACTAAAAAGTCAGGCTTATACCCTTTTTCCTGAGCGTGATGAGTCACTACTTCCATCATAGTTTTAGTATAGCCTGTTGTAGAGCCTATACTTATTCCTGCCTGTTTTAAATGATTAACCGTTTCTATTACATGTGGGATTGGATCGGTGTACATAGCTAGTGATTCCATTAGCTTCGTTTCAAACTGTGAATATAACGCTTGGACATCTTGTTCTGTATATGCGCGTCCATACACTTGTTCCCAAGCCTCACTTATTCTAGTCATTTCAAGCATTGTTCGAATATGGTCAATTTTTAACATTCCCATAGGTTTACGCGCTTCTTCCAGCGTCACCGTTACACCTGCATCTTCAAAAATTGTTAGAAAAACATTTACTGGAGCAAAACATCCGAAGTCAACCGCCGTACCTGCCCAATCTAAAATTACCGCTTCAATTTTCATTATTTTTCACCGCCATATAGTTTTCAATAACATTGCATAATGTATTAATATCTTCCTCGTGAACATCCCCGATATTGCCAATTCGGAATGTATCGAATTCAGTTAATTTCCCTGGATAAATGACAAAGCCAGCTTGTTTCATCTCATGATAGAAATGATCGAAAGAAAATGCTTCATTTGGATATAAAAACGTTGTAATAATAGGTGATTGAACTTCCTCAGAAATGTAGGCCTTAAATCCACATCGCGATAATCTTTCACGCAATATTTGATTGTTTTTTGCATAGCGTTTGTAGCGCGCCTCAATTCCGCCTTCTTCAGCAAGTTCCTCAAGTGCTTTCGCAAATGCCGCCACAACATGTGTCGGTGATGTAAAACGCCATTTCCCATCCACTTTCATCACTTGCCATTGGCTGTATAGATCTAACGCAACACTTTTGGCTATACCTTTACATTTTTCTAACGCTTCAATTTTCGCAATGACAAATCCAAAACCAGGAACGCCTTGAATACATTTGTTAGCACTACTGATTAAAAAGTCAATTTGACCGTTTGACAAATCCATCGGCACACCACCAAAGCTACTCATCGCATCTACAATAAATGTTTTATTGAACGAATGAACGACTTGTCCTATTTCATCAATAGGATTTAAAATTCCCGTTGTCGTCTCACAATGTACTACCGCTACATGAGTAATGGTAGCATCGTTTTCTAAAATAGTGCGCACTTCTAGCGGCGATGGTTGCTCATTATATGGCACACAATAAACGATGTGCTGTAACTGAAGTGCTTTCGCCATTTCTACGATACGTTCTCCATATGCACCATTCGTTAAAATAAGGACTTTATCAAGGTCACAAATAGTAGTTGTAAGTACAGACTCAACAACGAAGCTACCACTTCCTTGCATTAGTACTGCTGAATAATTTGTTTCATCCACTTGCGCTAATTCTACTAGTCTTTTACGTATTGTTTGTGTGACTTGCTTGTAGTCGTCATCCCATGTACAGCGATCCATTAACATCTCCTTTTTTACTGCTTCTGTTGTTGTTAATGGTCCTGGTGTTAATAATTTGTAGTTATTCATGTCATTACGCCCCTTTATTGTTGTGCTTCTTTAAAGAATGCTTGATGTTTTTCTAATAAATCGACAGTTAAAGTCGTATCCCACTTTTTCAAATACTGTGGTACGTATTCATCATCTACTTGCTCACCTTCATAAAGCGCTACCGGATATTGTTTCAACAAATCTGCTCGTGCCTCTGTCGCAATTACCTTTGCCATTTCAATTGCCAACGCTTCATCGCCCTCTTTATCTACAACAGCTACAGATTCTGTTAACGTAAAGTTGCCTTCAGTTGGGTCAATATAGTCAATTGGTAAGCCCTCATTTTTTGCATCAATTGCTTGAATACGTAACCCGAACCCAGCTGCCACTTCACCTGTTTTCACCTTTTTAATAGGACCAGAGCCAGAACTTTCAATATGAGGACCAGCATTTTTAATTAAATCCGCTAATACTTTCTTCCCTTCTTGTTCTCCGTATTCATTCATAATCGCTTGTACTAATAACCAACCTGTAGATGAATCTAGAATATTAGGAAATGAAACTAAATCTTTAAATTCAGGGTTCGTTAAATCCTTTATTGTTTTCGGGACAGGTAGCCCTTTTTGTGCCAATAAATCTGTATTGATAAAAATTGATCCTACATTCCCTAAAATCGGTAATGCATAGGATGATCCACCATCTATTGGCTTTAAGTCAGAGGGAAGTTCGACAAACATGGATTTTGATGTTTGAGCACTTTCTATAAAATACGAAGCTATCGTTACAACATCCGCTTCAATATCAGTTCCTTCTGCCATCATTTTTCCACCTAATTCAGACGTACCAAATGATTGGATTATATACTGCCCTTCATAGCCTTTTTTATCTAACGTTTCTTGCATTACCTCAATTGCTTCATCATCTGCATTCGAATAAATGATTACCTGTTTGTTTGCATCGGCCTCTGCACTGCCACATGCAGCTAATACAATTGCAGAACTAACAGTACCTAACATCATGATTGTTGACTTTTTCATCATTCCATCTCCTTACCCTTTTCTTTAGTTGTTGTTATATAGTCACAACCTAATTTCACAATGAGGTTAGTGCATAAAATAAAAATGGAGAGAACAAAAATATCTGTATACTTCGCAAAATGCTGAAGTTCTTTTATGCGCGTGGAGACAAGCATTGTTTTCGTACTAACAAGGAAAATTACCCCACTAACAGTCACCATGGCATTTAAAAAATAGTAGCTAAACATTTGAAAAATAGTAGGGCGGATATTTGGTAAAATAACGCGTACCACTGTTTGAATCCATGAGTCTTTTAGCAATTCCCCCGTTACTTCCCATGTAGGGTCCATTTTTTGCAAGGAGTTTTTCGCCATCAAATACGGTGTTGTAAAAAAATGAACGACAGTATAGGCAATAATAATGAAGAAGGTCCCCTTTAGCGAACTTCCATTAAAGAAAAATAAATAAGAAAGACCAAGAACCATCCCCGGCACGGTGTTCGTAACCATTGACATAATATCTATCGTTTTCCTGCCTTTCAGTGGCGTTCTGACATTTAGAAGAGCTGAGACAAATGCTATACAAACACCTAAAACGGCTGTACAGAAAGCAACGATGAGTGAATTCAAATAAACTCTAGTTAAATTTTTTTCTGCTAAAACATTTTGCACATGTTCCAATGTGAAGCTAAAGTCATATGGATACCCTTTTGTAAATGGCACGATGAACATTGTCGAGAAGATGATAAAAATCGAACTCACACATAGTAATGAAAAAACTGTAAATGTACTATCGCGCAAACGATGTACTACTAGCTCACTTTGACTAGCGTGCTTGTATTGAAAATTAAATCGATCTAGCAAACTTAACATCACGATACCAAGTACAGCAGGCACAAGCATCAATACAGAAATTACCGCACCTTGCTCAAACCGCACAATAGAGCCAAGCATCGCTTGATAAAGCTCTGTAGCGATCACTTTATAAGTGCCACCTACCGATGCTGGTATTCCAAAGTCCGTAAAGCTTAAAATAAACGTTAATATAAAAGCTCCACCAATAGTTCCTATCATTGGACGAAGTACGGTATGGTAAAATCGACGTGACGGTTTATCATGCATTAGCATAGAAACGAGCAAAAACCGTTTATCGATGTACTGCATGGAATTTTGCATCAAAATAAAGGCAACAGGTAATGTGTAGAGCACATAGCCAATTAACAATCCATTAAATCCATAAATAGTCACTATAGGCTGACCTACTATTTTTGTAATAATGCCTTGATTACCAAATGTATAAATCAGTACAAATCCATAGGTGATTGTCGGCAACAACATCGGCAATGTTACCCCTACATGTACTAGTTTTTTTACAAACTGATTCATCGTCGTAAAATGTAATGCATAAGCCAATGCAAACGCTAAACAAGTTGTGATAATAGCAGCTACAAATGACACTTGAAAACTATTGAGAAAAGCTTCACGTATTTCAACGCTCTGTAATGCTTCTACATAGTTTCGTAACGTTATGCTATTGCCTTTTTTCAAGGACTGCCAAAACATATAAAGTAAAGGCACAATTAAAAAGAAGAGAAAAAAGAATGCAACGGGCATAAACAAAATTTTCACCATTTTATTAGTTTTAAGCATAGGATTCTCCAAACAGCTGGTAAATGTTATGACGTTTTATGTGAAGTTGCCTTAAGATAAAGTCTTCGATAAATTGATTTTTTGGTGTTTTTAATATTTCATGAGGTGTACCATATTGTGAAACAGTGCCCTCATTAATAATTAGTACTTTATCTGATAACGTAAGCGCCTCTTCAGGATCATGCGTCACGATAATTGTCGTTAGATTAAATTGCCGTGCAATCGATTTAATACGCTCTTTAATCGATTCCTTGATTACCCCATCAAGCGCACTTAATGGTTCATCTAGTAATAATATTTTCGGTTGCATCACGAGTGTTCTAGCAATTGATACACGTTGTTTCTGCCCACCTGATAATTCGTGAATCTTCTTATGTAAATGTGGGGCTAATTCTAAAAAATCAACATACTCTTGTATCTCGTCTTTTGTCATTTGCTGTTTTTTATTTTTTAAGCCATATACGATATTGTCGTAAGCATTTAAATGTGGGAACAACGCGAAATCTTGGAAAACGATATTAAATCCCCGTTCCTGCATGGATTGTTTCGATATATCTTGTCCATTGTAAAAAAGTTGCCCATTCGTTTGCTCTGTAAGACCTAGAACAATGTTGAGTAATGTTGTTTTGCCACAACCACTCGGCCCCAATAAAGAAACTATTTCTCCAGAGCCAATCGTTAAATTTATATCTTTTAAAACTTTTTTATTTTTATAGCTTTTTGAAATATTTCTTAGTTCCAACAAATCGCTCACTCCTTTTGAGTTGTTACTCACAGTATAGTGGCAATTTGTAAAGGCAAATAACATGTTTGTGTAAATGTTGAGTAAATTCTGACAAACTGTTGACAAAGTTGTTACCACTTTGAGTAAATAACAAATAGAGGTGATTAAATGTATACATTAGAAAGGCAGCAACATATTTTGCAATACGTGCGCAATAACAAGGTAGTGAAATTAGTTACCTTGACAAAAGAATTCAATGTATCAATGGAAACTATCCGAAGAGATATTCAATTACTTGTGCAAGAGAAGAAAATTGAGAAGTTTTATGGGGGCGTAAAATATATTGAACCTGTCGAAGGGCTAATGGACAATCGATTAACGCAGCAACTAACAGAAAAAATTGCGATTGCAAAAACTTGCGCATCTTTAGTAGATGATGGTGATTGCATATTTATTGATAGTGGTACAACAACCTATCAGATGACGCCATTTCTTTTAGGAAAAGAAAAACTAACAGTTGTTACGAATTCTCTACCTGTGGCATTTGATTTAATCGGCTCTAATATTGAAGTAATGATTATAGGCGGGAAGATACGTCATTCAGAAAAGTCGGTCACTTCTAATGATTTTCTTTTCCGATTCGAGCATCTAAATATTAATAAGGCGTTTATATGCGCAAGTGGAGTAACGCTTGAAAAAGGAATATCCGATTTCAGTCTAGAAGAGGCGATGACGAGGAAACAGCTCATTAATATATCGCAAACAGTTTATGTTGCAACGGATTCTTCTAAATTTAATAAAGATGTCGCAATTCAAGTGTGCCTGTTAGATCAGGTCGACAAGATTATTACCGATAACAAGCTCTCTAAAGAGACTCTAAAGCAGTATACTGACGCAGGAATTAAGCTGGAGATTGTTGAGGTCGGGTCCTAAAGTGTAAAAAATTCAGAATTGTTCGGGTGCCTGGCACTCTAGCGGGCACGACGTAAGCCGCAACCCTCGCTATCGCGCAGATTGTTACGACTTACGTTTCGTGCGTTCCCGCAGGAGTCTTATAGATTTTTAAATATATTCTATGGGTAAAATTCAGAATTGTTTGGGTGCCTGGCACTTATATAATTTTTAGGTAACGCATCGCTTTCGCAAGTCCGTCTGCATCTACATGGTCTGTAATATGGGAGGCAACTGCCTTTACTCTTTCATGGCCATTCCCCATCGCTATGCTCGTACCAACAGCCTCTAACATTTCAATATCATTAATACCATCACCAAAAGCAATTGCATCATCTAATGTTAGGTCCATTTTTATGAGCACTTTTTCGATTCCTGCAGCTTTCGAGCCACCTTTAGGCAAAATATCACAAGAATATTGATGCCAACGTACAAACTGGACATTTGGAAAAGCTTCGTAATACAAATGTTCATCTTTCTCTTCCATAAAGATCAGTGTTTGATAAACATCGTTCTGCATATAATAAGATGAGTCTAGTTCTGGATATGGGTATTTTAAAGTATCGAGACTTTCGGATACCATGTTATGCCCTCCAACTGACGCGATCATTCGCTTGTCGTCCAAAAAAACAACTGGTTCATTTCGCGCTTCACCAAAGGCAATAATTTCCGCTAACTCATCTTTTTCAACACCATTTGTATAGACAACCTCGCCACGATAAACAACGTACTGTCCATTGAAGGTCACATACGTATTAATATCAAGCTCTTTTAACAATGCTTGAATCATAAACGGTGCACGTCCAGTGGCAATTGCAATCTCATAGCCTTTACGACGTGCTTCAAATAACGCTTCCTTTGCTGAAGCTGGCAATATTTTTTCACTGTTATAAAGTGTTCCATCTACATCAAAAAATAAAATTTTATTCATTTTATAATTCCTTTCTTTTTGTTGTTGCAAAGGCAAAATACTTTACACAGGCATCGTTTTTAATTATAATGATCCTAAGGAGTGATGTGCCATGTTGAAGAAACTAAAGCAAAAATTGTTGAAGCAACTTCGCGGCGTACTCGGAAAAAAATCAATTGCCTAACATTTGCCCTTCATTATTTGAAGGGCTTTTCTTTATTTTAGAGTAGCCGCGTGATAATATAAAGGAAATGCATTTATTTGTCTATGCGCAACCACTGTCTCATTGCCTTTATGAAAAGTGCAAGATTAAAGTATTGAGATACAAGAAATTCAAACGCTCATTTCTTTATTAGTTTGAAGTATACTAGAAATTCGCGGTTTTTTCTTGTAGTACGTGTGTGGTAATAGCCAAATCTGCAATAATAATGTACGCAATCAAAGGAGAGCAAACTATGATTTACAAAGTTTATTATCAAGAAAAAGAAAATGAGATTCCAGTTCGCGAAAACACTAAAAGTCTATATCTTGAAGCTGCTTCAGAACGTGAAGTACGTGAAAAGTTACAAGACCGTCATTACAACATTGAGTTCATTCAACTGCTTGAAGGTAACTATTTAGACTACGAACAAGCAAGCCCGAACTTTATCTTGGAGGAAATTTAACAAACATGAAGTTTGTTAAAAATGACCAAGCAGCTGTTTTCGCGCTCGGCGGACTGGGCGAAATCGGCAAAAACACTTACGGCGTACAATTTCAAGATGAAATCATCTTAATTGACGCCGGAATAAAATTTCCAGAAGACGATTTACTCGGAATTGACTATGTTATTCCTGATTACACGTATTTAGTACGAAACGTCGATAAAATTAAAGGGTTATTTATAACACACGGACACGAAGACCATATCGGTGGTATCCCTTATTTACTACGTCAAGTGAATGTTCCTGTTTATGGTGGTAAGCTTGCACTTGGCTTATTGCGCAACAAACTTGAAGAGCATGGTTTACTACGTACAACTAAACTAATCGAAATTAAAGAAGATGATGTTATTAAATTTAGAAAAACATCTGTAAGCTTCTTTAGAACAACGCATAGTATTCCAGATGCTTATGGTATCGTCGTAAAAACACCTCCTGGCAATATCGTGCATACAGGTGACTTTAAATTCGACTTTACTCCTGTAGGCGAGCCAGCAAACTTAACAAAAATGGCTGAAATCGGTCGTGACGGTGTGCTGTGCTTACTATCTGATAGTACAAATGCTGAAAAACCAAATTTCACAATGTCTGAACGTACAGTTGGGAAAAGTATTGACGAAATCTTCCGCAAGGTTGATAGTCGTATTATTTTCGCAACATTCGCTTCAAATATTCATCGCTTACAGCAAGCAACAGATGCTGCCATTAAGTACGGACGAAAAATCGCTGTATTCGGTCGATCTATGGATAATGCCATTACAATCGGTCGTGAACTTGGCTACATTAACGCACCAAAAGATACATTTATTGATGCCCAAAGCATTAACCGTTTACCTGCCAACGAAGTGATGATTTTATGTACAGGCTCTCAAGGTGAACCAATGGCAGCACTATCTCGTATTGCCAATGGTACACACCGTCAAATTCAAATCCAGCCTGGGGATACAGTTATCTTCTCTTCTTCACCTGTACCAGGTAATACGGTTAGCGTAAATAAAATCATTAATTTACTTTTCCGTGCTGGCGCTGAAGTTATTCACGGTGCATTAAATAACATCCATACATCTGGTCACGGATCGCAAGAAGAACAAAAGCTAATGTTACGACTAATGAAGCCAAAATTCTTTATGCCTATCCATGGGGAATTCCGTATGTTAAAAATGCATACGCATTTAGCAGAAGATTGTGATGTTCCACTTGAAAATACTTTCGTTATGGAAAATGGTGATGTACTGGCATTAAGTGCAAATGAAGCACATGTTGCAGGTCGCATCCCTTCTGGTGATGTCTATATTGATGGTAATGGCATTGGAGATATTGGCAATATTGTACTACGCGACCGCCGTATACTTTCTGAAGAAGGTTTAGTAATAGTGGTTGTGAGCGTAGATATGGAAAAGCAAAAAATTGTTTCAGGTCCTGATATTATTTCACGTGGCTTTGTCTATATGCGTGAATCAGGTACAATGATTAATGAAGCACAAAAAATGCTGAACCGTCATCTTAACGAAACAATTCAAAGCAAAACGCCACAATGGACAGAACTTAAAAATGAAATTACGGATGTTTTAGGACCTTACTTATTTGAGAAAACTAAACGTCGTCCGATGATTTTACCGATTATTATGGAAGTATAAACTTTTAAATTAAGAAGCTACGCATTATTTGCGTAGCTTTTTTTATGTAAATACATTCTATTTTATTTGCATAAAATTATAGAGTTTTGTAAAAGGCTAAGCTCCCCCACTTTAATTTTGAAGGATGGCGTTTAACCTCCTTACATTTAGAATACACACACTTACCAGCAATATTTATTACGTGACGAGCTTTTTTTGCCTTTGCAAGCTAGAGTTAGCTTTTTTTGTTTCAGTTTTAATTTGATTTAATAAATTTCTAAAATATTGAAACCTCCTTTAACAAATTACGTATATAGTAATAACAACACGATTCCTTTCCCCCTTTTCGAAAAGAAACATTCTTTTGAATACAAGTTCAAAAAAATAGAATCGTCCACTATGCCTTCCTTGTGAACAATTCTATTCCATTGCTTAAAATTGGAAATATTTCTCTAATACATATGCAATCCATTGACATCCTGGCTGTAAACGGATATTTTCAATCAACCCTTTTATAATCGGTTTACTGTATGTTTGGTGCTCTATTTGATTTTTTAAAAGCTCCAATGATTCCCGTTCAATAGATGGCTCTAAATTATGGATGTTTTGTTCGATTAGTTGTAATAATGATTCCCGTGTAATGATTTCCTGATTACATGGTCTGGTCATTAATTGAACAAGTTCTTCGGTAATAAAAGGAATTGTCGTATGTCGGGCAATGATATCCGTCTTTTCCGCTAAAGATTTAGCTAATTGATCTAAATCGAGCGGCATATCTGAAAACATAAACAACTCGGCATAACTTTTCATAAATCCTTTGACACAATACATCACATCATATTTCGTTTCTTGCAGCTCGTCTCGATAAAGCTGTTCAAGCATACTGACGATCGCCTTCGACATGTCTGCTTCATAGGCACTCACTTTATGAAACAACTCTTTTTTTGTAAGAAATACCTTTTCATTAAAAAACACACGCGAAGAAGCTGAATGTTTTTTAAACGTTTGAAAAATACCTTTATAAAAATCTACCAACACTACATCTTTTTTGTTCTTGTTTCTGACTACTTGGTCAATATCCGCTATAAATTGCTGTAGGTAGTAGTCAACCATAGAAAAAAGAAGTTCATCTTTTGTTTTAAAAGACAAATAAAATGCCCCTTTAGAAATCCCACAGCGCTCTGTAATTTGCTGTACAGATGTTGCTTCAAAGCCTTGTTCAGAAAACAGCTCTAATGCTTTCTCCATAATCAGTTGCTTTTTTGACATATTTTCAAATCTCTCCTAATGCATTTCATTGACAAATGACCGATTAGTCATTATTATAAATAATTGAATCTAGTAAGTCAATAAAGGGTAGGTGTGAAGGTGAAAGGTTTAGTTAATTTTGTATTGAAGAACAAATTGGCAGTGTGGTTATTAACAATTATCATCACTGTCTCAGGTATTTATTCAGGTACAAGAATGAAAATGGAATCAATCCCTGATATATCGATTCCATACTTAATTGTAATGGGCGTTTATCCAGGTGCAACGCCTGAACAAGTCATGAATGAACTTTCCATTCCATTTGAAAAATCAATCGAAAGTTTAGAGGATGTTAAGGCAGTTTATTCTACTTCTTCATCCAACATTGCACAAGTTCAAGTTGAATATGACTACGGCATTGATATGGATGAGAAAAAACGCCAGTTAGAGTCAGCTTTAGATAATGTGAAACTCCCTGAGGGTGCACAAGAACCTACAATTATGGCAATTAGTATGAACATGATGCCTGTTGTCGCATTATCAGTAAGTAGCTCTAAGGAAGATATAGTTGAACTAACATCAACAGTAGAAGATTTATTACTTCCTAAAATCGAAAAAATCGACGGTGTTGCTTCAGCAACTATTACAGGTCAACATATTGAACAAGTTTCCTTTAAATATGACGAAGAAAAAATGGCTGCTCTCGGCTTAACAGAGGATACCGTCAAGCAAATGATTCAAGCAAGTGATATGTCATTATCGCTTGGTTTATATCAATTTACTGTTGGAGAACAAGCGGTTTCCGTAGATGGTAAAGTTAAATCTATCGACGAATTAAAAGATTTATTAATACCAGTCACACCTTCAGCAACACAACCTTCTCCTTTCGTGCGCTTAGGTGATATTGCCACGATTGAAGTAGAAGGTAAAGTACAATCTGTTTCACGCACAAATGGTAAAGATGCCATTGCGATTCAAATCGTAAAAGGTCAAGATGCAAATACAGTAACTGTTGTAAATGCTGTAAAAGATCTGATTAAAGATGAAGAAAAAAGAATTGACGGCTTAAAAGTGGATATCTCACTTGACCAAGGTGCTCCAATTGAAGATTCAGTCTTCACAATGATTGAAAAAGCAGTATTCGGTGGCGCAATTGCTGTATTAATTATTTTACTATTCTTACGCGATTTCAAATCAACAATTATTTCAATTATTTCTATTCCAGTTTCTGTTTTCATGGCTTTACTATTATTGAACTGGATGAATATTACATTAAATATTATGACACTTGGTGCAATCACCGTTGCCATTGGGCGCGTTATTGATGACTCCATAGTCGTAGTAGAAAATATTTATCGACGCATCCATTTGAAACAAGAAAAATTAACGGGTCGCGCACTTATTCGTGAAGCGACAATTGAAATGTTTAAACCAATCTTGTCTTCTACATTAGTTACTGTAGCGGTATTTGCGCCACTTATGTTTGTAGGTGGTATGGTTGGTGAATTATTCATGCCATTCGCATTAACGATGACATTTGCTTTAGGCGCGTCACTATTAGTAGCGATTACAATTGTACCAGCTTTATCTCATTTCTTATTCCGTAAAAAAATCTATGGAGAGAAAAAGGAAAGCCAACATCAAGAAGTTGGTAAATTAGCTACTTGGTACAGAGGTGTATTAGAGAAAGCGTTAAATCATAAAATTATTACTTCTACGATTGCGATATTAATGCTTGTTGGCTCACTTGCCCTCACACCATTAATCGGCTTTAGTTTCATGGGATCTCAAGAGGAAAAGGTAATGTATTTAACATATACACCTGGTACTGGTGAGTTAAATGATGAAACAGAAGCAAATGTGGCAACAGTCGAAAAAGAATTAATGAAACGTAAAGATATTGATATTTTACAAGTCTCTATTACAGATGCTACAAATGCAGATCCAGCAGCAATGATGATGGGCGGTGGAGCTGGTGGTGCATTAATGTACCTAATCTTTGACCCAGACATGAAAGACTTCCCTGCAGCACGTGAAGAAGTGGAAGACTATGTATTTAACATTGACCAATCGGGTGAATGGAAAAGCCAAAACTTCACATCAATGTCTATGTCTTCAAATGAAGTCAGCTACACATTATACAGTGAAAACTTAGATAATCTACGTAGCGCTGTAAAAGACGTTGAAGGTACATTAAAAGATGTTGATGGTTTAGAGGATGTTAAATCCGACTATGAAGACCCTTATGTAGAGCATGTCTTAAAAGTAGAGCAAAAAAATGTTTTACAATATGGTTTAACGACTGCCCAAATCGTCATGGCTTTAAATTCTTCAGCATCACAAGAAGTGTTAACAACAGTTGAACGTGATGGTAAAGACATTAATGTCATAGTAAAACGCGATGCAAAAGCAGCAGCTTTATCAATCGATGACATTTTAAAAACTGAAATTAAAACAGCTTTAGGTACAACGATGACAATCGGTGAATTAGTAGATGTTGAAGAAGGAACAACGCTTAATTCGTTATCACGCTCAAAAGGTGAATACTTCGCAACAGTATCTGCCACAATTATTGGCGATGATATTTCAAAAGCAACTTCTGCAGCTGATAAAAAAATCGATAAGTTAGACTTACCTAAAGGTGTGACAACAGGCGTATCAGGTGTAGCAGCAGATATGCAAGAAACATTCACACAACTTGGAATTGCTATGTTAGCAGCAATTGCCATCGTTTACTTTATTCTTGTCGTAACGTTTGGTGAAGGTTTAGCACCATTTGCTATCCTCTTCTCATTACCGTTTGCGGTAATCGGTGCATTTGTTGGCTTATATGTAACGAATCAAACGATTTCTGTTTCAGTTATGATGGGTCTATTAATGCTAATAGGTATCGTTGTCACAAATGCCATTGTACTTGTCGACCGCATTATCCATATGGAACGTGATGGACTGGGTATGCGTGAAGCAATTTTAGAAGCAGGTGCAACGCGTCTACGTCCAATTTTAATGACTGCAATTGCAACGATTGGCGCGATGATTCCAATGGCACTAGGTAATGGTGGTAGCGGATTAATTTCAAAAGACCTTGCAATTACAGTAATCGGTGGTTTATTATCTTCAACATTATTAACATTAGTAGTCGTACCAATTGTGTATGAAATGCTATCAAAAATGTTAAAGAAAAACCGTAAAGATATGGAAGAAAATTAATTAATAGTCGCAATGCTAAAAGGGCACCCCATAATGGCGTGCCCTTTTTTATCGTCTTCGTAACCATTGATTTTTGATTTAGAAGCTCCCTTTTCACGTAGAGGCTCTATTTTGGGGTTACGCCCCTAAAGTATCGTATTACGAATCCACCCAGCTACATCTTGTGGGTTAGTTAGTGGTAAAAAATGAAATCCATTAGGAACTTTTATTATTTTTGCAGTTGGTTGTCTTTCGTGAAAATTAGTTAATTTCCTATGTAACAACTCGTCTTGTTGATGATCTGCTAACAGTAATAAAACTGGCAAAGGAGTTTCCGTTTCTATACAATAATCGTGCTGGTCAACTGCCTTAGCCAAATAATTTATAGCTTCTTCCTTACTATGGTGACGGTAAATATTTTCCACTTTCACAAAATTCCCAATAAAATATTCGTACAAATATTGCCGATTTTCAGCTGTTGCTATGCCCATACTCTTTATTTCTTCATTTATCGCCTCTTGTAAATCTTCGAAGCTTTCAATAAAAGGCAATTTTATCTCCATCTCATCATCAAGATGATATTGTCCATGAAAATAATAGCCACCGTCTAATAATGTTAACGACTTTACCGAATTACTATAGTTTGTATAAAAATTTTGAATAATCCAGGCACCTATTGAATTTCCTACAAAATGAGCTTTTGTAATTTTTAACTCATCCATCGTTTCTTTAATTGTCTTGGTGTATGTTTTAAATGAAAAATCATTGTCTAGCAACCCATTATGCCCAGGTAAATCAATTGCGACAATATGCACTTCTGGTAATGCTTTGGCCAATGCAGCATACATTTCTTTCCGTTCCCCAAGTGCCGGAATCGCAACAATAACCTCGTTATGCTGATTGGCATTGTATTGTATATAATTTCTCATCGGCTACCCCTATTCTTTTTCTATCGTTTTCAATAACTGAAAGACAGCTTGCTCATGACCAAACCTTTCTAAAACCTTTACTTTTTGCATACCTAACTTTTCTAGTACACGACAGGAGGCAATATTTGCAGTTTGCGTTTCCGCTACTATTTTTGATAAATTTAAGCTGTCAAATCCATAATGTATGATGGCAAATAATACTTCAAACGCATAACCCTTACCCCAATATTGTGGTAAAAATTGATAACTCAGCTCATATGTCGTTTTTTCATGATATTCATCAATCGACACTAAACCAATAAACTCATTTTTGTTTTTTAATGAAATATAAAAATATGAATTAGGCAAAGGAGCTTGTAGCATGCTGTCAAAGGAAGAATAGATGTAGCTTTTTTCCGGTACCCCTCCAAGAAAGGCTCTGACATCCTCATTACAATACAATGAATAAATATCTTCAACATGGTTTGGCTTTAAAGACTGTATGATACAATTTTCGGTAATTAACATAATATGCCTCGCTATTTGAATTTTCTTTATTATGACAAAGCTATAATAGGAAATCAAACACAATTTTACATTTATTTGTTTTAATCCTATCAAAGCAAATAAAAGACCTGCGTCCGATACAATATCGAACACAGGCTAAAACTTTTTCAAAATCACTATGTCTATCTTCATTTCATAATGACTAGCAAGTTATTTAGTTGTTGAAAGCTTCTTTAAGCATTCTTTTCTAACTTCCCACTCTTCTTTTAACATGCCCATACGTATGGAATCATAATAGACACCCTCATACAAACGCACTTTGCGAATTTTCGCTTCCAATTGCATCCCTAATTTCTCTCCGACGCGAATCATCCGTTTATTTCCTGACCATGTCGTAAACCCAACGCGAACAAGTGGCATCGTAGAAAATAAGTGATCAATCCATAGTGTCATTGCTCTAGTGCCAAGTCCTTTGCCCCAATTATGCGACTCATGAAAAACAATGCCCATTTCTAACCACTTAGAAGGCTCATGCTCCCAATAATATGAGATTACACCACAAATAACGCCATCAACCTCAATTGCCCAAAAGTTTTTTTGATTAATAAATTGCTGTGACATTAACATAAAATCATGCAATGGTTTAGCTTGGTGCGGGAAATAGGGAGCATCCCATTTTTTCCATTCTGGTTGCTCGTCTTTATAAATAAGCTCCCAAATACGCTCTAAATCAGACTCAATGATAGGACGAATGTTTAATTCTTGATCTGTGTACATAAGCAGCCTCTTTTCAATTTTCATTTCATTTTTTAAATTGCTTGAAAAGTGGCATATCCTCTATATGCTACTTCTCAATCACATTCCATATCTGTTTCATATTCATCATTCCTTCCATTGTAATTAGGTAAATTATAGCATATTCCCATTTACAGTATGTCTTACTTGCAATTTGAACGTCACTTATTTTCTTTTTCGACCGATTAAAAGCGTTACTTGTGCCATTGTAAATGGTAATGAAGATTTTTTACGGTAAGCCACATATTTAGGCTCCCAAAAATCAGCATATTTTAATTTAAAATTTCTTAATCCTTTGAAATGATAGAAGAAATGTCCATGTAAAAATATTTGTGCTGCAATTTTTTCACTTAAAAAGGAATATCTCGATTGCCCAACATTTGATAACGGCGACATGCCCATATTGAACACTCGATACCCTTGTTCTTTCGTCCATTCAAACAGCGATAAAAAAATGAAATCCATCGTTCCGGAAGGTGCACCTGGCTTGAAACGCATGAGATCGACTGAAATTCTTTCGCCATTGTCATACATTGGCATAATACTAGCAAAGCCTATCACACCTTCTGCTCCTCTTAACACAGCAATGTTTGACTTGCTCAAATAGTTTTCATCGAAAAAGCCAAGAGAAAATCCCTTTTCAGCTCTTCCTTGCAGCCATTTACTTGATACCTCTTCCAATTCATTCATTAGTTCCTGTGAATATGGCGGGCTTAATAATGCAACCGTGTAGTTCTCCCGTTCAAACTTATTTTTTACCGCCCTACTACTCTTCATTTCTTTACCGGAAAACGTGAATTTTTCTAAATCAACAAATGCTTCCTCACCAAGTTTAAAAAAGCTGTAGCCATGCTCATGTAAAGAAGGGAAAATATTGTTGTTTATCTCATAAAAAACAGGTGTATATCCATGTTTATCTGCCAATTCCAAAAACTCTTGAATAGCTGATAAAAAATCACTTTCTCGCCCAACCGGATCTCCTAATACAACGATTTTATCTGCAAATATTTGATAAGCAAATAACACTGTATTCTTTTCATTCCAATATACGAATTTGTCATGTAAAAATATTAAATGAGAAAACTCAGTCCCTTTATATTCCACTAAGTGGTTTTTAATTTTATCTTCGTGCTCTCTTGATAGAAGTTGCTCCATTTTTTTAGGTCCGCGCGTAAAATAACCAAAGTAAAAAATGACACACGCAATGAGGATACCAATAATTGCACTAAAAAATAAATCCCGATAGTCGGTAAGGATATAGTATTGTAACGAAGTCGGAATATGAATTTTTGCAGTAGGTAAGTTGACATATCCAATAAATAAATACATTGCAGTAATAAAAAGAACGGCAGCAAGGTCAAATAGGATGACGCCCCATGTAAGGACATAACTTTCTCGATAAAATTGTTTTTTCGATGCCATGAGCAACACTGCGACAATTAGTAAAAAGATCGCTTCTTCATAATCAAAGCCTTTAATAATCGAGAATATAGCCGAGCTACTAAGCACGACGATTGCAAGCTGATAAGCTTTTTTCACTTTATATTTAATTCCCCTACACAATCCTAAAAGGATAAAGGCTGCTGCAACAGTCAATTGATGGGAGATATTCATAATTGGTGATGATAAAAACTCCTGAGCTATTTTTAGCCGACTTAAAACGCCAGGCACCGATGCCGATAGCAATAACACAATGCCTGAGATAAATACTAAAATCGTTAACAACATATGACTAATTTTTTGAAAAATAACATTTGGTAAGTCATCCCAAGATCGATTCCAGCGTTCCCAATAATCTTTAATAAATAATAGTACGGATACTAAAAATGGTAATACGAAGTAGCCAACACGGTACAAAATCAATAAGAAAAGTACTTTTTCTTCACCGATTCCAACACTTTGCGTCCCCCATAGAAATACGAGGTCGAATGAGCCAACCCCTCCAGGTATCATACTAATTATGCCAGCACATGAGGCAATTAAAAATATTGGTATAAGGGTCGATAACTCAATAGGTATATGCAAGATTAACGTTAACAGCCAAATAACGAAAAAAACGGCAAGCCATTCTGCTACTGAAGTAATGATTAACTGAAGAGATACTTTTATTGTTAGAGAGCTACCTTTTTTATAACGAATAAGGTGCATCCCAATAAAGGCTGGAACATATAAGCTGACAAGAATGACCGCAATTGAAAGCCACCGAATTTCTTTTAGTAATGGGAAGTCCCAAAAGAATACATACATTAGCCATGCTAACAAAGAGATACCTGTTAAATAAAAAAGAGTAACGGAGGCAATGCTCTTCAACAAGCCTTCTCGATCCTCTTTATATTTTGAATAAAAATAATTTCGTAGAAAAACGCCTACTAAACCACCAAAGCCAATGAGGTTGGAAAATGTATTGACGATAAATGAATTATTCAGCAAAGTGCGCTTGTTCATTTTGATTCCTAGTAGTTTAGCTAAAATGATATCGTAAAAAATCATCGGAGTAATCGCACAAAATGCGATGAAAAAAATCAATAACAGTTCCCATATTTGCAATTGACTAACTTCATTCCGAAGTAAATTAACATCTACGCCTCTTAGCGATTGCTGAATTTCATAAATAGCTATCGCTAACAGTATGACTGGAAATAAAATTTTCAGAAACCGCAAAAATGGTTCTTTCCTTATTTTGAACATATGCTAAACCTACTCCCCAAGCTTTCTTAAAAGTTTAAAATTCGAACAAAACTTCTTATACCCTTTTAGGGATTGTACATAAAAAAGTGGTGTATTGTATGAAAAAACTACAGTTTTCTTTAAAAATAACCGCCGTTGATTTCGGATGCTTTCGTACAGCACAACGTGAAATTGTTTGAGTGCCTGGCACCCATTTATTCTTTCATCGCTTTTTTCACAAAACGATTTATATCCACATCTGCACCTATAAGAAGCATAATATCCCCAAGTAAAATTTTGTCACTCGCTTGTGGGGAAACAATAATATCCGATCCTCGTTTTATACCTACAATGTTAATGCCATATTTTGCTCGAATATCTAAATCCATAATTGAGTAGCCTGCAATGGCATCATTTGCTTTTAGCTCCATGATGGAGTGTTCATCTGAAAGCTCTAAATAATCGAGTACCGTATTAGACAGCATATTATTGGCAATACGAATACCCATATCTCGCTCAGGATGCACAACAAAATCTGCTCCAATTTTTCTTAGCACTTTTTCATGATAGTCATTTTGAGCCTTTACTGTAATTTGCTGAACACCTATTTCTTTTAAAATAATTGTCGTTAAAATACTAGCCTGAATATCTTCGCCGATCGCAACAATCACATGTTCAAAATTACGAATACCTAATGAATTTAATACCGATTCATCTGTTGAATCTGCAATAACGGCCTGAGTAGCAATCGCAGCAAATTCATCCACCCGTTCAGATGAATGATCTATCGCCATAACTTGCGCTCCTTGACTCATTAGTTCACGAACAATGCTTCCCCCAAAACGTCCAAGTCCAATGACAGCAAATTCTTTTTTCATCATTAAAAATCCCTCCGAAAACTACAATTACTTTATTTTAACTTATATTTACTCATATGTATCGTCAAAACAGGATACGATTCCCCATTTTATATATTCTATCTATAACTTTCGACATTCTATCATACAACTACTAATTATTTACGCCTCAGCTTAACTTTTTTGGACTTGTTCGCAAAATCCTCTTACCATTCGCCAGTTCCTTCATACTTGAAGGACTGTTAAAGCAAGATAAAAAAAGACGAGGATTTGAACATCCCCGTCTTTCAAATATTAAAATTACGCGTTACGCATTTCATCAAGAACTCGATTTACACGCTTTTCTAGCATCTTCATGCCGCTTCCGCCAGCTTGCATATGTCGAAGCTGACCATCTTTGTCAAAAACAAAGTACGCTGGAACGTATTGATTTTCAAATGCATCCGTTAGCTTCATTTCGCTATCAACAAAAATAGGTTGCGTAATATCATGCTCTGCCGCAACAGCTTTAATTGTATCTAAATCTGTATCTGCTTCCGAACGAGGCATATGCACAGCAATAACATTTAGTTCATCTTTATATTGATCACGGAAATTATTCACATCTGGCATTGCTTCTTTACATAAATGACAGCTTACTGACCAGAAATGGATTAATGTTGGTTTTTCGCCAACCAGCTCTGCTTTTGTTACTTCACCATTTAACCACGTTGTTGCGCCTACAAGTTCAGGCATTTGTTCACGAAGTTTCATAAAAAAATCCTCCCTAGAAAAAAATATCCCCACAAGCGTATCGTGGGGACCCATTATTTATTTTATGCATCAATCACGTCTTGGCGTAATTGCGTCCAGATTTTTTTCGAGCATTCTCGAAAATCACCTCATAAAATCTGTGACATCCGCTTGATTCAGCTGGGGTGAACCCCTCACTGAATTAGCTAACATTCATCCCGTACTTATATAGGTAGTGGACTTTTGCTAAATAAAATTAAAGTGTTGCTTGACCTGGGCGCCAGTTTGCTGGGCAAAGACCACCAGTTTGTAAAGCTTGTAGTACACGTAAAGTTTCATCTACATCACGGCCAATGTTATTATCAAATACTGTTTGATATTTTAGTTCGCCTTCTGGATTAATAATAAATAAGCCACGTAGTGCGATACCTTCTTCTTCAATTAAAACACCATATTCTTTCGAAATAGCATGGTTAGTATCCGCTGCTAATGGATATTTTAAATCGCCAAGCCCATTTTGAGTGCGATCTGTGTTAATCCAAGCTAAGTGTGTGTGGATTGTATCAGTTGATAAACCGATTACTTCTGCATCTAAGTCTTCAAACTCGTCATAACGATCGCTCATTGCAGTAATTTCTGTTGGACATACAAAAGTGAAGTCCATTGGGTAGAAGAATAAAACAGTCCATTTGTCTTGTGCTTTAATTTCTTCTAAAGATACTTTACCAAAAGATTTGTCTGCAAGTACTGCTTCCATTGTGAAGTCTGGGGCTTGTTTACCTACCATGCGTTCTGCCATTATAAATCCCTCCGAATAATATGTAGTTTTATATTCTATTCGCACATGCGAACCGTCTTCTACGATAGCAAAGAAAGCTCAGTTTTTCAACGAAGTTCACTTTTCTATGCTAATCGTTTCAAACGTGTTGACAATTATTTGTCATATACCCAAAAATATTCAACTCTACACATTAGTTATTTGCTTCTTTTCACAAATTTATTCTGGAAATATCCAAAAATTTGCACGAAAATGTATATGCATTTTTTCTATAAATTTCTTGTGCTTTTTTTCATCTAAAACGATTGCAAATTTTTTATTATTATGTATAATAGTAATGTTTTTAGTAAACTAAAAGTTTCGTTAAAGTAAACTTCATTTTCTGAAAGTTTATGATTGCTAAACTTCTTCTAGGAGGGAAAGGATGCAAATTGGAGGAAAAATTAAAGCACTTCGTTTGAAAAAAGGTCTTACCCAAGAAGAGCTTGGAGAACGTACTGATTTAAGTAAAGGCTATATTTCACAACTGGAGCGAGATTTAAATTCGCCTTCTATTGAAACGCTTTTTTCATTATTAGAAGTATTAGGATCGACGCCAAAGGAATTTTTTGATGATAATGCACCAGAACAAAAAGTTGTCTACACTGAGGAAGATCAATCGACCTATACAGATGAAGAAAAAAAATATGAAATTCAATGGCTCATTCCTACTTCAAATGAGAAAGAAATGGAGCCCATCTTTTTGACACTTGCTGCTGATGGAGAATTTAAACAATTCGAACCTTCTCTATCAGAAACTTTTATTTATATTGTCAAAGGGCGTATTCGTCTCGTTTTAGGGAATGAACAATATATAGCTAGTGAAGGTAATGCGCTCTATTTTGACGCATCCGATCATCATCAAATTTTTAATGCACATGACGATGAGACGAAAATTTTACTCGTCGCAACTGATTCTTATTTATAGCTTAAGGAGGCGCTTCAATGACAACAAATTCAATTATCCGCTTTGAAAATGTTTCAAAATCATATAGTGACGGTACAGTCGTCCTACAAAATATTAACTTAGAGCTTGAAAAAGGTAAGTTTTATACGTTACTTGGTCCTTCTGGTTGCGGTAAAACAACTATTTTACGTATTATAGCTGGTTTCACAGAACCTACTACAGGTGATGTATTCTTCCACGATAAAAAAATTAATACTGTTCCAGCAAATGAACGCCAAGTTAACACAGTATTTCAGGATTATGCATTATTTCCACATTTAAATGTTTTTGAAAACGTGGCATTTGGACTACGCATTAAAAAGCTTCCTGAAAGCAACATTAAAGAACGTGTGTCAGAAGCGCTTAAATTTGTCAATTTAGCAGGTTACGGCAATCGTGAAATTTCTGAAATGTCAGGTGGGCAACGTCAACGAGTGGCTATCGCTCGTGCCATTGTGAATGATCCAGAAGTAATTTTACTTGATGAGCCCCTTTCTGCACTAGACTTAAAACTTCGTACAGAAATGCAGTATGAACTACGTGAATTACAACAAAGACTTGGTAAAACTTTTGTATTTGTTACACATGACCAAGAGGAAGCTCTAGCCATGAGTGATGAAATATTTGTACTGAGTGAAGGTCAAATTCAACAATCAGGTACACCAGTAGATATTTATGATGAACCAATTAACCGTTTTGTTGCCGACTTTATCGGAGAATCAAACATTGTTAACGGTGTTATGATAGAAGATTTTACAGTTGAATTTGCTGGTCAAGTGTTTGAATGTGTTGACCAAGGGATGAAACCAAATGAGAAAATCGATATTGTCATTCGTCCAGAGGATTTAGAAATTACAACAGTCGACAAAGGAAAATTAATTGTTAAGGTAGATACACAATTATTCCGTGGTGTACATTATGAGCTTTCCACATATGACAAGGCTGGCAATGAGTGGCTTGTACATTCTTTGAAAAAAGCTGAAGTAGGGACAGAAATAGGATTAGACTTTGATCCAGAAGCCATTCATGTAATGCGTTTAAATGAAACTGAGGAAGAGTTCGATAAACGTCTAGAATCCTATGGAGATGACGAAGATGCAAACTAAAACTTCGAAATCAGCGTTATTTCCATATGTTTTATGGATTGCACTTTTCGTTATTGCGCCAATTGCTCTCGTTGTTTACTACTCCCTACTAGATTTACATGGCAATTTTACGCTTAATAACTACAAAGCATTTTTCTCTTCTGTCTATTTAAAAATGACACTTAGTTCATTTTGGTATGCTTTTCTAATAACATTCTTTACTCTGCTTATTTCATATCCGACAGCTTATTTTTTAACAAAAACAAAACACAAGCAGCTATGGCTGTTGCTCATTATTATTCCGTCTTGGATTAATTTATTGTTAAAGACATACGCGTTTATAGGGATTTTTGGTTTATATGGTCCGATTAACGCAGCGATTAAAGTATTCGGCTTTGATCCGAAGCAAATGCTATTCACAGATATTAGCTTTGTCTTTGTATCTGTTTATATTTTTATACCATTTATGATTTTACCAATTTTCAACTCATTGGATCGTCTAAATCCAACGCTTATATACGCAGCCCGCGACCTAGGTGCATCTGCTTTTACAACGTTCCGTCGCGTCGTATTACCATTGACGATGGATGGCGTTAAATCAGGGATTCAAGTTGTATTTATTCCAGCTTTATCACTATTCATGATTACTCGCTTAATTGCAGGGAATCGTGTCATTACATTGGGTACAGCAATTGAACAGCAATTCCTTGTGACGCAAAACTGGGGCATGGGTTCAACGATTGCCGTATTTTTAATTTTATTCATGGTGATTATTATGCTAATTACAGGTCAGAAGGATAAAGGAGGTCGCGTACGATGAGCAAACTCTCAACATCTGCAAAAGTGTATTTAGCCATTGTTTTTATCGTCCTGTATGCACCTATATTTTACTTAGTCTTTTACTCATTCAATAGTGGGGATTCCATGACTAACTTTCAATCCTTTACATTGGACCATTACAAGGCAGTTTTCGAGGATTCAAGACTACTCGTTATATTAATTAATACGGTAATTGTTGCACTGCTTTCTGCCCTTATCTCGACAATTATTGGCACATTAGGAGCAATCGGTATTGTTACGGTAAAAGATTCGAAAATGCGCAATACCCTACTTTCTTTAAATAATGTGTTAATCGTTAGTCCAGATGTTATTATCGGCGCAAGCTTTTTAATATTATTTACAATGGTTGGCATTAAACTAGGCTTTGCTTCGGTATTATTAGCCCATGTAGCGTTTAGTGTTCCTATTGTCGTACTTATGGTTTTACCGAAATTGCTAGAGATGAATAAGTCGTTAATTGATGCAGCTTTAGATCTTGGCGCTACAAAAAAAGATGTCATGATGCGCGTTATTTTACCGTATATCCAGCCTGGTATATTTGCAGGTTTCTTTCTCGCTTTAACTTATTCATTGGATGACTTTGCCGTAACATTTTTCGTAACAGGAAATGGCTTTAGTACTTTATCTGTTGAAATTTACTCAATGGCTCGTGCAGGTATTTCTTTAACTGTTAACGCAATTTCAGGTTTAGTATTCTTCGTAACGATATTAGTTGTAGTCGGCTATTATTTCTTTTCAAGCCGTACAAGTAAAAGAACGGGGGGACAACAATGAAATCTTTAATTCAAGCTACTATCGCTATTCTTGTCGTTTCCGCCCTTTTAATGTACGCTGCTGACGCAATGAGTGCGAACGGTGGTAAAAGTGGTAAAGATACATTAACGATTTTTAACTGGGGAGAATATATCGACCCTGATTTGCTAAAGCAATTCGAAAAAGAAACGGGTATCCATGTTATTTACGAAACATTTGACTCAAATGAGGCAATGATGACGAAAATTAAACAAGGTGGTACGGCTTACGATATTGCAGTGCCGTCTGAATATATGATTGAAAAAATGAAGGAAGAAAACTTACTACTTCCGTTAGATAAAACGAAAATACCTAATTTTAAAAATATCGATCCGTATTTTCTCGATTTACCATTTGATGATAACAATGAATACTCTGTTCCTTATTTCTGGGGCACAGTAGGTATTGTCTATAATCCAGATTTGGTCGGTGACTTAGATTTCTCTTCTTGGGAAGATTTATGGGACCCATCGTTAAAACGTAAAGTCTTTTTAGTAGATGGTGCACGTGAAGTTATTGGTATGGGCTTAAATAGTCTTGGTCATTCCCTTAACTCGCTAGATGACCATGAGTTACGTCAGGCTACAAATAAACTAATTACACTCGCACCAAACGTTAAAGCAATTATCGGTGATGAAATTACACCTTTAATGATTAATAACGAAGCGGCTGTCGCTCTCACATGGTCTGGGCAAGCAGCAGATATGTTATTCGAAAATGAAGACTTAGACTTTGCTGTTCCAGAAGAAGGCTCAAACTTATGGTTTGACAATATGGTTATCCCGAAAACTTCAAAAAATGTTGATGGTGCACATGCTTTTATTAACTTTATGTTGAAAGCGGAATCTGGTGCTCAAAATGCTGATTATGTAGGCTATTCTACTCCTAATATTGCAGCGATGAACTTAATGGATAAAGAAGTTGTAACGGATGAGCGCTTCTACCCTTCCGAGGAGCAACGCAAAAAATTAGAAGTATATAAAAACCTTGGTCCAGAATATTTAGGCAAATACAATGAATTATTTTTGGAATTTAAAATGAGTATTCGATAAATGCTAATGAAAAAAAGATATTTTTCTCTCTCAAAGAGTCGACAAAAGGCATCAAGAGTTCAAATACTTGGTGTCTTTTGTCATTTTTTCTTTTAATAGTTCTAATATAGAATTTCACTTCCGATATGTTCAGTTGACTGGAGCGGAGGGCGGCGACTCCTGCGGGAACGCACAACATGTAAGACGCAACAAGTCGCGCGACAGCAAGGGTTGCGGTTTGCAGTGTGCCCGCGGAAAGCGACCGCCCGTAGCGGAAATCAACGGTATTATTCAGAGGAAAAATAATGTCTTTGTTCCGATGACCAGGTCATTCATCTACGACTATAATCCAATAGCCAAGCAATATTTCTTTATGATAGACTGTAGTAATGTTTCAATAGAAAAAAGGGGGGTATTCGATGACCCAGCAGAAGTCCAACAAGGCGGCTTTGTATATTTTAATGTTTAATATGTTTATCGCAATGGGGAGTATCGGAATTATTATTCCTGTTATGCCAAAGTACTTACACATATTTGGTGCAGCAGGACAAGTTCTTGGCATGTTAATTGCAACGTTCGCCTTTGCACAATTCATTTTTTCTCCAATTGCTGGGAATCTTTCGGATCGATATGGTCGAAAAAATTTGATTGTTTTTGGTCTGATTGTAACTGGTATTGGGCAAATTTCGTTCGGGCTATCTACAGACGTATGGATGCTTTTTGTTGCTCGTTTCTTAGGAGGTTTAGGTTCTGCCTTTGTAGCACCTCCAATTATGGCGTTTGTAGCAGATATTACAACGTATGAAGAACGAGGTAAAGGAATGGGCATGTTAGGTGCCGCGATGTCTCTTGGTTTTATGATTGGACCAGGTATTGGTGGATTCCTATCTAAAGTTAGTTTGCATTTCCCATTCTTTATGGCTGGAGGAGCTGCTATTATTGCCTCTATCCTTTCATTGTTGTTATTACCTTCTACAAAACCAAGTGCAGCTCAGAAAGCACAAAAGCAAGACAATCTTGTGAAGCAGATGGCACGTTCAGTCCAAATGCCATACTTTGTTATGTTGATTATTATGCTAGTGTTCTCGTTCGGCATTGCCAATTTCCAAACGACATTATCATTATTTGTGACAGACAAATTTAACTACACACCTACCGATATTGCGATAATTTTAACTGTCGGTGGCGCATTTGGTGTTGTTGTACAAATGTTCATCATAACACCACTCTTTAAGCGCTTTGGGGAAATGAAAGTTGTATTAGTCAATTTATTTATTGCTGCTGTAGCTATTTTCCTCATATTATTTGTTTCTGGCTTTGCACTTATTTTAGTTGTCGCAACGATTTTCTCAACGGCAACAACACTTATTCGCCCAGCCGTCAACACACTGATTTCTAAACTTGCTGGCAATGAACAAGGTTTAGCCGCTGGACTTACCAATGCCTATATGAGTCTTGGAAATATGATTGGTCCTGCACTTGCGGGTCTTTTATTCGATTGGAATATGAACAGTCCTTATATATTTGGGGCAATTATTTTAATGACATGCTTCTTATTAGCGCTCATTTGGACATTGAAAAAGGCTCCGCATCTTATGCAGCCCGATACAAATTAGTCCATTGACAATTATTTGTAATATGGTACATTTATTATCGAAAAATTAAATCGTTTAACACCACTAGGGGAGTCTTTACAAGGCTGAGACGTATATGCTCATATACGGACCCTTTGAACCTGATCTAGTTCACACTAGCGGAGGGAAGTGGCGACGCTTGCTTTCGTGTAATTTAAAAATGCAAGGCCGCTTCCTTTCGTGACAAGGAAGCGGCTTTTTTATATTCATTAGACAGTGCTATCGGCGATTTTGCGAGGTCTACCGGCGATTTGTCCGGTTTTATCGGCGATTTCAGGATTTTCATCGGCGATTTCTCGCATTTTACCGGCGGTTCACTGGGTTCTATCGGCGATTCATCACACAAAACTTAAAGGAGTAACTATCATGTCTATTCGAAAACTAACTACTATGGCTTTATTAGTAGCTATTGCAGTAGCAGGCTCTATTTTTGTCTCCATTCCAACTGGCATTGCTCGTGCTTATCCTGTACAACATGCGATCAACGTCATCTGCGCCATTCTATTAGGTCCTATGCCTTCTATCGTCGTTGCTATAGTTACAGCATTGATTCGTATATTAACAGGCACAGGCTCCCTTTTAGCGATTCCTGGAAGCGTCATCGGTGCGGCATGTGCAGCCTTTGCTTATAAATACAGTCGCAACAACTGGCTAGCTGGTATTGGTGAAATATTTGGCACGGGTATCCTTGCCTCGTTCGTTGCTGTACCATATGCGCAATTATTAATGGGAACGTCCGTAGGAGCATTATTTTTTATGCCTGCATTTTTTACATCTAGTTTAATTGGGGCGTTTCTTGGTATTTTGATTGCTAGCAGTCTACGAAAAAACGCATCGCATATTCTTATTACGAAGTAGCTATGTGTATAAAAAAACGATGGCAATTGCTTTTAGCAATGTACCATCGTTTTTTAATTAAGAGCGTTTTTTCATCCCTTTTAATAACTGTGCAACGTTCGTGTCCTCTGCCTGTACAGTTGCTTCATCTACAGACTTTTCTTTTTGCTTATGTCTTGTTATGAAGCTCCATCCAAAGCGTCGAATCGTAATATCTACAAAGAATAACAGCATCCCCGTTAATAGTAACCATGTTGCAATATTTTGGCGCTCTGCTCCTTTGTTAGTGAATTTACGGAACACGTCTTGTGGTTCTTTCAAGACAGAGCCACCAGTTTGCTTCGTTAGTTGCTCGACAAGTGTTTCATTCACAGGGCGTAATTCATATTCTGCACTGTACGGTACGCTTAGTCCAGCCTGGTAAATGGCCTGCTCTTCGTCAGCAATACGGAAAAAAATCAACCCTGGTTTAGCTTGGACAACTGCACGTACTTGCGAGGCAGAAATCGTTTCAAGCTGCAAATCAAGCTCCTCGCCAGATTCATCGACAGCGACAATATCTAAAAAGGCAGCTTCATTTGTCGGGTCCGTGATGATAAATGAGCCATCTGTATCAAGACGTACATCATAGGCTACATCATTATAACTTGGTAGCATTTGCGAAATGATTGTTTGCCAAAATGATCCCCATTCTTGCCACCTTGCCCAGTCACCAGCCCATTTCCCTGTCGAATCTGATGTGAAAGCGAAAGTTTTACCAAGTCCATATTGCCATTGAGCCAATACAGGGTCTTCCTTCTCGCTTTCGGCTATTACTGCAGCTCCCTGCTTTGCTGTCGTACCAATATATGCATTCATTTGTGGCACACCATTTGCAAAGAGTGCATTCCATCCAGCTGCATTATAAATGGTAGGGTAAAATGGATTGTCTTCTATATAAGTACGGGAAATCATCGCTGTCTCACGTGATAAAATTGAAGGAATTGTTTGTTCATCAATAACATCATAGAAACGACCACTGCCCATATCACTTAATGACTGTAGTAAGTTGCCATCTGCATCTTGCCCAATCGCCACTGTAGAAAGTGTAATCCCTTGTTCCTTACCATTTTCAATTAAATCTTCATAATTGCCTGATTGTGACTGTCCGTCAGTTAATAAAATAATATGCTTCCTCTGCAATTTTAAATCTGCCAAACTATCATATGCCGCTGCGAGTGAGCTATATATTTCCGTACCACCACCTGGAGTCACCGATAAAATTGTATCAACTGCTTCCTCTTTATTACCAAGTGGTCCGGTTTCAATAATTTCCCAAGGTCGATCATCAAAGGCAATAAAACCAAGCGTATCCTCATCGCGTAACATTTCAACTGATCGTGCGGCCGCTTCTTTTGCTAGCTCTAATTTTGAACCATACATACTTCCTGAACGGTCAAGTACGATGACAAGTCCTAGCGATGGCAATTGCTCTTTACCCTTTATCTCCATCTCAACAGGTAATAAGGTTTCTATCGGCGTTTTAAAATAGCCACCCAAGCCGAAGCTATTTTCACCACCGACCATTGTAAAGCCAACACCAAAGTTTTTGACTGCCTGCTCAATAACGCTCATCTTCGCTTCACCGACTAAGTGTCCAGGTACGTTATCGAAGATAATAGCGTTATATTGCAAATAGCTAGAAAGTTCATTTGGCAAGCTTGCTGCATCTATCACATCATAGGAGATTGAATTCGCCCCTAGAGCTGCAGCAATTGGTGATGCCGTATCGTAGCCATTAACAATGAGTAAACGCGGCTCACTTTGCACCATTGTAATACTTGTTAATTTATTATTTTCAAAAATAGCATCCTGTCCAACTTGCACGTGTGCCTCATATTTTACAAGCCCCTCTGCAGTTGCCGTATGTTTATATGTGAAAACATTTGAACCTTGTGCAAGTTCTACTGACTCGCGATGAATGAGTTTGTCATTTTCGTACAGTAATAGTTCACCTTGTCCTGCAGCTGTAGCATTTACTTCCGTAACAAGCTGCTGCTGTTCACCTACGTAAGCTACTTGTGGTGTAACAAAGCTTTTTAGCGACACATCATTCGTCACACTTTGATGAAATGGAACGACATCTACACTAATATTGGAGCCCTTTAGCTTCGTTGCAAAATCTAGCGCGCTCCCTTGTGTCTCATTGGCATCTGTTAGTAAAACAAGTCTTGTTGCCTTTTTAGGATCGACAATACCTGTAGCAAGTTGAAGACTTTGCTCAATATTCGTTTGGTCTGTTCCTTTGATTTCAGTAAATTTGGGAACTTCCTTTAATGATTTCGATAAAATCGCTTCTGTTTGGAGAGTTGATGAAAAAGAGTAAATCCCTGCAAGTTGTTCATCCTTTTTCGATTTCAAACTTTCCTCTATAAAACTAGTCATTTCCGCTTCTGTGTTATTCATCGAAGCAGAACGGTCAACTAAATATAATACTTGCTCGTCCTTTACTGGTAATAAAATATAGGGCGCTGCGAGTGCAAAGACCAAACAACCAATTGCTATTACACGAATGCTCATGACAACAAGATGACTTTTTTTCAGGCGCACACGCTCTTGCCAATAAGTCCACCCAAAGTACATAAACAATGGCACTAATAACAATAAGGCTAATGGCGTATCAATTCGTAAATCCACGACGGCGTTGCACCTCCCACTCTGCTACAAGCAAACATAAAATAATGAGTATTAACCAAGGGACAAATGAAGCCTTTGATACTTCTTCTTTGCCATTTTGCTGAAGCTCTCCAAGCGTATAGCTCGTCCCTTCTTCTATCACACGTTCAGGTGCCTGTAGTTGCACGATAAGACGTTTTTCTTCACTACTTGAGCGAGCCGTGTAAATACCTGGCTGCATCGGTGCAGTTAATAAACCGTTAGTGATTGACGATAAAAATTCATCGTCCTGAGAATAGACACTCCAATCTCCTTGTGCTAACGCAACTGAACGTTGCTCATTTGGTGCGAAAATGCCAAGAGATCCTACTGATTCAGATAATTGTTGTTCCGCACTCCATAAAAATAACGGGAACGAAGGATATAATGGCCAATCCGTATCTGCAATATCAGCTAATACGATAATATCCCCTTGTGGCGAGCGTTGAATAAATGGTTTATCACCTACTGTGGCAATTGTTTTATAGCCATCAAAAGCAGGATACAGAGCACTTACATAAATATCATTTAACTCACTAAATGCAAATAAAGCATCGCTCGTTGTTTTTACTTCACCATTGATTTCCTTTTTTTCAACATCATCACGTCCAATTAATACTAACGGTCTCTGTATTTTTTGAAGTAATGACGTTTGATTTGTTACGATGGTAGCATTTTGGTTATCCGCTAGTTGTAATGACGGTACAATCTTTACATTATTATTAATTGATTGAAAGCCCTTTTGAATAAGTTGATGCATGCTTTGGTCGACAACGATATTCGATGTAGCAGTTTGAAGCACAACCGATTGTGTATTATCCACTGCATAATCATCTTTCACATCAATGTTCGCTGTTATAGTATCCATTAAAGGTAAATCTTTAAATGTTCTAGTCGTAGCCTCATTCGCTGATAAAGATATTTGCTCGTCTATTATCACTTCACCTTGATTATTTTGAAGTGTAATTGTCAGGTCATGCTCCTGGTCTGTATCGTTTTGTAGTTGCACTAGCGCCATCGTAGATTTACCGTCTGTTGTTGCCGCAAAGCGTGTAATCGCAACATTTGTTAATCCCTTTTCAGAACCATATACGAGCCATTTCACTGAATCTTTCTCCATTGGCAATTGTTTTTTATCAAGTGAATCTGTAAAAACGTAAATCGATGTTTGCGTATCACCAACAAATGCTTGTGCGACGTCAAGCGCCTTATTCATTTGCGCAGTTTCATACGTTACATGTAAATCTTGTATCGCTTTTTCAATATTTTTCACATTCGTTTCCTGCTGTAGTACTGCTTGTGGCGTATTGCCCGTTGTTATTAATGTGACAGGTCGTCCGTCAAGTTGCTTCACTAATGATTGCATTTCTTTTTTATGTGCATCAAATGTGGATTGCTCTTTACCGGCTAGCATTGTAGCGGACGTATCAACGATAAAAATCGTCTGCGCACCCGCAATAGTGCTTTTTTTCACATACGGATTCATCAGTGCTAGCACTAATAGGAGCAATGCTAGCAATTGCAAATAGAGCAACGCATTTTTTTGTAAATGCTTTAAATATGGAGAAACCCGAGTTTCTTGCATAATTTCAGACCAAAAAAGTGTTGAGGACACCGTTTGATCGGTATATTTTTTTCGAAAGAAATAATAGAGCAGGACAATGACCGGGATGATGGCCGTCCAGCTAAAAATAATTTGACTAAAGCCCAAAACGGCTCACCTCACCTAATCCAATGTGCTTTTAATAATTGCTGAAAGATTGCATGTTGCAACCCGTCTTCCACCTTGAGTTGCAGTTTACGCACGCCAAAGCGACGACAAATCGTTTCAAACTCCTCTTCGTGAAGGCGACGTCTTGCCTCATACGTATTTAATACTTTTGATGACATCGTGACATTTACATCACGCCCTGTTTCACGGTCGAGTAAACGCACATCTCCTGAATAATGAGGGGATAGCTCCTCTTCCGTAACGATTTGTAAAATGCGGACATCTCCTGCAAAACGGGGTAATCTTTTCAATAACTGCTCCCATTCCTCTATAGGTTCAAGCCCATCAGTCACGATGAATAGCACTGTGCTATCCTTTGGTAAAGCCTTTAATGCTCCCTGTGCAAAGCCTGCTGTATAAGTTGCTTGTTCAATATCTGTTACAACTTGCAAAAAGGCACGACGATACATTGCACCTTTACGACGAAACGGTGGCTTTACGTCATCTTGCACATAGGCAAACGATAAACGGTCATCACGCCCAAGTACCATTAATCCAAGTGATGCTACAATTTGCCGCGCAAACGTCCATTTTGCTTGATCGCCCATTGATTTTGTTGCATCTAATAAAATATGCACTCTCATTTCTTGCTCATCTAAAAAACGTTTAATAAAATATTTATCGGTTCTTGCATAGACGTTCCAATCTACTTGTCGCACATCATCACCTAAATGATATTCGCGGAAATCAGAGAAATCGAGGGATGCCCCGAAGCGCTGCGAACGATGCGAGCCTTTATGCTGGCCACGCAATTTGGAGGCAGTCGCCACTTGGAAACGACTTATTTTCGCTAACCAATCTTCGGGCAATATGTTTTTTGTCATCGACTTACGCCTTGCTGTACTTTTTCTAAAATAACGTCTATCACATCATCTGCTGTTTTACCTGAAGCCTCCCCTTCATAATTCAGCAGCATTCGGTGACGTAATACGGGCTTCGCCACTGACTTAATATCTCCAACAGATACATGAAAGCGTCCACTCATTAAAGCTCTAGCTTTCGCTAACTTAATTAAACTTTGCAAGCCACGAGGACCACTGCCATACATAACATAATGCCTTACTTCATCGATAGTATCTGCGCTTTCAGGGTGTGTTGCCACAACAAGATCTGCTGCAAACTCAAGCATCTCATCAGCAATCATCACTTCCTTAACCATTTGCTGTGCCATAATTAGTCCATCTGTATCCAAAACTTTTTGTAAGCTTACTTCCTGCGCACCTGTTGTCCGCTTCATAATTTCCATAAGCTCACTTTTCTCTGGATATGGAACGAGAATTTTACAAAGGAAACGGTCCATTTGCGCCTCAGGCAACGGATATGTACCTTCCATTTCAATTGGGTTTTGTGTTGCTAAGACGAAAAATGGTTTTGCCATTTTCTTCGTATCCCCTAAAATCGTAACCGTTTTTTCCCCCATTGCTTCAAGCAAGGCACTTTGCGTTTTTGGTGTTGCACGATTAATTTCATCTGCCAATACCATTTGACTAAAAATTGGCCCTGGCTGAAATGCAAACTGCTGTCTGCCATCTGCTGTGCGCTCAATCATGCTTGTTCCTGTAATATCAGCAGGCATTAAGTCCGGCGTAAATTGAATCCGTGAAAAAGATAAATCGAGCACTTCAGAGATTGTACGAATGAGCATCGTTTTCCCTAATCCAGGAAGCCCCTCTAACAGCGCGTGACCGTCTGCAAGGACTGCATATAATGTGTAATCAATTGCTTCTTCTTGTCCAACAATAAAACGATGAATTTCATCTTTTACTTGTTGTAATTTCGTACCCATTTCGACATACTGTTGTTCTGTAAATGCCATGTTTTCTCCTCCTACTGCTGCTCAATAGTCGTGAAATATGATTGCACGACTTGTTGTAAATCCTTCGGCAATTGTAAACGCTCAGAGCTTTCTAAATAGCTGTCTTTATATGAGCCAATTACTTCTTCATACGGTCGGATAGATCCTTTCGTAATCGGTCCATTTCCTTGTTGCTCAGATACATGCGAACCGTCGCCTAATTGCCCGCCATCGACAGTCGTTTCATTAGATCCACCAATTCTAGGTGTAGTTAATAAGTTTCGGCTGCCTTGACCGCTTCCCGCACCTTTTCCTGGACCAGAACCAGAACCTGAGCCGCTTCCTTGTCCTTGACCCTGTCCTTGTCCCTGTCCTTGTCCTTGTCCTTGACCTTGACCTTGTCCTTGACCTTGACCTTGTCCTTGACCTTGACCTTGGCCCTGTCCTTGCTGGTTGCCTTGTGATTGCCCGTTGCCTGTTGCTTGCTTGGAACCATTTTGGGAATTATTTTGTCCTTGCTGTCCCGATTGCCCTTGTTGACTGCTCGGCTGTGCGTTACCTGAAGAATGTTGATTCGAGTTTGAATTGCTCTGCTTGTTATTATTTGTACTATTAGCACTAGCAATAGCATTTTGTAATGTATTGCTTGCTGGTTTCCCTAAATTGCTCATCGCAGTTTGCGTTGTATTCGCACTTTGTGTAAGCTGTTGCTGCATCTGAGCAAGTTCGTTCAACTGTGCGATTTCCTCTTTTGATAAAGCGTCATTGTTATTGTCTGCAGCGCCTTCTTTACTCGCAGTCTGCTTATCTTTTAATTGCTGTTCTTTTAGAGCTAATTCCTTCTGCTTTTTCACGACTTCACGTAATGCTTCTTCGGCAGTTTGTGTTTCTTTTAATGTATTTTGTAATTCCTTTAACTGCTCTTTCACTTCTTTTGTCTCTGCTTTTTTCTCTAACTTGGCAACTTCTTTTTTAATGTCCTCAATAACAGCCTGTTCTTTTTCAACTTCAATCGCTTCAATTTGTGTTGCCGCTGGGAACATATAAAGTACTGCTAATACGACAGCAGTCACAAAAAGGCCGACGAAGGCTTGAGCTCGAAACAAATTTTTCTTTCGAGCTTTAAATTCAGCAAATGCTTTTTCAGACTTCTGGACAGCTTTTGCAAGTAAAGATTGTACGAGTGGATCTTTGTCATCTTTAAATGACAATGCTGTTACTAATTCATTATGAGAGAAGTAATAATCCAACGCATGCAATGCTTCCTTCTCTTTAACACGTCGCCACCACATTAAAACGACTGTAGCAAGTATGCCAATAATAAAGGTAGCAAGCGCAATCTGACGATAATATGGCCAAACAAACAACCTTGAGACAAGGACGAGCAAAGCACTCGAAAGCAATGCTAAAAACAACCCGTACTGTGCAATAGGTAGACTTTTCTCAAATGTTAAACTGTTTTTTGCACGCTGAATAAATTTTCGTAATTGCTGTCGACGCTCCATGCTGTTTCCTCCTCATCGATTACTCTTCATATTGGCACGTAATTTTTTAATCGCAATCGATAAACTTAACATGATAATTAAAATATAAATTACTAAATAGGTAATCCATACTGGGAACTTCACTCCGCTAAGCTCTGTTAACGCGTCTCCCATAGATGGAGAAATAAGTGTAAGCATTAATGCACCTGGATTAATAGATGCCCAAAAATATGTCATAAATGAAGAACTTGTTGCAATCGTATTGCCCATTTGATGGAATGCCATCGATAGGAAGAAGAAAAACGCCGTAATTCCACCTAAAAAAATGATTGAGCCATACGTTGCTATCATTGCGACAATTGTTTTCTTCGTAATAGTTGAAAACATAACACCAAGACTGCCAATTGCAACAACTGTTAATAAGTAAAATAAAAAGATTGAAATAAGTTGTGAAGGTGATACCCCACCAAATAAAAATACTAAACTATACAACGGTAGCCCTGCGATTAACATTAATACTAAAAACGCCACGGATGACAATAATTTACCAATGATAATTTGTGTTGAGCTTTGTGTAGTAGTTAGTAAAATATTTAACGTTTGCTTTTCTCGTTCACTACTAATTGCCCCAGCAGTTAAACTCGGTGTAATGAAAAGAACGAGTGCCATTTGTAAAATGGTCAGTACAGCAAACATCATAAAGCTTGTGTCAGGTCTAAAGAAGCCTTTGCCGGTAAATCCAGTCGTCAGTAGTAAAAAGCCTGCGATAAAAATACAAATCACCGCTAGATAAAACATTAAACCTGAAAAGCTTTTAAAAGAACGGAAGCGTAACTTCAATTCTTTTACAAGTACAGGGTTATAAAACCTTTCCATCATTGATTGTCCGCTCCCTTCGTAATCGCCATAAAGACATCCTCTAAATCTTTTTCTTCCTCACTCAATGCATAAATTGGTAAATCCGCAAGCATTGCCTTTTTCAGTAACATAATTTGTTCACTGTCCGTTCCACGGTAATTAAAAGCAATTTCCAATCGATTGTCCATCACATCTATTGAAGAAATAAGTGGATCTTCTTCCAAAAATGCACGTACTTCATTTAAACGATCCGAAACCTTAATGACAATGCGCTTTTCCCCTTGTAACTGAGCTTGAATAGTAGCAACATTGCCATGGGCAATCAGTTTACCATTATCAATAACGCCAATTTCATCACACATTTCAGCTAGCTCTGGCAAAATATGTGATGAAATTAAAATGGTTTTCCCCATGGATTTTAAATTTCGTAAAATATCACGCATTTCTACTCGCGCACGTGGATCTAATCCTGAAGCAGGTTCATCCAAGATTAATACCTTTGGATCATGGATGAGGGCTCTTGCTAAACATAAACGCTGCTTCATTCCTCGTGATAGTAAATCTACATATTCAAAACGTTTATTTGTTAAATTAACGAGCTCTAGTAACTGTGGTATCAGTACTTTACGGTCCTGTGTTCCAATGCCATAGCTCGCACCATAAAAGTCTAAATATTCATCTACCTTTAGTTGGTCGTATACACCGAAGAAATCTGGCATATAGCCTATTTGTTTACGAACTTCTTTTGGTTCCTTAATGACACTTTTTCCGTTAATCAATGCATCGCCTGAAGTTGGGGAAAGCAATGTTGCTAAAATCGAAAATGTTGTCGATTTCCCAGCACCATTGGCACCTACAAAACCAAACACTACCCCTTCCTCCAATGATAGATTTAAATGATCTAGTGCTATGAAGGAGCCATACTTTTTTGTTAAATCACGAATCTCAATCATTACTTCGCCACTCCTTTCAGCTCTATTTCAGGTAATTTTGTCTGCTCTCCAGTTTGATCTGGTCCAAATTTAATTTCCAAAAGCAGTTCACCCTTTTCATTGAAATACTGAGTAATATCATTTGTAAACACTTGCTTTGTATCCACTAATGGCTCATAGGCACTCGTTGTATTATTCCAAATTGATAGCTGCATACGTTTAACATCTTTATTAGAAATTGTGAGCTCATTTAAAGATTGAACGAAGCCCATAAAGTTGTCTGGCATCTCTATTGACAATTCATATAAGCCGTCTCCCAAGTGCCAAGTATTCAACTGTTCATCTATTTTATCAAAAAAGGCATTTGATGTTTGTGGGCTCAAATTATATGAAAAGTTGTTACGTTTCATCGTAAATGGACCGGACATTTCAACCTTTCCATCGAATGGCTGTACAAAATAAGAAATAGGCGACATCTTGACGCTTGTTTCAAGTTCTACGCCAACAATCGCTTGCTCTGCCCAAGCTGTAATGACTGGTTGTTTTTCATTTTCTACTAATAGAAGTGCTTGAGATTTCATGCGCTCAATACGTAGTGGGTCAACCTCTTCCTTCGTCTTTGGACTATCATAATTATAATTATTAAAGTTTGAAGGCTTTTGAAGAATCGTTGTTTTCATTTCTTTATCCACTGTTAGTGTAGCATTTGGTTCAATATCACCAAGCTTCACTTCTTTCGTGCCTGATATTACAGTGACATCCTTTAGAGCAAACGGGAAGTTATTTTTAACTGTTCCTGAAAGCTTTTCGTCTTTTAATGTAATATCAACATCCATTTTGCCAATATTTTGAGCTGCAGTTTTCCCTCCAAAAGATTGTACAGACCAATAACTTAAATCACGTAATGTTAATGTCGAACCATTTGCGTGCTCCTTAATATACGATGATTCATGTAATGAACCCGCTGCACCGGAGAGATTATAGTTATTACGGAATGCTAGTGCAGTCGTAGTCTTATCTGCATTCACAACAAAATTACCACTTCGATTTGTTAAAATCGATTCAACATAATAGCCATTTACGCTACTATCTTCATTGACTTTAAAAAATGCCGATTGTTGTACTTGTGGCTGTACAATACGATCTTTTGCACCAAAAATAAATAGCGCAATCGATAGGACAACAGAAATAGCTGGAACTACCCACCAAGCATGCTCACGTTTGTCCATTTTCTTTAGAACAAAGTAAAGAATTGGACCAATTACTAAAATATAAAGAATAATGACGATGAGCATATAACTAACAGACACTTCAAATGATGGGAATAATTCATTAATACTACCTAGCTCATAAGAAAGCTGATCCATCGTAGATTGACCTTGCATCGTTGTTTGTTGAGACATTGTTTGAATATCTAGCATTTTCGCCGTTAATGCCGCATAGCCATCCATTGATGCTAAAGGCTGATCTCCTAATGAAAACGTTGTTTGCACAATTTCTCCACTACCAACCTGTTTCTTAGCTGCTAGAATAATATTATTGTCCTTTAATACTGGGACACTTCCTTCGTTTTCCGTTGCTGAATATATAGGTATTGCTTGTGTGAAAATACCGCCTCCAGATAATTTTGTTAAGCTATCTGCTGAGACACTTGTCATTTGTTGCGACAATGAAAGTGGTAAATAGTCTTTAAAAACGCCCGCTGTTGCATTGATTTGCTCAGCGCCTCCAAGTAATAATGTACCGCCATCTTGTACCCATTTTAATAATGCTTCCTGTTGTTTTGGTGATAAATCAGCAATGGCTATCTCATCTACTGCAATGATATTCGCCATCTCAAAGCCTTGCGCAACCTCAGGTAATGTATAATCCTTTAGTTGATTTAAATTAAAAATTTCAACACTATTTGATGGTACAAATTGTGATAATCGCAAATATGCCGATAATCGGTCACTTTTATCTGTTAGCGTATAAATAAATGTTGAATTTGCTTCTAAAAAATTAGCCTGCAAACGTTTTGTTCCTTTATAAGCGACCTTTTTCCCTTTTTCAATATCGCCCTCATAAAAGGCAAATAAATCGGCATCGGAATATCCGTAGTCAGCTAAGCCGTCTAAATATATTGTAAATGTTTTTTCTTCACCAGCTGCTATATCGATTGGAACGACTAGTGCTGATGCAGCCTGATAAGAATTAAAGGCATTGATGGCCATATCTCCGGAAAAGTCAGCACCATTATTTTTTACCGTTACTTGCAATGGTGTAACTGATTGATATTTAGCCTTTCCTGAAATCCCTGCCTTAGCTTGTACCTCTAAAGTAGGTGCTGCGCTCGCCTCGGAGACAGGCAGAGCATAACCTACAACAAGCATTAATAATAGTATTAGTACTGTAATATTTATTTTTTTCAAAAGCTCAACCCCTTTTTCTTACTTTTAGATGATTACATAATTATACGTTTTATCGGGCATTTTGTTCCATTTCTTATGATATCTTCATGAATATTCATAAACTCTTAAGATTTAGGGAGATATATAAATGGAGGTTGCCTTTTTTTGCTACCCGTTGATGTCCACTTCGACGGTTGCTTTCCGCGGGCACACATGTAAGCCGCAACCCTCGCTAACGCGCGGAATGCCCGCGTCTTACGCTGCGTGCGTTCCCGCAGGAGTCACCGCCTTAGCTACCATCAACTAGTGTTCTCTGCTAAATATTATCTTCGGCAAAAGAAAGAATATCTAAGTTTTCCTTCATAATAAGTCACATCAAAAAAGTGTTAGATTGACTGCAATCAATCTAACACTTTTTGTCCTAGCCCTTTTGAGCATCGGGATATTTACTTTGTATAGTCAAACAGACATCGCGCATGATCTTGCACAACTTCTACAAATGCCTCAACTTGTCGTAATTCGAAAGAAGATTCATAGCCAATTAACCATGTATCTCGCGTTAAACCGAATTCTTTTTCATCGTTTGTTAGTGCGATTTTATTGATGTTATCATGCTCATTTAATGTGATTGACGGTAAAATAGCATAACCTATGCCATTTAACGCCATTTGCTTACATATTTCAATTTGATCCACTAAAATTTGTTTTCTTGGATTTGAAGCAAAATGCTGTTGCCACCATTGCTGTATTTCCTGATAATAATTAGAATCACTTTTATATTGAATAAATGGACGATCAGTCGTTAGCACATCTTCAACCGTTTTTAACTCCCGATCGACTAAGTACAGTGTATCTCGGAAAAGGTGAATCTTTTCTCCTTTCCAATCGACCTGACCACGCACAATTCCGACATGAGCCTCTCCTTCATATAAAGCTTTGACAATTTCTGAGCTCCAGCCAGTCATAAGTGATATTTTAGCTTCTGGATACTTTGTCACAAAGTCCTTTAATATTTGGGGCAACCAGTTTTGCCCTACAATAGAAGCACAAGCAATTTTTAGTGTACCATTAACTTTTGTCGTTAAGGACTGAATCATTTCAAAGATTTCTTCTTTTTTAGCGAGTATGTCTGTTGCATAGGCAATAACGTGCTCCCCTGCAGGTGTTGCTGTTAGTCCTTTTTGTGAACGAATAAAAAGCTGTGCACCCCAATCTTTTTCAATCGATTGCAACCGTTGTGAAAGTGCAGGCTGCGATAAAAACAACCGTTCCGCTGCCTTACGCATATTGCGTTCCTCAGCTAAAACTTTCAAAATTTCCGCTTCTGTTGCCATCAATTACCTAAACCTCCAATACAAGTAAAGGGGGACCTCATGATTTTCATCTGAGCTCCCTCTTACACTACTTTTCTTTTTGATAGATATATTTTTTCAACTGCTTTAAAATAACGCGTCTTGTTAAAATCCCTGTAAATGTACCATCTTCATCTATAACACATAAAAATGCATGGTTAATAACCAAATCTAAAGCGCGTTGGAATGTATCCGTCATCTTTAATACGGCTATATTTTTCTCCATTATTGTATCGACTTTAATATCTGGTAATTTTTCATATTCAATATGTTCGAGACCTAGAATGGATTCGGTAATCATTTTCATGCTCAGTAAACCTTGAAGTCTATATTTCATATCTAATACAGGTATTGATGAGTACCCCGTACGTGTTAGAACAAGGAGTGCATGCTCTGCACTATTACCAATTTGTACATGCGCGACCTTTTCGGATGAAATAATAAAATCACTAATTGGCATTGCTAATAAGTCTTTGCTGTTAGTTGAAATCATGAAATTCTTCTCCTTTTCTGTCCTTGCTTTGCAGAACAGGATCCTTCTCTTTTATCATATCACAATGTTTCCGAATATGACCACGACAAGGTCAAGAAGAGTTTTTTATAAACGACGCATATTATGGGCATTTCCCATTAACACCTTCTTCTGTTCTAAGCATATTAGGAGGAATATTTTTATATTCTCCTCATTTACATAGATAATGCATCTTTAATGAAATATCTATTTATGTATGTAATGCTACAATATCTTTATGTAGTTTTTTTTATTACATTTCCTGTTCACTGTTTACTGTTCACTAAGTTTTTTCTAAGTATAGAATGGAGCACAAACTCGTCCCTTGATTCGTTTTAATACTCTTTCCATATACAAATTTCTTCCACAGCTTTATACAATGTATTTGTATATGGAAAGGACATTTTGTTCCCGTTCTTTTCAATTGTCAGAATTGTTTGTGTGCCTGGCACTAAAAATAATAAAAAATACGATTCCTGTTAGTATTTCAAGAGCACCACTTATGATTGGGACAAATCTGATACCTAAGCCTTCTATAATGATTCCAGTAAATAACGCCCCAATTTGGATTGCAGCCAATGTAACGGTATTCCACAAGCCAAAGACTCTCCCTTGTAATTCTTCAGGAACCTGTGTCTGCATAATGTATCTTTCAAATGGTGCTAATATAGCTGCGCCGATTGAAAAGATAATTAGCGCAAGTATGCCTTGATATATACCATTCGTAAAACCGAAAAGTATCCATCCTAATCCAATCAATCCATAAATAAAGCTGTATTTAATTTTATTGCTTAGCATAAATTTTTTCTGAGCTATTTTATACCCAACAATAATTGCTATTAAACCTTCAGCGCAATACAAAATGCTAATCCCATAATTTTGCATTTCATATATGTTCGTAACATATTGCTGAAGCATTAAATTAAAGGTCCCAATAATTATTCCCATTGTTAATGCAGAAATTAATACGATCCCCACTAATTTATTTTGCTGAACAACTTTTAAACCCGTTATAAATTCTTCTTTAAAATTCTTTTCTGATTTTATTTTCTCACTATGCTTCCAGTTACATAAATAAATATTAACTGCTGATATTAAATATAGTAATGAGGCGATAATCCATGCTATCTCTAGAGGGAAAAACGAAATCACCAGTCCCCCGATTGAGGCTCCTGTAAGTCTTATAACACTTGTAATGGTATAGCTTAAAGAGTTAGCAACAACTAAATCTTCTCCATTGACGATATTTTTCACTACTTTTTGAGAGGCAATAGAAGAGAACGAATTTGATATTCCAATTACGAATCGAATAACAAAAAATAATATCCAAGATATTTTCATATCGAATTGTGGAATAAATATATAAACTAAAAATAATATTGCATTTAAAAAATCAGCAAAAACTATTAACTTCCTAATATTCACCCTATCTACAAAAACGCCAGTAAATAGGCTAAATAGAATAGGTGCAAGGCCACTTATTGACCATAATAATCCTAACTGTATCCCATTTTGTGTTATTTTATCTAATAGCACAAGCATCCCTATAAACGAAATCCATGATCCTAATCCAGTAAAAATTGAGGACATTTGTAATCTTTTAAAATCCGGATACTTTCTCCATATATACGAAATTGTATTCATTTTAATGGTAATCACCTATCTATACTAGTAGCGTTATAATAAATTTGATAAGGATTAAGTCGTATTAAATGTTCGAATTTTATTTGTGGCTCTTTCTTCATAAAGTTATTAACAATGTAGTATCCCATCGAATAACCTAACCACAATGGGTATTCCAACGTATTACCATACATAAATTTTTGAATCTCATCCGCTTTCGTTAAAGAAAGCTTATGCTTAAAACGTTCTAAATACACATTTATTTCATTGTTACTTAACGATGTTGTCCATTCCCCAACATAGCCTTTACCAAGTGCATATTCCACAAATAATTCTGAACAACCCTCATCTATCATCACATCTAGTAAAGTTTTTGGTTCTTTCTTTTTGACGATTGTATTGCGAACAACATGCTGGTATTCATGATAGGAAATACTTTGAATAAATTTTGAATCCACCCTTTTATCAACATTTAAATATATAAAAATATTCGATGTCCCATCTGTATGTGCTAAAATTCCGTTCATTTTTTCTAAATAAAATACATCCGTCGTAATTAACGGCAGAAGAAACACATTCGTAGGAACTTCCATTAATTTCTTACTAGCTGACTTTATATAAGTCGCCACTTCATGTTCGATATCATGGTATAAATTTTCCTTTTTTTCATGCATTATTTGACTAAAACCAGTTTGTATTAATTGATCAATATCTAAAGCTGAGCTAAATATAACAAGTTTTTCTTTTACTTGATCGATAGGTTTATCTATTAAATTAATTACATTAACTATAGCTACTCACCTCATCTTGCTTTTATAATGTTGGTCCAATAAATGAATATAATCGTCCCCATCCACATTAAAATTACTGACAAGTATGTTTTTTAATTCAACTGTATTTGTATAGTCATATTGGACATCTATAATTTTTTTCCCTTTATAAAACTCCTTATAGCTGTTGTTAACTAGAAATAAGAAAGTATCTTCATCTTTCCATTTATTAATATATAAATTTTGAAGAAAGGTATTATCTTCATTCATCGAATTTTCCCATTCACGCCAAAAATCATAAACACTTATGAATCTTCCGTCCCACCTTTTTGCGGGTTCTCCGCCACACAGAAGTGTGCCGCTTTCATTTTCAGGCATATACCTCCATTCAACAGAATGCACATGATTTGTTACTATCCAATTTTCTCTTAATGGGAAAGGCTTAAATAATGGCGCCCAAAAACCAACATCAACGTAAAACTCTTCCGCATCGTAGCTGACAACTAACGCAAAATGTAGTTCTTCTAATTTAATTATTTTCACTTCATAATTAAGTGAATGTAACAGATTATAAAGACCCCATGTGAGATGAAAGCATGTCCCACCATAACCATTTTGGGAAACAGATTGGATATATTGATTCACATCTGCATAATTCTCTTTTAAAATTTTTTTAGCGTTATAATCTTGAGATTTTCTAACTGTGTCGAATGGTATTGCTAACTGATGATTTAAGATAATTCGCGAAAGCAAGTCAAAACGTGGTAAATTTGAGAGCATAGATTCATCAATGCTCAATAATCTTAAATATTCTCTAGATGCCATCATGTAAACTCCCCCTTTTGACCAATACAATATAAATATAGTGGCACTTCATTTAATGGTAGATTAAGTGCACTTTGTAATTTGTCATCATAAAAGCCGCCTATAGCACAACAACCTAAATCTGGATTATCCATAATTGCCCTAGAAATATTTTGACCTATGTGACCTGCTTCAAGAAGGGCGTATCTATACCCTCTTGCTCCGTATTTATTAGTTATTTCTTCCATTCTTGCCGTCATTACTATGACAAATGGAGCGCTATAAACAAAACTATTATTAGTAGGTAGAAATGAATCAAACTCTATTGCATCACGTATATAATTAAGTTTTGCTTCTGATCTAAGGTAATGATATGTTCCTTTTAAATAATGGCTAGTAGATGTTAGCACATACATTTCAATTGGATACAATCCACCTGCTGAAGGGGTTAAAGATTTAATTTCTTCCCCCTTTTTCTCTAAAAAATAGCTCTTTTTTAATATTTGTAAAAGTACATCCATTGTCAAATTCCCTTTGTCATAACTTCTAAAGGAACTTGTTATAGTACCGTTAACATTCGACACATCGCAATAATTTTTATGACTAAGTGGATATTCTTTGCCATCACTATCTATAGTAAAACTCTTCCCCGGAGCATTTAATATTTGCGAAAGATAGTTTTTTGAATTATTATGATAAAACTCGTATATATATGAATCTTTCAAATAAAGCCCTCCTTATGGAAATGGGTGTGGTTCTGGATTTATTTTTCTACCTAATTTAGCAGCCGTTTCTTGTAACCTTGGGCAATTGAGTAGTGGATCATTAATTGAGAGAAAACACAAAGTGGGTATTATCACTCTTACAACAGATAATCCCATTTGTTTTACATCTTCAGTTGTAATTTCACTATAATATATTTTATGACCTAGGCGATTAATCCTTTCAACTGTGTCAGTAAATTGCACACTACGGTCTTCTACGGCAATTTTCCGTATAGAATTAGGAAGTAGCTGCAATAAAATTTCATCATTATTACCAGCTAAATAATATAGTGGATGATCATCTAAATTAGATGTAAGATCTAGCTTTTTAGGAATAGGCTCTTTATAGTGCTTTATTAACTCATAATAAATCGAAAATCCTCCTAACCCTTCTTCAATTGACTTTCTAATTGCATGCAAGTATTCGAGTGAACTAGCACACCCTAAGTAAAATCCAGCATTCCCTTTCACTTTTACAACAGTTAATATTGTAGGCACTTCTAAATCAGTGCTAATATCATACACCCTTAATTGTAGGTTACTGTTTTCCGCAAGCTCTAATAGTCTTTTTACATATTCGTTGTGAACTGTATTTAAATCAATTTCTCCTCGTACACAACCAAGTAACCAAAATTTAACAAATGCATCTCTTTCAATACATTCATTAATACCACTTAAAATTGCTTTCTCTAAATTTTGGCCACAAGCTAATCCAGTAGAAATTAAATCTCGTAATGGCAAATGACTAGGAGGGGTAGTTAAAAAAATCAGTTCAAATGGGACTAATATTTTTTTATTATCAACTACATCCTTAGCCTCAACCCATGCTCTCGGTTCGTTAACGTCAACTTCTTTGTACATCGTATTAATCTTGTATTGGTCATTTGTATATCGAGTAATTAATGTAGGATTAAGTGCCTGATGACTAATATCTGCATATTTTCCGATATAAATATCTTTCATATTAAACTGATTAGCACAATACCTCTCAACACTCTCTCCAATTGCAGCAGACTTAGCATGCTCCCTACTGATTGAAAAGCCAGAGCCACTACTTAAATGATGATGTTCACCATTAATTACTGCTAAATAGCGAAATAACCTAGGTGACCCTGGCAAAGGGGAAATTTCGTTTAATGTTGAAATAATGCTTGCTCTTAAAGTATCCTCTATTATTATTTGATTACTCATAAACTAACCTCACCCCTACAAAACTCACAGTCAGGCATTTGATATACAGGATATTTTTTAATTTCAAGTTCCTCAGCGTCAAAAACGATTTCGGTATTAAAGCATAGTGTTGGCGTTTTAGCTCTACAATACTTTAATAATTCCTTTTCAATAAAAGGAGCAAAAAAAGCTTCTAAATTGCCTAAACTTTTATTTTTTATAGGCTCTTCCTCAGCTCTACTAAGTCGTTTTTGGAAGCAATTGTAACAAGGACCTCCATCAGGAAAGAAAATCGGTCCCATAAAAATTTTAGAATAGCTAAAGGAATATTTTAACCATGGGACTTCAATAGCTCTTAAACGTTTATGTACCTGTGAAAAAAAACTACTACCATCATTATCAAGTGCTATTACAATGTCTGTGTTTTCTAATGAGATATTTTCTAAATTAGTAAAAGTTATAATTTGATTTAACGTAGGAATGTCAAAAATTCGTTGTAACTTTTCACTATTTAAACTTCCAGAAACTATGCTCACTTTCAGCAACGGTGCATCATTAATCGAAACAATTCCAACTTTCTCTAAATCACTTATATTATTTAATAATTCATGTTCTTCCATATGAATTAATTCGCTTATTTTTGTCAAAGGAATTGTACCTGTTAAATAAGGAAATAACTGATTAAAATTTGTTACACCTTCTCCATCTATCTCATAACCTACTCGATCATTAATAAATATTAGCTTTTCAGATAAACGTTGTAGTTCCCCGTTTGATTGAATATACATATTTATCACCTCAAAGTTACAAAAAAGTAGCAAATTAAAAAATTCGCTACTTTTTTAAATTTTTATATCTAGATGGTCCGAAAATAAATGCTCTTATTTTTTTAATGGACGAGCTTCACTTCCACCTCCACAACAGCAACCAGCTTGTAGTAATTGTTGTGAATCTTTTTTAGTTTTTGTGTTTAATGATTGAACATCTACACTTTTAATTGTTAATTTCATATTTAACACCTCCTTAGATATAATTATACTAATTTTTAATATTTTTACAATAAGTTTATTTATTAAATTATAAAATTATTTATTTTTACACACATTTTATAAATAAACTTATTGTAATAGTGTTATAATAAATAAAAACAATCGGAGGCACCCTATGTGGACACAATATATGATTGAAACCCCTCGAGGTCACTTTGAGTATTTTAAAATGGGAAATGGTGAACCAATTTGTATAACGCATCAATATACGGAGTTTAATAGTAAGGGCAATATATTCGCAGCTCCTTTTGCTAAACACTATACTGTCTATTTAATTAATTTAAGGGGCTGTGGAAACTCTAGCGATTCCACATTAACTGATGATTATAGTTTTATGACTAGTGTTAAAGATTTGGAAGCAATCAGAATTTCACTAGGTTTATCACAGTGGAGCTTTGCTGGTCATTCCGCTGGAGGTATGTTGGGTTTAATTTATGCGATAACGAATCCTAATTCTTTACAAAAAATTATAGTAGGTGGTTTGTCCGCATCGTCAAAATATATGTCGCATCCAGATAGCATATATTGTAAAAGTAATCCTCATAATCCAAGGTTATTAGAAATTTTAAAACTTCTTAAAGATCCATCTAAAACTTTAGAAGAACGAAGAGCGTTAAATAAAGAATGGAATTTAATGTCCGTTTATAAAAAAGAAGAATACGATAACATAATGTCTCGACCTAATAGTGGAAAGGCAGTAAATAAAAGATTAGATTATTTTATTTCTACTGAACTAAAAAACTATGATATTACTAATAGCTTAAAAGAAATAGATATCCCTTCTTTTATTTATTGCGGAAGGTTTGATACACAATGTCCTTTTGTTTTTTCTGAAGAAATCGCCACGGCAATTAACAATTCTAGCTTAACGATATTTGATGAAAGTAGTCATAATCCTTTTGTCGAAGAAGAAGAGGCATTTGATAGTTTTGTTAAGTCAACTAAATAAAGAAAAAAGCTATTCCCACATAGGAGGAATAGCTTCAGCTTGTCGACAAAAGGGATTAAGAATAGAAATCTTAATCCCTTTTATTATTTTTATTGTAAAAAATGGGTTCTTACTTTCGTCTTGCCATACGCTTCAAGCATCCCCTCTCTATGAAGCTGTTTGCCATGTCCAAGTAGCCATTATAGTAGACTGCTAGCAATACATATAATGTTGATTGGAGTGGAGGGCGGGCGACTCCTGCGGGAACAGCGCAAAACGTAAGACGCAACAAACCACGCGTTAGCGAGGGTTGCGGCTTACGATGTGCCCGCGGAAAGCGCCCGCCCGTAGCGGAAATCAACGGCAGTAGACCTCTAAATTTATTTAATGATTAAAGCAGACGACTATCATATATAATCATAAGTGCGATAATTGTACTTTATTTTCACTTTTTCCTTCGTAAGAGCGTGTTGACACTAGTTGATTGGAGTGGAGGACGGGCAACTCCTGCTCAGAACGCACAGTACGTAAGACGCAACAAACCGCGCGTTAGCGAGGGTTGCGGCTTACGATGTGCCCGCGGAAAGCGCCCGCCCGTAGCGGAAATCAACGACAGTAGTCATCCCCTATATTAGTTTTAAATAAAAAAGGACTATAGACAAATTCGAAAAACTTCGAGTTTGTCTACAGTCTGAAGCTATTCTCCACATAGGAGGAATAGCTTCTTTTTCATCATAGGATTAGTGTTGACTTGGTAAATCAGGTATATCCAGAACTTCTATAATATTGACTACTTCAATATTTTTAGGACTGTCCACCACTGCTGTTGGTTTTGTTGCTGATCCACTAATAAAAGTTACGAAAAGAGTAGATACTACTAAAAATTGCGTTATTATTTTCTTCATATATTACCCTCCTTTTGGAATATTATACATAAATATTTTGATTTTTTCAATAAGTATTTTTATATAAATATTTACTTTAATAAAAAATTCCTGACAGCCGCAATGCAATCAGGAATCCCATATTCTTATCGTTTTTCAATAAAATAATCCAATTTTACTTTTTCTATCACATCTAGGAATTCATAATTTCCCTCAATTTCGAAAATATGTTGCGCTTTCTCAAAATATTGTTCTGATTCCTTTACCCTATCTAAAATAACTAAATTCCTACCTATTTGAAAGTAAAGCTCTCCTAATAAATATAGTGACTCTTCTGTAACGCATATTTTAATTGCCTTCTTACATTCTAAAATAGCTTCTTCTTCTCTTTTTAAAGCAACTAAAGTTTTAGATAGACCATATAAAATTCTAATCTTCAGCACACTATCTTTTAAATTACTTAAATCGTATTCTGATTTACACTTTTGGAAGATTTCTAAAGAATTTTCATACTGCTGTATTTCAAAATAAATAATCGCAATACTATTATTTATACTAATAGTCTGCTCTGTATAATTTTCCTTACCGGTTAATTTTAAAGCGCTGTTTAAAATATTTATAGCGTTAACACTATCTTTATTTAAATAAAAATCACATATGCCCTCATGCCATAGTAAAAACTGTTTATCTTCGTTACTGCTAAAATTCGCCTTTTCTTTTTCCGTTTTTACTATATAATTTATAGCTTGATAATCACGATTTCTTATTAGTTTTCTTATTAATTTTTTGGTTTCCTCATTATCATCATGATGTGTTTTCAATGAATTTTGTCCGAAGAAGTAGTTAATATCTAACTTTAATTTTTGAGCAATTTTAAATAACACTACACTAGATGGTACACTTTCCCCTTTTTCAAAATTACTTATCATCGCTTGCGTACAAATTCCATCTGCTAGCTCCGCTTGTGTAATTCCTTTATCCTTACGTGCATCTTTTAATTTACTTGAAATAAGTTCTAACATAATTCTCCTTTTCTTCTACAGTATATAGTTCTTATACTTACGTAATCACTTCTTTTTCTATGAGAGCCCACATGAAGCATATATTTGAAGAAGTTTGTTATTACTTTATAATATAAACTCCTTATCATTATAACTATTCTAATAATAAAAAAGTAATATGTCCATAACTCAATTAAAGCAACTAAAATTATGAAGAGCAAAATCAAGCAGCATTATTTAAACTAAATGTAGCTTCTTTCAAAATTTACTGTTGAAAAGAAAAAAGTGCTGTCACTCAAAATGTTTGAGCTAAGCACAAATTAGAAACTAAATATCATAAATAAAGTTAATAAAAAAACACCTTATAAATTCGTAATTTTAAGGAAAAATAATATTTAACGCCTTCGCTTTAGACGAAATTATTTGTTAAAAAAGAAGTATCACATTGACCAATGCCATTGTGATACTTCGTTTAAACATTTAATAGCCTATTTTACTCCAGTAGTAAAAAATCATAATCCCTAAAAAAAGTAAAAAAACAATATACACCCAAACGATTGGATTCAGCATCGTTGCAAATTCTTCGACTGTCCCTGAAATCGGTGTATCTTTTTCCGATTTCCGTTCAGAAGTCATCTTGGCAATTCGCATTGTCGCCACAAAGGATATAACGGCAATGATTGTAATCGCAATAAGAGCTGGTATTAACCACATACCCATAGACAAAACTCCTTTCTTTGCCCTTAGTATGCATCAATACAGCTCTTCATTATGCAATGATTTTTTTCGAGACTGCTCAAAAGCCTCACTTAAAGTCTGTGATATCGGCAAGTCCATTGAACTGGATTCAACCATATTCATTCTTTTGCTGAAGCAAGTTAAAAAGGTGATTGATTTAGCCACTGTCCTCCATCCAATGTGACACATTCACCATTCATATAACGCGCTTTATCAGACATCATAAATGTTGCAAGATCGGCTATTTCCTCTGGTGTACCAATTCGCCCAAGTGGTACAGAATCAATTGTCATAGCAGCAGCTGCCTCTGATTCCCATAGTTTAGCTGCACCACCTGTACGTTCAATTGGACCTGGTGCAATGGCATTTACACGAATTCCATAACGTTTCCCCCACTCGACCGCTAAAGTTCTTGTCATTGATAAAACGCCTGCTTTTGCAGCAGATGAATGTATTACACCAGCGCCTGCATTCCAAGCATAGGTCGCCACCATATTGATAATTGAACCGTTGATTTTATTTTTAATCCAATATTTACCGATGGCAGAAGAGCAAAAGAACGTACCATTTAATACAATATCAACAACCGATTTCCAACCATTTGGCGTCAAATCCTCTGCACGAACGATAAAGTTACCAGCTGCATTATTCACTAGTCCATCAACTTGGCCAAATTTTTCAACAGCAAACGTGACCATCGCCTCCGCCTGCTCTGGTATACGAACATCCATTTGGAATGTTTCAATTGTTTTTCCTGCTTCTAATATAAACTTTTTAGCTTCTGCTAAGCGCTCTTCATTACGACCTACTATAACAACATTTGCGCCTTCTGAAACGAATTGCTTTGCCATATAAAGCCCCATACCACTTGAACCACCTGTAATAATAATCGTTTTCCCCTGCAACATTCTGCTTCCCCCTTCGTTTCTCAAAAATGAATACCCATTCATTTTATTTTACTATATTTTCTCGCAAATGTCATATTAATTCTACAAAACTCTTTTTTTATAGAAGTGCATTCACTATCTTTTCATACTGTCGACCAAAGGCATCAAGAAGTTTCCTCTTGAAGTCTTTAGTCATCACAACTTTCCTCAATTATTTATGTATTTTAAATTAAAAAATACTGTAGACAAACTCAAAGTTTTACTATGTTTGTCTACAGTATAAGTGATTATTTAAGCATATTTATAAATTCCATTATTTAACAAAAGAAACTACCACTTTCAATATAATATGATTTTCAAAGTACTTTATAATCAACAACTCCATTCGTTTCTATCGGTTTATCTGATGAATTTCCCATAAATACAATAATTGCTATAAATATAGAAAAAATGATTATACCTATTAAAGCCATTACAGTTATCCATATTTTCTTGCTGTTTTTTTGTTTAATAGGGTGTCTATTTTCAGTAGAAGGTGCACTATACAAGTGTTGAAACTCAGCTTTAATTTCTTTTGCTAATTCATTAGCTGGGAGAAAACTTTTTAATGCCTGTTCTACTGATTTACCATCATTTACTGATTGCAATAAATGATCTTTTACTTCCATGATATGATGATCTCTATCTTTTTTTGGTAATGGCTCCAACTCAAATTCCAGTTGTCGTATATATTCATTTATCTTCTGATTATCCACGTCTAATCCATCCCCTTAATTTCTTCAAAATATTTTAATATTGTTTCTAACTCCTTTAGTCTATTTTCTACTAATGCCTTTCCTAAATCTGTAATACGGTAATACTTTCTAATTCTTCCTTCGTATTCTTCTGAAAATACATCAACATAATCATTCGCCGTCAAACGTTTTAATATTGGATAAATTGAGCCATCAGAAATAGAAAAACATTTGCTCTCTTTCAATTCTTTAGTCAATTCATAGCCATACATCTTTTTTTTCTGTAGCATCATTAAAATAGCTATTTCAAATAAACCCTTAAGATATTGCGTATTATTATTTTTGTTGTCCATAAGGTAATTATATTTTTCCAATACATATATGTCAATCATACATATGTATAATTGATACATATCATTTTTTATTAGTGTACGGAACATTGCATTATAATGACACAAGCATTAATGTGACGTCTAATTTTATGAAATATCAACTCCTTTTTATTTTCAACATGAAATTTCAAATGAAAAGTGCCTTCCTCTATTGCATAAAGGAAGACACTCAGACTCAATTGTTTAAAACTCATAATAATAAGCAATTTTGTAAAGCTCCATTAACTCGTCCTGCGTTGGCACTTTAGGGTTATTTCCTGGGCTTCCACTTGCAATTGCATCGGTTGCCATTTTTGGAATTGCTGCAAAAAATGCATCCTCCTCAATTCCCCATTGCTGTAAATTGCCAATGTTCATCTTTTTACAAAGTTTTTTTATTGATTCAATTGCTAAATTTGCTAGTTCTTCTTGTGTTCCATTTTTTCCATCCTTATTAAAAAATTGTCCTATGTCTGCTAAGCGATTCACACATGCATCTTTTGTAAAGTCTAATACTGCTGGTAGCAGCATTGCATTTGAAATTCCATGAGGCACATGGAAGAGTGCACCTATAGGACGTGACATCCCATGCACTAAAGCTACTGACGCATTGGAAAACGATAGTCCTGCTTGCATGGAGCCAAGAGACATCGCCTCTCGCGCATCGATATCATCACCATGCTCATAAACTTTCAACAAATTATTAATAATTAAATCCATCGCCGATAATGCTAATACATTTGAATATGGATGTGCTAAACGTGATAAATAGCTTTCAATAGCATGACTTAATGCATCAATGCCAGTCGCTGCTGTGATGGCTGGCGGAGAAGTTATCGTTAACATTGGGTCGACAATTGCAACTGGTGGCATAAAAGCTTGTTGTTTTATCATCATTTTTACATCATTAGTCGTGTTGGTAATAACGGTAGCATCTGTAGCTTCTGAGCCTGTGCCTGCTGTAGTCGGGACTGCTATATGTGGAATAGGCGCTTGCTCAGCGATTTTCGCCATTTTCATATAATCACCAATGTATCCACCGTTTGTTGCTACAACAGCAATCGCTTTAGCTGTATCAATGCAACTTCCGCCACCGACAGAAATGATGACATCACATTGCTCAGACAGCAAAATTTCAAGACCTTCTGCTACATACGTATCCACTGGCTCAGTTGTTACCCCTAAATACGAAACCGCTTCCAAACCATTGACTGTCAATAATGACTTGCACTGATTGACAAACCCTAAGCTATCCATTATTGGATCGCTAACGATTAGTGCCTTCGTACCTAGTTTTTTAGCATATAAACCAACCTCTTCGAAAGCATCTCTTCCATAAATAATTGTCCCTGGAGAATTTACAGTGAAGGTTGTTTTTGTTTGAATCATAACGCATCTCTCCTCCATTATTGAGCAGTATAACCGCCATCTAATACAATCGCCTGACCTGTTAAGCCTTTTGCTACATCACTAGCTAAATAGAGTGCAAGTCCTGTAATCTCTGAAACGTCTAGCAAGCGCTTTTGAGGGACAAGAGGGTATAACACCTGCTCCAATACTTCTTCTACTTGGATACCTCGTGTCTTTGCTAAATCTGTAAACCGATTACGGACTAATTCCGTATCCACATATCCTGGACATATAGCATTTACAGTAATACCATCATTGGCCACTTCAAGTGCCGCGACTTTGGTTAACCCGATTAGCCCATGTTTCGCGGCATTGTATCCTGCTTTACCGGCAAAACCAATAACGCCGTTTATTGATGCCATATTAATAATGCGTCCAAATTTATTTTTCTTCATATGAGGTAATGCATATTTCATTGTGACAAATGGTGCAACCAGCATTACTTTTTGCATTTGTTCAAATATTTCAGTCGGAAAATCCTCGATGTATGAAACGTGTTGGAAGCCTGCATTATTTATTAAAATATCAATTGTGTTAAATTTCTCAACAGTGAAAGCAATCGCATCGCCAATTGCTTGTTCATCCGTAACATTACATGTATAAGCCGTTAATAGTGGATTTTGTTCTACCGCTTCAGCTAAGCTTTGCTCATTCATATCCGAAATAACAACATTCGCCCCTTGCTCAGCAAATGCTTGAGCAATTGACAAACCAATTCCACGTGCAGCGCCAGTAATAAATACTGTTTTGTCATCTATCACTTCGTTTCCCCCCTACATTCCAATTGAGAATAATAGTATCGCAATAATTGTACCGATAATTGGTATAATGACTGTCAATGCACCGAAAGGCAAATAGGCATCCTTATGTTTCTCATTACATACAGAATTTATCGTCGTCACAACATAGCCGCCATGTGGCAATGAATCAAGCGATCCAGAAGCAATCGCGATTGTTCGGTGTAATGCTTCCGTATTTACTCCCATGTCAATATAGTGAGGAGCAAGTAATGGCATCGCGATCGTTTGCCCACCTGATGCTGACCCTGTTAAACCTGCAATAACAGCGATAGCAATAGCACCGCCAATTAATGGATTACCAGGAATATTGGTCATTAAATCTACAGTTGCAACGAATGATGGTGTAGCTTTTACAACACCCCCAAAGCCTACTACTGCAGCCGTATTTGCAATAGCTACAACAGCACCCATCGCACCTGCTGCAAGTGTCGCACTAACAGATTTTGAATACTTAAAACTTACTAAATATGCCATAATACAACCGCTCGTTAGCGCAACGATTAAAGCCGATGTGCCAAGTGAGTCATGGAAAATAAACGAAATCAGTAAAACTACTAATAATGGCACCAAGCTTAAAATAGGGCTAGGTAGCTTACGTGTTTCGTCAACTACTGGATCCGTTGAACGTTCAATAAACACTTCACCCTTTTTCACCGCACGTTTAATCATCCAGTTCAACCATAGTGCGCCACCCACCGCCATAAATACTGCGATAACAATACTAACTTCCCATCCTGCATATGGTGTCGTATGTAAGTATTCAATCGGAATCCAGTTTTGAATCTCTGGTGAGCCTGCTGATGTCATCGTAAAGGTCACAGATCCCAAACCAAGTGCCGCAGGAATAAAACGACGCGGGAAGTTCGCTTGCTTAAATAAACTAATAGCCATCGGATAAACAGAGAAAGCAACAATAAATACTGAGACACCACCATACGTTAAAACTGCTGCTGCAGCCACTACAGCAAAAGTAGCATATTTCACGCCAATTTTTTCAACAATCCATTTGGAAACACTATCTGCTGCACCTGTATCTTCCATTACCTTTCCAAAGATTGCACCTGCCATGAACATTAAATACCAAGAACCAACGAAGCTAGTAAATCCATTCATATAACTCGTTAAGAAATTAGCTTGATCGTCATTTGCAGTTTGTGGGAAGAAAGCTAGACCATTCGTTACAGCCGCTATTAAAGCTGTTAATGGCGCTGAAATAAGTAAATTGACACCTCTCATTGTTAAATAGACTAAAAGTGCTAAACTCCCAAAAAGTCCAATATACGCTAACATCCACATCCCACCTATCTTTTTATAGAAAGTGCTATGTTACATCCCATATTATTCGTATTTTTACCCAATAGGTGGAGCTTTCCGCGGGCAAGCATTGAACAGATTCCCTCACTACGCTTTTGTCTTGAGTCTCTCGTTCGCTTGTTCTTCCCGCTGAAGTCGCCACCTTCCGTTACATTAAAATTCGTTATTTTCCCTTAAAAAAATATTTATGAAATTAACTCAAGTGATACAACTCTTTCTATTGCATTAATCGTTATTACTTGGGAATGCAAATGTAGATGCTGATGAAGCATTACTTGTCACCCAGCGTTCAGAAATTGTTTTAGTCTTTGTAAAGAAACGTGCCTGATCCGGACCAAACATATGCCCTTCACCAAAACGTGAGCCTTTAAATCCAGCAAAGTTATGGTAACCAACAGGAATTGGAATTGGTACATTTACACCTACCATTCCTACATCAATCTCTGTTGTAAATTTCCGAGCTGCAAGGCCATCATTTGTAAAGATCGTGACTCCATTTCCAAGTTCATGCTCGTTAATAAGCTCGATTGCCTCTTCTAACGAATCCACACGTACGACATTGCGGGCAGGTCCAAATACTTCTTGCTCATATATTTCCATACCTGGCTTTACATGATCTAATAATGTAGGACCTACAAAGAATCCTTTTGATTCGTTTACAATAGCTAGCTCACGACCATCACAAACAACAGTTGCCCCTTCTGATTCTCCTTTATCAATTGCAGCAAGAATTGCTTCTTTAGATTGCTGTGAAATAACTGGACCAAAGTCTGTATCCTTATCTGTATAAGCGCCAACTTTTAATGCTGTAATTTTTTCTTTTAATATTGCTACTAGACGATCTGCTGTTTCTTTACCAACAGGCATTATTGTAGAAATTGCCATACAACGTTGTGATGCTGCTCCATATGCTGCACCGATAAATGCATTTGCAACTTGCTCAAGGTCTGCATCAGGCATTACGACCATATTATTTTTACCTCCGCCTAAAGCAGTGACACGTTTACCATATTTTGAACCCGTTTCATAAATGTATTTAGCAACCGGTGTTGACCCTACAAATGAAATCGCTTGCACAGTTGGGTTTTCTAAAAGTTCATTCACGGCATCTTTATCGCCATTCACCACTGTCCAAATGCCATCTGGCAAACCAGCTTTTTTCCATAGCTCACTCACATATAACGCTGTCATCGGTACTCGCTCTGATGCTTTTAATACAACTGCGTTCCCAACAGCAATTGCCATACTTGTTTGCGCTAACGGCACCATAATTGGAAAATTAAATGGAGAGATTGCCGCTACAACACCTAAAGGATACTTGGCCGAATAGGCATTAATTTGACCGCCAACGTTTACAGAGTACTCTCCTTTTACTAGATGGGGAGCACCAATTGCTAAATCAACCGACTCTAGTCCTCGTGTAATTTCACCTCTTGCATCTTCAATCGTTTTACCACTTTCCGTACAAATAATTTGTAATAATTCTTCCATATTATCTGTCACTAAATTACGGAATTTTAATACGACCTCCGCCCGTTTGGATACTGATGTATCACGCCATTTAGGAAATGCTGCCTGTGCTTTAGCAATTGCCTCACGTGTCTCTTCTACTGTTGCTAGCGGAACTTTTGCGATGATGTCACCTGTTGTAGGATTATAAACCGAACCGTATCGACCACTTTGCCCCTCAATCATTTCTCCACCGATAAAATGTGTTAAAGTTTTCACTTCTTGCGCTGTTGTCATACCTGTTTTCCTCCTTTAATGTTGTTTAATAATACATTTTTCCTTCAGACTTAAATAAGCTGCCGACATATCGTTTTCACCATAGCCCTCTGCTGATATATCATTGTAAAGATTCACTAGCTGTTCGCCTATCCGAAGAGGCACACCTGCTTCATCAGCCATATTTTTAGCTAGCCTTAAATCTTTTAGTAATAGATTCGTAGAAAAACCAGGCTCATAATTTTCATTTTTCATATATTCTAAGTAATTGCGTTCGTAAATGCGACTTTGTCCATAGCTATTACTTAATACTTCGTAAAGTGTATTAGCTGGTATCCCCATATTTTCTCCAAGGACAATCGTTTCAGCTACCGCCTGTGTATAAAAACCTATCATTAAGTTGTTGAGTAATTTAATACGTGTACCGATACTAGGTGATGCACCAAGATGATAAACGTTTTTTCCAACTATTCCGAAAATTTCAGCTCCACTTTGATAATCTTTTTCTTCTCCACCTACCATAATTGTTAGAGTTGCATTTATTGCACCAATAACTCCACCACTTACCGGAGCTCCTAGATAACGTAAGCCCAATGATTGTGCCTTCTTATGTAGCACATCATTTAGCTCAGGATTTACTGTACTAAAATCTATCAGCAAGCTTTCTTGCTTAGCATTTTGTAAAATCCCTTCTTCTGATGTAAAGACATGTTCAACTATTTGCGGTGTTGGTAAGCTTGTCATAATAACATCACTTTGCTTTACAAGTTCTTGTGCAGTTGTTACACCCATACCACCTTCTGCAATAAATTGCTCCATTGCTTTTGTATTCGTATCAAAACCGTACACTTCATAACCTGCGCGAAGTAAGTTAATCGACATTGGTAAACCCATATTGCCTAGGCCGATAAAACCTAATTTCTCTTTCATTTGAGTCCCTCCATTTCCTGTGAATTGCGTTAATAAGCGCTGATACACTAGCAAACTTTACGTTTTTATCGTAACATTAATAACGAGATACTCTTAATGACCACGGTCACTGACTTCGGTCACTTAAATCATAAACAAACTTAATATAGCACGTCAATCAAAAAAATTTATATTTTCTGAATAAATTTCATGGTCATTATTATAGGATATTTTAATTACGGAGGCAGAAAGGCATGAATTCGTTAACTACTCGCCAAAAAAAGGCATTAGAAACTCGGGAAAAACTACTCAAAACTTCATTAGATTTATTTAATAAACATGGATATGAGCATGTGTCTGTTGAACAAATTACGAAAGCATGTAACGTGTCAAAGGGGACTTTCTATACACATTTCCCATCCAAATATGATGTTATTTTGGAAAAATTCGAGGAGCTTGATAGTTTTTATAGTACAGTGGAAAAAAATATTGATCAAACATTATCGGCAAGTGACAAAATTCTCGCGCTTTATAAGGAGCAAATGCTGTATTTAACAAATGTTGTTGGAAAAGATTTATTGCGAACAGTTTATTCTGCCGCAATGACCAATCAAGTTGAACAAAACCATTATTTAATTAGCCCTCAACGTAAAATCTTCCAAATCATCAATACTTATATTGAAGAAGGCGTTCAGCAAGGAGAATTTGTTAACGGTTTACAAGCGAAACAAATGCAACAAATTATTCAGCGCTGCATGCGTGCGAATGTTTATGATTGGTTAATTCATAACGAGGAATTTGATTTAGTTTCAGAAATGGCACACTTTACAGCAATTGTGTTAAATGGCATGAAGGCACGTCCTTCAAATTAAAAAAGAGCACCTCGAAACCTCTAGGTGCTCAGAATGTTGGTTAAAGGCATCAAGAAGTTTACTCGATGCCTTTTAATTAGTTGATTGGAGCGGAGGGTGGGCGACTCATGCGGGAACAGCACAAAACGCAAGACGCAACAGACCGGGCGTAGCGAAGGTTGCGGCTTACGTTGTGCCCACGGAAAGCGCCCACCCGTAGCGGAAATCAAACGCAGAAAATGAGTTATCCAACAAAATATTGTGCAACAATCGTTTCAACAGGTAATGGCTTATTATATAAATAGCCCTGTCCTTTTTGACAACGATGACGTTTCAAGAATGCTACTTGTGATGGCTCTTCAATGCCTTCTGCAATTACTTCAAGTCCTAAATTATGGGACATCGAAATAATGGCTTTAATAATCGCCTCATTTTTATCATCCTTTTCAATATCAGCAATAAACGATTGGTCGATTTTGATAATATCGATTGGATAGCGTTTCAAGTAGCTAAGTGATGAATAGCCAGTACCAAAATCATCTACCGAAACATAAACCCCTAGCTGCTTCAGTTCCGTTAAAATTGAATATGTTTCATGGACATTGGTCATTGAGCTTTCTGTAATTTCTACTTCAATTAATTGTGGTGCGACATTATATTTTTTCAATGTTGCTTTAATCTTCCGTGCGAAGTTTTCTTTTCTAAATTGTTTTGGAGATATATTTATTGCGATTCTGACTGGTCGATAGCCCTTCACACTCCATTCTTTTTGATAGCGACAAACCTCGTTAATAATCCAATCACCAATCTCAACTATTAAGCCTGTCGCCTCGGCAATTGGTATAAATTGCGCTGGAGATACAAAACCAAATTTACGATTATTCCATCGCAATAACGCTTCAAAGCTATTAATGCTATTATCATTTAAATTCATTTGCGGCTGTAGATGTATACTTAACTCATTAAACTCAATGGCACGACGTAAATGGGCCTCCATCAATGCCTCATTTGGAAACACATTCGTCATATCATCACGATAATAGCGGTAATGTGAACGTCCGTGCTCCTTAGCTGAAAATAAAGCTTGATCGGCCTTTCTCACAAGAGTTTCTATATCCTTACCGTCAGCGGGACTTAAGGAAATACCAATTGAAACACTGATAAAATACTCCTGTTCATCAATCATAAAGGGCTGTTTCAACGAGTCTAATATTGAATTAGCTAATTGCTCTATTTTAACGATTGTTGCATCCTTTAAAAGAAAAATAAATTCGTCACTATTATAACGATAAAGTGAGCATGTTGAGTAACAAAATTCACGAAGTCTATGACTAAACATCCGCATTAGTTCATCACCCTTACTTTCACCAAGGGACTCATTAAATTTTTTAAAGCGATCTATATCTACTAAAATAATTGTTGCCTGCTGATTTTCACTTTGTTTATCGTTCAAATGCTGTTGCCAATGCTCTTTAAACGCTCTACGATTCCAAATACCTGTCAATTCGTCCTTTAAGGCTAAATAATAAAAGGCATTGTGATCACTCTTAAATGATTTCGGGTCTTTTACAAAAAAATGTACCCCTATTATTTCTCCATTAAAATAAGTTGGATGGATACGCAAATAAAATGGCTCGCTACTTAGTAAATTGCGCTTAAATAAACATTTAGCCATATCCAATGTAGCGCCTTCAATCGTTTTAGCAAATAATAATTGTACTTCGTTTACATAGTTGCATTCCAATAATGAAAAAATATCAAGTCCTATAAGACTGTGATGTTCCCTCGACAAAACAGACGTAGCAGCACCGTTTTGATGAATAATACGACCTTGTAAATCAGTTGTTAGCACAGGACACACATGTTGTTCAACGAATTGCAAATAAGGCTTCATATTATTCTGTTCCTCACGTAAAATAACAGCTATAAGTGATGCTTCCAATTGCTGTACACTTACAGCAAACGATTTTTGCATTTGCTCAGCCTCTGAATAAAGCTCAATCTTACGTGCAATGTTAAATTCTTGTTGTACAATTTTCAATAATTGCTGCCAACATTGCTTGGTAAAGAATCGGTCTGCTTTCGTTGCTTTCACATCGTGCAACACTATAGATAATGGAAGTTTATCGTTATAGTGAACAATTTGAAATTCCCCATTATCAGCTTTTTTCAAGCATATAACTGCATCAAACGGATTAAGCAGTGCCATCTGTCGATAGTTTGCGAATTGCGCTACATTTTCTCTATATTTTTTCATTATATCCCTCTCTAGGTAGCGTGTTTACTCTAAGTCGTCTAGTACGCTCGTTATTTATTCTTCATCTAGCGTAGGCTTTAGAGCATCCTTTAAGAAAATTTCCTGACTATTAATAGGGTCTTCGCTTCGATCAAATTCTTTATAATGATATTTTCCATTGGAATCTTGAATACGAGCCTTTGCTGTATCCTCAAGTTGTTTGTTCATAATATCCATAATACGGGCTTTTGCTTCAATTGAATAGACAGGGAAAAGAATTTCAACGCGTTTTATCATATTTCTTGTCATCATATCTGCGGATGATAAGTAAACTTTGTTTTCACCATTATGATGGAACCAATAAATACGTGAATGTTCAAGGAATCGACCAACAATACTTGTGACTGTGATATTGTCACTAATACCTGGTATGCCTGGCCGTATACAGCAAATACCGCGAATAATAAGCTCTACTTTTACACCAGCAATAGAGGCTTCGTAAAGCTTCATCATTAAATCCTTATCCGTTAATGAATTCATTTTAGCTCGAATAAACCCATTACCGTATTTCTTATGACAACTAATTTCTTCATCCATTAAGCGGATAAATTCATCACGAATATCAAATGGTGCAACGACTAAATGATTAAAAGTAGGTTTTTCCGTATAGCCACTTAAATAATTAAAGAAGTTTGTTGCATCAATACCAAATTCCTTATCTGATGTTATGATGCCCATGTCCGTATAAATTTTTGCAGTTGCATCATTATAATTTCCTGTTCCGAGATGTACAAAACGTTCAATTTTCCCATTTCGGCGACTTACGACTAACGTTATTTTAGAGTGAGTTTTTAAATTATTCATACCGTATATAACAAGACAACCTGCTTGTTCTAGTTGCTTCGCCCAATGCACATTATTTTCTTCATCAAAACGGGCTTTTAGCTCTACTAAAACCGTCACTTGCTTGCCATTTTCAGCCGCAAGTTTTAATGCTTGTATGATTGGAGAATTGCCACTAACTCGATACAATGTTTGCTTTATTGCTAATACATTTGGATTGACAGCAGCCTCTGAAATAAAATCTACAATCGGTGCAAATGACTCATATGGATGATGGAAAAAAATGTCCTGTAGTAACGCTTTTTCAAAAATATTTTCATCTGATTGTAAATCTAAAGGTGGCTGTGGGATAAAGCTTTCATACTCTAAATGTTCTCGTCCTACAGAAATACCTTTCACAAACGAGAACATAAATGTTAAATCTAATGGGCCATCAATATGAAAAACATCGGTCTCCTCGATTTCAAATTCATCTAGTAAATAAGCAAGGACTTCTTCATTCATTTCTCCGACACGTACTTCGAGTCGACTACCGACTCCCCATTTGCGTTTTTTTAGTTCTTTTTCAATTTCAACGAGTAAATCGCGTGCGCCTTCTTCGTGAATCGTTAAATCCGCATTACGTGTTAGACGAAATGCCTGTGCAGATTTAACACTGTACCCATAGAAAAGCTTTTCAATATGAGCAACAATAACATCCTCGAGTAGTACGATTACCGATTCGCCTTCAGCACAAGGTACTTTAATATAGCGATCCAAAACAGATGGCACTTGCACTATCGCAACTCTTTCACGGCTTTCAAAATCTGTTTCATCTTGTTCTAACAGTACAAGTAAATTTAAAGTTTTCCCTAGCAATGTTGGAAATGGTCGATAAGCATCTACTGCTACAGGTGTTAGAACAGGGAAAATTGTCTCAGCAAACATTTCATTTATAAATGCTTTTTGCGTACTATTTAAATCCTTTATGTCCGCAATATGTACATTATGCTGTGGCAATAAATCATAAATTAAATGTCTATATACTTCCGTTTGTCGACGTACTAAAGCTTGCGTACGCTCAGCAATTTTCGCCAATTGCTCTTTTGGTGTTAAGCCTGATTTATTTTCAGCTTTATGGAAACCAGCACGTACTTGGTCCTGAAGTCCTGCTACGCGCACCATAAAAAATTCATCTAAATTGGAGCTAAATATCGCTAAAAACTTCAAACGTTCTAGCAGAGGATTATTGACATCCTCTGCTTCTTCTAAAACACGCTCATTAAATGCCAACCAGCTTAATTCACGATTATTATAATATTGAGGCTTTGCAATTTCTTCGAGCAAACGGCTATGTGCTTCTGAAAAATCTTCCTCATGTAAGCGATTGTTCGTTACTTCTGTTGTCATCTTGGTTCCACCCTTCTTCAATAAAATTTACTTTAATTGGTGTCTTTAGAGCACGTTCTAGATGTTTTTTATGTCGATTAGCTTGATATTTTTCGGCAGCCGCATTTTTTTTAACGTAAATGTTTAGCTGGACAAAATTATCCTTAGGTTGCATTTCAATAGCATGTACAATATTTCTTTTCGATACATTTAACGCATAGACAAATTTTAATAATGCACCAAAATCACGTATTTTACGATGTTCTTCACGACTCATCCATTCTATAAAAGGAGCAGCAAATCGGTAAAAATAATCTTTATTTTTATACGATGCTAAAAGTGCAAGCTTTAATCTTTCCTTATGGTTTAAGCCATCAATTGATTGATTGGCAACTAAATAAAAAGTATGTTGACTAGCGGAGCTTAACTCAATGTATTCCCCGATATTAAATATCTTTGCTGCCTTCCTCAACAATTGCAAATCGGTCTCGTCAAATTGTAAAAATTTTAAATGACAACACTCACGGTATAATTGATCTGCTAGGTGCATTAAATAATCAACTTCTGCCTCAGAGCGTCCGTACTGCCTAGCTAACCTTCTAGCGTTTCCCTCAAAAACATTATATTTATCAAAGGCATTTGCATCTTTTTGCAAAATACGGTGGATAATAAGCCCTTCTCGTAAACCTTTTTTCGTTAGCTGGAACACTTCACTACTGACAATGTCCATAAGCACGCGAAACACCTCTAAAGCAGGCACAATAATATCAGCGCGGTCCGTCGATAAACCATCTAAGTGTTTTAATTCTTGGAAGCTTAAGTTACCTAAAAACAAACTGAGTTGATCTAAATCCTCTTTAGATATTTCGTAGCCATGCACACTCGCAATAGGATATTGATGCCGTTGCTGATGAACTTGCGCAATATTTCTTGCACTGCCTCCAATCGCAATAATTGGTAATCCTACTTGTTGAATCCAAGGAAGTGATTTAAACTGCTCTTTCACAAAGGCAATTAATTCTTTCTTCTCACTACTATTCATAATGTCACCTTTTACGAAACGTTGCTTTAACGACACCGTTCCAAAAGGAAAGCTAAAGGATTCAATCAGTTCTTTATTTTTAAATAGTGTTATTTCCGTACTTCCTCCACCTATATCGATGGTCACGGCAGAAAGTGTACCAATCGAATGCGCTACAGCAACATAACCGAAATATGCCTCTTCCTCCTCAGACAAAAGCTCTATTTGTATGCCGGTTCTCTCTTTCATTAAAGCTATAATTTGTTCTCGATTCGTTGCTTGACGAATTGCAGCTGTTGCAGCTGCTTTCACATCTACAATTTCAAAATCATCAAGCATTGCTTTAAATGTTAATAATGTTTCCGTTAGTACTTGAATACCTTCTTGTGACATGTCACCTGTGGGTTGCAAATATGTACGTAAACGTGCAACCGTTTTAATATTACCTAGCTCTCTAAGCCCCTCTTCATTATCATACTGATACAGCACTAAACGAATCGTATTCGAGCCAATATCAATGATAGCTGTTTTCAATTCATCCAAATAATCACTTCCTTTATAGAACAATCGGTAGTCTAATTATTTTGTGTTAATAGCACCGTCATTTATACAAAAAAGTCGGAACCTAAAAGGTATCCGACTTTCATTTTTTATTAACATTTCAGGATACCAATTATTATAATTGTGAAGTTCCTTTTCGCTAGCTTTATAAAATAAGTTGATCGACGCGTAAAATAAGCTCTGCAATTTCGGGTTTACTAATTTGGTCCTCTGCCCCTACTTGATCGCCTTTATGGCGAAGATCATCTGTAATTAAACTAGAGAAAATAATGACCGGTAGCTTTTGTAAATCAGGATGCTCTTTAATTTTGCGTGTAAGATGGTGACCATCCATTTGTGGCATCTCAATATCAGTAACTACTAATTGAATGTGCTCTGTTACATTACTGCCACTTTTCGCCATTGTTTCTAAGTATTCATAAGCGTCACGGCCATTTTCAAAGAATTCTACATTCTCATAACCGGCTTCCTTCATCGTATCAAATAATAACTTACGTAATAATGGTGAATCCTCAGCAATTAAAATGCGTTTTTCAGAGCGTTCACGTTTACCAAGTTTTTTTACTGACTCTACACTAATACCCGAATCAGGGTTAATATCAACCATAATTTTCTCGAAATCTAGTAATAAAATCATTTGTTCATTTTGCTTAATAACACCGATAACTTGCGAAGTACCCCCCTGATACATATCTGAAGGTTTTTCGATTTGATTCCATGAAATACGGTGGATTTGTGTTACGTTATCTACATGAAAAACAACTCGTTGTTTATTAAACTCAGCAACAATATATTTTTGTTGTGGATTACGTTCTGCACTTTGTATCCCTAGTACTCGTAGCATATCTACTACTGGGAGTACCTCGCCTCTTAATTGAATAATTCCCTCAACATGCGGGTGCGCGTGTGGAATAAATGTTACTGGAATCGGTTGAATAATTTCTTTTACTTTAATAACATTAATACCGAATTTATTGTTAGCTACTTCAAATTCAACGATTTCTAGCTCATTTGTGCCACTTTCTAATAATATGCCTTTATGTTCCAAAGCAACCCCGCTCCTTTCTATTTCACATCAAATAATAAATCAATTGTATCATAGGCGATACAATTCTCCTATCTGGTATTTCCATTTTTATCATTAACTTTTAGATGAACCAATAGACCAATAACCGTCATCAAAATTAATGTTGATAATGCTACGCGACTTGCTAATGTACCGTAATCTTTCATCCATAATGTAACCGTTCCATATACAGCCGGTCCGATTATCGATGAGACTTTACCAGAAAAAGCAAATAGTCCGAAAAACTGCCCTCGCTTTTCATCTGGTGATAGCTCAATAATATATGTTCTTGATGTAACCCACATAGAGCCTAATGAAATACCAAACATACTCCCAGCAATCCAAAACATCCACTGTTCTGTGGCAAAAACAGCAAAGGTTAATGCGATAATCATTAACACCGCTACAATAGTAATAGCCCGCTTAGCACCAATTGCTTTCGTAATATAGCCGAATGCGAGTGAGCCAATAATTGTTGAAACGGTGGAAACTAAATATAGAATGATAAATTGACCTGAAGAAAATCCTACAATAGTAGTTGCGTAAACAGCCATCATTGCAATTGTTGTGGCAATTGCATCATTTAAAAAGAAATACGCAATCATAAAAGTAAAGATCGCTTTATACTGCTTCATGTCCTTAAATGTACGAATAATTTCCTTGTAACCTTCAAAAAACTTCGTCGTTTTACGCTGTTCTTTTGGTATCGGAGTATCTTTATTAATAAAAAATAATGGCAATGAAAATAATAAATACAAGATTGCTGTTGGTATAAAGGCACGATGGAAATCACTGTTTCCTACATATAAATAAACAAGAAGCCCAAAAATAGTACCTAAGTAGCCAATCGCTACACCATAACCAGAAATAAGGGGCATTTCTTCTTTTGTCCCAAGGTCACCCATCATCGAATCATAAAATACGAGACTCGAATTAAAGAAAAATTTCGCAATGACAAAGCTTGCAACGACTAAAAATAAACTGAGAGGTACACCTGAGTAATTTGTTGTTGTCTCTAAATTTGCAAAAACACCCATCAAAAAGGTAAATATAATAGAAATCGATGCAAACCAGACAATGAATCGTTTTTTATAGCCTGTTTGATCTATCCATACCCCAAAAAGCGGTGAAAAAACTACTAGAAAGAAGCTTGCTAATGCATTGGCATACGAAATAAATGTACTTGCTACTTGTTGCATTACTTCATTCGTCCCTAAAACTTCGTCCATATAAAAAGGGAAAAAAACTGTATTAATATTTGAAGAAAATATCGTATTAGCAAAATCGTAAAACGCCCATGATAGTATTGGCAATGATAAATAGAGTGCTAGCTGACTGCGATGCTGTGCTTCCCCCGCTTGCCTCTGATTCATTAAATCCCTCCTTTTCCTTCTTATAATATTAAATTAATTCCTATCTGTATTAAAAAATACCTTTTGTTTAAAAAAAATTAATATTATTTACAATATAACAAACACAACTGCTAAATGGCCATAAATTGGTTAATCTGTTACCAACCATTTTACAAAGAATAAAAAAAGATATTCAAGCCCCCTCGCTTGAATATCTTTTTTTATTCCTCAGTAATAGTTACCCATTTATTAGACCATTGTTCAATTGCTTTTAACACGGGTGTGATTGCATATCCTTTTTCTGTAAGCTCATATTCAATAACGACTGGTGTAGAAGGAATCACGGTACGTAAAACAATTTCTTCGGTCTCTAACTCTTTTAATCGCTCTGTTAACACACGACTACTAATATTCAACTGATTTTTAATGGTTGAAAATCGTTGTGGACCATCAAGTAGCTGATAAATAAGTAAAGTATTCCAACGATGATTCAATAGCATAAGTGCCTTTTCAAATCGTGGACAAATATTTTTTTGATTCAATTTACTCCCCTCCATTATTACTAGTTCTATTAAAAGATTATATCACTTTTTAAAAATCAGTTCTTAAAATCCACTTAGTTACTTGACAAAAGTTGTTTTTAAAAATAAACTAAGTTACGAAATGTAAGTTATAGAAAAGGAGTAATTACATTATGCAAAACAACATTGGTTCAACTATTTTACGTGTCGTTCTCGGCATTATTTTTACGGTGCACGGTTTCCAAAAATTCCAAGGCGGAATCAGCTACACTGCTGACTTCTTTGACAGTCTTGGTATACCAGGCTTTATGGCGTATATCGTTGCGGTTATTGAATTAGTTGGCGGAGCTGCTCTTATTTTAGGCTTAGCAACAAGAATTTTTGGTGCTTTACTGACCATTACAATGATTGTTGCTATCTTTACAGCAAAACTTAGCATTGGTTTTATCGGAGCAGATGGATTGGCAGGTTATGAGCTTGATTTAGCATTAGGTGCTATAGCACTCTACTTTGCTCTTGCAGGGGCATCTAGCTTCTCCTTAGATTCTCAACTTTTTAGTAAAGAGTAGAGAATCGTCTGCTATGGAGGTTGCTTTTCAAACGTTTACGGGCGATTTCCGGATCTTTTGTGGCGATTTCTCCTGTCTTTCGGGCGATTCTCGGACCTTTACTGGCGATTACACTAAGTTTATTGTCGGAGGGTAGTGCCAGGCACTCAAACAAAACGGCATGCAAAAAAAGTGTTAGATTGATGGCAGTCAATCTAACACTTTGCTTCTATAAATTCAATTGTTATTGTCTATTGATAATACTTTAGAAGAGCCTGTGTACCGTTGTCACCGTAGCCTTCTGCGATTAGTTTTTCATACATTTCATAAGCTAATGATAGCCCTGGTAAAGAAATACCCATTTTCTGTGATTCATCTAAAGCAATTTTCATATCTTTTACGAAATGTTTAATATAAAAACCTGGGGCAAAATCTTCCTTCATCATACGCGGAGCTAAATTGCTTAAAGACCACGAACCAGCAGCACCTGAAGAAATAGATTTTAAAACAGTAGCTAAATCTAGCCCCGCCTTTAAGCCATATGCAAGCGACTCACATACACCGATCATCCCAGATGCAATTACGATTTGATTACACATTTTTGCATGCTGTCCTGCACCTGCTTCACCTTGGTAAACTATATTTGCACCAAATTGTTGTAATACTGGTGCAACTTGATTAAATGCATGTTCGTTCCCACCGACCATAATCGACAATGTGCCATTCTGAGCACCAACATCTCCACCTGAAACAGGGGCATCCAATGCTTCTACTCCAAGTGTTTGAGCATGTGTATAAATCTTCTTCGCTAAAGTTGGTTCAGATGTAGTCATATCGATAACAATATTGCCAGCGTGGGCAGTTTTGAATAGACCTTGTTCACCAAAATAAACTTCCTCTACATCAGCTGGATAACCAACCATCGTTAGCGCTATATCCTTATCTTTAAAAGCTTCAGCTGGAGAACTAGCCCAACTAGCCCCTAATGCCATTAACGGCTCTGCTTTTTCTTTTGTGCGAGTATAAACTGTCACCTCATGGCCATTTTGCAATAAGTGTTTAATAATGCTAGCACCCATAACACCTGTACCGATAAATGCAATACGCTCTTTTCCCATATGTAATAACTCCTTTACTTGAATCAATTTTAATTCGCATCATTACGCTATAGACGGACGCTTTTTCGGACAAGTACGAGCCACTTCCCTCTCTAAGCTTCTCTTCCAGCTGGAATAGCCGCCTTCCGCACCATTGAATGAAATTAACTCACTTAATAAAACTAATCAATTATTCCTTACGCTCATTTTAGATTAGTTAAGCTTTAAAGAATTTTTGCTTAGTTTATGATGTGTTTTTAGTGTAGATGAATCAGTTCAATAATTCAAATTCTTCTTAAAACTTGTACTAACTTTATTATGTATGGCATATATACCGAATAAGCAAAAAAAAGAGAGCAGGTGATGGGAATCACTGCTCTAAAGGGGGAAATGAGAATGTTGCTGTGTTCATATTAACTATTCCCCAGTAAATGCATTTTTAAACATCTAATCTAAGAAGTTTTACTCTGAATACTGAAACAAATCATCTTGATCTTCTTCTTCTTCTAATGTTGTCTGTCTATAATAAGTATTCATTAACTGATCTAATCTGCGACTCAGTTGAATGGTTTTTGCATTCTGTAACCCGTTTTCAACACCAGAGCGAATCATCATCTCACGAGTTTGTTCCATTTGTTTCAAGAGTAGATTGACCATTCATACAACCCTCCAACATACAAATAATCATACCATTATTATACATTTATATTTCATTTCTTACAGCATTAAGTTACGACAATGTTCGACAAAATTAACTTCTAGGAATTTCCATATAAGTGTATATTATAATCCCATTTTGCTTTGCTTCACCTCTAAAATGTTTAAATAAGGGGTGTTTCACTAATACTTCACGAAACTCATAAAATTGATCTTTAGTAATTTCGATACTTTGTATTTCTCCTTCCTGTAATTGTTTAAGCATATTTTCATATTGTCCCATTTTTTTCTATTCCCTTCTCTTTCCTTATTTTGTGTATTAAATTATGAATTATTCAAAAAAAGCTTTACGTTTTCCTTTTTTTCATGCAAACTGTATATTATTAGTCGATGAAGGAGCTGACTGTCTGTGAAAATAGCTGAAGTTGGAAATATTATCGAGTTTAAAAATGGTTTGCAAGGTATTGTTGAAAAAGTAAATGAAAATTCGGTGATCGTTGATCTAACATATATGGAGAATTTTGATTCCCTTGAAATTGAAGAGAAAACGGTCGTCAACCATAAACGTTACAAAATCTTATATGCAAGTGAAGCTTAATATTCTGAATAGTCCCTTTTTGTCTTAATAGATGATAAGGGACTATTTTTTTGGTAAAATTAAAGTATGGAGGTCGAATTATGCAAACAAATTCGAAACAAACAATAATACTTCTCCTTTCTTTATTATTCGTTTATGGCATGCTTGCTTTCACATTTGCTAATCCAGCTGTATTTTGGTACTTGTATGCATTCACACTGCTCGTATGTATAGCTATTGCTATTCTTTCAGGTACGATTGAAGATCAATTACCTACTTGGAAGTTTCTAATTTTCGGCATAGGGTATGGTACAATCACATATGGCATTATACGTTTTGGTTATTGGCTCGCTCCATATATAAATGATCGGCTAGTAATAACAGTGAAAAAGTTTTTATCTGTTTACGGTCCACAAAATATTTGGCACTATATTTTACTTGTGTTTATTGTCGCGATTGGCGAAGAGCTATTTTGGCGTGGCTACGTACAACAGCAATTGAAGCGTTTTATGCGCCCTGTCTTAGCAGTTGTTGTAACAGCAATTTTATGCGCCATCTCGATTGCATTTAGTGGTTTTAAGCTAGGTATAGTCGCAGCTCTTGTAACAAGCCTAATTTGGGGCTTTATTTATGAATGGCGCAAGAGTATGCCTTTAGTTATTGTGGCCCATGTTGTTTTTGTTCTACTATTGTTTTTAGTGTTACCTTTAACATCATAACAAAAAAAATTGGAAACATTTTATCTTTTATTAGCGTTTAATATAGAAAAGGAGGGCTTTTCATGCAAAAAAAATTATTTTCAATGCTTGCATTATTACTAACAGCTGTTATTGTCGTGGGGTGTAATACCTCTGATAAGACAGAACAATCAGATGCTGAACAAAATGAACCAGCGAACTCACAACAACCATCTGAGAATGAAACTGCAGGCGATGACAAGCAAGAAACGCCTACATCAAATGATGCAAATACAGACACACAAGCTAAACCAGAACAAGAAGTGAAATACGTTCAAAAAGGCGTCGACAAAAAGGAAACAGCAACTGAATCTGATAGTGTTGATCAGGGCTATAAATTCCAACAACTACCTGAATTCACTCTTTCTCAAGAAGAACCTGGAAAAGACATGTTAGTATCAAATGCTAATGATGAAGTATTTATGCGTATTGAAACAGCAAATGCATCTGAAACAAGCTATGATGCAGTTAAAACATCTATGCAAGACTACATGAATGCAGTTGGAGGACCAGTAGCATTATCTGCTGAAGAACTTTCTGCATTTAAGGATATTAAAAATATTGAGGGCTATGTTGTAGACTTTGATACTGAAAAAGTAGTTGGCGTAGTATTTGAAAAAGATGGACTCATTACAAAATTAACAATTCATGATAATGATGAACAAGATTTAACTGCAGCAATGCTTGCAATGGCAGCCACTATTTCTAAAAAATAATACCAATTGTTTGAAAGGCCTTAGAATTCATTCTAAGGCCTTTCTTTTATTCATCAACAAAAAACATAGGGTGGCATTGTTAATCCCTTAAATAAACTCTCTAACGGGCAAAAATAGCTATTATATCCGATTCCTTACCAAAAACAATGTTAAGTTTCTTTTTAAAATCTTATTTTTCGGCATAGAAAAAAGAATCGCCTCAAAATCCATTTGAGACAACTCTTCTTAATAAGACAAATCTTTAATTGATAGCCCTAATTTTTTTAATAAGCCTATCGTTTGATCTTTTTCCTCGACTGATAATGCACTCATCAATTCATGTAAATGTTGTTCATGCTTTGGAAATAATTCGCCCATAAACGCTTCACCTTCCGCGGTAATTTCTGCATAGGTAACGCGACGGTCAGATGGACAGGAAACCCGTAAGAGATAGCCTCTTTTTTCAAGCTTATCAATTACATACGTAATAGACCCACTGGCAAGTAATATTTTATTGCCGATTTGCTGTAATGGTTGTCTCCCTTTATGATAAAGGAGTTCTAAAACTGCAAATTCAGTAGGATTCACACCATTCTCTTGAAAAAAATGGTTTGTCATCTCATTTATTGCTTTATGGGCACGGGATAATACTATATATAATTTTAAAGTTTGCTTTAAATCTTCTTCTGACGTCATAGCCTAGTCCTCTCAATTCGCTCTTTATACATGTCATTATAGCGACTTTTGAAAAGCATTGTCAAAAGCATTCAATAATAGCGCACTATTGAAATAATTTTCACTGTATTTAGGTTACTAAATACGCAGAATCCTTCGCCGCAACATCTAACGGGTCCAATTGATTGAATGTGTAAACTGGAAACTGCATATGGAAGCATGTCCCCTTCTGCACTTCACTTTGAACACCTATTACACCTTCATGCTCTTCGATTACCTTTTTCACGAAAGCAAGGCCTAGTCCTGTCCCTGTTGATTTCGTCGTGTAAAAAGGTTGGAATAGGTTTTGGATTGTTTTACTATCCATTCCACTGCCTTCATCTTTAATCATTAACTCTACAATCGTACAGTCAATAACATTCATTTCAACCGTAATTGTGCCACCATTATGCATAGCTTCCATCGCATTTTTAATAAGGTTCATAAATACTTGCTTTAGACGATTTTCATTGCCACCAATATACACTCCAGTAGCTGAAGGTATATATTGAATCATAATTTTTTTCATCAATGCATCAGGTAACATAAACTCGATCACTTGTTTTACAATATGATCTAATTCGATTAATTCTATCTTCATACTTGTTGGCTTGGACAATACTAATAATTCAGACAAAATTTGCTCCATCCGTTGTAACTCACTATCGATAACAGATAAATACATGCGTGATTCCTCATCCGCATTCAGCTTTAAAAGTTCTGTAAAGCCTTTTAAAGATGTTAATGGATTACGAATCTCGTGTGCAATACTTGCCGCCATTTGACCAACTACATTCAATGCTTCCTGATGCTCTACTTTATGCTGCAACTGCTTTTTCTCAGTTTCATCATTAATAACAGTGACGATAATATTATTATACTCATCGAAAACACTTGAAATTTCGTAATAGCATGTTCTACTTACTTGTGTTTCATCTACGACATGAATAATGGCATGTTTTTCGCCCATCAATTTGGATAAATATGTTGTAATTTGTCCATTCTTCATTGTAAATGAATCAAATATATGTTGATGCGCTTTATGAAGAAGCTGCGATTTTTCTATTTTTAAATACATTTCTGCATATTTATTTAAACCAAGAATAATCCCACTTGCGTCACTCACAATAACAGCATAGGGTAAATGATCATATGCACTGAAGGATTGTGATCGTTCCTGTTCCTTACTAACATACAATTCAATTGCTCTGTCATTATTAATAGTGGATAGCTGTGCGACTATTTCTTCTGTGTTTGGATCATAGAAACATTTAAAGGACATCATTTCTAGATCATTGTTGTTTTTACGAATATTAAATATTTCTTCTGATCTTAACTCACATTGTAGTTCCTTAACGAACTTAGCCCATTTAATATTGGATGGCTCGTCCATTGTTATATAACCTTTAAATGATGAATTAAGATTAAAAAGTTTAATAGCTGCCTCATTACAATTCAAAATTTTCCCTGATTTATTAAGAATAAGTGTTGGTGACGAAGTACTTTTCATAAGATTTCCAAAACATTGATTTATATCATTTTGCTTCAACTTTCTCACCGAACCTTTCAAAAGAGTAAAAAACCTCTCATTCGAATTTTGAGCCTTTACTATACTTTATGACTGTACGATTCTATTATTACAAAATTTAGTAAATTTAAGTATTTAAAATTATTTCACGAACCGTTCACAAAATAAATAGGTCTAAAGGATTATATTGTTTGTCAGCTACTTGACTGTTACAATTAGAAGTTGAAAGGAAGATTAATGCATGAATACTATTTTAACTACTTTAAACGCAAAGTATATCCACACAAATTTAGCATTGCGTTATTTAAAATGTGCTGCTTTACCTGAATACAATCCAGTAATTGCAGAATACACAATTAAAGACCCTGCATTTAATATTGTATCAGATTTATTTCAAAAAAACCCCGATATCGTAGGATTCAGTTGCTATATTTGGAATATTGAAGAAACAATACATGTTATTAAAATGTTAAAAACGGTTTGTCCAAATGTTAAAATTTTGCTGGGAGGACCTGAAGTATCATACGATGTCCATCATTGGTTACGTCGAATTGAAGAAGTTGATTTCATTGTCATGGGCGAAGGGGAAACTTCATTTAAGCAGTTACTACGCCATTTGCATGGAGAAATACCTTTAGAAGATGTTCCAGGCATTTGTTACTTAGAGGACGGTAAAGTTCGAATTCACGCGCAAGCACCTAAAATTGACTTACGTGAATTACCGAGTCCTTTCCGTTTTGAAGAAGACCTTCCACATCTAAGCAAGCGAATTCAATATATTGAGACAAGCCGAGGCTGTCCTTTTAGCTGTCAATTTTGCTTATCTTCTATTGAAGTAGGCGTACGCTATTTCAATAGAGAAAGTATAAAGGAAGATATTCGTTATCTAATGAATAATGGTGCGCGAACGATTAAATTTGTCGATCGTACATTTAATATTAGCCGTAGCTATGCGATGGAAATGTTCCAATTTTTAATAGATGAGCATAAGCCAGGCGTAGTCTTCCAGTTTGAAATTACTGCTGATATAATGCGTCCCGAAGTCATTCAGTTTTTAAATGATAATGCCCCAAAAGGACTTTTCCGTTTTGAAATTGGTGTTCAATCTACAAACGATCTAACAAACACGCTTGTACAACGTCGTCAAAATTTTGAAAAATTAACGCGTACAGTAACAATGGTCAAAAATGGTGGAAAAATAGATCAACATTTAGATTTAATTGCTGGTCTGCCAGAAGAGGATTATAGTAGCTTCCGACAAACATTTAATGATGTTTTTGCTATGCGCCCTGAGGAATTACAGCTAGGCTTCTTAAAGCTATTACGTGGTACAGGTCTTCGTTTGGAGGCTGAAAAGTTTGGTTATACCTATGTAGATTTATCTCCTTATGAAATCTTTTCGAATAATGTATTAACCTTCGATGATATTGTCCGTATTAAACATGCAGAAGATGTACTTGAAAAATATTGGAATGCTCACCGTATGGACCATACAATCGAATATTTAGTAACAGAAGTATTTGAGACACCATTTGATTTCTTCCAAAACTTTGGAACTTACTGGGAGACTAAGGGCTGGTCTCGTATTGGTCATCAGCTAGAAGATTTGTTCCGCCGTTTACTTGAGTTTTTAGAAACTGTGGAAGGTGTTAATTTACAAATTATCCAAAGCTTAATGCAACTTGATTATTTAAAGGCACAGCAATTCCAACCACGTAAATTATGGTGGAAAGATCGCCCAACTGAAGTTCAACAAAAAGCACTTTACACAGCTCTACGTGAAAATCCTAACCTTGCAGGTGAAGAATTTGCCAACTTGAATTTAACTGAAAAAGAACTGTTCAAGCATACACTTATCATCCCACATAACTTGGATTATCAAAATTTCTCAAATGGCAAAATTGTACAAAAAAACGGCTATCTTTTAACCTACTTCCGACACGGCCAAGAACCGTATTTTGCAACAATCCATTCAGTTTAATAAAAAAGCGCTATTCACTTGAAATTATTCAAGGAATAGCGTTTTTTTATTTTTGAAACTAAAATAATTCGATTTTTTTACTAATCCACTATCCTTCATATTACGAATAAATTACAAATTATACAAACTACCACTAACTTTTGATGCTAGTAATGGATTCTCATTCACATTAAAACTATTGATACAAATTACTTAAAATATAGTTAGAAGCAACAAATACTTATTACCTATTAAGCAATATTTTTAATCAGGAAATAATTTGTTAAATTTTCTAAATTTTTAGATATATTTTTAACAATTTGCTGAATGACTAATAAATGCTTATTTTAAATGATTTCTAAACCTATATTTATTCTTTTAAATTGCACATAAAAACAGTCAGACATCCTAAAATAACCTATCATTTCTTAGCTAATAATTTGAATTATCGTTTCTTTTTTCGTTAAGCAAATGAACATACTATATGGTCTTCTATCTTAAAAATTGCCAGCATCTTCTAATATATTAAATATTAAATACAATATAATAGAAGAAAGCTATAAAGAAGAATCACTTTTATTGTCTAATAAAAAATAATATTGCAGTGAAAGTACTCAATCTCCTTATTGAATATAGCAATTTAAATACAATGAATAAAGAAACCAAGGTGGCATGGAGCTATTTTGCTCTGTTTAATATTACAAAGTACGTTTTACTACCGAAATGAGCAAACCTAATGCTTCACCATCTGTCATACTGCTTACACGATCACTATGATCTATTTTCATAATACCTCGTTTATGTGTCTCTTTTAATAAGTCCTTTAATTCTTGTTTAGCTGTGCTTGTAAGTGTCATCGTTAAGTTCTCCTTTTGATTCTTTTTCGTAACTGGGTTCACCGCCGCTTCTATCCTTTTCAAAAAGCTGTATTAGATATCCCTCAGTTCTAGTACAAGGTGGTAATTTTTCTTTCTCCACTCTTAATAAGATGTACCCGCACACTTACCCAGCTAAACTTTTTTTAGAAATGTTTCTATTGTATTTTCATCCATTAGCGTAGATTTGCCTCAGACTGTCGACCAGCTTATAGCATTAGATCACTACTGTTGACTTCCACTACAGGTGGTGCTTTGCTCCAATCTTGACATAAGCTCCCGCACGACCCGTAACGCAAATCTACATGTACATGGAATATTAGGACAAGTCTCACCATGCCTAAGCAAATAAAATTTTTTGACTCCAATTTTAAAGGGAGCAAATTAATAATTTGCCCCCTTAAAACCCTCTATATCTATGCTTCTAAATGTTTAACCAATAATAACTCGTTCTTTCGGATAATGGAATTTAGATTTTTTACCTCTTCCACCTCCACCAAGTGAATACAGGAAGGAAATTAAACCAACTCGCCCTATGAACATTAATATGATAATGATGATCTTACCTACCACCGATAAATCTGAGGTAATCCCTAAAGACATTCCACATGTTCCGAACGCAGATGTAATTTCAAAAATGATTTGTATAAGTGTCGCATGTGGCTCTGTAATAAGTAAAATGATTGTAGCAATTAGCACCATAAAACAAGCTACTAAAATAACGACAAACGCACGGAAGACATCGATTAAATGGATTTCACGTCCAAAGATTTGAATATCTTCTCTCCCCCTAGCAAACGTAATTAAAAATAGTATTGCAATAGCGAAGGTCGTCGTCCGAATCCCGCCCCCAACTGAGCTTGGAGAAGAACCAATGAACATTAAAAAGCTCATAAAAATATCTGTCGCCTCACTGAAGGATGTTACATCATATGTTGTAAGTCCTGCTGAACGTGTAGATATGGAATGGAACATTGCGGAAAAGATAGCTTCATGCCAAGGCATCCCTTTAAATGAATGGAAAGACTCAAGCAGTAAAATAACGAGCGCCCCTACAACAAATAAAATTGCATAAGTAGTTGTCGTTATTTTTGTAAATAAGCTAAAACGGAAATTAGCATGCCGATTAAGTAAAAATGTTTTTATCTCAACTAGCACCGGGAAGCCAATTGCGCCTAGCACAATCAACACCATTGTTATTAATTGAACAAAATAATCATTATGAAATGGCAATAAACTCATCCCAGTTATATCAAAACCACCGTTAGTAGTAGCAGATATAGAAGCAAAGACACCGTGAATAAGAGCTTGTTCAAATGTATCGAAATAATTCGTAAAATGCGCAGTTAAAATAATTGCTCCTGCTAATTCTATGCCGATTAAGATTTTCAATATTTCTCGAATTAATTGGACAACGCCAGATAAATTATACTGATTATGATCGATCATAATTAGCTGACGCTCACGCATCCCAATTTTTTTCCCAACAAGCAACCAAACAAAAGTACCCAGTGACATAATACCAATCGCGCCGAGCTGTAAAATAACAAGTACCATGACGAGCCCAAATGTTGTATAGGTCTCTGAAATATTAAACGTTGTTAAGCCGGTCACACTTACAGCACTTACTGCAGTAAATAAGCTATCTAATAATGACACTTTCACACCCGTTTGATGAACGCCGGGAAGTCGTAACAATAGGAAGGAAATTGCTATTGCTATGAAATAATAAGACACTAGTGCCTGAAACGGTGTGATTAATTTATTAGATGATTTTTTCCAAGGCACCTCATCAACTCCTTCCACTCATGATGCCAAGATAGATATTAGTATAGAAAAAATCTATAAAAAAAGAAAGAGGCTGTTTTTAAACAGGGATAAAACTATCACCTCGAGCTAATTATTCGATATAAAGTAAAAATCCGCATACACTTTCGCATGGAAAAGCAAGCGCACATGACTCAGTTAGTGTTGCAAGCGATACGCTCGTGCCTTGCCCGCAGAAAGCAACGCGGATTTAAAAATAATTTCATTAATATTTACAAAAAATTACAAGCGGTTATTTTGTTTGTTTTTTATTACGTACTCCTACTAAATAACCGACAAAAGCAATACCAATTAACACAATCCAGAATGTTAATTCCCAGCCTGTTGAATGAGGAAATTCTTTAGGTAATATACCCACTTTTTCATGAGCTAATGTTAAAACAACAAGTTTTACCCCAACCCAGCCAACAATTAAAAATGCAGCAGTTTCAAGTGAAGGATAGTCGTTTAAAACTTTTACAAACCATTGCGCGGCAAAACGCATCATTATAACGCCGATAAAGCCGCCTAATAGCATAATAATAAATTGCCCACCATTAATGCCACCAATATCAAAATTACCTAAGTGTGGAAGCGTCACAGCAATAGCAACTGCAGCAAGCATTGAATCAATTGCAAATGCTATATCGGCAACCTCCACTTTTAAGACAGTCATCCAAAAGCCAGATCCCTTTTTCACAGCTGCCTCATCATTTTCTTCTTCCTCATCTTTACCTTTTCTCAAGTCATAAATATTTTTAGCTGACATAAACAATAGGTAGGCTGCTCCAACCGCCTGAATTTGCCAGTAATTAACTAATACTGTAATAACAAAGAGCGCAGAGAATCGGAATATTAATGCTCCAAATAATCCGTAAAAAAGTGCCTTTTTTTGTAGGTCATGCGGTAAGTGTTTCACCATAACAGCCATTACAACCGCATTGTCTGCTGCTAATAATCCTTCTAATACAACTAGTACAATCAATACCCAGCCATATTGTAATAATATTGCTTCCATCCTCTGTTCCTCCTTTAAACTCTGTATACCCAAAATTGCGATCATTTACTAGTCAAATGCAAAAGAAAAGACCCATGCCTGAAAGAAGGCAAAGGTCTTGCTAAGCAAATTTATATTTGTCACTTCTCTCATTACAGGTATCGGCATTGCACCTTTTTCAAAGCAACAACATTTGCTATCACACCCGATGGTAATACCATGTCTTGACGAATGTGAAATCAGATGCATCGCTCGCATCTGCTAGCTACTCCCCTTTAACAAAATGTCTAAGGATATTTCTTTTGTTCGTTTATTATAGCACTATCATTTAAAGCTGACAAAGAAATCCATCATTATTTAATTTGAATATGATAGTTTTTATCGTCTTTATGTGCTAGATAAAAATCAACCATCTTCGGCATTGTTTGTATAAAATCAGGACATGTAATATTTCCTTTTTGTAAAATAGCAACCGCTTCTGCTGTATCAAAGACAGCATTCCAAGTTAAATAATCTAAAGATTCTTGCTCGACACCTAGCAACTTACGAATGAAAGGTACTTTTAACGATTTTTTTGCTAACGATAAAGGAAAACGTCCTTTAGGATAATGATCCGTTAATAATTTTACCATTGTGCGATATACCTCTTGTACAGGGTGTGGGTTCGGATCTGTTAAATGTAGCGTTTTGCCTTCTGCACTTTTCTCCTCCACTATATAAGTTGCGGCATTTATAATATAATCAACCGGCACAACATTGATAGCTGAGCTCGACAGCCCTATATAAGGTATAACCGGTAACCGTTTTAATTTATCCACCATATTTAAAAAGAAATATGGTCCATCAAATTTAATCGTTTCCCCAGTCTCTGAATGTCCACGCACAATTCCTGGTCTAATAATCGTTATAGGAATCTCCGATTTTAAATCTTCTACACGATGCTCTGCCTCATATTTTGTTTCCTCATAATAGTTTTTAAAAGCAGGCGGTCGGATTAATTCATTTTCACGTAAAATCCCTTCACGTAGCCCAGCAACATATGCTGTACTAAAATACATATACCGCTTTAAATTTGGAAGTGTACGTACAAAATCATTTACCATCGCTGTTCCATGTACGTTGACCTTCCAAGCGATATCTCTAGGAACCGCTAAATCATAAATAGCTGCTAAATGCCAAAACACTTCAATTTGAGGCAGTATTTCCTGTACTACTTGATTTGTCATCCCTAAATTAGGTAGTGTAATGTCCCCTTCGACAATCTGTATCGTACACTGAGGATAGTCTACTTCTATCTTGCCTTTTTCAACAGTTGCTTTTGGTAATTCCCCTGCTAGCACTATTGCGATAACCTTTTGTGTTTTATTTTTTTGAAATAGCTCTCGTATTAATTGACTTGAAATGAATCCTGGAAAACCCGTAAAAAAATGAACACCCATATCTCATTTCCCCCTTGTACTTAAGGCAATTTTCTAGTTTCTTTATCCATTAAGCTATAAACAGCTGGCACTATATATAATGTCAGCAAAGTCGAAGTAATAAGCCCACCAATTACAACAATGCCCATAGGCTGGTTCATCTCAGTACCTTCACCAATACCAAGTGCAAGTGGTAGCAAACCTAATATTGTTGTTAATGCTGTCATTAATATTGGACGCAGTCGATCTTGTGTAGCAAGTAAAATCGCATCATATGACTTCATGCCATGCATCTTTTGCTGATTTATATAATCGACAAGTACAATTCCGTTATTCACAACAATGCCAACGAGAACCAAAATACCAATAACAGATGTCACACCAAGTAGTGTTTTTGTAGCAAACATTGCAATCGTAACACCAATAATCATAAGTGGTACTGTAAACATAATAACGAAAGGATATTTAAATGACTCAAACTGCGCAGCCATTACAATATAAACAAGCACTACAGCCAAAGCAACGGCTAAAAGCATGTCATCAATTGCACTATCATAAAGCTCTCGATCGCCACTAAAAACAACTTGCGTTTCAGAAGGTAAGTTAGCTTTTTCAAGAGCCTTATCGACCTCCTTTGAAATACCACCTAGTGATTCCTTCGCTGTATAATCAATGAAAAATGCGACTGCGGCAGCCTGATCAGAACGTCTAATGGATACTGGCCCTTCTTGTATAGATACGTTAGCGATTTCATCAAGCGTAACAAATAGACCTGCAGGAGAACGAATCTCCATTGCCTTTAAGGACTCAACACTTTCATTAAATGCTTGTCCAAAGCCTGTAAAAACCGATAACACAGCTCCATCATCAGCAATCATTTGAGTTGTCAGCTGTCCCTTTGTCATTTGATTAACCGTTTGGGCTATTTGTGCCGGTAAAAAGCCGTAATCCTTAGCTTTTTCACGGTCTACTTCAATTTGAATTTCCTGAACTGTATTATCTAAATCCGTCATTACATTTGTGACAACGTTAATGTGCTTTAGCGCTTGCTGTACTTTTTCAACTGACTCTTGTAAACGTTGTTCATTTGAATCGGTTAATCGGAATGTCAATGTATTTGGAGATGAACCTGACGATGTAGAAATATTAAATGTAATTTCAGCTTGCTCACCTAGCTCATTGTTTAAATCCTTTTCTACCTCTTCTACAAATTCAAAAATTGAGCGTTTACGATCTGCAAGTGGTACTAGCTTCACATAAATTTCCGCTCGATTTGCAGTTGTTTGTCCACGTGATTGCGACTGCTGCGTACCGCCAATTAGGCTCACATAGACGTCAACATCTTGTTCTTCTTTTAAACGCTCCTCTATTGCAGCGACAACCTGTTCCGTTTTTGTAACGGCAGCCCCTCTGTCAAGATCTACACTAATAGAAGCAAAACCTTCATCTGTTGCTGGTAAAAATTCCGTACCAATTCTCGATAAGCCAAACACCGATAAACTAAAAAGGATAACAGCCGAAAAAATGACCAATAAACGATGCTTTAATACCCAAACAACGGATGCATTATAGTGCTTATAAAAGGACGATGCTTTTCGAATTTCATTTATATTTTGGTCTTTCATTTTTAATAGACGACTTGCCAACATTGGTACAACTGTTAATGCTACTAATAGCGAGGCAATTAAACTGAATGAAATCGTAAGTGCAAATTCTGTAAAGATTTGCCCAATTAAACCTTCTATAAACATTACTGGAATGAACACAGCAATAGTTGTTAATGTAGATGCTGTTATTGCTAGCGCCACTTCCTTAGTGCCTTGCATTGCTGCTTCTATTGGGTTCTTACCAAGCCCTAAATGTCGTTCCACATTTTCAATTACTACGATTGCATTATCAACGAGCATCCCAATGCCTAATGCAAGCGCACCTAATGTCATAATATTGAGCGTGAAATGAGCAAAATACATTAATACAAATGTGACGATAACAGAATAAGGTATTGCAATACCAATGATAATTGGGCTTTTCACACCTCGTAAAAAGAAAAATAGCACAAGCATTGCAAATAAACCGCCTAATAGTAATGAAGAACCTATGTTACTTATCGCTAAATTCACATAATTACCTTGATCTACTAATATGTCTGCTACTACACCTTTGTATTGTTCTTGTGCTAGTAAGTCATGTAAAGATTGTTGGAACGCTTTTGATACTTCAGCAGTATTTGCCCCAGACTCTTGCAAAACGGACATTAATACAGCTGGATGGTCATTAGCACGCGTTTCTGTTAATGATTTTTGCTCCGCACGCTCGACGGTCGCTACATCTCCTACCGTTAGTGTTTCACCGTCTATCGGATTGACGGATACAATTAAATCCGCAATATCTTCTGGTTTTGTTAACGTACTAATAATACGTGTCGTCAACATTTTGCCATCAGCAGTTAATACAGGTTCTCCAGGTAGTGACACATTATTCGTTTGAATGATTTGAATAATATCAGCTTGGGTTAAGCCTTTTGCAATTAATTTCGATTCATCCAATGTTACTTGTACTTCTTCTACCAGCTTGCCGGATACGTTTACACTCGCAACTCCATTAGTACGACGAAGCTCTTTTTCTAACGATTCCGCTAATATACGCACGTCCACCTGATCATTTACTGCACGTAGAGAAAGCTGAATGATTGGAAACTGTGACGGGTCAAATTTTAAAAAACTTGGCTTTTGTGCATCGCTTGGTAGAGGTGTCATATCAATCCGCTGCAAAATATCGAGTTGAACATCCTCGATATTCGTTGTCCAATTAAACTCTAGCACAATTAAATTTGAACCTTCCTGCGAGGTAGATTGTAGTTTTTTAATGCCTGGCAAGGTGGCCAATGTCGCCTCTAAAGGTTTCGTTACCTTTTCATTTACTTCCGTTGAGCTCGCACCAGGATAGGAAGTAACAACGACACCAATGGGTGGATTTAATTCGGGAATTAAAGTAATTGGGATTTTTAACAATGAGACGCCACCTAAAATAATTATTAGTAGCATCGAAACAAGTGTAAAAACAGGCCTTTTAATCGAAAAGTTACTAATGTTCATTGTATATACTCCTTTTCTTTCTCTTCTTTCCTATGATAGCCGAAAAGGGGGATTTTTTATAAATTAATACATTATGTTGAAACAATTTCATCCTAAAAAATAAAATTATTCCCATCATTACGCTACAGGCGGACGCTTTCCGCTCCATTGAAATATTCATTATTTCCCAAGAAAAACTATAACCATTTCCTTATATTGTATATATTCTACACCAATCGCTTATTTTCCTTGTAAAAAAACACGAATCGATGAAATGTCGATTCGTGTTTCTTTTTATAGAAGGCTATATAATTTGATATTTTCGTTTTTATCTGAGAACCAACGCATAGCAAATTCATTTTCAAATAGGAAAACAAGATTGTCAAAGCGGTCTTTTACAAGCGTTGAACGACTTGAAGACATCGATTCTTTTACATCTTCTTCATTTTCAATCCAACGTGCCATTTTTGAACCAATTGGTTCCATTCTTACTTCAACATTGTATTCATTTTTCATGCGGTGCTCAAATACTTCAAATTGTAATTGACCAACTGCACCTAAAATAACTTCTTCTGTATGAAGCGTTTTGTAGTATTGAATGGCACCTTCTTGCACCAATTGTAAAATCCCTTTATGGAATTGCTTCGATTTCATTACGTTTTTCGCTGTCACGCGAACAAATAACTCTGGTGTGAACTGCGGTAATTTTTCAAATTGGAACGTTTTCTTGCCACCTACGACAGTGTCACCGATTTGATATGTGCCTGTATCATATAAACCAATAATATCTCCAGCCACCGCTACATCAACTGTTTCACGGTCGTCAGCTAAAAACTGTGTAGACTGTGTCACTTTAAAAGATTTACCTGTACGAGATAGCGTCATATTCATACCACGCTCGAATTTACCAGATACAATACGTACAAAGGCAATACGGTCACGGTGTGCAGGGTTCATATTGGCTTGAATTTTGAAAATAAAGCCCGAAAACTCTGGATGCTCAACAGGGTCAATGAACTGCTCATCTTCTGTAATACGAGGTTGAGGTGTTGGAGCAAATTTTAAATACGTTTCAAGGAATGTTTGTACCCCAAAGTTTGTTAAAGCAGAACCGAAAAACACAGGTGTTAATTCACCGCGGCGGATTTTTTCTTCAGAATAGGCATTCCCTGCCTCATTAAGTAGCATAATGTCATCAATCGCTTGTGAGTAATATGAAGTGACTTTCATCGGATTATCAATTGCTAACTCACCGTTCTCATCGATTGGTAAGAAACGTTCTCCCTCATCCGTACGGAATTGCTCAATACGTTTGTTATAACGGTCGTAAATACCAAGGAATTCTTTCCCCATACCGATTGGCCAGTTCATTGGGTAGGCATGAATGCCAAGCACTTCTTCAAGCTCTTCAATTAGCTCAAGCGGTTCTTTCCCTTGACGGTCTAATTTATTGATAAATGTAAAAATCGGAATACCGCGCATTTTACAAACTTTAAATAGTTTTAATGTTTGTGCCTCAATCCCCTTAGCCGCATCTACAACCATAACAGCACTATCTACTGCCATTAATGTACGATACGTATCCTCAGAGAAATCTTGGTGTCCAGGTGTGTCCAAAATGTTAATGCGTGAACCACTAAAATCAAACTGCATAACAGAAGATGTTACCGAAATACCACGTTGTTTTTCAATTTCCATCCAGTCCGATGTTGCAAATTTTCCTGATTTCTTACCTTTTACTGTACCTGCGTCACGAATCGCTCCGCCAAAAAGTAAAAGCTTTTCCGTAATCGTCGTTTTCCCAGCATCCGGGTGGCTGATAATAGCGAACGTACGTCGTGCTAATATATCTTTTTCTAAATTTGAAGTCATCTCTTCATTCTCCTTTTTTCATACCTACTAATAATAAAAGAAGTCTAGCCCTTCGTACAACCTTTTTACATGATTTCACCAAAAAGAAAACCCTTTAGTCACTACTAAAAGGGTTTAGACTGCCAATTAAAAATATTTTATTCATTAAATCATATACAATACGTTTACATTTTGTGCGAGTGTAGAAGCCTCCACTACGCTGACTTGCAAGGATGGGCTTGTAGGAAGAAATATCTTCTTGACTAGCTGTTCCTCTTCATCACTTAAAAGGTTGTGACACAAATTAATTTAGACAAATTTTAAGTGTCCTGCCTCTATAGCAATTTCTGCATCATTATGTGGATATTTTGTATTTTCAATAATTTGATAATCTTCATGTCCTTTACCAGCAAAAATAATCATATCCCCTGGTTCAGCTATCTCTATTGCATGACGGACTGCTTCTGCACGGTCTCCAATACAGGCATAATTTTTATGCAGCATACCTTTAGCAAGATCACCTGTAATACTATCGTAATCCTCATAGCGCGGGTCATCTGTCGTTAAAATTACATAATCAGCTGCAGATGCTTTTTCAGCCATTGCAGGGCGCTTAGATTTATCACGATTACCACCTGTACCAACTAAGAAAATAAGCTTACCTTTTTTATATGGCGTAGCTGCAGCAATCGCCTTTTCAATAGCATCCGGTGTATGCGCATAATCGACAAAAATTTGCACTGGCAAATCTGAACATACTTTTTCCATACGTCCTTTTACTGGTGGTAATTGCTCTATCTGTTCAATAATTGCGTCCATTGAATAGCCTCTGCCATAAAATGCAACCATTGCAGCAAGAACATTATAAATATTGAACTCACCAAGTAAATGCATTTTCACAGGAAATATTCCTTCAGGCATAACTACATCAAATGAAGTCATGTAATCATGGTACTCACAATTAATGGCACGGAAGTCAGCTGTCTCATCGTTTAATCCATAAGTCCATACTGGGAACGGTGTCATTGCTGCATAGCGTTCTGACCAAGCATCATCCGCATTGAGCACAACTAGTTTATTTTTTTCTAAGTCTTGTCCAAGTTGAGAGAATAATAAGCCTTTTGCATTTCCATATTCCTCCATCGTACCATGGAAATCAAGATGATCATGAGTAAGATTCGTAAAAATGGCAACATCATAATCAACACCAGCTAAACGACCAAGTGCTAATCCATGTGAAGAAACCTCCATTGTCATTAAACGGCAGCCTTCCATTTTTGCACGGAAAATCATTTGTTGCGTCGATAATGCATCACTTGTAGTATTTGCCGATTCATATAAAATACCATTTAAATTAAAACCAATTGTTCCTGATAATGCAGATTTCTCGCCCATACCGTGCATGATATTTTGAATAATACCTGTTACAGATGTTTTACCATTCGTCCCTGTTACACCAATCATTGTCATATCTTTTGAAGGATAATCAAAAAACTTAGCAGCTAACAAACCAACTGCACGATCTGTATCCTTCACAACAACTTGTGCAATCGCATCAGCTAATGGTAGTTCTCGTTCTGTGACAACAATAGTTGCACCACCTTCAACAGCTCTTTGCGCATAATCATGGCCATCCACTGTGTAACCTTTAATACATACAAACATGCTGTTAGGTTGCACACTTCGAGATCCGATAACGATATCCGTCACTTGATCCGGTAACACGCCAATTATTTTTTTCAAAGGTAATGCACTTAACAATTCCTCTGCATACATTTCATAGTCCTCCAATCAATCTCAACATTCATTTCATCATTTCTTGTTTTTCGACAAAAAAAGACAATTTGAATACCCCCACTTACCTAATGAATTTATTTTACTACTTATTCGCCTAGAAATGAAATGCCTCACGAAACGTTTTTTAAATGAAAACGCTACCATTTTAAAAATTAAGTTGGATTTTTCCTATCTTATCAAAAATCGGCATTTATCGACAACAATGAATCATGTATGATGGGAATATCGATTAAAAATTGAGGTGCTAAATATGCAACAATTGGAATTATTACGTATGCGCAATGAGATTATCTTGCTATTTTATGTGACAGCTATTTTTGCCTATGGAGTGCTCATTATGTTAGATCTCTATAGTAACCTCGAAGTACTGATCGGTGTGTTGTTAATAATATTTCTACCTCTACTAGCTGGTAAAATTTTTAAAATTAAACCAATTGCAATGCAATGGGTAATAATTATTTCAGGCAATATAGCCATCGTTTATCTTAATATTTTCAGCATTTCCTTAACTAGTTTTATTTGCTTTATTTTCTATATATTATTAATAACTATTTACCAATCGATAAAATTGAATACTTTAATTAGTATTGTTTCTTTGCTGGAAATTATAGCTCTTTCTCATTTTCTCCGGATTTCCAGTGAATTTATTGTCCATGCACGGTATTTCGAAACATTTATTTTTGTTGTATTGTTACTCACTATTGTAGGTTGGATTCAATCTCGCCATTTACAACATTTCTGGTATCGACTAAATGAGATGAACTTACAGAAAAAACAAGAGTTGCTTTCGCAAGAAGCCTATTTGCATTTGTTTTTCCAACATGCAAATGATTGTATTGCGGTTTTTAGTTTAGATAATCGCGTTATTGATGTAAATCCTGCTTTTGAGGAAGTATATGGTTGGACAAGAGCAGAAATTGTTGGCAAGAGCATCCCTCTCGTCCCTCCAGAAAATGTTTTGGAAGCTGAACAGCGCTATGCAAGTCTATTAGAAGGAAAAAGCTTTAAACTGTTAGAAACACAAGATATGCGTAAAAATGGTACAGTTTTCGATGTCGAAATTTCACTCTCGCCTATCTATGATCGCACAAACAAAATAATAGCTATTTCTGCTATTTCACGCGATATTTCTTATAAAAAGGAAAATGAACAACTTTTACTACAATCAGAAAAGCTAAAAATGGCAGGCGAAATAGCAGCTGGGGTAGCACATGAAATCCGTAATCCTATGGCCGTTATATCAGGTTTTGTTCAAATGATGAGTACGGAAAAAGATTCAACCTGCTACGCATATACCGAAATAATTCAATCTGAAATCGAACGAATTAACTTAATTATTGGTGAATTTTTAGTGCTGTCCAAGCCTCATGTTGAACAATTAAAAGTCGTATCGATTGACGACGTGATTAACAGTATTAGTCATCTATTTCATCTCGAATTTCAAAAGCATAACATTACCTTTTCACTACATATTGTTAGCGAAGATAACCAAATTTTAGCTAATGAAAATCAGTTAAAACAGGTATTCATTAACATTATTAAAAATGCCATTGAAGCAATTGAAGCACGTACAACTGAAGGAGAAATTATTATTTTTATTGCTAAAGATGCGGAAGGATTAATTATGGTGACAATTACAGATAATGGTGTTGGAATGTCCGAGGCACTGATTAAGCGTATTTTTGAACCTTTTTATACGACCAAGTCAACAGGAACCGGCCTTGGTATGCTCATAACAAACAAGATTATTCAGGAACATGGCGGCACTATTGCTATTGAAAGCAAGTTAAACTGTGGTTCAACTATAAAAATAAAATTACCGCCAGCAGAAAACAATGAGGTTGGAGGTGTCTAAACGTACAAGACACCTCCCTCAGCATTACTTCATAATAGTTCGAATAAGCTTAACCTTTTGTTTATATGGCGGAAAAAGAATATTTGTTTCGAGCTTTGAAGATTTTTTTAATATCGATTTTGGATGTGTAAAATTATCAAAGCTTGCCTTTCCATGATAGGCATTAATCCCTGAAGGACCAACCCCACCGAATGGCAAATGCTGATTTCCGACATGTGTTACCGTATCATTTATACAGCCACCACCAAATGGTAGCTCCTCTAAAAAGTATTGTATCGCTTTTTCATGTTCAGAGAAAAAATAAGCAGCTAATGGTTTAGGCAATTGACGAATTTGATGTATGGCAAGTCGTAAATCATCATATACCATAACTGGTAAAATAGGTCCAAATAGCTCATCTTGCATTGAAGGACTTGACCACTTCACATATTCAATTATGGTAGGCTCAATATATAAATCATCACGATCTGTTCGCCCTCCATATGTAATTGTGTCCCGCTCCTCCACTAAAATTTTTTGCAGACGATCAAACTGTCTTACATTCACAATACGACCGTAATCCGGACTTTTCATCGCATTTTTCCCATAGAAAGAACGGACAGTGTCCTTTAACAATTTCATAAATCGATCATAAACGTCTTTATGGACAAGCAAATAGTCTGGAGCTACACACGTTTGACCAGTATTTGTAAATTTTCCCCAAGCGATTCGTTTTGCCGCAACTTCTAAATTTGCCGTTTGATCGACTATTGCTGGGCTTTTACCACCAAGTTCGAGTGCTATCGGAGTTAAGCGTTCAGCTGCCGCTTTTGCCACTATTTTACCGACCGCTACACTTCCTGTAAAAAATATATAGTCAAACGAAGCATGAATAAGTGCAGTTACTTCTTCCTTTTCACCTTCTACAACACGTATATAAGAAGGATCAAATGTCTCTTCAATAATTTTTTTCACAATATTTGCTGTATGCACAGACGTTTCAGATGGCTTTACAATAGCTGTATTCCCACCAATAATTGCACCAATTAAAGGCTCCATCACAAGCTGAAATGGGTAATTAAATGGCCCAATAATTAACGTCACACCATATGGCTCTCGAACAATAAAGCTTTTCCCCATTTGAAGGTGAATTGGCGTTTTAGCCGTTTCAGGCTTCACCCATTCCTCTAAATTTTTCACCATATAAGAAATACTATCCAGAACAATTCCAATTTCTGTTGCGTATGCCTCGAACTCACTTTTTCTTAAGTCTAAAAACAATGCATTCAAAATATCCTTTTCATACTTTAAAATACTTTTCTTTAAGTTCATTAATTGATTTTTTCGAAACTTTACATCTTTTGTAGCGCGAGAAAAATAAAATTGTCGCTGCTCTGTAATCATATTTTCAACATCTTGTGGCGTAAAATTCATAAATAAACACCCCTTTTTTAAAATTGCGATACATAGTTTTGTCTTTTTTGAAACAAACTATCTTTGTCTATACGATACAACATTGAAGGAAAAAAATCCTCCTTCTTAAATAGGAGATGATGTAAAAAAACAGAAATAGTAACTAATGATGCCATGTTTTTTTTTGAGAAACTCGGGAATTATACAATTACATATTAAATCGAAACGGGGGCGTAGAGAATGACAACGACAACAGGAACTTGGTGGGAATCCATTTTTTCAGGAGCATTATCGCACGGTATATGTGAAGAGAAATTATCGTTATTGCAAGATGAGGCTTTTTTATATTTTTCTACAATGCAGTCGGAGAAAGACACTTTATTGGAGGAACCTGAAGTAAATTAATAAAAAGCGCATCATAGGTGGCTATTTCCTATGATGCGCTTTTATGTTAGTTCACAGCTACAGTGTGCTGTATTTTTTTAAGTTCAACCTCTAAACGATTAATTACTTCCTCCTCAATAGCAAAGCTGCCGTCCTCTAAACGTATAATTTGCTTGTCGATAATATAAACGGAATGGGCAATATCTGTTGCCCCTAATACAGCCAATACCGGTTTTAGAGCATATTCTAACGCAAGTAAATGCCCAATAGAGCCACCCACTGCTATAGGTAAAATCTTTTTACCTACTAACGCTTTTTGTGGCAATAAATCTAAGTAGGTTTTTAATATTCCTGAGTAAGATGCTTTATATATAGGTGTTAAAATGACAACAATATCTGCTTCCTCCACCTTTTGATTTTCTGCTTTAATGGCTTCACTTGCAAAGTTTGCAGTTATTAACGCAGCAGCTGGCAGTTCATGTACGTGAATTGTGTGTATTGTTGTACTCTGAGCTGAGAAAAAACACTCGACCTTCTCCTGAATCGCCGTTACACGCGAATACCTCGTATTACTGCCATTAATAATCACTACTTTTGTCATCTTGCTCACTCCCTTTATTTTATTAAATAAATTTTACTACCCCATTTCGAAGTAGTAAGCCTTCCGGACAAATTAAGAAATATTTATTTTGTCATCATTACAAAAGTGGTCGTTTATTGAATTCACATTGTGTACTGGCGTTAATTTCTCCCTTTGACAAAAAAGAGGCTTCTATATTTCCAGTCAACAACTAAGCCGTTGTGAAAAATAGAAGCCTCTAGATGTCTAGTCAGCGTATATCGTCTAATACCAAGTAATCTTATAAATTTAATTTACCATAATATTAAATAAAGTCAATAAGCTTTAATGAAATTTATATTTGAATACAAAAAGGTTGCCACAACAATATGTGAACAACCTTCTCTTCATTTATTTTATTGTTGAATTGCTTTACCGAATACCGCTTTTGCAGCATCTCCAATATGCTCTGATACTGTCGGGTGAGGAAAAATCATATTTGCTAATTCATTTACAGTACCACTAGCATTTTTCGTAGCTAAAATAGCATTGAGTATTTCTGTAGCACCATCAGCAACAACACATGCCCCTAAAATATACCCTTCCTCCTTCGTTACAACAAGCTTTACAAAACCTTCCACATTCCCTTCCATCAACGCCTTTGGATTTGTGTTAATTGGCATTTTTATCGTATACGCTTGATGAACTTGATCTTCTAACAAGCCAAACGTTGCAATTTCAGGATGGGTATAGACACATCGCGGAATAAGTGCTTGGTCAACCAATGCTCGTTTAGCCCCCAAAATATAATCCACAACATAAATACCTTCCGCACTAGCAGCATGTGCTAACTGATAGCCTCCAACTAAGTCACCTATTGCATAAATATGTGGAAGACTCGTTTCATAATGCTTATTTACCGCTATTAAACGACCATCAAAATCAAGCTCTAGCTGTTGTGCAATTTCCGTATTTGGACGACGTCCCGTTGCAAATAATAAGTTTTCGTATGTATAGATTCCTTTAGATGTATGAATTTCATTGCCATTAAATTGCTCAAATTGAAAGTTTGTCACAAGTTCGATACCGATATTTTTCATTTTCTTCCGAATAATCGGTCGTGCATCCGGTTCTTCCGTTTGTAAAATATCTTCACTATGATTTAACATCGTTACTTTTGTTCCAAGTGGTGCTAAGCTAAATGCCATTTCTACAGCAATAACTCCTCCACCAATAATTGTTAGCTGTTGTGGAAGTTCTTCCATATCAAAAAATGTATCCGTTGTATAATATGATGAGTTTTCTAGTCCTTTAAATGGCGGCACAAATGGCTTACTACCCGTTGCTAAAATGATATCTTTCGCTACAAAAGTTTCTTGACCGACTGTTACCGTTAAATCGGCAGCTACCGACGCCTCTCCACGGTAAAATGTAATATGATTGCTCGCAATGTACTGTTCGATATTTTCTAAAAGCTCTTGAACGATTGTATTTTTACGCTGCATTAAACGAGGGAAGTTTACATTAACGACTGGCGTTTCAATCCCCCAATCATTGCCACGTTGTATTTCTTGCACTAATTTACTGTGCTCTAATAAAATTTTTGATGGAATACAGCCAACATTATAGCAAGCTCCCCCTACTTTATCACGTTCTACCAAAGCTACTTTCATACCACTTTTAGCTGCATGAATTGCCGACACATATCCTCCTGGACCTGCGCCAATAATAGCGATATCAAATTGTTCCACGTCTATTCACCTCATTTACCACCTTAACATTTACAAAATTTCAATGCAATGACATATCCTTCTTAAGATACGAAGGTGAAATTCACTTAATGAAAAAAGCCTCTCACATGAGAGACTTCTAGTAGTACCAGGTGGATATCTGGGTATAGCGTGATTTATTTGAAGCAAAGTAATTCCGCGGAGCAAAGCGGGATTTCCGCGAAATGAAGTCGGATTTTCGCGGAACAACACTTTATTCCCGCGAAATGAAACAGGATTCCCGCGGAGCAACACTATATTCTCGCGAAATGAAACAGGATTTCCGCGGAGCAACACAATATTTCCGCGAAATGAAACAGTATTTCCGCGGAACAACACAGTATTCCCGCGAAATGAAGCGGGATTTCCGCGGAACAATACAATATTTCCGCGAAATGAAGTCGGATTTCCGCGGAACAACACAATATTCTCGCGAAATGAAACAGTATTCCCGCGGAACAACACTATATTTCCGCGAAATGAAACAGTATTCCCGCGGAGCAATACAATATTTCCGCGAAATGAAACAGGATTTCCGTGGAGCAACACTATATTTCCGCGAAATGAAGTCGGATTTCCGCGGAACAACACAATATTCTCGCGAAATGAAACGGGATTTCCGTGGAGCAACACTATATTTCCGCGAAATGAAGTCGGATTTCCGCGGAACAACACTATATTTCCGCGAAATGAAACGGGATTTCCGTGGAACAACACAGTATTCCCGCGAAATGAAGTCGGATTTCCGCGGAACAACACAATATTTCCGCGAAATCAAACAGTATTCCCGCGGAGCAACACAATATTTCCGCGATGCATAGCGGTTTTTATTATTTATTGAAATTAATCCAGAAAACTTCTTTACTTCCGTCTTGTTTAATAATAATCGTTTTAACGGAGTAGCCTCCTGCTTCGTATTTTGCTATATTTTCTTCTGTTGACATCACTCTTGCATTCGTACTTGCTGCCACTCGGTAACTGCCAAACTCACGTTGTAGCTGACGCTCACCATTCACCATTTTATATAGCTCAAACCGCGTCTCTTTAGCTTGAAATGGTCCTTTATTCATATCACTTTTCAACCAAGCTTTTACTGTCACTTTATTTGATGTCACTTGTGCTTCTACTTGAATATCCCGTTGTCGATATTGTTGCTCCGCATGTGTATAGTATTTCTCTATAATCTTTTTTAAATCATGGGCTGATACTCGATTGCTAGAATCAATTCGTTTAATATGAACGGTTCCTTGTCCAAATAAATTATAGCCACCCTGTGTAGAGTAATCGATTGTGTAGCCCGCATTTTTAATAGCCTGCTCAGCAATTCGATCATAAACACCATATGGATACGCAAAGGATTTAGGCGCTATTCCTGTATATTTTTCAATTAATTGATGTGCTTTTGTAATATCCTCTTGAATGTATTGAAGTCTCTCCTCATTTGTAAGTGGCTCTCCATTTTTCTTCTGATTAAGTATCATTGCCTCATGTTTTGACTTATCATTGTTCCCTCGCCAATGTAAATCATATGTATGGTTGCCGATATGCATAATACCAGAATCGGACATGTCCTTTATTTGTTGCCAGTTCAACATTGGTACATTTTTTCGAGCACCTGTCTCCACATCATTTACGATAACAAACAATGTCGCCTGCATGCCCATTTCTTTTAATATAGGGTATGCCATTTTATATACACTTTCGTAGCCATCATCTATCGTTAAAAATACAGATTTCTCAGGAATGCGACCGTGCCCTTGTAAATATGCGATTAGCTGCTCTTCCGTAATTGTTGAATAGCCATTGTCCTTTAGCATCTTCAACTGTTCCCGAAATAGCTTTTCTGTAATATTTATATTAGCTATTTCCTTATAATCACCAAATGAATGATAGTTAATGACCGTAACACCTTTGGCATTACTATATTCATAAAATTTTGTTGCCTTTGCTGCCATTGCCTGATCTGACATTGCTATAAAGAAGCAAACAAGTACAACAAATAATAGTATTTTCCTTATATATTTCATAATATTGGTCCCTTTCCCAAACTATAGTCCACATACAAGTATATACGAAATAATGACAGACTGAAAGAGACTGTTCGTATAGAACAGTCTCTTTATTGATAGAGCATGTTATTAATAAAGCTATAAGTATCGAAAGGATATTCCCTAGCGCCGCTAAACCCAACGATAGCGCCGCTAGCAAATGAAAGCATTAATAAATATTGCGCTGCCAAAAGCGTTGCTGGGCAATGGCATCTACAAATTTTTTGGCAAATCCCGCATTTCCAGTTGCTAAAATAATTCCTGGCCCTACATTTGCATTGGACATATTAAAAAATGTTGTTCCTGTTGAAGCAATACCAATAGGTTTAAAATGTCTGTACGCCTCATTAATATAATTGACAATATAGGTGTTAAACTTTGCTTGATTGTCAGCTCGAACTCCGACAATATATAAGGAATCAAATAGCACCGCATCGGTCGTAATGAATGTATCACTCGCTGTTAACTGTACACCATTAGTGCCCTTCACAACACCGAGTCTGTCAGAAATGATGCTATATCGAACTCCGTTCCTTGTTAAAAACTTCAATACTTCTCCAACCTCATTGGCGTCAAATCCATCACCTATTAATACACCCACTTTAAGTGTCTGTGGCAATTTCACAGTATTTGCCTGACTTAGTGCAGGCGATGATATAGTAACATTTGATTGCTCACCGGTAGGTCGATTAACGCCAATATTATTAGCAACTGTTGTAGCCATCTCTTTATCGACACGGACAAACATATCAACAACTTGCTGGCGAACGTATTTACTTTTAACCTTTCCTACCTCGAAACTAAAAGCGTCAATGATATGCTGCTTTTCAGGTTGCGACATACTATTCCAAAATAGTCGAGCTTGTGAGAAATGGTCATTAAAGGACTTACTTCGAGCCCTTGTAATACGTCCCTCGACCTTTTCTTCATAATGCACAAATCCCCCTTCTTTTGCAGTTGATGTTGAAGGAGTATTGCCTGCAAGCGAATTTTTATGATAGCTAATCTTTCCCGTATTAATCGTTTGTCGACTGAATCCATTTCGTTGGTTATTATGAATCGGGCAAACTGGCCTATTAATAGGAATCTCAGCAAAGTTTGGTCCGCCTAGACGAAGAAGTTGTGTATCGATATATGAAAATAAGCGACCTTGTAGCAGGGGATCATTTGTAAAATCAATGCCCGGCACAACATTTCCAGGGTGAAAAGCGACTTGCTCGGTTTCAGCAAAAACATTATCCACATTGCGATTCAATGTCATTTTTCCGATTCTTTTGACAGGTACTAACTCTTCTGGCCATAGTTTTGTGGCATCTAAAATATCAAAATCAAATCTAAATTCTTCTTCCGGCTCGATCATCTGGACACCAAGCTCATACTCTGGAAAATCTCCAATTTCAATTGATTCCCATAAATCTCGCCGTTGAAAATCGGAATCCTTGCCCCCAATAATTTGCGCTTCATCCCAAACAAGAGAGTGCACACCTAACACTGGCTTCCAATGAAATTTCACAAATCTGGATCTACCTTTGTCATTTACAAAACGGAATGTATGAACACCGAAGCCTTCCATCATCCGAAAACTTCTAGGAATCGTTCTATCAGACATATGCCACATAATCATATGCGCTATTTCCTGATTATTTGCAACAAAATCCCAAAACGTATCGTGTGCAGAAGCCGCTTGTGGCATATCATTATGAGGCTCAGGCTTTACAGCATGAATTAAATCTGGAAACTTAATAGCATCCTGAATAAAAAACACTGGGATATTGTTGCCGACTAAATCATAATTGCCCTCTTCAGTATAAAATTTTGTTGCAAACCCCCGAACATCACGAGCCGTATCCATTGATCCTAAGCTCCCTACTACGGTAGAAAATCTAACAAACACAGGCGTCTTTTTCCCTGGCTCCTGTAAAAAATTTGCTCTCGTATACTCTTTCATCGACTCATATAGTTCAAACTCTCCGTGCGCGGCAAAACCTCTAGCATGTACAACTCGTTCAGGAATCCGCTCATGGTCAAAATGCGTCATTTTTTCCCGAAAATGAAAATCCTCCATAATGGTTGGTCCACGAACGCCAGCTTTCAATGAATCTTCATCATTGGAAACCTTCAGCCCCTGATTGGTCGTCATCTTTTTCCCATCATTATTGACGCGAAATGCCTCTAGTTGTTGATCCTTCGCATTCTCAGTCAAATCCTTGCCCTGATTTGATTTAGACTTATCCACGCGATCCCCTTTCCTTCTGTCCTAATTACGCTCTATATACACTGTATGTTTTTCAGAAATAAACATGAATGGATGAGTCCATTCATAAAAAAAGAACCTTGACTCAATAACGCCAGTCAAGGTTTCTCATTCTCTATTTCGCTTTCGCTGTTGCCGTCATCTTCTCAAGCTGTCTAACTGTCGGTGTTAAATTCGCAAAGAAGTAGGCCTCGCGTAGCTTGCGTGATGGTGTACTTCCTGCAATATAACCCGCTGAGCCATTATGGAGCATGTTGGCCTGCACTGCAGCCAACGTATTATAAACGACTTGTAAACGCAGCTGACAAATTGCTTGTAAATTTACTTCGCCAGATTGAATTAGTGCTTGAAGTGTTTCTTGTAATGAGTGTAGATTTTCTGTTAGTTCATCCGCTTGAACTTGCAAATATTCATTACAACCATTTTGTTTAGCCTTAACTTTTTCTATCCCTTCAATCGCTGAGTCTACTACACCAAAACCTAGCGGGATTTGATACAGTACAAATGTCGGGCGAATAGTATCTACAAAAGTGCTTGCATCTTGTGCAATGATATAGTCATCAGCAACAAACACGTTGTCAAACTTACATGTATAGGTCGCACTGCCGTTGACACCCAAAAAGTGGATTTTTTCCTTTAGTGTAATGTTCTCATTGTCTGTATTAACGAAAACCATCACTTCCTGCTCACCGTTATGGGCAATCGCCCCGAACCAGTGATTCGCTGCTAAGTTGGAAACAGCGGGTAACACTCCATTAACGACATAGCCGCTGTCCACACGCTCAGCTGATAAATGAAGCTTCTCTAGTCCAGCATAAAACTTCATCGGATTTGATAAACCTGTCGCACCAAGTACTTCTCCACATTCTAATAATGGTAAAATATTTTCGCGTAATTGCTTATTATTCGTTTTACGTAAGTAAGTTAAAGCGGCAAGGTGGCACCATAGGCAAAATGCAGTTGTCATACAAACTTTCGCTGTCTCTTGTACAATCGTTAGCTCATCTAATAGCGTTGTTTGTTCATCTTTTTGTGTTGAAGCAAAAAACCCAGCCTTACCGAGCTCCACTAAAAATTCCTCCGCATAATAAGCTTCCTCATCAATTTTTTTTACGAACGGTTTCAATTTTTCTTCTATTAACGTTTGTAAAGCTACTGCATCTACTGCCATGGTTTTCACTCCTATCCTTTACTTATCCGCTAATTCAGTTAAAGACGTAATTGGTGTTTGCACTGCCTCACGAGCACGTTTTACAGCTGCTTCGTCTGGTGCGTCATAGAAGCACAGGCACTTTGTCATATCTTCACATACATAGGTGCGAGAAAAATGTACTTCTGGTACTTCTTCATAGTGAACTGAGTTTTTCTTTTTACGTGCTAAATATTGATCCATTGTAATTTCAGCTGGAATTTCCCACTCTACTAAATAGTTCACAACTTCTTGCTTTGTTTTAACTTCATCCAGCTCTTTCCCAACTAGGCGTACTTCTTTTACTAAATCTGTTTGAATGTTTTGAGCTGCTAGTGCAGTTGTTGCTTGAGATTCTTCATTTGCCTCCACGATAAAGTACGCACGACTAAAATCCTTTGCTACTTGTACTTCGATAACATTTACATCCTGCTCTTGTCCTACACGCTCCACTAATGCTGCAAATTGCTCTTTGTTCGTTACTTCACTAACTGTTGATTCTACTAAAAATAAACTCATAGTAAATACCTCCGAATAGTTTGTTTTATCTTTATGTGAGTTATTTTATTATACTTACTTAATAAAAACAACTGAATTTACTAAAAATTATGATTTGTGCTACACTACTGCATGGAGGGAACACTATGAAAACACGATATGACTTACCATGCAATATTGCACAAACATTGAACATTATCGGTGATCGTTGGACATTGCTCATCTTACATGAACTATTAATCGGTCAATCGAACTTTAATGACATTAAATTAAATTTGCCAGGTCTTTCAGCAAATTTATTGTCTGCACGATTAAAATCTTTAGAAGAAGCAGGTTTAGTTGCTTCCACACTTTATTCTGTACATCCACCGCGTTATGCCTATTCATTAACTCAATCAGGAAAGGCATTAGAATCTGTATTTAATGCAATGATTTTATGGGGCAGCGAATATTTGGACCCTTGCTATAAAGAAATTGTTGATGCGCAATCAGGTGACCGAGTAGAAATTGGTTACTATTCAAAAAACACCGGTGAGCGTAGCGAAACGATTCAAATACGTGCCATTCAAAACGGAGCTAACCAATAATTTATTGGGCTAGCTCTTTTTTGCCCACTCTAAGCTCCTTGTCCGCCCCAAATTTTCGCCACCCAGCCTTCAAAATAACGAATGACCTTGTCCAGCAACAAACCGAGTACGCCAATAACAATAATGGCCGCCATAACTAAATCTAAACTAAGTGAATTTCTAGCATCGACTATTAAAAAGCCTAATCCTGATTGCGCCCCCACCATTTCTCCAGCAACTAAGAATATCCAGGCACTTCCTAATGCCATATGCAACCCGTTTGCAATCATAGGAAAAGCAGCTGGAAAAACAATTTTACGCAATAGGTTAAACTGCGACATTTCAAAGTTGGCTGCAATTCGTAAATAAGTAGCATCAACTTTTTTCACTGCAGTCACTGTGGATAATAACACTGGGAAAAAGGCTGCAATAAATATAATGACGATGGCTGGCATATTGCCAATGCCAAACCATAGTACGATAAAAGGTGACCAGGCAATCGGTGATACAGGACGTAGAATTTGTACAATCGGATCTAGCACAGCCCATACTTTCACCAATCTGCCCACAACTAATCCGACAATTACAGCGACAACAACTGCTAACAAATAACCGCTAAAAAAGCGAAACAAACTAATTTGTATATGCTCGAATATAGAGCCATCTTTGATGATACCCAATAATGCTATAAAAACAGCTAATGGTGGAGGAAATAATGCTGCATCATGATCACCAATAATCGTTACTACTTGCCAAAATCCTATTAATAACACGAATCCAAGTAAAATTGGTCCTATTTTTTTCATACATATGCACCCTACTATTCTTCCAATAATGTCGTATCAACAAATTCCTCATATGATGGTGGGTTCTCTGACAAGCCCATCTCTATTAATGAATCTCTTAAAATGGCATACGCACCCGCTTCAATTTTCAAGTTATGATACGAAATCCAATTTAACGATAAATCTAAAACATCCTTATCAACTTTAATATATTTAGCAACAACATCATGTGCATGATCTCCCTCTGCATTCATGAGCTCACCAGCAGCGGCATAATCTTTGACGAATTGTTTTGCAATATTTTTATTTTTTTCGATAAAATCATGACGAAGGACTAGTCCACAGTCAATTGAATCCGGCCAAATTTCCTCTGATTGGAATAACACTTTACCCTTTTTAAGTGCCACAGAAATAGCACCAAATGGTTCTGCTACTACATATCCTGCAATGCGACCTTCGGCAAGCGCAGCTGGCATTTCTGCTGGTGGTAGCTCTACAACATTTACGTCTTCATAATTTAAGCCCGCGTTTTGTAACATGCGATATAGCAAAATATTGTGTGTAGAATATTTATTTGGAATCGCAAAGCTTTGCCCTTTCAAATCCTCCACATTTTCTATCGTAGGGGCTGCAACTAAAACATTGCCATCTCGATGTCCTAAAGCTACTGCCTTTAAGTCAATTCCTTGTTCTTTTGCCTTCATCGCTAATTGAATAAGCACTGATGCACCATCAATTTTCCCAGTATTTAAAGCATCCATTAGTTCGGGCCATGAACCAAATTTCACAAGCTCAATGGCATAACCTTCGTATTCTTTATCTGTTTGCATGTAAAGTGGTGCAGCATGCGTAATTGGTAAATACCCAATTTTCACTACCTTTTTATTGCCTTCAGTTTGTGATACTGACTCTTTTTCATCCGTTCCACATGCCGCAAGTGTCAGCAATAGTATCAACGCTAGTAAAAATATGCCTACCTTCTTGTTCATCGTTTTACCCCCATTTTAAATGTTGTATTCAATCGTATCTTGCGGATGCGTAAACTGAAATTCATTGAAAATAATCTCACGAAAATGCTGGAATTCCGAATCTGAACGATCGCGTGGTTTCGTACTACGAATATGTAATTCACGATGGACGCGTCCGGGATTTGGACTCATAATAAAAATGCGATCAGCTAAATAAATAGCCTCGTCTATATCATGGGTCACCAATAAAATAGTTGTATGCTCCTTTTTTTGAATAGCAAGTAGCTCGTCCTGTAAGTAATAACGTGTAAAGGTATCAAGTGCTGCAAATGGTTCGTCCATTAAAATTACCTCTGGACGAATCGCTAATGCGCGTGCAATGGCAACACGCTGTTGCATACCGCCCGATAATTCACTAGGTAATGCGCTTAATCGATTTTCTAAGCCAACAAGCTTTAAATAATAATGCGCACGTTGCTGTCGTTCACTCTTCGTTAAAGTCTCTCCCTCTAATGCGAGCTCTACATTTTTTTGCACAGAACGCCAAGGAAGTAATCCATAATTTTGCATGAGCATAATACAACGTTTACTTGCGCTATTAACAACTTGGTTTTCTAATAATACCTGTCCACTAGATGGCTGCTCAAAACCACCAACTAAATTTAACAATGTACTTTTGCCACAACCACTCTTTCCTAATATGGCAATAATCTCTCCCTTTTGAATATCCAATGAAATTTCATGAAGCACTGTCTGCTCAGAAAATGCTTTACTTACCTGTTGAATAGAAATTAGCGGTGCTGTCATAATGCAATTGTCACCTCACACTTTAATCTTATAATTTTACTAGGTTTAATATGTTTTAAGTTATTTTATTATACTCAGTTTAAAATTTCAACCTAATTTCAAGAAATATATTTGTATTCCGACAATTCGCACAAAAAAACAGGTTTTCTATTTTTAAATAAAAAACCTGCAAACTATTCATCGCCTGTACTTAAATAATGCTTCACCTTTCTCATTACGTTAGCTCAACAAGACATCCGCCAGATTTAAAATATGTATTGAATCATGTCATGTATATTGCAATAAGGATTATCACGATTTTCTGTCGTTCGTAAGGACATCATTTCCGCGCAATTTTTAATGGCTACCTCATGTAGTAGTGCAATCGGAGCAATAATAGACTCATCTGCCTTATGACGGAAATATCGTGTTACCCCTAAATGCTCCTCCATCTTGTTGTTTAAAACAGCACGTGGATATTTTTCAGATACATCTACTTCTTCAAAATGTAGTAATAGCCATAATTCAAATGCCTCATTCGAGTAGGCGATGTGAATATTTTTTTCCTCACAGAACACATTTACTTCATCTAGCTGTTTATCTGTTAAATCATCCTTATCAAAAACAATCCATACTTCATCAAAATATTGGTAGCTGGAATCACGGAAGGCGTGTTGTGCTAGCTTGATTGCAGAGCGCTTAACGTTTTTTATTTTGACGCTCACTGTTTTCGAGCGTTTTAAAATACGCAATTGCTCAAAGTAAATGCGCTCCGTTTCTCCCTCACAATAAATTAATATTGTTTTACGTATTGTCCGATTGCCATGTTGATGTACGCTCACTGGTCAAATACCTCCACTTCACGTAAATATTGATTGGATAAGTATTCATTTATAACTGGTATTGCAATGAGTACACTAGAAAAAATCGCCTTTCTTTTATTGTATGCAGCTACTATGACTCATGCTAAATGCAACATTTGTACGTGCCTATAAAATCCAATTGATGAAAATGAACATAAATAAACACCCCAAGAATAAATCCTTGTGGTGTTTGCTTTTTTACAAATTATGCTTTTAGAGGTTCTCCACTAAATACTTTAAGATCCATTGGTGCAGCCATAAAAGTTAGTGCTTTTTGAGTAAAAGCAGTAAAATGCTCACTCGTATTATGGATTGCAGTTGCTTCTACGTCTTTCCAAATTTCAACCATTGTATAATGGCAATCATGTTCAGTAGACTTCATCAAATCGTAGCTAATGTTCCCCTCTTCAGCTCTTGTTGCTGAAAGAAGAATCTTTGCTTCTTCCAAGAATGCTTGCTCTTGCTCCGGTTTTACTTGTAAGTGTGCGTGAATAATAATCATAGTTACCCATCCTTTTAATTAAATTCATTTATTGAACTAAATGCTTCATTTTCAAATCAGTATATTGGTCAAAAAATTCAATAATCGATAATGTTGTTTTGCATGCGATTTAGCATGACAGATAAGGATTCTAATTCTTCTTGATTAAAATCATGAAGCATTTGGTTAACGAAACGAACCTTTTCTTTTTTGTAACCGACAATTTGTTTACGACCTTCATCAGTCAGTCGAACAAATATTACACGATTATCGGTGGGGTTTCGTCGTCTTGTCACCATACCGCTTGCCTCAAGTTGTTTTAAATGACGAGTAATGGCACCACTGTCTATATTAACTGCTTTTTGAAGGGTAGATTGATTAATTTCTTCTGTTTCATAAAGCTGGTGTAGCAATTCATAGCGTGATGTGCTAATGCCTGTACATCGTTCAAATTTAGGGCTAATTTGATTATTAAGCCCTTTAAGAAGCTGTAAAATTTGTTCATGATTTGAAAGTGAACATCGCATCAATAACCCTCCTAATAATTTGTGTGGTCAACTTTATAGAAGTGTCAACTAATCATTGAGTGCTCAATCATTGACCCGTCAATTAATATAATACAAAATTATCGATCAAGCAACCAAATGATAAAATCTAAATCAGGAAATCAAAAAAGGTCTGTGCTCGAAAAAATCGAACGCAGACCCAATAAACCGATTAGTAGACTTCATCTTCAGAACAGCTCTTCTGTGTTTACCATCATTAAATTTCTACAATCTTCTCTTTTTTTAGTGCTTGAATAGTTCGCTCGATGCCCTCTGCAAATGAATTCTTTGGCTTCCATCCAATCGCATTGGCAAGCTTTTCATTATTTAAAAATGAATGCTCAATATCCCCTTCTCTTGCAGGGGCATATTGAATCTCTAGTGGATGATTTAAATGTTGTAATAATAATATAACTTGGTGCAGTGACCATGCTTCATTTGTTGAAACATTGTATATACCTTGAAGTCTAGCTTCTACTCCAGCATAAATGGCATCTGCAATATCATCTACGTAGATGAAATCACGCGTCTGTTCACCGTCCCCATAAATAGTAAAAGGTCTACCTTCAAGACTACTTTTCAACATACTAGGGATGACAGCGGCCTCCCCTTGCATACGTTGTCTCGGACCGAAAACATTCGCAAAACGGTAAATTAGCGTCGGCAAATGATAATCACGTTGCCACTTTTCACAATATGTTTCACCAATGCTTTTATTTAGCCCATACATTGAAACAGGCTCACTAACATCCGTTTCCTCAAGCGGTGGATAGTGGCTATTACCATACACCGCTGCTGAGGAGGCGAAAACAAAATGTTTCACCTTGTATTTTGATGAATAAAAGAGCATTTGACTTAGCCCAACAATATTTGTCAATATATCCTTCATTGGCTCCTGTATCGAAAGCTGAACACTCGTTTGCGCCGCACAATGAATTACTACATCAAAAGCAACTTCTTTAAAGAAATGCTCACAAACCTCATCTTCAACATTTAATAAGTAAGATTTATGCTCAAAATCAATGTTTCGTAGATGTCCTGTACTTAAATTATCAATTATATAAATATTGGCGCCTTCCTCGAAAAATCGCCTCGCCACTGCACTGCCAATAAACCCATAGCCACCTGTCACTAATACATTCATCCCATCGCCCCCAAAAACAATATGATGTTTTATATGCATTAATTGCTAAAAATATGCAAGGAACTTACTATTGGATTATTTTAACAGACTATTAACGAAAGGTAAAAGTGAAGTAAACTTTCTATTTTTAATTAAATGATAAAAAAATCCACACAAACTTTCAAGCAAGCGGACGAGTGAATCGCAAGCGATAACTAGCGACCCAACTCAAACGTTGCCACGAAAGCCGAGCGGATTTTAACAAAAATATTATTTATTTTTTTATAACACTGGATAACAATATTAAGCAGGGTTTACTTCTAGTTCAACTGAAATTTTAATATCTTTACCTACAAGTACTCCACCAGTTTCTAAAGCTGCATTCCAAGTTAAACCGAAGTCTTCACGGTTAATTGTCGTTTCTGCCTCGAAACCATATACTTCCTGACCCCAAGGGTTAGTACCTTTACCGTTAAATTCAGTATTAAATATAACTGATTTCGTAACATCTTTAATTGTTAAATCACCAGTTAAAGCATATTCATCGCCTGATTTTTTGGTAATGCTAGTTGATTTAAAAGTAATATTTGGGTAATTTTCTGTATCAAAGAAATCACCTGCTTTTAAGTGATTATCGCGATCTTCGCTACGTGTGTTAATGCTTGCTGCATCAATTGTAATGCTAATGTTTGCTGTTGTTAAATCTGCAAGATCTGCTGCTTCAATATCAGCTGAATAAGAATCAAATACACCTTTTACTTTTGATACCATCATGTGTTTTACTTGAAAGTTAATTGCTGAGTGTCCTAAATCGATATTCCATTTTGCCATTTTAAATTCCTCCAATTTGAATTGTTTTATATCTCGAATTCGAGATATATGTTAAAATATGAAGTAACTACACTAATTATGTTACCCAAAAATAAATGGACTAAACATATGTAGTTACTTCGAGAACTTCTTTTATAATTTTCCGTTACTAAAAGTAATCAATTACTTTATGTAACTTACTATATATTAATAATTAATTTACGTCAAGTAATTTATTTTAAATTATTTCTCGACTTAACTCCTACTAATTTCTATAATTATTTATCATCACGGGCAAAGCTACAGCGGACGTTTTCCAAAGGTTTTCCGGCGATATATCGACTCTTATCGGCGATAGGCGGATTCTTATCGGCGATAGGCGGATTCTTATCGGCGATAGGCGGATTCTTATCGGCGATAGGCGGATTCTTATCGGCGATTCACAAGCTTCTATCTGTTATCGCTTTACTAATTTCCCTTGTACAACAAATCGATGGTCATCACTTATTACGGAATCTTTGCACGTAGAAAGTGTAATAATTTTATCATCTGGTCCTACATCTACATTCATATCAATTGTAGAACGCTTTTGAACTTCTCCTATAAACTGAATAAATTCCTCATCCGTTTTAAATTCTGTTTCAATATAATAAAAATCAATAGTTGTTTCATAAGCTGCAAATACTTCAACATCGTACCCTTCATATAATGTATCCAAATAAATTGTACGATGTGCATTGGCATAATCCTGCTTCAAGTAATTTTTCAAACTACCAAACATCGTCCCATCTTTCATGGCATGACCGTACAAAATGGTATTCCGACTTATATCGAGCGCATCATTACGATAATCCATAAAAACACTGCCTGCACGACTTTCCCGATCTTTATAATTATGGTTCAAATAAAATTCATTATTATCCGCATGTAAAATTGGATTGTTGAGCTTTGTATTATCTACAGAAATCCAGCCAACAATGCGATCATTTACAGCTAGTAAATCATCAAATTGAGGCCTTATCGTATATTTTGATTTTATTTCAGCATTCGACATTCCATCATCAACTACTTCTTTTGGAATCGTTGCCAATGTTTCAGCATATATCGTTTGTACTTCTTTTAATGATTTTGATGACTCATAATACGTGTAGACGTACTTTACAAGCGCAAAGCCAGCATATAAAAATATAGCCAAATATAAAACTGTTAATAGATTAGTTTTCCATTTTTTCATCTCTTCACCAACTTAAATACCAAGAGGCACCATATAAAGACCGAGCTGTTCATCTTCATTGAAGATTGCTTCAACACCATATACTTCTTTAATAACTTCCTTTGTGATGACGTCACGCGGCGCGCCCTCAGCTATTATTTGTCCTGCTTTCATCAAAATAATATGATCACTGTAACGAATGGCTTGGTTAATATCATGGAGTACCATAACAATTGTTAAGCCATGTTCTTCATTCAAGGATTTTACAAGCTCCAATAACTCCATTTGATAATAAATATCTAAATACGTAGTCGGCTCGTCTAAGCATAAAATTTCAGATTGCTGTGCTAATGCCATCGCTATCCAGACTCGTTGTCGTTCCCCGCCTGATAGCGCTTCTAAATCATTTTTTCGCTTTTCTAATAAGTTTGTACATGCTAATGCCCAATTGATCGCTTTTTCATCTTCCTCATGATTACGTTTTAACATTGTATTATGCGGAAGACGCCCAAAACTTACTAACTTTTCAATCGTTAAATCTTTTGGAACTTCATTTTGTTGATAAACAATTGCTAGCTTTTTAGCAAACTCTTTTTGCTTATAATGAACTAAGTCTTTGTTTTCCAAAGAAACATTACCGGATTTCGGCATATTATTTCGAGACATCACACTCAGCAATGTTGATTTCCCACAGCCATTCGGACCAATTATCGTTGTGATTTTGCCCTTTCGTATTCTCGTAGAGACACCATCTAAATGATTACGTGTATTATCATGGGAGACGATAATGTCGTGCATTTCCATTTTCTTCACTCTTTTCGTAAAAGGAATATTAAGAACGGACCACCGATGATTGCCATAATAGTTGAAGCAGGGATTTCAATTGGTGCAACAACCGTTCGACCAATTGTATCTGCCACTAAAATTAATAAGGCTCCTGCTAATGCCGTAAACGGTATTAGTACTCGATGATCGTGTCCAACTAGACGTCGGGCAATATGTGGGACTAATAAGCCGACAAATGAAATAACGCCAGCTACAACAACTGACACGGCTGATAATAATACAGCAACAGCTGCAATAATTAAACGAGCACGTGCTACGTTAAAGCCAAGACTCTTTGCCGTTTTATCTTGTAGAACGAGAAGATTACACCAGCTATATAACGCAAATGCTGCAACCAAGCCTATCGTTCCATACGTTGCAATGGTGGAAACATCTTTCCATGTACGCATCGTTAAATTTGATCCGACGACACTTGAAGCAGATGTATTTAATGAGCCTCCTAAACTTAAAAATGCTTCCGTTAGACCAGTAAACATCGCATTAATCGCAATCCCTACTAAAATTAATTTTAGGGGACTCAATCCAGATTTCCATGACAAGGCAAACACTAGCGCACAAGCAAATGCCCCACCTATAAACGCCAATATCGGTGTCATGAAAAATAATGCTGGAAAAAATGAAATAATAAATAATTGTACAAATGCTGCACCTGATGAAATACCAATCACACCCGCGTCTGCTAGCGGATTACGCATTACTGATTGCAATAATACGCCTGAAACAGAAAGCGCAGCCCCAGCAAATAATGCGACTAGAATACGAGGAAATCGCAAATCACGTATTGCCTCCATCTGGCTATTCCCTTCTTCAAACAACGCCCCTATAAATTCAAAAAAGCCCATTTTAATACTACCAGTCGTTGCTGAGTAAACCATCGAAACAAGCAACAACAATATTACCATTGCAAAACTTATTATTTTTTTAGTCATATCGGATTCCTTTTTCTAATCAAATTCCGCACAATATTTTTGCACAAAGTATGCGCATCCATTGTTGCGATTGCTTCGATTTTACTTCATTTAAAGATTCGCTCACTACGGTTGCTTTGGAACGAAAAGTAATATGTAATATCCTTTGTGCTACAAGAAATATAAGAAAAGCGCTCTATGGCAAGGTTTATCCTGCAATACGAGCGACAATTTCAACTTACTTATTAGCGATAAAAAATTTCCATCAACTGTCCTAAAGCCTGTGGCGCTTGTAAGGAAGCTGTAGTACCAAATAATTCTTCTTCCAAATCATACACTTTACCATTGTTCACTGCGTCAAAGTGCTTCCAAATATCATTTGTTTTAAATTCTTCATCAAACATTTTGACAACCTCAACTGGCATGCCGTGTGATAGACGTAAAATAATATCAGGATTGCTATTATGCAAGTACTCCGTATTTGATGATAAGTACTCTGCTTCTTGCCCCTCCATCACATTAATTCCTCCAGCACGTTTGACAAGGTCCCCTGCGTAAGAATTTTCAGTTGCTACTAAGTAACTGCCTGGAATACCAAGTAAAATTAAAACACGAGGTCCTTCTTGATTAGCAGCAACAGTTTGTATGGCATCAATGTTTTTCTGTAGCCCCGTCAATAATTCTTCTGCTTGAGCATTACGATCATAACGCTCACCTAACATTTTAATTTCAGCTATCATCGCATCAATACTTTGGAAATTTAAAAAATTCACAGGTATTTTTAATTGTTCGAATTTATCTTCTAAATCGTATTGTAATGTTGACACTGATAATACATCCGTAGGAGTTAATGACTTAACAATTTCCATATCAGGCTCCATTGCATTCCCTATTGTAGGTAAACCTTCAAAGCGTTTCGCTAACTCTTTTTCAGTTTCCGGTACTGCGATAGCATCAAGCTCTAGCTTATCTAAAATATCAGCTATAACAACTGTACCTGCAATAATTCGATTTTCACTTGGTGTATTTGCTGTTACTGAAACTTCCTCTTTTTTAGTAGATGCTTCATTCTTTGCTTGATCGCTCCCACCGCTACAACCAGCAATTAATAATACTGTCATAAGCGCTATCAATGCCAGCCAATTTTTTTGTTTTTTGCACATATAGTCACCTCCTAGTTATTTCAGTTATTTTTAGCATTTCTAAAGCGACGAACGAGTAACCAGCCCGATAAAACACAAATCAGCACTAACAATACAATTTTCACTTTATCTAACTGAGCAAGTTGCTGATCTATATTCGTTTTGTTTTCTGCCTGCTCAATGTTTGGTTGCTTTTCCTCTTCAGTTACAGTAGCTTCTTCATCTTCTACTACTTCTTCAGCATTTGCATCAAGTGTACGGTCAAAAGCTAACTGTTCTTCCACTAATGCTGTAAAAGGAGGCTGAACTGTTGGCAATGAAAGCATGTTGGATTTTGTTATAGATTCCTCTGTTTTTTTCTCTAATGGCTTCTCTATTTTGTCACTATTGACGATAGGAGGCTTCACGTTTATGTCTTGCTTAGGAGGCTCCGTTTCTATAGGCTTTTCTAAAATATTCGCCACTTGTTGTTCATTAAATTGTAAATCAACAAAATATTGATGATGATAAGCAATCTCCGGAATATCTACCTGTACCCACATGCGCAGTGGTTTTTCTAAATCAACTACTTCAAATTCAACAATTCTCTCATTTTCCACAACGGATACAAGCTTTGGTTCTACCTGTTGCCCTCGTTGATTTACTGTTAACCCCGTTACCCAAGCAGATTTTAAAATGGTCATCTGAGCATAGTATTTGCCATCTTTTTTTATCATCTTGGCCACTGGATTGACATATGTATTCATAATTGATTGCTCTTTTTTTCCATCAACGTACAATATGTAATCAATCGACCATTCTTTTTCGGGTGTAGTTTCTTCTATTATAGTACCTTGTTCATTTTCTTCGATGGGTGCTTTTAATATGATGCGAAGTTCCTGTGCAAATTGAAAACTATCCTCTTCTGACTCAGAAGCCAAAAGACCTTTTATCATAATAGGCTCTTTTAAATCTTTTACATCAAACTGAACTAAATTTTCAGTCCACTTCACAATAGGAGAAAACGTTTTGTCCGTCTGTTCAATATGTACCTCTTGTAAAATATATGGATAATTGACTGTCATAGACAACGTATATTTGCCATTCTTTACATTGAGTGTTGCTTCTTCATTGAAAAATCGGTTTTGTTCTATTCCATCAAGGGATGAAAAACTTAGTTCAACTTGATAGCTCCCATTTCCTAATGAACTATCTACTTTAGCTTGTGCATGTAACGGCAATTGAGGGATAAACACCAAGATAATAGCGCTAATAAGAGCTAATAAAAAGACTCCTTTTCTATTGTATGTTTTCATCAAATACCCCCAATATCTATAGAAGCAACAGTAACTTCCTTCCTCATCAAAGTGAGAAAGGAAGTTGCTGTTTACTAATTATTGTTATTCTTCAAATTCATAGAAAAATTTTAAAGAGTTATTTAAAATTTTCGCCATTTGCCCACGTGTTAATGGTTTGTTTGCATTGATGTATGTTTTACCATCTTTAGCAACAGAACCTGTCATAATGCCTTCTTTGTTAAGTAATGAGAATGCTTCTTTCGCTTCATCATTCGCAATTGTTGCTACATCAGCATAAGGTAATGAAATTTCAACATTTAAGTCGCCTTCAGTAACAGCTTGGATTGCACGGTAAATCATTAATGCACCTTGTTGACGTGTTAAAATGCCATATGGATTGAATTTTTCACGTGATTCTACGATGCCATATTCAGCAAGAGCGTTAATTGCTTTTTCTGCTTCGATGCCTTTAATATCTTGGAAGCCAGCAACTTCAGTAGGTTCTAACTCTAAAGTACGTGCAACCATTAATGCAAATTGAGCACGTGTTAAATTGTTATTTGGATTGAATTTATCTTGCGCAACAATAATGTCATAAGCAAGTAAGTTTAAGATTGCTTCTTTATTTTCGTTGTTATCGATATCTTTAAATGGATTTTCAACTGTTGTTTCTTCAGTATCTGTAACTGGTTTGCTTAAATCTACATTAAAGCTAAATTGAACAGTATGAACTGAATCATATTTAACTCCTGCTGCAGGCTCATCTACGATAATATGAATCTCTGCATTTGTTAGTGCTTTTAAATCTTTCACTTCAAAAGTATAAATACGTTCATTTGTTTCTTTATCTTCTTCTTCTAAAACAGCGTCTTTACCGTCTACTTTAAATGATTGAACATATTGACCTTTAGGGAATACCATACCTACAACGTAACCGCCATCTACTTTACTAACAGCTATAGCAGGACTAATATAATTTTTCATCATTGATTCTTCTTTAGTACCATCTTTATAAACTGTTACAGTACCTTCATATACAGCTTCATCAGTAACAACTGTTTCCTCTTTTTCAGGTTGTTCTTCTTTTACTTCCTCAGTCGGTTCTGCTACTTCATCTGTAGCAACTGGTTGGAATTCAAAGTCATACCATGTATCCATGTTGTTAGGTTGGGGAACAACTACATGTACTTTTGCCGCAGTTTTCACCTTTGGATCTACTGGGAATGACACGATGCTTGAACCATCTTGTTGCTTTTCAATTGTCGCATCGACATATTTATCGCCTTGTTTTACTTGGAAATCAGGTATCATTGCAGCAACTTGAGCTGTAATCGGTAATTTCACAGTATATGTACCATCTTTTTCAACAAGGAAACCTGTTCCTGTAAACCATTTATCCATGTATCCTGCTTGTTCTGTACCAGGTTTAAACGTTTGGAACTTTACAACTGTCCCTTCTTTTGTTTCAGCTGTAGCTTCCACTTTTACGTCTGTAGATATAGTTGTCGTTGTTGTATCAGCCACCTTTGCTGATGCAAATGTTGGAACTGAAAGTGACGCTGCTAATAATGAAGCGAGTACGATTTTTGTTGCGCGAGATTGACGTTTTTTAGTCATTATTGACCCTCCATTTTTGTTTTGTATTTAGTTCTATAAAGTAAAAATGCTGATCCTGCAAATGCAACTAATAACAAATAAGGCATCGCATCGCTTGTTTGTGGATTAGACACTTGACTTTCAGATGCTGTTGACGTTTTCGTATTATTTGTTGCTGTTGTTGCTGTTACTGCTGAACTTCCTGATACTGCTTCATCAAATACTAGTGAAACGCTATATTCATGGTGATAATTAATATCATCGATATCAATTTTCATAGATGTTACAACTGGTTTTGATAAGTCTTTTACAGTGAATTGTACAACACGTGTATCAGCTGCTTTATCTTCGCTAACAACTGCTGCTCCCCCTGGCGGTTGGAATTTAGTAATCCAAGCACTATTCTTTAATGTAATTTGCACAGTTGCTGTACCATCTTTTACTGTCACCTTAGCTGGCTTTACGAAATAATCATTCGCAATAGACGCAGAGCTGCTATCCGGTTTATTGACCTGATATTTTACAGAATATGTGCCGTCAGCCATTTGAGCAGATGCATGTGGTAACGCTAAATTAAAAATAACCATACTGACTAGCATGACCAACATCATTATTTTCTTCATGTGTTGCACGCCTCCTCCAATAATTATGGAAAATTTTTATTTATTTTCCATTAAACATTATAATTGAAACGAATAATATTCTCAATATTTCCATGAAAGCAATATTATGAAAATGAAAACGAAAATAATTCTCAATTACACTATATAACCAAAGAATAATCTCTGATACCGTAGTATGTCAACTAGCAATCCAAAAACGTCCTCAATATGTCAAAATTTCCTCAATAAAAAAAGAATATTACTGTTAAACATCAGTAATATCCCTCAATTTTATTATTTAGCAAAAACTTCAAACACCCCAATTATGATTAGTAACCATCCTGAAATTGCTGTGGAGTACAAGCCAATATATGTTTTTGAAAGAAGGGCACCAAAATGAATTCCCACTCCCACAGTTATAAAGGAAAAGGTTCCAATCGAGATAACCGTCCATATAGCTGAAATACCGTTCGCCCCAATTGCGATTCCGCCTGCTAAACAGTTCGCCGATAAAACAAATCCAAGTGTCATTGCCTCTCTGATTGAAATAATGTGATTTTTATCTTCATCAAACACTTCAGGATTTTTCACAATGCCATTTTTGGAAAGGCGATTAGAGAATAACGTATATACCCCAATAGCACACAGCAAAAGACTTCCTAAAAGATTGGCAGTGTGTGGAGAAATATACTCTACTACTGTACTACCAGCCGTCACTGCCACGTAAGTGACAATCATTGAAATGATAGCAATGACTGCGTTCGATAGGATAGGAATTTTCACTCGCTTAACACCATAGGCGAGACCAATCCCCAAATTATCTAGATTGGCGGCTATACCAATAAGAATGATGGTTATCCAATGCATGATTTCCCTCCTGTCCATAATGCCTGGGCATAATTGCATCTGGCTTTTTTCAAGCCTGCTCGAAAAGATCCTCTCAAAATTTGTGACATCCGCCGGGGCCGTTAAGTGCATTTATGGCATTCATTCCTCACTTCTAGAAGTGAAGGACTTCTGCAGAAGCAAGTTAAATCATTTACCCATTTTCTATCATATGAGAAGTAAATTTTGTTCAAATGGGCGTTTATCTACGAATGCAATGTAGGCTGAAAAGGATGGGACATTGCCTGTGTTGGCTTGCTTTTTTCTTCGGTAGCTCTTGGTTTTTCCGCGATTCGAGTGCTTTTTCCTGCGGTAGCACCCAGTTTTTCCGCTTTTTGAGCTTTATTCCGCAAAACAAAAAACCACCTACTGTATGAAATGATTTTCAACAGTAGATGGTTCTTTATTTAAAAGCGCTATACAATCAATAATAAATTGAATAGCGCTAAAAATAGTTAATTATTATTTAACAAAATATTCTTCAACTTGATCTAACATAATATTGGCAGCTAATATGCCTCCTGCAGTATTCCAAATGACATCATCCACTTTGTGTGCATTGCCTTTTTGGACAGCCGTTAGGTTTTTCCAAAGTGGATCTTGTGTCCACTCTTGTTCTGTTGCTAATGCTGAATCATCACCTGATGGCATGTATGTGAAGTAAAAAATAACATCCCCATCCATTTGAGGAATTGCTTCTTTTCCTAAATCAATAGCCAATTTCCCTAATTTTGCATTATCTTTAAATAAGTCTGCTTGAGCTGGAACACGTTTAAATCCTAAGTCATCAAAAATAACACCTGAGAATGAATCTGTGTAATAGATGCGAGATTTATCTGCCATAAAACGTACGAACGAAATTTCTTTATTCGTTTGATCACCAAGTTCTTTTTTAAGAGCTTGTAGTTTATCTTCGTAAGCTGTTAATACTTCTTCACCTTTTGTTTCTTGATTTACTGCTTTTGCATATAACTTAAAATTCTCTTTCCAGTCACCACGTAATGTTTCTGAAAAAATTGTTGGAGCAATTTTGCTAAGTTTCGCATAATCTTTTTCTTGTCTAAGTTTATTACCAATAATTAAATCAGGCTTTAAAGAAGCAATTTTTTCAATATTAACTTCATGTTCAATACCAACTACTTCTACACCGTCCATTTGATCTTTAATATGGTCATACCATGGATCACCTGACCAAGATTGAACAGCACCTACTGGTTTAATTCCTAAAGCTAAAAGTGCTTCTGTTCCTTCATTTGTTAATACAACAATACGCTTTGGCGTGTCTTTTACCTCAGTTGTCCCCATTGCATGTTCAATGCTGTACGCATGGCTTTCTTTTGAACTTTCTTCCTTCTCGTTATCTTTAGAATTGCCACACGCTGCAAGAACAAAAATAGCCATAACAGCTAGCAAAACCATTAACTTATGAAATGTTTTTTGCATCTTTTTTTCCTCCAATGTATATGATAGAATGTTCGTTGAGAATGATTATCATTTTTATTAAGAACGAAATCAATGATATGGTAAGAATTTATTACTGTCAATAGATTTTAACAAAATGCAAGTACATTCTATTAAAAGAAAGAGTATGAAATTTATATGATTTTTAATAATAATTCTTCAAAGTCCATAGCATTAATAGTAGGAACGCTACTCTTACTTATTTGTATGGGAATAAGTATTGTATACGGCTATGCAAGTACCTCCATTCAAATGACTATTGAATCTTTTACCCAGTTTAATAATTCTAATGAGCATATTATTATTCAAAATGTTCGTATTCCTAGAGCTTTAATTGCTACATGTGTGGGGGCTTCCTTAGCTATAACAGGGGTACTTATGCAGACATTAACGAAAAATCCATTAGCATCACCAGGAATTTTAGGAATCAATACTGGAGCTGGCTTTGCAGTCGTATTTGCAATGATTTTCTTCCATATTTCGAGTTTACAATCCTTAGCATGGGTAGCATTTTTAGGTGCTGCCATAGCCGCTCTATCTGTTTATGGCATTAGTTCATCTGGACGAGACGCCGTAACGCCTGTCAAAATAACTTTAGCTGGTGCCGCAATCAGTGCACTCTTCGCATCTTTTACACAAGGTTTACTCGCAACAAACGAAGCAGAACTTGAGCAAGTACTGTTTTGGTTAGCTGGATCTGTACAAGGGAGAAAGCTGGAAATTCTATTATCCGTGCTACCATATTTAGTTATTGGATGGATTGCTGCAATGTTCATCTCTTCTAAAATGAATATTCTTGCTCTTGGTGATGATATAGCAAGAGGCCTAGGGTTACCACTTGGATTGATGAAATTAACGGTTGGCATTATTGTCATTTTTTTAGCAGGTAGTTCAGTTGCAATAGCAGGTCCTATAGGTTTTGTTGGAATTGTAGTACCCCATTTTGCGCGAAAGTTTGTTGGTACTGATCATCGTTGGCTCATTCCAATGGCTGCTATATTAGGTGGGATTCTTTTACTGTTAGCAGACGTGACAGCACGATATATTATTATGCCTCAAGAAGTGCCAGTTGGCGTAATGACAGCCATGATTGGAACACCATTCTTTATTTACCTTGCGCGTAAAGGTGGAAAAAAATAATGAAACAATTAAAAACAGTACGTTTACTACAAAATAAAATATCCTTTTTACTAGATGTAGATGCTTCTAAAAAGCTAACTTTTATTAGCATCACAGCACTATTTGTTTTTTTCTTCAGTGCATCATTTGGTGATTCATTTGTAAATCCTTTAAAAGTTATGCAGACCATAATCGGACAAGGTTCTGATTTCGATCAATTAATTATTATTGACTTCCGACTACCGAGAATTTTTATTGCGGCATTTGCAGGTATGGCTTTAGCTGTGGCAGGTGCAATTTTACAGGGACTTATTAAAAATCCTCTAGCTTCACCTGATATAATCGGTATTTCTGCTGGTGGTGGAGCAGCGGTCGTAGGGTTTTTAGCTATTTTCAGTGACTCCAATCATTCATTAACAGTTAGTATTGAATGGCTACCTCTTGCAGGATTTATTGGAGCTACTGTCGTTGCATTTATTGTTTATGTATTTGCTTGGAAAGATGGTGTGACTGCAACCCGTCTCGTATTAATTGGTATCGGGGTTTCTGCTTTTATGCAGGCTATTACAACGATGTTGATGGTTATCGGTCCTATTTATCAAGCTAGTGAAGCCAATAAGTGGATTACAGGTAGCGTCAAAAGTGCCGATTGGAATCAAGTTCAAATTATTGTTCCGATAATTATACTCCTCCTACTTCTAACAGTCTTTATTACTCGACAGTTAAATGTCCAAGAATTGGGTGATGATACTGCTGCAAGTTTAGGTCAAACTGTACAAAAAACTCGTTTTTTCTTATTACTTTTGAGTTCAAGTCTTGTTGCTAGCGCCATTTCATTTGCAGGAGCTATTGGCTTTGTCGGCTTAATGGCTCCACATATCGCAAGACGCATTGTTGGCCCATCATTCGGTATATTACTTCCAACATCCGCTGCTATTGGTGCTTTATTAGTAATGATTGCAGATATTATTGGACGCACTGCATTTAGTCCTTTAGAAGTGCCAGCAGGAGTGTTTACAGCTGCTATTGGAGCCCCTTATTTCATATATTTATTATTGAGAAACCCAAGAAAATAAAGGAGTCAAACTGCATGACTGAAACTTTAGAAACTAAATCACTTACACTAAATTATGGTGATTCAAATATTATTGAAAATCTAAATTTATCTATTCCTATGAATGAAATTACTGTTCTGATTGGTGCCAATGGTTGTGGAAAATCTACACTTTTACGCTCAATTGCTCGATTATTAAAGCCTAAGCAAGGTTCTGTATTATTAGACGGACAAGATCTTTTTAAATTATCCACGAAACAAGTAGCTAAAAAGCTTTCTATACTTCCTCAATCACCAGTAGCACCAGAAGGATTAACAGTATTACAACTTGTTAAACAGGGTCGTTACCCTCATCAAAGCTGGCGAAAACAATGGACCGAGAAAGATGAAGAAATTGTATTAAATGCCTTAAAGGCGACGGGCGTTGATCATTTACGGGATAAACCAGTTGATGAACTTTCAGGTGGTCAACGTCAACGTGCTTGGATTGCCATGACGCTTGCACAGGATACAGATATTATTCTGTTAGATGAACCTACAACTTACTTAGATTTAACACATCAAATTGAAATTTTAGATTTACTCTTCGAATTAAATAAACAAAATAGAACGATCATTATGGTTCTACATGATATTAATTTGGCATGTCGATATGCCGACCATATTATTACGGTGCGTGACCGTGGGGTTTATCAAGAAGGAAAACCTGAAGAAATCATGACAACTTCTTTAGTAAAACATGTTTTCGAATTAGATTGTCAGATGACAAATGATCCTATTTACGGTACGCCTTTATGTATCCCCTTCGGTAAAGGAAGGATTATCTCCTGAGGTAGTATCAATTAATGCCAAAAAATAACCATTAATATGATTTGATCCAAAAAAAGTTTGACATATTTAGTTAGACTGCTTCTAATATCTGAGTTCGGTATTCCACTGAGCTCAGATATTTTTTATTTTGCCTTCATTCGTTTGTCGAGTAATCAATATTTCTTGTTCAAACTGTTCACTACTTGCAGACTCCTGTAGTTTTAGTAATTTTCACTTTAAAATGACAAAGGATTTAAACCATGTAGAATAACTTGTACTGGATTTCCCGAGAGCTTTAGTACGATGATGTTCTCTAGTACAATTCGAATTTTTTCTTCGAATGTAAATTTGATGTCAAAAAATATCTATACCCTTTAACTACTTAGCCACTTGCCACAACGTGCAGTCAACACGCCAACTACCAACAACATAACTGCACATAAAGCGAAAACAAAAGAATAGCCTATCCAATCAGCAATAACTCCCATACCTATACTACCTATAACAACACCAAAATCAGACATTGAAATAAAAAGACCCATCCAAATTTTTCGTGTATCCGGTCCTAATGTTATGCTCAAGTATGCTCCTAATATCGGGTAAAGGCTGGCCATACCTAGCCCAACTGCTGCAGCCCCAAGATACAAACTAATGGAATATCCAAAGAAAGGAGCAATCGCTGTCATAGTTAAACCTAACGACATGGAAAAGAGGAGTAAGGATAGTGGTTTTGCATGCCACTTACCATCAGAGGGTAGTTTGTTCCGAAATATAAAACGAGCCATGACCATAATTCCAGACTGAATCGCAAAATACATACCTGCATGTCCAATCTCAATTTGCTTAACATATAGTGTTAAAAAGGCTGTTACTGCGCCGAACCCTGCGGATGCTGTAAACATAACCATACTACTGGCAATAAAGCTACGGTTTACGATAGTATGTAGAACCTTTTTATACCACGCTTCAGTTTGTATTTTTGAGATTTCTTGCCTCACCATATTAACTTCATCCTTAGAATAAACAAGTGGATATCCTGCTAGAAGTGTTAAAAATCCCAAAATACCTAAACTTAAGATAAACCATGCAAAACCTCCATATTCCCATATGTATAATGCAAAAATTGGCCAAACTACAGTAGGTAACATTCCAAACAAGGAATACAGCGATAAGCCCTGGACACGCTCCCGTTCAGGTAGTTCATTCAATACTATCTGTTGAACAGCTAAAGAAAAAAAGGCACTCACCGCTCCCTGTAAACCTCTTATAATAAGGAAATCTTCACTGATAGACCATGAATAAAGTAAGAGTACTCCTAAATGTGAAAAAAGAATAATACGGATAACTTTTCGGCTACCAAGAAAATCCACGACAACTCCTACCCAAGGTCTTAGTAACATACTGACAAACAAATATGCTCCAATCATCAGCCCAATCTCGCTATTGTCCATCCCTTTATTCTGAGTATGCAAAGGCAAGACAATCTGAATAATCGCATTAGCGCTATAAAATAGAAATGTTAAGCCGTAGATACGCAACAGCAATGGAGAAGTAGCTTCAGAGCGAAATATTTTATTATTATCGCTAATCATAGACCAGTTCCAATCGTTGCATCTCTGTAATGTTAGTACGATCTGTACGAATAACACCCTGCCCTGGAATACCAACAAGTGCTGCTTTCAGTAACTGCTGTGTCACTAGGTCACTTGATTGCTGAAGTTGAATACGGTCAGAATAAATCCCATGTATTTTGCCTTTATCTAACACAATATACTGATCAGCCAAAGCAAATGCCGCCTTCAGATTATGTGTAATGAATAAATACGACATACCAAATTGATCCTTCAGTTGACGCAATAAACGGATGATATTGACTTGGTTAACAACATCCAAGCTACTGACAGATTCGTCTAATACAATTATTTTAGGTTTAACCGAAATAGCTCTAGCAATGCAAATTCTCTGTAATTGTCCTCCACTAAATTGCCAAGGGAATTTATTCATATCAGAAGCAGATAAGCCAACTTGTTCTAGTAATTCTTCAATCATTCGCTGTTTTTCTTTATGACTAATACTTAGAAAATTGTCAATTGGTTCTCCTATAATTTGACCAGCTGTCATTTTGGAGTTTACTGATGAATAGCAATCTTGAAACACAGCTTGTATTTCTCTGCGTATCTTACTCTTTTTAGCTTGATTATCATTATACAAATCAATTCCTTCAACTCGCACAGTTCCTGAATGAGGTGTCCTCAACCCTAAAGCTATGTGACCAATTGTACTTTTTCCTGCACCACTACTTCCAAGCATTGCAAGACAGTGTCCTTGCTCTAGTGAAAATGATACATCTTGAAGGGTTTGGCGCATGCTACTTTCCTTTTTCTTATCTAATTTTGAATAGCTGTAACCAACTGCCGAAAATTCTAATAAAGCCACTACATTACCTCCCATTCTTGATCCAAACGATTGTGCAATAATTTGGCTGTATAAGGATGTTGGGGACTATTAAATAAAGTAAAAACATCAGTATGCTCTATTAATTCTCCACTACACATGACCATCACCTCATCAGCTATTTCTGCCAATACATCTAAATCGTGTGTAATGAATAAAATAGCTGTTCCTTGTGAGCGTAATTTTTCCAATTCCTCAAGTACACGGAATTGATTTTCTGTATCAAGAGCAGTTGTAGGCTCATCAGCAATAACAATTGATGGAGAGAGGCACATCGTCAATGCTATGAGTACTCTTTGTAGCATTCCACCACTTAATTCGAATGGATACTTTTGCAAAAGTAACTTAGGATTATACAAATTTACTTGTTCCAATGTATGACATGCCAATTCTATCGCCTCACGTTTATTAAGTGGTAGATGGGTACGAATTGTTTCTATAAACTGATTACCAATAGTTCTCACAGAAATTAATGCGTTCATTGGATTTTGTACAACATAACCAATTTCCTTTCCCCTAATTTGACGCATTTCATGTTCAGGTAGCCCAATCAGTTCACGATTTTTCAAGCGAATACTACCTCCATTTCTAATCTCTGAAGGCAATAACTGCAAGATAGAACGACATGTCATAGTTTTACCACTGCCGCTCTCTCCCGCCAGCCCAATTACCTTTCCAGGTTGTAGCTCGAAAGTAATTGGATGTAACAACCTTTTCTGGTCACCCTTATTGTCAAAGATATCGGCATAGACTTTATTCACAGATAGCACGGGTTCAAACTGCCCTAGACTTTTCTTATCCAATTTCGGTTTCTCACTCTCTTTCCTTCATTTTTTTAACGCCAAGTATTTTGGACAGCCATTCGCCAAATATATTAAAAGCGCTTACTACTATGAGAATACATAACCCTGGATATAACATTAGTTCTGGATGGCTCCGAATATACCCCCTACCTTCATTAATCATTGCACCCCATTCAGCTGTAGGTGGTTGAATGCCCAATCCTAAAAACGATAAAGCTGAAATATCCATAATAGCCCACCCCATTTCAAGTGTACCGATAACTGCAATTTGGGGTAATATATGTGGCATAATATGCTTTCGTAAAATAGTTATTCTACTTGAGCCACAAATTTGTGCTGCAACTAAAAAAGGTGCTTCTCGCATCTGTAACACCATTCCGCGAGACATCCGAGCGTAATACACCCATTGTACAAGTAATAGTGCAATTACAACCTGATAGATACCTGGTCCAAGCATACCTACAATCCCTAGAACTAACACAAGATTTGGGAATGCCATCATCCCATCGCAAAAACGCATAATTAACCAGTCAACTCTTCCACCGATATATCCCGATAAAGTACCTATCAATGTACCTATCATTACCGAAGTAAAAAAGACCCCGAAAACCAAACCAACTGATATGCGTAATCCATAAATAAGTCGAGATAAAATATCTCTACCTAAATGGTCTGTCCCCAACCAATGGTCTGCCGAGGATGACTGCAATTTTTTTGCTATATTGACGGCATTTGGATCGTGTGGCATAATCCCTGGAGCAAAAATAGCACCCAAAGCACATATCATTAAAATGGATATGCTGAACCATATTGTCCATTTGTTAATTAGATCAGCCTTCATATTCATTCTCTCACCTTCTCTCGCAGCCTTAGTTGAGGATCAGCAGCCATATGGAGCAGATCAGTCAGCAGGCTTGTACATAAATACAAGAAAGCTGCGAAGAAAACATACCCTTGTATAACGGGAAGGTCTCGGTTAAAAATAGACTCTACAAAAAACCTTCCAAGTCCAGGCCATGAAAATACTCTTTCTACTATGATAGTTCCAGTAATTAATCGCCCTAAATTCATACCAAGCCCCGTAATAATAGGAAGAACAGCTAAACGCACGACATGGCGTAACATGATACTTCTCGGGCGCAAACCGCGAGTATGCCCATAATCAACATAAGCCTGTTTCAACTGTTCCAATATATTTTCTCTAAATAGTCGTGCATAAGTAGCAATTATTGCCACTGCAAGAGTTAAAGACGGCAACACTAATTGTGCTAAAGTACCTTTCCCTTCTACAGGAAGTAAATCCAGTCTAATTGCAAATATATATATAAGTAAGTATCCAAGCAAAAATTGAGGCAGGGAAGCACCTATGTAAGATAATATTCGTACCATACGGTCTACCCATCCCCCTGCATACACTGCAGATAAATAGCCCAGTAGTAATATTCCAATTAATGCGAGTAACATGCTACTAAATGCCAATTGTAGTGTGGATGGTAGTCGCTTTAAAATCTCCTCTCCCACAGGTTTTGAAGAAAGATATGAATCGCCAAAATCTAGCTTTAGCATATTTTTAACTACTCTAACATATTGGACTATAAATGGACGATCAAGCCCCATCTCTATACGTTTTTCTGTAAGCGCCTCTTCGCTAGGCTTTATATTGGCTGCCGAAAAATATGCCTCTGCCGGATCAACCGGCGAAAGGCGTATGAGCATAAATGTCATAAGTGTAGCAAACAAAACAAGTGGAACTAAGGCTGTTACTCTTTTTAGTATGTAACTTGCCATTGTTTAATCATCCTCCTTTATTTCATATGAATTTCATTAAACGGATGATCCCAACGACTCTCAGGGAAAGTCCCACTCTCTATACGCTCACCATATACCATATATTGGCGAATATAAGATAATGGAATGATAACAGACTGTTCTTGAACTTGTTGTAAAATAGAATCATATAATGAATATCGTTCCTTCTCATTTACTGAACCTAATACTTGGCGAATATCAGCATCCAGCTTGTCCTTATCTTTAATATTCGTGTGTGCTTCAGCAACACCGAAAGTCGGTTCTGCTACTGCATTAACCAATGTATGTGGATCATATGGCACACCTGAGTTAAACCAGAAATTCAAATCATAGTCGCCTGCTCGGAAGCGCTTAGTCTGCTCTGTTAATTCCAAAGCTGTCAAGTTCAATTTGACGCCTATTGCAGCCCATTCAGCCTGCAAAGTCTCTCCCATAGCTTTCTGAATTCGGTCCGTAGTATCGTACATTAGTGTGATTTCTAGTTTTTCTCCATTTTTCTCACGTATATTACCGTTTGATGGCAGTACCCACCCTGCATCTTCTAAATTTTGAATAGCTTGTTCTGTATTGTAAGACACAGGAGAATAGGTTTGTTCCACGTAAGGATAATCAGGTGACAGTACCTGATTGGCTACTGGTTCTACCCCAGATGTGATTCCTTCCACTAATGCTTCTTTATCAAATCCTTGGTGTAATGCTATTCGTACACGTATGTCTGCTAGCTTTTCATTTTGTGTATTAAGTATCAAACTACGTGTACCTAACGAACCAGATAAATCGGTCTTAAATTTGCCATTGTCACGCATCTCGGTAAAGGCATCAAGGCTGATAGACCCTTCTCCGAAAATCAAATCCAAATCACCCTTCTCAAAAGCAAGAACTCGTGTTTCAGCATCAGGCATAATTCGAACAGTGACTTTATCTAATTCTGGTTGTTCACCCCAATAGTTAGGGTTTTTTTCATATACACTATATTCATCCTGTTTATACTCCTTTAAAATCCATGGACCAGTACCAATTGGCTCTTTAATACTTTCTAATGTATTGTCCCCTTCTGGAAAGCTAGCATCTGCTAAAAAACGGAATGGACGAACCGTTGTTAAATCTTGCAATACAGGATAGTAAGACTGTGAAAATACAAGTTTTACTGTAAATTCGTCAACAACTTCTGCATGATCTAATAGTTTTGCTGTCCCCAACCAACTATGTGTTTCCTTATTTTTTAAAATAGCATCTATATTACGTTTCACATTGGTAGCATTAAAAGGAGAACCATCAGAATAGTTTACATCTTCGCGTAAATGAAACGTGTATGTTTTTCCATCCTCACTAATTTCCCAGCTTTTGGCCAAGTGCGGTTCAATTTTTCCTCCCTCTCCGTATTTCACGAGTGGTTCATAAATCATTGATTGTGAGAACAACTGAGAAGGATAGTAAGCATGAGGATTGGAAGGTCCCAAATCTCGCATCCACGAAACAGTAATCGCCTTTTCATGTGTTTGTTCACTTTTCTCACCTTGTTGACTCTCTTCTTCTTTAAGTGAACAAGCGCTTATAAGTGTCAATACCATAATAAGCATAATGCCTAATAATCTTTTTGAAATAGTGTTCATATTCACAACAAACTCCTTGTTTTTTATTGATAATGAAAATCATCTTCATTTATACTAGGTGATTTGATATAATCGCACAATAGAAGGATTTCTGATTTTTCATAGTACAAAAATCAGAAACTTCTAATTCACACCATGCACAATAAAGAGGAGATGTTATATCATGCTTACTTCTTTTCAAGACCAACAACCTGTTCAAAAACATCATACTGAACTTTATCTATATATACCTGCTAGCATTTACTTTATGGAAAAACGTCTTAGTAAAAGTGTTGTTGCTAAACAGCCAGGAACTCATCGCATTATTTTTTTCAAAGAGAATGATGGCACGCTTCATTTACGCAAACATTTCGTAAGAGCCTATAGCAATGATGTCTTTCTTCTGTCACCTGAAGCACAATGCAGTATCCAATTCTCTAATTCCTCCCTCAATTATCCAGCAGGAAATTTTAGTGAGAACACTCCCCTCTCTGCTCCCGTCATAGTCCTTGATTTTTATGCATATAGAATTGGAGATTTAGAACCAACAACTGAAATCACTCACTTACTACCATACGAAACTCGTATATCAATTGCGGACGAATCAAAGTTCCTACATCTATTAGAAAAGTTACATGATTGCCTAAATCATTCTACAGCTAACTTGGAGTCCGAGAAGCTGAAACAGCAAATTCATATGCAAGAGCTGATTCTTTTATTAATAGAAAATAGAGAGCGAGAACAGACAGTATCTGATACTTATCAAGCAATCAAACATACAATTGCATATATCGAGCAAAACTATAGACAGAATATAACAGTTCAACAGTTATATCGGATTGCAGGAGTAGCAAAATGGCAATACAGTGCATTATTCCAGTCCTTAACTGGCAAAAAACCATTAGATTATTTATTGAATATTCGAATGATACAGGCAAAAAAACTATTGCTACAAACTAATGACACTTTGGCACAAATTGCTGAAGCAGTAGGATTTAAAGATGAGAGCTATTTTGTCCGTAAGTTCAAACAAGAGACAGGTATGACACCTAGACAATATGTGGTAATCACCCCTCGTAATTTCTCGGATTCAGAGAACGAAACTCTGCCATACAAACGTGTCGCAGCTATTGGTTATTCGCTTGGAGACCTTTTATCACTTGGCATACAACCAATTGGTGCCGATACTGAAATAATTGGAAAGCGAGTAATATATAGAGAAGCATTAGAAGGGATCCAAGATATAGGATTACTTGGAGAACCAGCAAAGATACGTAAGTTGCAACCTGATCTTATTGTTCATAGTGGTTTCCGCCAGGACTGGATCGATGAACTTGCACTTATTGCCCCAACTGTTCTAATTGATAGATATGAATCGGTATATGATCGATTTTTAAAGATTGCTGATGTGTTTAATAAAAGAGAATTAGCACAAAATTGGATTGAATTTCATCAAGTAGCTTCACGTCAAATGTGGATGGAACTTGCAGACCAACTTCCTAGTAAACAATCAGCTACCGTTTTTTCAATGGTTGAAGGTAGTTTATATGTAATGGGAATGAAGGGATTCGCTGTAACAATCTATCACCCTAACGGCTATAAACCCTCTTCCCAAGTTAAGAATTTGATTGATGCAGGAATACCTTTTCAGTTAGTCGCTTTAGAACATGCCCATTCTTATAGAGCTGGTACTTTCTTCATGTTAACTGATGACCATCCTTTATCACGCCTAAATTACGATAAACTTTTTGAAGAAGAATATTGGCGAAATTCAAGAAAAAGCCAGATATATTTCTCGAAAAATAAATGGAATTTTGATGATCCTTTAACGATGGATAAACTACTTATTGAACTTCCAATATTGATTCGTCAAGGACGTCACTAAATAGTAGATATAATTTACTAAAAATAAAATTAAATAGACAAAAGGACAGATAACACTATCTAAAAGTAGATTTATCAATGAAAGTAATAAAAATACTTTAAATTACTTGATATGCACAAATCTATTTAATCTTTATTTAGTACAGTATTACGATTCAAATATCATCTCCGCTCTCATTAAAATATGGTGTTCATTAAAATAAAATTAGAGCTGTAAAAAGAGACAAAGTCGCCCAAGAAATTAATAAGGGCAACTTTGTCTTTTTTCTTATTTATAAAATAATCTATCACCCTCTTGTAGTAGATAGACAAAAAAAGCTGCCGCCTATAAAATACAGACAGCAGCTTCAACTATTATAATCTTTGCAAGTATTGAAACTAATAAACAGCGATTGGCCCATAAGGACCTTCAATAATTTCTATTTTTGTTTCAAAAATATCAGTCAAAATTTTTGAGTCCATAACCTCTTCTACTGTTCCAAAAGCGGCAATTTGTCCATCTTTCATAGCACAAATACTATCAGAATATTTGGCTGCAAAATTTATATCATGCATAACAGTCAAAATTGTTCTTCCAAATTCATTAGCAGCTCGTCTTAAATGCTCCATCATTTGAACAGAACGAGCAACATCAAGGTTGTTCAGAGGCTCGTCCAAAAGTACATATTCAGTCTCTTGGCATAAAACCATCGCTACATATGCCCTTTGTCTTTGACCACCAGAAAGCTCATCTAAATATCTATTCTCTAAATCCGTTAGGTCTAAAAAATCGATATATTTAGATATAATAACCTCATCCTCTTTAGTCAATCTTCCCTTTGAATAAGGAAAGCGTCCAAACCCAACTAGTTGTCTAATAGTAAGCCTCGTTACAAAATGATTTTCTTGTCGTAATATAGTCAAAATTTTTGCTAAGTCTTTTGATTTGGTTTCAGAAATATCCATATTTGCCACTTGGATTTGACCTTCCTCCATATCTAAGAGTCTTCCAATCATTAAAAGTGTCGTAGACTTTCCAGCACCATTTGGTCCAATTAAAGAAGTAAATCCTGCTTTTGGTATTTCAATATCCAAAGGTCCTATTTTTACCTTATCAGTATAGAACTTTTTAACATTATCAATTTTTATCATAAAGCCCTCTTCCTTAAAACTACAGTTAAAAATATTATTCCACCAAATAATTCAATAATAACTGAAACTACACCTTGCGCATGGAATACATGATACATCAAAAAGTATGCACTCGTTATTATCAAAAATCCTATAGCAAGAGCCATTGGAAAAATATATCGATGATCATAAGTTGATGCCGCCTGATAACTCAAAGTTGCTACTAAAAAGCCATAGAAAGTAAGCGGTCCAATCAATGCTGTTGAAATTGACATCAAAATAGCAACTAATACAAGCGTATAAATTACACTAAATTGATATTTAACTCCAAATGAAGTAGAAACATCTTTTCCTAGTGACAATATATTTAGATTTTTAGAATGAGCAAGTAGTAATATTGCTACAATTATTACCATAGGAATTACAATAGGAAAATATGCAGAGTCTGCATTATTAACAGAACCAAACAATCTTGCTTGTAAAATATCAAATTCAGAAGGCGCAAGTAGTCTTCTCATGAAAGTTGACACAGAATTTAGCCCAGTACCAATAATAATCCCGACTAAAAGCATAAGTTGCAAATTCCCATATTTACCGGAAAGTAACCATCCGTAAAGTATTAAACTCATCACAACCATAACAACAACTTGAAATAAAAATGATCCGATTCCCGTAAAATTTATCAATGCACTAGCACCAAAGAAAAATATTGTACTCGTTTGAATTGCTGAGTAAAGGGATTCGAAACCTAAAAGTGACGGCGTTATTATCCTATTATTCGTAATCGATTGGAAAGCAACAGTGGACAAGCTCTGACAAACTGCAGCAATAATCATTGCAACAAGCGCTACAATCCTTCTCATAACAACTGGGATAAAAGAAGGCGAATCTATCGGAACTGGATTGTTATAAACTAAAAGTCCATAAGAAGAAAGGATGCCCAAAGCAATCAACGTTATTAGCAAAATCCAATAACGCCTTTCTTCCTTCTTAGAACGAAAAGCCCTAGCTGATCTTTTTTCATTATGAAGGCTAGAATCGATATCGACATTTTCTTTATTTCTATAATCCAATGTGTTCATCGTAGCCTCCTAGGTTTTCTTTGTCTCAATAAAATAGTAATAAACACGACTGACCCCACTGTTCCAAGTATTAATGAAACAGGTACTTCAAATGGCATTATTATTGTTCGGGAAATTATGTCACAGGCAGTTATTGTCCCCATTCCTATCACACATACCCAAGGCAAATTACTCCTAAGATCATCACCTCTAAACATTGAAACAATGTTCGGGACAATTAAACCCAAGAAAGGTAAATTACCAATAACAGCTGCAACAATTCCAACTGCAAAAGAAATAAGGGCAGTTCCAAAAAGAACAATCCTATTGTAATTAACGCCGAGGCTTGTTGCTATATCTTCACCTAATCCAGCTAAAGTCAATCGATTAGCAAAAATAAAAATAAGCAAAGTAACGATTACAATTAGCCATAAATATTCATATCTTCCCACCTGAACGGACGCAAAAGAACCAACAAACCAAGTTTCAATACTTTGCGTCATTTGAAAAAGAAGTCCCATAAAAGTGGATACTGCTGAAATGACCGCTCCAAGCATTAATCCAATAATTGGAACAATTAAAGACGAGCGAAGTTTAACTCTTCTTAAAAATAAAAAGAAAATCATCGTTCCTATAAAAGAAAAAATGATTGCCCCAGTCATTCTTAGAACTAAAGTCGGGGCAGGAAATAATAAATAAACAAGAAGCAGCCCTAAACCTGACCATTCAATTGTCCCTGTTGTAGTAGGTTCAACAAAACGATTCTGTGTAATCAGTTGCATTACGAGCCCTGCCATTGACATTGCAGCTCCAGTTAGCATTAATGCAGCAGTTCTTGGAACACGAGTTATGAAAAACATCTCCATTCCATCCTCTTGTCCACGTATATCATAAACTCCAGTAAACAGTGATATAATGCCTAAAATAATAACAACGATAATCGCTAATATAAAAGGTTTTGTCCATATCTTATTGTAGTTATAAAACTGGGGTTGAGAAAAATTCTCAACCCTAGAAATTATATTTTTTGGCACCATTCCAAACTCCTTTGCACTACTTAGCTAAAGTATTTGCAAGATTTTCAAATAACTCTATATAAGTCTGAATTGATTCATTTGTATAAGTATCTGCTGGTGCATAAATAATTCGGTCTTTAGAAACAGCAGTTGTGTTTTGAAGAGCAGGTGAGTTTGCAAGAACATCCTTAGCAGGAACTGAATCACCCGCATCAGATGTTGCAGCATCACGATCTAATACGAAGAGCCAATCAGGATTGCTTTGTGCAATAGCTTCAACAGAAACTTCGTCACCTTTATGATCTGAAGTAGAATCGGCAACTTCTAATGCTGGAGCCCAACCAAAAATTTCATACATTGGTCCCCAAACACGTCCAGAATGAGGAGCTGAAAAACCAATATCCCCACCAGCAACGATAACACTCATAACTTTATCCGTTCCGTTATAAGCAGATTTAGCATTTTCGATCACTTTATCAAAATCAGCTACCAATTGTTTAGCTTCTTCATTTTTATCAAAAATTTGCCCTAAAGCAACTGTAGAATTTTTAAGTCCATTTACTAAGTTTTCCCCAGGCGTTGCAGCTTCCTCAGAAACATCAACATTAAGATCAATAACAGCTGCATTCGGCACTAATTTTTTAATATCTTCGTAATAGCCAGCAAATCTTTGCCCGATAATTACAAGTTCAGGGTTTGCAGCTGCTATAATTTCAAGATTTGGTTCGCGGTGATTTCCAACATTTTGAACTGAATCGTCCTTTACATATGGTGAATCTGCAGGCATAACATCCTTTGGAACAGCTACTAATTCAATATCCCAATCAGCTAACGTTTCAAAAGTTCTATTATCCAAAGCTACTACATTCTTTGGGTTTACCGGAACAGTAACAGTTCCATGGGCATCAGTGATTTCGACCGTCGTAGGTTTAGCAACCTCTTCACTTCCATTATCTTCATTAGCCTTTGACTCTTGATTAGTTTCATCAGTTTTATTACTTGAATCTGAGCAAGCTACTAACATTAAAGTCAAAACTGCTAAAATACCAACTAATTTTAAAAACATAGATTTTTTCATACATATACTCCTTATAATAATTTATTTTGAAAATGATGAAGTCTATAGATTGAATTGCATCGTAATTACTATCCACCTCAATTGCTATTGATAATCATTTTCATTTGAACGTTCTGTGGTATAGTATAGTCATTAATTATGTGAAAATCTTGTGAAGGCTGTATGTTAATATATTAAGTTGCTTTTTTAGCATCAAGTAAAGATTGGATACAAAATATAATATGTAATTTTTACATCTCTAAGCCAATAAACGGAATTTTCATTATATTTTACAGAACAAAAAAACGAGTAAAAACTGGTTGAAACTGTTTTTACTCGTTTTTCACGATTGACCTATTATCTTCATTTTATTATTCAATCATTGAATAGCCCCTACCATGTAATGTTTGAATATATCTATCTTTCTTCTCACACTTTAGCTTTTTTCTTAAATACCCAATGTATAAATCCACTACATTTGGACTGACTGCTGCGTCATATCCCCATACCTGATTCAAAAGCATTTCTCGGCTCAAAATTTTATTTTTATTCTTGATTAAAAATAGAAGGAGGTCATACTCACGCTGAGTAAGAGGGAGTATTTCGCCACTTTTTGTCACAATATTGTGGGATGCATCAAGGAAGAGGTCTTTAAACCGAAAAAATTTATTCTCATTTGGTTGGATAACGTCCCCTCTCCTTAAAATAACTTTTATCCTTGCTACTAATTCTTCTTTTACAAATGGTTTTCTTATATAATCATCTGCCCCTGCTTGTAATCCTTCTATGCAATCCTTGCTAGATACATTGTCGGTCACGATGATTATCGGTGTCGTTTTAACAGCCCGTATTTGTCTGCAAATTTCCGGTCCAGATATACTTAACGAATCCCAATCCAATACGATAATATCCCAATCTTGCTCATATACTATATTTAAACCTTTGTTTTCATTGTGAAGTGTTAAAATGAAATAGCCTTCTTGCTTTAGGCCACTTACGATCTTTTTTGCTAAAGATCTTTCATTCTTAATTACCAACACCTGCTTCACCTATCGTTCACCTCTACTTCATTACATAAAATAATTTATCACAAAAAGAATATAGTATTTATATTCTTAAATTTCTAAAAAACTATTATAACAACTTATTAGGATAGATTTAGGTGAATTTACACTAAATAAGTATAAAATGGTAAATACGACTGATACTTTCAACTAATTGCCTTAGCTATTCTAACATTAAAAAGCCTTTACATTGATCTTTTTGAATAATATTACGAAATTCCTCTACTGATATCTAGATTTTTGGTACAAAGTCTATTTGATACATATCTCATCTAGCGGTTCAATTACTTTTAAAACTTAAAGGATTCTTTCTTTAATTCAAATCCATAACAGTGTAATTGCCCTTTTTATAGCTCCTCAACATGGTCCTTATTCAAAAATAAAAATCGTCAAGAAAGCTAACTTTCGATGCCTTTTATTCAATTTATGAAGGACGGGGCAACTCTTGCTAAGAACGTACAGAACGTAAAATGCAACAAAATACGCGTTTGCGAGGGTTGCGGCTTACGTGTGTGCCCAAAGAAAGCGCCGCCTGTAGCGGAAATCAACGGCAAATAGGTTAAGCATCTTTTTCCCGCGAAAGCTTTTCCCATGAAAAAGCCACCCACTTCTGTATCTGACACTCTCACACCTGTTAAATACTTTTTGAAAAAGTATTGTTCAGCATACTCGTTTGCAAAATGAATGTAGAGCCATCATAAAATTTTGTGCTTGAGGATGCAAAACTAACAGAGGGTGACGATTTATTAACGTTTATATAAGATTGCTTCATCATAACGAAGCGTTAATTTAAAAAAATATCAAAGTAACTGTATTCTCAGTGTATGAATCGTTTTTCCAAGTAGCACTTGCTATATCTTATGTAAATGCACTAAAAAACAGAAAAACTGACAAAAAAGCAATGATTTTCTTCATATTATATACATCCCCTTCTATTTTTTGAATATTTCAGAGATGTTAGTACTAGTATTAACAAAGGAGGTTTTGAAAATGGATCCTTTGAATATCGTTGTTGTTGTAATTGGAATAATCTTCATTGGATTAATAATTTTTGGGGTATACAATATTGTTGTAAGAAAAAAGAAAATCACCAATATGTATACACCATTTGACGATTTTACTAGAGGAACTGACAATACTAACAGAAATAGAGATTTACAAGAAAAGACAAAATATATAGAACCTTACGATAAAGATGAATCTAAATAATTCGCGTAGAACATCAACACAATCCCCTATATTTACTGATATTATAAAATAATCTAAATATTAAACAAATATGTATTTAGTAATATTCTGTGTTTTAAGTCTTTAGCGGTATTTATCTATACCATAAACGGTTTTTTGTTCCGATGGTTAAATTCATAAATCTAGAGGAGAGAAGTAGGATATTGATGGAACGCTACTCCTTTTTGTTAGGGATCAAAGACTTCAATATCACAAACAAACCGTAAAAACCAACCTCTTTTACGTACTACATACAAAAGTGGTTGGTTTTTATGATTGAGTAACCGAATTTTAATTATTGTTCACAGTTAATTTGAACTCAAAAATCTCGTCTGCTGCTTTTTTATATCCCCCAGCTTCTCTAAAGCTATCCCCTATTTTTGTTGCGTTCTGCTTGTACGTCACATCCGACAATAAGCAGTTGGCCGCATCTTTAATTTCATCAGCTGTGACGCTCTCAAGGTCAAGAGTCAAGCCGGCACCCAGCTCTTCAACTCGTTTGGCTACCAAAGGCTGGTCTCCTGAAACAGGCAATACGACTAGCGGCGTGTTAAAGTAAAGACCTTCGCTAGAGCTGTTCATCCCACCATGTGTAAAGAAGACATCAACATGTTCTAACAATTGCACTTGTGGTACATAATCTCGGATGATAAAGTTTTCTGGAACAGGGTGTAAATTCTCTATTTTTACTTTCTTACCAACAGATAATACAACTGTGGCGTTTACGTCTTTTAGTGCTTCAAAACAGAGCTGATAAAACGCTGCCTGTTCATTCACAACTGTTCCCATTGAAATAAATATAACAGGTAGTCCTTTCAACTTCTCAAACGGGAAATCTGGTTGATCTGCACGTACTACTAAAGATGGACCTACAAATTTAAAAGTATCGTTATACATCTCCGACTCCGGTTGATAGTAACGGGATGTGTATATAAGCGTCATATCTCCAGGATAATATGACAAATCCAGTATGGTCTTCACATGGTCCAACTTAATGTGATAAGTACGTTTTAAGTCTTCAATAACGGATTCAAATGCCCCGCTTGAATCAAGAGGCATGTGTTTGGTTTCTGCAAATTTCATCTTTAAAACAGTTTCAAACGCAAATGTTGTACAACTTGCTATCTTGGGAATATCGAGTATCTCTCCAATGATTCCTCCCGCTATGCACATTTGATCATATACAATATAGTCGTAAGACTCCTCTTTTGTTTCAGCAATAATTTTATCTACTAGTAACATATTATTTTTAATAAAGGATTTAAACATTTTTCCCATTTGTGTTTTTTCTGAGGAAGCATTTTTGACAGGCATGTCACTTAGAAAATCCTTATACGTACGAACAGTAGCTCCTGTGGCTTCAAGTCGTTCCCTGAATGGTTCTGTACAATAGTACGTTACAATTTCCCCTCTTTGTATTAGTTCTCTTACAAGCCCTATCGTAGGATTAATGTGTCCTTCTGCTGGCAAATTAATAAATAAAACATTTGACATAAAATTCACTCCTTTTAGTTTGTACAACATTAAGATCATTCTTGCCATCGATGACTGTTATCTTTTGCTACATAAAGACAAAGGGTAATGTAAATATAATTTTAAATTACCAAACGGACAACTGTCCGCTTTTTGAGAATAACAAAAAGAACATGTACTGTCAAATGAATAATTGTTAGTAACTGATCTGTCTGCAAGGTGTTTTTATTGACATATATAAAACCAAAACCATTATCCTCGCAATTTCAAGTTATTGATTTCCTAAAAACTAATTTTGCTTAAAATACTCACTCATTTCCCTATCCACATTCAAATCTTGCCAACGTCCCTATAGACGATTCTGATAGTAGCAATGGAGAGTTTCATTCTCCCTGCTGATATTTTAAATTAAGAACTACCAAACTTATACTTTCACTTCATATTTGCAAATACTGATCTTATTTAGCATTCTCGTAAATGTCTCAATTGGATAGTGGCAAGATTCATTCGGAAATATGTTGACATATAAAATTTGTTTTGTTACGATCAATTCCGGACAACTGTCCGTTTAAGAGTTATATGTATGCCATTTCTAGTTAAGCACTGAAATGTATTCAGAAAGAAAGCACACTCACAAATTATATAATCGGAGGTCACATTAATGAGTTATATCCAAGTGTCTAACATTAAAAAGTTCTATCAATTAGGTGGTAAAGATAAAATCCAAGTATTGCATGATGTTAGTGTAGGATTTGAAAAAGGAGAATTTGTATCTATTCTAGGTGAGTCGGGGAGTGGCAAATCTACGCTAATGAACATAATTGGTGGTATGGACCGTGACTTTGAAGGAAATATCATTGTTGACGGAAAAAGTATGCACGATATGAAAGAAAAAGAAGTAGATGATTATCGAAAATTAAAAATTGGTTTTATCTTTCAGAGCTTCAATTTAATCAGCCATCTATCCGTTTTGGATAACGTTCTTATGACAATGCAGATGACGAACTTGAGTAGTTCCGAAAGAATCGCAAAAGCAACAGAGTTATTAACAGATCTTGGATTGGAAAATCATTTACATAAGAAACCCAATCAATTATCAGGAGGGCAAAAACAAAGGGTTGCCATCGCAAGGGCATTGACTAACGATCCTGATATTATTCTTGCTGATGAACCAACCGGTGCTTTAGATAAGAAAAATAGTGAACAAATCATGCAGTTATTAAATAGCATTGCTGCCAAAGGAAAGCTGGTTATTACCGTAACCCATTCACAAAAAGTAGCTAATTTTGGAACACGTATTATCACAATGGATGATGGAAAAATTACTAAAGATGATTCAATAAAAAAGGCATACGCCCCCAATAACGATAGAACAGAAACAAAAACAAAAAACCTTCCCTTCATCGCAGCCATTAAAATGGCTATTAAAAATGTACAATTGAATTTAAAACGAAATTTGCTCGTATCATTTGGAGGAGCAATCGGAATTTTGAGTGTCATCCTTATGTTAGGACTCGGTAGTGGTGTAACAAACTATATCAACAAAGAAATCAACTCCAACCTAAATCCAGATCTGATTCAGATTACAAAAGCGACAGAAAATGAAGATGGGAAAACCGGTTCCAAACAAGGAATGTTGCCAAATCCTGTACAGGAAACACCACCAATCAATCAAACTGATCTAAACAAAGTAAAAAATATAGAACATGTGAAGCGTGTAGACAAAGTATTTACGCTGACAATGGGGAGCTCCTTAAATTATAATGATAAGTCTATTGATATTGTTCAATTTCAAACTATGAATGATACTGTAAAAGCAAGTGATCTTACTAGCGGTTCTTTACCCCAGGAAAGTGAAATTGTATTATCAGATACGGCAGCTAAAAAAATAGAGGATTCTACAAAAGACTTAGTGGGTAAAAAAGTTGATTTTTATGTAAAAACAACAGATGAAAATCATCGACCAATAATCCTTACAAAACAAGTAACTGTTTCTGGAGTAGTAAAGGGTACAATGAATCAAGATGTAGCATATGCAACGTATGAAACGCTTACGCAAATGTATAATAGTCAGAACATGGATTTAAAAGCCACCCAATTGAATGTCACAATCGATGATCAAAAACATGTGGATGACGTACAAGCTAAATTAGAGGCTGCCGGTTTTACTGGAACAGGTGTTGGTAGCATTCTGAATCAAGTGACAAAATATTTAAACATCGCTACGTTCGTTCTTGCAGGGATAGCAGGGATTTCTTTACTTGTATCTGCAATAATGATCATTGTGGTATTGTACATCAGCGTTGTAGAGAGAACGAAAGAAATTGGCATCCTACGTGCCATCGGAGCAAGAAGAAAAGATATTAAACGTATTTTCTTTGCAGAAGCAGCCGTCCTCGGTTTATCAAGTGGTATAATCGGTGTAGTAATTGCGGCCATTATTGGTTTGGTAGGAAACAATGTAATGGAAAAAGTGTTTGAAGCAAAACTGATTAATGTAAGTGTAGGTTATATGCTATTAGGAATTGGCATTAGTGTATGTATTAGTATTGTAGCAGCGTTATTCCCATCTTCGAAAGCAGCGAAATTAGATCCTATGGAATCTTTGCGTTATGAGTAGAAACAAGGAGTAACGAATCTTTCATGTGAAGCTCCATTCTTATACAATTATAATGCTAGGTACATATATGCCTAGCATTCTTGCATGTAAAGGAGGACATTGCGTGTCTAGAGAACGAAAAAAAAATGAATTGACACAAGACATTATTGAAACGGCAAAACGGCTATTTACAACTCATGGAATCGAAGGGGTAAGTATGCATATGATTGCGCAGGAACTCAATATCGGACAAGGAACGTTGTATCGAAGATTTTCCAATAAAGGGGATCTGTGCTTTACCATTCTAGGTACAGATTTTGAGAACCTGCATCAGAAAGTATCTCACTATTTAAAGGATAACAAACATCTATCTCGATACGAAAAAGGAACATTTGTCGTAACAGAACTGATTACCATGAATGAAAAACACAATGATTGGTTCGAAGTCATACTCTCTCAAAGCGACTTTAGATCTATTCATCAGGGAGAATTGGACAAGACACCACGCCCATTTCTCGTTTTACAAAAGATGATTGCACCATTATTTGAAACAACAGATATGCCTGTTGATCCATTCTTTTTAAACATGGTTACAGCATGGTGCCTGAATCCCCTATTGATACGGACTTTTAAAGAAAAGGGGTATTCAACGGAACAGATTGTAGAACAATTTGGGCAACTCTTTTTTCGTGATTAGTTGTAGTTCAGACGTAATGAATGAAATTTCACTCTTTTAATGAGGTAATAGCGGTGTGGAAGTGCCCTCTTAAAGCAATGCATTGATTTTTCCACCTATAATATATGTAGTGTAATGGAGAAGAAAAGTAGGTAGACTCGAACAGCCAAAAGTTTATAAGGGACAGAGGGCGTTATCAAGAGAAAAAATTATTTCTCATTAGATTCACTCCGATAGGAAAACATTAAAGCCGAAACTCCTTAACGTGGGAAAATCAGCTTTTTGTCTTTCAAAAAATATTTTAGCGTGGGTTTTATGTCATATGGTTGGCAGTACTCCAGTAAGAACTTTGTGACGTGAAGGGTGTTGGCACATTCACCGTAATCGTTGCCATATCGGACGTACTGCCGTAAGTTGCTGTTACCTGTACAGTAACCTGGTGCGATTGCTGTTAATTCATTTTCTTGGACCTTGGCGATTGTAGGGTCGCTAACTGTAAAGATTGTACTTGCCGTTTGGTCTTGATTTTTTCCATTCGAAAGATTTTCTACTAGTCGGAAGTTTTGCGTGCCTCCTACGGCTAATTGTCCTGTTTTCCGTGATAGAACAATGCTTGTTGTTGTGACAGGCGGCGCATTCACCGTAATCTTCGTCTAATATATTATCTTTATTTATTATCCATGATCAATCTTCTACAAAAGGTACAAACGCCATCCAACCTTAAAATTCACATTAAATGGATTAAGTTAATGATCTATTAGTAGTTGCTTAATCAACAAGAAAGACCGAAATCCTTTCATTATATAAGAAAGGATTTTGGAATTAATTTATTGTTTAGCTGGAAGAAATCCAGCATTCTTTGCCTCTTTTTCAGTACAAAACATTTCTTCCGCTACAGTATTGTCATAATCACGTTGACCAGGCATGTGGTATATTTTATTTCCTTTAGAATTAATATTTCCTTTAATTACACAACTCTCATTATTAGCCTTAGCAGAATCGCCATTATCTGTTTCAGCCTCATCTTTATTATCTTTTGTTGCAGCATAATACGCATCTTTATCATAACCACGATTTGTTACATAGTCTTCAACTGACCATATACCAATAGCTGACTGTTGTGCAGTTTTTTGAATCGATTTAAACCAATCTACGTGCTTCGTGTTTGGATCATATATATAAGCAACACGCGCTAATCCATTTTTCAATAACTGCTCCTGAACGCTAATACCTTCTTTGGTATAAATATAGGCAAGTAACCTTTTATATTTATCACGATAAGAAACATCAAATTCTAAATAGACTGTATCTTGACCAGCTAATAATTGCTTAGTAAATTCTTTAGCTTCTGGTCCGTACGGTTGCTCTCCTAATGTCTCATGATTAGTTTCAGGGGTATCAACAAGTAAAAAACGAACTTTTTCAGAGCTGCCGTTATATTTTATTCTTATTGTATCGCCGTCAATTACACTTTCTAGCTCATATTCTTCAAACTTACTTACATCATGCTTCTCAGCATTTTCTATCGTTGCTGATATGAGACCTTCTATATTTTCATTCTCAATAGTACTCGTACTAGTCTCTTCTGTGCATGCACTCAGAACCAATGTAGAAATGAATAAAGCAAAAATAATTTTCTTCAATTGTACACTCTACTTTCTAATTTATATCCCTTTATAAAACGAAAAATCCTCAGTTAAATTGAGACTGAAGATCTTAAATTTATTTGAAAATCAAATATAATACAAAAGCTAAAATAATTGTACCACTTGTAATTAGTGTCTTAATATCTTTATCACTCATTTTCCGTACCTCACTTCCAGCATTCATTAATATCTTATTTAATTCTATTATCAATACACTAATACCACAATAAATTTGATTTTATTTTCTACTAAGAATTTTCAATAATAATTTATTTATTACCATCATATAAAAAGATCTCCAGTCTCAAAAAAACTGAAGATCTTAATACCTTTATAATTAAACAATATTTAAACATCACAGCTTAATATATCATTATTTTTATCTTCGAAATACCACTATTTTTGTTTTGAGCAGTGAAATGAGAGTTTTAAATTATTCCGTAAGCCCTATTTAACGCGAGAAGATTTGATGAAAAAGGAAATAACTAAACCAATCATAGCTATAATTAGAGTGAATCTAAAGGAGTCCTGTACTCCCGCTGTTAATGAAGCTCCAATTGAAGAGGGGTCTGATAGATCAGTCATATTGTTCATATTTCTTTTCTGAGAAGCGGACATAATCGTAATCGCAACTGCAGTGCCAATTGCTCCCGACATTTGCTGTAATGTATTCATTAAAGCAGTCCCATCTGGGTAAAGATTTTTAGGTAATTGATTTAGTCCATTTGTCTGAGCAGGCATCAAAACCATTGATACACCTATAAATAGAATGGAATGCATCACAATCACCATACTAACCGACGTTTCAATGGTTACGTTTGACATGATATATAACATGATAGGCATGATTGCAAATCCAGGTATAACAAGTCCTCTTGGTCCGAATTTGTCAAAGATACGACCTGTGATTGGGGACATTAATCCATTCAGCACACCACCTGGCAACAAAACAAGCCCCGCAGTGAATGCAGTCAATGCTAGTCCCGTTTGCAAATATAATGGCAACAAAATCATTGTGGACATTATTACCATGAAGCAAATAAATACGGACAATAAACCTAGAGTAAACATTGGATATTTTAATACACGTAAATCAAGCATCGGTTTATCCATTTTTAATTGTCGCAAAGAAAACAAGGTAAGTGCAGTAAGACCCATTATAATCATCGTAATTACAATCGTGCTCCCCCAGCCATTCTCACCCGCGCTGCTAAAACCATAGACAATCCCGCCAAAACCAATCGAAGATAGAATAATAGATAATATATCAATTTTGGGTTTAGTTATGGTTGATACATTCTGCATGTACACTATACCCGATACCAACGCAAGAATTAAAAACGGTAGACAAACCCAGAAAATCCAATGCCAAGTCAGTTTTTCAAGGATTAGTCCTGAGATTGAGGGTCCAACTGCAGGTGCAAACATAATGACTAACCCTATTAGTCCCATTGTTGCACCACGTTTATTGATGGGAAAAATCAATAAGATCGAATTAAACATCAGAGGCAGCAATAATCCAGTACCTATAGCCTGAATCACTCGGGAAAACATTAATATTCCAAAGCTTGGTGCAAGAGCTGCGACTAGTGTCCCAATAATTGAAAAAATCAATGACACAATAAATATTTGACGTGTACTAAACCATTGAAGTAAGAGACCCGAGACAGGAACTAATATTCCCAAGGTCAATAAATAACCTGTTGTCAGCCATTGAACCTTGGAAGAACTAATAGAAAATACTTGTATTAAATCTCCGAGAGCCATGTTTAAAGCCGTTTCACTGAACAATCCAATGAAACCAGCAATTAAGAAAGAAATCAATATTGGAGTAGTTTTTATCACTTTTGTTTGCTGTGTTTCTACTGTTAATGACATGAATAATCCACCTAAAATTTTATTTTGTTATAAGTTTGTCGTTAGTCTGAGCAGATTAATTTCAATTGAATTTCTTCTCCACTTTTTTTTTGTACAAAGAGTGGTTTCCGTCTCTCTATATTCTACTTTCTTTTTTTAAACATCAGATATAAGAAATAAGGAACACCGATAATGGAAATCACGATTCCGGCAGGCAGTTCAGCTGGAGCAAAGATCGTCTTTCCGATAAAATCCCCGACTAATAAGCCAAAATAATTACGGATGATGCTATCAAACAAACTAATATAAACTTTTTATTCAATTTTCTCCTAAACCCCTTTTAAAAGTACCCCTATATTAATGATCAGTAATATTAATCCCTAAATGCTCCCGCAAAGTGACACCCGTATATTCACTTCTGAACAAGCCTCTTTCAACCAACTGCGGCATCAGCTTTTCAAAAAATATTTTCAAAGATTTTTCTGAACCACCCGGAATAGCTATAAATCCGTCAATAGCTCCAGCCTCAAATCGCTCAATTATATCATTCAATACATCTTCAACCGTTCCAACGGAAACCCAGTGAGCAGACCCGACAACCTCCGGCCTTGCCAATACCTCTTCCACTGTAGGCTGATGATTTGTAATATACCGGCGCAACAGCTCAGCATGTGTTCGGCTGCGGACTGGCTGATTCGGGTTGGGAAGCATATCGGAAGTTACATGACGATCCAAAGCAAAGCTGCTCAAGTCAAGACCCAGTACTGATTTAAGCGATGCATGTCTACGCTCAATAGTCAAATGTGCGTGTGCCGCCTTATGTAATTCATGGGCTTCCTCACGAGTTTCGGCCAAGAAAAAATATAAACCTGGCAAAACTCTTATTGTGTCCGGATCGCGCCCATGCTCCATAGTTCTTCTTTTCAGATCATTTCGCAATTCTACTCCCGACTCAAGGTCTGGCATCGCAGCAAAAATAGCATCTGCTATTGAAGATGCAAAATTTCGTCCTGTATCCGACGCACCTGCTTGAAATAAAGGAATTGGTCCCGATTTATGAGCAGGCAAAGTAAGTGGTCCCTTAACACTAAAAAACTCACCTGAATGATTAATTGGAGAAACCTTATCCTTATCGGAAAATATACCTGTCTCACGGTCAATAACAATGGCTTCTTTTGGAAAACTTTCCCACAGTTTGCGTACGACCTCAGTAAATTCAATTGCTTTCGCATATCTTTCTTTGGAAGAAGGCATAGGTGACTCACCGAAATTTTCGGCACCTTCAATAGAAGTGACAATATTCCAGCCAGCACGTCCATTGCTCAGCCAATGCAAAGTCTGAAGCTGTCTAGCAACAACATACGGTGGATTAAAAGTCGTAGAAATAGTCGTTACTAGGCCGATCCGCTCAGTTTCACGAGCAATCGCTGCAAATATCATAGTAGGGTCAGGGCTACCAAAATTAGCAGAATCGCCAAGCATCTGTGGACTAACATACAGATAATCCGCCCTGAAAAGAAAATCGAGCTTTGACTTCTCCGCCATCTTTGCCAAATCAATGTAAGGGTTAATTGAATCCATTTTTTCCACACCGCTGTCTGGGCGCCGCCAGTCGCCTCCTTTCAACCAAGTAGATAAGACTAAGCCAATACATAATTGTCTATTTGTCGTCAATATTACCAACCCTTCCTATATAGTAAAAATAGTTTTGCTCCCATGAAATACTCTGATCAGATGTTGTTTCTAGAAGATTAATAATTAATAATGATTCTCATTATCAACCATAGTGTAGCAAGGTCTGCAACAAATGCAAATACACAAATCACCAATACTATATGTATTATTATCTAATCTAGTTTTGCTGAAAGATAATTTAGCTACTTGTAGGATAGGGCTCCGGAAGGAAATAATAAGACAAAAGAGGAAAAAGCCTACACTCTAGGTTCATCACCAGTTGCAGGCGTAAAACATAAATCAGTCACTCAATTTATATGATTATTTAATTTATGTGTGTATGCGGAAGGAGACACACCAAATTTCTTTTTAAACACTCTACTGAAATAAAGTGGATTGGCATATCCGACACTGATAGCAATATCATTTATGGCAAAATTACCAACTTTAAGTAAGTCACTTGCTCTTTCCATACGATAATTGATAAGATAGTCGATTGGACGAAGCCCAGTATATTTGTGAAAGAAATATGAGAAGCGCTTGGTATTCATTGCATGTAGCTCCGCCAATTCATCGAGTGTTAACGGATTCATATAATGCCTGTGTATGTATGCAATAGCCTCCTCTATTACCCTTTCACTTGGAGAACTGCCAATCTCTCGATGCTTGCAACCCACCAAAACTTGATGCATGACACTTAAAAATAATTCTTTGACACGAAGCTTCCCAATACCACTAAGAGTATTGGCATTCTGGTGCAGCATAATAAGCAATTCTAGTACTCTCGGATTTGCTCCCGCCTCCAGTTTGAAATGGGAGTCGCATTCATGAACGCTATATACTTCGTCTAACTTGTCAAATCTATAAAACAGTAAATAGTACTCGTACTCAGATTGACCTATAACTTGCGCGTCCATTTGCATGCCTGGAGCCACATGAATTACTGAGCCTGGATGTAATTCATAGACAGTGCCATTCACACGCGTTCTAGCCTCTCCACGAATTACAAAAAGAAATCCATGCCGGACGGTTCTAAATTCACTTAATATGCTTTTCGGCTGGATGACTAAACGGTGGACACCTTCTATATCATAAAAACCTCTAGCAAATATCTCGGCTAATTTATCTAAGTCTATCATGATAATACACCTGCTCCCTATCCAAACATTGTACATCTATTCTACTTTCACTGACGATATTCCAACCAGCACGACCATTGCTCAGCCAATGCAAAGACTGAAGCGTTAAAGTAAAAATGGTTTTGCACCCGTGAAATACTCTAATCAGATATTGCTACTAGTAGGATATTAATTAATAATGATTCTCATTATTAATTATAGTGTAACAAGGTCTGCAACAAATACAATACAAATACACAAATCACAATTGCTATAAGCATTATTATCTAATCCAGGTTTGCTGAATGATGATTTAGTCGACATGTAGGATAAGATTCGGTAAAACCAGTAGGAAAGAAACATGCACTCTACGAGACTCATCACAAGCAATGGTAGGCGCAATACATAAATCCGAACTCAATATGTATCACTGGCGTTACATTAACATAAATTCAATTTCGCAAATTACCTCATTCATTGATTTTATTGTGCATAAAAAAGCCCATTTTATAGGATTAAGTCAGATGTTAATTCATCCAAATCCACTAGTAAAGGAAGCAGTTCATGGACAAGATTACACTAGGCTCTCGGTCATGCCATTTCCCATGTAGATGGGTACTTGCTTGGTAAATTGCTTGTTTTTAAAAGATTAAAAGAACTAGGGTCGTTTTTCAGATTGTTGGCACTCAACCCTATTATCGAAAGGCTTTGTTCCTCCATTGGGTGTTTTTATGCAAATACTTCGCTCACAAAATTAATTTGACAGGTTGTCAGTCAATATTTATAATGAAAACATCTTAATTGATATTGATTATCAATCAAGATGTTTTTCACTCAATAATTAAATTTAGTTTTCACAGTTTCTCTTAAAAGAGCTAAATCAAACTTTCCATTAGGAACGCCAAATAAATGTTCAAATGTGGATTGAATCGCTTCAATCCTTACGATACGTTCTTGTGAATTCCATTTGAATAGTGATGAATCAACCCAATGATGGATTGTTGAAAGGAAAAATTCCGCTACTAGTGTTGGATTATCAATATGAAAGATCCCCTCTTCATTACCTTGAATATTAAGATCAGTAACAATTGGTGTGAATTGGCAAATTGTTTGTACATGTAATATTTGACGAAGGATAGCATTACTATCGTGTTGTAAATACTTAAAAATTTCAACATGCCCTGTTGGATCATCAAGCTCGTATACAAAAATCCAAGCTATTTTTTCATAAGCAGTAAGTGTTTCGTCATAAATTACTTCGATAAAATGCTCTTTTATCACTTTTAGCTGTCTATCAATCAATGCATTTGCCAAGGCTTCTTTTGATTTGAAGTAGTAATACAGTGTGCCCTGTGCTACTCCCAACGTTTTAGTAATATCAGTCGTTGAAGTTTTTTCATAACCTTTTTGGCTAAAAAGAGATTCTGCGGTATCTAATATTTCATTTCGCCGTTCTGATGCATTTTTTGTTACTCTAACCATCGCTTGTACTACCCCCTTTTTTAATTTAAGCATTTGACTAATAACTAGTCAAATTATGAAAAAGAAATGAATTTATTTTATATTTAATTATACTGAGTGATTGTCAGTCAAAAAACTATTAGGAGGATTCAAATGTTAAAAAAATCTCTATGTCTATTATTATTTTCATTCATTTTAGTTACTACCGGTTGCACACAATCAGAGGAAAGATCATCTGCAGAAGTGACGAACATCAGCAATAGTGGAAAGTATCCAATGTCATTTGATGTTCATACATATGAAGGGAAAAAAGTCACTCAGACAATTAACCACGCTCCCGAGAAAGTAATGATTATCGGATCAGCAGTAGCAGAATTAATGGTTAAATTTGGCCAACAAAATAAAGTCGTTGGATTTGCCTATAATGATCAAGCCCATTCAAATTTTACGGAAGAGATTGAGAAAATGCATTTAGTTAGTGAAATGTGGCCTTCAAAAGAAGCTATTATAGCGCTACAACCTGACTTGATTTATTCTATCGCCTCTGCATTTCGAGAGGAATTGATTGGGAGCATCCCTTCTTGGAGCAATCGTGGGATTCCTGTTGTTTCTTCTACAAACTTTACAATTGGACGTAGTATCGATATTTATTTTGATGAAATCAAAACATTCGGGAAAGTATTCGATATCGAAAATCAAACTAATATATACTTGGAAGAGCAACAAGCTCGTATTGATAAAATTACTGCAAAGGCTGAAAATATTAAAGATCACCCTAATGTTCTATTAGTTAGTGGAGCACGTGGAAAGTATTTCTATTACTCACCTAAATGGGCAATTATTGATGAAATGATTGAAGGTGCTGGAGCAAAATATATAGAACTATCAAAAGAAGACTATATCGAACTTTCAACAGAGGCGATTATAGCAGCAAACCCAGATAAAATTATTATCACAGAATTTCAACAACCCGACCAAGAAAAAACGAAAAATAACTTGATTAATGATAAAAAACTGCAAAATATAAAAGCAATCCAAAATAAAGACGTTATGGTTGTTGAATATACTGGGGCTATCAATGGTGGTATTGAACTTGCTGACTTATATGAACAGGTGGCTGAATTCATTCATCCTGATGTTTTTGTTGGAGTAGTAAATGATGGTGAATAGTAAACGCTCTTTCTCTGCGCTTCTTTTATTATTGATAGGACTAGTTTTCGTCTCAATGATTGTTTCCGCTTCTATAGGACAAGTAAGCATTCCATTTCTCGATTCTTGTAAAATTCTTTTGTATCAGTTTACAGGAATCAATATGGGTCATGTTGATACAGTTATTTCTAATATGACATTCGAAATCGTTTGGCAAATTCGCACTCCAAGAATTTTACTAGCATTAATTGTAGGTGCCGGTTTAGCTCTTTGTGGAAGTGTAATGCAAGCATCGATACAAAACCCACTTGCAGATCCTTATATTCTCGGCATCTCTTCAGGTGCTTCACTAGGTGCAACATTTTCGATTATTCTAGGACATCGCTTTAGCGGTTTCTTTGGCGAATTTGACTTAATTGTATGGGCATTTTTAGGTGCTTTAATTGCAACATTTCTAGTATTACTGCTATCAAGTGTCGGAGAAAAAATGTCGGTCATTAAACTCATTCTAGCAGGTACCGTGGTCAATGCCTTATTCACAGCTCTATCAAATTTATTCATCTATTTTGCCAAAGACGCTGAAGGCGTCCGTTCTGTTTCATTTTGGACGATGGGAAGTTTAGCTTCTGCTGATTGGAACGACTTACCGTTGATTGCTGTAATCGTTACGATTGTAGGTATATTCTTTTTATCACAATGGCGGGTTATGAACGCAATGCTTATGGGGGACGATGCTGCAATGTCATTAGGCATTAACTTAAATATTTATAGAAGAGTCTATTTAGTCATTACTGCTATTTTGACAGGTGTTATTGTATCGATATGTGGAATTATTGGATTTGTCGGTCTCATTATTCCTCATATAGTGCGAATCTTTACAGGTTCTAATCATCGTTATTTAGTACCCACTGTCATTTTAGTCGGCGCTATCTTCTTAACTTGGACAGACTTACTAGCAAGAACAATTATTCCAAATAGCGAATTACCGATTGGGATCGTGACATCATTATTAGGAGCTCCAGTTTTTATGCACATGTTAATAAAAAAAAAATATGGTTTTGGAGGTAATTAGTATGGAATTAACAGTACAAAATGTGTCCTTCTCGGTATCTGATGTTGACATTATAAAAGATGTTTCGTTAAGGGTGCAAGAAGGACAATTTGTCGGCATTATCGGACCAAATGGTTGTGGAAAATCAACGTTATTAAAAAACATTTATAAAGTAACAAAGCCGACAACAGGCATGATTTTCTTAGATGATTTAGATATAGTGAAAGCCTCCCCTAAAGTAATTGCAAGAAGAATGGGCGTTGTTGGGCAATTTAACAATACAAATTTTGACTTTACTGTACGTGACATGGTGTTGATGGGAAGAACTCCACATAAAAAGATAATGGAATCTGACACAAACCAAGATTATGATCTTGTAGATAATGTGTTACGAAAGGTGAACTTGGAACATCATGCTTCAAAGCATTTCTCATATCTTTCTGGTGGTGAAAAACAACGTGTTATTCTTGCACGTGCTTTAGCGCAAGAGCCCCAGTTTTTAATTTTAGATGAGCCTACAAATCATTTGGACATTAAATATCAAATTCAAATCTTATCCTTAGTACAATCATTAAAAATTGGCACACTTGCTGCATTACATGATCTCTCTATAGCTGCCATGTATTGTGAGTACCTCTATGTACTAAAAAATGGGCGTATCTATACACACGGCAAGCCAGAAGAACTATTAACTCCTGAATTAGTAAAAAAAGTATATGACGTTGACTGTCATATTAATCACAACGAACATACTAAAAACTTAGTCATAGCGTATCATCCAACTATAATTATTTAATAAAGCTTTATCTAATTGACTGACAACCACTCAATTATTAAACAACAATAAAAGGGGCCAAATCTATGAGTACTCTACAATCCAATAATTCGAGCACACATTATGCATATAGATGGTTGGCCTTAGCGATTATCTTACTTCCAACACTGCTAATCTCTTTAAATACTTATATGATTCAAATTGCCTTGCCGAACATTCAAAATGACTTACACGCAAGTTTTTCGCGAGCGCAATTAATATTTTCTGGATATTCGATTGGACTTGCAACAGCTCTAATAATTGGCGGTAAACTTGGAGATATCTACGGAAGAAAAAAATTATTATGGATTGGTGTATTCTTTTTTACGCTTACCTCGTTCATCGGAGGAATTCTATCGGATCCATTACTTCTAATCGGCGTCCGAATTGTTCAAGGTTTTGCAGCAGCTTTTATACAACCGCAAATTTTATCGATTATTCAAGAAATCTTCCCTTCGAAGGAGAAAAATTTAGCCTTTGGCTTGTATGGTGCTGTCATTGGGATTGCTTTTACCTTTGGCTTAATATTAGGGGGATTACTAGTCAGTTTGAATCTATTTAATGGAGGATGGCGAATTGTTTTTTTCTTCAATGTCCCATTTGGCATTCTTGTGCTATTACTACTTCCTATAATACCTGAATCCACCGTTGTGAAAAACAATAATATTGATTGGATGGGCGCCATTTTATTGATGTTTAGTATATTATTTTTCATCTATCCGTTATCAGAAGGTCAAACATCTGGGTGGCAGCCTTGGTTTTTCGGTTGCATTATTCTGTCATGCGTTATGCTTGCTTCGTTTATTTTTGTTGAAAAATCAAAACAAAAAAAGCATCAAACACCACTTGTGGATCTATCTTTGTTCAAGCACCGTTCTTTTGTTATTGGAATTGGTTCAGTACTGTCAATTTATTTAAGTATGTTCTCGTTCTTCTTTATCCTTAGCTATTTTATACAATTTGGCTTGCAGTATGATACGAAAGAGACAAGCTTGATCTTTTTACCAATTGGTATTGGATTCTTTTTCACATCGATTCTATCATCAAAAATAGTTCATTTATTCGGCTTAATTGTCTTAAAAATTGGTGCACTAACAATGAGTATTTGTATTTTTATACTTATAGGCATCCTTGCTTTCGAGCCGTATAATTTATTTACAATTTATACTTTAATACTTTTATTCGTTTACGGCCTGGGGCTAGGGCTTGCCACAACACCTTTAGCGAATGCCATTCTGAGTAAAATACCGAAGAATCAGGTCGGTGTTGCCTCTGGGGTGTTTACAACATTCATGTATTTAGCCAATTCCTTAGCAGTTGCAGGTATTAGCATAGTATTCACTACAGCTTTGAATACGACCTTAGAAAAAGACTCTTTTGTACATGCGTTTTCTACGAGCTTATTTGGAATCGGTCTGCTATCTGTTATGTCTTTTGTAATTCTTTCTATTTATCATAAAAGCAAAATTTAAAATGAGTCCGGTACAATACCGAACTCGTTTTACTCAAGCTGTCTAATAAAATAACCATGTCTAATTTTTAAGGATCACTTCAACTTCTTGATGCCTTTTGTCAACACTATGAAGTCCCCTCAATACAAATTGAGGGGCACTTTATTGAAGCAACGCTATTAAATTTCATTATGAGGCTTTGGTTTTGGACCAAGCTCTTCTGGCTCAATATCTGCAAATGTTTCGCCTTCTTCTTCTAAGTCACGCATACGGTGAGCAATACGTGAGGCTGCAGAAGCTGCAATACTGCCCACTAAATCATCTAAAAATGTATTAACATGATGTCCTGGCTCAGTGTCGAGTTTTTTTATGATACCGATTTTTTGTTTATCTAAATGTCCAAATGTTGTTACAGCTATACTTCCATATGTAAACACAGACCCCAGCGCAATTGTTTCATCTACTCCGAATAATCCTTCATCGGATTCAATAATTTGTTGAAGAGGTGATGATAATAGCCCTTTTTCAGCTAATTCATCTAGCTCTATTCCAACTAATACTGCATGCTGGACTTCACGTTTACGCAATACACGTTCAACCGAATGAATACAATGCTCTAATGTTAGCCCTACATTGTAGGATTTTTGCATTTCATAAACAATTTCAGCAATGTCCTCTAACTCTACACCACGACGAATTAGTGCAGCTTGAGCTGCTTTCGCCACTTCTTCTGAATGTACACGAATACTTTTATCATGCATAACTAACCCTCATTTCAGATTTTTTGCTAGTATAACGCTAGCCCAACCTATTATACCTTTACTTACGTAATATGGTACAATTTTGTCACAAACACATGAAGGAGTGTCATCATTGGATAAGGGAACTGTACAAGATTTAAAATTCTATAGTGAAGCATTGCAGGAGGAATTAGAGCTATATATTTATGTCCCTGCTAATTATTCTCCACTATACAAATATAATATTTTAATCGCATCAGACGGTAAGGACTATTTCCAAATAGGAGGTATTACAAAACTAGCCGATGAACTTATCGATGACTATGAAATCGAGAATTTAATCATTGCATTTGTTCCATATAAAGATATTAAAGATCGCCGTCATAAATATATTCCGAGTGGTGAACAACACGAAGCCTATATGCGCTTTTTAGCACACGAACTTGTTCCTTATTTGGATGCTGAATATGCAACGTACCAAATGGGTATGAGTCGCGCTGTCATCGGTGATTCTATGGCTGCAACCGCTTCCTTAATGGCTGCTTTAAAGTATCCAAGCATTTTTGGAAAAGTTATTTTGCAATCACCTTATGTTGACGAAGATGTACTGAAAGCTGTTGAACACTTCAAAGATCCAGGGGCAATTTCTATTTATCATATCGTTGGAAAAAACGAAGATAAAGTTGTGACAATGGATAAAACTATAAAAGATTTCTTAACACCAAATCGTCAGTTGCATAATCTTATGTTAAGCAAAGGCTTTTCTACATTTTATGAAGAGTTCGATGGAAATCATACATGGAAATATTGGAAACCTGATTTAAGACGTGCATTAATTGAAAATTTCAATTAATGTTGGGCGATTCAAATTACGTATTTTTAATTTTCTGTTATACTTAGATAGAAAAATTGTTTATTTACGGGAGGTAATGGACTATGAAGTACGGAATTGTGGCTTTTCCATCAAAAAAATTGCAAGATTTAGCGAACACGTATCGCAAACGTTACGATCCGCATTATGCAAAGATTACACCGCATATAACGTTAAAGGACAGCTTTGAAGCAACGGAAGAGGATATTCAATCCATCGTGAAGCAATTAGATGACATTGCTGCCAATCATGCACCTTTAAGCATTCACGCATTACGCATTAGTTCGTTTTTCCCAACAACAAATGCGATTTATTTCCGCATCGAACCAACTGAACAATTACAAGCATTCCATCGCGTGATTGAAGAAAAAATTCCTTTTGGGGATTCTAAACATGTTTTTGTCCCACACATTACAATTGCACAAAAAATGACTGATTCAGAGCATGATGATATTTTTGGCCAACTCCGCATGACAGGGGTTGATGAAAAAGATAGTATTGATCGTATTCATCTTTTATATCAATTGGAAGATGGGTCATGGACAACATATGAAACATTCCGATTGACTGGAGCTGAATAATTTTTGTATAACGTTAAGATAGTTGAAACAGAGAAAGAACATGACGATGCATTTGCTGTTCGAAAAAAGGTTTTTGTAGAGGAACAAGGTGTTCCACTTCATTTAGAATGTGATGCGCAGGATGAAACTGCAACACATTTCATTATGTATGAGGGCGATGTACCTGTTGGTGCTGCTCGTCTTCGTAACATTGAAGAGCATACTGCAAAAATTGAACGCGTATGTATTTTGCAAAGTCAGCGTGGCAAAAAACTGGGTGCCTTAATAATGAAGGAAATGGAAAACTACGCGACTTCCATTGACCAGAAGAAATTAAAACTCCATGCGCAAAGCTACGCTGTTCCTTTTTACGAAAAGCTTGGCTATACGGTAACATCTCCAGAATTTATGGATGCCGGTATACCACATCGAGCAATGGAAAAAATGATTTAATTAATAGGTGTTACGATATGCCAAAGCATAATCGTAACACCTTTTTTTGAAAATATTTTTCTATTTTAAGTAGCCATTAAAGCTCTTTAATATATTAAATAACGCTAGCTTTCAGCATTACTTCATCATTTTAGCAAGCTTGTCGAAGTCTAGTGAAGCACCATCTTGAATAATAGACTTTACTATTTTATCTTCAAGCTCTTGTGTGATTTGTCTATTAGACACTTTGCCAACACGACGTACAATTTTTCTTACTTGTTTTTCATTGGTAAAATCAGCATGTTGAATTGCATTTGCTAATGCAAAGATTTCATCCATTGAAACGCCTGTCTTTTGCTCAATCGAATTAAAAAACGAGCGATGCATGTTCCCCCTCCTATCAATTCCACCTCAACATCATTGTCGCTAATGATTTGTAGCCCATACCTTTTGCACAAAACATCTATGACAACTGTTGGAGGCCTTAACCTAAATTAGTAAGTTATTTATATACTCACAGAATTAAAGTTAAAGCCTAAAATATAAAACTTTTTATAAATCACTAATAGCTAGAAAATTAGTTAACGAAAGTAGCACCAACAATAATTAGAAGAATGAATAGGACAACTATTAAGACAAATGTTGAGCCATAGCCACTATTGTTATTACCTCCACAATAATTATTGTTCCAGCTATTCATCCCTGCATAAGGTTGTGCACACCAGCCCTGATATCCCATAAAAGCACCCCTCCCTTCTACAACCTATAATATGTAAAGTTGCAGATTAGAGAGGGGTATTCGTCTAGTCAATATTCCCTTTTGGTTTAAAAATTAATGCTCCTATAAAGCCAAAAACAATAGCAGCGCTGATTCCTGAGCTTGTTACTTCAAACATTCCAGTTAACACGCCCACTAATCCATGTTTTTCTGCTTCCGCCATTGCACCATGTGTTAAGGAGTTACCAAATGATGTAATAGGTACTGTAGCACCTGCACCCGCCATATGAATTAGCGGCTCGTATAAACCCATTCCATCTAAAATGGCCCCAACGACAACTAACGTACTTAATGTATGTGCTGGTGTCAATTTACCAACATCCATTAATAATTGACCGATAACACAAATAATGCCTCCTATAATAAATGCAAAAATAAATGTAATAACCATGCTGTTGCCTCATTTCATTGTAATTTCTATCGCATGTGCCGTACATGGAATTGTTTCTTTTTGTTGGAATGAAAGTGGAGATAGTAGCGCACCTGTCGCTACAAGAAGCACACGTTTATATGTGCCTGCTCGGAGTTCTTGAATAACATAACTAAAAAAAACAGCCGCTGAACAGCCTGCTCCACTTGCCCCAGATTGAAATGCTTCATCTTGACCGTAAAATTCTGCTCCAGCATCGCGTAAAAGTGTTAGTTCTTCATTTTTTATGCCACTCTCCACAAGCATCCCTTTAAGAAGTTTTAAGCCAAGCTTTCCTAAATCACCGGTTAAAATTAAATCATAATGATAAATTTCTTGCTTTCGGTCCTCAAGATGTGACTTAATCGTTTGAAAGGCAGCAGGTGCCATTGCAGCGCCCATATGAAATGGATCATCCATGCCATAATCAATAACCTTTCCAACCGTCGCCGCTTCAATACATGGAGCGTCATCTTGATGTTTACCAATAAGTGCATACCCAGCAGCTGTTACTGTCCACTGCGCCGTTTGAGGTTTTTGTGCACCATAATTGATAGGATAGCGAAATTGGCGCTCAATCGCATTATGCTGACTTGAAGCACCGGCAATTGATAAATTCGCTGCTCCAAGCTCAGTTAAAAGGCTAGCCACAATAACAGCAGAAACAGAGGTAGCGCATGCTGAAAATAATCCGATAAATGGGATGGCTAATTCCCTTGCAGCAAAATTAGTAGGTGTCATTTGATTAACTAAATCGCCACCTAACAAAAAATCGATTTCTCCAGTTGTAATGCCACCTTTTTTCATCACAATTTCACATGCTTCTTCAATCATTTTTCGATGGCCTTGTTCATTTGTTTCCATTTGCCAGCGCTCATCGTCGTAGATTGTATCAAAATATTGTTTAAACGTACTGCGATCTTCTAACGGTCCTGCCACCACACCACCAGCTAACAACGATGGTTTTGATGGAAATATGATTACCATGAAACCACCCCTATCGTCACAAGAATATATTTAATAAGTGCTACAAAAAATGCAGATACTACTCCAAATAACACAACAGATCCAGCTAATTTGAATAAGTTGCCGCCAACACCAAGTACGAGACCTTCAGATTTATGTTCAATTGCAGCCGATATAACGGCGTTACCAAACCCTGTAACTGGCACTGCCGAACCAGCTCCAGCGAATTGACCAATTTTTTTGTATAAACCTAAGCCAGTCAAGATCATTGCGAAAAACACCATTGTTGCTACCGTTGGATTCCCTGCAGTTGCTTCTGTAAAATTAAAGAAAACGATATAAAAAAGAGAAACTGCTTGTCCGATTGTACAAATTAGACCTCCTACTACGAATGCTTTTACAGCATTTTTTAAGTAGGGTGGCGTCGGTGTTATATTTTGCTCAAGTTTTTGATATTGCTCTTTCTCCATTATGTTTCCTCCTTTGCAAGCTTCTCTAGCTCAGTAATTTTTTCGCTTAGTTTATTATCTTCAAGTTGATCCTTTTTTATTTTATTTGCTTCATAAAATATTTTATAATCAGCTGAAACGAAAACTTCTTTGTTAGGGTATTTTTCATCAAACTTCTTTTGTAGTTTTTTCTCTAATTTAGTCTTGTTCCATTTTTTTATTGGTTTAATTTGCACTGCTACAAGCATTTTATCGTCATATTGAATAACAGTTGATTTTTCAACAAATTTTTCTTCTTTTAATATGGACTCAAGCTCTTCTTCATTTTGCGGAGTACCATAGACAATAAATTTTTCTTTTTCCGTGCATCCAATAAGCAATGTCATGCAGACTAATAGAGGCAACATCATTCTTAATAACCTCAAGTATTTACCCTCCTTTTCTTCACAGTTTCTCCACACAGAAAAAAACTATTCATTTGAATAAGTAAACGAAAGCCCGATTCCATTTTTTAAAAGTACATATTGTAGAAGTAGTTAGAAAGAAAGGAGGTGACGATATGGGTTGTGGTAAACCAACAAATCCTATTGGACCTATCCATTCAGCAGGCTGCGTTTGTGACGTAGTTCGTGCAATTTTAGATATTCAAAATCAAGCGGTGCGAGATGAGTGTTCCCCATGTACAGCAAATTGTTTCTTAGAACCACTAGGCGGGATTGTAAGTCCTGCACGTTCAGCAGCAGATACACGCGTATTCATGTTAATAACAAAAGACGGTACTCCATTTAAAGCATTCTTTAGCTCACCATCAGCAGATCCATGTAAATGTACATCAGTATTTTTCCGTGTCGAAGATATGTTTGATGAATGCTGTGCTACTTTACGTGTTTTAGAACCTTTATGTACTTATGATTCTACTGAAAGCACAGTTGACTTATTAAGTCGTGATGGCTGCTGCGTCAATATGAAGAAAATTTGTAAAGTAGATGATTGGAACTCAACTGATAGCTGTATTACTGTGGATCTATCTTGTTTCTGCGCTGTACAATGTATCGCTGATGTTGACTTAGGGATTTGTGATTAAGTCTTTCTCCTTTGACACACTACACATAAAAAAAAAGTGTACAGCATCCTCTGCTGTACACTTTTTTTATAATGTTGGCAATTGTTTCCCTCGCCATAATATTTGTTCAATATCTTCAAAGTGAATAATTTCTTGCGTATTGAATTCCCTCGACGTTAACATAAGTGAATCTACTTGCATGTCTGAGGCAGTTCCACTCAACTTTCTGCCATCTTTCAAACTTATTAATAATGGCTGATAGGCCTTTTGACGAAAAGGTTTTTCTAAAAAATGTAACTGTTTAATTATATATTCATCAATTTGATCTTGTACTTGTATTTCTTCTTTTTCTTCAATTTGTTTTGGCAACGTTTCTTCTTCACTCGACTCGTTTTCATATTGATCCCTTACATACACAGACGTACTTTCATCCAAATCAAGCTCATGTAGCATTTTAGAAATGTTTAAGAAATAAGTTGGTGATTTTATATATAAGCGTGGCTCTCGCTCCACAATTATCACTTCCCTTTTTTCCCTACAATATGCAAAAAAGAAGAAATTGGTTCTTAGCCTATTTGATTTAAAAACATTGTCGCTAGTCCTAAATAAATTAAAATACTCGTAATATCATTTAACGTTGTAATAAACGGACCTGATGCAACAGCAGGATCAATTTTCATGCGATGCATCAATAAAGGGATAAATGATCCAGCAAGAGTTGCCACTAAAATTGAACCACAAATAGCCGCACCTACAAGCATGCCTAATATTAATTCGTTTTTCCATATATATACAATTCCGATAACAATGATACCACAAACAATACCAGTCAAAATTCCAGTACCAGCCTCTCGAAGTAACAGTTTCATTTTGCTATGTTCTTCAACGTCACCAGTAGCAATACCTCTAATGGCAACAGCCAATGCTTGTGTTCCGCTATTCCCCGATGTACCTGAGATGAGTGGAATAAAGACAGCCAGTAGCGCAACCTTATCTAATGTATCTTCAAATTGCCCCATTAAATTCGCTGTTAGCATGCCTAAAAACAATAATACGACAAGCCATGGCAATCGTTTTTTCGCTGCTTGCCAAGGATTTGTATCAAATTTATCCATATCTGAAATACCCGCTAATTTAGAGTAATCCTCAGATGCTTCCTCATCAATAACATCGATAATATCATCAACTGTAATAATCCCCAAAAGCTCACCTTTATCATCAATAACCGGTGTCGCCAAGAAATTATAATCTTTCATAATTTGTGCTACTTCCTCTTGGTCATCCCCAACATGTACCATCACAACTCGTTCATTCATAATTGAGCGAATAAGTGTATCTTCGTCTGCAATAATTAAATCACGTAGAGAAATAACACCTGTCAGTCGATGTGCCTCATCCACTACGAAAATATAATAAATCGTTTCGGCATTCGGTGCCTCTTTCCGTAATATCGCCATTGCTGAACGAACTGTAGAATTTTCAGGAATAGCCACGTATTCAGTTGTCATAATAGAACCAGCTGTATATTCATCATAGCTCAAAAGCTCATTAATCTCTCCAGCTGTTTCTTCATCCATCATGCCTAAGTAGCTTTCTCGTTGCTGAGTATCCAGCTCATTTAAGACGTCTGCGGCATCATCTGCATACATATGGGAAAGCATTTCCGCACCATATGCTGGATCCATCTCTGCTAAATATGCTTTATATTCATCATCATCTAATTCGATTGCCTCAAAAATATCAGCCATTTCCGTCGGAGACAAGTACGAATAGATGATCTGTCGTATATCAGGCTCCACCTTTTCATAAAACGTTGCCTGATCATATGGATGAAGTTCTAAAAACTCATCACGGAATGCGGTAATATCATTGGTCTCGAGCATACCTCGTAAATGTGCTTCGTCGAATTGCACATCAACCTTTTCATTTCTTTCCTCTATCATGCTTGTCCCCTCCTTCCGAGCGTTGAATTCATTTTACATACGTTGATGTAAATCTACCTTTTATATAATAGTGTGCATGTACTGTTTGTGCAAACTCTTTTTTTAGATAACATCAACTTTCTACTATACTATACCCTACAATTGCTTATTTTTCTGTAAACATGCTATTAAGATAATTATTTTTAGTAAAAATGATAAGGAGATGCCCGTTTTTGCGAACACCTCCTCAGTTATTTAATATTCGTTGCATATCATCCTTTATAGGACTAGTGAAATAATGCTTTTCTTTTGTTAAAGGGTGCTGCAAACATAACGATACGCAATGTAATGCTTGCCGATCTATCAGTTCGCGACGCCCTCCATATAAATCATCACCAACGAGCGGATGACCTAAATAACTCAAATGCACACGAATTTGGTGTGTTCGACCTGTATGCAACTTTAGGCGAATATGAGTCATCGGCTCTCCTTTAACAGAAAAACGCTGTAATACGGTTACATCCGTATGAGCATATTGTCCATCCTGTCGTACCTCACGCTCGATAATACTCGATTTTTTTCGACCAATGGGCGCCACGATAGACTGCCAATCTTCTGTTAAATGTCCATGTACAATTGCTTCATATTCACGTGACACTTCACCAAGGCGTTGGGCTAGACCCATTAGATGATGAATATGCGCATGTTTTGCAATGCATAACAAGCCGGATGTATCCCGATCAAGTCTTGTCACAACATGAACGGTAGAAGCTAAACTCTGTTGTTCGAAATAGCCGCAAACATCATTTGCAATACTTTTAGTTGGATGCTCACGAGATGGAATAGTACTTTGATGTGCTGGTTTATCGAGCACTAACAGAGCCTCATCCTCGTAAATAACAGCAAGCTTGCCATATTCAATAGCAAGCCCATCACTTTTCTCTTCTGGTGGGAATTTTACTTCTACTTGATCGCCTACTTGAAGAGGGTAACGTACATTTTGTTCGGTACCATTGACCGTCAATAAACCCCCTTCAAATTTAATAGCTGTTAAGGCTCGTTTGGATATTTGCCACTCTGCTAAAGCTTCACGTAATAATTGGCCATCCTTTTCAGCTAGAAAACGAAGCGTAAAACGTGTATCGCTATTATTCATTGGCAACAAATGACTCATGCACACGTTCCCAGAATGGAAAAGGTCTAAAGCGTGCAAAGCGGACTTTTTCATTGGCTACATTAAAAGCAATGGATTTAACATCGCCTTGTGTAACTTGAATATGATCAACTGTCATATTAAAGTTTTGCTCATTGACCGGACGTAAAACACAGTGATGATGTGCTGGTAAAATCAATGGTGAGCCAACTGTACGGAAAACACGATTATTTATAGATGCTATTTCAGTAATTTGAAGTGCCGCTAATGTTGGATGAATAATAGCTCCTCCAAGGGCTTTGTTATAAGCTGTACTACCTGAAGGTGTCGAAACACAAAGACCGTCGCCACGGAATCGCTCAAACTGATTCCCGTTTAGCTCTACATCCATTACGAGCGTAACATCCGGTGATTTCACCGTCGCTTCGTTTAACGCCAAATAAGTATTGGAATCAGTATTATGATGCTCCACTTTTACTTCCAGTAATGGATACTCAACTACATTAAAATCCTTCTTGGCAATGGATAACACCAATTTCTCTAATTCCGAGGGCTTCCAATCCGCATAAAATCCTAAATGACCTGTATGAATACCTACAAACGCAACCTGATCTAGCAAATGTGAGTAACGATGGAAGGCATGTAATAACGTTCCGTCCCCACCTATTGATACAACAATTTCAGGCGTCTCTTCGTCATATGTTAATCCAAAGTCTTGCAAATATGTTTTTGCTAGCTCCATTAATTCATTTGATTGTGCATCTCTACGTGATTGAATGGAAAATTTCATTATGAGTCACGCTCCTTCTCTGATAGTAAACTAGGATTCGATGCCTCTTTATATTCACTAAAATAGGCCTGCGCTTCTTGAATTTCACTACGGATCGATGACATTTCTTCATCCAACCGGAATGCAGCCTCTGCGGCACTTTGCAGACGATTCTTTATTTCCTCTGGAAACATGCCTTTGTATTTGTAATTTAGTGAATGTTCTATTGATGCCCAAAAATTCATAGCTAATGTACGAATTTGAATCTCAGCTAGCACTACCTTTTTTCCTTGAATGGTTTCAACGGGGTATTCAACAATCATATGATGTGAACGGTAACCACTTGGTTTACTATGGGTGATATAATCTCGCTCTTCAACAACGCGCATATCCTTACGTTGCCGTATTAGCTCTGTCACCGTCGAAATATCATCTACAAATTGGCACATAATACGAACACCCGCAATATCGCCAAGCTCGTCGCCAAGTTGTTTCGAAGGTTCAAAGGCTAGTCCTTTTTCTAACGTTTTATCGTAAATGCTTGCCAGTGGCTTTACTCGTCCTGTGACAAATTCTATTGGTGAATTTGCATTGACAATGCCAAACTGGGAACGCATACCTTTTAATTTTATTTTTAACTCATCTACTGCTTGTTTATAAGGACTTAAAAAAATCTCCCATTGTCCCATCGCTAAAACCTCCCGACATTCGGTATCGAACAAAAGCAACACCGTCTGTTCGTTTTGTCTTTTTATTCAGCGAGAACTGCCTTGAAGTGTTGTTCCACTGCCTGAACAAATTCTGCTCCGTAATTGTAATTTCCTTCAATATTATACACGAGCATTTCCAATTCATCGTAAAAATTTGTAAGTTCAATTACTTCCTCATCTATTTTTAACATTGGGTTTTGCTTAGCTTGTAAAATATGTACAAGGTTCTCCCAACTAGTCAGTGGAAAACGCAAATAATGATAGTCCTCTCCTGCATCAAGTAAATAAATAAAAGCAAAATCATCAGAGTCTGCAATTAATTGAGCAGCAGGCTTTAACTGTAAATTTTTATTATTGTCGTTTAAACTAAAATGAAGTTGCTTGTTTTCAAAATAAAATGATTCTATTGTATATATTTTACGCACATGTGGGTCCCCTTTTCGTCGTTCTCTTCCTCTTATTTTATCATATGGGGTAAATAGTTGCAGTGTGTAATTGCAAAACTACAAGTAAACTCAGGTTAAAAATCTATTACGTCTCGGTGTATTTGCATCCAGATTATTTTCGGGCATACTTGAAAAGCTCTTCTTAAAATCTGTGACTGTCGCAAGAGACCTTAAACTTGGTTTAGCAAGGGTTTAAGCCTTCACTGAATCAAGTATATAGTTGGCTGACTTCTGCTAAATCAAGTTTAAATACTAATAATAAAGGGTGAGCATACATGGCACAACAACTTGAAATTGAATTTAAAAATGTGTTAACCAAACAACAATATGAACAATTGCTAGAAGATTTCCAAATCAAAAAAAATGCTATTCATCGTCAAACAAATCATTATTTCGACACACCATCTAATGCTATTCGAAAATTGCAAAGTGGGCTTCGTATTCGAATAATAGACAATTATTATGAATGTACTTTAAAAGAAAAATCTTCAAAACATGTACATTTAGAGACGACGGACGAATTAACAGCAGCGCAAGCCGAAAAAATGCTTGCAGGTCAAGGCTTTTATGCGCCAGAAGTTGCTAAAAGACTAGCGATACACAATATTCCACTAGAGCAATTAGCAGTGTTCGGTTCACTTACAACAGACCGTGTCGAAATTCCTTATAAAGACGGACTTCTTGTATTTGATCATTCTTTCTATTTGCAGTGTGACGATTATGAGGTAGAATATGAATCAAAAGATGAAATAAAAGGAAATGCAATCTTCGACGAATTTCTACAGCAATATAGTATAGAAAAACAAATTGCTGAAAAAAAAATCGCCCGCTTTATGAAAGCACTACAATCAATTAAGAAACAATAATTACAGCTACTTACTTAATAGTAAAAACGAAAGGGTGACCAACTAATTGGATATCCAATCTTTAAGAACAATGCTTGAAATTCAAGCACTGCAAACACTTGGTTCTACAGAAAATACTTCATCCAATTCTTTCACAAACAGCAATTCATTATTTTCTGATATGATTGAAGAAATGTTAGGCGATGCCACAACAACTAACAATGCAAAATTATCTAGTCTACTTGGCATGAGCTCATCAAGCTCTACAAATTTCATGGATCAGCTTAGTAGTTTAACAGGCATGTCTGGAGGAACTACAAATAGCTCGCTTCAATCATTGCTTTATAGTGGATCAAATTCAGTATATATACCTGCTTCTATCCAGGCTACGTTAGCAAAAATGCAAGCCAGCACTAGTCTTGATTCCTATGTATCAGATGATGTTATTGGATCAACTGCCTATGCAAATTCACTTGCTGGAGCAAACAAATACGGCGATATTATTGACAATGCTGCAGCTACCTATAATGTACCTGCCAAGCTTATTGCAGCCGTTATAAAGCAAGAGTCTAACTTTAATGCATTAGCTGTCAGTAATGCAGGAGCACAAGGCTTAATGCAATTGATGCCTAAGACAGCACAATTTTTAGGTGTAACGAATTCCTTTGATCCTGAACAAAATATTATGGCTGGAGCCAAATATTTGCGTCAAATGCTCGATAAATTTGATAATGATCCAACACTTGCATTGGCAGCATATAATGCTGGTGCTTCTCGTGTAACAAAATATAATGGTATCCCACCATTTAAGGAAACACAGAATTATGTCAAAAAAGTGATGAATTACTACACTGTATAAATCGCATAAAACCTGTAATTACGGTCTTTTTCAGCAAATTTCACCCATGTTGGTGAAATTTGTGCTTTTCTAGCGAAAACATTCCAAAGTGCTCTTTGTTTGTGTAAACGAATGGACGTTGATAGAATGAAGGTAGTCACAAGATATTCACATTTTTCTATTCAACATAGTATTAGCTAAAATTGTACATCAACATATTGATTTGCACTTTACGATATACTTCCTATAAAGAATAAAAGGAGCATTTACTTATGAGTCGAAAATACACTGTTCCTTATGAGGAGCTGGGCGCTGAAAAACTTTCTGAACTCATACATGCGTTCTATAAAAGAGTTGCACAGCATCCTGAACTTATACCAATCTTCCCAAAAGATTTAACAGAGACAGCACGCAAGCAAATTCAATTTCAAACACAGTATTTAGGTGGTCCAAATCTTTTTACTGAAGAGCATGGACATCCAATGATGCGTGCGCGTCATATGAATTTTCCAATTACACCCGATCGTGCCCAAGCTTGGCTAGAATGTATGGCCGAAGCAATGGATGAAGTTGGCTTGGAAGGGAAGTTCCGTGAAACCTATTACCACCGTTTAGTATTAACAGCTCATCACATGATTAATACACCTAATGACGATGAGGGGGAATTATTACGTGAATAATATTCAAATGTTGCAAGAACCAACACCGACGATTTCTACTGCTAATAAGCCAATTGAATTGTATATTTTCGTAGATCCACTTTGTCCTGAAGCTTTTAGTATGCAATCCATCATTCGTAAACTACAACTAGAGTACAATCATTATTTCTCATGGCGCATTGTCTTAAGCACAGAGCTTTCTTCACTTAATTGTCTGAGCAAGCGCATGAAAGGTTGTGAATCAGGGATTGAACTGGATATTAATCATCCTGTTCTACCTTCTATAGCTATAAAGGCGGCAGAATTACAGGGTAAACGTGCAGGAGCTCGTTATTTGTCGAAATTACAGGAATATGTTGTACTGAACCATCAAGATGTAAATTCCTATGCTACACTTTTAAAAATAGCTGAGGATGTTCAATTAGATATGAATGAATTTGTAGTAGACTTTGGCTCAAAAGAAGCCGCACGCGCCTTCCAATGCGATTTGTATATGAAGCGGGAAATGGAAGTTGATGAAGTACCTAGTATCGTATTTTTTAATGAATGCATTGAAGATGAAGGTCTAAAAGTGAGTGGTAGCTATTCCTATGAGGTTTATGAACATATTTTAGAAGAGATGATGAACGAGCAGCTTATACGCCAAACGTTACCAACCATTGAAGAGTTGTTTTCAAAGTTTCAAACACTTTCTACAAATGACATAGCTTTTATTTATTCATTAACAGAACAAGCAGCTGAACGTGAATTAAAAAAACGTATGCTTCAACAAAAGATAGAACGTATTCAAACAGATCACGCTACACTATGGCGTCTTAAATAATGCAATTATACTTTTATTCCAAAAGGTTAGGAACTCGCTCATTATATGACAGAGACCTATCCTTTTTTTTGTTTATAAAACTGGTAATTAGATTAATTGATTTGTTTCTGCTAAGCAAAAGCAGTGCGTCAAAAACATTATTGAAAGTAGAAAGGTTGTTTCAATAGTCTTAGCAATAAAATAATGCACCACTAGGAAAAATAGCAAAAGAGATAGTTAGTAAAAAAACTACTAAAGGCACAAACAAGTTTTGCTAATAGCAACAAAGACCTAAAATAAAAGAGACGCCTCTATCCTCGACAGATAGAGACGCCTCTTTTTCACAAAGGGGATGGGAGAAATGTTCACGTTCAAACAAAGGGGTGTATGTTTGTTTTGTGATTTATTTCACAAGATTCACTTTATCATGGAATAATAAATTAAGCAATGTATCCTGCTTTAGATTCACAAATTTGTCATATAGAAAGCGATTACAATACAGTATTTTTTCAAGATGGTTACTTTTTTTCATTTATAAATCTAAGAAAATCATTATTAATTATTTTTTTCTAGAATGACCTATTCCACTTAGCAAAGAAAATAGCTGTAGTAAGATTACTACAGCCACACGAATTAATTATTTAACAATAACTTTTCAAGTTCATTTAACCGTTGTTCAAATACATTACAAGCATCATCAATTGGTTTAGCCACATTCATATCAACACCTGCTGCTTTTAGCACCTCAATTGGGAAGTCCGAGCAACCAGCTTTTAAGAAGTTATTAATATAACGTTCTACAGCAGGTTCACCTTCCTCCAAAATTTGCTTACTTAATGCAGTAGCAGCAGATTTTCCAGTAGCATATTGATATACATAGTAATTGTAATAGAAATGCGGAATACGTGCCCATTCCAGGCCAATTTCCTCATCAATTACGATTGCATCTCCAAAATAGAGCTTATTTAAATTATAATATACTTCCGTTAAACGTTCCGCTGTTAATGATTCCCCATTTTTGTCCATTTGGTGTATCATATGTTCAAATTCTGCAAACATTGTTTGTCGGAAAACCGTACTACGGAACTTGTCTAACCAATGATTTAATAAATAAATTTTCTGTTGCGGATCTTCTATTGTTTTTAGCAAATAATCATTCAACAATTCTTCATTACATGTAGAGGCTACTTCAGCCACAAAAATTGAGTAATCTCCGTAGACATATGGCTGATTGTTACGTGTGTAATAACTGTGCACACTGTGTCCAAATTCATGCGCTAATGTGAATAAATTATCTACATTGTCCTGCCAGTTCATAAGAATATAAGGATTTGTCCCATAAGTACCAGATGAATAAGCACCACTAGTCTTACCTTTATTTTCCATAACATCAACCCAACGATTATCAAAGCCACTTTGAACAATGCTTTGATACTCTTCTCCGAGTGGTGCTAGCGCCTTCACTAAAATATCCTTAGCTTGCTCATATGGCACTTTCATGTCAACTTCCTGAACAAGTGGTGTAAATAAATCCCACATATGCAATTCATCCACACCTAATAACTTTTTACGCAAAGCAATATAACGCTGCATAGCTGGTAGATGCTTATGAATTGTCTCTACTAATTGGTCATACACACTTTCTGGGATAAAGTTATTTGACATGGCAGCATGACGTGCAGAATCATAATGACGAATATTGGCACTTACGTTATGTTTTTTTACATTGCCTGTCAATGTAGCGGCAAATGTATTTTTAAAATTGCCATACGTTTCATACATCGCTTTAAATGCTGCTTCACGCACTGTTCTATTTTTACTTTCTAAAAACTTAATGTAATTGCCATGTGTGAGTTGAACTTCTTCCCCGTCCTCATTTTTCACTGTAGGGAAAACTAAATCCGCATTGTTCAACATACCAAACGTATTTGAAGCAGTGCCTGTAACCTCAGCCATCTGTGCAAGTAATGCTTCTTGTTCAGCAGGTAGTACATGAGGGCGAGTCAATGAAATTTCTTTTAATGATTGCTTGTATAATTGTAAATCTTGATTTTCTGCTAAATAGCTTTCGATTGTTTCTTCACTTAATGATAAAATTTCAGGCGTTAAAAATGAGAGTGCCGTTGAAATATTTGTCGCTAGCGTTTGAATACGACCATACAAGTCTTGATATAAACTATTCGTTTTATCTTGGTCATTACGCATATGCGCATACGTATACAGTTTCATTGTACGCTGATAAATTTCATCGTAATATGTTAATACTGCTAATAAGGCATCGGAACCATTTTTTAAAGTACCTGTATAACTAGGTGCTTTTTTTGCTAGTTCTGCGACCTTCTTGAACTCCTCTTCCCATAGTGCATCAGTGGCAAAAATATCTTCCAATCGCCAAGTTAACTCTACTGGTACTTCATTTCTCATTAAAACTCGATTGCTGTTACTAGCCATGAGCCAGCCCCCTTTATTTATGACTTTCCTTTACTCTAAACATTTTCTCAATATATTGCGACAATTGCAAATAATAATCTACCTACCTTTTCCTCCTCATGAGGTTTCTTAAACTTTTATATGACTATACAAATGCTCATATACTTTTTTCCAAAATTCCATACTACATTCTTGTTGAAGGAAACTATACCCTAACAGTTTTCCATAGTTTTCAATAGCTTGCACTCTTAAATTTGTAGGCTCTAAATTGAGTAGCGTTAGAAACAATTGAATTTCTTCTTTATACATTTCATATGGTAATAACTGTCGTTTTCTGCAAAAATCCAACAAGATTGCTTGCCATTCAATTGAAAAAATCGGAATAGCATTTGCATTGTTAACAGGTACACCTATATAATTCGGCAACGCATTGAGTGAAAATTTTAATTCATAGCAGCTTCGTAGAAAAAGGTCTTGAACGCCTTTTTTACTTCGCATTAAACGTTGCTTTACATACTGTTGACACATTCTTTTATAAATATGCCAGTAAGCAATAAATGCATTATGCGAAATCATCTGCGGCTCATAAAATGGAAAGTGCTGTGTTTCAAGTGGAATATCGAGTACGTTTGCTATAAAAGTATGCCCGTGAACATGAAGAAGATTCGTCCAATAATTAAATTTAGCTGCTCTTGCATCATATGTAACTAAATATGGCACATTGTTTGATGAATAACTAATAACGTTTTGGAGGATGGGAGAAATTCTAATTTTTTGAATAGCTTGCGTTGTATAATTGTTCTGTGGTGTTTGAAAAAGCCATAAAGCTTGGATATTATTTTTCTCATATCCTTCAGTTCGTAACTGCCAGTTTTCATTTGTTATCGCGCTACATTGATATTCTAGCGCAATCGGCCGTTGTTTACTTTGTAGTAAAATATCAGGTCGTTGAGACAGTGTCGTTAAAAATGGCTCCAGCTCTACTGTATGCCCGAGTGATTTCAACCATTCAAATAATTGAATTTTTCCTCGCAAATGGAGCAATGATTCTCCTTCTGAAAATCGTCGTTCACAAGATTGGCTAGCAATATGAGCAAAATGTGGAATATTGAGCTGACCAATTTTTAATTGAACAGGCTGCTGACATTGAGGGCAAAAAAATTGGTGATATTGACGATATATTTGCAGAGCTTCTCTCGAATGTTGATATGAGAAAAATAATTGATGCTGCTCTGTATAGGCAATTAGCATGGCAATCTTTCTCCTTTTTGCACCCATTGTAAAGAAAGTTATCCTTTAAGCCAACTAAATATCTGCTTTTCTTTGAAATTTGATTTTTACCACCTAAAAAAAAGACTGTAGACATACTCAAATCTTTGAGTGTGTCTACAGTCTGAAAGTTCCTGAAGCTAAAAGATGTTAGCTAAAATATTTTCGAACAGTTTCGAAGCAATCGTATTCCATAATTTTTTCGCCATATTCTTCAAGACGATGAATTGTGAAATTGGAAGGGCTTAAAAACTCTTTAATGACTGCGTTCTTATCATGACGATTTAAATCGTCATCTGCGTTCGCAAAGTCTACTACTAAATAGTAACAACCTTCATATTTGAATAATGAGGAATCCACTAAGTCGTCTGTCATCCGTTTTGCAACGGGGATTAACTCATCTATATCTTTAAATTTATAAACATAAATGTCTGTATCCATAAATAACTCTGATTCATCCATGTCACCAAATTGAGTTAATTGACTAAGAAGATCCTCTCCAACTTCGTCGAATGGGGCAAACATACTTTTTTGTTCATCATAATGTGAATGACCATCTAATGTTTCACCGTCTTTTAAAATATGTGCACGTGTGACAATGATTTCTAAGCCTACTTCCGACGCATTGATATGAATCCAAATCGGACCTTCTACATCAAAATAATCTTCCGTATTCACTTCATCAATCATATCCCAAAAAAGTTGCTCACCCTTTGCTCGGTTGTACCAAATTTCTTCACGACTATAGCCGCGATCCTCTATATCATTGTACGTAATAAAGAGCTTGAGTGTATTTTCATTTACACGTTCGATGTCCACTAGACCTCATCTCCCTTCACTGTCATTTGTCGAAAAACAGTATTATTTAATTAGTATGCTTTGATTCATTGTTTTTAACCTTCATACTCCCTTGTTTTTCAACCTTTGACCACACCACAGAAAGTCATCGAGTAACTGTAATCATAAATTTTTTGGTCACAGTTGTCTCTAATTCTATTGTATGCTGTTCTTTCATAAAATGAAAAGGATATACACCATTTCAAAGAAGATATTTGAATTATTGAAATTGTAGTAAACTATTTTAATTAAATCAAGTTTAACATACTTTTAGGGAAATATATGACTTTTACCTATTAATTATTAGTTTTGTTTGAAGGTTTTTACATAAGTAAAACATAAAAAAATAGATGTCACAACATGCATGCTTCTGCATTTGTAACACCTAATACATTTATTCTATGCAATATAGGAGGATTTTAGTTCACCATGCGCTGTGCTTCTTGTAATTGATAAGCCCGAACCTTACGTGGTAAAAATCGTCGAATTTCATCTTCATTATAGCCTACTTGCAATCGTTTCTCATCCAAAATTATTGGTCGTCGTAATAAGCCTGGATATTCTTGAATTAGTTCATATAAGCGCTGTAATGGTAAGCTTTCAACATCCACATTCAATTTTTGGAATATTTTGGAGCGAGTTGAAATAATTTCATCTGTTCCATCCTCCGTCATTCGTAAAATTTCTTTAATTTCACTAATGCTTAACGGTTCAGAAAAAATATTGCGTTCTGTATATGGGATTTCATGCTCCTCTAACCATGCTTTCGCTTTACGACAAGACGTACAACTTGGTGATGTAAATAAAGTAACTATCATACTGACACATCCTTTCTCTTTGTTTTCGTTATCTATAAACCATTTTTGTTAAATTAGAATTAATGTAATGTAAAACTACAGTTCCATTATACAGCACTCAGCTGTATTTGAATATAGTTCCAAGGAAAAAAAGAATGCATAGTAAATGACTTTGTTACAAAATATTCTGTCTTTTAATACTACCTTAAAGTATCCAATTCCTTTGCATGTCCAACGAACTAATAATAATATTCCCATTAGCACATCATTTTAAACATGGATATACGGAAACTAGTTGTTCTCAATTAAAAAATACAAACGAGAATAATGTCACTTAGACGTGTACAATTATGACGCTACTTTCCAAATGTAGGTTGCTTTTTTTTACAAAACTAAAAAAATTCAGTCTAAAGACTGACTTTTCAGGCTTGCATTTAGCTAAGTCTTTATACTATAATGTGGTGCAATAAGAAAAGCGCACTTTGCGCATTACCTCTACATTAATAATGTAGTTAAAAACGCTGACGAAGAGTAGTACATATGCAACATACATGTATAGAGAGTCTGTGGTTGCTGGAAACAGATCATGTACGCATTTGGAATGGGCTTCCGAGTTAGCTTTGTGAACGTACAAGTAAGCACTTGATACCTATTAGCAAAGCTCGTCTCTTCACGTTACGAAGCTAAGTGGCCTTTTAGGCAAGCAGGGTGGTACCGCGGATTCGAACATCATTCGTCCCTTTATTAGTAAAATCTAATGAGGACGCATGATGTTTTTTTATTTTTCGAACCCCGAGGAGGAACTTATTATGACAACAATTTTTTCAGGCGTACAGCCAACTGGTATTGTGACATTAGGAAATTATCTTGGAGCATTCAAGCAATTCCCAGCTTTACAGGATGAAGGGAATGCCATTTATTGTATCGTTGACCAACATGCAATTACCGTTGCTCAAGATCCAAAAGAGCTACGTCAAAACATTCGTAATTTAGCTGCTACTTATATCGCTACTGGTATTGACCCTCAAAAGTCCACACTATTCATCCAATCAGAAGTACCTGCCCATGCGCAAGCAGGATGGATGCTACAATGTGTCGCTTCTATTGGTGAGCTAGAGCGTATGACGCAGTTCAAAGATAAATCACATGGTAAGGAAACAGTTTCTGCAGCACTTTTAACATATCCACCATTAATGGCTGCTGACATTTTATTATATAACACGAATATTGTTCCTGTAGGAGACGATCAAAAGCAACATATTGAACTAACACGTGACCTTGCAGAGCGCTTTAACAAACGCTATGGTGAAGTTTTAACGATTCCTGAAATTCAATTACCAAAAGCAGGTGCTCGCATTAAATCATTACAAGAGCCTACAAAAAAAATGAGCAAGTCCGACCCAAATACAAAAGCAACAATTAAGCTTTTAGATACAGCTAAAGATATTGAGAAAAAAATCAAATCAGCAGTAACTGACTCTGATGGTATTGTGGCTTTTGATGTTGAAAATAAACCTGGCGTTTCAAATTTATTAACGATTGAATCTGCTATTACAGGTGTAACTATTGATGATTTAGTGAAAAAATATGATGGTATCGGTTATGGTGGCTTTAAACAAAGTGTGGCGACAGCAGTTATCGATCATCTTACACCAATTCAAGAAAGATTTTATAACCTTGTAGAATCATCTGAATTAGATATCATTTTAGATGCAGGCGCAGAAAAGGCAAATGCTATTGCTAGCGCAACTTTAAAGCGCATGGAACAAGCTATGGGCTTAGGCCGCACACGTCGCTAAGAAAGGAATTAGCTACATGCACTGTGAACATTGTAATAAAACAATCAAAGCCTTACTGTTAGAAAGTGACTTTGGTGCAGATCCATTATGGTGTGGCCATTGTCGCACTAATTTAGAATTAGAACAACTTCCTTTAGGAGAGATGTTATTAGCTGAGCTGACGACATGGATGTGTAAGTTTGGTGAATGGATTGATCTTGAAACAGATTCATTTATTAAAGGTATGGAATACTTAGCGAAAAATCATGATGAGCAAGGTGAAGACTTGGCCCAAAAAGTAGCAGTAGAATTAGCGGTGCCCGTAACATTTATACCTTATCTTTAAGATTAGCTGTTCGATCAAAACCAAAATCGAGCACAACGCTACAAAGCACAATACAGGCTCCAATTGCCATATAAAATTCTGTCGTATGCATAATAAATTTAAAGACAACCGACCAGGAATAACCAAGAGTCCGGTAATTCAAATATAAAATTAAATTGCCAATAGAAAGTATCATTAATCCATAGCTCATTAAAAATATAAAAAGACGAAACAAATAAACGGCATCCTTTCTATTTCTTCTTACTTTCTTTTCTATTCGCTAGCTTTTAAAAAAAGACGTCAGCCTTATAAAAATTAGGCTGACGTTTTTTATTATTCCTCAATTTTTTTAAATAATAGACTCGCGTTATGACCACCAAAACCAAGTGAATTACTCATTGCATATTCAATGTTCGCTTCACGAGCTTCATTCGGCACATAATCTAAATCACACTCTGGATCTGGCTCTGTTAAATTGATTGTTGGCGGTAAAATGCCCTCTTTCAATGCTAGTGCTGTAAAAATGGCTTCAACACCACCAGCTGCACCTAGTAAGTGACCTGTCATTGATTTAGTAGAGCTCATCGCTAATTTATAAGCATGTTCTCCAAAAGCAGTTTTTACTGCTTGTGTTTCAAATAAATCATTGTATGGTGTACTTGTTCCATGTGCGTTAATATAGCCAACTTGTGAAGGGTCTACTCCACCGTCTTCTAATGCTTGAGTCATCGCACGTGCAGCACCTTCACCTTCTGGAGCTGGTGCAGTAATATGATGCGCATCTCCAGTTGAACCGTAGCCAAGAACTTCTGCATAAATTTTTGCGCCACGCGCTTTTGCATGTTCGTATTCTTCTAAAATAACAATTCCTGCACCTTCACCAATAATAAAGCCGTCACGGTTCTTATCGAATGGACGAGAAGCTGTTTGAGGATCCGTATTTAACGATAATGCTGTATTCGCACAGAAGCCTGCAACCGCCATCGTCACGATTGGTGATTCAGCTCCTCCTGAAATCATCACATCAGCATCGCCACGTTCAATTACTTTAAATGCATCACCAATTGAATTCGTACCAGATGCACAAGCTGTCACTGAACAAGAATTGATGCCCTTCGCACCAAAGTGAATAGACACTTGACCTGAAGCCATATCTGGAATCATCATTGGAATAAAGAATGGACTAACACGTCTTGCACCACGCTCTTGGAACGTTAAAAATTGATTTTCGTATGTTTCCATGCCGCCGATACCAGAGCCAATCCATACACCTGCACGTGGTGCTAACTCTTCATCAATTGTAAGCTGTGCATCTTCCATCGCCATAATAGACGCTGCTAGTGCATAGTGCGTGAAACGGTCCATTTTGCGAGCTTCTTTTCGTTCAATATACTTTTCAATATCAAAGTCTTTTACTTCAGCAGCGATTTTTGCAGCAAATAGATCTTTATTTAAGCGCGTTAATTCACCAACGCCTGATTTACCAGCCTTGATGTTTGCCCATGTTTCTTCGATGCTATTCCCTAGTGGTGTAACTGCGCCAATTCCTGTAATTACTACTCGTCGTTTACTCATTGTCTTACTCCTCTCAAGCAATTTTCTATGTTATTTTCCCCATCTCATTGCAACGGCACCCCATGTTAAGCCACCGCCAAAACCGACAAGTACTAATAAATCATCATCTTTTATTTTACCTGCTTCAAGCTCTTCTACTAAAGAAATTCCAATAGAAGCTGCTGATGTATTGCCATATTTGTGAATCGTTTTTGACATTTTTTCTGCTGGTAATGCTAAACGTTCACGTGCCGATTCCATAATTCGAATATTCGCTTGATGTGGAATTAAAAAATCAACATCTTCTTTTGTTAAACCAGCTTTGTCTAATACATTAACTGCTGATTCACCCATTTGACGTACAGCAAACTTAAATACTTCACGACCGTTCATCGCAATTGTCTCTTGCTGTGTTAAATAAAGATGTTTACCGCCCGTGCCGTCTGCTCCAAGCTCAAATGATAAAATCCCTCTACCTTCTGATACAGGACCGACAATGGCAGCACTTGCTCCATCACCAAATAAAACAGCCGTATTGCGATCTTCCCAATCAATGACTTTGGACAGCTTTTCAACACCTACTACTAAGACATATTTATAAGCGCTTGATTCTACAAATTGTTTTGCTGTCACTAAGCTATATATAAATCCTGCGCAAGCTGCTGCTTGGTCCATAGCTGCTGCATTTACAGCACCAATTTGCTCCTGAACCATACATGCTACACTTGGAAATGTTTGATCTTGTGTTACAGTTGCTACAAGTATTAATCCTATTTCTTCAGGTGTAATACCTGCTTTTGCAATAGCATCTTTCGCAGCTGCTACTGCTAAATCTGAAGTTTCCTGATTATCTGCAGCGAAATGACGTTCTTCAATTCCTGTACGAGTTCGAATCCATTCATCCGAAGTGTCCATAATTTTTTCTAAGTCAAAATTCGTAACGACCTTTTCAGGAACGTATCTGCCTAAACCTATAATACCTGCGTTCATATAGCAACCCCTCTGCTTTCTTACTATCAATTATTAGTAACTGGTCATAATTATAACTCATAATGAAGGAATGGTGCAAGGTGAATTAAATTTAGTATATCAGATAGTAGTCGTTCAATCTCCGGTAAAGGTACTACTATCGTCGATTGAAGTCTCTTAATCTGCGGTAAAACTTCTGTTATCGCCGTTAGAATTTATTCAAATGCTGCTAAAAAAATACTCTTCTGTCGACAAGCTAAAATGTTGTGACAAAATTGCCATAAATCACCGCGTAGAAAGCGCCACTTTTTGATAAAAGGTTCTTTTTTTTTCGGCTTATGTTATGATATGATAATGTATATGTAATAAAAAAGTTCGGTTGAGGTGAAATTAATGCAATATATCGTAACGTTCATATGGTCATTCTTACTAGTTTCTATGTTAAACTACGTAGTAAGTGCTGTAATTGGAGTACCATTTGATTTCCAAACTGGTGCGATCCTTTCATTGGTATTCTCTGTACTTATTTTTGTTATTGGCGCAATCATTCCAAACGAGCCAACTCCAGAAGCTGCAGACCATCATTAATCAATATCATAAAAAAACCTGTCTCGCCTAATGCGAAACAGGTTTTTTTCTATTTATTATTTTTCGACTACACACTGACCATTTTGCATTTTAATATGCAACGTCTCTCCTGGTAGTACTTCGCCACGCAATAACTCCTTGGCAACTGCTGTTTCAATATAACGTTGCACAAAGCGTTTTAATGGACGTGCCCCAAACTGTGGATCTGCTCCTTGTTCAACGACCCAATCTATTACTTCTTGAGCAACATCTAATGTAATTTCCTGCTCAGCTACACGTTTTACAAGTTGCTCAACATATTTCCAAGCAATCGCAGTGAAATGTTCTTCAGACAATGCATGGAACATAATAATATCGTCCACTCGGTTTAAAAGCTCTGGCTTAAAGTGCTGGCGCAGCGCTACCATAACTAAATCTTCAACTCCAGCATCATCTTCTTGTGCTTCCATTAAATAGCTAGAGCCTATATTGGATGTTAAAATAATTACGGTATTTGTAAAATTCACCATTCGTCCCTGACTATCTGTAATGCGACCATCATCTAAAATTTGCAATAAGATGTTCGCTACATCAGGATGAGCCTTTTCAATTTCATCGAGTAATACGACAGAATACGGATTACGGCGAACCGCTTCAGTTAATTGTCCACCTTCTTCATAGCCGATATAGCCTGGAGGTGCACCAACGAGACGTGATACGCTATGTTTCTCCATATACTCACTCATATCAATACGAATAAAATGCTCCTCGGAATCAAACAACTGTGCAGCCAGCGCCTTAGCGAGCTCTGTTTTACCCACACCTGTTGGCCCTAGAAATAAAAAGCTACCAATTGGGCGATGTGGATCTTTAATGCCTGCTCGGGCACGCCATACTGCTTCTGTAACAAGCTGAACAGCATTATCCTGTCCTACAACCCGTTCATGTAACGTATCTTTTAAACGCAGTAATTTTTCACGTTCACCTTCAACTAACTTTGTTACAGGGATACCTGTCCAACGAGATACAATTGATGCAATTTCGTCAGATGTGACTTCTTCACGCAAAATACGTGTCTCACTACCATTTTCTAGATGTTTCTCCATCTCTTGAATCTCTTTTTCAAGTGCAGGAATTTTCCCATGTCGTAATTCAGCAGCTTTATTTAAATCATATTTACTTTCCGCTTCGTCTAAATCGCGACGATATTTATCAAGTGATTCACGTTTTTTCTGGATGCCTTGCAATGCTTCTTTCTCTGCTTCCCATTGTTTTCGCATCCCTTCTGATGAATCTTTAAGTTTTGTTAACTCTTCTTGTAATTGCTCAAGACGTTTTTTACTAGCTTCATCTTTTTCTTTACGCAATGCTTGTTCTTCAATTTCTAACTGCATTATACGACGAGTCACCGCATCTAGTTCTTGCGGCATCGAATCGATTTCTGTTCGTATCATCGCACATGCCTCATCGATTAAATCAATCGCTTTATCAGGTAAAAAACGCTCTGTAATATAGCGATTTGAAAGCTCTGCTGCCGCTACAATAGCCCGATCATGAATACGTACTGCATGATGCAGCTCAAAGCGTTCTTTTAAGCCCCGCAATATAGAAACGGTATCTTCAATAGACGGTTCTCGAACAAGCACTTGTTGGAAGCGGCGTTCTAAAGCCGGATCTTTTTCAATATACATACGATATTCGTCTAATGTCGTAGCTCCTATACAATGGAGTTCACCACGTGCAAGCATAGGCTTCAACATATTTCCGGCATCCATTGCTCCGTCTGTTTTACCAGCCCCAACAATTGTATGGATTTCATCGATAAATAAAATAATGCGCCCTTCAGATTCTTTTACCTCTTTTAGTACGCCCTTTAATCGTTCTTCAAATTGACCACGATAACTTGCACCAGCTATTAATGCACTCATATCAAGCTCGTACAATACGCACTCTTTTAATCCTTCTGGAACATCACCTTTCACAATACGTTGTGCCAACCCTTCTACAATGGCTGTTTTACCTACTCCTGGTTCACCGATTAAGACCGGGTTATTTTTTGTTTTACGCGTCAAAATTCGAATCACATTGCGAATTTCTTCATCGCGTCCAATTACAGGGTCCATTTTTCCGTTTTTTACTTCTTCAACTAAGTTACGACCAAATTGCTCTAATGGCTTTTTATCATCAGTTTGTTGAAATTGCATTGTAGCACTCCTCTTCTCTCTTCTTTTTTATATCTTTACCCTTATTTTGATTTCATGAAAAGTTTGACCTTTTTTGACTAACTTTATTTTACAACAATCGACAAACCGTAGCAAAAAAAAAGCTCAAAAATTTTTTACTGAAAAATGGAAAATTACGTTATAATAGTGGTATGTTTCGTTGTTTTAGTATATCGAAATGATTATCGTCATCCTTTTGTAATACAGGTAATTTTTATTACAAAAAGAAAGAGATGTGTTTGATATATGGTACTAATGGATAATATTCAAGAGAAAATGCATGCACTTTTTAAAAATAATGGAGTTTTTATTAAAGTGAATAAAGATAGTAAAATTTTCTTAGAAGGGGAACGAGCTAAAGAAATTTATTATATTAAAACAGGGGCTATTTCGATTAGCCAGGAAACCGAAAATGGAAAGGAATTAACAATTCGAATTTGCGGTCCTGATAGTATAATTGGTGAAGGCTCATTATTTTGTAACCTCACTTATTTTTCGATGACAGCTAAAGTTTTAGAACCTTCAACGTTATATGTTTTAAGTCGTAAATCATTAGAGCATCTATTAGTGGAGCAGCCACATTTAATGGTAGAGTATATGAAATGGTTGCAAACAGAAAATTTAAAATATCAAAGCCGTCTACGTGATTTAGTGTTAAATGGTAAAAAAGGAGCTTTATTTTCAACGCTAATTCGCCTTTCAAATACGTATGGGAAGCCATTAGAAAATGAGTCAATTTTTATCGACTTACCATTAACAAATTCAGAAATTGCGAATTTATGTGCTACAAGTAGAGAAATGATTAACCGAATGTTGAACGATCTTAAAAAACATCACATTCTATCCTTCGAAAAAGGCTATATTACAATTCTTGATTTACAATATTTAAAAAATGAAATTGCCTGTGAAAATTGCCCATTGCAAATTTGCCGTATTGACTGATTTATCAACAACGGTGTGACGTATTTGAGACATTCGCAGGTTTCATTAAGCCGAGGGTTTAATGCTCAGTGAATGCCGTGCATCTTTGACATGTCTCCCCTATAAAAGCGGAGGACTTCTGTTAAAGCAAAATAAATATTAAATCCCCGCTTACAGTTATGTGCAAGCAGGGATTTTTTATTCATATTATTAGAAGTCAATCTACTAGCGGACACCTAATGCCATTTTCGCATAGCGAGACATTTTATCTTTTGACCAAGGTGGGTTCCATACAATATTTACATTTGTACTTTTTACCTCTGGTAGTTCACTCATAGCTGTATTTACTTGATCGACAATAACCGGTCCCATCGGGCAGCCCATTGAAGTTAATGTCATTGTAACTGTTGCTGACCCCTCGTCATCTAAATCTACATCATATACTAAACCTAAGTTGACGATATCAATACCAAGCTCAGGGTCGATTACGTTTTCTAATGCACTAAACATGCTGTCTTTCATATCTTGATCCATCTGTATTTCTCCTTTCGTCACAGTGTTAACTTAATCATAGCAGATGGTTCTTATTATGCCAAATGCTGTGCAAGCCAATCGGTTGCCGCCAACATACCTTCACGTGTTACAGTATGACCAGCATGTTTATCTGTAATAAATTTTAAGTTGCTCGGATTTTCATCGTAGTATGCACGTAATGTTAAATAAAAGTTATACGTATCATTAAAAGGTACAGTTTTATCATGCTCACCATGCCAAAAGAAAACTGGGCGTCCTGCGAATTGTTCTGGTGTTAAACTGATATCATACTTTGCGAGAAGTTCATTCGTTTTTTGTACTTCTTGCTCTGACATCGGAAATTTAATTCCATTTTTCGCCATTTGTTGCAATTGATATGCTCCTAATTTAATAAAGCCAGGGCCTCCCATACATATTGCTGCCGTTTGAATCCAATCATATAGTTTTAAACAGCCAGATGTGACGATTGCGCCCATTGAAGTGCCCGCTACACCAATTTTATTGTTAGCTATTAATTGCTTATTCTTTAATTCTTTATATAATTGCTCTACTTCATGAATAGAATTTAAGACGATATCCCAAAAATGTAAATTCATTCGAGTCTCTGTTAATCCTTCGCTGCGATCACCATGAAGTTTTGCATCTGGTAATAGGACACGCACCCCTTTATTTACTAACTGGTATGCATAATGTAAGTTATGTTCTTTTGCACTCATAAAGCCGTGTAAGAAAATTACTACCGGGGTATTTTCATTCATATTATCTGTTGATATATGTAACAAAGGAATATGTCCCCAAATTTCATTCTTTACTAACATTCTTGTCACTCCCAACTTTTGTCTAACCTTTTTTATGTTAGCAAACTTTTTTCAATGTGACAAAATTTTGACGTATGGATTACAAAGAGATACTATTCAAACATATAGGAAAGGGGCAACAAGCAATGAAACCGCATTTAATCGTTTTAGATTTAGATGGTACGTTATTAACGGACCAACAACAAATTTCATTAAAAACAAAAAAAACATTATTGCAGGCTAAGGAACAAGGGCATCAGGTTATGATTGCCACAGGTCGTCCTTATCGTGCAAGTGATATTTACTATCATGAGCTTGGTTTAACAACACCTATTGTGAATTTTAATGGTGCTTATGTCCACCATCCTAAAAATGCTGCTTGGCAAACAATGCATACACCGATTGACTTAAACGTTGTACGAGAGGTTGTTGATTCTGTTAATAGCTATGAATATGAAAATATTATAGCTGAAGTGAAGGATGACATTTATGTGCATACAGAGGATGATCGCATACTAAATATTTTTAACATGGGTAATCCCAAAATTACGTTAGGTGATATTTCGACAAATCTATTAGTTAATCCAACGAGTCTCCTAATTCAAGCTAACGAAACTAATTCCATGGTTATTCGAGACCATTTACAAGCAGTTCATGCAGAAGTTATAGAGCATCGTCGTTGGGGTGCACCGCTTCATATTATTGAAATTGTCCGTCGTGGCTTAAATAAAGCTGTCGGAATTTCACATGTAGCCAAAGACTTAGGTATTCCGCGTGAGCGCATTATCGCCTTTGGTGACGAGGACAATGATTTAGAAATGATTGATTATGCTGGTATTGGCGTTGCTATGGGTAACGGAATCACTAGCTTAAAAAACATAGCCAATGAAATTACAACTACGAATAATGAAGATGGCATTGCTAAAATACTTATTGAGCGCTTAAAATTATGATAGTTAAGTAGTAATTCCCATTTTTTCAGCTATTTAAAAATCGGGAGAAGTAAGCATTACTAATAAATACAGTTTTTTAGGAGGTTAAGATGATGAAAATTTTTACTGATAGTGGATGTGATTTGCCGAAGTCTTACTACGAAGAGAATGATGTCATTCTACTTCCGTTACGTGTACAAGTAAATAACAACGAATATGATGATGTCATATCGATTGATTCTAAAGAAGTTTACGACGCTATCCGACAAGGTGCACATCCAAAAACTTCACAAGTTTCACCAGAACTCTTTTTAAAACATTTTGAAGAACTTGCAAAAAGCGGAGAGCAAGGCATTTATATCGCCTTTTCATCTGAATTGTCAGGTACGTATAGTACAGCTTTAATGATACGCAACCAAGTAATCGAGCAATATCCTACACTAAAGCTAGCAATTATTGATTCAAAATGTGCATCTTTAGGTCACGGCTTAATCGTTCAAGAAGCCGTTCAACTAAGGAAAGCAGGTACTTCGCTTGAAGAAATTGAAACAAAAGTCTCTTCACTCGCTTCACAGATGGAACATCTTTTCACAGTGGAAGATTTAGATTACCTCGCTAAAGGGGGGCGTGTTTCAAAAGCAAGTGCATTTCTTGGTGGACTCCTTAGCATTAAGCCTATTTTAAATGTCGAGGATGGCAAACTTGTACCGATTGAAAAATCACGAGGTCGTAAAAAAGCTATTGCGCGTATGTTAGATTTAATGCAAGAGCGTGGTGGTAATTTTTCTAATAAGATTGTCGGCATTAGCCATAGTGATGATACGGCCTTTGCTAACGAAGTAAAGGCATCAATACAGGAAAAATTCGCGCCAAAAGAAGTTCAAATGACAATGATTGGCTCAGTTATCGGTTCTCATGTCGGACCAGGTACAATCGCAATTTTCTTTACAAATAAAAGCTACCAATCATAACATAAAGAGGACAGAACATAACTTTAATATTTTAATAAGAGAGACAAAGATGTTAGTAAAATACTGTTGTATAATTGAGTGTACACTTAGTTATTAAATCTTTTGCAATAAATAAAAAATTAGAAGAGAATACTAGTTGTTGGTAGCGGAGGCGGCGACTCCTGCGGGAACAGCACAAAACGTAAGACGCAACAAACCGCGCGACAGCGAGGGTTGCGGCTTACGATGTGCCCGCGGAAAGCGTCCGCCGTAGCGGACAACAACGTCTACAGAAAAAAGTGTTAGATTGACGTCAATCTAACACTTTTTCTCTATTGCCCAGCCTCTTTGCTATTTTTATTTTGCAGCGTCTTGTTCTTGACGACGTTTTTTACCTCGTTTAATAATAACAACGACGAAGCCAATAAATATAACATAGACTAATCCGAGCGCAGCCATGTAAGGAATGTTTAGCCCTTCATCGTCTTTAACTTGATAAATTTCTACTATTTCACGGTCTAAAATGACTGGGTAAACGCCCTTTTCATTTTTACGCACCTTTTCTTCTTGTAAAATGCCGTTGAGCATTTTGCCTTCACCAATTTGATCTGGTGTTAAATCGACACGTTGCGTTTTCCCCGTATTGTTCACCATAATAATCCATTGCTCTTCATCGGATTTTCGTGTAAACACAAGTAACCCATTTTCATTTGTAATGACTTCAAAATCACCTTTTCGTAATGCCGCTGATTGATTACGTAAAGATTGTACGTTTTTAATATAGTCAATTAACTCTTCATCTGTTTTAAAATTGTATAATTGATGTGTGTCAGGTTTTACTTCCCCGTTCATGGCAATTTCTGTACCGTACTGAACAACAGGAATTCCAGGCATCATAAATAACGCTCCCAATGCCATTTTTAATCGTGTTGGAGGGAACATATTTTCAGATGCGGAATCGAATGTAAAACGATGCGTTTGCAATGAATCAATCATAATTTGCGTTGGTTTCTCGCTAGTAAAAGGTTCCATTAGCTTTGAAGAGTCTTTATCGACGTTTTTAAAAATATTTCGGTAAATTTCTGCTGTTGCTGGCGAGAAGCTCGCATCAAAATTTGCATCGCTTTCTTCATTTGAAATAACGTATAACGATTTTTTTGTATCTTTTAATGCTGTGATCATTGCATTAAGAAATGCAGAATCGGCATCCGCAATATTTGTTAAACGTATGCCACCAACATCATATGTAGAAACAAATTTTGTCGCTGATTCAATTAAAGCAGCTTGTACATCTTTATTTGTTAAATCCCATTGAATATGTCCATTATCTGTAGAGGCAATCCAGTTCTGTTTTGCTGCATCCTGTGCCCACTCATGATTAGGACTTACATTATTTAAAGGAAAGTCAACCATGATCGACATATTTTTTTCTTTGTATGCCTTCACTACACTTTGGAATTCTTCAGCTGTTCCAAAATGCTCTTCAATTTTACTATAGCTTGTTGGCATTGAGCCATCGTATATTTCAGTATCGAAAATTGTACCAATTGATACGGTCGTATAGCCCATTTCTCCAATAAATTTTAGTTTATCTTGTAGACCTGTGAAGTCACCGCCTGCAAATTTCGTTGGGTCTTGCGTATTTGTATCAAAATCGTTGGTGCCTGAACCATTAAAGAAACGGTCAACGAGTAAATCAAAAATGCTTTCTTCTGCAATCGTTCTTGTTTGAACTTCATCCGCTTGAGCTGGTGTTGCACCTATCAATGAAGTTGCCAGTAAAAGCGATGCGGCTGTTGCGCCTATCCACTTCTTAAATTTCACTTTTATTCCCTCTCTTTCAAAGCAATCCAACGTCATTTTACCAAATAAAACAGCTACGTAGCTATCATTTCAAAATATTTTCCTGAAATGCAAAATGAATTAAGACAAAAAGGTGTCAAATTAAGACAACTTCAATAATAAAAGGCAGAGACAATGAAGAAAAAGGAGGAATCAATTTTGCAAGGTCGTTGTAGTTCGCTACGGCGGTACTTTCCGCGGGCACACACGCAAGCCGTAACCCTCGCTAACGCGCGGTTTGTTGCGTCTTACGCTGCGTGCGTTCCCGCAGGAGTCACCGCCTCCGCTACCATCAACCAGTCCTCTCTGCTAATTTTTTATTTTTGCAAGAAAAGTATAGCTAATGTCATTCCATTCGTTTTATATAGTGTTAATTCACAAAAATGATATGTTCCTTCCTCTTTTTGCAAGGTCGTTGTTGTTCGCTACGGCGATGCTTTCCGCGGGCACAGTGTAAGCCGCAACCCATACTAATGCGCAGAATGCCGGCGTCAGACGTTTTGTACGCTCCCGCAGATTATAAATTTAAGAAAATTCAAAATTGTTTGGGTGACTGGCACTTTCAAAAAAAATAAAAAAGGCCGTGAAGCAACAGCTTCACGACTTTTTTTAGTCATTATGAAAAGAAATTGAATCCCATTGGTAATTTTAACCCTAAGAACATTGTAATTAGTAAGAATACTACAAATAAAATCCAGAACATTGTTGTTGGCTTGTTTTTCTTTTGACGGACTAATACCATTTCCATCATACCAATAACTAAAATACCGCCAATAAATTTAAAGCCATAAAGCATTCCTTGGCCAAACTTCATTGCTTCAATAAATAATGCCCCACCAGTAATGATAATTAAAATGTAAAATAAACGTAATGTCATATGTAAGCCTTTAGACTGCTTACCACTAAGTGCTGCAATTAAAAAGATTACGATACCAACTACCCAAGTTGTAATGTGTAAATCTGTTCGGCTAGTTAAAAAATCCATGTTTGTCCCACCTCATTTTTTTTCTATCAAACTATATCCTATCATGTGGTGGAAATGGTTTCAAATATTACAAATTGTGTTCACGAAATTGCATCAATTACGCCTCGGAGGTGGCTAAATCCCACTTAAATCATTGCATTTTTGGCATTCTTCCTTCCCATCAAAATAATAAAAGGTACTACAAATAAAAAAATCCGCGGAGCTTACACTCGCGCGGATTATACATATTATTCAAAATGATTGACTAACGTACCGATACCTTGAATGGATACTTTCACTGTATCACCTGCTTTTAAAAATTGCGGAGGATTCATGCCTTTCCCTACGCCTGCTGGTGTACCTGTTAAAATCACATCGCCTGGCTCTAAAGTTACATGTTGCGATAAAATTGATACGAGGGATTCAACAGTGAACATCATATCTTTTGTTGTACCGTTTTGGCGTACTTCATCATTCACTTTTGTTACGACTGTTAACTCTTGTGGATTTGGAATTTCATCTTTTGTCACAAGGTATGGTCCTAATGGGCAAGTGCCTTCAAGACTTTTTCCTAAGAAAAATTGCTTATGTTTATCTTGCAGGTCACGCGCTGTAATATCATTCGCAATTGTGTAGCCAAATACATAATCGAAGGCTAAGTTTTTCGGAATATTTTTCCCACGTTTACCAATGACAACTGCAAGCTCACCTTCATAATCCATTTTTGAAGAAAGATCAGCATGAATAGATAATGTTTGACCATCCGCAGCAATCGCTGTAGGAGACTTCGTAAATACCATTAAATCGATTGGTGCTGCTTCTGCCCCCATTTCCTTTGCATGTTCATCATAGTTTTTACCGATACACATAATGTTTTTTGGTGTACGCGGAATTGGTGATAACCATTCAATCACTGTAAATTCACGCTTGAAGCTATTAGCACGATCTGATTTTTCTGCTGCCTCTACTAATTTACGAATTTGTTCAACAAAATCGAAGCCTAATGCAATGCCATCGACAATTGAACTTGAAAAAGAAGGGAGAACTTGAAGTTCGTTTTGAATAGCGAGTACATCCCATACCGCTTCTTCTTTTTTTACTTTTGGTCCAAAGCTTACATGTCCACCTAATTTAAATGATAAAATTTTCATGATTTTAAGAGCTCCTTCTTTTTTCTACATGATACAACAATATGATATAAATTACCTTACTTTTACGATAACAATTTTTAATGTTGCTAATTCTCTATCAATTAAGTATATTACGAGCAATTTTTTAGCTTGGCTCAGTCTTCGCCTTATATGTTAATTTACGCCATAAAGCCTCTAACGGACCTTGCTTCCACTTCGTTAGCCAAATTTCTGCCAAGATCATTTGCGCCACAATTATACCGATAGCAATTAACACACCAGTAGAAACACTAACTTTTCCATACCAACCTAATCCAAATTGATAAAATATACATGTTCCGATAATGGATTGAAGTATGTACATCGTTAACGACATGCGTCCAATTTTCGCAAATGGACTAAGTAATTTTGGGACAACTGGTAGCAAACATAGTAATACAATGAGCCCTATATAGCCGATTGATAATATTGGACCACCCATATACACTTTTATATAATCTAGTAAATACGTACGAGTATAGATGATTGGGGTACTTTTCAAAAAAATACCTACTGCGAGCCCTGCTATTGTTAATGCCAGCCACAGCCATTTCAGCTCTTTCGCTCGCTCTACTAAATGCCATTTGGAAGCAGCAGCACCGATCAACATAAATGGTAATACCATAAACAATGACGCAATCCACATTCCTATACCTGCCTGAACAGATAGGTCTGATAAGCGTTGTAAAAAGGCATCCACCCAGCTACCTGTGCCATAAGCTGTAATTGCTTTTTCCACATCCGTAATATTTAAATACGTATCAACCTTCGTATTAAAGCTAATATAACCTACGACAAACAACATAAAAAGATGCATACATCCATTGATTATTATGCCGGTTAATAAAAGCCAAATTGGCTGTAAACGTAGGAGTAACAATAAAAAAATACCACAAAATGCATACATCATTAAAATATCTCCCCACCAAATAAGGACCGCATGCACCAAACCAAACATAAATAATACAGTAAGCCTTCGAAGACCTATTCCATAAAAGTTTTGTTCACGACTTTGGGCTTTTTGCCATTGCATCGCTAACCCATAGCCAAATAACATAGAAAATAACGGATAAAAGCTGCTTTGCACATAGATATCTAAATTTTGCTGCCAAACAATATCTGATGGTGTTGTAAACCATGATCCTAAATCAATATGTGGCATTGGCAAATAAAAAGCATACATATTAACGAGCAAAATACCTAGTAAGCTCATTCCACGTAAAATATCTAATGTTGCAATACGCTCCTGCAACATCGTCGGTTTTAAATTCACAAAATAGCCTCCTCTTCTTTCTTATCACGTACATTGCAATTTGCCCCCTTCTGCATGTGGTAAGCCATATCAACGCTCACTTTCCATGCAGAAGTTTGCAGCTTGCATTTTAACGCTTCTGAAAGGAATACTACCTAATTTCACAGGCGAAGGTTTCCCTACGCATAAAGTGCCCGCTCAATGTCAAACAAGTACAACACTTTTTCATTCACTTGTATGTGTAAAATCGATTCAATCGCCTCACTATAAACACGTAGTTGTACACCATAACGGCCTATAAGTTCCTTCGATAACGCTGGCTCCTCCGCAAATTGGGCACTGATGCGGTCTGTTTTATAATCGAGTAATATCCAGTTGCCATAAACATCCTCAAACAAGCAGTCCACAATCCCCTGTACGATCTGCGCGTCACCGTCTTCATCGACACGACTAATGGTAAATGGCATTTCTCTACGAATTTGCTTTGCATTTTTGAAGCGTTGTCCAATATCAGTTGTAAAGAAACGGAAAATCTTCTCACATGGAACAATTTTGCTTTCTGCCTCCGTTAGCAACTGTTTTGCCACTAACTCCGCTACAAATTGCTCAACCTCTTGCACTGTTGAAAAACCACACTGTGGTACATGCTGCATAGCTGTATGGACAGCCGTTCCCATTTCTGCGCCTGTTAGCTGCTTATCCTGTAAAAAGGCTGGTCTTGGTGCAATAGTATCCTTGTCTTTTTTAGGTGCAGTAAAATAGTATTCTGGCTCTTCTTGACGTTGTAAACTTTCTACACGCTTGATTTCACTAACGGATGTTTTCGAGCGTTTCTGTGTCGATTTTTGAAATGCATACTGCGCTTGGAAACGAGCAGTAATTTCTGCAAGTAACTCTGCATCCTCTGGTGCTTCTAGCATCTGCTGTACGTCGCTGTCGAGTGCTTGCGTGTCATACATAAAATGATAGGTTGGAATTGCACGGATCCACCAATGCGATGCATCTTGTCTAGCCTTATATGGAGAACTTGCGATTGATGCAAAATCAGCATGTCTTGCAACAGCAGGTCCAACCCAGTCAAAATAACTATTTGCACGTGCACGTAAATAATCTTGCAACGGTGCATCCACAGCCAATTTTTGAGCGTCCTGCCATGCATCACGTGTTTTACCCCAGCTTTTTACTGATCCTACTAAAATAAGTCTTTCCTTGGCGCGTGTCATCGCTACATATAATACCCGCATTTCTTCGGCTCTCATTTCAAGCTCTTTTTTCTCTTTCATCGCAAGAAACGGTAAAGAAGTATAGGTTATGCGATTTTCTGGATCAATTGCCTTGACCGCAAGCCCATAATCTTGGTCGAATAAATATGGATTGTGAAAATCCATTTTATTGAAAGGACGTCCCATTCCTGCAACAAAAACAACAGGGTACTCTAACCCTTTGGAAGAGTGGATGGTCACAAGTCTTACTACATCATCTTTTTCACCAATGGACTTTGCCGTTCCTAAATCATCGCCACGTGTTCGCATCCGGTCTATAAAGCGTAGGAAGCGGAATAAGCCTCGAAACGACGTTTTTTCATACATTAATGCTCGATCATGTAAAACACGTAAATTTGCCTGTCGTTGTTTACCATTTGGCATTGCCCCAACCATTTCATAATAATGCGTATCTAAGTAGATTTTCCAAATTAAATCTGACAAAGATCCTCGTCGTGCTAAATCTCGCCAGTTTTCAAATGCCAGCATAAAACGTTGAAGCTTCTCAAATGTTTCAGATTGTACACCATGTCCTTCACTGCGAATAAACTGCCTTAATGCATCGTAGAACGGTGTTTTGGTATCCGCTAAACGAATTTTGGCTAACTCATTTTCTGTTAAGCCTACAAAAGGGGCTCGCAACACAGAGGCTAGTGGAATGTCTTGATAAGGATTATCTACAACCTTTAGTGTATTGAGCATAATCATCACTTCAAGTGCATCAAAATAACCTTTAGATGACTCTGCATAAAGGGGAATTCCAGCTAGTTTAAATTCTTCCACTAAATCGGTTGACCATGTCATCGAACGCATTAATATAACAATGTCACTGTATTTTAATGGACGCTCTGTTGCTGTTTTCGTATCGTATACTGTTGTGCCATCTTCCATCATTTGGCGAATTCGATCAATAATAAATCGTGCTTCATACTGTGATTTTTTTAGTTCCTCAAGCTCTGAAGCCTCACTCATACTCTCGTCCTGTTCTTCATCCAATGCCTCTTCCTCGAGTGGATGTAAAATGACGAGTTCAACAGGTACCTCTTTATCGTCATATGGTGCTGCTGGCTTCAATGAAGCATTGTCATCATAGTGTATTTCCCCAACACGTTCGCCCATAATTTGCGCAAATACAAAATTTGTAGCGTCTAAAACTTCGCTACGACTTCGGAAATTAGCATTCAAATCAATGCGCATGCCAGTCGCATCGGGATCCTCTGAAAATTCACCATACTTTCGCATAAAGAGCTTTGGCTCTGCTAAACGGAAGCGATATATACTTTGTTTTACGTCACCAACCATAAAAAGGTTGCCATCTTGCTCTTCACCTAGCTTGACCAATTGCAAAATCGTTTCTTGTAGCATATTCGTATCTTGATATTCATCCACAAGCACTTCCTTGAAACGTTTTTTCAAATCTAGTGCAACAGGTGATGGCTGCAATTTACCATCTACCTCTTCCGTTAAAATTTGCAGTGCATAATGCTCTAAGTCTGAAAAGTCGATAATTCCCCGCTCTAATTTTGCCAAACGGAAATGCTCGTAAAAAATAGTCGTCAATTCAACTAACGTTGCAATCGTTGGTGCCATTAGTCGAATTTCTTCAAGCAGACGGGCAGGTGTACGGACAAAATAGGTTTCTTTGAGCTTATTCATGATCTTTTTAGCAGAGTCACGCTTTTTCTTTGCCAGCTCCTGAAGCTCTACATCGACTAAAGCATCCTTTGAAACACGCTTAAGTGTCGACCACTTCACAGTTAAAAAGTAATCAAATAGCTGTTGCCACGTTCCTTCTTGACTAATCCGAATGCCTTCTTGAATCATAGCAAAATCAATTTCTGCCGTTTCAGCATATGGAGCAGGACCATCTGGCTGAAGCGTAATAGCCCGCATTTCAGAAATTAATACGAATGCTTCCTCCAGGCTATGCTTAACAGTCAATTTCACATATTTTGATAACTCTAAATCATCAATTGTCACATCATCCGCTAACTTATATGTTTTTGGTAAGCTTCGTAACCATTTTTTCGGTTCAGCATGAACGCGAGAAGTATCATAAAGCTTACTCATTAATGTTTCAATCGCCTGATCATCACGATCTGATGTAAAGCTATCCACTAGTCGATAAATGGCGTTGATTTGTGCTTCATCTTCCGTATCGTAGGCTGATTCTAGCACATCAGCTAAAATATCATCTCTAAGCAACGCAATCTCTGCTTCATTCGCTATCCTGAAACCTGGGTCTATATCGAGCATATAAGCATACTGCTTCACAATAGCTAAACAGAAAGAATGCAATGTTGAAATTTGTGCTTTGTTGACAAGACTCAACTGACGTCGCAAATGGCTTGACGTCGGTTTTTCTGCTATCGCCTTCTCAAGTGCCTCTGCCATACGATGGCGCATTTCAGCTGCCGAAGCATTGGTAAACGTTACAACTAGTAATTCATCCACATTAATTGGGTTTTCTGTTGCCACAACCTTCTCAATCATGCGATTAATAAGCACTGCTGTTTTACCAGAACCAGCTGCTGCTGAAACAAGGGTATCTTGCCCACTTGCATAAATCGCTTTCCACTGATCATCTGTCCAAGTGACATTTGCTGGCTTCAAAGGTATTTGCTGCACCATGTTAGTTCATCTCCTCCCGAATTTTTTCGACAACCTCTACCGGCTTTACTTGCGGTAGCTGACGATAGCTTTGTTTACCATCGGATGGGTCAAATTGGCACACTGATGCAAATTGACAATAATCACAGGCTGTTTTTGATTTTAGTTTATACGGGCTAATGGCTGTGTCCCCTGCTAAAATACCATTCCCAGCTTCTTGATGCTTACGACGCACAAAATGCTGCAAGTTTTTCATATCATTAACAGGCACAATACGTGATTGTGATTCGGACGGTGTACCGTCCTTTTTCATATAGACAGGTATGATTTGTGAGTGCCCACTTGCTTCCTCAAGTTGCTCGTCCATCGATAAAATAGCTTCTGGATTTTCTGTTAAAAGCCCCTTCATCTTATATTGCTTTAAACGATCTTCTTCAATTTCACTATCACTTAAGTCTTTATCAAGTTTTAGCATTGGATTATGGACGTGGACATAAAGCACACCAGCAGGCTCTGCATCACCAGGTAGCCAATAGGATGCATTTTCCATCGCTACATCTAAATAAGTTAACACCTGCAACGATAGGCCATGATATACCTCGTTCAAATCTAAATCACGAGCAGACGATTTATAATCGACTACACGTAAATAGGAGCGATTATCTATAGATGCACTATCTACACGGTCAATACGACCTCGCATAAACATTTTTTTGCCACCATGTAAATCAATTTCCAATGGCGGAAGCTGCTCGTGTTGCCCTGGTCCAAACGATGCTTCGATGGCAATTGGTTTAAAATGAGAAACATTCGCGTGCTGTGTCAGTGCCATCATCGTGCGCTCTACAATACGTATAAGCTTGCGCTGAATATAACGGTAACGGGCACTAGATAGCAAAATTTGATGTGAGAATACGGGCACAATTTGCTCTACAGCCTGTCGTGCAAGCTGTTGAATTTGCTGCTTTGTTAAACGAATCCAAGATAGTTGTAAACGATGCGTCTCCTCTGTAATCCATTTCAATGCCTCATGGAATAAATCACCCATGGCAAATGTTTCTAAACGATATTCTGCTCGTTCTTCCAAACGTAGCCCATACGTTGTGAAATGTGAAAAAGGACAGCGGAAGTATTTTTCAATCCGAGACACACTTGATGTTAGCTTACGACCATATAACTCTTGTGTAATGTAGCCTTCCAGTGGTTCTGCCTCATTTTTATGTGTAATTGGGTGCATTAGTCGATGTAAAATTAATGCCCAATATGGATCTTGCTCATAATATTTTTGTAAAGCTACCCATTCTGGTGCTAGCTCACGGCTATGCTCTGCTTGCCGTAACTGTAGCGTTAAATGGGCTAATGCTGTACGAGGATGTCGTAAATACGGCAATACATTATTATCAATTAATTCAATTGGATCTATTACTACTCGCTCGACATTTACCCCGCTTAAAAGTCCTGCCGTTTTATCGTTTCCGATAATTTTCTTAATATATAATGAGGATAATAACGCTTTTCCCTCTTCATCTGCCGTCGAATAAGTCATATAAAGCTTATCTGACGGTGTTGTAATTGCACGATATAGTAAGAAGTTTTCCTGCAGTAGCCTATTTTTAGATGTTGGGGCTAACTCATAGCCAATATGCATAAACCATTCACGTTCCGTATCAGACAGCAATCCTTCATAATCCATACGCGTAGGATAAACGCCATCGTTCATTCCGAGAACAAAGGCAACTTTAATATGCGATAAACGAGCTAAATCGACTGTAGCCACCATCACTTCATCTAAAGTAGGTGGAATGCGAGAGAATTCTAACGTATCGAATCCTTCATCTAAAATTTTTGCCGCTTCTTCCACTGACATTTCTTGCTCACCAAACATGTAAACAAACTGATCGAGTACTGCAACCCATTCTTTCCACGCTTGATCATGCTCACTTGCAGCTAATGCTTCTCCTCTATCAATTTCACGATCTTTCATGATTTGAAGCTTGTCATATACTTGAACTTCTTCTACAAGCTCATATAACGCAGTTGCTACATCTCTACCAGTTGTCGCTTGCATAAGCTTGTCCTGTAATGCTTTTAATGGTGGACGGATTACATCACGAATTGCCTCAATTTCTGTCTGCATCGCACGCTCTTCATCCGTTTGCACACGGGAATGGAATTCAAGACCTCGATATTTTTTGTAAAACCAACGAGCATCTTCAAACCAGCGTTCTCCGTATATTCCTTGTGCTAAACAGTAATTTTCTAGACGATCTGCACGCTCCCGCCAAACACTTTGCTCAGCATGCAACGGGAAAAATAAATCTGTTTTTACACTTCTAAAAAGCGGTTCATATTTCCAATTAGAAGTAATAACCTCCAATGCAGACCGACTAAACTCAATTAATGGATGATGGAGCATCGTTTTTTTTGAGTTCACAAAAATAGGAATGTCATATTGTTGGAAAATTGTTGAAATAAGCGAATCATATACATCTGCTTGTCTATAAAGTAACACTATATCTTGATAACGATAACCCTCCTGTCTTGTCAGCTTCGTTATTTCCCGGGCAATGGCGTGAATCTCAGCCCGTCGATTCGACGCTTCAAAGACCTTCACATCACCTGTTGAATTTTTCGTTTTTGGCACCATATTTTCAAATGTTGCTTCTACATGACGTAAATCTTCTGACTGGAATCGATGTGTTTTGATAAAATGCAACGGTGCATCTACCTCAATGCCATTTTCCTGTGCTATATCATGCAAACGCTGATTTGTAATTGCCGCTTCATTGAAGAGCGCTTGCTCATCGTAAACTTCTTCTATATGGTCAAACGGCAGTACTACGGTTACTTGCTTTGACACCTTTAGCAATTCTTTTACAAGCTCGAGCTCTCTTACAGTAAAGGCAGTAAAACCATCTATATAAATTGTCGCCTGTTTCATCGTCTCTGAATATTTCAACTGCTCTGTTAAAATCGGATAGTATCCCTCACTATCGACATAAGTCGTGCCAAGTCGTTCTTCTAATGCTTGTAAAACGATTTGTAAATCATTTGTTTTAGCCTGCAATGTATTCGGTGCATCAATAGCCTTTAAAGAAGCTGTCACTTCAGCTAATACCGAACTGTTTACACTATAACGGCTAAATTCACATAATAACGATTCGATTTCCTCGGTAAAGCCCCGTTTACCAGCAGCTTGTCGAAATAGAGAGAAATCACTTTTTTGCTCCTCTAGTAATTTTCGAATAAGCATCCGATAACCATAGCCATTTACTTCTTGGCGAGCGATACCACCTGTTTCTTGTAGGACAAGCCAAGCCAAACGTTTAAACGTCATCACTTGTGCACGTATTAGCCCGTGTAAGCCATGTCTATTTGTAAGCTCATATTCAGTTGAATAAGACATTTGGTCAGGGACAATGATAAAAATAGGGTGACCTAATGGATCTGTAGATAATTGCTCGACTATTTCTCTATGAATAAACGCTGATTTTCCGGTACCTGCACGTCCTGATACAATTCGTAATGTCATTCACTTTTCCCCCTATTCGAAAAAAAATCAAATCTATGATAAAAAAATTATTGTAAATGTTTTACTATAATTCTCCAATAGTTAAACTACTGCTAAATGAAATAAAAAAGACCCTCCTACCATTTTACATGATACAAGGGACTGCATGTGCAGATTCAGCCTAGAAGATTATTGATTTTTCGTCATTTTTCGCACACGTTTCAAATCTCTTTCCACTCGCGCATTTAATCGCTTCTCTATTAGCTTGCCAATGCACCATAACAAGACAATGGCTACACCAGCACTAATCAGTCGTATCGGACTTGTTAACAGCGATTTTAAATCATAACCAAGAACACTCATACCTAAAATCATCACGAATTTTCCTGCTAATAGCACCGTTAAATAATATTTTTTATGAATATGAGAGAGTCCCGCAACTATATTGACAATGACTGAAGGAGTAAATGGAAAGCACAGCAATACAAACAACGGGCTAATTCCGTTCATATCAACCCATTTGATAAGCTTTTGTACCTTTTTCCCTCGCGTTACAAAACGCAGCTTCGGATGCTTTCCGAAATGTCGAACAAGCAAAAAAACTGCATATGAGCCAGCTACTGAACCTAACCAAGATAATAAAAATCCTATCCATAATCCAAACGCACTCGCATTTGCGACAACGAACACAACTAGCGGTAAAAAAGGAAAAAAAGCCTCTAAGAAAGGTAGTACCACACCTATTATTGGGCCTAGTGTTCGGTATTGTGCCGCAACATGCTCGATATTTTCTACAGTAAACCATTCATTCACTATTGCCACCTCTACTTATATTGCAAAATTACATGTAAAATTGTAAGTTCTTCTGAAGCGTTTTGATATTCGTGTGCTTGATGCCCAGAAAATACCAAGGTTTCTCCTTCAGTTAAAGTTTCATGCATTACGCCAGCAGAAATAATAGCTTGTCCATGAATAACAGTCACAGTTTCTTCTACCCCTTCTGTATGGGCTTCACTCCTGCTTCTCGCCCCTGGCTCCATTTCTACCTTATAAAATTCCCAGCCACGTTCAGGATCATAAGGAATAATTGAATAGACTCGATAACGCCCATCGTCTTCATCAACATGTGGCGCATTTTTACTGCTAAACTTCATAAAATGGGCTATCGGTGGCTGTAAAAGAGATGAAAATGATATACGTAAACCTGCCGCTATCTTCCAAATTGTTGAAACAGTCGGATTCGCTTCACCTTTTTCAATTTGGGCGAGCTGTGCTTTACTAACTCCTGATGTTTTAGCCACATCATCTAAACTTAAACTACGTTGCTGACGTATTTTTTTTAATTGGAATGCTAAATTTCGACTCATTTGTTCCATCTTGACTCACCATTTCCTATTGTTTATTTTATCAGACATATGTATACTTTAATAAACATATGTGAATTATCATACTATTCCATTATAAGTATACATGGAAATTATTTTGAAAGGATGACCTATTTATGACAAGCACAACAGATCTTCATAATGAATCAACAACCTCTACAGACGATAGCTTCCTACAAGGAGTAAAAGATTGTGTACCTACTTTACTCGGTTATATTAGTATAGGACTGGCATTCGGTGTTGTAGGTTCCGCTTCTGGTCTATCTGTAGTTGAAATCGCATTACTAACAATTCTCGTTTACGCAGGTTCTGCGCAGTTTATTTTTTGCGCACTTTTGCTAACGAGTAGTCCAGCCTCTGCTATCATTGTAACCATTTTTGTCGTAAATCTACGTCATTTATTAATGAGTTTAACATTGGCACCTCATTTTACGCGCTATTCTATGCTACGAAATGTCGGATTTGGGACATTATTAACAGACGAAACATTTGGTGTAGCCGTAACCAAACAAATGCAAAATGGTAAATTACATGGCAAATGGATGGATGGACTGAATATAACAGCATATGCATTTTGGATTTTATCTTGCGTTGCAGGTGCTTTTTTAGGACAATGGGTGGCAAATCCCGAACAGTGGGGCTTAGACTTTGCATTAATCGCCATGTTTGTTGCTTTACTAGTGCTACAGCTTAGTAGCGTTGGAAAAAATAAAATCATGCATTACCTTATGTTAATTGGCTATATGGTTGTCATTATGTATGGCTTATCTTATCTCGTTCCTTCGCATTTAGCTGTGCTACTTGCAACTGTTATTGTAGCAACGATTGGGGTGGTGACAGATAAATGACGACAACAGCTTCTATGATATGGCTTATTATCGGTTGCGCATTGGTTACATGGTTACCCCGTATTATTCCGTTTATGTTTGTGCGCAGTGTGAAACTGCCAGATGTAGTTTTAAAATGGCTAAGTTTTATTCCAGTTTGTATACTTAGTGCCCTTGTTATCGAAAATTTATTGGATACTGAAAGCAAAAGTTTCGTTACACTGGATTGGCCTGTTTTTTTAACTTTTGTGCCTACACTTATCATTGCACTAGTCACAAAAAGCTTATCGATTACAGTTGTGGCAGGCGTTATAATAATGGCTGCCGTAAGATTCATTATGTAAAAAAAGTATTTTTCATTTGCTTTTTCACTATAAAAAAATCCGCTGAGACGCTTGCGAAAGTAGCACGAGGTGTAAGACGAATCAATCCATATAAGGATGAGTTCGTCTTACACAGTGCTCGCAAATGCGACGCGGATTTTTATTTAATACTGAAGGAGTTAGGAAGTCTTGAATGACAGCCCTCCTTATTTTTTTTGCATTTTGCTCGCGAACCAAAAACCAAAAGTTAACGAAAAAGCATCAACGACAAAAATAATAGGTGGGGAAGTATAACCTGCATATACTGAAGCGGCAATAAGTGCTATAGCTAACCCTAACGCCACATAACGGTTATACGTAATACGCGTAAACAATAACACGAGTAATGCTGGGAAAAATAATGCTAGCATCATTTTCCCATATAGGTCTATCATAGTTCCCTCGGCTCCGCCAACAATAACCCAATTCGATAATGGTCATTGCTGTAAATTACATGCTGCGTAAGGCGAATTTCGTTATTACGGTCTAGCACCTCTAAACGACAATGTGCAGCATTTAATTGTAAAGCTTCATATAATTCAACTTCTGTAGTAATCGTGTGTCCATTTACTTTACGAATACATTCCCCTGCAAGTAAGCCCATTTTTTCTGCTGGCGAATCAGGAAGCACAGCAGCAATAATAGCTCCCTTTGTACTTGGCGCAACCGCATACGATTCCGTTTTATCTTGCAAAGCATAATAAATTGATATGATGATTCGAATTAATGCCCCTACTGCTAATGTTATATAACCTATAATCGGTGCCAAAAATGATGCAAGTCCACCTATTAAAATCAGCTGTCCTAACAATAAGACTGAGCGCCCTATTTTCGGCAACTGCACAACGGGTAATTCTTTCCTTAACAGCTTTGAAAAACCGATAACTACAGGGAATAATACGAATGCAAAGTGATTCTCTCCCAATGTAAACTGCGGCCAATATGGCAGTGATGATGGGATGATATTACCTGGAATAATAAAGAAAATAGGTAACACCCAGACATTCTTTGTTCGATAGACGATAGCCTGCATGCCACGTTTTGTATTTTCGATAGCAGGTGTGATAACTTGTTTAGCAGTACGGCGAATAAGCATGCCTTCTACTATTACACATAGCCCTGTTATGATCGTAATTGTAACAATAGCCCCTGCTAATAAATCGACGCCTTCCAATGTAAGCTTCCACCAGGAGAACGACCAGTTGAACTGGTACATCGCCCATAATGCAAGAGTCGCGATTGCCATTGTGTAAATTGGTGACAATACATTGATGAAAAATAACAAGAGACCTAGTAAAGATATAGCCATTAAAATTAGTAAAAATGGTTTGGGTACAGTGAGCCCGAAACCTAGACTTATTAGTGAAATGACTAGTGCATAAGGCCATCCACGCTTCCATTGTCCTATCAGCTCTGACCAACCCCAAATAATACGTCTGTTAAAAAATCTTCGCTCTTGCTTTACACGTCTATACCCTAATAAGATAGCAACCACTATCGCAATATAAACTACTGGATTAAGTAAAAAGCGGCCAATCGCTGTTACAATTTCTATTAATATGTTACTAACCATACGAACACCCGCCGTTTCTGTCATGAATACTATGCATTCATTGTATCAAACGACCACTGTCTTGCGTAGTAGTAACTGGTAGAAAGCTTGTTATTTCCCATCAATTTTACTAGATTTATAATATCTATTGCTCAATATTGTGCAACAGGAAGCTTGTTGCCATTTGGAATTGTAAGTCATTTTGACGATCTTCTTTATAAGCCTTTAACGTTCCATTTAAACTATTGAAGAACGTAGAATCTACATATACATCATTTTCTGCTGGCGGTAATTCCTTCTGCTTACGATAAAGCTTTACTGCCTCTTGAGTTGTCTCATCTAAATAACCATCTAATCGGTCAATTTGATAACCAAGCTTTTGCAATGCTTTTTGTGTATACGCGATTTCCTCGCTCATATTGCCCACTTTGAATTGCCCTGTTAAAGGATGCAGTTGGAACGCAAATAACTCGTTTTGTTCAATAACTAAACTAGCTTCAATGCCCTTCCCGTGGATCCATTCACGTTTTGGCGTAAGCCACTTATTTGTTGATAGCTTCAGTTCTCCCCCATTTGCAAGAGACCATGATTCCTGTACTGTGCCCTTACCAAAACTTTTAACACCGACAAGGGAAGCACGATTCCAGCCTTTTAATGCTCCACTGAGTACTTCACTAGCCGATGCACTACCACCATTTTGAATAATGACAATCGGAATTTTATTCATCGTAGCTAAATATTTTTCATCAAAGCCTTTCGATTCAGTTTTTAATGGTTCCATAGCCCCCTCTGCATTTTGCATATAGGCAAATACTTTACCATTTTCTAAAATTGTACTTAGTAGCGCTGCGACGCTATGTAAATAGCCTCCAGGATTATCCCGAACGTCAACAACGAGCCCTTCTACATCTTTGCGTAGTAGCTTACTTGTTTCTGCAACCCACTCATTTGCTGTCTTCTCACCAAATAACGAGATTTCTATATAGCCTATCGAAGTATCCTCTACCTTCACTACCTCACTCGTTACGGTTTTATTGGAGATTGCAGCACGTTCCATCGTCATTTTAATATGCTTATCCTCACTTGGACGATAAACAACAATTGTAATCTTTGTCCCTTTGTCACCTTGAATCAAATGCATTAGTTCACTCATTGTTTTCCCATCTACTTTGACGCCATCAACTTGTACAATTTCATCGAGAGAGCGCATTCCAGCCTTTTCTGCTGGTGACGAACGAACAGGCGACACAACAATAAACTTCCCATTGTTTTCTGTCAGTTCAATACCGATACCAACTCTTTCTTCTGCTAGCATTTGTCGATGTTGCTCAGCCTCTTCCTTCGTGTAATAGGTACTATACGGGTCCTTAATTGCATCTGCCATACCGCGTAAAGCACCTTCTACTAATTCTTCTTTTTTAGTGCTATATACAGATTTATTTTCGATTAGTTGTAAAGCTTCGTTAATCGAATCAACTTCTGCGACTTGCACTTTTTTCTCTCCTCCATCAAAATCAAACAAGTCAAAGTAAAATCCACTACCTATCAATAAACTGCTGACAAGTACCCCGACTCCTGCCGTAATTTTGCGCAAACCTTCCCTCCTCTGTCTCTTTACTCTATGAATTTATATTTTCAAACATACAAAATAATGTTTTGGAATTCTAAATAAGCTCACGGATTGCTTTTTTCAGAATTGTTTGGGTGCCTGGTACTAAAAAACCCACTGTGCGTCCCGCAGAAGTCTTCGTGAATTTTTTACTGGGGTATATATAATAAATCTACTAGCAAAGCTTTAAGAATTCAGAATTGTTTGAGTGCCTGGCACTAAAAAACCCACTGTTTGTTCCCGCAGGAGTCTTCGTAAATTTTTTACTGGGGTATATATAATAAATCTACTAGCAGTGCTTTAAGTATTCAGAATTGTTTGGGTGCCTGGCACTATAAACTAATCTAATGCTTCAACAGTGTTTTTTAACATTTCGACGTTCATTGGGCCTTCTATCGCTTGCTGAATAGTCCCAGTTGAATCAATGAAATACGTTGTTGGAATCGTAATGACCTGATAATCTGAACCAGCAGCATTTTCTGGATCAAGTAAAATCGGGAATGTAAGTTCAAAACCATCTCTAAATGTCATAACTGAATCAATTTTCGCATCAGCTGTTACGTCTCGCTCGGCTGACGTTAAATTGACTGCTAAAATTTCAACATTGTCCTCTTTTGCATATTGATCGTAATAATTTTGCATATGTGGCATTTCAGCTTTACACGGTGGACACCATGTTGCCCAAAAATTTAATACTACTTTTTTTCCGCGTAACTTGCTTAACGTCACTTTTTCACCATCTAAATTAGTTAACGTGAAATCTGGCGGTGTATCTCCTTTTTTCAACCCAATTGTCCGTTCCTCTACTTTTTTACCAAGTGAGGCCGTTTCAATTTCGCGCTCTTTATCGATTTGCTGTTTAACGTATGTACCAATCATCGCAGCTATTAACAACACCACTATAAGTAACCCAATATTTTTTTTCATTCTTTTCCTCCCATTCGTTGAATTCCTATACCTAACATAAGTAGTAGGAAGCTTACTCCAACAGCCGGTTGCCAGAAGCCATTTGGCTGTAAAACAGCAACGATTACATACCCAGCTGTATACACTAATAACGCTAGAGTTGTTTCTGTTACTTTCCATAATATGATAACCGTTAGTATGCTTAGCACTACCAAAGTGATGAGTTCACTTTGGAGCGAATTGTCATTCAATAATACCACGAACCATTGATAAATAGATTGCGTTAAAATGATTGCCCAGCCACTTGCAGTTACGCCTTCAAAATCGAATTGTAGTTGTTGTCGCTTCCACCACAATTGAAATATAACGGCAACTGTTCCTAATAAGACACCGACAGTTCCGCCATTAAAGTAAAGAAGCGTTAATGGTTGTGAAAGGACAGATTGAAAGTCCGTAATAACGACGCTAAATTTCCAAACAAGGATAAAAGTAAAGATTGCATCACCGTATACCCCTGACCATATTTTCGGGAATTGTATTCGTAAGACAAGCCATACGATGATAAATGCTGCTAATAATGCGACCGCCGTTGCTGGTAAAGTTAATGCACGAATTGAAAACCACTCAGTATTAATCACCTTAACAAATCCTCCACAGATATAGATAATTTTAGCATAGCATAGATACTTTTATGAAAACTTCCATTTCACACTGTATTCAAAAATTTTTCTAAAGTTTTTAGGGAATAGTCATTTTTTGAGCATTTCACTAGAAAATACCCCATATCGTATATAGTAATAAATATTTCTTTCGAATGCACGCTATAACAGAAAAATTCTCCTTTTCATTTTGTCACTTACACGCAAAAAAGAGCCGTCTCACTATGAGACGACTCTCTTCATAAAATATTTACAATGGAATATATTTTAGTGGATTCACACTACCAACTGCTTGTCCTTGCCAAGAGCCGATGTGCACTTCAAAGTGTAAGTGTGGTCCTGTTGAGCGACCTGTACTACCCATTGCTGCAATTTGCTGTCCTTGGCTTACTTCGTCACCAACACTAACATTAAATGCACTTAAATGTGCATAAACTGTTGTATAAATTTTTCCATCAATAGAGTGTGTTAAAATAACCACATTTCCGTAAGAGCTAAGTGGTGCGGCGTAAGATACAACACCGTCAGCTGCTGCCCAAATTGGCGTACCTGTTTTATTGGCAAGGTCAACTCCATAATGGAATTCAGGACCAGCACCAAGATTACGCCAGCCATATGGAGATGTTAAACGACCATTTGTTGGTTTAATCCATGTTCCATCCGAAGCTGGAGCATTCACTGTAGAGCCACCAGAGCCTGAGTTTCCTGCTGCAGCTGCAGCAGCGGCTGCTGCTTTACGTTTTGCCTCTTGTTGACGAGCTACTTCCGCTAATCGGTTTTGCTCTGAAATGATTTGCTGCTGTAATTCAGCACTAATTTCAAGCGCCTCTGAATATTCTTTTTCAAGTAATACTTTTTCTGACTTTAGTTTTGCTTGTTCTTTTTCTAACTGCTCAACTAAAGTGTTTTTCTCTTTTTTCTGTCCATCCAATGATGCTTTTAGACGCTCTAGCTTTGCTTTCTGCTCTTCAAGCTTTTGACGTTTGCTTTCTAGTACTTGCTTTTGCTCTTCTAATGTTTGCTTGTCCTGTTTTTGATCGCGAATAATTTGACGATCCGCTTCAAGCAAAGCATTTACAGCGGAGAAGCGGTCGATGAAATCTACGAAGCTATTAGAACCTAGTAGCACATCTAAATAGCTAACTGAGCCCCCAGCTTGAATTGCACGCGCACGATCTTGTAATAATACATCACGCTCTTCAATTTTGCGAAGAAGCTCTTCGATTGTACCTTCTAATTCTTTTATCTCTGCATTTGTAGATTGAATTTCTGCCAATACATTTTTAATATTACTATTAGTAGTTTCGATTTCAGCATTTAACGCTTGAATTTGATCTAGTAATTTTTGTTGCTTTTCTTCATTTGCACTAATTGCATTTTCTTTATTGCTAATAGAAGAATTTAATTGATTTTTCTTTGTTTCTACTTGTTTTTTCTCTTCTTTTAAATCCGTTAAACTAGTTGCATACGCTGTTGGAGTTTGGATAATAAGAAGTAGTGCCGTTGTTGCTGCAAATGCTTTAATTGTGTTTTTTGCCTTACTTTTCATTTATTGAACTCCCCTTCGTCTATTTAATTCCATTTTTCTGACTATGTACGCCGTCATAAACGGCTTTTTTATTGCGCTACATCTCTGACTAAATATTAATTACGCCTCGGCATTATTGCGTCAAGTTTTTTCCGAACCTGATCAATAGGCTCCTCATAAAATCTGTGACATTCACCGTGGACTTTAACTTGATTCATGCGGGGGGATCCACAAAGAATTCCGTGTATCCCCCGCTTTTAAATAAGAACTTTTGCTGAAACAAGTTAAATTTTTAAAAATTTACGTACAGACATGAAGCTTCCCCAAATACCAATAAGCACACCAATAAGCAATAGTAGACCACTTACTTGATAAACAAGTGGTGAGAAACTAAGAAGCTGAACGAGCTCACCTTGTAAACGAGGTGCAATAATTTTATATACATTGTGATAAAGTGTTGCGATAACCGCAATCGGGACGATAGAACCTAATATCCCCAGCCACATACCTTCTAAAAGAAATGGAATACGCACAAACGAATTTGTTGCACCTACTAGCTTCATAATTTCGATTTCATCGCGACGTGCGATAATCGTAATACGAATCGTATTAGAGATTAAGAAAATAGCTGTGAATAATAACCCTAAAATCAGCACAAGACCTACATTACGACTAATATTTAAGAAGTTGAAAAGTTTCTCTACCTTACCTTCACCGTACTTCACATCGTATGTATATTCATACTTATTAATTGTCTTTGCAACCTTGGCCGTTTGCTGTGGATCTGTTGCCTTCACATAAATAACATTTCGTAACGGGTTACTTTGCTCAAAAAGCTTAAAGTCATCCCCAAAATCTTTCACTAACTTTGTCAATTCGTCTTCCTTTGTGGAATAAGTAAATTCCGCAACATCAGGTAATTTTTCTATTTTTGCTAGTAATGCTTTTTCAGCAGCTTCATCTGCTGTTTCATCGATTAACACTTTTATTTCAACATCGTTCTCTAAATCTGATGCAACTTTATTTAAGTTCATCATAATTAGCGAGAATACACCTACTAATATCAAAGTCACTGTAACCGCGCTGACAGAAGCAATTGTCATCCAGCTATTACGACCAAGTGATTTTATACTCTCTCGAAAGTGTCGTTTTACTGTATTAAATTTCATAGCCGTAGTCACCTCCGTGCTCATCACGGACAATCATACCGCCTTCAATCGCTATAACTCGACGACGAATAGTATTCACAATTTCGCGGTTGTGGGTTGCCATTACAATTGTCGTTCCTCGTGCATTAATTTCTTCAAATAAATTCATAATGTCCCAAGATGTCTCAGGGTCTAGATTCCCTGTTGGTTCATCTGCAATTACTACTTTTGGTACGTTCACAATAGAACGTGCAATAGAAACACGTTGTTGTTCTCCACCAGAAAGTTCATTCGGGAACATTCTTGCCTTATGCTTTAAACCAACAAGGTCTAAAACTTCCATAACTCGACGGCGGATTTCAACTGGTTCCTCTTCAATTACTTCTAACGCAAATGCTACGTTTTCATAGACATTTAATCTTGGGAGTAATTTGAAATCTTGGAAAACTACACCGAGTTGACGGCGCAAGAAAGGTACTTTTTTATTTTTTAAACCACCTAAATTAATGCCATTAACAGTAATTTCACCTGAAGTTGCTTTTTCCTCACGGTACATTAACTTAATAAATGTCGATTTACCTGCACCACTTGGACCAACAACATAGACAAATTCACCTTGTTTTATATTAACCGAAATGCCATTTGTCGCAACTACACCATTCGGATACTTCTTTGTCACATTTTTCATTTCTATCATGTTTTTTAAACCACCTAAACCTCTTATATGTAAGATGTATTCTTTTTCTATTATATCACTCAATCTATGTTTTTTTATTACAGTTTTATTTCATTCGTTGGCATTATATTCTATTTATTTAATGTTTTTTGGAATATTTATTTAAAATCCACCAAATGACAACAAATAAAAACAGGAATCGATGGAAGGTTATAGTGATTCCTGTTTTCCTATTAGTAAATATTGAATATAAAAAGAGCATTCAAGCTATAGAGTTGCCTAGCCTGAATGCTCTTTATTATTTTACATTTGTTGCTCGTCAGTAGTTGTATAACGAATTAAAACCGCTCCTGTTTTCGACTCGCCTTCGATAAATAAGCGATTTGCATTTTCCACTTCTTTATCAAAACGAACTACTTTAGTTAAGAATTGATCCTGTGTTTCAATTTTCGACGTATCTTGAATACCTACATCCACTTTACCGAAGTTTGTAACAATTTTCCCGCTCAAAGACATTGTTCGTGGTACATATATTTCTACAGCTCCGGCAACTGTATGTGCTTTAATTTTTGATGAATTACTAGAGCATGTTGTCACAACAACATGTCCATTTATAGATTTTGCTTCTACTTCATCTAAAGCCCCATCTAAATAAACACGACCATTCAATGTTTCAGCTTCTAAATCTTTACCACGTACTTCAGTTAGTTCGATCGAGCCATTCGATGAATCCACTTCTGCCTTCGTAAATACTAGCTTAGAGCCCTTAATCGCACCATTAAGTGTTTTAAGTTTTAATTGATCCAGCTCGATATCTTGCAAAGCAACACTACCGTTCATTAAACGGACTGACAATTTATCTAACTTTTCCTTTGGCACAAGCAATTGTACATTCACCTGCACAAGCTTTAGCTGACTTAAAATTCTAAGTGAGCCTTCCTCTATCTTCACAACAAATTGTTCCAAGAAATGATTACGTGTTTCTTCCTCGTTATCGTTAAGTAGAGGTGCCTTTACTTTACAAATGACTTGGAAGTTATCACCTTCACACGTTTCTAATGAAAAATTGCCGTTCGGTAATTCAACAATGACATTTTCTACATTCTCTGCTGCTAGTTCTTCTGTATGTGTAAACTCAAATTTATCTCCAAATGGCGAAGAAACATCGAATTCTTTTACTTTTTTAACTGCCGTATTCATCATATCCATAAAGATTGAACCGATTTGCGATAAATCTTTACGAAAATCATGCATTTCATCTTGGAAATTTTTAGTGAAGTCTGCATCTTTTTTCTTTTGTTCTTCTTTAAACTCTGGATCTTTAAAGATAGATTCTTTCTCTGTTGAGGATTGCGATTGCTGACCCATATTCGACACATCGTTACTACTTTGAGTGGACTTGCTAGGTTGCTCTAATGCTTCTAATAATGTAATCGCCTCTTGCGCTGAAATTGTACCTTTTTCCACAAGTTCTAAAATTCGTTGACGTTCATTTTGCATAATCATATAGCCTCCCACAGATTGTTATATCTATTTATACGTATCCCTATGTGAAAAGTTTCACTGAAAAAATGAAAAAGTATTTACTATCACAGATGATGATTTACTGCATTGTCGCTATTAGGTGCATTTTTGATATGGGAAAATAAAAAATCTGCAAGATTTCCTGAGGGAGAAAAAGCCTTATGCATGATGCCACAAAAGCTAACGAGCATGCGAGCTCTTAAGTCTTCCCCTCGGAAAAGAGCAGATTTTTACAATAAAATACTTTATAATAAATTATTTAGCTGCATTTACCAAAGCAGCTTCCATACGCATTCTATCACGTGTTAATATCGGTTTTAAATATTTACCTGTATAAGAGCCTGTTACTTCCACTACTTCTTCTGGCGTACCTGTAGCAACAATTGTACCACCTTTGTCGCCACCCTCTGGCCCCAAGTCAATAATGTAATCCGCTGTTTTAATAACATCCAAATTATGCTCAATGACAAGTACTGAGTCACCATTTTCAACAAGGCGTTGCAACACAATTAGTAAGCGTGCAATATCATCTGCATGTAAGCCAGTTGTCGGCTCATCTAAAATGTAAAATGACTTACCTGTTGAGCGGCGATGTAATTCAGAAGCCAATTTAACACGCTGTGCCTCACCACCTGATAGGGTAGTCGCAGGTTGTCCTAATTTCATATACCCTAACCCTACATCAACAATCGTTTGTAATTTACGTTGAATTTTAGGAATGTTTTCAAAGAACACCACAGCATTTTCAATTGTCATATCTAAAATATCGGCAATACTTTTATCTTTATATTTCACTTCAAGTGTTTCGCGGTTATAACGTTTACCATGGCAAACTTCACACGGCACATACACATCTGGCAGGAAATGCATTTCAATTTTAATAATACCGTCGCCACGACAAGCTTCACAACGACCACCTTTCACGTTAAAGCTAAACCGCCCTTTTTTATAGCCGCGTACTTTTGCCTCATTTGTTGTTGCAAAAACATCGCGAATATCATCAAATACCCCTGTATATGTTGCCGGATTTGAGCGCGGCGTTCTGCCGATTGGTGATTGGTCAATATCAATAACTTTTTCTAACTCATCCAATCCTGTTACTTCTTTATGTGCACCTGGCTTCACTTTTGAACGGTTGAGCTTTTGCGCTAAAGATTTATATAAAATTTCATTGATGAGTGTTGATTTACCTGAGCCAGAAACACCTGTCACCGCTACAAATAGACCTAATGGTACGTCTACTTTAACGTTTTGTAAGTTATTTTCTTTTGCACCTAAAATAGATAGTTTACGTCCATCTGGTTTACGACGCTCAATTGGTAGCGGTATGAATTTCTTGCCGCTTAAATATTGTCCTGTTAACGACTTAGCATTATCCATTACTTCCTGTGGCGTACCTGCCGCAACAATTTGTCCACCATGTACACCAGCACCTGGTCCAACATCAATAAGGTAATCCGCTGCTAGCATTGTATCTTCATCATGCTCGACTACAATTAACGTATTGCCGATATCACGCATATTTTGTAGCGTACTAATGAGACGGTCATTATCTCGCTGATGTAGGCCGATCGATGGCTCATCCAAAATATAGAGCACACCTGTTAAGCGAGAGCCAATTTGTGTTGCCAGACGGATACGCTGTGCCTCCCCGCCTGAAAGTGTTCCCGCAGCACGATTTAATGTTAAATAATCTAATCCTACATTGACTAAGAAGCCGAGACGTTCTTCTATTTCACGCAATACGAGTTTTGCGATTTGCATATCCTTTTCAGATAAATTGAGCTCTTTGAAAAACGTATCTGCATCCTGAATCGAATACTCTGTTACTTGTCCGATATGCTGATCTGCAATTTTCACAGCTAATGTTTCGGGCTTTAGTCGGTAGCCTTTACAAGATGGGCAAGCTTGCTGTGCCATATATTTTTCCATTTGCTCTCGTACATAATCGGAGGTTGTTTCTTTAAAACGACGCTCTACGTTACGAACGACACCTTCGAATTCAATCATTTGATCTCGCACATTGCCAAATTCGTTTTCATAATGGAAGTGAATTTTATCTTTACCTGAGCCAAATAAAACCTTATCCATCTTTTCTTTAGGTAAATCTTTGACAGGTACATCCATTGGAATATCATAATGGTCGCATACAGCCTTTAATAGCTGTGGATAATATTGAGAGCTCGTAGGCTCCCATGGTGCAATAGCGTGCTCTAATAATGAACGATCCCAATCTGGCACGATAAGCTCAAGATCAACCTCTTGTGTCGTTCCTAAACCGTCACAGCTTGTGCACGCTCCAAATGGACTGTTAAAAGAAAACATCCGAGGCTCTAACTCTCCAATTGAAAATCCACATAATGGGCAGGCATGATGTTCGCTAAATAATAATTCTTCATGCTCCATTACATCGACAAGCACACGTCCCTCTGCTAATCGAAGGGCTGTTTCTAACGAATCACTAAGACGAGCTGCAATTCCTTCTTTTACAACTACACGATCGACAACAACTTCTATCGAATGTTTTTTATTTTTATCTAAATCAATAGCATCGTCTAAATCGCGTAATTCTCCATCAATTCGTACACGGACAAAGCCTTGCTTTTTCAAATCCTCAAGTAATTTTACATGTGTCCCTTTACGCCCTGAAATCATTGGTGCAAGTAATTGCATTTTCGTACGTTCTGGATAGACGAGCAGACGATCGACCATTTGCTCAATCGTTTGAGACGTAATCTCAATACCATGATTTGGACAAATAGGCTTGCCAATACGGGCAAATAGTAAACGCAAATAATCATAGATTTCCGTGACTGTTCCGACTGTTGAGCGTGGATTTCGGCTCGTCGTTTTTTGGTCGATTGAAATAGCAGGCGATAGCCCCTCTATTGCATCTACATCCGGTTTATCCATTTGGCCAAGAAATTGGCGCGCATATGCCGATAATGATTCGACATAGCGGCGTTGACCTTCAGCGTAAATCGTATCAAAAGCTAATGACGACTTCCCAGACCCAGATAAACCTGTTAACACGACTAATTGATCACGTGGAATTGTGACATTTATATTTTTTAAATTATGTGCTCGTGCGCCTTGCACGACAATTTCTGTATTTTTCACAAGCCAATCACCCTTCTGCTTTCAATTCAAATATTGTATCGCGAAGCTCCGCTGCACGTTCGAAGTCAAGTGCTTTTGCTGCTTCCTTCATTTCCACTTCAAGAGTAGCAAGTAATTTCTCTCTTTCTGCCTTCGTCAATTTCTTGCCTTTTGTTGCCTTTGTTACATAAGACTCCTCTTCCTCTGCCACCTGTGTCGCACGAATAACATCCGGAATCTTTTTGACAATCGTTTTCGGTGTAATACCATGTTCTTCGTTGTAAGCCATTTGAATTGTTCGGCGGCGTTTTGTTTCCTCAATTGCCTTTTTCATAGAATCTGTCATATTATCCGCGTACATAATGACATGCCCATTCGCATTACGTGCCGCACGGCCAATTGTTTGAATAAGAGAACGCTCTGAACGTAAAAAGCCTTCCTTATCTGCATCTAAAATCGCTACTAGTGATACTTCAGGAATATCTAAACCTTCACGCAATAAGTTAATGCCGATAAGTACATCATATGTACCTTTACGAAGTTCGCGAATAATCTCAATACGTTCTAATGTCTTAATCTCTGAATGTAAGTATTCCACTTTTAAGCCCATTTCCTTCAAATATGCAGACAAATCTTCCGACATTTTTTTCGTCAATGTTGTTACGAGTACACGCTCATTTCGCGCAATACGATCATGAATTTGATCAATTAAATCATCAATTTGCCCTTCAATTGGGCGAACATCAATTAACGGATCTAGTAATCCTGTTGGACGTATAATTTGTTCTACCATTTCTGGAGTATGTTCAATTTCATATGGACCAGGCGTTGCTGATACATAAATTGCTTGATGAATGTGTCGTTCGAATTCCTCAAAACGCAATGGACGATTGTCTAGTGCAGAAGGTAAACGGAAACCATGCTCTACTAGTACCCCTTTGCGCGCTTGGTCCCCATTATACATACCTCTTACTTGAGGTAATGTCACATGGCTTTCGTCGACAACGAGTAGAAAGTCCTCTGGGAAGTAATCAAGTAACGTATATGGTGTTGCTCCAGCTTCACGTAATGTTAAATGGCGTGAATAGTTTTCTATACCTGAGCAAAAGCCCATTTCACGCATCATTTCTAAATCATAGCGTGTACGCTGCTCTAAACGCTGTGCCTCCAATAGCTTATCTTCTGCTCGCAATAGCTCAAGGCGCTGTTCTAATTCTTGTTCAATATTGTCAATTGCTTTAAGCATTTTTTCTTCACGAGTAACGAAGTGGGATGCCGGGAAAATGGCGACATGATCTCGATCTGCCAAAATTTCTCCCGTTAAAGCATCTACCTCTCGAATTCGGTCAATCTCATCTCCGAAAAATTCGATACGGACGCAATGTTCATCACGAGATGCTGGGAAAATTTCCACAACGTCTCCTCGTACACGGAACGTCCCACGAGTAAAACTAATATCATTGCGTTCATATTGCACGTCGACTAATTTTCGAAGTAATTGATTGCGCTCAATTTCCATCCCTGTGCGAATTGATACAACTAATTCTCGATATTCTTCCGGAGAACCTAAACCGTATATACAGGACACAGACGCGATAATAATGACATCATCACGTTCGAAAAGTGAAGAAGTGGCTGAGTGACGGAGTTTATCAATCTCATCATTAATGCTTGAATCTTTTTCGATATACGTATCTGTTTGCGGAACATACGCTTCCGGCTGAAAGTAGTCATAATAACTTACAAAGTATTCAACCGCATTATTTGGGAAGAACTCTTTGAACTCACTATATAATTGACCCGCAAGTGTTTTATTGTGGGCCATAATCAATGTTGGTTTTTTTACTTGCTGAATGACATTGGAAATCGTAAAAGTTTTGCCCGTCCCTGTTGCACCAAGTAATGTTTGATGTCGTTTCCCTTCACGTACACCCTCCACTAATTCTGCAATCGCCTGTGGCTGATCACCATTAGGCTGATAAGGCGCCTGTAAATCAAATGTTTGCACGCATGTCCCCGTCCTTTCCTTCCAATTTGTACATTTATTTTAGCATAGCAGTATTAAAATATCGAACATTTAACGAACGAATGTTTGTTATTTTTCTTCGTTTTCAATTTCGGTACGTGTATTGTTGATGTAGCATTTGGAGTTTCTCTTAGATGTGACACTCTTTCAGTAACAATAAACTTCTATCCTTTATACCTATGATTAGATATATACCCTTTCTTTAATCATAGAATTCTAGAAAAATAAAAGATTTTCCATTTTTTCATTAAACATAATAGTACTGATAACATCTATTTGTTGATAGACAAAAAAATCCGCTCTCCTGTTATTGGAGAGCGGTCTTATCATATTATTCACTTGCTACTTTGTGTAAAGCCTCTAGTTCAGTTGCGTATAAGTGAAAAGCTTTTTTATCTCGTTCATCGAGTGTTCTATCTATCAAGACCATTAGCTTTTCTTCACGATGCATACGCTGGATATGATTTAAAAATAAATCTAAATAAATCTCGTTCAATAATTTCTCTGCCTCATCAACTTTTTTTGACTGACCTACGGCTTTTAGAAAATCTGTGTACGAATAATATTTATCCAACGATCTCACCTCGATCCTTTTCTAAATTATAAGAAAATTTAGATTAAAATGCAACGCTAAACAAATAAAAATCAACTATTTTTTATTAGAATTATAGCGTAATTTCGAGCAAATTCCTTAGGAAAAAGCATCAATTATCTATATATTTTCAGTTTATATCTATATTTTCAGAATGCATTTTTGTCATTTACACTACAATTAATTACTATCAAAAGGAGGCTTTTACATATGTCATCAAATTATGTAAATGGTTATTTAATGTCTTTCAATACTTATTTATTGCAACCGATTCAGCATGAATCTAAAGTTTTCACTCGAGTTATTGACAAGCATAATGAGCTTATTGTGACACGCAAACCTTTGCATGTTTTACGCAAATCTTGCATCTCATTAGGCACGACTTATGAAGCTGCAAAACATTCTGCAAAACGTTTTTTTGGTAATCAACATAAGCTCCCCATAGTCGTCGCATATGATTATGGCTTTCCTTGCATATTTTTACCGACCTATTCGCCGAACTCTATACACAATATTTGGATAGGGCTCCATGCTATTTCAAATATTTCGCCGAGTAGTGAAGGATGTATTATCACATTGAAAAATGATATGGACATTGAGCTGCCTATTAAATATGCTTCGATTAGTAAACAATTTGTTAATGCTTCCATGCTTTATAAACATTATATGGGTGAGCGTAAACAACTTAGCCACGATGCTCCGTACCATCCTCCATTTTAAGGAGAAGGTTCACTATTACTATTAGGGTGAGTAGGGATAGTAGGGTGAGTCCTTACATTGTTATTGCATTGGGCATACTAAAGCGTAAAAATCCACTTCGCTTTCCGCGGGCACACACATAAGCCGCAACCCTCGCTAACGCGCGGTTTGTTGCGTCTTACGTTCTGTGCATTCCCGCAGGAGTCTACGTGGATTTTTACTTGGGTATTTATATATCAATGTTCTACTAGCAGTGCCTAGTAGGATATTGCATTGCGGGGTTCCTGTGCCTTTCTATGCATTGTACTTCTAAAGCGTAAAAATCCACTTCGCTTTCTGCGGGCACACACATAAGCCGCAACCCTCGCTAACGCGCGGTTTGTTGCGTCTTACGTTCTGTGCATTCCCTGTGGAGTCTACGTGGATTTTTACTTGGTTAACCTACTAGTAGTATCATAAGAATTCAGAATTGTTTGAGTGACTGGCACTTTAAATGAGAAAACCTCAGAAGCGTAATGCCTCTGAGGTCTTCATTGATTATCCAATTTTAGAACGTAAATATGCATTGATAAATGGATCTAAATCTCCGTCCATTACCGCGCCTACATTCCCTGTTTCTTCACTTGTACGGTGATCCTTAACCATAGAGTATGGATGGAATACGTATGAGCGTATTTGAGAGCCCCAGCCAATTTCCTTTTGCTCACCGCGAATTTCATCAAGTTGTGCTTGCTGCTTATCAATTTCTAATTGATATAGTTTCCCTTTTAACATCGTCATTGCTTTTTCACGGTTTTTAATTTGTGAACGCTCTGCCTGACATTGAACGACAGTACCAGTTGGAATATGCGTAATACGAACAGCTGAATCCGTTGTATTAATATGCTGACCACCAGCGCCTGTTGCACGGTACGTATCAATTTTTAAATCCTCTGTACGAATGTCTACTTCAATATTGTCATCAAACTCAGGCATAACATCACATGAAACAAATGATGTATGACGACGACCAGAAGAGTCGAACGGTGAAATACGGACTAAACGGTGTACACCCTTTTCAGCCTGTAAATAACCGTAAGCATTATGTCCTTTGATAGATAAAGTTACGGATTTAATACCCGCTTCATCACCAGGAAGATAATCGACTGTTTCTACTTTAAATCCACGTTTTTCAGCCCAACGCGTATACATACGCAGTAACATAGAACCCCAGTCTTGAGACTCTGTACCACCAGCACCAGGATGAAGCTCTAAAATCGCATTGTTCTGATCATATGGACCACTTAATAGTAATTGCAACTCAAAATCGCCCATTTTTTGTTGGAACTCTGCAAGCTCATTGCCTAGCTCCTCCTGTAATTCTTCATCAGGCTCTTCACGCAATAACTCTAGTGTCATATCTAAATTTTCATGTGTATCTACTAGCTCTTTATATTCATTAACAATTGCCTTCAAGCCATTACCTTCATTAATGACTACTTGTGCTCCTTGCTGATCGTCCCAGAAGCCTGGCTCTAGCATCATTTCATCTAATTCTTGAATACGTGCCTCTTTGTTTTCTAAGTCAAAGAGACCTCCTGAAGTCCGCCAATTTTTTGGCTGTAGTATCTAACGCGTTACGCACATCTGCTAATTCAATCATTGCTAAATCCTCCGAACATATTTAATGGATATTACATGTAAAATCCGTATTATTCTATTATAGCGTTTTTCAAGAGGAAAACATAATTTTTTCAATATGTCATGTCCCAGATACAAGAAAATAGTAGTACAAAGCACTTAGCTTATACTACTATTTTTTATAATCAAAGATATATTATTCACTAATTAAGTTTTCCAAGTAAACTTTTACGAGCTTCGGCGTGAATTTTTTGGTCACAATGCTCACATGTCAATCGTCTATTCCGATTCACTTTATAAAGCTGATATTTCCTAGTCCCTTCTAAAAGCTTAAATTTACTTTTACAGCAAATACAAATTGTTTCATAATAAATCATCAAAGCCTACACCCCTCTGTATTTATTAATTGTATTTCAAAAAAGCTAAAAATCTTAAATGTACTGACCCGGTTTCCTAGCATTCATCCTTTTTCGTTTCATCCTCTACCTTAGAACGAATCGCCATTCGCTGAAATACTTTGACTCGATCAAACTGCACAAGTAAATGCTTTGTTCGTTTTTCTAACTTGTATTTTAATAAAAAAGCCCTCTGAATACGATATTCAAATGCTTTCGGACTAACATCCACAATAATTTCTTGACCATTCATAAACACAACCTTCGTTTGCTTTTTACTAACAGCAATATAGTCGTCTATATGATGGACTGCAAACCAAATACACTCTGGATGTAATGGTGACTTACTTGGAAACCACAAAATATTAAAGCGTTCATGGACAACAATGGGATTTTTATTGAGCTTACCTAAAATCATCTTTGATCCATCAAAGGCTCCTCGTAAGCTCGAACCAAAATAGCGGAGATTAAAATCCATTAGTTTCGTTGGGGATAATTTGGATATATATTGATAGTCCCTTTCAATTACTCTTGTACATAAATTTCCAAAGGCATCATACTCAGGCATATACAACATTGTTTCACTACTCATAATGTCTTCACAATTATAATTCAATGATTACTCCTCCTTTAAATCAGATTTATTATGTGAATTAAAAAGGAATGTACATGTTTATTGGCATACCTATGTACTTCCTCGAGCACGTCTGCTAAAACTACATTACTCGAGAATTAGTTTGACTAACGCATAAATTCACCTCCCCTTTTGTCAAAGAAAGTAAATTCATATGAAAGTGTCTTACTATTTATTTAAATAATCTGCTATACTCATTACTTTCATTGAACTAAATACCTATTGTTACAATTATTGTATACTTTCAATTATCTATTGTCTATTAATTCAGATTTTAGAGCCGTTTCTTTCTAAGCAAAAAAAAGACCAACTCAACTTCTCGTTGAATTGATCTTTTCCTTATTTTATTGACCTGCACCGTGACAGTTTTTAAATTTCTTTCCACTACCGCAAGGACATAAATCATTACGTCCAATATTTTCAGCTTTACGAACAGGTTGTTTTTTCGGTGCAGGCGAACCATCTTCTTTCGGATTCACAGCCTGACCTTTTGCAACTTCTTCACGTTCTAAGTTACTGCGAATTTCTGCTTTCATCGCATATTTCGCTACATCCTCACGAATGGAAGCGACCATATCCTCAAACATCGCAAAACCTTCTTGCTGATATTCACGTAGAGGATCATTTTGACCATACGCACGTAAATGAATCCCTTGTCGTAATTGATCCATTGCGTCAATATGATCAATCCACTTCGTATCAATTGAACGTAATAAAATAACCTTCTCAAACTCACGCATACGCTCTGGTGTAAGCTCTGCCTCTTTTTCATCATAGCGTTGGTTTACAGCATCGGAAATAGTCGAATTAATTTCTTCCGCAGATTTACCTTGGAAGTCCGCTACTTTTAATGTGCCTTCTTCTAGTAGGTTAGCTGCGACAAAGTCCTCTATCGCTTTTAAGTTCCAATCTTTCGGCTGGTCACCTTGTGTGTAAAGACCGACAATATTATCGATTGTTTCCTGAATCATCGACTCTACAAGCTCACGCATATTTTCCGTTTCTAAAACGTCATAACGCTCTTTGTAAATAATCTCACGTTGCTGACGTAAAACATCATCATATTGTAATAAACGTTTACGTGCATCAAAGTTATTCCCTTCAACACGTTTTTGCGCTGATTCTACCGCTCTTGATACAACTTTCGATTGTAACGGTTGAGTATCATCCATTCCAAGACGCATCATCATAGACTTCATATTGTCAGAGCCAAATCGGCGCATTAATTCATCTTCAAGCGACAGGTAGAATTGCGTAACCCCTGGATTCCCCTGACGTCCTGAACGACCACGTAGCTGATTATCGATACGACGTGATTCATGTCGCTCCGTACCAATTACCGCTAAACCACCAGTTTCTAATACACCTTCACCAGGTTTAATGTCGGTACCACGACCAGCCATATTTGTGGCAATCGTAACGGCACCTTTTGAACCGGCATTCGCGATAATTTCTGCTTCACGCTCATGATTTTTCGCATTCAGTACATTATGAGGAATTTTATGTTTATCAAGTAATTGTGAAATAATTTCAGATGTTTCGATTGCAACTGTACCTACAAGTACTGGTTGACCAGCCTTATGACGCTCAGCTATATCTGCCGCTACAGCTTTATATTTCCCGTCCATTGAAGCAAAAATTAAATCTGGGCGGTCATCACGTGCAATTGGCTTATTCGTTGGAATCGCAATAACACTCATATTATAAATATTACGGAACTCTTCTTCTTCTGTTTTCGCTGTACCTGTCATACCCGCAAGCTTTTGGTACATACGGAAATAGTTTTGGAACGTAATTGTTGCCATCGTCATTGATTCGTTTTGAATCTCAACGCCCTCTTTAGCTTCAATTGCTTGGTGGAGACCATCAGAATAACGACGCCCCTTCATTAGACGACCAGTAAAGCCGTCAACGATAACAATTTCGCCTTCTTGGACAACATAGTCAACATCATTGTGCATACTCACATGTGCCTTTAACGACTGGTTAATGGCATGATTTAAACGTACATGTGTTAAATCAAACAAATTATCGATACCAAATGCTTTTTCGGCCTTTTCTACACCTGCATCCGTTAACGTAACGCCTTTTGTTGATTCTTCATATGTGTAATCTGTATCTGCACTTAACATGCGTACAAAAGCATTGGACTGCTTGTACAACTGCGCTGATTTCCCAGCCTGACCCGAGATAATTAAAGGTGTACGTGCCTCATCAATTAAAATCGAGTCAACCTCATCGATTACAGCGTAGTGAAGTGGACGTTGAACGCGCTCTTCTTTATAAAGCACCATATTATCACGTAAATAGTCAAACCCTAATTCATTGTTTGTACTATACGTAATATCCGCATCATATGCCGCACGCTTTTCTTCTTTTGACAGGCTATTTAAATTTAAGCCAACTGAAAGTCCTAAGAAATTGTACAGTTCGCCCATCTCGGCAGCATCACGACTAGCCAAATATTCGTTAACTGTGACAACATGCACGCCTTTACCAGTAATAGCATTTAAATAAACCGCCATTGTAGCTGTTAACGTTTTACCTTCACCGGTTTTCATTTCTGAAATGTTACCTTCATCAAGTGAAGCAGCACCCATAATTTGCACGCGGAAAGGATACATTCCTAATACACGTTTCGATGCCTCACGACTAACTGCAAATGCTTCAGCACGAATGGAATCTAATTTTTCGCCATCTGCATAACGTTTCTTAAATTCATCTGTCTTTGCTTGTAGTTGCTCATCTGAAAGCTGTTCCATTTGAGAAGCGAATCCCTCAACTTGGTCAGCGATTTTTTCTAATTTTTTTAACTCACGTTTATTGAAATCAAATAATTTATTTAATAGGTTTGCCATGAATATTTTTCACTTCCTATACGAGTCTCAAATTTCATTTTACCATTGTGTAACAGTTTCATGCAAACAGTGTCCTATAGTAAGGAACGAAACATCGAAAAATAAGTTCATTTTGCGACCTTTTTTTCCTTTTATGTCGTAACATACTGATATTACGAAAGAATAAGGAATATAATTTAGTTGTTTCTATCAATGACCATTATGTTCAATCGACCCCGAAATGAAATCTGTCGGTCTCCATCCATTTTAAGTCCAAAGAAAGTTACGTATCAGTTATACGGGGTACATATTGGGACAACAGATTTTTATCATGCATTGGATACTTTTAATTAGCGTATAACCTTTAGCAATCCATCCTGCAAAATCAAAATTGATGCAGGTTCCTTCTTCAACAATTGGAAAGGCCACCCTATATCCAAGGAAACAAGTAATATTGCTGTTTAAAAAAATGATAAAAAAGCCGAGGATTAAATCCTCGGCTTCCTATTTATGCCTAGCGATGTCCTACTCTCACAGGGGGAAGCCCCCAACTACCATCGGCGCTAAAGAGCTTAACTTCCGTGTTCGGTATGGGAACGGGTGTGACCTCTTTGCCATCATCACTAGACTTTATATTTGGTTGAAAGATGTTGTTCTTTCAAAACTGGATAAACGGTTCATTGAATGTTTCAAACTTTTTTTGGTTAAGTCCTCGATCGATTAGTATTCGTCAGCTCCATGTGTCACCACACTTCCACCTCGAACCTATCTACCTCATCGTCTTTGAGGGA
>NZ_JBNNUU010000004.1:0-166931 GCF_050280025.1 Lysinibacillus sp. NPDC093712
ACAACAAGTTATTCGGTATTAGCCCCGGTTTCCCGGAGTTATCCCAAACTATAGGGTAGGTTGCCCACGTGTTACTCACCCGTCCGCCGCTAACGTCAAAGGAGCAAGCTCCTTATCTGTTCGCTCGACTTGCATGTATTAGGCACGCCGCCAGCGTTCGTCCTGAGCCAGGATCAAACTCTCCATAAAAGAAATTTGATTAGCTCAAATTGTTTTGCTGGCATCAATTTTGATGTCCAAAATTTTGTTTCGTTCACTAACATATGTTAGTTAATAAAAACTAAATGATTACGTTTTGCTTGTTCAGTTTTCAAGGTTCATGTTGCACTGCGTTTCGCAGCAACAAAAATTATTATATCAAAATATAATTATGTTTGTCAATAACTTTTTTAAAAGTTATTTTTGCTGTCAAAGTGACAGGAATATAATATACCACGATAATATTTCATCTGTCAACACTGTATTTGATTAATATTTCAATAATACAATTAGTGTTTGACGACAGGATTAAATAATAACATGTTAATTATAGATTAGTCAACAAACTTTATTAAAAATCTTCTTTTTTTATTTTTCTACTATATATCCTCGGAATAAGGACGCTTGCCGTACTTATTTTAGATTGAAATGCCCTCTATGATTATTATGTAAAACTTTACGCGTACCCTTAATCCTACTGAAGCCCTCCCATCTTTTATAGGAATAAAAAAAGAACCCTCATAATTGAGGGTTCTTAATCATTTATTTAAGTTGTTTCAATTAAGCCGTACTTGCCATCTTTACGTTTGTAAACAATGTTTGTGCCGTTTGATTCCGCATCAGTGAAAATGTAGAAATCATGGCCTAACATGTTCATCTGTAAGACAGCTTCTTCATGATCCATCGGTTTTAAATCAAACTGTTTAGTACGTACAATGGAATATTCGTCTTCCTCTGTTACAGTATCAGCTGCAGCTTGCGTTATAGCAAAATAAAGTCCTGCACCTTCACGCTCACGGAATTTACGGTTTACTTTTGTTTTATGCTTGCGAATTTGTCGCTCTAATTTATCAACAATTAAGTCGATTGCAGCATACATATCATTATGACGTTCTTCTGCACGAAGTGTTAAGTTCTTCATTGGAATCGTAACTTCCACTTTTGTTTGCTTGTCATTATAAACCTTTAAATTTACGTTAGCATTGGCGTTAACATCTTCGTTAAAATAACGTTCAACTTTTTCGATTTTAGTTTCTACATACTCTCGAATAGCTGGCGTTACCTCAATATTTTCACCACGAATGTTAAAGTTTAACATGTAAACTCCTCCTTTATAACTGCTATACTTCTTATTTCTACACAAGTGTGTGAAATTCCTCTAAAATAATTCTTTTTTCAATAAAATTTTATGAATTTATTTTTTTCTGTTTTGCTTCAGCCGTTTCTTTTTTACGACGCAATTTCAACTCGTCAACAATCAAATCCTCAATAGCGCCTTGATTATTGAAAAATACACCGTATTGTTTCCCATTACCATGAGGACGGCTCCAAATCACTTCGCCATATACTCGAATTTCTCTTGTATCAAGAACAAACCGTAAATCAAGAGGAGAAGGACGTACACCTAAATCAACCTCAGTAAACATCTTTAATCCCCTCGGACTAATATCCAATAAATCCGCCATTGCAGTTTGTGCATGATTCACTTTACCATTCTCATATATCGCAAAAGTCATATTAACCGGCTCGTCAAATTTAAAACGAAAGCCTTCTTGACGCTTAAATATCATTTTCCCCACCCCAATACTTTTCAAACATTTAGTTAGCTTGATTATGACACGAATACACGATTTTCATCTAGAGGGAATTAGTAACATATTTTACCGTTAAATCACCTATTTTATGACTATATGTAAAGTTCCTCTTGTCGATTTTTATATAATCTTAATAACTTTATCGTTTTTTAATTTGCATAATTTGTCTAATAAACAAAAGAGACCATCATCAAGCGATGGTCTCTTTTTTTATTAAACTTGTCCGTTATTCCCATTACCGAATTGTTGTTGTCGATTAATGCGAATAACTTCTTTCCAAGTATCCCGAAATTCTGTCACTAAGCCTTCAACTTCTTCAATGATGCTAACATCATTTTGGATATTTGCTTCTACTAAACGGCGATTCATATATTCATAGAGTGCTAACATATTTTTCGACACTTCAATGTCCATATTAAGTGTAGCCATAAACTCACTAATAATCGCTTGTGCTTTTAATAAATTTGTATTTTTGTCTTGAATATTTTTATCTTGAATCGCAAGTTTAGCTTTATTTAAAAACTTTAAGCATCCATTATAAAGCATTAATGTTAGCTCCCCAGGTGAAGCAGTTGTGACACTATTTTGCTTATACGCGTTTTGTGCTGTTAAATTTGCTGCCAATAAAGGACAACTCCTTTTAGATGTTACTTATTTACTATTTTAAACCATTAAACAAAGAAAAGCTAATATAGAAATTAATTTTTCTTATCGTAATACATCCCATCCATCACACGGACATTGCCATATGGATTAAAATATTGCGATTCACTTTTTTTCGTTTTTTGAAGGTTTGCCATATCCTGCTTTACTGCGCTCATTACAGCAGCCAATCGTTCTTTAATGCCATTATCTAATTCAAGCAAAGTACGATGAACGCGATCTTGTTCATCATAATTAAAACCTTCTTGTTTCAATCCATTGATAATCGTTCCACGCTTGTCCAACAAGTTATTAATTGTATCCACGTAGTCATCACGATCTTCGCCATTTGGGATATCGCCTAATAATTTATATAGATTTGCAGACGCCTGTAATAGTTGATTGGTTAGTTGCATAAATTTCTCCTACCTTGCTTCATTAAAAGCCTCATCAAGAACCTTGTGAGAACATACTTGATTGTGAATTGGCTTTATTGATCGCTTGTTCCATCGCCGTGAATTGCTTCCAATAACGAGCTTCGATATTTTCGAGTTTGCTCTTCCAAGTGCTAATTCGACTTTCAGTATCCATTAAATTTTTCCCGATTGCATATTGAGCGTCCGTCATCGTAGAACGACCAGCTTTTTTCTCAATATTAATTTCTAAAGTTTTCATCGATTCACGTAACTTGTCTAAATAACCACGTGTATCAACTGTTTTACCATCGACTACATCGTCTTTTTTACCTTCACTATTTTTAAAGAGTTTTTCGACTGCGTCTGGGTCTTCTTCTAAAACTTTGCGTAACTTTGTTTCATCAATTTCCAATGTGCCGCCATCATTATAGTTTTTAGTTGTCGTAATACCGATACTAAACAAAGTATTATATTTAGAGTCAATAGCTGGATTTGATTGATATACTAAAGAACGCATACTAGAAAGTCCTTCACGAATAAGGGTATCTCCTCTTAGTAAACCACTCTTCGCTTTTTCTTCCCAAAGTTTAATCTCACTTTCGGACATACTTTCTTTTTGCTCACTAGTTAATGGTGTATAATCGCGATATTTTGTTTCTTTCGTTTGATCAGTAAAATCTTTAATTAAACCATTATAAGTAGTGACAAATTCTTTAATTTTAGCCATAATGTCATCAACATTTGTTGTTGATGTCATTGTCACTGCTTGTGCTTTTGGTGCGGCATTTACTTTCGTATCATCTACACTACCATCACCATTTAAGATACCAGCTGCATCAGCATCTGCTTTTGCAGCATTTTGCGTTTTAGTAGCTTCATTTAAACGAGTAGTGGCTGCTTTTTCTTCAGCATCTGCAGTTAAGTACTCTGAACGTGTAATATTTTGATCCGCAAGCGCGTTAAATTCAGCCTTTTTCCCAGGTGTTAAGTTATTCCAAATTTCTTTTTGTTTGTCAGTTAAATCTTCAACCTTTTTAGATCCATCTTGCAATCCTTTAATTAAAGCATCTCCAAATTGACTATACTTTTGTTTTAAGTCATCAGCCTGAGCTTTTTCTTGATAAGTTTTTATAGTTGCCGAATCTGTTGCTATTAAATTAGTTAAATCATCTTTACTTAAAGATTTTAAGGCATCTTTTACTTCTTGTGAAAACTCTGTATTATCGTCAATATCTTTATGAATTTTTTCAATTGTATCATTACTGTCGTATGGGAACCGTTTAAGCGCATCAATGGCATTTTGGTCAAAATCTTTTAATTTTGTGCCATACTGTGCGTAATCAGCTTGAGCTTTAAAATCTGTTAATTGATCTTTATTTGAAAATAAAGCATCTAGTGTTTTGTCATCAAATTTCTTTAACTTTGCTTTGCTTTCATCACTTAAAGAACTTCCATCCAAATTATCTTTGATATCTTGTACCGACGACTGATTTTTGATGAAATCTATTTCATCTGTTGATAAGTTTCTCCATGTATCATTTCCTAGTTTATTATATTGGAGTTGTTGTGAAATAGTTAAAGTTTTTCCAAAAGCATCTGCATAAGCCTGTTCATGAGCGGCTGTGTAACTATTAATATCACTAGCACCATACGCATTTTGCTTTGTTGTAAGATTTGCTTGTTTATTTGCTAAATTAGTTGTGGCATTTTTAAATTCTTCCATAGCAGCTTTATATTTATCTGAAATTGTTTGAAGACCGTTAAATGTATCTTTTAACGTTACACTATAACCCGAAATTGTAAATGTATTTGTTGTTCTTTCTGTTGCAATACCATTTACGGTGAAAATAGCATTTTTCCCTTCTGTAGTTTGGACTTTACTAGGATCAGCAAATCCTAACTTGTTGAAAATTTCTACCCCACCCGTAACTTTGATTTCCTCATCGCCTTTAACGTCACCAGTGTTTTTGGCAGTAAATGAGAATCGGCCGTTTTCAAATACAGCGCTAATCCCTGCGTTACTAGAATTCACTTTACTAATAAACTGATTCACGGTCATATCAGAAGTAATTTCAATTTTTGTTGCTTCACTTGCCAATTGGCCATTGCTTTGAATTGCTTTAAATTCAATCGTCCCTGTTGCACCTAAATCAGACATTTTCGTTGAACCTACAGCACTTACTTGATCACCAACTTTACGGGCTGCTGTAGCTAATTGCGAAACACCTTCTATAGAAAGTGTTCCCGAAGCACTACCTGTTGCAGTAGCAGATACTAAATTAGAATTTGAACTAGCTGCTGTTTTAGAAAGGAAACTTTTTAAGACTAAATTATCAGCAATGTACGTATCAAATGTTTTTAATTTCGTATTAACACTACGATATGCGTCTCGCTGCCATTCATATGTTTGTTTCTTTTGATATAGCTTGTTTAATGGCACTTTTTCCGCAGTCATTAATTTTTTTACTAATGCATCTATATCCATTCCTGATGCTAATCCACCGACTCTATTTACCATAATAATTTCCTCCTAATATTTATATCTTTTCATCTACAATCATCCCTAATAGCTTTTGCATCTCATAAAATGCGTCTAAAAGTTTTTTAGGGGGGATTTCTTTTACGACTTCTTCTGTTTGGGTATCAACAACCTGTACAAAATAACGATCTAAACCGTCATGCAACACAAATTTAGAAGCATTATGATTTACTTGTAAAAACTCATTTACAGTGTCTACCACATTTTGCAGCTTGTCTTTTGATACTTCTTGGTCTTCAGTTGGTAATTCTCTTGATTGCCCTACTGACTGCGATTTAACAGTTGTCATCGGGAGTTCCTCTGAACCAACTTTCTTAGAAAATGTTGCTGAAGTTGCAGTTCCTACATCTGTAGACTGTCCTTGAGCTGCAATACGCATAATATGTAACCTCCTAAACATTTCTTGTTCTTATATTTAGTATCGGAAGTTTTTTGGAATGTTTCACCTTTTTGCGCTAACTACTTACTTTCAATGATACTCTTCTAAAAAACCTCTAGCTCAGATTATAATTTTCTGAACTAGAGGTTTTTAATGAATTAATAAAACAATCGTTAATAACGTTATTTAGATATCACCAGATGATCTTGTATTTCTTTAAATCTATTAATTTCAAATTAAAAGCTCTTATAATGAAACTTGTTCGCTTAAAATGCTCACAATATAGTTAATTTCATCATCAGTTAAACGAGGATGTATAGGCAATGTTAACGCTTTTTCATACCATTCCTCCGCTACTGGGCATAGCCCCCGCTCATAACCTAGGTTTTGATAATACGGATGCCAATAAACAGGTATATAATGCACATGGACACCAATATTTGCAGCTCGCATAGCATCAAATACTTGTTTCCGATTTGCTTCATCTAATTGAATCATGTACAAATGCCAGCCGGATTCAGTATCTTCTAATTGTTTTGGTATTGTAATTCCAGGAACGTGTTTCAAGGCTTCATTGTACTTTGCAGCAATTTCTTGTCTCCGCTTAATAAAGTGATCAAGCTTTTTCATTTGTGAAACACCGAGGGCTGCCTGTAAATCTGTCATCCGATAATTATAGCCTAATTCTGTCATTTCATAATACCAGTCACCTTGCTCTTTAGCATAAACTGTTGGCTCAATTCCATGGCTCCGGAACTTTAATAATTTTTTATAATAACATTCGTTATTTGTAACTATTACGCCACCTTCTGCTGTTGTTACAGGCTTTACAGGGTGAAAACTAAACATTGTCATATCTGCCTGTGTTCCAATTTTACGCCCTTTATAGCTAGAACCAAAAGAATGTGCACCATCTTCAATGACAACTAGTTTATGTTCATTGGCAATTTCCATAATTGCATCTATATCGACAGGTTGTCCAGTAAAATCCACAGGAATAATTGCCTTTGTTTTTGATGTAATCTTTGAACGGATTTGTTCAGGATTTATATTATACTTACGTTCATCAATATCCGCAAAAACGACTGTGCCACCAACATAACGCACACTGTTTGCACTTGCAGCAAAAGTGATAGGAGAAGTAATTACCTCATCCCCCTCACCAATTCCAGCTGCGTAACAAGCGCCATGTAAAGCTGCTGTTCCATTGCAAAAAGCTACCGCATATTTTGAACCAACATAATCTGCCACAGCTTGCTCAAACTGTGCAATTTTCGGTCCTTGTGTTAAGTTAGGCGAACGTAATGTTTCTATAACGGCTTGAATATCATCCTCATCTATACTTTGACTGCCATATGAAATAAATCGAGGTGAATCACTCATAGTAATAACTCCCAACTTAATGGTGTTCCTTTTATTACGTCCTGCTTAATTGCTTTACCAATTACAATATCGTAATATTTTGTAGGTAGACCTAATCCTGGTCGAATATTTCGAACATTCTCCTTTGTTAAGATGTCTCCTGCTTGTAAATCTTCCCCTATATAAAGGGAGCGACGGAATTTAGTTGAATCCTTCTCTGCACTAGTTGGGCCATATTGAATTTTCCCTAAACTATTCCATGCTCGTTCAGTTTCCTCTACAAGCATCTTTAATTCATGAGGTTCCATCGAAAATGCAGCATCCACTCCACCCTCGGCACGTGATGTTGTAAAATGTTTTTCAATTACAGTTGCACCTAATGTTACTGCTGCTACAGATACACCAATCCCCATTGTATGATCGGATAACCCTATTTCTGTATCGAATAATTCACGCATGTGTGGGATAGTTAACAAATTTGAGTTTTTAGGTGTGGCTGGATATGTACTTGTACATTTTAATAAAATAATTTTATTATTACCCTCAGCTCTTGCGGCTTGTACAGCTTCTTCAAGTTCAGATGCTGTCGCCATACCAGTTGAAATAATAATTGGCTTTCTTGTACGTGCAACTTTACGTATAAGTGGAATATCAACATTTTCAAAAGATGCAATTTTATATGCAGGTACATTTAGGGATTCTAAAAAGTCTACAGCAGTTTCATCAAATGGAGAGCTAAATGCTAATAATCCTAGTTCATTTGCACGTTTAAAAATTGACTCATGCCATTCCCATGGCGTGTAAGCCTCTTTATATAAATTATATAATGATTCACCTTGCCATAAATTTTCGTCAGAAATGAAAAACTCATTTGAAGAAATATTTAAGGTCATAGTATCTGCCGTATATGTCTGTAATTTAATTGCATCAACACCAGCTTCAGCAGCTAGTTCAACGATTTTAAGCGCTCTATCTAGGGATTGATTATGGTTACCCGACATTTCAGCAATAATAAATGGTTTATAATCTTTACCAATATAACAATCTCCAATTTTAATCACTTTATCCACCTATGCCCTCTCCTATATTCTAGAGTTTTATAGTCCACTATTTATTAGTTTATAGTATAAACTCGATAGAACTTCTTCCATGAAAAACTCTTTACTATTTCTACCAAAGAAAAGAACGTTATTCACTTGGTCTTGTAATTTTTCTTGCAAACTAATATCATTTCCATAAAAATCCATAAATGATATTGGGAAGCCATTTTTTAATATTTGTTTATTTGAAAATAACACTTTAGAGTCAATATTTATAATTCCCATATCTTTCAATTCTTCAACAATAATATCAATACTTAAATTTAATAAATTTTCATAGTTATCAATAACTTCAACTGTACAAGTATTACGATTAGAATCGGATAAATTTGAATATAATGTTATTCTGAAGCTTTTCATATGCTCATCATTACAATAAATATAATGATTATTACATTGAAATTGTTTATCGAATTCAAAGTCGAATAAACCAACCGCCCTAAATTTCTTTTCTGTTTGATTTTTTTCTAATGGACCTTCAATTAACTCTGAAAAAATATTAATTGGAATTGTCCATGTTATTAAATCACTATGTAATTTCTCACCATTATTTAATTCGATTTCTATTATATTTCCTGAATTATCAAATACAGCTTTATCTATGCTAATGCCTTTTATTATTCTTACTTTTTTTTGATTTAATAGGTCCTCTAATGATTCTATCCATTGATTAATACCTGGCGTTTTAGGGTACAAACTTTTTTTAAATGAAGCACCTATTGCATTTGATGTATTCGCTATTTTGTTATCGTAAAATACACTTTCTTTTAAATGATTAGTCATCAATTGATTTCCACAAATTAAACGTCCATAACCAAACAATAGATGTGCACGACTATTTAAATCATTTAGTTCTTCTCCATATAATTTTAACAATATAGGTTCAAATATTTTTTCTTTGAATGTTTTACCAAAAGTTTTTTCTAAATAATCATTTGCATTTAACTCTGATTCATTTTCAATAATCGATGTATTTAATAATTCGACAAGCCCTTTATAATATTCTTCTTTTTCAAGCATTTGCGTATTAATAAACTGACTGTCTTTATTTAGTCTTCCTTTATAATAATTACCCACTTCAAGAAATTCAAATTCATTCCATTTTGAATTATCTATATTACCAAATAATACTTGATCTAATTCCTCAATTCCAGTTTTACGAGGAACATGTGTGCCAAAATCAAAGCTTAGATCATTATCCATTTTTCTTGTTTGTAATAATCCGCCTAAAGAATCTGCACGCTCAATTAGTGTCACATGATGATTATCTGCTAATAATAAAGCACTTACAATTCCTGCAATTCCTCCACCTACTACAATAATGTCCATTTATATTCTCCTTCATTTAATATATTCTTTAGTTTTATCAATGCCAATATTCGCAATAACATCAAGTATAGATAAATAAGGAATAAATTCTTTACAAAGGTATTGAGCATACTGCTTTGGCTCAAAATTTTGATATTGAATACTAATATTTGATTGAGGTAAAATTTGTTCTTCTTCTATATATTGTTTAGATCCTATTGGACTTAAATATTCTGTTACCTCTAAGTAGTTACATATATTATGTAAATACATTGATTTCTGCCCACTAACAGGAATATCACTGCTAAATAGAATTTTAGTTTTTATATCCAATATTTCACAAATATCTTTTATTAACATTACATTGATATCTTGTAGTAAATTCATATTTAAATTAATATTTTTTTCGTAAAGAGTAATTACTTCATTGCCATAAGGATGATTCTCATATGCAAATTTTAATGTTTTAAAATGATTTTCTAAAATATTTTCTTCTAACACAATTTCCACTTGATTTATAAGTTGATTAGGCTTTCCTTTGCTATGAACAGGGATAGTCATATATTTTTCTTGGCCATTTAAAGATATACGATTTCTTTGTTGCCATGATCTTTTATTGAATTGTACATCGTTTAAAAAAACAAAATAATCTACATTTTGAATTAGATTAAAGTATCCTGACCAAGGCAAATATGTTGGTTGCATAATGGCACATTTCATAAATTTTCACCTATTTCATATAAATATAAGTTGTAAATTCAAAAGGAATAGTATTGGGTTTTAATTGATACTCATTACGTATAACAATATAAGGGGATATGTTTTCCTTCAAAAAACAAAATACTTCTTCAGGCTTAAAATAAAACAAATTATCTTCATAATAATCTACATAATGACTTAACATGTTAAACGCAATACCTTTTTCACATCTTTCAACAAGGTTTTTTATTGTATCTTGGAAGAAAGTTACGTTATCCTCCATTTTATTATTAAAGACACCACTAATAATTATATAATCATATTTTTCATCAGGAATTTCATCTACACTATAAAAACGAGATTCAGGATGTTTCACTTTAGCACATTCAAGAAGTTCTGGAACGATATCTATTCCTATATATTGAACATCAATATTTTGTTCTGTTAAATATGTAGCCAAATGTCCAGTACCACAACCAAAATCTAATAATTTTTTTCCTTCAAGTTGCTTTATATCAGCGATTTCTAATAAATATTGAAATCTTTTCTCTTGGCTTTCTCTGTCCGCCCATTGAGAGGATTTATGGGAATCCCCATATTTTTCAAATAAACTTTTATAATGTTTTTGAATATCCATTTCCAATCCCTCTACCTTCTAAAATATCTACAACCCTATTTACACCAAGTCCATCAAATATATCAAAACCTGCTTTACGAATTTTTTGAAGCTCTCTTACAGGCATATCCAAAACCGATTTAATCTTTTCTTCGTATCTTTTAAAATCATGGGTTGCTTCCATTAAAATAATTGCATTCGCTTTATTTAATTCTTCCATTGGAATAATCTGATTTTCAGCAACCGGAATAACGATACTTGGCAAGCCAATACAACATCTTTCCCAAGTTGTGCTTCCCCCTGCTCCAATACACAAATCTGCCTTTTTCATAAAACTACTAAAATCATTTGTTTGTGTATAAAAAGTTATATGTTTATAAGCAGAAAATTCTTTTACTAATTCTTCGTATTCGCGGTTGGATATACCGACTAATACATCAATTATCAGTTCATAACTGGAGGATAAATTATTGAGTGCTTTCAATACTTTTTTTGTTTCTTGTGTTACATCGGATGCACCAAAGTACACCAATATATTTTTAATAGATTTTTCTTCTATTTTTTTTCGATTTAGTAAAAACTCATCCCTCAATAATGCAAACGATGGACCAAATAATTTTGTAGTTTTTTGATTAACTAAATCCACATATCTATTTTTTTTTGTAAAATAGAAATTTTGGTCTAATAAAAAATCACATTGATGCTTTCTATTTTCTAAGTCATCAATAACTAATATTTGATGTACATATTGATAAATTTCATTTTCCCATTTTTCATCAAAAGCATAATGATCTAATATAACAATTTGAGCATTTAAATCTTTTAATATCTCACTAGTTAATATTGCATCCTCTTCCCAATTATGACTTAAAGATTCGTAGACTGTTTTTGTTTTATTTTGGGTATTGTTATTTGGCAATGTATAGACATTAAAACCTGCATGATCAATATATTGAATTAAATTCCCTGGCAAATCTCTACAAATGAATTCAACATTATGTCCCCTTTTATTTAATTCTGTAGCCAACGTTAAACAACGCATTATGTGCCCTGAACCAATATTAAAAGATGAATCGGCTCTTATAATGATTTTCACTGTTTAATCCACCTTTTTCTGCTTTACATTTGAATTAATTAATGCGATTTCTGGATGCTTATTAAATAAAGCCGTAATGTCATGCAAATTAAAAAGAGGGTTATCATGATATAACTTTGAAATAATGGTACTTATTAATTGAAAATCCTCACTAGTATCTACAGTTAAGCGATAGTTACTATAAAAACTTTCTTTTCCATAATGGCCTATATTAAAGACATCTGCATTGTTATATATATATGCAGTCACATGTTCTCGATTGCTTTTAGAAAAAGCCATTTTATAAGCTTTTTCTAAAACATCTTTAGAAAACACTTCAACATCATAACCACGTGGGTATGCACTTACCAAAGTATTAGTTACGTAATCAAAAAAACCATAATTATCCTTGTAATAGGAAATTGTTTCATCTATAACAATCGGATCGATAATTGGACAATCCGAAGTTAAACGAACTATTGTTGCCCCCCCAAATTTACAAGCTGTTTCATAATATCTAGTTAGAACATCCGTTTCAGGTCCCCGATGATATTTTATGTCATTTTTCACACAAAATTGTTCAATAATATCATCTTCACAATTTTTAGTAGTAGCTACTACAATTTGGTCAATTTCTTTTGATGCCTTAACTCTTTCCATTTGATACTCTAATAACGGTTTTCCATTAACCTCTTTTAAGATTTTCCCTGGTAACCGTGTTGAACCCATTCTAGCTTGGATAATTGCTGTAACTACCATTTTATCACCCGCTACCATTTTATGTAAAATTAGACTAAAATACAACATTCGACATTTTAGAATTAAACTGTTTTAAAACTTTATTATTACTCTCATTTCATTACTATATTTCATTCATCAACTTTTCCAGTTGTTCAACTGTAAGCCATTCAGAATTATTATTACTAGTATAAGAGAAGTCTTCTGCTAAAACTTTACCTTTACCACCCTCATGTTGAGACCACCATGTAAGTTCTGGACGGATAACGTAGTAATCATCAAACTCTAATGTATGACGTGCATCATCTTCCATAATCATCGCTTCATGAAGTTTTTCACCAGGGCGTATTCCTATAATTTCTATTTCACATTCTGGAGCAATGGCTTTTGCTAAATCCATTACTTTCATACTCGGAATCTTTGGGACAAAAATTTCCCCACCATACATGCGCTCTAAATTATCTAATACGAATTGCACTCCGTGATCAAGTGTAATCCAAAACCGTGTCATACGCTCATCTGTAACAGGTAACTTCCCAGTATCCTTGATTTTTTTAAAAAATGGCACAACACTACCACGACTACCAACTACATTGCCATAGCGAACAACTGAAAATCTAGTTTTCTTTTCGCCTACATAAGCATTGGCTGCAACGAATAGTTTATCAGAAGCTAATTTTGTTGCACCGTATAAATTCACTGGGCTACATGCTTTATCTGTTGAAAGTGCAATTACCTTTTCTACGCCACGGTCGATAGCTGCCTCAATAATATTTTGTGCACCATGAATGTTTGTTTTCACTGCTTCAAACGGGTTATATTCACATGCATCGACATGCTTCATAGCTGCTGCATGGATCACTATATCCACACCATCAAAAGCGCGGTATAAACGGTCTTTATCGCGCACATCACCAATAAAGAATCGAATGCGTTCATCTTGAAATTCTTGTTTCATTTCATATTGTTTTAGTTCATCACGACTAAAAACAATAACTTTTTTCACACCTAATGTAAGTGCCTTTCTGATAAATTTTTTACCAAAAGAGCCTGTACCACCTGTTACTAGCACGGTTTTGTTTTCTAACGACATCATTATAAAACTCCTATCTTATAGCGATCAAATACCATATAAAATATATTTAAAAATCTATGAAACAAATTTTATGTCTTATGTTTTCATATGATATATATCGACAAATTTTTATAATCATAAATAAAAACTCATAAATCTATGAGTTTTTAATAAGTTCATAAAGTTGTTTTTCGTCTATCAATGGGACATTTTCTATTTTCGCACCATTTTTAGCTGTATTATAAATATAACATGTACTTTCTTTACAATTTCGATTGAACCATGTTAAGTAGCTATATAAATTTGGCAATGTTTTAATAGGTGCTCCAGAGTTGGACTCTATTTCTATATACTGCTCGTCTTTTGATACATTTCTTCCTGAAGTAGAATTAGTGGCATGTGTGTATTCATTCATAAAACCTAAATCCTGACCAAACAATACTATTGACTTAAATCCTAGATACTCCAACAAACTAAAGCCCGTAGTAGCTACCGAACCACCCGTTTCTAACAATGGATAATTCATTTTCTTAGCGTATTGTTCTGAAAGTTCATATCCCTTTTGTAATAATATATATTTATCTCCCTTATGGTACCTTACCGAATTAAAATCTGCAGTACTTAAAAAGAAGAGCACTCCAGTATATCCGGAATCCTTTAATTGTTCGAAAATTGTTGGCTGGCAATCTGATAAAATGACCCCATCTGGTACAATGTCTTCCTCTAATAACACTTTCAAAGCAGATCCTACACATAGTAGGTACGCTTTTCCTTTTACAACTTCCAACCACTTTTTAGTAATATCTAAAGAAGGTCCACTAGAAATGAGACAAGAAAACTTTTTCTGCTTTAAACTTTCTTGATAATGCTGTAATGAGAAAATCCGTTGCTGAATATTTTCATAAAAGTTCATTTCCATCATTGATGAGAAGCGTTTATACGACATCTGCTTCATTTTAATATCCATTAGCAAATAATAAAGTGGATGTTGTTTATCCATTACTTGTAACCAAACGTGTGGCATAATAATTTGATAATCATTTACATTAGCAATTTCTCTATAGTCTGTAGTTATAGTAACATTGCTCGGCAATTTTCTACTACCAGAAATAGACTCATATAAGTCTATTTCTTGACTATCTAAAACATAGACAAAAATTGGCTTCGAATCAGTAACTAGTTTTAATAAAGCATGTAGATGGTAGCCTAATCCTAATCCGATTAATACGTATCCTTTATCGTCATTATTAAACTCACTTTCAATGAACTTTTCCGTATCTGTAATCGGCCGATACTTACTATATAGCAATATATTATTTACCTTTAATGTGGCATTTCCGTCCCGTGCTTCCATTTTTTCAAACTGCATTAGATTTTAGAAGCTCCTAATTCAACATCGGAAAAGAACGGAACAATCTCATACTCAAATATATCTGCAACCAAATTATAGTCACCAATTGACAAACCATCATTTATTTCTGATAAATAATCTACAATCTTTGTCATATCGAGAGTGATAGCCACATTATTTTCTTTTAACAGCCTACTTGCTTCCGCTATCCAGCCTGCACCTTCTGAAAAATCTCGGATATGATTAAGAGCTTCAGCAATACGATCATCACGAAGGTTATTTGCAATCATCAGACATCCTTCAGGTAATCTCTCCATATATTCATTAAAGCTTATAATTGTATCGTTTAAAAGTTCACTCATCATTGTAACCTCACATTAATTTATTTGTTTTTTCTATAACATCTAAAACATATTGTCTTGTTAATTTGAAAGCATCTAATAGTCTTGAATAAAGTTCTTTATTCTGATTGAATACTCTATCAAAAGTTGCTCGATTACTTTCATTTGGTACGGATTCATAATTACGTAGGACATCCATTGTAATAGGATCAAATATATGATTCATTGCGGTTCTAGTCTTGTACTTTTTTATAGATTTATCTATCTTATCTAATTCACGTAATACACTTTTTTCAAATACCGTATTCGATTTATTGCTATTTAACTTAGCTAGACCAATTTGAATTTCTCCAATAATCTTATTATAAATCGCTATCTCAGCTTGCATTTTTCCAATAAAAAAATCATTACCTTTTGATTGTAATTTAGATGGACTATTTAACTTTAAGTTAGTTTCTTCATTAATAAATGAATCACAAAACTCAGAGAATGGGATTTGTTCCATCCCTCCTATTTTCGCGCCCCCTTCTGTACAATTGAAAATAGGCGACGGATGCTCAATTTGCCTATTAAGCCGTTCAAAATCCCTCTTCATAAGTAAAAACGCATAGTCCGTTAAAACACTATCATTATAGTACCCTGTTATTTCAAACATCCCACGACTTTTCTTGTATGATTCATCTACTTCTATAAAGTGTTTATTACTATCTTCATGAGATTTATTATCCGTATAAGCTAAATCTTGGCCAATAATTGCAATTGGGCCGCTCGTCATATAACAAGCTACTGTAAAAGCAAAATTCGCTACAGAAGCTCCACCTGCAATAAGAGGCACATCTAAACTAAATACGTTATTTAAGTAATTTTGAAATGCACTATCTCCAACATCTAAAAGGGAGTATTTTATGTTTGGAAATATCTCTTGAATTTTATAATGACTACTAAAACCAAAAATCAATCGGGACTTTATATTGATTATTTCTTTAAAATGATTATAATTGGCTATTCCTCCATCTATAGAAACGACATAATCAGGTTCAATTCCATGATTCAATAGAGAATTGATCGTTGATCCAGAGGCAATTGTAATAATTTTCTCTTTTATTTCCTTCAACTTTACAATCTGCTTTTTTAAAGATGGGCCTCCTGAAATTACAATTATTGGGCAGTTATAAACCTGTTTTAATTCTTTTAAAGAATGATTCATATATGAATGCAAAATATTATGTACATAATTCTCCTGCCAGTCTAGGGAAAATTGTCTTATCGTATTTTCTCCAACTTGTTGAAGCCGTTGCACTGTTTTAATGCTTTCTAAAACAATCAGGTATTCTTCTTTTAAAATTTTATCATAATTCGGTGAGCATATTACCTTTACTTGTTTACTAAAATTTCCTAATTTAGAGGATACGACCCCTTCAATAACTTCACTTTTTATCTCTTCAATAAGAGTAAATTCAATATTATCATCTATTAATTCTTTGTTAAACTCCTTAAATAAAGGATCAATAACAATCAACTTATCATTTTCTCTTAATTTATTTTTCATTTCTTCAATAATATAACCTAATCCATACCCAAAAACTACATGAACGAAATTGGGTTCAAACTCTTTTTCTACAATTCTCTTTGCTTCTTGAATAGGATTATACTTACTATGTAAAAAGAAATTATTTACTCTCATTGTTTTTAAATTGTTATTAGTTAATACATATTCGATATTATATTTACTCAAATTTAATCACCTCCTATCTATTATCGTCCTAAAATAAAAAAAATAAAGGAATCTGCCGTAAGACAGATTCCTTTATTTTAACCTAAATGTTAATCAATTATTGTAATAATTGAAGAACGCCTTGTGGTTGTTGGTTAGCTTGCGCTAACATCGATTGAGCAGCTTGCATTAAGATATTGTTCTTAGTGAAGCCCATCATTTCTTTAGCCATATCTGTATCACGGATACGAGATTCAGCAGCTGTTAAGTTTTCAGAAGTTGCACCTAAGTTGTTGATAGTGTGCTCTAAACGGTTTTGAACAGCACCTAAGCTAGAACGTGCATCTGAAACTTTAGTAATAGCGTCATTAATAGTAGTGATAGCAGCATCTGCTCCTGTTTGAGAAGAAATACTAATTTTAGAAACAGATAATGAAGATGCCGCCATATTAGCAATAGTTAAATCGATTTTTTGGCCATTGTTTGCACCAATATGGAATACTTTATCTTTAAATGAACCATTTAATAATTTTTGAGTATTGAACTCTGTATCAGTTGAGATACGTGTAATTTCTTCAGATAATGCGTTAATTTCTTTTTGTAAATCCGCACGGTCAGAAGTTACGTTTGTATCGTTTGCAGATTGAACTGCTAGTTCACGCATACGTTGTAAGATAGAGTGTGTTTCGTTAAGAGCACCCTCAGCAGTTTGGATTAAAGAGATTGAGTCTTGAGCGTTTTTAGTAGCCATGTCAAGACCACGGATTTGTCCGCGCATTTTTTCAGAGATTGCTAAACCTGCAGCGTCATCGCCAGCACGGTTAATTTTGTAACCAGAAGATAACTTCTCAAGATTTTTAGAAGCTTCAGTGTTGTTGAAAGAAAGGTTACGGTGTGTGTTTAAAGCTGAAATGTTATGTTGAATTCTCATTTGGAATTCCTCCTTGAATGTTTGTTTTGTTATTCCACGTCCGTGTGGAATATTGTCGGTTTAGGTTGTATATATGTACTTCCCTTACCCTACAATCTATATATCGTGAGTAGTTGGAAAAGTTTAATAGTTTTTTTAAAAGTTTTTTTATTTTTTTATGTAATAGATTCATAGCTACTATTTTATTTTTTCTTCAGCTGATCTAAAAAATTTGAAGATGAAGCGAGTGCTTCTTTATTTTGAGCTTGAATGGCTTCAAAAACTTCGGAGCGATGTACTTTCACCGTTTTCGGCGCAACTATACCCAGTTTAATTTGCTCACCTTCGACTGCTAATATTTTTATTTCGATTTGTTCGCCTATCATAATAGATTCATCTTTTTTTCTTGAGAGTACTAGCATTATTTCGCACTTCCTTCCAATGGCAGCATTGGATAACGTAATGGAAAGGCTTTGTTATCTTGGAGAACGATTTGCTTGCCTCTTTTTTTAGCAATATTTAAAATAACGGGTGCTAACAAGTTAATCGTAGAGTCTTGGAATGTCTCTTTCATTGTGACAATAGCATATGGAAGAACATCTTCTTGTTTATCAATTTGTAATTGCTCGCGATCTTCTTCGCTAATGTCAAAGCTATAATCTTTTTTGAAAGCAAATGGATAGGCAACGACAAAGCCGATTTCTACATGCTGAATAGACTGAAGTAATGCTAGTGGTAGGTCGGCATCGATTGGTAGTAAAACAAACTCTCTTTCTTCTTCTAATCCAAGTAAGCCATGTTCAAATGTCAGAATATCTTGTTCAACGATTTCGACTTCTCCTAAAAATTTAGTAGCAATTTTCATATTTTCGGGTGCACTCCTTTAAACGATGACGTCAATGTCAACATCTGGTCTTTGTATCATTGTACCAGTTACTTTACCTGGTGTGTATTCATGGATTGGTTTGTTCACTTGGGCGTCAATTACTGGTTCTCTTCGTTGTATATTGACGTCAGTAGTGCCTGGCGTATAGTCGATTTTTACGGAATCAACAGAAGGCACAAATTTTATATTAAATTGAACACGGTGAGGGCCATGGTTTTGTTTGGCGATATTTTGAATAGTTGCTCTACCTTGGTCTTTGCCGGCACCCTCCATCATTTGTCGCCCTTCTCTTGCTCTTCGTGCCATGCCCTTCATCGCCTCTTGTTTCCCTTTTTGCGCATAATTTGCACTTGATTCTAATGGTCCAATTAAGCCTAAATCACGCCTTGCTTGGGATGAATCAATTTTTAGGACACCACGTGTTGTATTGATATCAAGTATTGCAGCAGGCTGTTCAATATGCTGCGTAGCACTTGGTTGTTTAATGTATTGCTGTGGCTTAGCAATATTAAGGTCAATTTGTGCGTCCGTTGTACGAATTTGAATTTGTGGAAGTCTCATGTACACTTCTCCTTTCAAGAAAAGCGTCTGAACAAAATGTTCAAACGCTTTGATTTATTAGCGAAAAAAATCACTATATTTTATCTAATAAAATCTACTAAAGATTGTTGAATAATTTTAGCGCCAACAGACAATGCTGCCTGATGAATCGATTCTGACGTTACCATTTCGGTAATAGCTTTTGAGTAATCGACATCCTCATTATTCGATAATTGCTTTGTCACGCTAATTTCACGAATAGATAAGCGGTTTTCCATTAATTCCACACGATTTTGGCGTGCTCCAACATCCGCCTGCGCTTCGAGAATTTTATTGTGCATCGTTGTAATATCATCAGTTGTACTCGTACTTGTAACGCCACCTAATGTTGAGCTGATTTCGTCACTTGTAGCAAGAGGAACTCTATTCGGGTCTAGCACATCCGAAATTTTGCCCATCATATCATCTACACTTTTAAATAAATCCACAGCTGCAGTATTGACTTTCATTTCAATACCATCATACACTTCAATCTTAACATCTTCGGAATTGACATTTGCATTGTTAAGAGTGCCATTTATAAATATTGGTTGTCCTGTTTTTGTGCCACTGAAAATATAGCGGTCTCCTACTTTCGTGTTGGCTACATCTTGAATTTGGTTGCGAATTTGGTCAATCTCAGATTTAATCTTTGCTCGTTCATCTGGTGTATTTGTATCATTCGCTGCTTGAATAACAAGTTCACGCACTTTCTTCATTTGTTCGCCCACTTGATTTAATGATTCGTCAGATGTATCTAACCAGTTATTAACCTCATTCATGTTACGTGTATACTGTTCAACTCTACCTAGGTCTCGTCGATAGCCCATCCCTTTTACTGCTACAACAGGGTCGTCTGAAGGTCTCGTGATTTTTGAGCCTGAAGTAATTTGATCTTGTAGCTTCGACATTTTTCCGTAGCTATTATTTAAGTTTAGAAGCATGTTATTCGATAACATGGATTGTGTTACGCGCATGTTTGTAAAAGCTCCTTCCTTTAGTCGTACTCAATTAGTTTTTAGTTAAATTCCTACTCGACCCATGCCGTTAATGATTTTGTCTAATGTTTCATCGATAACAGTAATCATACGTGCATTTGCGTTATATGCTTGTTGGAATGTAATCATATTCGTCATTTCTTCATCAAGTGATACCGAAGTGATCGAAGCACGGCTGTTGCCAATTGTCACAAGAAGTGTTTCAGAAGTTCCGTTTAAGCGCGCTGCTTCTTCTCCATCGACACCGAGCTTACCAATGATTCCTTGATAGAATGTGTTAAATGTTGCGCCGTCTAAATTTGCTTGAACTTTTGATTGGATATTTGAAAGCTCAAGTGCCCATTTGCCGTTCCCTTCTTCATTTGGCTTGCTAGAAGCAGCCAACTTTGAAGAATCTTTCAAAAGCTCATCATTCACTTTAATATTTCCGGCTGACATTGGTTTTGTATTATCAATCGGTTCAAAGAAATCGATTGTGCTTTGAGCACCTGTTAAATCATACCCTTGCTTATGCATCGCATTAAAGACATTTGCAAATTCTGAGGCAAGTTTGTCAAGGCTAGCCATCGTTTCTGGGTAATAGCCTTTAACATCTGCCCCATCTTGATATCCATAAGAGTTGATCAATGATAATAATTTACCTTTGCCAGGCTCTAACTGGTCATATGTAATCGTGCCTGAATCTGCTGTACCTGTGCCAGTTACATTGATGCTCGTAAATACTTTCGATAAATCCGTTCCATCAATTTGTGTAGCACCACTATTTACTTCGATGCTAGCAGCATCTTTACCATTCACTAATTTAATGGCTGTGTTCGTGCCATATGGCTTAAATGTAATAGTTACACTGCCTTCAGCTACACTAGAAGCAAGTCCACCAGAAGGAACGCGTTCGACTGAGACCGGGATGTAACTATTTAATTCATCGATTAACACATCACGAGCATCATATAAATCATTTGGTACATGACCATTTGGTTCAACCTCTTGCACTTGCTTATTAATAGAAGCAATTTGCTTTAGTAATGAATTGATGCGGTTTGTTGAAACACTAATTTCGTTACCTAAGTTGCCTTGAATTGTTTTTAATTGTGTATCGATATAGTTAAATGATTGTGCTAAATGATTGGCACGTTCAATAGCCACTTTACGTGATGCCGCGTTTTCCGGACCCGTACTAACATCTTGCAAACCTTTCCAGAACTGCTCTAATGCTGCGTTTAAACCGTACTGAGAAGGTTCATCCATTATATCTTCCATTTGGGATATCGCATTTGAACGTGACTCCCAATAACCTAACTTATTTGTTTCCTGACGGTATTGACGGTCAATAAATTCATCGCGTATACGTTGAATGGAACCTGTCTCTACCCCTGTTCCCATATGTCCAGGGTAATTCGGCGTGTTTAAGCCTGCCGTTGGAAAACCTGGCGTAGCTTGCATGTTTACTCGTTGGCGTGAGTAACCAAGTGTGTTGGCATTTGAAATATTATGACCTGTTGTATATAAAGCGGATTGTTGTGTAAATAAACCGCTTCTACTAGTTTCTAAGCCCATAAATGTTGAGCGCATCTTTTTTCCTCCCTTTAGTAACGATTTAAAGAATTATGCTTGCGAATCGAAGTACGATTTTTTTGCGATTGTATTCGTACCACGTACTTCACGACCAGAGTAATTCATTTGCTCTGGGCGTGGGCTTAGTGCATCTAATGTTAGATTGACAAATTGTAATGATTGGAATACCAATTTTTGATTAAGTTCATTTTGTTTGCGTAAATCGTTGATGATTAGCATTAGTCGATTGCGAACAGCTGAAAGTGCTTCTTTTTCAGCTTCTTGTTCAGCAGCCTCGATGACATCAGCAACAGACATTTTGTCAGTTGAAGCAATTCCTTTTGCTCCAAGGTATTCGGTTACCTGTACCTGGCGCTGTTGCTCGAGCTTATCAATGGCCGCTACATGTGCCTGCTCATCCTTGAGCATTTGGTCTAGTGCTTCGATATCGCCAGCTTTAATAATTTCTGTTTTTCTAAAGGCTAGTTCGAGTAAGCTTTTATGCATTCTCTCTAATATTGTTAATGTAGAACAAATTGTTTCTACAGTCATATTACTAAGCACCCTTTCTGTATTTCCTAGAAACGATAATATTTCAGCATATCTTCAGCAACTTTGCGAGCATTGACCTTGTATTCTCCAGAATCAATATCTGCCTTTAATTGTTGCACGCGTTCAGCTCGTTCAGTACTGTATGTCGTTACCCCTTGCATTTCTTGCGCTGCTTTTGAAATTTCAATTTTGTCAGCAAATGACGCTTTGTTGTCGCCAGATTTGACATTACGTATTTGATTTTTATATGCGTTAACAGCATTAACACCATACGATGTGATTTTCATGTTCGTCCCCCTATCTTAAAAGCTTATCTTACTATTATTTCGGATTGTCTCCAACAATGTTAAGTTTTCAAATATAAAAAAGTGTGCTAATTTTGTTTAAAATTAACACACTTTCGCTTATCAACCATCTTTAAGGTGTATAATTTAACTTCGTCCTTTTGAATTTCCTGTTACAATTTGCTTGCTGATTCGCATGAGCATTAAACATGTGTAACTGAAGGAAGCTCAACTCTAGTGTAAAAAAACAATGCTAATGTTATTTTTTACGTTCAGCATGATAGGTTACGCGATCATGCTCAGCTACACTTTCACGGAACTCCTTCGCTGCCTCAAATGTACGAAGATCTGATTTTAATTCGTCTTGGCATTTTGTACACAGTTTCCCTGTTGTCGTTAAATGACCGCAGTTATCGCATGGATAGCCTAAGTTCGGGAACATTGCCGGCTGTAAACGACCTTTACGAACCCACTTATACAATAGTTCCTCTTCAGCACCAGTTGCTTCCACAATTCGTTCTACTGTAGCCGCACGGTTTTCACGTTTTCGTAAAAAACGATAAACAATTTGATATAATTCCTCTTCTGATTGCGCGCATTTATGACATACTTCTCTGACCCCTGTATAATTAAAAAACTCATTACATTTTGGACAATTTCGAACCTCAGCCATCTATTCTTCCTCCTCTTGCATGATCACTATTTAATTACACGAATCCTAAATTCGTAATCTATTATACATGATGTTTTAGCATTTTCATCCATTAATTAATGTGAAGGTTCGAACATTTCGGGCGCCTGCTTCTAGTAAAACTTGTTTCGCATGCCGTAGTGTTGTCCCTGTAGTTTGTATATCGTCAAAAAGGAGATAATCTTTATGCTCAACTTGTGCTGTAGGCATTAGTCGAAAAAGTGGAGCTGATTTTATACGTTGCTCCCTATTTTTTGAGCTTTGTGTTTCTATGGTTGTTTTTTCTAATAGTTGTTTATAAGGAATATTAGCTGCATTTAGTAGCTCCTCCGTATGTGAGAAGGTACGCTCTTGTTGCTTAATAGGGTGCATTGGAATCGGAATAATTGTTGCTGTCTCTCGTTTAAATTGTGCATGTAACTCCTGTCGAAATACTTTAGCGAGTGCAACGTCTTGAAGAAATTTATATTGATGCAAATACTTCTTCATTGCATCGTTATATTGATAAAGCGCTGTTGTTGTAAATGAACGCTCAAATTTGGAGGCACATGTTTCACAAAGGCAAGGTGAGAAGTTTCTTATTAAAAGTGTTTTCCAGCTAGGAACGATACGCAAAGGCTGTGCACATAATAAACAAAATATTTCTACTTTATGCATTGCGAGAACCCTATCTTATTGTTATATTCTATTTTCTCTCGTGCTTCATCCATCGCTATTGTAATGCCATGATGAAAAAACACCACATCTCCTTCTGCATAATTTTCATGCCGCCCTACTCGTCCAGCAATTTGAATCAATGCACTTGCAGTAAAAATGTCCGATTCTGCCCCAACAACAGCGACTTGTACATTTTTTATCGTGATACCTCTTTCTAATATAGTCGTCGTTAGTAACCCAGGAATTTCTTCATTACGTAGCTGAAGTACTTTCTGTTTCCTTTCAGGGTCCTCAGCATGAACGGCTAAAATATTTGCATGTAGCCTTTGAAAAAGTGGCGTTGCAATTTTCAACAATTCAACTTTCGAGAAAAATATAAGAAAAGGCTCTTTTTTAGTAAGCCGCTCCTCTGTCCATACTTTTAGCTTTCTCGGAAGTCTTCCACGCTTTAAGCTTTTTTCATATCCCCATAGCGAGCTGAAGCGTGGTACTGGCAAAGGCTTGTTGTGATATCTTTTTGGAATAATTGAGCAATGATCAAACTCTTTGATTAATGACCGTGATGGTGTAGCTGTAATAAAGTAAGTTGAGGCTTTTGCAGTTTTGGCTTTTTTCACGGCTCTTGCTAATGTTTCATCGAATGAATAAGGGAAAGCATCCGCCTCATCAATAATCATCACATCAAATGCCTGTTCAAAGCGATATAGCTGATGAGTCGTAGCCAGTATTAGTTGCGCATAACCGTCCTGTTTCGGCGCCCCTCCAAAGTAAGCATGAATGACCGTTTGAGGAAAAACCCGTTGAAAGCGCGGAAATAACTCTAGCACCACATCCGTTCGTGGCGCCGCGATGCAAACCCGTAACCCCTTTTCCAACGCATAATGTACAGATTGAAAGAGCAGCTCAGTCTTCCCAGCCCCACATACCGCTGAAATTAAATGACATCGACCTACTTTGACACTCTCAAGCATTTCATCAGCTGCCTGTTGTTGAAGTTCCGTCAGTTGGCCAGTCCATTGGAGTGTATGCTGTCTTTTTCTATACGCTTTCGGTCCTCTCCATATTATCAATTGTGTGCAGCTACTCACTCTGCCCATGCTCAGACAATGTCTACAATACACACATTGTTGCTGGCATTTTGAACAATTAAACATTGTAAAGAACTGCGGCTTGTCATTATAGCAACGATTACATCTCATTCGTGGTGTTGTTTGAATACCTTCTATTATATGAAGATACTTTTTATTAATGGCCTGCTGTATATCATGTTTTGCAAAAGGTGAATGCTCCCTTAGCCATATACGACCTTCATGAAAGTCCCGCAACGCAGGAGGCAACAGCCATCCTTTATATTTCATTCTAATTTGCTCCTTTCTTTTTGTGATAATGGTTCTAACAGGGGGTTCTGCAGGATTATCGACGATTTACTCAGGTATATCGGCGATTGGACAGAATTTATCGGCGTTTTAAGCAATTCTATCGGCGATTCCTCGTGTTTTACCGGCAATTCACGCGTTTCTATCGGCGATTCTCACTCCAACTAAGGACAGTTACCTAATGCAATAAAAAAAGTCCCTACAACAAGTTGTAGAGACTTTTTCATTTTATTTTTTTGTCCAACCTAGTCCCATTGCGCCTTCACCTAAGTGTGTGCCAATAACTGGGCCGAAATAGCTCAATTTAAAGTTTACGTTTGGGTATGTCGCAGCGAGCTGCGCTAACCATTCCTCGGCTTCTTTTTGGCAGTTGCCGTGAATGACTACTGCATCCATCTTGTCATACTTGTTTGCATCTTCAGCTAGTAAGTCTTCTGCACGCTTTAGTGCTTTTTTACGTGTGCGAATTTTTTCAAATGGTACGATTACCTTATCTACAAAATGCAAAACAGGCTTTACTTGTAATAAGCCTCCGATTAAAGCTGCTGCTGAAGATAGACGTCCCCCACGTTGTAAGTGCGCTAAGTCATCTACAATGAAGTAAGCACGAATATACTGCTTCATATCCACTAATGCTGCTAATATTTCTTGTGCTGAGCAACCTTCTGCCGCCATTTCAGCTGCACGTAGCACGTAAAAGCCTTGAACAGCGCAAGAAATCTCGCTGTCAAATGCGTATACATCAATACCTTCCACCATTTCTCCTGCTTGGACAGCTCCTTGATATGTACCACTTATACCACTCGATAAATGAATGGAAATTACTTCGTCATAATCATTTGCCAACTCTTCAAAGAGAGAAGCAAATTCACCAATTGGTGGCTGTGTTGTTTTAGGGAACTCTTTTGCCCCACGTACTTTATCATAAAACTCAGAAGCAGTAATATCTACTTCCTCTGCGAATAATTCACCTGCGATGTTTACACTTAACGGAATCATACGAATGTTTAAGCGCGCGCGTTCTTCTGGCGTAATGTATGCAGTACTATCTGTTACGATTGCCGTCCTCATTCATGTCCACTCTCCTATGTTCCAAGTTTACCTCAAAAAGAAATGAATGTGAATTGAATTACGACCTAACGTAATTGCATCAGGATTGAATCGCTGTTCAAACGATGACGTCCACTTCACATTCATTTTCTATGTATAGTAAAGGGAAAGATTTCCCCTTATTGATTGCCGGTGCTAGATTTTGAGTCATCGCCAATATAAAAGACGCTCGTCACTTTCCAAGCTCCATCCTCTTTCACAAACACCGTAACTTGACGCCCGGCACTTTCGTGTTCTACATTGGTCTCAAGTTGGAGTGAGTGCGTTGTCACATTGGCAAATACTTGAGCTTCTTCCTGTTCATACTTCGCAATAGTCACATTTGCAACATCGCGTTTCGTATCGGATTGATCAAATACTTTCTCTGCAAATACTTTATCTTCATCATAATTAAATCCTTTTGGGTTCTTAGATATCGTATTCATATAACGATGGATGTCTTTATCATTGAATGCGGCAATATATTCATCAAACGCCGCTATAATTGCTTTTTCCTCATTAGCTGGTACATTCGTTGCTTTTTCGACTTCTCCACCCATCATTTCAAAGCCTACTGTACCATCTTCAATAACCTTTTCACGCTCTTTTGCAGTTAAATCATCTTCTTTATTGCCACAGGCAGTTAACACTAATAAGGTTAAAACTGCTAGAATACTTTTCTTTAACATCATAAAACCTCCCGCGCAATATTGTAGCATATAAATGCATTAGTAGGAATTTTGTTGCGCATTTTCTACTTTTAGGTGCTTATATCATTCTTAAGACGTCTTATAATTTAAAATGTTGCACAACAAAAAAACTGCCTTAAAAACTACTTTATCTGTTAAAGTAGCTTTTAAAAACAGCCTTCAATTCTATACTATGCAGTTATCGTACTTCAACCCAACCATTTTTGATGGCTGTTACTACAGCTTGCGTACGGTCGTTTACGTTCATTTTTTGTAAAATGCTTGAAACGTGGTTTTTAACAGTTTTTTCCGAAATAAACAGTGTCTCACCGATTGTACGGTTAGATTGACCATCTGTTAGTAATTGTAAAACTTCACATTCACGTTTTGTTAGTAAATGGAATGGACGACGAATCTCTGTTTGGTGGAAATTACCTTTGTTTTCATGTTCAGAAAGGCGACGGAATTCTGCTACTAAATTTTTTGTTACTTTTGGATGTAAATAAGAGCCGCCATTAGCCACTACTTTAATCGCTTCTACGATTTCGTCTGCATCCATCTCTTTTAGCATATAGCCAAGTGCACCTGATTTTAGTGCATGTGTTACATATGTTTCGTCATCATGGATAGATAGCATAATTACTTTTGCATCTGGATATTCTGCTATTAAATCAGCTGTTGCCTCAACACCATTTTTCCCTGGCATATTGATGTCCATTAAAACAACATCTGGTTGATTTTCCGCGTATAAGTTCACGACATCTGTGCCATCGTCACCTTCTGCAATTACATCAAACGTATCTTCAAAATCTAAGATGCGTTTAACTCCTTCTCGGAATAGCTGGTGATCGTCTACAATAATAATCTTCGTCATTAGTCTTTACCCCCTAAAATTCTGCAACACATTTCTTTCTTTAATCTACTTCTAACGGAATTTTAAATAATACCGTGGTGCCACGATTTATCTCACTTTCAATTGAGATTGTACCATTTAATATTTCAATTCTTTCTCGCATTCCTAAAATACCAAAGGAATGATCTTTTACGACTTTCTGGTCGAATCCAACGCCATCATCTTTTACGACAATATTTACCGCATTGTTCAACCATTCAAGCTTTACCCAAATATCCTTACATTTCCCGTGTTTCATAGCATTTGTTACACATTCCTGCACTAATCGGAAAATGGATACCTCATAATTTGATGGAATCCGTTGCTCTGTGCTTCTTGACTGAAAATGGATTTCAACACCAGGATTATATTCGGTCACAGTCGACAAATATTTCTTTAATGTCGGCACAATTCCCAAATCATCTAGTGCCATAGGACGTAAATCATAAATAATACGTCGCACTTCTGATAGCGCATTGCGCACCGTTTTCTTCAAATCAGCAATTTCAGTCAAAGCATATTCAATGCCCTTCTCACGATACGTTCTTTCAATTAAGTCCGTACGCATTAAGACATTGGCCAACATTTGGGCAGGTCCATCATGAATCTCTCTTGATAAACGTTTTCGCTCTTCTTCTTGCGCTGCGATTATTCGTATACCAAAATCTTGTTTCATTTTCGCTTGTTCAAGCGCTAACCCAACATTTTTTAAATCAGAAGTTAAATAATTTAAAATAACATTTACTTGATTGACAATATGATCAGCACGTTCAATTGTATCGAGTAATCCTCTTAGACGTCGCTCTAAATCATCTCTTTTGTCGCGAAGTTGCTTTTCTTGTGTTCTAATGACGGAGAGCTTCAATTGAAAATCATGGGCCGTTTCATATGCATCTCTAACTTGTTCTTCGGTATAATTATCAAAAGCTTTACTCACTAACACAAGTCTTTGCTTAGCAAGTTGCGTGCTTTTTTCTAAAGCATCGCCTTCATCGATGACAGTTGAAATCTGTTTTCGAACAATTTCTAGCTCTTGTTGCATATCTTCAAAGCTTCTACGGCTTTGTTCACTTATAATGAAAATATCGTCTTTAGAGCTCATTATTGTTTCTAACATTCGATTGAATACGTCATCAAGCGACTTTAAATCGAAGGTATCATTTGAAAACATAGTGTACTCCCCAGTCTAATGTCCTTATTACCACATAGTATTTTGAAAGACCAATTTCATAGAATCTAAGTCTAAACCTATTATAGCATCACAATGATAAAAATTAATGCTTTTTCTTTATGAAATTTATAGCATACAACCCTATTTTAAAGGAGAATGACACATATGAGAAATAACTATTTAACTGTAAAAGGCTATGGAGAAAGTGAAATCATAATTTCTAAATCTCGCTTTCTCACTTATATAGAACGAACTGAAAGCGAAGAGGATGCAATGATGTTTATTGAGCGCATAAAAAAAATGCATCATAATGCGACACATAATTGCTCTGCTTATATAATTGGGGAGCATGATCATATTCAAAAGGCAAATGATGATGGGGAACCTAGCGGCACGGCAGGCGTCCCAATGTTAGAGGTATTAAAAAAACAAGGCTTAAAAGATACGGTCGTTGTCGTCACACGCTACTTTGGTGGTATTAAATTGGGCGGTGGCGGTCTTATTCGTGCGTATGGTAAAGCAACGACAGAAGGATTACTCGCTGCACAAGTTGTCGAACGTAAGCTACACCATCTAATGAAAATTGTAATTGACTACACTTGGCTCGGAAAAGTAGAAAATGAGATTCGTAACTCCGCTTACGAATTAGAGGAAATTCGCTACTTGGAAGGTGTCGAAATCATTGTTTCCGTGTTAAAAGAGGAAGAAAATCAATTTATAAATTGGATTACAGAACTTACAAATGGACAAGCATCCATCTCATTCGAGAGCGCGCAATTTATCGAATTTATTGTGAAATAAATAGTTTTAATTGTCTAATGCTGAAGGTCCATAGTATAATTTTAATATTGAGCTAACTTACTCAGTTACACCACAGTGCTAATTTGAATAAATTTTAGTTCAATCACGTAATTATTCCCAAAATCAAGAGGAGAATATACCAGACATGAAAAGAACGAATGTAAAAAGGAAAAAGAGGTCTTCTAAAGCTTCTTTCATAATAAAAGTAGCATTACTACTTGTTGCTAGTTTCCTAATTTGCGTTACGGCCTACGGAGTCTATATTACAAAACAAGCCGAACACGCTGCAAACTCAGCACATGAAGAATTAGAAGGTCGCGATGTTTCTACACTAAGAGAAGAAAAAGTAGAACCGGTTCATGATAATGTTTCTATTTTATTTGTAGGTGTTGATGATAGTGAAAATCGTGGACAAGGTTCTGATCACTCACGTTCAGATGCACTGATTTTAGCTACATTAAACAACAATACAAAAACGATTAAAATGTTAAGCATTCCTCGTGATTCTTACGTTTATATTCCTTCAGTAGGATATAAAGATAAAATCACGCATGCACATGCTTTAGGTGGTACGCTGGCAACAATTGAAACGGTTGAAGGACTTCTAGATATTCCAATCGACTACTATGTGCGCATGAACTTCAATGCATTTATTGATGTTGTCGACGCATTAGGTGGCATTGAAGCTGAAGTACCATATGCTCTACATGAAAAAGATGAATTTGATCGTAATACGATTAATTTAAAACCAGGTTTACAACATTTAAGTGGTAGTCAAGCACTTGCACTAGCACGTACACGTAAACAAGATAATGATATCCAACGTGGTATACGACAACAAGAAATTTTAACAGCTATTACAAATAAAGTAGCTTCAGTCGGTTCGATTACAAAGTATGACGATGTCATTAAGGCAATTGGCGATAATATGAAAACAAATATGACATTTAGTGAAATGAAATCATTCCTGTCTTATTTAAAACAAGGTAAACCACGCATCGATTCGTTAACTTTAGATGGTAGCGATGATATGTCTACAGGTGTTTACTATTATCAATTAGACCAACAATCAGTTGATGATGTGTCACAAATTCTTAAAAACCATCTTGCTTTAAAATCTTCTTCTACTTTAACAAATAATAATACAGATAAAGATAATGCAGCTGGCGACGACAGTTCTACTAACGAGTCAGCACAATAAATCTTTGCGAAACAACCAGTTGCTGGTATTTAACCGGCCACTGGTTGTTTTTTTCGTCTGCTCATGGTAGTTCCTTTTATTATTGCCTTTGATAGTCATACGATACAAGGAGGAGATTCCGCGCTTCACGGGATTAATTCCGCGCTTCGTCACCATTTTTCCGCGTTTCACGGGATTATTTCCGCGCTTTAAGTCCATATTTCCGCGAAGCAACAAGCTTTTTCCGCGCTAGCGATACATGAGCGGTACATGGAAAAATCTCTGCAAAAAAAGACTGAAGACAAACTCAAAATCACTTTGAGTTTGTCTTCAGTCTGAGCAACCATATAGTATGGTTGGTTCTAATGTTATTTATTAAAAATCCGCATGAAATTTAATAGTGGTTTATAGTTTTTGCCGGCAAGGCCAATAATCTCGACGAAAATTTCAATGGCGATTAAAATAACTGTAATAAGCAAAATTGCTCCCCATAATTTAGCCATTGAGAAGATAATGGCAGCTAAGCCGAACATCATCGCAATACCATAAATAATAAGTACTGTTTGACGATGTGTAAAGCCCATATCCAATAATCGATGATGTAAATGCGATTTATCTGGATCTGACCATTTTTTCTTCATACGTAAACGACGAACAATTGCAAAGAATGTATCAGAAATCGGTACACCTAGCATAATAACTGGGATAATTAACGAAATGATTGTAAAGTTTTTATATCCTAATAATGCTAATACAGAAATCATAAATCCTAAAAATAGTGCCCCAGTATCTCCCATGAAGATTTTTGCTGGATGGAAGTTATAAAATAGGAAACCAATCGTTGCTGCAGCTAAAATTGCTGCAAAGGCTAATACGAACATATCGCCCATTATAAATGCCATACCTGATAATGTGATTAGTGCAATAGAAGAAACACCTGCAGCTAAACCGTCTAAGCCATCAATTAAGTTAATCGCATTTGTAATACCAACAATCCATAATATAGTAAATGGAATACTTAAGAAACCAAAATCTAATTGCCCACCAAATGGCAAGTTAATAAAGTCAATTTGAATACCGCCTACAAAAATAACAATAAGGGCAGCAACAACTTGGCCAAGCATTTTTGCCTTTGCGGAAATTTCGCGCATATCATCAATGACACCAGTTGCTACAATAATACAAGCTCCGATAATAATCGCTAAACTATTTTCACCTTGTGGCTGTAAGAACGCCAACCCTATTAAAAATGCAATGAAAATCGCCAGACCACCAAGCCTTGGCATTATGCGTGCATGTACTTTTCGATAGTTAGGCGCGTCAACGGCACCAATTCTAAACGCTAAACGTTTAACTAGTGGAGTTAACAAAATGGAAGCAACGAATGCTGCTATTAAAGACACGTAAAGCATGTCTCTCCCCCTCAAAAAAATAATCTACATTTGAATCCAAATTGATTATAGCATGAACAAGCTCTGAAATATACTTTTTCTATTCATTTTCCACCATTTCACAATTTACATTTTTCTCTATTATTCTACTTGTATTACTTAATGTCAAATGTAGTCATCATTCGTAAAATTTGATAGAATAATGAGGTGTCTAGCATTTAGACAACTTTAAAGGAGCGTAAATTCATGTTCTCAATTTTTAAACTCAACAACGAGCAAACAAGTGCTCGTCAATTAAAACGCTACTATAAAATAGTAGAGCAAATTAATAATTTAGAAGAAACATATGTCAACAAGTCAGATGCTGAATTAAGAGAAATGACTTTTATTTTCAAGGACCGCTTAGAACAAGGCGAACCAATAACATCAATTATCCCAGATGCATTTGCTGTTGTACGCGAAGCCTCAAAGCGTGTTTTAGGTATGCGTCATTTTGATGTACAACTGATTGGCGGCCTTGTATTAACTGAAGGCAATATTGCTGAAATGCCTACAGGTGAAGGTAAAACACTTGTCGCTTCACTGCCCTCTTATGTACGTGCATTAGAAGGTAAAGGTGTTCATGTCATTACAGTAAACGACTATCTAGCTAAACGTGACTTTGAGCTTGTTGGTCAAATTCATCGTTTCCTAGGTTTAACAGTCGGGTTAAATATTCCGATGATGGAACCAACTGAAAAAAAGCAAGCGTATAACGCAGATATTACGTACGGTGTTGGTACAGAATTCGGTTTCGACTATTTACGTGACAACATGGCACATAGCTTAGCCGATAAAGTGCAACGTGCTTATCATTTTGCCATCATTGATGAAGTCGATAGTGTGCTTATTGACGAAGCAAAAACACCACTAATTATTGCTGGTAAAATGCCTGCTAATGATGAATTACACCGCATTGCAGCAATGTTAGCAAAACGCTTTAAAGCTGAAGAAGACTATGATTTCGATGATGAAACAAAGGCAACTTCATTAACAGATAAAGGCATTGAAAAAGTAGAGGCTGCATTCGATGTTGATAATTTATACGATTTAGAACATCAAACGCTTTATCACTATGTGATCCAAGCTGTACGTGCACATGTCATGTTCCAGCGTGACGTTGATTATATTGTTAAAGAAGATAAAATTGAGCTTGTTGACATGTTCACAGGGCGTATTTTAGAAGGCCGCTCTCTTTCTGATGGCTTACACCAAGCAATCGAAGCAAAAGAAGGCGTAACGATTACCGAAGAAAATAAAGCACAAGCGCAAATTACAATTCAAAACTATTTCCGTATGTATCCGAAGCTTTCTGGGATGACAGGTACAGCGAAAACACAGGAAAAAGAAATTCGTGAAGTGTATGGTATGGAAGTAATTCAAATTCCAACAAACCGTCCACGTCAACGTATTGACCAGCCTGATATGATTTTCAAAACGCAAGCAGCCAAATATAAATTCGTTGCTGCTGAAGCAAAACGACGCCATGCAAAAGGACAGCCAGTGTTAATTGGGACAACATCCATTCTACAATCCGAAACGGTTGCAGATCATTTGAAAAAAGAGGGATTAAAATTCCAATTGTTAAATGCTAAAACGGTTGAACAAGAAGTTGAGCTTATCTCTCAAGCAGGTCAAAAAGGTCGTATTACCGTTGCTACAAATATGGCTGGTCGTGGTACAGATATCGTGCTAGGCGACGATGTCCATGAACTTGGTGGACTTTATGTTATCGGTACCGAGAAGCATGAAAGTCGACGCGTTGATAACCAGCTGCGAGGTCGCTCTGGCCGTCAAGGTGACGTAGGCGAAAGCCGCTTCATTCTCTCTATTGAAGATGATATGTTCCGCCGCTATGCAAAAGAAGAAGTTGAAAAATTCTCTGCAAAAATGGTTGTGGATGAAAATGATGTCATTCAAAACAAAGATGTACAAGAGCTAATCAATCGTACACAGCGCATTGTTGAAGGCTCGCAATATGGCATGCGCGAGTACAATTTAAAATTAGACGATGTTATTAATGATCAACGTACTGTTATTTATGGTTTACGTGACAAAATTTTAGCTGGCGAAGATTTAATGGGCGAACTGAAAAAAATGTTAAGCGAAACGGTCGATTTCGCAGTGCGCGATGCTGCGCCTGAAGAGCTCCCTTCTGTAGAATGGGCTTATGACCAAATGGAAAAGTCACTTAATTCATTATTCATCACTCCTGTTACGATTGATCGTGAAGTAGGCAAAGTGAAACAAATTTTAACTGATATACAGTCTTCTGAACAAGAACTTCTTGATCATATGCAGAAATTCGCAGAAAATGAGCAAGTAATGACTGTTATTCCACAAGTTATGTTGAGTTATATAGATAGTGGTTGGGTGAAACATTTAGAAGCAATGGCTCACTTAAAAGAAGGTATTGGCTTACGTCATTACCAACAGGAAGATCCAATGCGCATTTATCAACGTGAAGGACTTGAATTATTCGGAAAGAACTTCCAAGAATTACGCCGTTCTATTATTATCGAAATTACAGGCTTCATGAAAATGGTTGAAGGACAACAGGAGGTACAATAATGGGCTTATTTTCATTTTTTAAGAAATCAGACAAAATCGGACAAGAGAACACAATTGACTCTAAAGATTTACTAGGAAAAGTTTCTACTAATAAAGGTGACAATCGTGATGTTGTGACGAAGCTTTCATTCCACCCTGAATGGGATGTACCACAAGAGCAAAAATACATTTTTAATTTCCTAGCAAATGAGCTAGAGCCATTAAAACCAAATCAATTATCGCTCTCTTCTATTAGTATTGAAGATGAGCCACGCACAGGCAAATGGCTTGTTCGCGCATTTTTCCGTTCTTCATTAGCTGAAGCGATTGAGCTTGGTGAAATCGAATTATTCATTATGGATAAAAATGATGAGCTAATAGCATCTAAAAAATTCGATTTTAAAGCACTTGGCACAATTCCAGCTGAGAGTGCACGTCCATGGGTATTTGAATTTGAAAAATCAACTATTAAAGTAGACGAAGTGCCAGAAGACGGATGGAAAATTGCCTTTAACCTTGTCTCATTACGTGGTCACCAATTAGAATTAGACCCTTCATGGGAGCAACAATTACCAGCAGCACAAAAAGAAGAGCTTGCAAAAATCGTGAATACATTACCAAAGTTAGGCGAAACGGAAGTTAACTTCACTGGTCTACAAGCAAAACTTGAAGATAATGGTAACCTGAATGTTTCAATCTTTATCCGTAATGGTCACAATAAAGCGATTAATCTAGAGCAATTACCGTTAGAAATTATCGATGCAACAGGTAAACAAATCGCAAAAGGTTCATTTACAATGGATCCAATCCTGACTGTCCAACCGAACTCAACAAAACCTTGGACATTCATCTTCCCAGCTGAACTTGTTGATGCTCAACAAGCTGATCTTTCTCGCTGGACAGCACGAGTAACACAATAATATTAACAAAATCCTTCTTTCTATTAGAAAGAAGGATTTTTTAGTGTAAACAAACCGTTGATTGATGGATGCCGCAAAAATGGATGAAGGATATTAAAGTACCAGTTTTAAAAGAAAAGCTTTATCAGCGATTCGCTCCATTCTATCTATCAAAAAAAAGCGATTTTTGCGCAATGCAATAATCGCCTAATTATTATTTTACTGAATCGAATCGTTTATAAGCTACTAATCTAGTTGACCAATAAGAGTACGTAACATCCGAAAGTTCTACGCCATCCGTACCTGCGTGAATAAATTTATTGTTACCGAGGTAAATTCCCATATGAGAAATGCCTTCTTTATACGTATTTTCAAAAAATACTAAATCTCCTGGCACAGGATTTTTTACTTGCGTTGTACTGCTACTGAAATAGCCTTCGCTGCTATCTCTTCCTATTTTCAAACCGCCTTGATTGAAAGCATAAAAAATAAAACCACTGCAATCAAGACCTTCTGGTGTGTTTCCACCATAAAGATACGGTGTTCCGATTAATTTATTAGCCAATTCCACCGTTTTTTTGTATATAGCTTGTCCATTCGCTGTAGGATCTTGATTCGTTACTTTTGATGGCGTCCCCGTATCCGAAGTCACATTGTTATGTATTGTATCACCCTCGGGTATAACAGCTACTGGAGAAATTTTTAACACTTGTCCAATATAAATCGTGTCGTTCTCTATTCCGTTCCAATCTTTAAGCTCTTTTAATGTCACATTGTATTGCTTTGCTATTTTTGAAAGTGTATCACCTTTAATAACTGTATGAACGGCAGTCGATGGCTTAGAAGGTGTAGTTGTTGTTGGCTTTGACGGTTTTACCGTTTCGGTTGTCGCCAGTTTCGTAATCTCTAGTTTTTGGGCTACATAAATCGTATCCTTTGATAGATTATTCCATTTTTTTATGTCTTGTATTGTCACTTGATGTGTTTGGGCGATTTTGGATAATGTATCGCCTTTTTGCACTGTATATGTTGCAGCTTCTGCGGTCTGTATTGCGAAAAATGAAGTAGCAATAGTGCTTAAAGCGAGAATTCTCCACTTTTGTGATTTTAGCATATCAAATAGCCTCCGTTCATGATAAAATATTTCCTTGTGTGTCTATCATACTAAAGAAGTGACTAAACAAAAATCGGAAAAACTGACTATTTTTCAAACAATTTATGAATCCTATAGAATACTACAGAATCCGACTATCTACTATTAGTATATTAATTGCAAGTTTTATAGTCCTATGATAACATACATGACTGTATTTAAAATTTTTAGAAAGTTTTATTTTTTCAATTATAAAGGAGTTTTTAGTATTTATGAGAAGCATCTTGATTTTCATCAAAGAGAATTTAGCAGTAGGCTTACTACTTTTTGCATTGTTCCTAGGGGCAGGCAATATTATCTTTCCACCGTTACTTGGCCAACAAGCCGGTGAACATATTACAATAGCGATGATTGGATTTTTAATAACGGGTGTAGGTTTACCTTTACTTGCTATTGTCGCTGTCGCAAAAGCAGGTGGCGATTTACAGTTACTTGCAAGTCGTGTTCACCCTGTTTTCGGAATCATATTCACGTCAATTGTCTATTTAGCAATCGGGCCATTTTTCGCCGTTCCGCGTACTGGCTCTGTGTCTTATGAAATTGGCATTGCACCATTTCTTTCAGAGGCAGCACAAGAACATTGGGCTCCACTATTCATTACATCTGTAGTATTCTTTGCGTTTATACTTTATTTAGCATTCAATCCTTCTAAACTAGTAGATCGTGTAGGAAAGATTTTAACACCTGCACTCTTGATTGTTATTTTACTACTAGCTGTTAAAAGCTTTATTACACCTATGGGTGAATCAGGAATGGCTGTTGGTAAATACAATATTTCGCCATTTTCCGAGGGCTTTGTTCAAGGCTATTTAACGATGGATGTCCTAAGTGCACTCGTTTTCGGTATTGTAATTATACAAGCCTTAAGTGATATGGGAATGAAAGACACTAGAAAACAAGTTAAAACAACAATTTTTGCAGGAATTGTAGCTGCAATTGGTTTAGCCTTCGTGTATATTTCACTTGGCTATATCGGCAATACAAGTATAGGAGCAATTGGTACATCTGATAATGGTGGCGTCATCATCGCCAAATCTGCACAATACCTTTTCGGCAGCTTCGGTAGTATTATTTTATCGCTTACCATTTTATTAGCATGTATTTCTACTGCTGTCGGCTTATTGACAGCCAATGCGCAGTTTTTTAATAAACTATTCCCGCAAATTTCATATAAAACGTTCTTAATCGTATTTACGTTATTAAGTGTAGCCATTACAAATGTTGGGTTATCAACAATCATTAATACATCACTTCCTGTACTATTGATTATTTATCCACTAGCTATGATATTAATGGTGTTATCGCTTGCCGATCATTTCTTTAAAGGTGGACGAATTGTTTATATTTTAGCGTTAATCCCGACATTCTTTGTTAGTTTTTACGATGGCTTAAAACAAATGGATATTAAAGTTCCTTCCTATGAAAATATCCTAAAAGCATTACCGCTGTACGAGCAAAGTCTTGGATGGCTTGTCCCTGCAATGATAGGAGCACTTTTAGGCTTCATTATTCATAAGCTTTACAAGAAAAACTAAGTATGAATTGCTTACAGACATGTTCTATTTTTATAGACGTGTCTGTTTTTATTCGACGTCAATATGGAAATTCATGTATAATATATGTAAATAATTCTGAAAAGAGGTGTCTTATGAAAAAAGTATTATGGTCCTTCTTGTTCATATTGAGCTTTGTCATTTTTCCATTATCAAACGCTTCTGCTGCAAATAATGACCAGCAACTTGTTGAAGAAATAAAAGAAATTATTACGGAAAATTATGTTGGTAAAATTAATGGAGACCTACAAAAGGCAACAACCATTTCTGACATCATTAATATGTTAGACCCCTATTCAACATATTTTTCTAAACAAGAGTTTGAGGAATTTATGAATAGCATCAATCTATCCACAATTGGTATTGGTGTCGTAATTGAGGAGCATGAGGATGGTATTCATATTTTACAAGTAATCGACGAAGGTGGAGCCTCTGAGGCCGGTGTCGTGGCTGGAGATATCATTATTGCCATTAACGGTCAATCCATTGTAGGTAACTCTATAGAAGAAGCCTCTTCTCTATTAATCGGTAATGAAGGTACACAAGTACAGGTTAAGCTATTACACGAGAACGGTTCCACTTCCACGAAAACAATTACACGTAAAAAATTCACACTACCAAACGTAGAGTCTGCTTTATTATTTGGTAATGTTGGCTACATAGCAATGTCTTCTTTCTCTGAGGATGGTGCTCAACTAGTAAAAGAGGCAATGATTCAGCTTAAACAGCGTGGCGCTACTTCTTTTATTTTGGATTTACAAAATAATGGCGGTGGCTATGTTGCAACAGCAGAACAGCTTACTGGTTTATTCCCAAAGGCAAAAATCGCTTATTTATTGCAAGAAGCACATGCCTCTTACGAAGTTCGTGCTAAACAACAAAACGTTAAATTCCCAGCAGATACTCGTATTTTAGTAAATCGCTATAGTGCAAGTGCATCTGAAATGCTAGCGGCTTCGTTACAAGATCAACAATCCGCAATTCTCTATGGTGAAACTACTTACGGCAAAGGGGCAATGCAAGGCTTCTATGAATTGCATGACGGTAGTTATTTAAAGCTTACTGTCGGTAAATTTACTGGCCCTGCAGGTCACACTATTAATGAAGTAGGTGTGAAACCAAACATCCAAACGAAGACTGCACCAATTTTCCAAGCTCACTATGATGCTATTAAAGCGCAATATAAAGATTATCAAGAACTAGTTAGCCTAAAAAATGTGCCTACTACTAAAACGTTTACTGTTAAGTTTTCACAAGCTTTCTCTACACCTATTCCTGAAGGCAGCGTACAGCTAGTTGCTTTAGGCGGAGACGAAATTTCGTTTACAACAAAGGTGGAAAAAGATAATTCCTTAATGATTACACCTACTGATCCTTTAGTTGAAGGGCAAGAATATATGCTACTTGTTCATCCAACTATTCAAAAACCTACAGGTGGCAAACTACAAAAGGGGATTTATCTCCATATAGCAGTAACTAAATAAAAATGGGGCTACCCCATACTAGATTGCGTTTGATCTTTGCTTCAAGTGGATGCTTGCTGCGAAAATCAAACGCTTTTCTTATAGAATTGTTTTGGCAAACGTTTCAAGGAGCAGGGAGCGATTTGAATATTTTAGTGGACGTTCGTAGCTAAAAATAGCTGGGGCCTTGCCTGCGGAAATCGTAGTGGATTTTTACGATTTAGGAGCTGATTACTAAGTGTCAGGCACTCAAACAATTAAATTGGAGCGAAGGACAGTGACTTCCTGCGGGAAAGCACAGTTACGTAAGACGCAATAGACCGCGTGTTAGCGAGGGTTGCGGCTTACCGAGTGCTGCGCGGAAAGCGTACGCCCCCGTAGTGGAAGTCAAATTAAAACCCCTCTCCAAGCTATGTGGAGAGGGGTTTTAGTATTATTTAGTATAGCTACATCCACTATCACGACTAGAAGATTCTTTTAGGAGAAAAAATACATGCACTAAATTTCGTGCAAGTTCACATGGCTTGCTTTTTTGTTCTAATAAATTTGTCAATATTAAACGTTCAAATGAGCCAACTAAACTATCTGCTACTATTTTCACATCGATATTTTGGTATTGAAACAGACAAGCACAATCATGACGATAAACTAGCTCAATAAATTGCTGTGTCAATTGAGATTTAACACATGATGATTGTTTAGATTCAAAAAAGCCTATTTTCGTTAGCTTTGGATTCTCAATTATATAAAGGAACAACATATATAACTTTTGCTCTAGCATTTGAATAAAGCCCTCTATCCCCTTTTCTACTTCTTCATTTTGATTGCACATGATTTCATTAAACCCCTGTTGAAATCTTATGTTCAAATCATTATAGAGCGATTCTTTACTTTTAAAATATAAATAAAATGTCGGCTGCGTTACATCTGCCGCTTTCACTATATCGCTTATTTTCGTAGCATAATATCCCCTTTCAGAGAAAAGCTCCACAGCTTTTTCAAGTAATAATTGTTTACTTCTTTCACCATTCGAATTAATTTTCCTACCTCTTGCCATAATTGTCACCTTACTCTATTAATAAATATTAATTTTTGTTTAATTATGGTATTTAAAATAGTTAATACCATATTACAACTTATCATTATCCTTTTCACTACCTGAATAATGCTAATTATAATACAATTCAAAAAATTACACTATGCATTTTTAGCAAAAATATGATGTTTGGTACTTTTCTTGCCTTTTGAAAATAAATACAATCGATTATAAGATTTAATCCAATCATCATTACAATCCTCTACAAATGTACTTTCACAGGCTTTACATACAATATAAAAAGCATGCCGGAAGTAATCCCAGCATGCTTTAAAAAAGATATTCTGTCTAAAATAAGCATATTTTTAACAAATAAAAAAATGGTGATTTTTTATATCTGACTGTTTACACAGCCTTTTCATTTTTTATTGTTTTAATAACTTCTTTTTCAGCTTATCTATATATTCTTTTACCTCATTAATGCCAAATACTAAGTAAGAACCAACAAAGACAGCGATAAAAATAGCTAGTCCTACAATGAAGGTTAACCACTTGTATTCAAACACTAAATAATGGCTTGAGAAATACATGACAATCGTAATGATAATCATTGGCGGTATTGCTCTGAAAAAATGCAACTCTTTGCTGAATATACCCATTTTTAAGTCATACTTAGGTATCGCATAAATAATTAACATAATATAGTTTGTAATGGAACTAATTAATGTACCCCAAGCAATTGCTACAGCACCGTAATTGTCTACCATTAGCATAATGACGGCAATATTGACACCAAATACATTAATTAAACTGAAAATAACTGGTGCCATCGAGTCGCCTTTTGCATAGTAAAAACGCGTAATGTACGTATTCGCAGCTAAGAAATACATGGATAACACGAATATTGCTAAGACAGGTGCTGTAATGGCAGTCGAGTCAGCATCGAATTTACCATATTGGAATATAACTTGTATAAGGTTTTCTGAGTAGAAGTAAGAATATATTGTTACTGGTATAAGTAGCAACAATAGATAATGTAAACCTTTTGAATAAAGGTTCTTAATAGAAGCAAGGTCATTGTTGGCTTCTTTTTGGCTCAGTATCGGATAAATTACCGTTGTAACAGCTGTAATTAAAATAGCTTGTGGAAATTGCATCAGTTTTGAAGAATAGTTAACAGCAGCAACCGCCCCTTCTGAAAGCATTCCAGCAAATACACGCTGTAATAAGGCATAAAGTTGAATCGTCGCTCCTCCAAGCATAATTGGTAAAACCATAATCCAAAGTTGCTTTGAGGACATATTTTGTTCAAATGAAAACCCGACTTTATGGGAATCTAATTTACGATAACCAATTATTAAGAAATACAGCATAATCGCCGCACTGGCTAAAGCACTAATACCGTACCCAAGTGCTTTGATACTTTCAATTTGAGATAACCCAACTGCAATTACTAAGAAAATCGCGTTGTAAATTAAAATGGCAAAGCTCGATAAGTGGAATTTTTCATTGACATTCAGTAAGCCACTATACCAAGAAGATAAAACAAGTAATATCGATGACGGCATCATCCAAAAATACAAGTTTTTCAATAAGTCTAAATCACTTTGACTATAATCACCATTAATTTTTTCTTGGTTAAAAATCTCCATGATTGGATTCGTAAATGCTAATAAAATAATAGTCATAGCCGAAACAGTCAACAACACAATGGTAAAGGACTGTTTTACAAATAATGCTCGGTCTGTCGTTTCCCGATTATAAATCGAGATAACGGCTGTCGTAAAAGCACCACCTACTACTAAATATAAAAAATTCGGAATGGTGTAAGCTGTAAAAATACTATCCGCAGTATGGGAACTCCCATATTGGATACCGATAATGATTTCACGTAAAAAGCCGAATACACGAGCAACGATATTAATAATCGCAACGGCCCCGACAACTTTTATAAATTTATTCATAAGTCATCCCTACCTTTAATGGCCGACTTATAAATGGCAATACATCTTGCTGTTATATTTTTTTCATCGTGAACGTCTAATACTTTTTCAACCGCTTCACGATTCATATATTGTTCTTTCGGCGTGTTCACTGCACGCAGCATCTCCTCAGATAAAGCGATTGCGTCTTCAGGCTCCACTAAATGCCCTGCACCTTCACCAAGTAGTGATACAAGGCCACCTACTTTAGAAGCGATAACAGGTGTGTCTGTCGCTAATGCCTCTAATGCTACTAGCCCGAATCCTTCTAAATGTGATGGTAATACGAAGACATCACTTGCCTGGAACCACTTTACAAGTTCCTGTTGTTTTAGTGGGTCTATAAATTTGACGTCTTCACTGAAGAATGGTTGCAAAGATTGGAAAAAGCCCTCATCTCTTCTAGAGCCTACAATAATTAGCTCTATAGGACGCTCCACTTTCGTTTTTAACATTTGGAATGCCTGCAGTAGCTCTTCAACACCCTTTTGCTTAATGACATTTCCTACAAATAGAAAAACAAAAGGCTCTTTGGCTAATTGCAATTGTTGACGTACTTCTGCTTGTCTACCTTTTGAAAATACTTCACGATTCACGCCCATGCTAACTACTGAGATTTTGTCGGGAACTATATCAAAGTCTTGCTCAATTTGTTGTGCTAACACAGGACCTACTGCAATGACATGCTCACTTTCACGTAAAATACTCGCTGTCCAGTTGCGAATTCTCGCACTTTTCTTTGCCATACGTTCAATGTCTCCACCATGAGCAGTAACAATGTACGGTATACCAAACATTTTCTTTAAAAGTAGCGATAACATCCCTGAAGGAAACACATAGTGCGCATGTGTGATATCGATTGATTTTCGATTTTTTAAACCCTTCATTAATGTAGAAAATCCCCATTTAGCATATTTTACAATGGTGTTTTTCTTGCCTGTAGCTGGGTTTGTATTCACTGCTATTTCAACGTCTAGTCCAGCTTTTTTAAGAGCTGTAACTTGGTTTTTTACAAAAATACCGAATGATAAATGATCAGATGTTGGATACATATTACTAATGACGAGTATTTTTTTCATAGACGTGTCACTGCCTTTTTCATTAATTCCTGACCATACATGGCCTCTTTATGAATGTGTGTAGCAATTTGTTTCGTCTCTGCAATTGACTGTTCCCAATTGCTACTTAGTTTACCAACTAATTTAGAAAGAGCATTCTCATCATCTTCTATATCCTGCATCTGTAAGCAACGATCTGATGCCCCAACAAAGGACATAAAATCTTGCACTTTTGTATGATAGGATACAGCAATAATGGGAGTCTCTGAATTGGTCGCCAAAATAAGCGAGTGTAAACGCGTACCTATTATTATATCTTGCTCGCCTGTTACTTCAAGTAAACGCTCAGGCACAAGATTTCCTTCAATTATTTCTGTATGTGCACGATGCTGCATTTTCTTCTGAATATCTTGTGTCACTGTTACATCTTGAGGAAATTTCGTTGCAAAAAATGTAATGTGAGCATTTTGCTCAGTAATTACTTGATCTAAATTTTTCGCCATACCTGTTACATATGCATCGTATTTTGCTACATTACCTTCTGGCCAATAGTTTGCATTATAATACGGAACGGCCGAAACACCAATTTTTCTTGGCTTTTCAGCATAATCTTTGCGATCACCTTTTAACGTAAATGCAGGATCACCAATCACTTCAATCGGTTTCTTGACCCCGATACTTTGTAATAGTTTTTTAGACTGAGGATCACGAACAGAGATATTTGCTGCATAACGACACATAACACGGATACTAATTTTACCAGAAATCGTATCTAGTGGTCCTGCGCCACATCCGTAAATAATGTAGGGAATATTACTTTGTTTTGCCATCATTGCGTATGTTCCATAAAGATGAGCCTCACGTTTATAAAAATCCATTAAAATACCACCACCACCAATGATGAGGAGGTCAAAGTTCGATACATACTGTTTGTTATTTTTATACGTATGGATAAACGTTTTATATAGATTGCCCTTTTTATAATACAATGGATAGCTATGTACCCCATAACGCTCGGATGTTTGTTTTGTGTTATTGCTAAAAACGGTAATGTCGTCACTCGTTACCGAAAATGTTTGTTTTACTTGTTGAAGAATGCCGTATAATATTGATTCATCACCATTATTATCATTGCCGTAATTCCCCACAATGCCTATTTTCATTAAAAAACATCCTTTTACTTTTTAATACAGAGATTATACCACAATTGCACTTATTCGTTCTTTTTAAAAATAGTAAAAAAAAAGGGAGCCTCGAATATCTACGAGATTCTCCCTGTTTCTAGCGCCATATGGCCATTATTCATAGCATAAAACAGCAGAAAAGTACTACTTCATTTTTTACTGTCTTCAGCACAAGTCCACTCACTAGCTGAATCAAGTTAAAAGCCCCGGCGGAGGTCACAGTTTTAAGAAGTACTTTTCGAGCAGGCTCGAAAACATCTGGACGCTATTATGCCAAGGCTTGATTAATCTTTTACTTATTAATCGTTCTGTAAAGGAACAGACCAAAGTGTGCTCGACTGATTGCTTCGTTCGGTTTATATATGTTACCGTCGTAGCCAGTCGTAATGTTGTTAGCTGCTAGTTGTTGTACATAAGTGTAAGCCCAATGATCTTTTGGAACATCTTTAAATGCAATACTACTTGTTCCTTTTAATTTATATGCAATTGCCACAATTTTCGCCATCTGCGCTCGTGTCAATGTTGCATTCGGATCAAAAGTATTATTTTCACGGCCACTCATAATACCAGCTTCTACAACAGCTGCTATTTCCTTATAGTATATGTGATTTGCCTGAATATCTTTGAAGCTTGGGTTTTTCACATTTTTTGTATCTAAATCTAATGCTCGGCTAATAATGACTGCTGCATGTGCACGTGTTAGCTTGTCATTCGGTCTAAATGTACCATCAGCCTGTCCTGTAATAATATTGTGAGTTGTTAAATATTCAATCTCTTTATAGTAAACATAATTATTTGGAATGTCCTTAAACAACGCTGGTTTCGCTACGGTAACAGTAGCTTCTACACTCTTCGATCCTAAAGTAGCGATTACCTTACCAGTCGTTCCTGGATTTTGCGCTGTAAACTTACCATCGCTCGTAACTGTACCTATATTACCTTCTACAGACCATTTCACTTGAGATGGATTATAAACAATAGGCTTACCTGCGTCGTCTTTAGCATCAATCGTAAAGCTAACAGATTCACCTGCACCTACCGTTTTAGAGCTTGGTGCAACAGCCATTGTTGTAGGAGCATCTACTACCTTAACTTGATATGATTGCACAGCAGAGCCGTCATAGCCGATGTATATTCGGTCATCCCCAGCTTGCGTTGCTGTATAGTTCAAGCCATTAATCTGTAAATTTTGGTTTTGAGATGCTAACGATAAATGACCATCTAGTGGTAGTGTCGTATAGTTATCATCTAAAACGTATTGAACAGCTACACTCGACGAAGCGCCTACTAAAAGTGTTGCGTAGTTTGTACTATTCGTAAATTTAATATGTGTTGCCTTGCCAGTTGGCGCCGTACTAACTGCTTGTAATGTGGCAGATACAAGACGCTGCGTATTACCCGAATTGGATGGCAAATTCGCTAATACAACATTATTACTGCCGTAGTTTCGAACAGCCATTGTCGTTGAGCCACCGCCATCTAAGTTAATGGCTCTGTCGACACCAAGTGCTACTAAATAATTAGCAAGCTGCACCATATTCATACCCTTACTATGGGTTTGACGACCGTCTACTGTAATGAAATGCACTGTTTGTCCATTATTACTTGTAGCGACTACTGTACGTGGTGCAACTTCTTTTGCACGTGAGCTTGAAGTGCTCATCATAATATATGGTTTACCATCCTTTACTAAATAAGGACCGCTCGCCAATATAAATTGTGCATTTTGCCAAAGCTGATCAATTGAAAAATTAACACTCATTTCATCGCCAACAGCTACTTGGCTTAATTTATTGTGCCATTCACCGCCCTGTAAAGAAACAACAAAGCCAGTAGATGGTATCGTTAATTTTTCTTTCGATCCATAAGGCTTAATTTGTGTTACCTTACCAGTTAACGTTTGTCCAAATGTATTTTCTGTAATCGGTGAACCAGTGTCTACCACTATTTCAAAACCGTATTCATTTGTATCTGTTGTTTTACTATAAAACTGTGGTGTGTAAATAATAGCTTCATATATATTACGTACACGATTTAAGCCTGACATTTCATAATTCGTTCCGTTATGAGAAAGTGTCACGTCAAAATCAAAATAATCAATAACACCACGACCATCAGATGTCATCCCAAATGCCGTAGGAACATTCATATATTGGTCGGAACCGCTGGAAACTGTTCCACCGTTCAAAATAACATTATTTTTAGCTAGTAAAAATAATGGATAACCTTCTGACATATTAAAAAAACTTGCATTTATAGCACCAACTACTCGATTTCCCTCACGAGAAAGACGATTCGCATTTGCTACTGTCGATTCTTTTCCATTGACTGCTGCGGGCATCCCTAATTGTACTTCTGTCGTCGGATCTCCAACATTAATCGATAAATGATTAATAGAGTTTGTATAGGTATTACTGTATGTATATTGTTTATACTGTACACCTTTTGAAAGTGGGTAATCCTTCTTTACTGTTTGAAATGCGTAGGCATTTAGTGGACTAACAACGATCGACATCATTACAACTAAAATCAGTAAAATTTTTGCTATTCTTTTCATTTTTTCGCGCTCCTCAGGAAATGTAGAGCCCTCACCTTCCCTTCTTTGTTTTACTTCTATAAGATTATCAAAAATATGCCAAAATAGCTATGGAACATTTAAGCTATTTTCCATTTACATATAATTGGTAAAAAAACTATTTATATTGACGCATTTTAAGAGAATACTTATATTTGACCTTATCGCGACTCTCTAACTTTGGTAAAATGATGTTAAAGTTTAGGAGGGAAAAAAATGAAAAAACTATCAATCTTTGCATTGGTTATGGCAGTAGTTAGCTTGCTTTTTTGGCAACCCCAAATGGCCTCTGCTGATGAACTTTCAGGGCATGCCCATGAAAATGGCCTGCGCTACTTAATTTCGAAAAACGCTTTAGTTACGAATGCTAACGGCAGTTATCGACCAAATGACAATGTCACACGTGGAGAATTTGCTTCTTATTTAGCAAAGGTAATGAATCTCGAAGCAAATAACGGTATGGCATTTACAGATGTTCCAGATACATATGTGTATGCAAAGGAAATTCAATTGGCTGCTTCAGCTGGAATTATAACAGGATACACAGACGGTTCATTTAAACCTGATGCCGCCATTTCAAGACAGCATATGGCAATTATGCTGGAGAGAGCTATTGATTATTTAAAGATTCCTAAAGGTACTTCATCCATTACATTTAAAGATAATGCATCCATTATTAAAGAATACCGCTCTGCCGTAGCAATCGGTGCACATTTAGGAATCATTATCGGTTCTGATGGCTACTTTATGCCTGAAAAAAATGCCACAATTGGACAAGCTGCAACGTTTATTCAACGTTTAATGCTGCTTGCAGGTGATGCTGGTGCTGACTTCTCTACTTATGCGATTAAAGAAATTTCAAATGGTACACTAGTCGGCAATCAAGGCTTCACAAGCTTTGAAGCTGCTGATAAAGCATTAACAAAAAATACGCAAGTTATTGTCCAAAAAGATAAAATTGTAAAAATGACTTCTGGCTATGTTGTGACGAATAATTATGTTGCACTTTATTCTGAAACGATTAAAGATCAAATCGCTGTTGCTGGTAATACAGAAATGGAATATATCAGCAGTGATGCAGCTCAAGTGAAAGTTCGATTAGCTGGTCAAGTTGGCTATTTAAAACAAGCGGATGTAACGTTAATTCCCTTTTCACTAAGTAAGGGACGTTCTTACTATTCAAACGAAAATGGGGAAATTAAACATACACTGTACGATTACGCATCAAATAAATATTCTTCAAGCTATGTTTACGGAAAAGCACCTGCTTTCATGAAGCAAGGTGAAAAATACTATAGCTGGAATGGTATTTACTTCACAAATGGGAATGGCTCTTCTAAAGGGGAAGCTTATAACTATTATCAATTTTTACCTGCTCGTGCAACAACACAATATACAGCAGAAGAAATCGATGCTTACATTATGAATAAGCTTGCGGAGATGGAAAGTACAGGTATTACACTCTATAAAGAAGCTACAACGAAAAGTAAGCTTATCGGCTTAGGACAAACGTTAAAAGAGGTTGAGGCAAATTCACATATTAACGCCATGTTAATTTTGTCACTTGCTCAGCATGAAAGTGCTTATGGTATGAGTGACCATGCACAAAACTTAAACAACCTATTTGGTTTATATGTCTATGACACTAACCCACTTAATAAAAAATTCGACAGTGTAGCTGCTAATATTAACGAACTTGTTGATAAGTTCCTACAACCAAACTATATTACACCAGGTGGTGCCCCTGGGAAAAACTATGCAAACGGTGCAGTAGTTGGATCGAAAGCACTTGGCTTTAACGTAAAATATGCATCTGACCCGTACTGGGGAGCTAAAATTGCTGGACACTACTATCGTGCTGAAAAAGCGTTAGGTTTTAAGGATGCAAAAAATCCTTATACAATTGGCTTAACAACAACTACTGGTTTAAATGTACGTACAGACACTTCTACTAGCAATAGCCCTCTCTTCACATATGCTAGAAGTGGTATGCCTGTCATTGTTATCAATACAAACATTAATGGCTGGCATGAAGTACTATCTGATAAGCTCCACCCAGGTTCAGCTTACATTAGTAAAGACTATATTCAGTTTATAGATACAGTAAAATAAAGAAAAGGACCCTCACTTTATTGGAGGGTCCTTTTTTGTTTCCTACAATACAGCGCTGTGCAGCCGTGTTTACCCGCGGTATAGCATAGGCATTCCGCGATTCATGACCTTTTTTCCGCGATATTGCGTTGGGATTCCGCGATTCATGACCTTAATTTCGCGATATGGCGTAGAAATTCCGCGGTTCATGACCTTTTTTCCGCGATATGGCGTAAGGATTCCGAGGTTCACTACCTTTTACCCGCGGTATAGCATAGGCATTCCGCGATTCATGACCTTTTTTCCGCGATATTTCGTAAGGATTCCGCGATTCATGACCTTTTTTCCGCGATATGACGTAAGGATTCCGCGATTCACTACCTTTTACCCGCGATATGGAATAGGAATTCCGTGATTCATGACCTTTTTCCGCGATATTACGTAGGAATTCCGCGGTTCATGACCTTTTTTCCGCGATATTGCGTTGGGATTCCGCGATTCACTACGGGCTTCCCACATGCATCGTTTCCAAGCGACATAAAAGAGCTGCCCTATTGAGGACAGCCCTTTACTGTTAGTATCGAAGTTTTCTTTGCTCTGTTTTTATAATTGCTGATGCAATTACTACAAAACCTAACATTAAAATAAAGATTAAATCAAGTAAGCCTGTGTGCATCGACACTGTAAACAATGTAATGACAAATGCGTAAGCTACTGAGTGGAAGCTACGGATGCCACCTTGTTTTACTTTATTATAGATTAATGAAATTAATATACCATATAGTAAGAAGCCAATTGCTACAAGTGCATAGCCGCCATCTAGGAATAATTGTCCGATAAAGGTAGGCGTTGTTGTTCTTGTTGGACGTGTAATATATTTCCCTTCTTCCACGCTCAATGAGTTTACAACTTCCGTCACCTTCATACGAGGTGAAATTTGCTCACCAGGAAGAACCGTACTAAAGATACCTTTATGAATTTCGCCTTTTAAGTAGCCCTCTTCTTGCGTGTATTCAATAATTTTACTTAAAACGATATGACCTGTAACACTTTCACCATTTATTGAACGCATCCATTTAGGTGTTAAATTTACTTTTTGTTCAACTGTTAACAGTTTTTCTTTTTCTGTTTCTGTCAATTCAACATCTGGTTGATCGCGATTATTGAATTCTTTAGTTGTATCTTCTGTCACTACTCGTAAGAAACCAAACATCGAGAATGCAACACCGATTACAAATAATGCTGTCAGGAACCAAGTTAATTTCACACGTTTCACAACATAGTGGAAAATAATAATTCCAGTAAATAGCATAATAATTAATGGTGTACGATAGCCCATTAATAGGAACAAGAACATTACAACAGCAAAAATCGTGCCGTATACTAATGCTTTCTTCCATGTCATATGCTTTTCTAAAATCATCTTGTAAGATAATAACAGTAAAATCCCGTACCATAATAATTGGCTAAAGAAGTTTAGTTTTGGATCGAGATTACGACGATTAGATTCATCAGAAATTCCTAAACCTCCACCAAAAATCATCATTAAATAAGCAGCTAAACCGATTATTGTTAGTAACACAACAAAGTGAATAACATATTTTCCTAAGAACGATAACCCGAATGATGGGATTGTCCATTGTAATTTATCAATAATATATACACCGATATAATAGCAAACAAGTGCTACTAGTACCGCTGGTAAAATTGATACACGAACGTTAAATAATTCAAATCGATGAAAATCGAATAGACTTGTAAAGAAATATAGCACTAATATAAAAGGTAAAAAGAAATACGGTGAAAACGTATCAATCTTATTGACCTTTGTGAAAACTTGCTTCAGTTTATTCATACATGTAATACATCTAAATAGATGTTATTGCCCTCCTCTATCGTGAATCAATAGTTGTTATTCACTATTATATTCTTTAGTTTTCCCTACAAAAACAAAGGTTATTATATCATAAATACGGATAGACTTATAGAAAGTATTCTATGGATTTTACATAAAAAAGCTCAAAAATTTCATTTTCACCTAAATCTCTACGATTCAGTCATTATTTGGGTGTATGATGAAAATAAGTAATACCATTTTTGAGAAAAATACAAAACAAGGATGTGGATTTATTGAAGATATTCATTTCATTAATTACAGTCTGCGCTTGTCTGCTTGTTGTATTCCTATTACCGACGCAAGCTCAAGCTTCAACACAAAAAATTGGTATCGTTTTCTCTGAAAGTAGCGAGAAATATGCCAACGCCACACACCCCGGTGGTACATATGAGGGACAAACAGTATCTCCAAAGGTCGATTATAGCTCTACATACAACAAGGAGCTAAAAGCTTTCCTTTTATATCAACAACAGGGCTTCAATGTAGAGAAAATTTACGAAAAGGACTTAAATAGCTTAGAAAGTTTAAGCCAATATGATGCAATCGTCTTTCCTTATACAGTCATGATGAATCATCTACAACGTGAAAATGTCAAAATGTATGTACGCAACGGTGGCGGTGCTATTTTTGCGTTCCAAACAGCTCGTAACGAATCCGCAAAATTTCCGAAGGCCGGTCAAATGGATCTCTCCCCATTAATCTATGATGTGGACTCTTGGGTCATGGAGTGGGATAACCTATCAGAAGTTTTCAACTCACGCTTTATCGATGATATAGTGTTGGGTAACGCAACAATTAGCAATAGTAATTCAGTACATCCAATTATCCAAAACGCAACTAAAGAGCTCGGCAAAAGCAAATTAAATCTTACAAAATCTGATCAAGAGTGGGTTGAAATCATTAAACCTTGGCAAGGTGGCTCCGCTTCACCGCTATTATATTTCTCAAATTACGATTATACTGACAAGCCACAAACAATGAAGAAAAATGAATTTGGAGCAGCACATGCCATTCAATACGGCAAAGGTCGAGTCGTACAAATCGGATTTAAAATTTATGATTACATTACTATTAATGCCAAAGCAGATTGGCAAGATAACGAAAACGGTGTTGCTTATTCTACAACACAAGGCGACTTAGACGCCCAAGTATTTATGAAGCACGCTTTACGTTGGGTTGCCGAAAATCATGATAGTGATGTGCCACGTCGCTATAATCTTTCGCTATACTCTGACAGTGTGCAAAGTTATGTAGCGCCGTCTGGTAAATTCGTCTTCTACTCCACAGTAACGGTAAAGAACAATGGCAATGTGCCAGCTCGTGGTACGTTAAAAGTAGAGATTCTTGATGCGAACGATCACGTTGTCGGTAAAGGGCATGATCGTTATTTACCAGGTCTTGCTGCCGATGCGACCACAACTAATGCTGACCGCAAAGATATTAGTACCCACTCGGAAAAATATCAAATTTTCATGCCAGAAAATTTAGCCGCTGGCACATATACGATACGTACTTCTTTCATAGAAGGTCGTGATGATCGTAAAAATGTTGACGAAAAATTTGCAACCATTGCAGAAATTAAAACGCTCACACGTACAAAAGGTTCCAACAAGGCTACTATTGAGGTTGCCCCATTCTTTCAAGATGTATTAGCATCAAACGGTGCTTATTATGATATAAAAAACTTACATGCATTAGGTATTGTGAAAGGGAGTAATGGCAAATTCAACCCTCAAGGCACACTCACTCGAATACAAGCTACTGAAATGGTATTACGTGCACTTGGTATCACCCCTTCAAGCTCAGCTCCCTTGAACGCCAGCGATATGAAAGCTGGCGATTATGGCTATGCAGTTCTAGCTACAGGCGTTCGCTATGGAATAATATCTTTAGAAGATGGCAAAATTAACGCCCATCAACCGATGACGCGTGCCGCAATGGCACATGCACTTGTAAAGGGCTTTAAGCTTCAAGGCTATACTAAAAATACATTCATAGATGTCCCTACATCTCATGTCTATTTTAAAGATATACAGGCTCTCTATGCATTAGACATTACTACAGGCTATGAAGATCAAACATTTAAACCAAACAACACTGTAACTCGTCAAAACTTTGCCCAATTTGTTAATCGCACACTTCACGCGAACGCTAAATAACATTTGGTTAGCGCTAATAGATTGTCTGGAATCTCACTTTTTATCCAATAAAAAAGAGCTACGTCGTTCTAAATAGGAACGATGTAGCTCTTTATTTTTATTGTTTAGCGTAGTATTGAGAAATCCCTTTATAAATAGCTTCAGCAAATAATTCGATATATTGATCATCTGTCATTTTGCCACGGTCTTCACTATTTGTAAGGAAACCTAGCTCTACTAGAATCGCTGGAATTAATGTGTTACGAATAACATAATATTGTTGCTCTTTAACACCACGATTTTTCATGTTTAAGTTATTAACAATTTGGTTATTTACAAAAGTAGCTAGATCTATATCTTCTTGATACATATCTCCAGTTGTCACAGCATAATATGTTTCAGTACCTTGTGCAGAGGTGTTAGTTGCTGAGTTGACATGTATACTAACAAAGATTTCGCCAAAGTTTGCATCGGTAAAATCTACACGGTCTTGCAATGAAGGATATGTGTCACCTGTACGTGTCATTAACACTTTCGCTCCAGCTGCTTCAAGTTTCTGTTTTACAAGTGTGCTAACTTTTAATGTAATAGCCTTTTCTGAATTGGAACCTACTACAGCTCCAGGATCTTTACCACCATGACCAGGGTCAAGAATGATAATACGATTTTTCAGTGCATTACCACTTTGGTTTAATAGTTTTAAGTAAGATTTATGCACATAGCCTGTTTGTCCATCAAAAGTAATTTGAGCCCAATAGCCACTAATGCTATTAACCTGCACATAGTCGCCCTTATTTAATTTACCTAATACTGTAGAAGTTGAGTTCGCTTCTTTGCGCACATTTAGACTACCAACAGTTGCACGACCTAGTAAGTCTCCTGCAACTGGCGGAGGAGTTGGATCTGGTTTTGAAGGTTGTTCTACTTCCACATCCTCTGTGCTATTTGCCACAATATATCCTGGCAAGCCATTTACTACTGTTAGATAGTAGCCATTAACCGTTTTATAGACAGGCAGTTTGACATTACTATTGATTGTTGAAATAGTTTTAGAAGACGAAGTAGCCTTCACGTAGAGATTGATGCCTTGTGTTGTTTTAACTTCTTTTTGAATATTCCCTAATGCATTACCGTCCGCGTCTAAAAACTGTGCGTACGTTTTATAAATATAAGCAAATGCACCTTTATATGTTACTTTTAACCAGTCATCTTCAACTGCATAGACTGATAGTTTTCCACCTTTATCGACTGTCCCTACAATGTTCGAACTAGATGCAGAGTCTTTTGATTTACGAATATTCAAACCATCTGTTGTCACTTGAATTAAACCAATAACCTGTGTTGTATCAGGAACAGCTTCACCTTTTACTGGTAACTCTAAACGATATTTTTCACTTTTAGCACGAGCAACAAATAATGCAAACTGTGCACGTGTCACTTGGCTATTTGGATTATAGTTTTGACCGCTTCCCTTTGTAATACCATTATAGTAAATCGTATTAACATACTGAACGTAAGGATGTGTAATGCCTACGTCAACAAAAGGAGAATCAATATTTTCAAATTCACTTGCATCAAGCTTAAATGCCTTTGTTAATACGTAACTCATTTCATCACGAGTTAAAGGCTTGTTTGGTAAGAACTGTCCAGTTGTATTTGTTTTAAAGTACCCTAACTGTATGGCACGTTCAACGTAACCTGAAAGCTCGGTACCAACCGTTACATCTGAAAAATTTGACTTATTGACAACTAATGGTTTGTTACCAGAAGCAACAACTGCCATTTTTGCAACTTGTCCACGCGTTACGCTATTATTAGGTTTATAATATGTTTTACCATTTTCCGTATACCCTTTAATAACACCTAAACTAACTAAATAATTGATCTCTTCATAAGCTTCATGCTTTGGGGTAACATCTTCAAAACCACCACTTGCATTTGCACTATGTATCGTAAACATAGAAGCTGAAATGAATAAGACGCATAATATAAGACTGATTTTTTTAAAGTACAATGTCTTATTTCCTCCCTTCATGTTCTCGTGTTATTGTGTCCATTTTAACAAAAATTCACATATAAAACTATCATAGATTGTAACTATTCGACATTTTTTTATATCACCCCATTTCATATGGATTCATAAAAAGAAGAGAGCCTGCAAATGCAAACTCTCCGCCATCTATACGTTATTTAAAAGAACTTCCATGCATTGCTTCACTTCAAACGTAGCCCTTGTCCGAAGCGAAGTAGAAACTGATTACTTATTCACTTGCTTAGCACGCTCGATAAATGTTTCAAGTTGAGAAATCTTTAACATTTCATCATAACCGAAATTACCGTTATCTTTACCTGCTGTAATACCGTTTGATGCTAGAATTGAAATATATTCTGTTGCCCAATAATTTTCAGGAACATCTGCAAATGTCACCACATCACCTTTATGCTCAAGACCAAAAGCAACTACTAAAACTTTTGCAATTTGTGCACGAGTCATTGGAGAAGAAGGATTAAATTTGCCGTGATCATCACCTGTAAAAATACCTAACTTTGCTACAGCAGCAATTGCACCAGCATGTGCATAAGTAGGTTTTACGTCTGCAAATGAAGTATTTTTATCAGATGTATCTAAGTTTAAAGCTTTTGCAATTTGTACAGCAACTTCTGCACGTGAAGCATATACTGAAAAGTCAATTGCAGCGTCCTTAACTTCAGCAGTCGCTACTTTTGTCACTTCAGCTTGTTGTTCAGCGTCAAAATCCGCTACGCGTTTTGCACCAACGTAACGAGAACTCCAATAATATGGATCGTTTACATTAGAATAGCTAACACCTTTACCTGTTTGAGAGTGAATCATTTTACCATCACCTATGTATATCGCTACATGTGAGATACCACTACCACTCGTGTTAAAGAAAAGTAAATCGCCAACTTTTAGGTCACTCTTCGCAACCGCAGTACCTTGCTGATATTGTGAGCTTGATGTACGGTTCAATTTAATGCCTAAATCATTGAAGACTTTAGAAGTAAAGCCAGAGCAATCTAATCCGCTAGTAGTTGTACCACCATAAGCATAAGGAATACCTAAATATTTCGTCGCTGTTTCAGTAACTTCATTTGCAGTTGCCGCTTCAGCGTTATCTATTTGAATTGTTGAAAATAACATAAAAGATGCAAAAATCGGTAATAACCATTTTTTCTTCATAAGTTTGTTATACCCCTCTCAAGGAACTTTTTTGCCTATACATAGACTATCACAAATGATGGTCTTTTAATTTTTCAATTGTGTAACGGTTTTGAAAGCAAAAAAAAAGCTGATATACCAACGCTTTGTGGTTTACCAACGCTAAAATATGGGTATTAATTAATGGATATTCCGGCTTTTTGTAACATTCCTGTAACATTAGCCACGCTTTGTTACAATAGAGCGTGCTTTAAAGTGCCAGGCACTCAAACAATTTTCAACAATTTTAGGGGGCACTCGGATTTGAACCGAGGACAAACCGGTTCCTTACTATTTGGCAATGCCACCGAAGTTTTATTTATTAAAGATGCAAACAACCGTTTAGAACTAAAACGATCAAAAGTTTATACCCATTTGACCGCTTTAGAACTAATTGTAATCATCCTAATTTTATTGGTCATTATATCGTTTCTTCAAATCCCAAAATCCTGGGACGGAATTGACATCATATTTTCTTATAGATTGGATGAGTTTAATAAGTAAATCTTGACGTAAATCCTCTCTAAAATGTGGATGAGTTTGATAAAGGCACTGTTTCAATATAGGCTCAAAATAATTTATTACAGTCAATAAAGCTTTATCATCGTGTTTCGATTTTTTTACTAGGGCAATTAATTCCTGTGACATCTACCTTCAGTCCCTTCTTGAATTTTTTATAAGTTCCGATAACTTATTAATACTTAATTCAAGATTTTCTAATTTTTTTTCAAATCTAATAAATAGATAAAATGTCATTGCAATCGGAAATCCAAAATTTCCGATTATTATAATCCAATCAGATGGTTCTGTTATCATCAGAAATCCCCCTTTTTTCCCCATTATTCTTTTGCCTTTCAATGTAAATCAACATATTTTCCAAAGCTTTCTTATGGGTTTTAGAGACAGCTTGCTGCGTTTTATTTAATCTTTGTCCAATTTCCGTATCGCTCAATCCTTCTGCATAAGCTAGACTAATGATCTCCTTCTGCTTTTTAGTCAACAAATTTAATGCATCATACAATATTGGGCATATTACATATTCACCTAAATCATCATTTAAAATTATGTCACTAAAATGGTATTCTGCTTGTTCGTCAGCTACTAAATCGAGAAATGTTTCTTGTCCTTCACTAGTATTAATGGTGTCATCTAAAGTAAGAGAAAATCTGGATTGTATAAGCCTCAATCTTTTGTCGAAATTGATTGAATTAAACTTTAGAGTTGCAGAAATATGAGAAATAAAGCGGATTTTGAAATAGAAATGTTTAAAAAATATGTCTAATTCTTCCATATTCTCTTGATTAGGGTTTGATATTGTTTCCATGTACTTTTCTTTGTGAATTGGTATTTTCAAAAAGGATATTACCAACTCATTTTTTAATAGCTGTCGATTTTCATCTTCAAATTTTTTTATTCTTTCTTTATCCCATTTATTTTCCAACACCTCAAGCACTCCTTTGGAAGAAGCATACATTCACTCTCTAATAAAAAACAGAGCATATGTTCTTATTTTGAGTAAAAAAAAAAGAGTGTACGTTCTTTTTTCAAAAAAAAACTATTTGTACTTTAACCTAGTTTCCCCATCTAATAATTATTTTAACGTTTTACTCTTACTCGTTGACATAGATTATTTCCACAACTTCTTTTAGAAGTATATTGCCATTCTTCATCCCCCCCTATTCTTATAATATATAGAATAAATAGTCTTCAAAATCACAACCTTTATGTGCCAGGCACTCAAACAATTTTCACACAATTTAATAAGACTATAGACAAACTTGAAATTGTTCGAGTTTGTCTATAGTCTGAAAGCTCTTCTAAATGCAATATCAACGGTTATAACTGTAGACATTAATTAAGTAGTTTATCTATTACATGTTTCGTTATATTAGGCATAATTTCCATTGTATATTTTAATTCAGTTCTTTCGTATCTGTTATGTGCATCATAACCATACGGTCCAATATTAATTGCTGGAATATTTAAATCCTTAATAGCATTATAATCGACAAAATGTTTTGTTCCCCAGCTTGGATTATTGTTCATAACGGATTGAATGCTATCTTCATCGTCATGTATCGCTACACAACTCATGTCACAAATATAAGGGAAATAATTTCTTTGTACAATTGGCTTATTATAATGTGGTTGAACTTTTTCGATAGCATAATCTAAAGCTAATAGTAGATTTTTTTCTTTTTGATCTTTTCCAGTCACCTCTACACGTGGTGAATAAAGTGAAGAATAAAAAATAATAATAGCAGGGCGCTTATCCTTTGCCCATTTCCATGTTTCTTCTACGACTTTCGCAGAAAACATACGTACATCTAATTCTTTATTTTTTAATAGGTCTTCTTTAAATTGCTTCATATGCTCTTTATAACGTTCACCAGATTGCGAAATAATTGATTGCTCTAGTTCTTCATAAAGTAATACTCTCGTTTCCCAAGGTAATTTGGTATACTCCTGTTCACTAATTTCACAATATCTCTTATAATGACTATTTAAGTTATCAACTACATTATTAAAAGCAATTTCTGCTTGATTTTTTAGCTTTTCAAGAACATCTTTAGGGGACCATGATTGCACAAAAAAATTATAATATACATATGAAGCAAGTGCTGTTTGAACAGTATACGTTTCTTTAAAATCTGTTTGCTTCAATGTTACTGGTGGCATAGGCGTTTCGCCTAACGATTTATCGCATAGCTCAGGATTATATGCAATTTGTCTAGTTAACTCTGCTGCGATATAGTTAGGATCAAGTCCTTCAAAGCTAGACCCCACATGACTTTCAGCACCAGTTATATAAAATGAAGGAAGTAGCTTCCCGACACTACCTTTATAAATATATCTATTTTCATCGCCTTCATACCTAGGCGCTACAAAATCAGAATTGATTAACGCCTCATATTCAAATCCATACGCTTCTCTAAGTTTTTTTAAATCATTTAAACCTGACAATACCCCGTGCGAGCTATCTTCCTCGTCACACTCAGCAAAAAACACAATATTTCCTTTTAATTCTTCAGGATGCTCTGAATAATACTTTAATAGATAGTAATTACTTGCCACACCGCTTTTCATATCTAATGTTCCTCTGCCAAATAACCATTCATTTGATTCTAAATGCTCCTTAACTAACGGAGGAACCTTTTCGTTTTTCAATGCTTCTTGAAGATGATTCGGAAAACATGCTTTCTCTTTCAAGCTATTATAATCATCTATTCCTACCGTATCGGTATGGCCCATTAATACGACTGTTTTAGCGCTACTTCCTTTTGTCCCTCTTACAAAAGCAAAAACGTTATATCGCTCAATCTCATCATCGACCGTTTGTGAAGTAAACACATAGTCTGGATTTTTTTGAAAGTAAGGAAGGTTAGTAATTGTTTTAGCAAGTGATTTTGAAATATCAATTTCGCCTTCGGTATTTACGATACTTTCAATATTTACAAGATCATTCGTCACTTTTAAAACTTCATCATACGTTTTTAACATTCATAACAACCCCTAACTTAAAATAATGATTATAAAACTTGCTGTAAAAACTTTGCTGTTCTCTCTTCCTTTGGCGTTTTAAAAAATTCTGAAGGAGGGCCTTCTTCAATTATTTTTCCATCTGCTAGCATAATTACTCTATCCGCAACCTCTCTTGCAAAGCCCATTTCATGCGTTACAATGACCATTGTCATACCATCTCTTGCTAAACTTTTCATTGTTTCTAATACTTCGCCAACTAATTCAGGATCTAACGCCGATGTTGGTTCATCAAACAGCATAACGTTTGGGTTCATCGCAAGTGCTCTTGCAATAGCAACCCGTTGCTTTTGCCCCCCAGATAACTGTTCAGGATAATAGTTAGCTTTATCAGCGAGCCCAACTCTCGTTAATAACTCCATTGCTTTTTTATTCGCTTCATCTTTACTTTGCTTTTTCACCTGTATGGGTGCTTCAGTTATGTTTTGTAAAACGCTTAAATGCGGAAATAAATTGAAGTGTTGAAATACCATGCCCATATTTTCTCTGACTTTATTTAAGTTTGTTTTTTCTATATCAATAATCTCATCGTTAATACTTATAGTACCCTCATCTAATAACTCTAAAAAATTCATACAACGTAACAACGTACTTTTTCCCGAACCACTTGCTCCAATTAAAACAACTACTTCTGATTTATTTATCTCAAGGTTAATGTCTTTTAAAACTTTCAATTTACCGAATGATTTAGAAAGCGACTTCAACTTTATCATGCTTTTTCTCCTTTCCAACATCCATTCTGCTTTCCAGTTTATTGAACAACAGTGTGAATATTAGAACTAAAATCAAGTAATATACGCCTACGACAAAGTAGGTTTCTAAAGGCATGTAGTTATACGCTTGAGCCGATAATGCATGGTTAAATAATTCTGAAACCGCGATATAGGCTACTAGAGAAGAGTCTTTTAATCCAATAATGAATTGATTAGCCAATGAAGGTATAGCTCGCTTAAAGCTCTGTGGTAAAATAATTCGTCTCATTGTTTTAAAATACGTCATTCCTAATGAGCGGCCAGCTTCCATCTGTCCTTTATCGATTGATTGAATAGATCCCCGAAAGATTTCTGCAATATAGGCCCCAGAATGAATTCCAAGTGCAATAGCACCTGCTGCAAAATCGGAAAGAACAAAAATACTAGAAATACCGTAGTATAGGAACATAAGTTGTACGATAAGTGGCATACCACGAATAATAAAAATATAAGCGTTTGCTATCTTCTCTAATATCTTGATATTCGAAACCTTGAAGAAGGCAAAAATCAGACCAATAACACAAGCAATTAATAAAGAAACTACTGTTAACTCAACTGTTAAAATAGTTGCTTTTAAAAATTCAATGCCATGTTTTTGGAAGATCGATGCTATATTCGTTAAAAACTCCATATAAATCACCTAACCTCTTTAAGTGTATTGGTATAGAAGATTAATATATTTGAATATTCAAATTATTTTACCTAGAATTAATCTATAATACTAGGTAAAATAATTTAGGATTGGTTTACTCTAATAGATCTTTGCCAAACCATTTTGTACTTATTTCTTTATACGTTCCGTCTGCAACCATATCTGCAATTGCTTTATTAATTGCTTCTAATAACACTTGATTGTCCTTTTTAATAGCTACTGCAATTTCTTCTCTTTTGATTTCTTCTCCTACTGTTTGAATTTCTAAACCTGATTCTTTCATCGCGGAAATCCCTACAATTTTATCTGTAATTACTGCGTCTAAACGTCCTGGAGGAAGGTCTTGTAATGCATATATCTCACTAGGAAATTCTTTAATTTTATCTGTATATTTTTTTGCATCTTCAACATAAGTACTAGCTTGCATAACACCGATTGTCTTTCCCTTTAAGTCATCTAACGATTTGATATCTTTATTTTTACTTGAAATAAATACTGTGGCGCCCGAAATATAATATGGATCTGAGAAATCAACCTGTTTTGCTCTCTCCTCAGTAGCTGTCATACTCCCTATAATTGCATCATATTTCTCTCCACGTAACCCTTGGAGGATCGTTTCCCATGGATTTGTAACAGGATTGGGTTCAAGGCCAATTCTCTTTGCAATCTCATTGCCAATTTCTACATCAAAACCAACTAATTTTTCATTTTCCTTATAATTTAATGGCTTTAGTAAGCCACTCATTGCAAATGTTAACTTCCCATCATTCACTAATTTCATATCAGATGTTGTGCTATTTTCTTGTCCCTCACTACTTGCAGAAGTTTCAATTTTTTCATTCGAATCTTTTTCAGAGCACGCGACCATCAATGAAGCAACTAACACCAATAAAAAATAGAATAGACTTTTCTTCATAAAATACCAATCCCCCTCGTTTTATGATTAAGCTAATTCTCCACCATCAATGGCAATTGTTTGCCCTGTAATATAAGCAGATTCATCTGAAGCAAGGAAGGCATACAACGCCCCTATTTCTTTTGGATCTGCATGCCGTTTTAAAGGAATACCTTCATTTACAACCTCTAACATTTCAGGAGTATACTCAGCCATTTGCATCGGTGTTAATACATACCCTGGACATATTGTGTTCACTCGAATGATCGGAGCCAATTCTAATGCCATCGTTTTTGCTAAAAGATTAACGCCTGCTTTTGAAGCGTTATAGTCTGCATAGAATGGATGTCCCGTAACACCATTTGTAGAGGCTGTCATGAGTATAACGCCTTTCCCCTGTTCAACCATGATTTTTGCAGCGGCTTGAGATGTATAAAACACACCATTTAAATTAATGTTTAAAACCTTATTCCATTGTTCTGGATTAATATCAAGGAATTTAGAGCGAACGCTAATACCTGCATTCGCTATAAAAACGTCCACTCCCCCTAAATCCTCTTTAATTTTTTTAAAGACAGCGTTTACACTTGCAGGGTTACTAACATCCACTACATATCCTTTCGCAATTCCTTTGTTTTCTTTTATAGACTTTTCAATACTTTCTTCATTAATATCTAAAATAGCGACGACAGAACCTTCTTCGACAAAGCGTTGTGCTGTGGCTAATCCTATACCACTTGCTCCTCCTGTAATGACTACTCTCTTCTTTTTTAAACTACTATGCCTTGTTGTCATCAAATTACCCCCTAACGGTTATAACTTGTTAATTCCGCTTCATTTTTCACCTTTTCTTGATATACCCGCCACGAAGTACACCATTTAGCAGGATTATCTAAATAATCTGCTTCGATTAATTGATGAATGGTACTATTTTGCGGTGCATTTTTCACTACTTCTGGATTTTCATATGCTTCCTTCGAAATTTGTTCAAGTGCCTGGATATATTCATCTAAGTCTGCTTTAGAATAGGATTCTGTTGGTTCTAGTGTGAATGGTTGTGGCACAATGTATGGATGATGACTTGTCCAGTAATGCAAACCAAAGTCTGTCATACGACGCTGTACATCCTCTGTTGTAACACCTGTTTCTTTCTCCAACTGCTCCCAACTATAACGAACCTGTTCCAGGCGTTGCCCTTGTACATAAGGTACACTTGCGCCTCGAATTTTCGATACTTTACTGTATAAATAGTTATTATTTAACACAGCTGTTTCTGCCACTGCTTTAAGTCCTTCTTGTCCTAATGCTCGAATCCATGCATAAGAACGTAAAATAGTTTGTGCTACGCCGTGGAAAGCGCGTACTTTCCCAATTGAATGCTCTAATTGATCATTTAATACATATTGATTACCATTTTTTTCAACAATCGGTCCTGGTAAATACGGTTTTAATTCCGCTGTTACACCTAATGCACCTGTTGCTGGTCCCCCGCACATATGTGGCGCTGCGAATGTTTTGTGTAAATTAAAGAAACACATATCGAAGCCTGCCTCTTTAGCACGTGTAATTCCTAATAAACCGTTTGCATTCGCTTGATCGTAGTAACAAATACCACCTGCATCATGTACAATCTTTGTAAATTCTTTAATTTTCGAATTGTAAATTCCTGTATCTTCTGGGTTGGCTACAACAAAGCCAGCTGTTCGTTCGGATACAACTTCTTTTAACTTTTCAATATTAGGGAATCCATTTTCGTCTGGATGTAAAGTAATAATTTTATATCCCTTCACAACTGCCGTTGCTGCTTGAGATGGATGAGAGAAAATGGTTGTAATAATTTCATTACGTTGATCTGCCTCACCTTTAACTTCAAAATACTTACGTACAATCGATGCCATCGCAAATAGTGCTTGTGTGCCACCACTCGGTTGGAATGAAAATGCATCCATACCTGAAATGTCACGCATTGCTAAATCCATGTTATGAATGATTTCTAACATTCCTTGTACAGTACGAACATCTTGCAGAGGATGTAGTTCCATTATTTTAGAATTACGAATTAGTAACTCGTTAATTTTCGGAATGTACTTCATCGTACAAGTACCTTGACCAATTTCAACATTAAAATCCGACCCTAATGTTTCTTGTGAAAGACGAACATAATGGCGTAATATACGGGCTTGGCCGATTTCTGGTAAGTTCGGCTTACTTGCTCGCTTTATATTTTGCGGTAGAACTGAAACGCCATCGCCCACTACATCTACAACTTCTTGTGAAGCCTGCGGTACTTCGACTCCAACTTCACCTGGTTGATGTAGCTCGAAAATAATAGGCTCATTCCACTTAGCTTGATGAAAATCTATATTGACGGACTGTCTTTGAATTTTTAACATGCTAATACTCCTTTCTACCTCATTATTTCGTCACAATTTTTGATAAAACACTTACTAGTTTGTCGATATCTTCTTTCGTATGCACTTCAGTTACACAATAAAGTGCCGACTGACCATATTGAGGAAACTCTTTCGATAGATCCTTCCCTCCAAAAATCTTGTGCTCTAATAATTGTGCATTGATTTCTTCTACTGTTAACCCTGTATCATTAAAGTCGATAATAAATTCCTTGAAAAATGGCGACGTAATTCTCGAACCTCTAATGTTCTGAATTTTATTAAGTTGCATTACTGCGTACTGACTATTTTGCATGATTGCTTGACCTAAATCATACATACCGTTTGGTCCCATTAACGATAAATAAACACCTGCTGTAATGCCCCATAGAGCTGTTTGTGTACCGACAGATTCTTTACCGTTTTCTCTATCTGCAAAAGATGTACGGTCATATGCAATATCACCAAAACCATACTCTCCTTGTTTTATAGTCGGAATAATGCCAAATAATCGCGATGGGTACTCATTAACGAATTTCGGATCATTATGTGTCGCAATAAAACCTGCTTGCCCTCCACTAAAATTCATATGCATACCTAGTGGTTGAAGGTCTCCACATACAATATCAGCTCCATATTGACTTGGTGGTGCCAGTATTCCAAGTGAAATTGGATCAACCCCAACTACGATTATTGCACCGTATTTTTTTGCAAGATTTGAAATTTCTTGCCCTTGTGATTCAATAAATCCTAAATAGGATGGATTTTCGAAATAAATCACCGCAACATCATTAGATAATTTCCTTTCTAAATCTGCTAAATCCATTAATCCTGTATTAAGATTAAAATGCACATCTTCAAATGCTAATTGAGGTGTTCCATAGTTTGTAATAATCTTTTTTCTCTCAGGTGAAACTGTACTAGCAAGTAAAACTTTCGTACGTTTAGTAATACGACTAGCCATACGAATTGATGTAGCTGCCGCCTGTGCCCAATCAAATGTTGGCACATTCACTACTTCCATATCGACAAGCTCTGCCATAAGACTTTGGTATTCAAATAAAGCTTGGAAACGTCCATGATCTTCGTATGGTTCACCCGCGTAAGCAGTTAAAAATTCAGCTCTTTGATTGACCTCATCACATACTGCCGGAATAAAATGTTGCCAACAACCAGCCCCTAAAAAGTTAAGATATTCATTCGTACTTATATTTTTATTTAATAAACTTTCAATATGTCGTCGTAGTTCCAATTCATTTAAAGCTTTCGGGATATTCATTGTTCCTTTATACTGTAAGTCGTCAGGAATGCAAGAATAGAGTTCTTTAATAGAATGCACACCAATTTCGTCTAACATTTCTTGTTTTACTTCAGGTACCATATTTGGAATGTATGGATGAACTTTTTTACTCATATAAAATACCTCCTATAATTTTTTATGCTAAGCCGCCACCATCAACGGTTAATGTAGTTCCTGTAACCCAAGCAGATAAACCACTTGCAAGAAATAGTACCCCCTTCGCAATATCTTCAGGTGTTCCCAACCTTGCCAATGGTCTATCAACCGCTGAACTACGAAGAAAACTAGATTCTTCTATATTTAATTGTTTTGCCTCTCCCCGAAGTAGCGGCGTATCTGTATCTCCAGGGCAAATACAATTTACGCGAATGTTCTCTGATCCATGGTCGATAGCCATAGCCTTTGTTAAATTTACAACCCCTGCTTTCGCAGCGCAGTAAGATGCCGCTTTGTCTCCACCTTTTAGACCCCAGCCAGATCCGGTATTGATAATACTGCTGCCGCCGCCATGGTTTCGCATAAGGGGAATTAAATATTTTGAAAGAAGATAAACTCCTTTTAAAGAAACATTAATTACCGCATCCCAATCAGATTCTTCTAAGTCCACCACTGTTTTTCTACGAATAATGCCTGCATTATTAAAGAGCACATCGACTTTTCCATGCTTTTCTTCTATTAACTGCGCCACACGCTGGCAATCTTGTGAGTTCGTTACATCACACTTTACAAACTCAATATCTAAACCTGCAGCCCGCAGCGTTTCTTCTGTTTCTTTGCCTTTCTGCTGATCGATATCAAGAATGATTGTTTTAGTCCCCACCTCACTTAGTAATTTAGCGGTTGCAAGACCTATTCCTGAAGCTCCCCCTGTTACTACCGCAATCTTCCCACCTAATTCAAAGTAATCTAGCAAATAAATGTACCCCCTTTTTTTGTTTCTCAATTTATATAATGCAAAAATCATGCCAAGTTTAAAAAGCTGATTTTACGAGATTCATAAATAATAAAATCATTATTTTTTGACACGGCTGTCATTTCAAATGCCGTTTTTGTCATATTAAATTTTTTTGAGTTGATAATTAGGAAAGGCGTTTACTTGTAGTGATAAATACTGGAACTAGTAACTTTAGTTATTAAAAAGTTGCTATTGTAACGACAGATGAAAACATATGTATGAAGTTTTGTTATGAAGGAAACAACGGAACTATAAATATAGAAGAGTTTGTAGAGAAGTAGAAAAAAGCATTTAAATGAAAAAGACTGTTTTCTAAAAGAATATTGCGCTTTTAGAATAAAATCATTAATGATTTAGCTTTCTGGTAAAATAAGCATAAAAAAATATATGATTTTAGATAACAATTGGTAATTGGGTAGATGGACGAGTTAGTTCAAACGAGCAAAATTTAGATAAAAAAATTAAGGTGTTAGAGCATTTTAGTTGCAATCGAATTTTCACAAAAAAAGAATCATCAAAAATTTCGACTCCCAGTTTACCATGAATTTAATCAAAGTTACGTTTTTGTGATTTATTTGTTGTTTATATTAAATACAAGAAAGTATTTAAACTTAGAGAGCATAGGAAAACTAGTAAGAGAAATTGTACTTAATCGTTGTCTTGGATGGTTGAAGAAAAACGAAATGGTATTCGGCAATTATACAGGAGTTTCAAGTGCAACAATCTACAAAATAAAACAATAAAATTGAAAATAAAATAGAAATTTATATATAAATGTAGAATAAAAATCTAAGAAAATGAATAGTTTATTAGTATAGAGAGAATATAGGGGGCGATGAAATGAGCAACCGATTACATGTAACTAAAACTTTTAAATCTTTAGATGAACAGATTGCTTTATTAAAAGAAAGAAAATTAATCATTAGAGACGAACAAAAGGCTAAACTTCATTTACTAGAAAAGAATTATTTTGATTTAATTAATGGCTTTGAAACACTATTATTAAAGGACTCTAAAGCTGTAGATAAAGAATATGATGGTTATTACTTTGAAGATTTTTTATTGTTGTATGATTTTGATAAAAAATTGAACATTGAGCTTATTAAGCTTTTGGATAAATTTGAAACTCGCTTAAAAACATCAATGGCATACAGATTTTGCGAAAAATATTTTCTAACTGCTGCCGATGCAGAATGTTACATTGAATTGAGCAATTACACAAATCCAGCAAATAATCATTTAAGTTTACCTAGCGATATTGCTAAACCTATTACGAACCACAAATTATTTAAAACTAACATTTGGTATAACGGTATTAAGTATAGAAACTTTATTGAATTCAGCAAGGCAAAATACACTTTTTTTGTCTACTTATAATTCTCCACCTTTTTGGATGATAATTAAAGTCCTTGAATTTGGTGCTGTATTCAAACTTTTATTAGGATTTGAAAAGGATCTATTTGAAAAAGTCATTGAAGATATGGGAATGAAGTACATAGATAAACAAAAGTTTATTAATTCAATAAGGATTTTTATTGACTTACGTAATACTTGTGCACATTACCAACTAGTTAATAGATACCGTACGGCAAATAATATAAGAATAGATGCAGGTATGCTTAATGATTTAGGATTAAGAACAAAAACTAATATCCGAGGATTACCTACTTATTATGAATTAAAGCTTTATGATACTTTGCTAGTTATTTCGCAATTCGAAGATTTAAAAAATATAAGGAAATTAATTAATGATTTTTATTATAAAAGATGTAATTCAAAAAGAGAAAGACAGATAATGATAAAAATATTCGAAAGAATGGGAGAAAATAAACTTTCTAAATGGCTCAGTATAGGGAAGAGTTAACCTTTTTAAAGTTTTATTCTTCTTTATTAATTAAAACATATATGTTATTATTTAAACATATAATATATCGTGCGTGACGGCGAGTTATCCGATTAAAAGGTTAACTGTATAGTCAGAAAGAGATGCTCAAATGAGCATCTCTTTTCTTTTTATCTGTGCAAAAAGCGTGGTGAGTTTTACATTTATTCTTGAGTGCCAGGCACTCAAACAATTCCACTTGCCAAAGGAAAATCCACGGCGCCCCTGCGGGAATAGCGCAATACGTACCCGGGGAGAGCGCCCGTCCGTAGCTGAAATCAACTGCCCTCTTAATTACTTTTTAATTTTCTATAAAGAGTCCTTGTACTGATACCTAACTCTTCTGCAAGACGTTCCTTACCTGCAGCATCATTTCCGTATTCAGATAGTTTTTGGTTAATTAATTCCATTTCCATATTTCTTAACAGTTTAGGTGGCCTGATGTGAGTATTTTGCATTCTATTATATTCAATAATATAGCTTGGTAAACTATCTTTCGTTAATTGCAAAGAATCTTCCATTACCATACTGTATTCTAAAACATTTTCTAATTCTCGTATGTTGCCTGGCCAATAATAAGCATTCAATTCATCTAAAAATTCGTCTGTAAAATCCTTAATGTATTTACCTGTTTTATGTTGAATTTTTTCTAGTAACGTAAAAATTAAGTACTCCATTTCACCTTTTCTTTCTTTTAATGGTGGCAAAGTTAAAGGAATAACATTTAATCGATAGTATAAATCTGCACGAAACTCTCCTCTTTTCACCATCTCCTCTAAAGGTCTATTTGTTGCAGCAATAATTCTTACGTTTACCTTTCTAGGTTCAATTGCTCCCACTCTATAAATAAGACCATTCTGTAAAACAGATAATAGTTTAGCTTGAAGGTGCAATGGTAATTCCGTAATTTCATCAAGGAATAACGTACCTTTATCTGCAATCTCAAAATATCCTTGTTTTCCTTTTCTTCTAGCGCCAGTAAATGCCCCTTCCTCATAGCCAAATAATTCACTTTCAAATAAAGTTTCTGGAATACTAGCACAGTTTAACTCTACAAATTTCCCTTTATGCGTAATACTGTTTGAATGAATATGATTAGCTAACAAACTTTTTCCAGTCCCCGTTTCTCCGGTAATGACAATAGACGATGAACTATTCGCAATGCTATTTAGCTTGGTTTTAATAAATTGAAAATAAGGCGCATCCCCGAGTACATATTTTGTATCAAATCCTTTTTTTGTTTCAAATAATAAATAAGATCCCTCATTATTTAGAACATTAATAACAATTTCACCTAAACGAGCTAACCAGTATTGGTATTTCTTTTGTTCAGTAGATAATTTCTTTTCACCTTCATCTGTAAAACTTACAAATGTTAAATACCCAAAATGCCGATCATCTTTCACTAAGTTCATCAGTATTTCTACTTTGGAAGGACAATTGTTTTGGAACCTACACCCAGAACATGTTTTCATTTTCCCAGGTCTCTGCACGTATTGAAATGGCTCAGAATAGTACTTTTGGAAAAAGGGTAAATGTACTTGCTCTCCTTTTCTTTTTCTATATTCATCCGTTGCTAAAATTTTCCCTTTAGCATTAAAATAAGCGACTTCTACTTGTAACAAGTCTCCATATAAAATAATTATAGATTGTACTAACTTTTCACCATTTAACATAACATCACCTCTCAGAAGTAAATTAAGTTATTGGAATTTTACACGAAAATATCCTTAACTTTATAATTCTACATTCGCTGGTGGGAACGCTTTATACGGCTATATTAGACATGACATCCATCTCTAATATATACATACATTCAGCAAAAAAAGGTCCGTTCCTTTAAAAATCGTTCAACAAATACGGACATTAGAAGTCGAATATTATCAGAAATAGTTATTTTAAATTTGAATTTGAGGGGAGTAGTATGGAAAAAACACCATTCCCACATTTGTGAAGTACTTTGCGATTTTCACTTTCTGTAGAAGTTCGATTAACATATTCTTTATGAGTTAGATACGATAAAACCAATCTTTATTGCTTATAAATACGTCAGTTACATATCCGTAAATCCTCTCTTCATTTTTCCAAATCCATTTATCAATATGTTCCATTAGGGTTTCATCTCTATATTTATTTATCCCCATCATATACATAATAAGGGTTTCATTTTCTTCTTTTGCATTCAGCCTACCTATAAATGTGGCGGCAGAAGAATCATTTAATATTTCATAATATGTCCAAACTCCCGACCTATTGGACTGTGATTGCCAATTTATCTTCTCTCTTAATTCAACATACCAATCAGGCAAGTGGCTTTGTTCTTTTAATTCATTTATTCACCCCACTCCTTAGTACAATAGAAAAGCCCTACCATTTTTGGTAGAGCTTCGTTTAGTAGCCACATAGTGTGGTCTTTTGTTTTGCCACAGACGATTACCCATTCACAAGTCATTGACTAGAAAACAGCTGGACCCAATAGTAAATTCCTTTGCTATCTACTGCAATCGCTACCCCAGTATTTGTATAATGTTCTCGCAAAATATTTTCACGATGAGATGGCGATGCCATCCATGCTTTCACAGCCGCCTCAGGACTTGGAATATTTCTACCTATATTTTCTCCTAAACTAGTATATGGATAATCGAATAAAGTAGCTAAATCCCAGGGCATGCCGTAGTAAGGTGATTCGTGCTCAAAATAATGTCGATTCACCATATCCTGTGCCTTAATAACGGCGACTTGTGTTAAAGCTCCATCATAGGTAAGCAACGGGAGCTTTCTTTTTTGTCTTTCGTTGTTAACTAAATTTAACACATCGTTAGCCATTGTCGCGGAGTAGTTTTTTGTCGGAATATAAGTTTTTGATAAATAGTCATAGGCTATTTCATAATTTTTTAGCGCCGTTGTAAAGTCCAAGCTTCGTTCCACTAAGGAGGCAAATTGCGCACGTGTTACTAATAGATTAGGTGCAAATTGTTTCGCGTTGACCCCTTTAATAATACCGACATCTGCAAGTGATTCAATATAGTCTTTCGCCCAATGGCCTTCATTAATATCACTAAACTTACTATCATTTTGAGAATCTACCTCAATTTTATATGCAAGCGTTAACATTTTAGCGATTTGCATGCGCTTCAAAGGTGCATCGGGGTTAAAGCAATCACCATTTTGCAATATCCCTAATTCTACTAGTGCACAAATCTCCTTATAATAAGGATGCTCTGCTGGTAAATCTACAAATTTGGGCTCAGCAGGCACATCCATCTTCAGTTGCATAGAACGGGCTATGGCAGCTGCTGCCTCCGCTCTTGTAATCGCTTGCTCTGGCTTAAACGTACCATCCTGATACGTTGTCATATATTGCTTATCTAACATATGCTGAATCGAGCTTCTCGCCCAATGTGAAGGCGAAACATCCTTTGCCGTCTCTGCCGCTAATGCAACGTCTGAGCTATTTGCTAGAGGTAAGGCAAATGGAGTAGCCAGCAAAATAAGCGACATTCCGACAATACTAGATACTTTTTTTAACATAGCTACCTCCTATTTATATGTATGGCGTGCGTTTTTTATAAGTTCCGGCTTCTCATCGAGAATCGGATAATTGATTTTCTTTACCCATAAGCCTTATATATAAACATACCATTATTACCTGTTTTTTCCTACAACGATTTTAAAAAAATCACTCTATAGATCTTCCTTCCCTAAGAGTGATGTTTGTCTCTCTATTCAACTCCAATAATATATAAGTCATCGTCATTTTTTTGTAACATGCGATAAAGGAATAAAGCCATTTGACCACGTCGGACATCCGTATATGGTGAGAATGTCGTAGAGCTTGTACCTTGTGTAATTCCATAATCTAATAACGTTTGAATATAACGATCGGTTTCAGCATCCTTTGTAAAATCTGTAAAGGGCGCAGTTAATGATGTCGCTTGTTTTAAATGAAAACCCAATGTCAACATTTTGGCCATTTGACTACGTTTAATGGAAGCATTTGGATTATAATGCGTACCTTTTTGGATAATACCATTAGCTGCAAGCGCTGCAATTGATCCATAATATTGATGTGAGGTTGGGACATCACTAAAGCCAGGATTTTCAACATTGCTCGTTTGTAAATGAAGTGCTTGCGCTAAAAAATAAGCTGCTTCTCCACGTGTTAATTGTTGATATGGGCTAAACGTTGTAGACGTTGTACCAAATACGATTCCTTTACTATACAGTTCGCTAACTGCATTATATAGCTCCCTCTCACTATCGCTTTTTTTAATATCTACAAATGGCATTGCAGCTGCTTGAGTAGGAATGACTGCAACACAAGGTGCCACAACTAAAGCCGTAGCAAACGCCCATGCGTATTTTTGCTTTATTTCCATTGTCTTTCGCCCCTTTTACATTGATTGACCTCTATAAAAAAATAACGAAAAGAGGGACATGCCCTCTCTTCATTCTTTATTACAGCCCTAATTCCTTTATATGCTCTTGTAAAATACGATAGTTATACACTAAATCTTGTTGTTCCAGTGATAGTGAACTATATAGCTTTTGTGCAGCAATGACTTTCTTTTCAAATGTCTTTGCATCAGGATCTAGTTCTGCAATAGCATCCACTACTTTTAAAACTGCAGCTATATCTTTTTCAGCATTTTTCAACTTATCGTAATTGATAACCTGCCCTCTTACTTTGGAGTCCAGTGCCTTATACGCCGCTACTGCGTTCGCTACATCTTGGATATACGTACTAGATGTTGGAGAAAGGCTAGCGATGAGCTCCACAACTTTTTTCACTTCGCTCATGTTTTTCTCTGCTTCTAGTAAGATGGAATAATTCGATACTCTTTGTTTATCTGTTGTATTTAAACTATCGTAATCTTTCCGTACGGACTCAATCATACCAAAGTACATTTTATCGCTTGGTTTTAAAGCCGCAATACTCTTGTACACTTTAATGACATTATCTAATGACAGAAGCAACTGCTCATTATAAACGTATTTGCGTTGTGTAGCATTTAAATTATCATACGCCTTTAAAATCTTTTGATATTGACTGTCCATATTTTTCGATGTCATCAGCTTATCAATCTCATTGATAACGCTAATAACTGGCTTAATAATTTTTTCTTGGTCTTGTAATGCTTTGTAATTTTCGACTGCCATTTGTTGCTCTTTAGGTAATGCATTATAGGCTGCACGAATTTCCTCAATGCGTTTTACATATTGATGTGGCTCAATATATGGTAATTCTTCAATCATTCGTTGAACATTCCCTGCACCTAAAATACTTGTTTCAGCAGCTTGTAACTGCTTATAGTTTGAAACATACTGTTGCATTTCCTTACTTAGTGCATCATATAATGCGCGTGCTTGTACAGTATCAGTATGGAACGTTTTACTCGAAGCTTTTAGCTTGCCAATTAATTCTATAACCTTTGCTAACGGTTCGTAGCTTTGCAGCGTTGCCATATTGCTGACATAAGCCTTTTGGTCTTTTGTCAATTTTTCATACGCTTTTTGTGCTGCATTGACTTTACTAACAAAGCTATTTGAGCTTGGGTCTAAGTTATCTATTTGCACCATAACGTTTAATATTGGTTTTACTTGTTTTTCACGATCCGTTAATAACTTTACGTTTGAGACAAGCTTTTTTTGTCCTGTTGTTAATTTGTCATAAGCAACACGGGCATTCATTAATTTCGTTAAATAATTTTCTTCTCCAGGAACTGCCGCATCGATTAAAACAATGACAGTACTCGCAGAAGTTAGCTCTGTTTCTGCTGTCACAAGCTTTTCATAGTTGATGATTGCTTGCTGTTTTTCTTGAGGCAGTGCGTCATAATTTGCGCGAGCGGTTTTTAAATCGTTTAAAAATGTCTTGCTCGTTGGCTTCAATGTTTCAATTAAGCCAATTAAAGATGCCACATCTTCGACAGCTGTTAACTGTTCATAGTTTGTCACACGCTTTTGGGACGCTGTATCCAATGCATTAAAAGCTTTACGAGCTGCTACTACCTTTTTCGTATAGTCTTTGTTCGTTGGATTTAAAGCAGCGATTAAATTAATAACTTTTACAACATTGGCATTGTTTTTCTCGTACGTCGTTAATGTTTTATATTGCGTCACTAATTTTTTCGCATTTTTGTCCATCGCTTTATATTCTGCAGACAACTCCACTACTTTTGCGACAAATGTAGCATCTGATTCATTAGCTAACGCTATTACTTTATCATCAAACTGCTGAGCTGTTGTGATGTAGCTTTCCGCTGTTAATAGAGCTGGGTAGTTCATTACTAATTTTTGTGCTTCAGGTGATAGTTTATTATATTCTGCTTTCAAGGCAGCAACGGTTTCTTTGAAATCTTTACGTGAAGTATTTAAAGCCAATATAGGATCGATGAGGCTCATCGCATCTACTTGGTCTTTTAATTTATTAGCTTTATAACTTTTTACGAACTCACGCTTTGATGTATCCAATTTTAAGTATGCTGTGTTAGCTGCCTTTGCCTTTTTTGTATAATCCTTCGCTGCTGGATCTAGTTTTTCAACAAGGGTAATGACATTTAACACTGCTTTATTTGAACTTTCCCAGCTCGTTAACTCTGCCAAATTGTTAACGATTTTTTTAACACTAGCTGCATCGATTTTTTGACCATCGGGTGCTACAGGCGTATTATAGGCTGCACGCGCTTCTTCAATTTTAGTGATTACATCTGGCGCTGTAGCAATGTCAGAAATAAGTGTTTCAATTACTTTTGCAGCTGCAATATTAGCTTCAGCCAATTGTAAATCAGTCACATTTTTCACAAAGTCTTTTTTAGAAAGCTGATCGTATTCCGCTTTTGCCGCCGTTACTGCAGTACGATAGGCATCAGTGTTGGAAATACGTAATGCAGTAATTTGCTTAGAAACATTGACTGCTGCTTGATATGGCTGAAGGTCATTGTAATTTGATACTAAGCGCTTTGTATCTGCATCCTTTAAATTATTGTATGCTGTTTCTATGGCTGTTACAGCACTAATAAAGCTTGCTGCATTTGGGAAGTCCTCGGGTTTTTTTGCAATCAGTTGCGTAATACTTGCGACAATTTTATCTGCTGATGATAAGTTCGCTAACACATCTGTATATTTTTTATATGGCGTAGCTGTTGTATTGTTTGGATTATAGGCAGTAATGATTTTCTTTTGATCAGCTGTCAGTGTGCTGTAACTTGTCGTTACTTCAGTTGCTGCTTCAGCGATTTGAGTAGAAGTTGATGACGTATTTTCTAGTACGCTAACAAAAGCATCTAATTTAGCAGTTGTTACTTTCGCCGCAGTTGCATCGTCATTCATTTTTGCAAGCTTTGCGATATCTGCACCGTTCTTTTTAAAATAATTGTTACGCTCGGACTCGTCGTAGCCATATTGGAGAGAGGTACCACGAACAGCCGATACAATGCCCTTTGCATTCTCAGCTTCTAATGCAGTATTTACAGCGTCCTTAAAATCTTGTTGAACAGCAAGATAGGAATTGGCATCTGAATCTGATCCTAAAAATGTTTCATAGTCTTTCTGAACTTTTGCAACATCCGCTATAAATGTTTTACTTGTATAAGATAATGCATTGATACTTTTACCAATATCAGTTAATTTCTTAACGAACTCTCGTTGTGCAACTACATATTCATACTTTGCTTCAATAAATGCTCGTTCATTTTCATTGAAATCAGTAGTGCTTAATACTTTTACATCTCCATCTGCAATGACCATGTCATTTGCTGTTGATGTTTCTGAAAGCTTACCGAATTGTTCAATTGTTTTACTTCTCGTATCAGTTGCAGCTACGGTGTTCACATAAGCTATTTGCTCAGCTTGTGCTCCTGTTTGCGGTTGTGCTTCTTGCGCATTTGCAAGTGCAGTCGGTGTTAATAAAAGGCTTGTTAGGACACCTACTTTTAAAGGCTTCTTCAACTTGCTCATCCTTTCTTATTACGTTATATAGGAACATAGATATGTATCATTTATTGCGAATCTACTATATTAAGTATCGGTATTCGTAACTTGATTTCAAGCTAATCTAGTAAACTCGCGTACTTCCTTTACTAACTTACAGATAATTGCTATTTTTAGATAGAATAGACTTTTTAAAGGAAGTTATTGTTAGGATACTATATAATTGTATAAGACGCATTTATCCCGCATCGATCATATGGAATTGAGCCTAATGAAAGTCCCACCATATCGAGAAAATTCCTTAAAAAAACTAGCATTTATACTATGTCATTTACCAGTAACTAGGTGTATACTACATCTTTAATATTTAATTTACTAGAAAGGGAGCTAGATATGTTTTATCACTACAAGTTTTGGCATAGCTTAACGCACCCCACGAACTTTACACAGGCTATTGAGTCAGGAGAAATAAGGGGCTATAAAAAACGATCATTCACGGTTTTCATACTCTTTTTGCTCCTTTTTATGATACGCGAGTTTTGGGGTATGGGCACTGAAAGCTTAACATCATTATTTGCAATGAATCACCAGGATGAATACTATACAGCCCGTTTGCTATCAATGGTCGGAGCCATTGTTTGGGGAATCATTTATTTTTGCTTCCACTATTATGGCGTTACATATATATTACATCTATTAACGGACATTCCTTACAAATGGATTCAAAAAGTGCAGTTATATGTGGTAGCATTTTTGCTTATCGAAAAAGCCATTTTATTTGCAGTGTTCTATGCAGTTGGCTACTCTACATCGTTCTCCTTCTTTTCACTTGCCCCTATTGTACAGCAAGTATTGGATAAGGATGTTGTGCTATTCATCATTAATCAGTTAACGATAACTACTGTGCTGACGATTATTGTTCACTTTACTTTCCTTTCAAAATGGGAGGAAGCGTCCGATCGTAAAGTACTATTAGCAAAAATTATCGTACTCCAGCTAGTAATGGCAGTTATTGTTGGAATGATTAGCGTGTTACCACTACAAGAATGGATTACAAGGGGGTTAGGATGATGCGTATTATTAAATCCAGACCTTGGACAAGCCTTAGTATCATCGTGATAGCGCTATTAGTTGGTGTGAATGCCTTCTTCGTTTTCAAGGATAATAGTAAAGTAGCGCGTTCGTATTTTGTTGATGAATTTCAACGAGCTACTGCCGGTGACCGTGTAGAAACGGTGAAAAAGGATGCGATTGTTGCGCCAGCAGAAACGTATACAATTTCTGCAGATGCAAAAACTTTATCAGCAGTAAACGTAAAGCGTGGGCAGGACATCAAAGCTGCCGATCTTCTAGCTACCTATAAAACAGAGGAAGTCGACGATGAATTAACGAAGTTAGAAGCAGAACGGGATGCATATGAAACCGAATTAAGTGATTTAGAATCTGCTTTATCACAAGTAGAATCTGAATTCGGAGACAAAACGAATCCGAAAAGTTCAATCAATACAGACCAAATTAGTGATAAATTAAATGTCACAGTTAAATTAGAATTAGGCCAACAAAATTCACCATCAACAGCTGTCGCTATTTTAAACCGTCATATTGCGGAAGCGACACGTCAAATTTCCGTAATGGATGCTCAAATTGCACAAATCCAAGCACGTCAAGGAGTGATTAGCCCTGTTGATGGCGTTATTTCCAACATTATCGAAGAAGCTGGTACGGTGACATTTGAAATTTATTCAACTGAAAAAGCAATGTTTGCTTACTTATCTGAGGATGAATGGCAAAAGGTTTTAGCGGGACAAACGGTAAATTTTGATTTACAACATTTTAAAGATGATTTATCTGGTGTAGTACTTGAAAAACAGATGATCGCAACAAATCATGACTCTACATGGGCAAATGAATTAGCAAAATCGGCGAAACTGCCGAAACCAACCAATTATGAAGTAATGTTACAACAGGACGATGTATTAGAAAATATTCCATTTTCAACAGTCGGTCAAGCTTCAATTGTTGTTAACGAATCGCTCGATGCGTATAAAGTAAAGTCTTCTTGGGTTAAAAAAGCAAAAGGTGCCAAGAGCGTATATATTATCGATGAAAACGGAAAAATCCGTCTTGAAGATATTGACGTTGACTTTTCAACTACAAATTCAACGATTTTCACAAGTTACTTCGACGAAGGCACACCAATTCTAGCTAATGAACAACGCAACATTTTAGCACGCTCCTTCTGCTCAATGCCTGTAAAAAAAATAGAATGGCAAAACTTCAAAGAAATTGGCTGGAAAGACTACGTCAAATACATTATTTTCTAAAACAAAATTAAGGAAGCTAGTCAGACCTAGCTTCAACCTAAAAAGGTAACAAGAGATGTTCACTCTTGTTACCTTTTTTGACGCTTGAAGTGTCCACGAGAGGTGCCAGGCACTCAAACAATTATGCAACTTCTACGCACAAAACCATTCTTATTTTGTAGCATTGTATTGTAGTGCTATTTCTTTATATTCTTCAGCTTTTTGATATTGTCCTAATCGCTCATAACAGACAGCTAATTGAACATACGGTAGCCAAGTCCAAGCTGCATGGTCGATTAAATTGCCTTGTTTCGGTTGGTTTTTTACTATTGTTGCTTGCTCATACCAATAGATGGCTTGATCATATTGCTCATCTACTAAAAACCTTGCACCTAAGCGACAACAACATTCTGGGCGAGGCATGCTATATGACAATGTTTTAAATAAATATTGCAATTGTTTATCAGGAGCATGTAGCATTTCATAACAATCCGCTACCTTCAAGCAAGCTGCTATTTCATCTTCTATCCAACCTTGTTTTGTTAATAAAAATTGATTATATTTTTCTACCGCTTCTTCGTACATGGCGTGATCTTTTAATTCATTTCCATAGTAAAATAAATCACGCGCCGAAAATTCCATTCCCTGCTCTTCTCTTTGTTTATAAATTTTTATATTTCGGTCTGTATATGCTTTCTCTTTACGATGAGTAATCGCTATATTACGCTGTATTATATTGCCATGAACAGATAAGTATTCATGGACTGCACCAACCCAAGTAAAATTGCACGAACGTTTTACTAGTCTGTTTCTTTTAAGGCTGTATGTCGGCTCCCCATTATGATTGAAGGCTAAATGATAATCCATCATTACACTGTCCACTTCTTTAGAGCTTAGTTCTTTTGTTACGCTCGAAAAATGTAGTCTTTCGCTTTCCTGTAAAATATCATCTGCATCTAACCATAAAATATAGTCTTTTGTTGCTTTGCTAAATGAAAAATTACGTGCTTTTGAAAAGTCATCTATCCATTCAAAATCATAAATATGGTTTGTGTATTGCCTTGCGATTTCTTTCGTTTTATCTGATGAACCAGTATCTACAATGATGATTTCATCAACAAGTCCTTGAACGGAAGATAAACAACGTGCTAAAACTTGTTCTTCATTTTTAACTATCATACATAAGCTAACTGTTGCTTTTTCATTTTTTCCGGTGAGGATTTCATTATTAAATTTTTGAGCACCAAGTAAGTCGAAATCTCGATAAATATGAAATGCAGGAAAACGCGTATCTACAAATAACTGTAAATCTAGTGCAGCTGCTCTTATGCAAAAATGTCGATCTTCGCCCCAAAAAGATAAATTCTTCATCTGTTTAAAACGAACGCCTTTTAAAAGTGCTTTTCGACTTATTAATGTGCATGCACCCAACCCACCCACTTCATATATACCTGGTTCCTTTAATTGCATTATGAAAGCTGCCGTTCTATTTGCGATTTCTATTGGTTCCAATTTTTCTCCATTTTTTATTTCATATAATGTATATTCATCCATCATCCAAACTTGGGGTAACGCTTCTATATCCTTTTGCCATTCGGTCCAGAAAATATTTGAAATGATGTCTTTTTGTTCATCCCATAAATTTTGTAGTGTATTCGGATACAGCATTAAATCTGAGTCGATAAGGAATAATCCATCATAGTTGAATTCGATAGCATGCTCTATAATAGAGTCTTTCATTTTTGCTACTTTTTCTATTAGTGAATCTGTCCAATAATGTGTTTTATCATCTTTCATATAAATATCATTTTGTTGATCATTTTTAATAATTTTTACACGCTCGCTTTTTGATTGAAATGACGCTAAAAGTTCTGTCGATTGTTTATCATCATTATCATCTATAAATAAAAAATCCACTACAAGTTCATCTTGATTTAACGATTGTAGTGAAGTTAAGAAATAAGCCAAAATATATGGATTTTGTCGCACAGGGCTAGCAATTAAAATATGAGGTTTCATGTAATCCTCCTTCATTAGATGCTTTTGGAAAACATAATGCTAACAATTTATTTTGTATTAAAGTGAATTAGGAACAATGGTCATAGTTATATCAATATTCATATTTCACTTGATTTGTTACAGTGATGAAGGTTTTGCGGGGGCTTGAAATCAGAAAAGCCCTCTTGTATGATGCAAAAGTCAACGACAATTGACTTATCATCACATAAGAGAGCTCCATCTACCTAGGGGTAACGGCGATTTTCTGGATTTAATCGGCGATTCCAAGGGTTCTATCGGCGATTCCAGTTGTTTTATCGGCGGTTTCCGGCAGTCTATCGGCGGTTCACCATGAATTTTCCATATTTTGTTGCGTTGCTAGCTCGTAGTACATAGATGCTATACCACTTACTTCGTACATCATACCGTGTACGTAAAGTTTCTCACCATTTGTACCGTTTAGGCGAATGGCAAAAAGGGCATCTCCTTTTCCAACTCGTTTAATTGTTACACCATCTGCTGAATTTTCAACCTCAACAATTTTGTGATCAATCGTTGCTCCTGTATATTGCTCGATGTTAACATCCTTAACAGTAAAGCCTATTTCACTTGTTGGAATGAATTCGCTACTTATTTCAACAGCTGCAGAAGTATACATATCAAAACCATCCGTTTCAGCACGAATGCCGACGCGTACAGATTTACCTTTACCATCAGATAATGCCGCAATATAATCTCCTGCCTGTAGTAGCCTCAACTCGTAATTGCCGCCTTTTGGAATGCTTTCTTCCTCCCAACCATCAAAATTAAATGGTTGATACACATAGACTTTATCACTTACCTCATAACCGTTTGCAGTTGTTAGCTGAATGTGAGCCGGATTAAAACCTAACTCTTCCTCAAAAAGCAGTGCTACACCAGGTGTTATTTCATCCGTTTGCTGGCAATTGAGCTGGAGTTTGCCGTCTACTTCTGTAACAACAATCTTATATTTTTGTGTCTCGACGACCTCATAGTTTTCGTCCTTATCCATATTGTAGCCAATTAACACGAAGTAGCCCGAGCCTTCTCGCAATGCCTCTACTGTTACACCATTTGTTGTTTGGTGGATGTTGAAAAATTCATGTTCACCATCAGTCGCAATATTGTCATAAGAGTAGGCATCAAGTTGACTTGCACCAAGTTCGCTTGCAGAAAATTTCTGTAAAACACGATTCGCTTGCATCGCCTCTATGCGTTGAATAAACAATGCGAGCTGCGAACGCTTCACTGTTTCTTTTAAACCAAATGTAGTCGTTGTAATCCCCTTTGTAATGTTGTGTTCAAACAAAGGTCCAATTGCATAATACGCATCGGAGTATTTCACAACATCTGTAAATGGCAGTGTCCAATCTTCTGCATTATTGACTAATTGGTAGGCAGACGTTAACATACTCGCTAACTGTTCGCGGGTAATAGCTTGATTCACACCGAAGCTACCGTTCGCAAAGCCAGACGCAATTCCTTCATTTGCTAAAGCAGCAATTGCGCCATAGTATTCATCACTTTGCTGAACATCCGTAAAGTGTGGATCTATCACGTTTTGCGTATCTAACGCCAATAAGTTAGCTAAAATTTTCGCAACTTGTCCACGCGTAACATCAGCAAATGGCTTGAATGTACCATCTGAATATCCATTGATAATACCTCTTGCTGCTAAATCTTTTACCGCTACTCCATATTCTTTCGACAGATCAACATCGCTAAAACCTTCTGCTGCCTGCGCTGTCGGCACCACGACAATGGCACTTGTTGCTAATGCCGCAACGATTGCTCCTTGAAATAAACTGTTACGCTTCATCCGCTCATCCCCCTACACATTTTATCTATCATACTTGATAATACGTGGAGGTAATAGTAAAAGTTTCATATTCTTCTATAGTTATGTATTTTGATGCTATTCTTACTATAAATAGCAATACCCCTAGCTAGAAGTATTGCTTCATTTACAGGGATTTCTCTCCATCAAAAAAGCCTTGTGACCATGATGAAACAAAAAGTTTCATCTAATCACAAGGCTAGTTACTAGTAAACTAGTTTATAGTTTTAAGCTATTTATTAAGATGCAGCAACGATTGTTACTTTTAATTCTTTTGTTGCGTTACCAACTTTAATTTTTAAAGTTACTTTAGCTTCTTTAACATCTGCATTTAATGTAGCTGTTGCAGCTGCAGTACCGTTACCAGAAATTTTAACATCTGTTACTTTTTCAGGTACGATTGTAACTGTTTCTGCTACAAGTGCAGAAATTACTTTGTTACCATATTGGTCAACAGTTGCAACGTTTACTACTGCTGGTGCATCACCAGTAGATTTTAAGTTTGCTACAGTTGAACCAGATACTAATGAAGCTTCTGTAATAGCTTTAGCTAAGTTGTAGTCAGCTGTTGTTTCTGATGCTGTGAAGAAGAAATCTTGTGTTTTCTCTGTGTCAGCTGAAACAACAAATTTTTGTTCTAACACTTGACCAGTTGCATTAATTGTTACTTTTAATGTGAATTCTGTGTCAATTTTGTTAGCTGGTGTTGCTGAATCAGTGTTTAAATCTGTATCAGCGATCGTTACTTTACCACCAGTTACTGCTGTTGGTGAAGTAATTTTACCACCTTGTACTGTTGCAGTATATTCACTGTCAGCAAGTGCTACTTTACCACCGTTTAGTAAACCGTTAACTGTAATATCTTTAGCTGTTGCTACTTTAGTTTTGCCAATTTCAGCAATTTCATAACCATTGTATTCAGTACCATCAGTAACTTGTACTTTAACTTCAACAGCAGAATCAATTGTGCCATTTTGTGTTGTAAGTGCCACATTTAATGTTGCAGTTCCGTTTTTAAGTGCAGTTACTTGATTTCCAGTTACTGATACTACGTCTGAAGTTCCAACTAATGTTACTTTTACAGGTTCAGCAGAGTTTTTCATTTCACGACCATATTGGTCTTCGATGATTAAGTGATCTTTTGCTGTAATTGTAACTGGAGATTTAGAAGTTGAAATAACTAAAGGAGTTTTAAGTCCACGAACTACAGTTGGTACTGCTTTAGCTTTTACATCTACAGTAATAGTAGCAACTTTGAAAGTTGAAGTTTGGAATACTAATGCTTGTGTTCCAGCAGTGTTGAATGTAGTTTTGTAGTAAACTTGACCATCTTTCACTTCAAGAGCTGATTCAGCAACTGTAGTACCGCCAACTTTAATACCTTTGTTAGCATCAGCTAATACTTTTTTGTTAGTGATTACGTTGCCTTCTTTATCAGTAACTGTTAATGGGATTAATGTAGATTCTTCAGCAACAGCGATTTCTGGTTGAGAAACAGAGATTGCATTAGTTGTAGAAGTTTCTGCAACTTTAACAGTATATTTAGCTGTTTGACCGTTAGTTGTTGAAATTAATAACACATCAGTGTCGCCAGCTTTTAAGATTGAAGATAATGCAACTACTAATTTATCTTTATCGCCAATTTTTACTTTAGAAACAGTGTTAGCAATTGTTAAGTTTGTAGTGTTTGTGTTTGTGATAACTAAACCTGTTGCTTTAGCAGCATCAGTAATTTCTTTACCATATTGATCTTTAAGGTTTAATACGATATAAGCATCAGAAGCTTTAGAAGAATCATTTAAAACTACTTCTTCACCTTTAGCGTTATAAACACCAGCTACTTCGATAGAAGAAACTGTAGATTCAGCTGATAATTTTACAGTTTTAGAAACTGATGTACCTGTTGCAGCATCAAATAATACTACTGGTACGATATCACCGATTTTTTTGCCTTCTACAACAGCGCCTGATAATTTAATTACACCTTTAGCTGAATCAGCAGCAACAGTTGCATTAGAGTTATCATTTGTTTTTAAAGCAGTAGTTTTTGTAATGTCTGTACCGTATTGGTCTTTAACTACATAACCAACAGTTGCAGTTGTGCCAGTAGCGAATGTACCGTCAGTTTGAACTGCTTTGTCAACTACAGCTACTTCGTCTAAAACTTCAATTGAAGTTACTTTTTGAGCTTCGATTTTAACTGTGCTAGTTAATACATTTTCAGTTAAACCAGCAATGTTTACAGTGTAATCAGCTGCTTGGAAGTTTGTAGCGCCTACTAATTGAACTGATTTTTTATCTTCAGACCATACTAGAGTTACGTTTTGTTTGAAAGTACCACGTAGTAATTCAACTTTAGCTTTAGTAGTATCTTCTACTGCTTTGTTGAATTGTACTTCGATTGTTTTAGCGTTTACTGCTTTTACTGCTTCTAATTTAACTTCAGTTACTTCATATGTAACTACAGCTGAATAAGTTTTACCGTCAATTTCGAACTCTACTTTAGTTTCTTTGTTTTCTACAAGTGGAGTTTCTAATTTTACAGTGTGTTTAGTGTCATCAGAAAGAGTTACTTCTAATGTAGTTGCGTCAACAACTTTAGCTTCTTTAACAGTTAAAACAGCTTCACCAACGTTTGTGATTGTACGGTGTAAGAATGATGCGAATTGACCACGAGTTAAAGAGTTTTTAGGGTTGAACGCTTTAACGTTTGTAAGTCCAGCATATTCTAAAGCGATAATCGCTTCACGGTTTTCTGTAGCTGTAGTTTTGTCTAAATCTGTGATAGCAGATTTGAAGTCAGATTCTTTGTAATCTGCTACTAAATCTACACCATAAACAGTGTTAATAGCACGTACTAATACTACTGCCATTTGTTCACGGTTCATGTTGTTTGTGTACATTAATTGGTTGTTAGAACCTTTAAATACGCCTGCATCTTTAACAAGTGCTGCATATTGTAGTAATTCTTGGTCTGGAGCTGAAGTTGGAAGGTCAGTGAAACGAGCTTCTGTTTTGTAATCAGCTGGAATTTCATATCCTTCAGAAATTAACCATTTACCTAAGAATTTCGCTACGTTACCGCGTGTTACCACTGCGTTCGGTTTGAATGTACCGTCAGTGTAACCTCCTACGATTTTAGCGTCCGCTAATGCTAAGATAGCGTCCTTGTGATCACTTGTTTCAATATCAGAAAAGCTTGCTGCGCTTGCTACTGGTACGATTGCTGATGCTACTAGAGCTGCTGATGCTGCGCCGACAACCCATTTGCTATATTTTTGTTTCATGTCTAAAAACCTCCTAGATAAATTAGCCACTTTTATGACTACGATTCTATTATAAGAGAAGTAGAACATACATATCTATGTGAAATATCTGGAATGAAAGATGTGGTAACAGTAATACTTTATTGGTTATACATACATTTTTTAGTTTTATATATATTGTTTTACCATCCAACAATTAGTAGACAAGCGTTGCTTTTATGCGAAAAATATACCATTTTACCCATAGGTATTGAGACTTTTTCCCTTCCATATATTTTTAGCTAAGACAATTTTCTCACTTAAAGGAATAGTGAACAAATGATGAATTTACGTTACAATAATATAGGTAATTTATTCATTAATTCCCTTGGAAAACTGGATTAAGATTTTATGGAAACCAGAATATAGTGACAGTCACTATATTCTATTAGGATTTAATGGGCTTCAATCAGCGGTATGACTGGGTTTTGTGGCGATTTAAAAAGGGTTTGTGGCGATTCGATTGGGGTTATTGGCGATTTCGCCGCGCTATCAACGACCTCGGCAATTCGCAAAGTTCTATCATTTACAGAGATGGGGATTTGACAGAAATGGTATTTAGTAGTCTTATTTTTTTATATGTCTTTTTGCCATTAGTAATTGTTGTGTACTTCATCTCTCCAAAGATGCTACGCAATACGATTTTACTGTTGGCTAGTTTGTTCTTTTACGCTTGGGGTGAACCGAAATATGTGCTTTTAATGATGCTGTCTATTGTGCTCAATTATGTGCTAGGCATTGTCATTGAAAATACAGTTTCACAGTCTAAGAGAAAAACACTTCTTTGGTTAGTTATTGTTAGTAATTTAGCCATTTTAGGCTATTACAAATACGCTGGCTTTTTCGTAGACATTATTAACAATTATTTGGCACAGCCCATTGAATGGCAGGCTGTACCTCTGCCAATCGGCATTTCGTTTTACACGTTCCAAGCACTTAGCTATGTTATCGATGTTTATCGCAAGGACGTAAAGGCACAGCGCAACTTTTTAGATTTATCACTTTTCATTACATTATTTCCACAGCTCGTTGCAGGTCCTATTGTTCGCTATCAAACGGTAGCTGAGCAAATAAAAAAAAGACTCTCTACAGCAGACGATTGGATGATTGGGACGCGTCGCTTTGTACAAGGCTTAGCGAAAAAGGTACTTATCGCAAATCCAATGGGCGAAGTAGCCGATCACGTATTTAGTTTATCTGGTGGGGACTTAACAACTGGTACTGCATGGATTGGAATTTTTGCATACTCCCTACAAATCTACTTCGACTTCTCTGGCTATAGTGATATGGCAATTGGGTTAGCACGTATTTTTGGCTTTAAATTTGAAGAGAACTTTAACTATCCTTATATCGCTCAATCAGTTACAGACTTCTGGCGTCGCTGGCACATCTCACTCAGCAGTTGGTTTAGAGATTATGTCTACTTCCCACTTGGTGGAAGTCGCGTTAGCCACGAATGGAAGTTATATCGTAATTTACTTATTGTCTGGACACTAACCGGTTTTTGGCATGGTGCAAGCTGGACCTTTATGGCATGGGGCTTTTACTATGGGATATTAATTTGCTTGGAAAAATGGGTATTGTTGAAATGGTTGGAGCGTATTCCACGTGTAGTCCGACATATGTATATTCTTATTATTGTCATGATCGGCTGGGTTTTCTTTAGAGCAAATGACTTTACATATGCATTTGCATTTATCAAAACGTTATTTGGGTTATCAGACGCTGCACTGTACAACTATGAAACGATTTTACTGACGAAGGATTATGCTATTTACTTTGTTATCGCTATTATATTTGCGATGCCAATCTATAAACTTTATCAAAATTGGAGCGAACAAAAAGCTACCGCTTCCCTATCATTTGACTGGGGGCTACGCATTACGCAAACAATTTACTATGGAGCTCTTTTGTTATTTATCACGATGTTTTTAGTGAACGCAACACATAATCCATTCATTTACTTTAGATTTTAGGTGGGACATCATGCGAAAAATACAAACGTTACTTTTACCAATTACATTTTTTTGCATCATTTTCGGTGGCTTCGTCGTGCATGTATTAACAGTGGATCGTCCGCAATCAGAGATGGAAAACCGTCCATTAGAATCTGCCAATATCACGCCAAGTCCACAGGAAATCTTTTCGGGGCAATGGTCCAAACAGGTAGAATCTTATATTTCCGATCAATTTCCTGCTCGAGATACATGGATGCGCAATTATGTTAACTTTCAGCGTGTTGTGGGCAAAACTTATTTAAATGATAAGTACGCAGTAGATGATAAAAGTGGCTGGATTATTTCCAAACCAGCCGCAGCAAAAACTGAAGAAGAGCTAGCTTCCTTTGCCTCTGATTTAAAACGTTTAAGCGAAGGGCTAGCCGAAAAAAATATTCCGTTTACATTTTACTCACTACCGGCGAAGGCAACCTATTCACGGGAGCCAAGTCCAAGCTATATGCCTGAAGACGCTGGTATTGCCAATAACACCAAACTGCACAAACTTGTCACAGCTGCTGGTGTAGACAATATTCGTCTATATGATGAAATGCAGGACGACTTTTCTGCAGAGCGCAACTTCTTTAAAACAGATCATCACTGGACAATACAAGGTGCATACTCCGGTTACGAGGCACTAATCAATACACTAAGCAAACGACTTGGCGAGACGATACCAACAATTCCATTTGATGAGGCCAATACATTTTGCTTACCAAATAAATTCGCCGGCTCTTGGAATAAAATACTGTATATGACCGTCGATAATAATGAACAAATTTGCTACAACGAGCCCGCTTCGTTCGCAACACAGTTTACTATTTATGACGGTACGATTGAAGGTGGAGTCACTGCACCATACGAAGCAGTGTACGGTCGCGCAAAACAGATGAGTCCCGATGCAATTGTAAACTACGCTGAAGCATACAGTCGCGACTTCGCTGAGCTCACTCTCGTCAACCAAAACTATGACAGCGACAAACATCTCGTCGTCATTAAAGATTCATACTTTAACACCATCCAATTTCATGTAGCAAGTCACTTTAAAACCGTAACCATTTTAGACTTACGTTATTTGGAAAAGGACATCATTTCTTACTTACAAAGCATGCAACCAGATTATGTCGTCCTTGCCTATAATGATCGCAATTTAAAATTAATGCCTGAATAAAAATTAGTTTGATTTTTAGTTAGCACAGGGGTATCGGCGATTTTCGGGATGCTATCGGCGATTTCTGCCGAGGTACCGGCGTTTCCCGCGATGCTATCGGCGATTTCTGCTGAGGTACCAGCGATTCCCACGATGCTATCGGCGATTTCTGCCGAGGTACCGGCGATTCCGTCGACTTTATCGGCGATTTCTATGATTTTATCGGCGATTCTCCGGGTTCTATCGAATATATTAATTAAGAAAAGCCGAATACTATATTCGCCTTTTTCTTATCTATTATTTTTATTATGAATGTCTATGAAAGCTTGAATCATATGTTGACGGAATTGCTTTGATACATAGGAATACTTTTTGTTTTTTAACCAAGCAAACCCTACCATTTGATAACAGTGGCTATTTTTCAAGCGAATGATTTTAGTATTCGCTAGTTGTTCACCTAAAAATGAATACTGCGGATAAAATGTAATCCCTTGTCCTTCATTTACAAGCTGTAAAACAATCGACATTTCCGTTCCTTCAAAGACAATGTTTGGGGTAAACCCCTCTTGTAAACAACATTTTTCAAACATGCTAACCGATTCTAATCCAGATTTATATCCTATAAAACGTTCGTCTTTTGCTTCTAGTAAATCAATTTCATCAAATTGTGCAAGTCTATGATTTTTAGGAACAATTAAATCTAATCGTTCCTTTAAAACAGGAAGCCATTCAATATCAGTTCCTGTAATCGGTGTATTGGAAACACACAACTCAATTTCCCCACTAATTAGACGTTCCTTTGCTACTGAATCGGGGAGAATGGATTGCTGAATTCGAATATTCGGTCTACGATCATAGAAACTTCTAAATATGGGCGGTAGGATTGTAGAGCTCATCACACTAATAGAAACACGATCTTCCTCTATATCAGCCATTTCTAGTACTTCTTCATGTGCTTCTTGTAAGATTTTTAATGCTCTCTCTACTTCCTGCGCATAATACTTTCCATAACTATTCAAACGAATTTTCTTACCATTTCGATCGAATAAAGGGACACCTACTTCATCTTCTAATTTGGCAATCGTTTTACTTAATGATGACTGTGTAATATTTAAAGAAAGTGCAGACTGAGACATATGCTCCGTCCTCGCCACAGCTAAAAAGTATTGTAACTGTAAAAGTTGCATAGTATTTCCCCTTATGAATCATAATGAATATAGATATAGATTTGAATATATTGTAGCGATTTCTGCAAACGATTACAATGATAGCGAATTTCAATAATCTGTACTAAAGGGAGAATGAATATATGAAAATTAAAGCAGCAGTTACGCCTGGTCAAGGCCAAGATTTTATTATTGAAGAAGTAGAACTAGCAGGTCCAAAAGCGAATGAAGTGTTAGTGAAAATTGTTAGTACGGGTGTTTGCCATACAGATGCTGTTGCACGTGATGCAGCAATCGCCCCACTACCTGCTGTTCTTGGACATGAAGGAGCAGGAATTATTGAAGAAGTCGGTGAAGGTGTAACTCGTTTAGAAAAAGGTGATCACGTTGTACTTTCATTTGCGCATTGTGGACATTGTGATAACTGTTTAACAGGTCATCCAACAGTTTGTGAAACATTCAACGATTTAAACTTTGGCGGTACACATGATGATTACACACATCGTTTATCTAAAGATGGCCAACCACTTTCAACATTCTTTGGTCAATCTTCGTTCGGTACTTATGCAATCTCACATGAACGTAATGTTGTAAAAGTAGATAAAGATGTGGATTTAGCATTACTTGGACCTTTAGGCTGTGGTATACAAACAGGTGCTGGCACTGTTTTAAATAAAATCAAGCCCGAGTTCGGCTCAACAATTGCTATTTATGGTGCTGGCGCTGTAGGTTTAAGTGCTATTATGGCTGCAAAAATTGTAGGCTGTAAAACAATTATTGCAGTGGATGTACACGATTCACGCTTAAAATTAGCAAAAGAGTTAGGTGCAACACATACATTTAATGGAACAAAAGTAGATGTTGTAAAAGAAATTAAACAATTAACAAACGGTGGTACAAAATACGCAGTCGATACAACAGGCGTTCCTCCAGTAGTTCGTCAATGTTTACAAGCCCTACGTCCACTAGGCGTTGCAGCAGTAGTTGGTGTAACACCAGAAATGACTATCGATGTGCACAATGATATCATGGCTGAAGGTAAAACAATGATGGGTGTAATTGAAGGTGATTCAGTACCAAATGTATTTATCCCTCAATTAGTGGACTACTATAAAGCTGGGCAATTCCCATTCGATAAATTGGTGAAATTCTATGATTTTGACCAAATCAATGAAGCATTTTTAGCATCAAAAAATGGCGAGGCAATTAAACCGATTTTACGTATTCAATAAAGGTTTCAGTGCTTGTTCGGTGTTTAGTGGCGTTTCACTCAGGTTTGGTGGCGATTTGATTGAGTTTAGTGGCGTTTCACCCATGTTTAGTGGCGATTCACAGGGTTCTTGGCCATTCTCTCGGGTTTACCGGCGTTTCTCTCGAGTGACTCGCCCCCACAAGCAAAAAAGCAGTGCTTTCTACTTTAGAAATCACTGCTTTTACCGTTTCTTTAGTTTTCCGACAATCCATTGACTAAATGGCAGGTATGACAGTAGCTTTGTCAGCCCAATACAAACAACAAGCGTCCACAGCATAAGCAGTGGAACACGCGTCAGTGTGCTATCAAAATGCGCTACGAACCAGCTTGTTGATAGGCGTAAAACCTCCCAATGGATAAGGTAAATCATAAATCCATATTGACTAATAATCCGTACAACTTTCGTCGATGGTATTAACTGTCCCCAAGCAATCACATAAAGTACAACACTTACGACAAGTGGCACTAAATCGAGCCGTCTCGAGTGTACCTCTATGTAGCCAAGTTGCACACGAATATATAAGAACAGCGCAGATAGTATGACAAAAACAATGGTCGCTCCGCGATACTTCTTTGCCAGCACGGCTAATTGTTCATAATAAACGCCTATCGCATATGCTACAGCAAAATAACCGAGCCAGCCCGTAAACAGCAAGCGTATAACCATCACATTGTCCTCAAATATTGGATACGGCAATAAAATGATTGCATGATGAACAAGTGTAATCAATACACTAAGGGGTAAAAACCAGGCAATCGACCACTTGAAACGCTTTATCAGCGCAATCACCATATACAGCTGCATAATGACTACGACAAACCAGCCAACAAACTCGCCAGACACAACATTGTGATAATACTTGTCCCATAGCAAGCCCTTCTGGTAAATTGACTCAACCAATAACGCATCTAAAAAAGCCCACACTAAAAAAGGCACAAAAATATATTGAATGCGACTCGACCAAAAATTAGTCGGTAGCTTTTCACGATAACGATTCGACAATATTAAAATGGATAACACAATAAACGTCGGTGTTGCATAGCACAGCGCAATTCGTAAAAACAAATACAACGGTTGCTCAGGTTCTGCCCCAACCTCCATAATTACCCACGATGATGTATGCAATAGTAAAATGGATAGGCATGCCACCACACGTAGTAAATCCCATTCTTTAATCACTACAACATTCTCCTAGTACTTTATATCTCTATTAAGCATGTCATATAATGTCGATTAATGCAATGGTCGTACTTGGCATCTACTACAGCAAGCTTTTTAACTCATTTCACAATGTTTTCGTATAGGATAGCAAATATGAAAAAATTGGAGTATATTGAAAACATTTAGTGATAATTGGTCTTTCTGTGAAAGAGGTAAGTTCCGTGGTGACAAAAGAATTGGCAATGCTCGTTTTTATCCCTTTTACATTTGCAAGCATTCTATTAGCTTGTGTGATGTTGGCAATGCGTAGTTTGATTTCAACGTCATTTTATGAAATGACCGCAATCGGCATCAGTATATTTTTACTACTTTTTATAGGAAGCTTCTTCATTATCCGTCGCGTCGAAGTTATTTGAAGAAATTAGTAGAAGCGCGATAAGCGTGCCAGTCACTATTACATTAAAAGAGAACGAAAAAGTGTTAGATTGACCGTAGTCAATCTAACACTTTTTTCATCTAACCTGCTATCGATTGTTGAAATCGCTTTATAATATGGCTCACCCAATAGTCTTCGTCAAAGTGATGAACATAGATCGGATCCTCCTGTAAACGATGGAGGAAACCTGATGTCATGAGCGCTTCATCAGCTTGCTCACCTAAAACTTTTTTTAACTCATCTCGAATCAAAAAGACAAGCTCCAAATCTAATTCATTAAATGTATAATCAGTCCATTTCAATTTCCTTCACCCTCACCATTTTTAAACATTCAATTGCTGCTTCTGTATGTAGCGCTAACTGTGAATTCTTTATATACAATGGCTTGATACTATCAAAAAATTCATCGAGAGTAATTATTCCGTTAAGCATTTTTCGCACTAGAATATTGGTACGCCCATCTGCAAGTGGTCCGAGCGTATAATCAAAAGCGTGATATAGTTCATTCTTGAAGCCAGTACTTCGGCAATTGAAAATAAATTCAGCCCATTCCTTTGTAGGTTGCTCAAATTGCTTAGTAGTTAAACTCATTAACTTTTTAATATCTAAATGGAAATACACAACTACTGGTTCAGTACCAGCCAGCAATCGTCCATCAACCATTTCATCTTTAGCTCTTCCAATTGCCCACTTTTTAGTTTGCTTCAAATTATTCGTTACATAGAAGCCTTTTCCAAAATCTGTACGATAACGCACTCTCGACAAATCTATACTCTGCTCAATATTTACTCCATCTCGTTTAGTTGTACCGTGATAGCAAAATAAATAAGATTCCATCATTTCTACCCTATAATAACCGTTTATTTACGAACGCTAGCCACTCGTATTTTGCCCATATTATATCATATTCTGAAATACTTCTAAAATATCATACAAAAGGAACAGTATAGAAAATTCCCAACATTGTTCCTTGAGAAATTCACTTCAATTGTACTTTTACCTGCCGCTCATATTCCTGTTAAATCGCTTAATTTGAAGCTCTCCATATCTTCCAGAAGATTTGGGTTTATAATTTTTCATCCATATAACAGTCAGGTACTTGTCCTAAAAAAATAAAAGCCCACTTCACATCCAATTAAAGTGGGCTACCAATAGATTATTCTGGTTAATTCGCCATCTGTAATGCCGTTTTTTTACCATAAATCGTTTCTACCCATTCCGGGTGATCGATAAATGGATTGCGATTACCTTGAACTTCATATATTCTGTCGTTTCTTCGTTTTTCAAATTCATCTACGGGATCTTGTAGATGCCATTGTAAAAGGACAGAAAGTTTACCATGATTAGGAGCTGTCCCATTATTAACTTTTTCATTTAATTCAAGGTCAACTTTATCGCCTGGCTCATAACGAGTTGCCATATAAAATAAGATACGTGCTACATCACCTTTTACATTATTAGGCGGCTCGAATGAATCCGAATCTTTCAAGCAACCATTACAACCCGACACTGGACTGCCACCATTGTCAAAATCTAAATTTCCTCTCGAGCTATTCACTGAAACATCTGTAGGTCGTAAATGATGAATATCTGTTCCTGGTCCATTGCTCGTTCCAAAATTACCATGTGATTTTGCCCACGTATGCTCTCTGTTCCAGTTTCCTACTTTTCCGCCATTGTTTGATTTAGGGCTTGATTTCCCAGAGTAAAATAACAGTACATTATTTAAATTATTTGGATCTTCATCTGTATATTTTAATGCATCCCAAGCATCATCATATGACAGTACCTTTTGTTTAGAAATGATATCGTGAAGGGCTTTTTTTAGCGCTTGACCTTCCTTGTCATAGGCAGCTGCATAATAGTCGTTAGCGTTTACTGTAACACTAAAATTGGTAGTGATACTTTTCTTGCCATCGAATGCAGTAATGCCAACAATATGGCTACCCGCTTCTAAATTTAGCGTTAATATGTTGCCATTTATAGTACCTTTTGTAGCTGTAAATGTCAGTGCGTCATTATCCGGATCAGCGAAATGTTCCGTTAAATCGATTGTAATTGCCGTACCTACAGCTACTGTTTTATTTGTAAAAGGTTTTTTAATGATTGGTTGCTTGTTCTCAGAAGGTAAAGAAGGATCCACAATGGGATCCCCTTTAGAATTCGTAAATTTAATTTGGTCAAACGTTGCACCATTTTTCAGTTCAATCAATTTTAAGTCGATTTTGTCGGCGCCTCTAATTTCACTTACATTTTTACCGTCAATCGTGATCTTTTTAAAGGTATTGCCTTTTAAGTCAACAATGGCACCTGCTTGATCTGGATTGATGATAACATTTGTCGTTTTAAAGCCCTCACCGTGAAGCTCAGCATATTTCCCTTTTAGGAACACGCCCTCAGTGATAACAGATTTAGCATCTAAATGTAATGCCACACTAGGCTTTGTGATTGTTAATTTGTTTGTTTTAAAGTTTGTTAAATTATAAGTGATCTCAACTTCAATCGGTTCAACAGTAGAACCTTTTTTCAAGTCAATTTGGACCATTACAGGGTCATGGTCACTTGCACGGCCTGCCATATCAGTAAAGTCTGCATTAATATGAAGAATATCAATGATTGTATTGTCTTTAAGATTATTAGAAACTAAAATATGATCTAATACTTGCGAATTCCCTTGATATAAATACGTGTAACGATCAGCGTCTTCCGCTTTATTAATCATATTTGTCATCTCAGCACCTTCATGAATCTTAAGCGCATCAGCAAATTGATAGTCATTAAAATCACCTAAAGATACAATGTTTGCATCTGCATTTTTTGATTTAATGTCTTTAACAAAGTTATTTACAATCGTTGCGATTTTTTTACGTTGCACTTCACTTCCATAAACCGGTGGCTGTTTTGCTCCGAATAATGGCGTGTCACCAGATTTAGAATTCCAGTGGTTAGCGATAACGACCACATCTTCACCTTGGAATTCAAATTGTGCAGCTAACGGTTTACGGCTACTATTAAATGCTTCATTCGTAGGATCAATTCGACCTGGGTTTAACGTTAACTTACCGTTTTGATAACTAACGGCAGTAGTCGCATCGCCTGCTGGGATACCTTCTTTCAACTTCACTCTTTCTGGATTGTAAAGGAATCCAACACGAATATTTGCGTTTGGTGCACCACCGTCTGCATTATTCACCGGGTCAATATTGACATACTTATATTCAACGCCACTTGCAGCTTTAATGGCATCAATCAATCGTTTATAACTTTGATCTGCTTTCGAATCACCAGTCGATTCGCCGTTATTATCTTGTACTTCCGTTACTCCTACAATATCCGGCGTTTTCATATCGACACCAATTGCGCGTGCTAATTTACGTGCTTTATCATCTGATGTCGACGTTTTATTATTAGAGAAGTTTTCTAAGTTATAAGAAGCAATTGTTAACTTGTCTTCCGCTTTAACAATCTTTGTTGTCTCAGGTTTTGCAGTCCCTTTTACATGTGCTTGTTTCATCTCATCTAGTGGCACATAGATTTTAAAGTTTTGATAAGAGTAGCCAACGATACCCGTAATAGGTCCCTTAAACTTATCACCTGTTGCAACTTCGAAATCACGAGCTGTTCCGTTTGGTTCTAATCTGAATTGAATACGATTTGGGTTTGTCTTCCCTTCCTCATACAAGACGCCACCATGAAGTGTATTCGTTGGTTCACTTTCTAGAACCGTCACTAAATCCCCGTGCTCCTGTGGAGAGACAGCTTTGACATTGCCCACTTCCACTCGCATACCTTCAATACTTTCCCAAAAATCAATGGCATCAATTGTTGGGTTGAATATTTGAAGATTGTCACTATCAATGTTGCTAAATGACATTTTTAATTCATCAATTTTAATGGCTTTTGGTAATGCTACGCTACTCTTTATTTTTTCTACTTTCCCACCTTGATCATTACGAACATTGATTTGCGTTGTTTTTAAATCTGTTTGGTTTGCATCACTATAGCCATCGTACGCATATTCATCGACTTTACCTGTTACAGATACTAAATCCCCTACTTGAATCGGCCAAGCATTTTTCCCACTATAAAGTAAGATAGCTTCAGATGTATTTGGATTATTATCCGCCAATTCATCAGGCGTTTGAATCGTATAATACGTACTTCCGTTTAAAGCAAATGAATACGTCACGATTCCTTGAATACCTTCAACTGTTTTACCCACAAATGGAGAAGTATGCCCCTCCCCTTGAATATTATGAATCTGCAAAGCATCTGTAATCTCATAGTCATATGTCATAATTTCGCTAAATTTACCATCACTCGCTTTTACAACTGTTTTTAATGTTGTGTTTTGAGTAATCTCGATTGGCGTTGTGTATTTCGTACCACCTACAGTTGGATTTGAGCCATCTACTGTGTAGTAGATTTCTGCATTTGCTGTCGATGTAGCTAAAGTAACTGTAGTTTTATTCACAAATGTTCCACTTCCAGGAGATGCGATAGCAGGCTTTAACGCTGCGCTATCCACCACAATATCAGATGCAGAACGAGGAATCAGTTGGTAATCATTATCGAACTGTTGCAAAATACCTGTAATCGATTCATATGTTGTGCCTACAGTTAAGCCAAGTATATTATTTTCATCACGCACAATGAAATTACTACCATCACTTGCCGTATAGTTTCCACTACTCACCGCTGACAGCGTGACATTTTTTACAGTAACGAGTTGCGATTCATTGGCTTCCTTTACCTCTGCTCCTGTTACCAGTTTCGCAGTAGGCTCACCAACACCCGCTACTTTATCGATCATTTGTGCTCCATCTAATTGCAGCAATCCTCTGTAATCAGCTAACGTACCTTTGAGCGTTACTTCATCACCAACATTCGCATTTAAGCTAGTCGGGCGAACCGCAATACCACCCGTGCTGTCTTGCACAGAAATTGAATTTTTCAGTTTCCCTGCCACAACACCTTTGATTGTTACTGATGTTCCGTTAGCTTTTGCTCTTGCATCAGCGATAGAAAGAATATCTTCTTGTCCAACTACTGTATAATTGAAAGTTTGTACATCACTATTATCTAATCCTTCTGCTACAGCAATTGCTTTTATTGTTGTTGTTTTATCAATAACAATTGGTTGCGAATATAAAGTGCTGTTCGAAGTCGGCTCTGTACCATCAGTTGTGTAATAAATCGTTGCGCCTTCCGTTGCTGAAGCTAATGCAATTGCAGTACCAGTCGCTACCGTTCCAGAAGGTGTAGAAGCTGTTACTGCGCCTACCTTAACAATCGGCCCTACTTCTCCGCCTTCCATTGAATGTTTGCCTATATGTGTAAAGTCATCCTTAGGATACACATCCCACTCGCTAGGATTGAATGCATCGTCAATGATTGTATCTCCAGATGTGGCTGAGCTTTTTCGAACTAATGTGACATCCACACCAAAATTTATTTTTACTCCAATTGCTTGCCCAATAGAATCAATTATTGCCCCATTTTTTCTTAATACGACTGGATCGTCTCCATTGAAATTAATAACAGTCGAATTTTCCATATTTCCAAATTGCTTAATAGCTGCATTTGCATCTTTATGATGCACCACATACGTAGCTCCATGTTCTAATGTTCCTGATAACGCCACTGTTTTATCAGCAATTGCTACACCATTTGTATGCATCTCTAACGTATAATTTGCTAAATCGATTGTTGCACCAGTACCATTATAAATTTCAATCGCCTTATTAAAACTGCTGCCTTCAATGTATTCCGAAATAATTAAATCAGTTGCTAACGTAGCGGCTTTGACATTTAGGGGTGCTGCTGTAGGAACAACAGCGCTCGCAATTAGACTTGTCGCTAAAAAAGCATGTATTGGTTTTCTCCAGTTCTTTTTATACATCCAAAAAGTTCCCCTTTCAATATGGACAAACGAGTGTAGTTAACATTAAAATACAAAGCCTCCATCCCACTAGGAGAAGGCTTTGCAATACTTATAGAATTGTATCTCCAGTTACAGTAACTCCATCAAAATTAAAGAGATCCCCAGTTAATTTTGAAAGATCAAGATTGCCTCCAACTTGTAGATTGTTAAATGAGAATTGCGCTGGCACAGTGCCAGTTAAAATTAAATTCCCTTTCACAACTGCATTTCCTAAAGAAGCAATATTTGAGATACTTACTGTTACATTTCCTTCGTAAACTTTAGGTTGTCCAGCAGTTCCAGAGAAATCAGCGCCATCAACATTTTTATCAGGCTGTTGACTATTAGCGACGTCTACGATTCTACCTTCAACTTTCGGATTGACATTAACTAAAGATTTTAAATGCTCAGCGAGATTTTCCCAGTCTGATAAACCTAAATCCGTTACGCGTCCTTCTTCATATGCCTTTTTCAAAACATCAAAGCCATCTCCGCCTTTTGCAGTAAATGCATTTGTTGCGATTGTATACGTTTTATTATCTTGAATTGCAATATCGTTATTTTGAGCATCTTTGTAAGAGATTTTGACAATACGTTGACCTGCTGGTTTAGAAGAATCAAATTCTACCTTTGCACCTGAAACATGAAGGAAACCACCATTTTCAAGTGGATAAAGTGAAACACTTTTTTCAAATGTTTGTTTTAATTCCGCTCCAGTTAAAGTCACCGTTGCTAATGTATTACCAAATGGTAGAACTGAAATAACTTCACCAACCGTTATTGGTCCTTGATTAATCGCTGTACGAATACCTCCGCCATTTTGTAGCGCCATAATTACATTTGGATTGTATTGTTTCGCTTTTGCAAGCATGCCATCTGTAATAACATTCCCTAACGGCGTTTCATTTTTACGAACACTCGGCTTTGCCGTATCACCATTATCACGTGGATTTTCAAGCGCTACTGTTGCAATTGCACCTGTTTCAGATTTAGAAACCGCATCAACTTTATCTTTAAATGGTTTTAATGTCGCCACAGCATTTGCATCCTCTGCATATTCTGCCACTTTTAATAAAGCCCCATTATGTGCAATGACTACACCTTGTGGATTAAAGGTAACATCCAATGTTCCTAAATAATCATTGTATTGATACGCTTGTACAATAATTGTCTTATCTTTCGCTTGTCCACTCATATTCTTATCGACTACAACAGGTTTATCAAGTTGCGTATGGCTATGACCACCGACAATCACATCGATGCCTGCTACTGATTTCGCTAATATTAGGTCGTTATCATATGCAGGATTATCGTCGTAACCGATATGCGTTAGGGCAATGATTTTATTAACGCCTTTATCCTCAAAAGCTTTAACTGCTTTTTTCGCTTCTTCAATATAGTTTTCAAACTCGATACTACCAGGAGAAGAAATATCTTTTGTCTCAGCAGTCGTTAAACCAAAAATACCAACTTTTTCACCGTTAATTTCTTTAATGATCCCATTGTAGATTTTGCCGTTTTTCGGATCACTTGAAATTAAATCTGAGAACAACCCAGTAAACTTATTATCTTTAGAAAAATCAACGTTAGCTGAAACAAATGGGAATTGAGCGCCTTTAATGAAATCTACTAACGCTTGATGCCCTTCAGGACTTGATCCTAAATCAAACTCATGGTTACCAAACGTCATCACGTCATAACCCATTAAGTTCATAAACGCCAAATCAGCTTTTCCTTTAAATTCATTGAAGTATAAAGATCCAGAAAATACATCTCCAGCATCTACTAGTAATGCATTTGGTTTTTTCGCTCTAACCTCCTTGACTGCTGTCACCTTTCTAGCAATATTAGTTAAATTCGCATGAGTGTCGTTAGAATGCATTAACGACAAATTAAAATTACCTTTGCTATTCCCACCTTATACCATCTCTCTATCTCTCTATCTCGGTTTTCGGTTTGGGCCTACACCGTACAAGCGACTTTCATCGCATACGGCGTGCCATCAATAGTAGTAAAACTTATTTCCCCAGTACATATATATGAAACCATATTAGTGTTAATGCACTATTTAAAAAATATTTATAAGTTGTAAATTTATACTATTTTTAGTAATACATGAACATGGAAAAATAGTGCAATTGTTAACTGTAGCTTCACTTTTCCTAAATAATAAGTAGGTAACGATTTCGCTTTTTCACTATCTCCAACTAGCACTTATATAATGTTGTCAAACATCCTACATTGAACATTTGCTACTAAATTTGTTAGTTAAAAAAAGCCCTAACACCTGTAGTTGATGTTAGGGCTTAAACTATCATTATCTATTAATAGGCACTAAATATATTAATATTTATTCAAAGAAATCATTTTTGTTTAGACCCTCAATTATTAAGTCTCCTTGATTTGATGTACATGTAATTTTAAATTGTGCAGTACCTACTTTTTCTGCATTTGCTTTTACATCTGCATTTTTCAGACGATTATTTATATATTTTACTAAGTCATCAATCGTCGCAAAATTAGAAGCCAAATTAATTGTTACTGTATTTGTCTTATCACTAATTGTAAATGCACGATTTTTAGATTTATCGACATCTGTTCCATGCGCTTGATTATTATCAAAGAAATACGCCCAATCGTTTCCTAGTAATGTAATTGATGCCTGAGAACCTGTAGAAAATGTCCCTATATAAAATTGGTCATTTTCATAATTCCCTGTCGCCATTACTGGGCGAGACATTAACTCTGTATATTGTGAATCGCCATTCGCCATGTCTTTATCAACATAAAATTGTTGAATTGCACTTTCTACTACACTTCCCATAGCTAATCCTTTTGAGAAATCAGTTGATAGCTTCCAAGAAACAGTTACAGGAATATCATCCACTCGTGCTCCTTTTTGCACACGAATCGTAAAATCTTTTTTACTACCAGTAAAATCACCTACTGTAACGGGTTTACTAACTAGTTGTGCTTGTGTTGCTTGTACAGTAGAAAAATCTAGATTTGTTAGTGTTTTACTTGTAAAACTCTTTGGCACCTCTATTACGGTAAAAGGTATATCTCTATTTTCTGAAGCAAGAATATAGTTTGTATATAACTCTTTGCCTGGTCTAATATCTTTAGCAAATTTATATTGGTTCGCAGCATCTACTACAGTTGCATTATTACCAACTGTCCAAATGTAGATATTTTCATTCGTATGTGTACTGTTTCCAGCAACAGTTAATGTAGAAGATGAAGTAACATCTTTTCCTTGTGATACTTCAATACCACCAAACTCGTTACCAGATGTCGTAATGGCATTGACCTTCACTTGTGAACCATTTACTAACAGCCCTGCATCTGCATTTTTAACTGTGACTCTATCAAGGTTGACGTCAGTTGCATTATACACTTGAAGAGCGTAGAGCCCATCCCACTTGTTGGCAGTATTTACAGCCGATGCATCTACAGTAAGGTTTGAAATCGACACACCTGTAGCATCTAGAACCGTTAACACTGATTTGTTTGGTTCTACATAAGTCATACCTTGCTTAGCAATTAACTGAAAGTTTCCACCATCAATCTTTTTATTTGCTTGTTTCACAAGAATTTGTGATGAAGTTACAATATTTTTAGTGAATTTAATGTTGTGAACTGCTGCATTGTTTAGAGCACTTTCTAATTCGGCTTGAGTTCCTACCGATGTAACAACACCTGGACCTGGCTTAACCGTTGCAGGTGCATTTCCGTTAATTACAACATCCGCATTTTTTTCTACTTCGGTAATCGCTCCAGCATTATTTACTGTTGATCCTGCGGTATTTACTATTAATGTCCCAACTGAAGCAGCAGTAGGAATAGTTACTACAGCAGGTCTATTTAATGTAATACTTGCAACACGTGCCGTTGCACCTAATACAAGTTTTGTACCTGCATCTGGATCATTGAATATTAAGTTATTCCCTGATACATTCTCATTCCATGTGTTTCCACTTACATTATTGATTGTGATAGTTCCAGTAACAGTTGCAGCATTATTTACAGTAGCATTAGCAGTATTTACTGTTAAATTACCAGTAATATTTCCTGCAGAGATATTTAGCGTTCCTGCTGTATTGCTAGAGATTATTACATCACCTGTCAAAGTATAACCATTTAAATTTAAGTGTGCTAATTTACTAATGGTGATGGGACTAGTTGCGAAAGAACCTGTTAATTTAATAGTGTCTCCATCTTTAACAGTTGAGATTGCTGTAGACAATGATAGTGCATTATTTACATTGAAAGTGGTTGCGCTATTCTCGTCTTATACCATGTACAATGGCTTTCGATTCGAGCCTACACCGGACAAGCGGCTTTCACCGCATACGGCGTGCTCAATAATAGTCTGACTATTCAGTATTTACAACTTAAAAAAAGGAGTAACCACATATATGTGATTACTCCTATGAAATTACTGATTGTAAGAAACAAATTTTTTGGGGAAATAAGTTTCTTATTGAACTACTACTGACTAGGTTCCTTCGCTCCTGCTAGTTTTACCCTTCTCGTATGTTACCATACAAGTCCAAACGGCTAGCAATCAACACTACTATGAACCTGCTGCCATCTTTTCAGTATCATAGGTTTTCTACCGAACCTCTTCTGAAAAGACTTCAAACGTTCCATCGACTTGTTCCCTCATTTTAAAGACCTTAGGCTCCCACTATACAGTATGCACACCATCCGTTTAACAGTTCCAAATTATATACAGATGACCCAATCATCATTACAGATGACAGAATTATACATGAACCCCTAGCAATTTCGCACGCATAATCGACACATACAGCCTACATGGATTCGTTGTCCTAGCCATAGTCGTTTTTTAAAGAGCCCCGCCTTAGGAATTTCACCTAAGTACGACTTCACCTGACTTCATCCCTTTGAGCGGATAGACACTCGCATTGGATGCAGGAGGATTAGGCTCGTGAGCAAACGGAACTGTTTCCCACGCATCAGAACTACCCTGATGAATACAAGCACGATAGTTAGAAGAAGACCCCATAGAGCCAAACTAATTAAAGTTCTTCCTATAGGGTCTAAATCCACTTATTTCACTAGCAAGCTAGTTTATAAAGTAACGTTTCGTTTAGTTTTATTAAGAAGTTTTTACTACTGTCCAAGTTGAACCTGCCGCCGTGAATGTCACAGTGTAATTGAAATCTCCAGCTAAATGTGTAGGAGTAGAAGCTACTTTAACATCAAATTTAGCTGTACTATCAATTGTTGGTAGAGTAGCAAATGTTACTTTTAATTCTTTTGAATCTGTAGTTGAAGCAACAGTACCTTCTTGACCACCAATTGTGATTTTTGTACCTGCAGCAACTGAAACGTTAGATGTGAAAGTGAATGTAACAACATTTCCATCTACAGAAGTTATAGCTGTTGGAGCCACTGCCGCCGCTTTTTCTAATGCTTTAAGACCTGATTCTAAATCAGTTTTTGCAGTATCATAATCAGCTTTTGTAGAAGAAGCATTAGCTAATACATCAGTAGCCACTTTCACTAGAGCTTTTACAGCTGCAACAGATGTATAATACTCATCTGCTTTTACAGCAGCAATCGCATCACTTAAAGCTTTTTTAGATACTTCTTTAGCAGCTTCTGCTGCGCCAGATAGTACTAATCCTTTTTTAGCATTAGCTAAATCAGTTGTAGCTTTTTTAATAGCACTAGTTGAAGCAGTTGTTACATTTACAGCTTTTGCTGCTGCTAATGCTTCAGAGTATACTTTCCAAGATGCAGGTGTATAATTTGCTTCAACTAAATTAGCAGTAGTTTCTGCTTGAATCGCATTAGTTAAAGTTTTTCCAGCCTCTACTCTATCTTTTTCAGCAGTATCTGCAGGTTTAGCTCCATTATAATTAATATTAATAATAGTGAATGTTACTGTGCTACCTTCAACATTGTAAGTTACAGTAACTTCTGCACTTTTAAGAATTTCGATAAATGCATCAACATCACTAATTGTTGATCCACCTAAACCTTTATAAACATAAGTTTTACCAGATTCACCATCATAGTTCACTGCATCTTTGTCATTAATTACAAGTTCTTCTTTATCAGTATTGATTGATTTTACAATACCTGTATAAGTGTTTCCAACTTCACTTGTTTTTACGAATGAAGCTGTAGCTTCTTTAGAAGTAAATGCATACGTTTTTTCATTTGTTGAATTTCTTTCAGTATATTTAGCATTACCAGTAGCTAATACTTTTACAGAATTAGTTTTTCCGTCTACTGAACGAACTTTCAAATCAGTTGTTGTTGATGTTGATGTTGTTGAAGTTGTGAAGTTACGGTTTGGAGAAACTACTTTCCATTTTCCGTCTGCAATGTCTAGTACCTCAATGTCATTTGCACCAGTGTTTGTAACAGTATAAGTAACTGACTTGAAATCAACAGATGTTGCGTTATAAGTTTTACCACTTTGGTTTGTTAAAGATGGTCTAAATGTTGCTTCTTCTTTATCTTTGAATTTATCTACTTTTTTATTAGTAGCATCATAAGAAGAAATTTTTGCACCATCTAGATATTGTTCTTGGAAGTAAGAAATCGAACCTAGAGTTGATGGTTCACCTTTATCTAATTTTCCATCTGCAGCATTTGATGTGTTGATATCGATCCATGCAACTGGAGTAACATAGTCATTAACTTCAGTGCTTCCGATTACAAATGAAGCTTCACCTTTATCATTTGTTTTTACAACAATTTGCTTAGCTTTGTTGCCATCTTTATCAGCAACATCTCCGTAGAATGATTGAACTCCATCAGAATCTACTTTAATGAATTTAGCTTTAGTATTAGTCGCAATTACTCCGTCAATATCTTCATTAAATGCAACATTTACAATTTCATTTTTAGCAACTTTACCATCTTTATCTTTTACAACGATGTTATATTTACGTCCACCGTTTGTATCTCCGATAGCAGCAACTTCTCCACCATCACGTTTAAGTTCAATAGTGTATTCTGCTTGAAGTGCACCAAATTTCACTTTAGAAGCTGTTGCTTGTAAAGCTGATGCTTCATATTTTGAAGAATAAGAAGATACTTTATTATTTACATCATAAATAGCTGCCGCTTCATAAACTACAGGTGTTACTTCAGCATTTGTACCTGATACTGTAAATGTTGCTTCGCCATTTCCATCAGTAGTAATTTGTGCTGTTTTAACTACAGTACCGTTACTTAATTGAGCTACAGCAGTACCATTTACAGTTACATTTTGTAATTTATCAGCTGTAACATCAATGTTTTCAAGAACAGAAACGTTGAATGTTTTATTAGCTTCAACTTTACCAGTTGTTGAATTTTTAAATGTAACTTTATAAGTTTTGTTAGCGCCGTTGTTAACAGATGTACCTTCATTTACATCAGTTACAGTAAGGATTGTGTCAACTCCCCAGAATACATAACCAATTGAGAATTTAGAACGATCACCAGTTGCATAAGCAGTTACAGTGTCAGTTTTTGCAGTATAACGAGTGTAAGTGTAAGTTGCAATACCTTCATCGTTAGTTACCGCTTCACCAGTAAGTGTTGGGTTAACAGCATCGTTGTTGTTACCAGGAACGTTGAATGTTACTGGGATACCAGCTTTAGATTGACCTTCAGCAACAGTAACTTGTGCTTTAACAGTTACTTGTTGACCAAGTTTACCTTGTACTGATTTAGAAACGATATCTACTTTAGTAGGTACTACAGCAGCGATACCTTTGAATGTACCGATTTTGTCTTCGCCAAGAGATACAGTGTACTCTTTGTCAGCTGTTTGAGCAGCAGTTGTTAATACAACAACTTTTTTGTTTGTTTGTTTAATAGCAGCGTTTTTAACTTCAAGATCAGAGATTAAGAAGTTAAGAGCTTGTACGTTTTCAACTTCTTCGTCAAATGTTACTTCAACAGTTGTGCTATTGATAGCTTTAACTGCAGCAACACCAGCTTCAGGAGTGTTAATAACGTTTTCGATTGTGCGGTATAAGAATGAAGCAAATTGTCCGCGAGTTACGCTGTTACCTGGGTTGAAGTTAGATACGTTAGTGATACCAGCGTATTCTAAAGCAACGATAGCATTGCGTTGTTCAGCAGAGTAAGCTTTTTCTAGGTCAGAGATTTCAGTTACGAAACCAGCTTTTTTGTAGTCAGCAACTAAGTCTACGCCAGCGATTTCTTTAATAGCACGTACTAAAACTACTGCCATTTGTTGACGTTGCATAGTTTGAGCAGCGTTTAAGTTGCCGTTTGAACCGTTGAATACGCCTGCATCTTTAGCAAGTGCAGCATATTTAACTAATTCAGCTTCAGCTGTTGTTGGTAGATCGTTGAAGCGTTGTTTTGAATTCCAGTCAGCTGGAATTTCTTGGCCTTGTGCTTCTAAATAACGACCTAATAATTTAACCACTTGACCGCGGTTAATTGTTTGGTTTGGTTTGAATGAGCCGTCAGCGTATCCATTGATGATACCTGCATCAGCAAGTGCGTTGATTGCTACCTCGTGGTCGTTACCTGCTACATCTGAGAATCCTGCTGCAGAAGCCACTGGTACGATAGCAGAAGCTACTAAAGTAGCCGTTGCAGCCGTAGCTACGAATTTTTTGTATTTCTTTGGTTGGTTAGCCATAGAAAAATTTCCTCCTCTAAGTTAAAAAATTATGTCTCTACTACATAGTTATGTAGTAAATAAACAACTACACATAAAAGTATAGTTGTATCCCTAAAAGTTGTCAATCATATTTTGGGAAAATTACTAATTCACTTCCGGAAAATAGTGGACATCGAACTCTCTTTTACCATTGTCGGCTATTAGGCGTTTTTTTTCAAGTGAAAATATGCAACTTTTCCAACAAAATCTAATTTTCTTCCATTCTATTGTTCATATTTTCTAGAATGATATAAAATATTGGATAATTAAGTTATTTGATAAAACGAAAAAAGCTCAAGCATATAAATGCTTGAGCTTTTTTCGCTTGGGCTACCAACCGTTGTTTCCTTGCAGGGAATTCTATTATTTCATAGAGGAAATTCCTATACACCTACAGTCTAACACTTTCAATTTAAAACGACAATACCAATTTTTAAAAATTATTGACGTTTTTGCCTTGCCACTTCCAATAAGAAAAGTGGTAGTGCGATCTGACGCTTGATGCGCTTAGGTTCTTTCATTAAACGGTAAAACCATTCAAGACCAAACTTTTGGAAAATTTCCGGAGCACGTTTTACTGTACCTGCCAGCACATCGAACGATCCACCAACTCCTTGATAAATCGTTGGGTGCAATCGGTCTCGATTAGTGTTAATCCAGTTTTCCTGTTTTGGACTGCCCATCGCGACAAATAGTAAATCCGGTTGTGCTTCATTAATACGATCGATGACCTTTTGTTCGTCCTTTTCATAGCCGTCCTGTACGCCAACTATTTTAATAGAAGGAAATAGTGATTCTAGCTTTGCTTTTGCTGCATCGGCAACACCAGGTTTACCTCCGTAAAGGAAAATTGGCTTGCTTCTTTTTGCCGCTTCTTCACAAAGCTTCATCATCATATCGACGCCTGTAACACGTTCACGAATTTGCCCTTTTTGAATTTTCGAAGCAAGAATAACACCAATACCATCTGGAATTTGAAATTCTGCTTCATTTAATAGCTTCTTTAGTGCTGGGTCTTCTTTTGCCTTGATAATTTTTTCTGGGTTGATGGCAACGACGAGCGCTTTTTGTTTGTTTTCAATGCGCTCAAATGCCATATCCATTAATTCATCGTAGCCTTCCGTATTGACGTTGATGCCAAGTACTGTTTCTTTCATCGGTTTTTCGCATCCCCTAGTAAGTGGAACTGGAAGCCAGCCTCTTGCCATTTTTCACGGTTTAAGCAGTTTTTCGTATCAAAGACGATTTTTGTTTTTACAGTAATGTTCGCTGCATCAAATGCTTTGAACTCATTGTGATCTGTTAGCACAACAATGATGTCCGCATCTTTTGTTGCTTCTTCTAAGCTTTGTGTTTGTGTAGCATGTTTGTTTTCTTTAATGTGTGGATCATAAGAAATCACGTCTAAGCCTAGATTTTGTAGCTCATCAATAACGATTGTTGATGGGCTTTCACGCATATCATCAACGTTTCCTTTGAAGGCTAGTCCAAGCACAGCTACTTTGCCACCTGCAATTTTGTTTTCATTTAAAATCGCTTGTGTTTTTTGTGCTGTAAATCTTGGCATGCTGTCATTTGTATTACGTGACATATGAATAATTTGTGCTTGCTCGCCACCTAGCTCAACTAAGAACCATGGGTCTACTGCGATACAGTGTCCACCTACACCAGGACCTGGGAAGTGTACATTCACACGTGGGTGATAGTTAGCAAATTTAATTGCTTCCCAAATGTTTACGTCTAATTTTTCAGCCATTTTTGCAAGCTCATTGGCAAAAGCAATATTGACATCACGGTATGTGTTTTCCATTACTTTTACTAATTCAGCTGTTGTTGCATCAGTTAAATGGATTGTGCCATTTACAAATGTTTGGTAAAGCTCTTTTGTCATTTGAGAAGATGTTTCATCAATCCCACCAACGATACGGTCGTTGTTCACTAATTCTTCAAAAATGCGACCAGGAATTACACGCTCTGGTGAATGTGCTACAAATAAATCAACGCCGAACTCCAAGTTTGCTTTGATTAGTTCAGGTAGCATAATGTGCTCTACTGTTTTCGGTGGTACTGTCGATTCAAGAATTACTAAATTTCCTTTTTTTACATAAGGCACAATCGATGCCGTTGCTTGACGTACATATTCTAAATTCGCTGTATTGTCAGGGTTAATTGGCGATGGTACAGCCACAATGAAAACATCCGCTTCTTGTGGTGTCGTTGACGCTGTTAAGAATCCTTCATCTACTGCTTTATTTAGGCGTTCTTGTAAACCGTTTTCTTCAATATGAAGTTTTTTCTCTTGAATACTTTTTACTGCTGCTGGGTTTACGTCAACCCCATGTACTTTTATGCCGTGGTTGGCAAACATTACAGCCGTTGGTAATCCGATATAGCCAAGTCCAACGACACAAATTGATTTCGTCATTCTCTATTCTTCCTTCCGTTTCAAAAACGAGTAGTAAATTTTTATATGGTCAATAAAATGCATTTTCACATTTTTGTTCTGCATTATAGTATACATCTTTCAAGGGAAAGTGTGAATCAATTTGTTATTTCGCAGTATTTTCTGTGTGCTTTTTACATTTTGTTGGGTTTATCGTAGCTTTTTGGAAGTGATTTGATTGGTTTTTGATGGCGATTGTTTAGGTTTTAGTGGCGTTTTCGGGACGTTTAGTGGCGATTTTCTCACTTTTAGTGGCGATTCAGTAACTTTTATTGGCGTTTCCAATAAACACGACAAGTTATACTCTGTAAGTTTGCCTGAATTACAACTTGGTTGTAATGTTTTTTGCAATAATCTTTTTGTGACATGTTTACATTCGATTTTCAAAAACTCCCGACAATTCCTGTTCGTTATCGTATCTCCAACAAGCATGTAATAATCTTTTAGTGCTTGTACATGTGCATCAGTACATCGGTGCTGGCATCTCTGGCATAACCAAATTCTTTTCCGTTTTTCCATCCCAAAGTGCCCACAATTTTCGCAAAAAACGCCTCTTTGCAAAGCATTAGGATCAATTTGATAATATCTGCAAAGCGGATAAGGCTTACTATGTTGTAATTGTGACAGAATAATGTTTGTTATTTCAGTTGTAGCTATCCCCTTATTATTCGCTAATAACTTATGCAAATACATTGGGAGTTCTCTTCCCATTACTATTGGTAGCCCTTCACCTTCTCGATGTATTTCTACATTATTAAAAGGAAAAACAATTGCTCCATATATCGGTATTGTAATATGATACTCGTTCAGAAAATAGTGCATTGCCTGAATATACTGTTCTAGCTGAATTTCAGGATGCGTGAAAACTTGAATTTCTCCTGTATCTAAAGTACGAATTAACTGGCGTGGGTCATTTTTGAAATGGACAGTACCACGTATATTTTTAATTTCTAATATAATAATACCGCTTGATGTAATGACTAAAATGTCGATTTGCATGGGGAGTACCGTAGGAAGCATAACATTGTGGAAGATGTGACAGTCACTTAGCTGTGGCAACTTTTCTAGCTCTTTCAAAATATAATATTCTGCAAAATCGCCAGCTTCCTTATTTTTCAGCTCCTGTTGTAAGGTTGTGAACTGTGGATGTGAAGGATGCAATCGTCGAACAAGCGCTTGCAATCCCAATGTCAGCGATGATGGCGCAAAAGGTTTAACAATCAATAACTTCACTCCTTTTCTTTTTACTATAACAGCATAAAAGTTGTAGAAAAATAGGTTGTTGGAAATTAAAAATTTACTGTGGTTTACGGGTACTAAACTTGTTAAAACAAATGGTTTATCGGCGATTCGTGGGCTTCTATCGGCGATTTCTTCCGGGTCATCGGCGATTCACCAACTTCTATCGGCGATTTCTTCCGGGTCATCGGCGATTCGTGCAATTCTATCGGCGATTCCATCTAAAACAAAAAACAACAAGGAATCGCCATTAGTATCTGGGATTCCTTATTGTTCCGCTTTCTAGCAATTTTAAAATTGAATGTGCCTGTTGCATGTGAAGTGCCAGTACATATTGGCTAGCTTGTAGCAAAATTTGTGATTTCACCATATTCATCATTTCCTTCGCAATATCAGCATCGCGAATTCGTGATTCCGCAGCGGTTAAGTTTTCTGCTGTATTCATATTCGCATTATATGCATGCTCAAGTCTATTTTGCATTGCACCTAGATTTGAACGTTCCGATGATACTCGCTTTAATGCCTCGTCCATCGTTGAAATTGCCTTGTTTGCATCATCCCGTGTTGCAATGGAAGTTGTGTCGTCTAAACCAAGTGCCACCGATCCCATATCTTTAATGAACAACTCAATGTTTTGGCCTGCATTTGCACCTACTTGAATCTTGATGCCATTGGTCGCATGATCACCATTCAATAATGTCTTTGTATTAAATTCTGTATCTCTTGAAAGACGCTGAATTTCTTTTTTTAGTTCTTGAAATTCCTTATCGAGTTGCTGACGATCACTATCGGTTAGTGTATCATTGGATGCTTGTACTGCTAGCTCTCGCATTCTTTGAATCATTGCATGCGTTTCATTAAGCGCACCTTCAGCTGTTTGCACAAGTGAAATTCCATCTTGGATATTTTTCGATGCCATATTCAATCCGCGGATTTGGGCGCGCATTTTTTCAGATATCGCAAGACCCGCCGGATCATCGGCTGCACTATTAATGCGGTAGCCCGAAGAAATTCGCAACATCGCCTTACTCATTGCACTATAATGATTATTCATATTATTTAATATTGACATTCCCGTAGCAGACCACTTTCCTAACATCTCCCCACCCCCATGCGAACAATATTTTTATTTATATCGGTGTCAGCCAATCGCTTTTAAGTACTATTGGTAATAAATCCAAATAATTGAAGATAAAGAGACGTTTAAAACTCCATTTAATATGTTAAAGCACCCGCTTCTTCTTCGTGAAAAGTGGGTGCTCATTTGCTGTACCTAGTATTCAATTTTTGTTAACCTCCGAATTGTGTGCTCTTTTGTTGTAATAGCTCAAAAAAGAGAGCTTCATTGTAATCTAATAATGCTTGATCTATTAAATAATCAATATTTCTTTGCTCAATTTCTGTAATAAGCTGATCTATCTCACCAACAGTTGCGGAAGAGACAAGGGGTAATTGTGGCTTTGGTGTAGCGCTTTCAAGAATTGGTGTTAAATGTTCATGAACATTTGTAATGAGTAATAGTTGATAAAGTGGTAATCGAATAAAACGATTCCCTTTTTGGAAAACAAATACCTCAGATAAATTTTCGATTTGTTGTGTATGCAAGTTGATAATCATTTCTTTCCCTTCGATTGGAATGAAATGAAAAATCTCATTCTCTTTTAATATTGAGAAATATTGATAAGCAAATACGAGACGCAATTTATCTCCAGAAATTTTCGTGTAGAACGGCTTCATGTACTGAACCTGCATCATCCTTCATCCCTCCTCGTTATCTGATTATTCAGATTTTAACACAAATAAACGTACTTGTTAACCATCTTATGTTCAAATTTTTTCTTTCTGATCATTCAGCTTATCATGTCCGCATTTTAATCGTATAATGGAAAGACAGTCTTTTTTCCTTAATACTACGGATGACATTTTTTATCATCCAAATTAAAGCTAAAGTCATTGGCCAATGCAATTGAGAGGAGTGAGGTTATGGCTTTGTCTATTTCGCAACTAGCTAAGGAATATCAACAATTTATACTTGCTAAATTAAAAGAAGCTGAGCAGGATTTACATCCGTCCTCTAGCGAAGACGAGGAACTTATGCGTCGTGCAGTTTTTTCTGTACGTAACAAATCTATCGTATTTGATCGTTTTAATGGAGCAAGTTCTATATTATATGCAAGCGTACAGGATGTGAGACCTGCAACTGTAGAAATTGATTTTGCTCACGGGACTTTAAGCTGTAACTGTCCCCAACAAAAATGGTGTCGACATCAGGTTGGCGCACTACTTGCTCTCTATCAGTACTTTGATTCGGTACAAAACTGGTCTAGTGCTTGGCGCTCCCAAAAATCAGTGCAGTTAAAATCATTGGCTGATGAACGTAGCCCTGAAAGCTGGCAGTTGATGGTCGATGAAGTAATGAAACGTCTGTTACCGTCTGGTCGCATTTTAGAAGGCTACGGACTTTCGGCAATTCGTTCTGATGCATTGGAGCGACTACGCAAACATATGCCATTTGAACGTGAGTGGCAGCCTATCTATAAGCTATTTATAGAGCTGTCCATCTTTAATGTGATTTGGCGTCATTTAAACAATACACAGGGGCATTCATTAGATTCACCCTATATGAAATACTTTATCGATCAAAGTGTGCAATCATTCGAAAGTATACTGACAGAATTAACGAATCGCTCTCGACTTTTTGCAACCGATCCATTTTATGATGCACTTCAGCAAATCGTCCGAAACTTTTTACTTGAACGCAAAGGGCTGTTTGCTAATCGACTGCAAATCTACATGCTGCTATGGGCAGTGCTTTTTTATGAGAAGCCTAGACGCGAACAGGAGCTAATACTTATTAGCAACCTCGACAATCTGTCACCCGAGATTTCTTTACAATCATTAAAGCTCATATTTTATGTACTATTACAAAAAGAACAATTATTACAGGAAAGCATTGCACACGTTGCCTTACCACAGATGCAAGACTTGTTCGAATTAGCTACTTTTGCAAAGCGAGCTGGCGAGTCACATTCACAAGCATTAATTTTGCGCGCTATGCTCCCATTTGCTGAAGCTTTTTTACAAGAAACTGTGCCCGTCGTACAGCGAGCGCAATACGTGCGACAATTCCAACTTTTATATGAAGATATACAATTGACCGAAGAGGAAGAAACTACGTTATATAGTGCGTTCGGTGTATACGGATTACAGCCATATTCTTTCTTCCTTATTCGAAAAGAACGCTACCGTGAATGGGCGGCGTTACATCAGTTAAATGTTTCCTCATTTTCTTATTTGGAAATGTGTGGTCTAAAAGATGTGTTACACATAGCTCCTGCAGCAGTATTACCTTTGTATCATGTCTATGCAATGGCAGAGATTACACAAAAATCACGTATGAATTATAAGCAAGCTGTACGTATATGGAAAAGTATGCGAAGCGCAGCAAAACGAGCAGGAAAAGTTGCTTATTTTGAAACATACATGCAAACAATCCGTGCAGAATATAAAAGACTTCGTGCACTACAGGAAGAGATTGAGAAAGGAAACTTAGTATGATGACATTAAATGCGCCCTCTCCGTTTACGAAAAGACTACAGCTACGCATTGAATCAGCTCAGAATGGCAATTATACGGTGCATGGCTTTACTGCAAGTGGTACCGCAATAGAGGTAGAGACACTTATTTCTTCATTATTTTTCACGTATGAGGCAAATACTTATGGCTTAATGACCAATCGTACAGAGCTTTCCATCGATATTTCTACTGCAGAACTACTCGATATCTTTTCTTCGCGCTACAGTCATCCATTTATCCATTGGCAAGGGATTAATGCTGAAAGTAGTGCGATGATAGAACAAGCGCAAAAATTACAGCAGTATTGGCAAGAACCTTCACTTTGGTCTCATGCAGTTATTGCAGATGATCTTTCTTCACTGTCATTTTCTATAGATGGTGAAGATACTGCATTACTTGAAATAGCCGTGCAACAAAAACTCGCTCACGCTGGATTACTTGTGTCTGATGTGCCTAAGCTACTCCCATTTTTCGAACGTGGTGGCTGGCCATTAGAGCAGGATCGCCAAGCTGGCGCTGTTACTGCTTCTCTACGTTTAAGTGAGCCTGAGGAAGATTCGGAAGTTTGGCTTTTGGAAACTGTTCTAAGTACTGTTTCAACAAAAAATTATTGGACACCCGCTGTTCGTAAAAAATTATTACCATTAGTAGATGCATTACCGACTAAATGGCAGGCATTTGCGCTTGATATTGAGCAACAACAAACACAGATTGTGGAGCTGCTATCAATTGAAGATTTACAACCTGATGTTTTTATTCATATTACTCTAGACGAACTAGAGGTACGCAAATTTTTACGAGAAGACTTAGCACGGCTTCAGGCACTTGGTTTTGATGTTGTGCTACCTGCTTGGCTAAAAGATTTAAAACAATCAAAAATTCGCGTGCGTGTTAGCACGGGCAATTTATCAACGAAAAAGGTTGCTGGACTCGATGATATTTTGACGTTTAAATGGCAATTTTCAATGAACGGTGAGTCGATATCAGCCGAGCAATTTAAAAAGCTTGTCGATGAAAAACGAGAATTCATTCGCATTGGTACAGAATGGTTTCGAGTGGATGCCAACTGGATGCAAGAAATGCGTGCTTTAATGCAACAGGCTGAAGATGAAAGTTGGACTGTTCGTGAGCTTTTATTCCGCGAGCTACCTGAAGATTTATCTGCACCTGAGGAAGAAGAAGATGCCGATGATGCGATGCGTGACGATCCACTTTTTGCCTTTGAGTTACAGCAATCTTTAAAATCTTATATGGAGCAGCTTCAGGAAAAGAAAGGTCTTCCACCAGTACCAGTCTCTCTTTCTTTAAATGCTAGCTTACGTCCTTATCAGCAAGAAGGATTTGAATGGCTAGTCTTTATGCGTGAACAAGGTTTTGGTGCCTGTCTAGCTGATGACATGGGACTTGGCAAAACCGTTCAGCTTATTTCTTATTTGCTGCATGTCTATGAAACAACGGATGCCAAAGAGCCAACCATTATTATTTGTCCGACTTCAGTACTTGGTAACTGGCAAAAAGAGCTTGCTCGTTTTGCTCCATCGTTGGTCGTGCATACGCATTATCAAGCAAATCGGACGAAAGAAGATGCATTTGCAAGGCTTATTGAACAAGAAAAACCGCATGTTATTTTATCTACTTATGGTACAGTGTCACAGGATGCAGAATTTCTACAAGAAATCGATTGGGCAACCGTTGTACTAGATGAGGCACAAAATATAAAAAATATGCAGACATTACAATCTCGTTCGATACGAAAATTACAAGGTAGCCACCATATTGCCCTAACAGGTACACCTGTTGAAAATCGATTATCGGAGCTTTGGGCTATTTTTGATTTTATTCATAAAGGTTACTTAGGAAGCTTTGGACGCTTTAACGAAGAATTTATATTACCTATTGAACGCGATGAATCAGAGTCACATAAGCAAAAGCTACGTGCGAAAATTCAACCGTTTTTACTTCGTCGTACAAAGCGAGATCCAAATTTACAGCTTAATTTACCTGATAAGCAAGAATCCCATGCCTATTGCGCATTAACCGCAGAACAAGCATCACTGTATGAAGGTTATATTTTAGAAACGCTTGATCAGCTAGAGCAACTAACAGGCTTTCAAAAGAAAGGCCGTGTTTTAAAGATGCTTAGTAAATTGAAGCAATTATGTAATCACCCTGCACTTTATTTAAAGGAACCTTTCGAGGACGCTGCAACGATGCTTACTCGTTCCGTCAAGCTAGAGCGTATTGTAAATATGGCAGCGGAAATCGTGGACAATGGTGAACAATGTCTTATTTTCACTCAGTATATTGGAATGGGACAATTACTTCAGCATTGTTTCAGTGAAATTTATAATGTAGATGCACCATTTTTAACTGGTGCTATGCCAAAACAGCAACGTGACCGTTTAGTAGAGGCTTTTCAAGCAGGTGAATTCCCTATATTCATTCTCTCATTAAAGGCAGGAGGAACAGGGTTAAACTTAACAGCTGCAAACCATGTATTGCATGCCGATCGCTGGTGGAACCCTGCTGTTGAAAATCAAGCAACAGACCGTGCCTACCGAATTGGGCAAACACAATTTGTGCAAGTGCATAAGTTTGTGACCATAGGGACGATTGAGGAAAAAATTGATAAAATGCTGGCACAGAAATCTGCATTATCAGAGGAACTCATTCAATCGAGCCAGTGGTTAACAGAGCTAGATGATGATGAACTTCGTGATCTAATGTCATTGGACTATAATTTATCTTAAAAATGCGCCAAGAGCTTAACGTTCTTGGCGCTCTTTTAATTAGCAACATTTCAGTGAACAATGTTTTTCTTCTTTCCTACTTACTTCTAATATTTAGTTGTGTGAAATGTTCATTGCTGTGCGGTCTTCAGCAATGACAAGTAGTATTAAAAGTCCACATCTATCCCTTCTAATTAATATATTACGGCGCAAGTGCCTAGCATTCTTAAAGGAGAATGGCGAATTTAAAAAATGTTTTAGCATTGCTCCGTATGTATTGCAATAGTCGGTTATACTACTGGTAATTGCAACTCTTTCTCTGGTAGTACAAAATCCTTAAGAATCTCCTGATCGACGGATGAAGATGGTGGTACGTTGCTCCCGCTACTATCTGGCGGCTTCAGCCTATAGAAGCGGACATCTTCTACAACCACTTCAGTAATATAAATTTTTGTGCTTTCTTCATTCATAAATGATCTGGACTGAATTCGCCCATTTATCCCAATCAATGAGCCTTTTCCGCAAAATCTAACGATATGCTCTGCCAGCTTTCCCCATACTGTACAAAGAATAAAGTCAGTTTCTACTTCCCCACGACTGTTTTTGTAATTGCGATTAATGGCGAGGGAAAAATGAGATTGCACTCGATTTCTAGATAGTTGTCGTAACACAGGATCCTTTGTTAGTCTTCCAACCAGTCCGACTTGGTTCATCGATTCACCTCCTTTGCTTTTAATTGCTCTCATCTTACAAGATGGCAGTCCCTATTGGCAAAAGTCGATTTTTGATATTTAACGCGTTATTCAATCCGAAAAATCGTTTTTTCATCCTTTTATTTTTTGTATATTGTGGTTTTTTCCGTGTAGAGTCTTGATGGCTGTAAGTAAAATAGTACATTCCACAAAAATTAAATTTTGCATATTTAATCGAGAATTGAAGTAACAGACTCATCAGCAACAAGCTGTAATTGATTATGTTATACTAAAATGAATGACCGACTTAGGAGGATACATAATGAAAACATTTAAAATGCTTTCCTTTGACCTTGTCACTCAAGAAGGCATGCAAGCATTTCCTTTAGTCGATGGCATTATTATTAACCAGGAAAACAGCCATCAATCTTGGATTCTTGAACTGTTTATCGATCGACAATATCGACCGATTTTTGATGAGTTATTAGCGAATGCTACAGTAGTTAATGTGCGAGCAGTTATTTCATTTCCAGATAATGAACCAGCACCATTTCGGGTTGTCGTTCATACTGTGCAAGAAATTGGCGAGCATATCTCTGTACTTTTAAAGGGTACTTTAAAAATTAAGCGTTCAAAATACGCTGAACAATTACTCGCTGATCTCCTAACAGAGGGTGTTTCGCAAATAGAGTTACTAGACCGCTTCTCAAAAGGTATGAAAGAACGACCAAAACTTAAAAATGATTAATTTTAGCGATGCGTTGTATAACGTATCGTTTTTTTGTGCTGGACAAGTTGTCATTTTTGAATAAAATATGGTGTGATTCGCGGGATTCCTCCTCTGCTGCGCGGAATTACACCTCGCTTTCGCGGAATTCTTCACCTGCTTCGCGGAATCTCTCCTCGCTTTCGCGGAATCACTCCTCACTTTCGCGGAATCACTCCTCGCTTTCGCGGATTTACTCCTCGCTTTCGCGGATTTACTCCTCGCTTTCGCGGAATCATTCCTCTGCTCCGCGGAATCACACCCTTCTTTCGCGGTATCATTCCTCTGCCCCGCAGAATCACACCCTTCTTCCGCGGAATCTCTCCTCGCTTTCGCGGAATCCATCACCACCTTCCGTGCAGCAGGATTCATCCAGCTCGATATAAAGAAAAAGTGATTCCGATTGACGGAATCACTTTTTGTATTTATGGAGTAGTCATGGTATTACGTTCATTAACAGCATTGTTGTTTCTTTCAACACCGTTTACACCGTTTGCATTTGGAACGTTATCATAGCCGTTTGAGCCATTTACATCCGCATTTGATCCTGGTGTAGTCGCTTCAGGCATTACAGTATTTTCATTTACTGTGCCTTCGTTCACAGTGCCACGAGTGTTGTTGTTTACGTTGCGATCATAGACATCATGGTTTCTATTTGGATCTACAACATCTTCCACATCGTTAACACCTTTTCGAACGTCGTTCTTCGCATTTTCCATTGGTGTTTCATTAGCCGCATTGTTACCCCAGTTACAACCTCCAAGGAATATTGTAGCAAGAATAATGGTGAAAAATGACATTTTCCACATATTTAAAAACCTCCTTTCTTGAGTTCTATGTCATCAAATACAACTTGTGCATTTGTGATCCTACATAGATTGCCCGGGAAAGGAGGGAACTATCCGATTTTTTGTACAAAAACTATTTTTGTTTTTCTTTTAGCAACTGCTCAATATAAGCTGCTTCTGCTTTACAATTATAAGAATAGTTTGTACCTAGCTCTTTTTGTAAAGCATCAATTGTTTCGACCTGTTTAGCGGTTGGTTCTTCATTTAAAATTTTTGCAATTACTTCATCGATTTTTTTTGCCATTTCTTCATGGAATTCAGTACTCATCAAAACATCGGCTGGGATTTTTTCGATCCAAGCGGCATTTTCCTGAAAATAAGACTGCCAGCTAGCAATGAAGTCTTCCATAGAAAAGCGCTCTTCTTCCCAACCAATACTCGCTAAGTATGATTCGAAAGATGTTGAAATCGAACGCGTAATGCTAATTTTAACACCTGAAGACAATTCCTTATACATCTATATAATCCTCCTACTTTTTAAAAAACCTAAAATCTCATGTATTTCAATACAATTCCATCGTATTATTAAAACTATACTAATTTCTGTCAAAAAAAATTGACATTAAGAACACTATTCGACAAGATTATTTTATAACTTTTAGCCTATAATTGCAAATTAAGGCTGTTTTGGTTGTTCTGGCCCTATTGCAAATAAAATATCTGCCTCACAAACAAGCTCGCCATCAACTGTCGCAATTCCGTGTCCTTTACCCATAGAACCGCGCAATTTAATGAATTCCACTTCTAATCGAAGCTGATCGCCTGGTACTACTTGACGCTTAAAGCGTGCATTATCAATGCCCGTTAAAAATACTAAACGCCCTTGATATTGTTCAGATTTTAATAAGGCTACACCACCAACTTGTGCTAATGCTTCAACAATTAGAACACCTGGCATAACTGGATATCCTGGAAAATGTCCATTAAAAAAATCCTCATTAATTGATACATTTTTGAAACCTACCGCACGCTTACCTTCCTCTAATTCCACAATACGATCTACGAATAAAAAAGGATAACGGTGTGGTAAAATTGCTTGAATTTGTTCTGCTGTTAACATTTCTTTTCCCCCTCATGAGTATGTAAGTTGGCTTTTTACATAAAATACGTACCTAACGTCCAATCCCGAGTCCTCTCCATTTAGCAAGCAACGAGCCAGCTCGGACAACAGAATGAAGGTCTCAAACACAATTCGCCTTTGTTCTAATCCAAAAGCGCGTATTTGATATACAAATTACAGTATTAAACCTTTTTATGTGATAACACAAAGTATGGTAAAGAATATTATTATTCTTTACCATTCATTATGTCAAATATATGCCGCCATGTTTCTAAATTAAAGACATCCATTGCTTTTCCTTGACCAATCACACTGTAGCCGACCATCGTACCTAAAATAGCAGCAACAACGATTAAAACAAGAACAAGTACAACACGTAACCAAATCGGAATCAGCCGTATTTGCACCCATCGAACCTCGCGTTGCTCTCCATTTGAGCGACGTCCCTTCTCTACTGGTGGCGTATCGGTTTCTTGTGTCGGCACAGAACGTCGACGTGAATCGTTTGTCATAGATATTGTACCCCTTCATTACTTACTCAAACGTACCTATCTAATGCCATTAATTAGCCCTAGCATTTGGTCAGCTAGTGTTACAGCTCTTGCATTAAATTGATAAGCACGTTGTGTTTCAATTAAATCTGTCATTTCCTTCGACAAGTTTACATTCGATAATTCGAGTGTACCATTTTGCATGCCGATTTGCTGACGATTTGCGCCTTGTAAATCTGTTACAACTTCAGCTTGTGTAAATCCTAGCTCCGCTAAGTTATTCGGTAAGCCTAAATATGTGCCAGATACATGCTCCATTAGCTGTGGCTTTTGAAATTCTGTTACAGCTAAATCCGTCCGAATAATATCTCCATTCGGATATGTAGCTTCTAACGAGCCTCCATCGCGAACAGCGAATCCTTTTACATTATCAGGTAATGTTATAGGCTGTCCATTTGCATCTGCTACTGGATAGCCATCTGTATTAACAAGCATTACCGTCCCATTATTTAAAGGTGATAAATAAAAGTCACCTTGACGAGTATACACTGTTTTTGTACCATTTTCACCATCTGGCATTAAAATGTTGAAATATTGTTTTGGCTTTGTAAAAGCTACATCAAGGTCTCGGTCTGTTGTTTGAAGGGAACCTTGCTTATGATTCGTTTGAATTTGGCCAAGCATTGCGCCCGAGCCATAGCGTATACCTACTGGTGATTGGCGCACAGTAGGGTCCTGTTTATCAGTATTAAATTGCTGATACATTAGTTCATTGAAAGTAGCTTGCTGTGCTTTATAGCCATGCGTACCACTATTAGCGATGTTATTACTAATTGTATCTAGTTTATTTTGCAATTGGCCCATTGTATTTGTTGCGGTAATCATTGTTCGTAGCATGGGAAAACGCCTCCTGTTCGCTTATTATAGTTTGCCGATTTCGTTAACAGCCTTTTCCATACTGCGATCATAAGCCTGCAACACTTTTTGGTTTGCTTCGAAAGCTCGATACGCTGTCATTAAGTCTGTCATTGTGCGACCAGAGTCTACGTTAGAGCGCTCTAAATAATTTTGACCTAATGTAAACGATACGCCATTTGCACCATAAGCAGTAGGTAAAGCGTCTCCATTTTCTGTACGAATTAAGCCATTGTCTTGTTTAACTAGCATGTTCGGATTGGCAGCAAAAGATACACCTACACGTGCTACTTGCTGGTTATTTACAAAAATTGTACCATCCTGATCAAGACGGAAATCATCATTTGGTAGCTGGATGCGTTGTCCACTGTCTGATAATACGTAAAGACCTTGCGCATTGACTAAATAGCCTTGACCATCCAATGTAAAATTCCCGTTACGTGTATAGGCTTCTCCACCGTCTGGATGTGCCAGACGGAAGAAAATTGAGCCAGTAACACCATCTTCATTTTGTGGTAAGTATCCATCAATTAGGGCCATATCTGTCGTTAAATCAGTGCTGTAGATTTGACCTTGTATGTAATTTGGCAATGTTTCTTGCATATAAATTCCTGTATTTAATGCACCAACTTGGCTCATATACTGCGAGCCGGATTGCTGATTGGCAGGTGCATTTGTTTTACCTACGCTCGACATTAGCATATCTGGAAATGAACGAATTGTAGATTGATCAGCTTTAAATCCAGGCGTACTTGCATTTGATAAGTTGTTTGTCAGTAATTCTGTTCGTCTTTGTTGTGCTATCATACCTGTTGCTACTGTATAAAACCCTTTGAACAAAGGAATCACCTCATTGTATTTTTATAGGGATGCTGGAACACGATCAATATTTTCTAGCATAATGCCAGTGCCAATTGCCACACAGTCCATTGGATATTCAGCAATAAAGACTGGTACTTTTAACTCTTCAATTAACAGTTGGTCCATACCGTGTAACAATGCGCCACCACCAGTAATAATTACACCGCGATCAATAATATCAGCTGATAACTCAGGCGGTGTTTTTTCCAACACGTTTTTAGCCGATTGTACGATCATTGCTACCGATTCATGTAATGCACGTTCAATTTCCTCAGAATGGATCGTAATTGTACGAGGTAAGCCTGTTACCATATCACGACCGCGAATATCCATTGAATCGTTGCGTCCACCTTTGAAAACTGTGCCGATTGTTATTTTAATTGCTTCTGCTGTACGTTCACCAATTAGCAATTTATATTCCTTTTTAATATATTGCAAAATATCATTATCAAAAACGTCGCCCGCTACCTTAATAGACTCACTTGTTACAATGTCACCCATTGAAAGTACTGCAATATCTGTAGTTCCACCACCGATATCAACTACCATATTGCCACTTGGTTGGAAAATATCCATACCTGCACCGATTGCCGCAACTTTTGGCTCTTCCTCTAAATATACTTTTTTACCACCAGATTTTTCAGCGGCTTCGCGAATAGCTTTTTGCTCTACACTTGTAATATTTGTAGGACAGCAAATCAAGATACGTGGTTTAGATAAAAACCCTTTTAAATTTAATTTATTGATGAAATGTCTAAGCATCGCTTCAGTAACATCAAAATCTGCAATCACTCCATCGCGTAATGGACGAATTGCAGTTATATTACCGGGCGTGCGACCCACCATTTGACGAGCTTCTTCTCCTACAGCTAAAACCTTGTTTGTCTTTTTATCTATTGCTACCACTGAAGGTTCATTAAGGACGATTCCTTTACCTTTTACATGAATTAATACGTTCGCAGTTCCTAAGTCAATGCCTATATCCTTCGAAAACATTTTAAATTTCTCCTTCCCGCCAGTTCAAACTACATAACGTTCCTATTGTCTATTTATCTAGAATATTTTATCACACCCCATTGGTAATTTCACCTAAATTTAGTTATTCCGCTTGTTTTCCTACAATTATATGTACACAAGTAGAAAAGTACAAAAAAAGAACGAATCATTCTTGACTCGCTCTTTCTTTCCACTTGTTTTTCGTTGCCTCTCCTCCACGAATATGACGTACGGCTTTATGGTAGGCGAGAATCTCTTTCACTTGATCAGCTAATCCTTCATGAATTGTTGGTAATCGCTCTGTTAAATCTTTATGCACCGTACTTTTTGAGTAACCTGTCATTTTCGCGAGGACACGCACAGTTTCACGCGTCTCAATCAATAATTCACCGAGGCGTATGCAGCGCTTCCGAATGTGCTCGTGCACGTTCTTCGTCCTTTCCACACAATTTCACAAAATGGCTTTGGCATCAGATGCACGTCTGCGCATTTCTTCACCTTATGTGAGGACAAAGCTATTCAGAACACGTTTTGCACTTTCTCGTTAAAATGCTGATTTTTTTAAAATGCTAGTAATTTTTTAGGATTGATATATTTTCCGTTTTCTAGTACTTCAAAATGCATGTGAACGCCCGCTGCTTGATTCCACTCATTGTCAGTCGCTTTTCCAAGTGGCTGACCTTGTGTAACTTCATCGCCTTCTTTTACGACAATATCCTTCACAGAGCTGTAATGTGTTTGCATACCATTTGTATGCTCTAGAACGATCTTATTGCCTGTGAATGCATCTAGTTTTACTTCTAGTACTTTACCACTCAACGCAGCAACTACTTCAAATTCCTCTCCATTCATAGAAAGAGAAATGCCTGATGAAGTTGTAAAAGTTTGATTGAATACCATTAAAGCATTCTCACGTGACTCTTCATTGGCTTCTACCTCATAAAATTCCTGTGAAACTTGTACTTTACTAAAGTCAGCTTCTTTGAATGGATACTTCATGTTTTCTGTTCGTGCATTTGTTTCAACTACTGGACCTGGGTCTACCTGTGCTAAATCTGGTAATGGCGCCTCTTCTTTTGATACGAGACTATTGTAACCAAATAACAAACCTGCTAACACTAGCGCACCACCACCGTATACTACCGGCCAAAACCAAGGTTTTTTCTGCAATTGTCCTTTTTCATTTTGAGAAGTTTTACTATTTTTATCCTCTCTCATTTTCATCACCTCTAATTGCAGTGTGAACAACTAGAAGTTATTTTAAACATGCATCTATTTTTTTTATCTCAACTTCTTGATAATAATAGTGTAAAATTTCTGAGGCGGTCTTTCCTTCGCCTGCCATCGCATTTGCACCATACTGACTCATACCAACTCCGTGACCATATCCCTTCGTTGCTACTTGAACTTTTCCAGTATCTCTACTATATGAAATCTTAAAATCTGTTGACGGTAATTGCAAGAGTGTTCTAACCTCTCTACCTGACCAGACGTTTTTCCCCATCTGTAACCGTTCAACACGTCCTGAATCATTAAGGAACAATTGTATACGGCCAAAATCTGTCGCCTGCCATTTAATCGACCACAAGGCATTCCATTCGGCTAACGTCCATTCTTCTATAGTTGCAAACTTTGGAGATGCTTGATCGGACATACTTGCAACGCTTTGTAAATATGGTAAGTCATTACCGCTGTAGCCATAAGCACTCTCCGTTTTCCCATTACTCGTTGAGTGAAACATTGCCGTTATTAATTCATTATCATATAGAAGCACTTGTCCTTGTGTTTCTGTAATGGCTTCGACAATTTTCTTTTCATTTCCCGGGAAATTGCTAGTCCAATTTGCTTTTCTTTGTTCCTTATTATAGTAAACTTGCCTTGCAACTGTAGGTGCAATAGTATTCTTGCCGTAATTTGTCGTTTTCAGAGCATATGTCCTTGCTGCAATTGCTTGAGCTTTTAAGGCTTCTTTATTAAAAGAAACGGGCATTTCCGCAGCAACTACACCAACTATATACGTTTCTAAAGGAATTTTTTCCTGTTGTCCCTCCACTTCTATGAATATTTCACAGGCTTTTTCCGTCGTTTGTGGAGAATTGTTTAAACTGTCATCCGTTCGTCTCTCACTGAATGCTAAAGGAAGCACATATAATGCGCCAATTAAACAAATAACACCAATATTCATTATCCATTTTTTCATATGGAATAATATGCGAGAACTCTTTAATATATGAGCGTTCTACTAAACGCAAAAGACTTATTATCTTGTTTTGAAGAGTAGATTTTGATTTCACAACAAAAAATCTCTTTGCTTATTATTAGCAAAGAGATTTCAATAGCATTAGTTTGTTGGTAATTCCAATGACGCTTTTTCTTTTTGTGCAACTTCCATAGTTGTTACACGTTCAATATTAGCGCCAAGTGACGCTAATTTCCCATGAAAGTCTACATAACCACGATCTAAGTGGTGAAGCTTTGTAACTCTCGTAATGCCCTCTGACACAAGACCAGCTAAAATTAGTGCAGCGGCAGCTCGTAAATCAGTTGCCATAACCTCAGCTCCCTGTAGGTTTACTGGCCCTTCGATAAAGACAGAGCGGCCTTCAATTTTTGCACCTGCATTCATGCGACGAAACTCTTCTACGTGCATAAAACGGTTTTCAAAAACAGTTTCGGTAATAATACTCGTACCTTCAGCAGTTAACATTAAGGCCATCATTTGTGATTGCATATCCGTTGGGAATCCTGGATGTGGCATTGTTTTAATATCCACGGCTTTTAATGTTTGCGGTACATGTACGCGTATACCTTCTTCTAGCTCTGTAATTTCAACGCCCATTTCTCGCATTTTAGCTATTAAAGCCGTCATATGCTCTGGCACAGCGTTTTCTATCGTTACATCACCTTTTGTTATCGCTGCAGCTACCATAAATGTACCTGCCTCAATACGGTCTGGAATAATATGATGTTCTATTCCATATAATGTGTCAACGCCTTCTATACGAATCGTATTCGTACCTGCACCGATAACACGGCCACCCATACTATTAATGAAGTTAGCAAGATCTACAATTTCTGGTTCTTTTGCTGCATTTTCAATGACAGTCGTTCCTTTTGCTAAAGATGCAGCCGTCATAATATTTTCTGTAGCTCCAACACTTGGGAAATCCAAATACACATTCGCACCTTGTAAACGACCCTCTACCTTCGCTTCCACATACCCGTGCCCAAATGAAATTTTTGCGCCCATTGCCTCAAAGCCTTTTAAATGTAATTCTATTGGACGTGATCCGATTGCACAACCACCCGGTAAAGCTACACGTGCAAAGCCATTTCGAGCAAGTAAAGAACCCATCACTAAAATAGATGCACGCATTTTACTCACAAATTCAAATTGAGCTTCACTTGAAAGATCCTTTGTTGCGTCTATATATACTATATTGTCTTCTGGTATATATGTAACATCAGCGTTTAGACTTTTAAGTACTTCATTTATGGTATAAACATCTGCTAAGTTAGGGACTTCTTTAATTACATTTTCTCCTTTTGAAGCAAGTAAAGCTGCTGCCAGGATTGGTAACACTGCATTTTTTGCGCCCTCTACACGAACTTTCCCCTGTAGCTTTTGGCCGCCAGTCACTATAATTTTATCCACCCTACGTCCCTCCGAATTCAATCTCTTAACCTATCGAAAATTTATTTTAAAAAAAGATGTATAATGTCATAATCAGTAAACAAACAACTTTATAGTACAACTTTTCACACGCTCGTTCAAGCGTCCAAATCACTATTTTAATGCATTTATTGATATTTTGCTATTTATTTATTGTACGCATTATTTTTTTTTTTGTGAATGACCAATAACACGGTAAAAAAATGTAATTCTCTTATACATAACGAAAGTTCGTGACTAAAATATATCCGTTTATACGGATTGTTAAACCTCTTTTGTACATATTTCAAAGGACCACATAAGTTATCTTATGGAGCCCTTCGAAATATGTACCTATAAAATTATGCTTCCGTCTACTTATTATGTTTACTTCGCTAAATTTAAAATAAGTACGGAAGTTTTCCAGACCATCCTGAAATTTGAAGAAAGAAATTAGAAACTGCTGTGCCTATCGCAATGCTCAGCAAAATATAAATCAACTGTATTTGAAAAACTTTATTTTTCTTAAATAGTTTCTCTAGCATGAAGGCCTGCAAAGCGTAAAATGTGATAGCAATAAAAAATAGATGCGATAGAATCCCCATTAAAGCTTCTTGCCCTACTGCTTCATAAATTTCCACATCGTGTTCCTCCATTTAAAAAACGGGCAGATATTGAATCTGCCCGTTAAAAATTGAATTAGATATTACCCTCATGAACGTTGATACGATTCAACGCACGTTTTAATGCTAGGTCAGCACGTTTGAAATCAATGTTATCTTGTTTGCTTTGAATTCGTCCTTCAGCGCGTTTAACGGCTTCTTTAGCACGTTGAACATCGATGTTTTCAGCAATTTCAGCAGAAGGTGCTAAAATTGAGATCTTTTCTGGACGAACTTCAATGAAACCACCGCTTACAGCTACAACTTCTGTTGAACCGTCTTCTTTTTTCAGCTTCACTGCACCAATTGCAAGTGGAGCAACCATTGGAATATGGCCAGCAAGAACACCAATTTCACCTGAAGTTGTTTTCGCGATTACCATTGTTACTTCAGAATCGTATACTGGGCCGTCGGGAGTGACAATATTGACTGTAACTGTCTTCATATTTTTTCCTCCTCGTCCCTAGTATTAAACCTCTACGCCCATGCTTTTCGCTTTTTCAACTACTTCTTCAATAGAACCAACTAAACGGAAAGCATCTTCTGGTAGGTGATCGTGTTTACCATCAAGGATTTCCTTGAATGAACGAACCGTTTCTTTAACAGGAACGTAAGAACCTTTTTGACCAGTGAATTGTTCCGCAACGTGGAAGTTTTGAGATAAGAAGAATTGAATACGACGAGCACGTTCAACTGTTTGTTTATCTTCATCAGATAACTCATCCATACCTAAGATAGCAATGATGTCTTGTAATTCACGGTAACGTTGGATTGTACGTTGTACGCCAGTTGCTACTGCGTAGTGCTCAGCGCCTACGATTTCTGGTGATAATGCACGAGAAGTCGAAGCTAATGGGTCAACCGCAGGGTAGATACCCATTTCAGATAATTTACGCTCAAGGTTAGTAGTTGCATCTAAGTGGGCGAAAGTTGTAGCTGGAGCCGGGTCAGTATAGTCATCGGCTGGTACATAGATCGCTTGAATAGAAGTTACAGATCCTTTGTTAGTAGATGTGATACGTTCTTGTAATTTACCCATTTCAGTTGCAAGTGTTGGTTGGTAACCTACCGCAGAAGGCATACGACCTAATAGGGCAGAAACCTCAGAACCTGCTTGTGTGAAACGGAAGATATTGTCGATGAATAAAAGTACGTCTGCACCTTGCTCATCACGGAAGTATTCTGCCATTGTAAGACCAGTTAAAGCTACACGCATACGTGCACCTGGTGGCTCGTTCATTTGACCGAATACCATCGCTGTTTGCTTGATAACGCCTGAATCGCTCATCTCGAAGAATAAGTCGTTCCCTTCACGAGTACGCTCACCTACACCAGCGAATACAGAGATACCTGAGTGCTCTTGTGCAATGTTATTGATTAATTCTTGGATTAATACAGTTTTACCTACACCGGCACCACCGAATAGACCGATTTTACCACCTTTGATGTATGGTGCTAATAAGTCTACTACTTTGATACCTGTTTCAAGGATTTCAACTGAAGTTGAAAGCTCATCGAAAGTTGGTGCTTCGCGGTGAATTGAATCACGACGAGCATCAGCTGGAATTTCTTCACCTAAGTCGATTACTTCTCCTAATACGTTGAATACACGACCAAGAGTCACTTCACCAACTGGTACTGAGATAGCTTTTCCTGAGTCTGTTACTTCTGCTCCACGTTGTAAGCCATCAGTAGATGACATTGCAATTGTACGAACAGAATCATCACCTAAATGAAGTGCAACTTCTAATGCAAGAGTTGTTGGTTCTTCATTAGGACGTTCAATCTTAACTGTTAATGAGTTATAGATTGCTGGTAATTGGCCATTGTCGAATTTTACGTCAACAACCGGACCCATTACTTGAATAACATGTCCTTTATTCATTACTGTGTACCCTCCTATCGTATTCTTATACGACATTGGTGAGCTGAAGCCTATTCTAAGGCTGCAGCCCCACCAACGATTTCTGTAATTTCTTGTGTAATTGCTGCTTGACGTGCACGGTTATATTGCAATGAAAGTTCTCCGATAAGATCAGATGCGTTATCAGTTGCATTTTTCATAGCAGTCATACGAGAAGCATGTTCACTTGCTTTTCCGTCTAATAATGCGCCGTAAACTAGGCTTTCCGCATATTGTGGAAGTAATACTTCAAGAATTGCTTCACCAGATGGCTCGAATTCATAAGAAGCTTTACTGCTTACAGTTGCAATATCAGTTAATGGAAGAAGTTTTTTCTCTGTCACTTCGTTAGCGATAGCGCTAACAAAGTGATTGTAGTACATATAAAGTTCATCATACGTACCGTCAATGAACATACCAACAGCATTACGAGCGATTTCTTTAATATCAGCGAATGATGGTTGGTCAGGAAGAGCAACTACACTGCTAATAACATTATGATCACGTTTCACAAAGTAATCACGAACAACACGACCTACTGCTAAAATCACGTATTCGTCTTTTGATTTATGACGCTCGTTGATTGTACGTTGCACTTGACGAAGGATACTTGAGTTGTAAGCACCTGCAAGACCACGGTCAGAACCAATGACTAAGTAAGCTGTTTTCTTTACAGGACGGGCAGTTAACATTGGATGTCCACTGTCTTTTGTACCTGATGCGATAGCGCCTACTACGTCCTGAATTTTTTCCATGTAAGGAACGTAAGCTTTAGCGTTTTGCTCTGCACGACGTAACTTTGAAGAAGAAACCATCTGCATCGCTTTCGTAATTTGTTTCGTACTCTTTGTTGAATTAATACGACCTTTTATTTCGCGTAAGTTTACCACTGGTATTTCACCACCTTTTGTTTTTTAATCAAGAGACTATTTATCTTGCTTATTCTGATTTAGCGAAAGTTTTTTTGAATGCAGTTAAAGCTGCTACGTATTCCGCATCAGGAGCAAGTTCTTTAGTAGTACGAACATGATCTAAAACGTTTGTGTGGTTTGTATCTAACCAGCTTAAGAATTCAGATTCAAAACGAACGATATCTTGAACTGGAATGTCATCTAAGTGACCTTTAGTTAATGCATAAAGGATCGCAACTTGTTTTTCAACTTTAAGTGGTTTGTTTAGGTCTTGTTTAAGAACTTCAACCGTACGTTTACCACGCTCAAGTTTAGCAAGTGTGATTTTATCTAAATCTGAACCGAATTGAGCGAAAGATTCAAGCTCACGGAATGCAGCTAAGTCAAGACGTAGTGTACCCGCAACTTTTTTCATCGCTTTAATTTGAGCAGATCCACCTACACGTGATACAGAAAGACCGGCGTTAATCGCTGGACGTACACCTGAGTTGAATAAGTCAGATTGTAAGAAAATTTGTCCATCAGTGATTGAGATAACGTTAGTTGGGATGTATGCAGAGATATCCCCAGCTTGTGTCTCAACGAATGGAAGAGCTGTAATTGAACCATTTTGATATGTTTCATTTAACTTCGCAGCACGTTCTAATAAGCGGCTGTGTAAGTAGAAAACGTCACCAGGGTATGCTTCACGACCTGGAGGACGGCGAAGAAGAAGTGAAAGTTCACGGTAAGCTGATGCTTGTTTAGAAAGATCATCATACACGATTAATACGTGTTTACCTTGTAACATGAATTCCTCTGCCATAGATACACCAGCGAATGGTGCTAAGAATAATAATGGAGCTGGTTGAGAAGCTGAAGCTGTCACAACGATTGTGTAATCTAAAGCGCCATGTTTACGGAAAGTTTCTACTACACCACGTACAGTAGATTCTTTTTGACCAATTGCAACATAGATACAGATCATGTTTTGGTCACCTTGGTTAAGGATTGTATCGATTGCTACAGATGTTTTACCAACTTGGCGGTCACCAATGATTAATTCACGTTGACCACGACCGATTGGTACAAGTGCGTCAATAGCTTTGATACCAGTTTGTAGTGGTTCGTGTACTGATTTACGAGCCATTACACCGAAAGCTGGGCTTTCGATTGGACGAGATTTAGTTGTGTTGATTGGACCTTGTCCATCCACTGGTTGACCTAGTGGGTTTACAACACGGCCAATTAGTTCTTCACCAACTGGTACTTCCATAATACGACCTGTACGACGAACTTCATCGCCTTCTTTGATGTCTGTGTATGGACCTAAAATAACGATACCAACGTTACCTTCTTCTAGGTTTTGAGCCATACCCATAACACCGTTAGAGAACTCTAGAAGCTCTCCAGCCATGGCGTTGTCGAGGCCATGAGCAAGAGCGATACCGTCACCAATACGGATAACTGTACCAACTTCGCTTACTTTAAGTTCAGATTCATAATTCTCAATCTGTTGTTTAATCAGACTGCTGATTTCTTCAGCCTTGATGCCCATGTATGTCACCTCTCACATTTCTAAATTATTAACCGATTAATTCACGTTTTAGACGCTCAAGCTTGTTCACTACTGAGCTATCATAAATATGGTTACCGATTTGAACACGAATACCACCTAATAATGAAGGATCGATTTCGTTTGTAATGTTTAATGATTGTTTCCCAACAAGTTTACTGAATGCCGCAGAAATTTTAGCGCTTTCTTCAGCAGAAAGTTCACGCGTTGAGAATACAGTTGCATCCGCAGAACCTTGTGCCTGTGCAGCAAGCTCAGCATATGCATTAGCAATTAGCTTCACTTCGTTTACACGTTTCTTCTCAACAAGTAGTTGAACTGTGTGTAAAACTTCTGGCGTTGCACTTGCAAAGATTTCAGCTACCATTTGTTTCTTACGTTCGATAGAGAACTTAGGCGCGTTTAAAAGTGTTAAAAAATCTGGAGATTCTGTAACAACTTTTGTTAACTCGTTTAAGTCTGCCCCAACTTCTGCAAGAATATTTTTTTGTTGCGCAATTTCAAATAGAGCTTGAGCGTAACGCTTTGCTACAGTTGAATTACTCATTGAGCTTCCCCTGCCTTCGCAATCGTCTCTTCAATTAGAGCACGGTTGTCTGCCTCAGAAATCTCTTTGCTAAGGACTTTAGATGCTGCAAGTACAGATAATGAAACGACTTCATCACGTACAGCTGCGATAGCCTTTTCTTTTTCAGACTCGATTTCACGTAAAGCCGATTCTTTTAAGCGGTTAGCTTCATTGCGAGCTGCTGTAAGAATTTCTTCTTTTTGCATTTCGCCTTGCTTCTTAGCACCCTCAACAATCGATTGTGCTTCCGTACGAGCTTCTTTAAGAAGACTTTTTTGTTCTTCTAAAAATTTGTGCGAATCTTTGCGAGCCTTTTCAGCTGCTTCGATCTCACTAGCTACTAATTCTTCACGTTGTTGCATGATGCCCATTAATGGACCCCAAGCGAACTTTTTAAGTAGAAGCATTAATACTAAGAAGATGACTAATGTTGAGATGACATCTCCACCATTGAATCCTCCACCTGCACCTAGTACAAGATTGTCTAAAAACACGATTGTTTCACTCCCTTCAAGAGCTTTAACTTCAACATATTAGTTTGTAATACTTAAAAACTTACCTATTTTAAAAAGCTATATTTGCACATAGCTTTTATCTGTTCCAAAATGAAGGGCGAAGTTTCATCTGGTGAATCCTGCTTCGCCACTAGTAAAATTCAGTATACAACTGAATTATTTGTTCATTACGATGAATGCTACTACTACTGCGATAATCGGTAAGGCTTCAACTAATGCAACCCCGATGAACATAGTAGTTTGAAGAACGCCACGAGCTTCTGGTTGGCGAGCGATACCTTCAACTGTTTTAGATACGATAAGACCGTTACCAATACCTGCACCAAGTGCACCTAAACCGATTGCGATTGCTGCTGCTAATAAACCTAATGAACCTGTCATTTTAAAATTTCCTCCTTGGAATTGTTTGTTTTTTTGGTTCAAGCATAAAATTTATGCTTTATATTAATGGTCATCGCTCACTTTATGAGCCATGTAAACCATTGTTAACATTGTGAAGATAAAGGCTTGGATAAAGCCGATGAAAATAGAGAAACCTTGCCATGCCATCATAGGAACAATTGCACCTACGAACCCGAGCGGACCTGATATTGCTAAACTTGCGATTAATGCAAGTAAAATTTCACCTGCATAAATGTTACCGTAAAGACGCAGACCTAATGTTAAAGTGTTTGCAAACTCTTCAATAATTTTTAGCGGGAACATAAATGACATTGGTTTGAAGAATGTACCAACATAATGGCCTGTACCCTTCATTTTGATACCATAGTATTGAGATAATACTAAAATCATTGTTGCAAGAGTCATTGTAACCGTTGGGTCAGCTGTTGGCGATTTCCACCAAAGTTCATGGTCATAGACGATAGAGAATGGAAGACCTAATAAGTTAGATACTGCGATAAACATAATAAGTGTGATACCTAAAATGTGGAATCGTCCACCAGTTTTCCAGTCCATGTTGCTTTTGATGATATTCTTTACGAAATCCATAATCCATTCCATAAAGTTTTGCATACCAGTTGGTTTTAACTTTAAGTTTCTAGTAGAGATAACAGCGATTAAAAATACGACTATTGCTGCAACTAGTAACATCATAACTGTAGATAAGTTAAATGTTAAAAAACCAATGGTTACTAACGGAGCTTCATGATTCATTGTTATTTTTCACCTCTCTTTCTAATAAAGCACAATTAGTGGTTCCTTACATGAGATACAATTCTCTCGACAAAGAGAACTACGTACGGAATCATTAGCCCTATGACCGTGCTAATCAAGTGAAAATAGTTTGGCAACGAAATGGCTATAGCGACTGCCGCTACACCTGATCCAAAACGCAGTGCTGTACCAAGTGAACCTATTTTCTTCCCTTCACTAATGGAACGATCAAACTTCTCCATACGGCGAACTAAAATCCAAAAATTATACGTACCAAAAAATGCACCGATTGCGATGCCCGCAAAAACTGTTTGAAAGGACGTAAAGCCCCAGCCTAATGCGCAAAGTGCGAGCAAAAAAAATAACGCTCTCTTCTGCACAGCAAAAATGTGATGCAAATCTAGCATTGGTTTGTAGTCTCCTGAATCATTTTTTCGAGTAAAGAAAACGTTTGCTTACCACTTTGTGAAATCAGAAAAGAGCAGTGAAAAACACTACTCACAGCGGAATAGTAATGGGAGAGTCATTTGAATGAAATTACAGGTGTAAATTCCTAATAATGCCTTACACCCCTTACTGATTCGGTGTTAAACCGAAACGCACAAAACGTTGCAAATCGACAGTGATGGTTTGAACTGTCAATTTAGTAGAAACTTGATATAACAAGTGTTTCAACGTCTATCAACGATTAGAAACCCTTATCATTCTTACCCTTTGTAAGCATACAATAGGTGATATTTGAAGTCAATTAGTAAAGGAGAAAAACTTCACAGCTACTATACTCTTGTCAAATTGTTGACAAATTTGTGTATGAACTTTCATAGATTACAATTTTTTTTTTGGAATAATGCAAAAAAAAGCTAATTTACGACAGAAATTTGCTCGTAAATTAGCTACACATTAATTTTTAGTTCTTTTTGCTTATTTTTAAAGTTTAAAATGGTGTATTACTTGCTTTTCTGCAAAAATTTCAAGAGAGCTTCCACGATACGTTGTGAAGCATGTCCATCTCCATAAGGATTTGAGGCTTTTGCCATTGCTTCATACGCTTCTTTATCCTCTAGCAATTCTTTTGCAAGAGAATAAATTGTTTCCTCTTCTGTTCCTGCTAGTTTCAAAGTTCCAGCAGCAATTCCTTCCGGACGCTCTGTCGTATCACGAAGCACTAGAACTGGCTTTCCTAATGATGGCGCTTCTTCTTGAACACCACCAGAGTCAGTTAAGATCATGTACGAATTTGCAGCGAAGTTATGGAAATCAAAAACTTCAAGAGGTTCAATTAAATGCACGCGGTCATTATCGCCTAATATTTCATTGGCAATTTCTCGCACAGCCGGGTTCATATGCACAGGGTAAACAACTTGAACATCTTCGTGCTCCGCTAACAGTCGAGTAATTGCTCGGAACATATGACGCATAGGCTCGCCTAGATTTTCACGACGATGTGCTGTTAATAATATCATTCGATCGTTTGCTATTTTTTCTAACACCGGATGTGTATAATGCTCACCCACCGTTGTAGCTAATGCATCAATAGCTGTATTGCCTGTAACAAAAATAGTATCTGCGTTTTTATTTTCATCTAAAAGATTTTTCTTTGATACTTCTGTTGGTGCAAAGTGCAAATCAGCCATGACACCTGTCAGCTGACGATTCATTTCCTCTGGGTAAGGTGAATACTTATTCCATGTTCGAAGACCTGCTTCAACATGACCAATGGCAATTTGATTATAAAACGCTGCTAAGCTTGCAATAAATGTTGTGGCAGTATCACCATGCACTAAGACAATATCAGGTTGCGCTTCTTTCATGACTTTATCTAAACCTTGTAATGCATTGGTTGTCACATCAATTAGAGTTTGACGATCCTTCATTATATTTAAATCGTAGTCTGGTGTTATTTTAAATGTTTCTAATACTTGGTCAAGCATTTGGCGATGTTGTGCTGTTACAGTCACGATTGATTCCACTTGCTCGGGATGTTTTTGCAATTCCAATACAAGCGGGGCCATTTTTATCGCCTCTGGTCTCGTACCGAAAATCGTCATCACTTTCCATTTTTTCGTCAAACGATTTGCACCGTCCTTTGGTTATATTGTATATCAAGTGCAATGGTCCACATTCATTATTAAGAAGAGAGACTTAATTGCCTAAACATACTATGAAACGTCCTTCAATATTGAAGGACGCTTTCAAATGCTATAAAGTTGCTGTAGGAAAAACGTTATTGCTCTTTAAGCAATTACTCCACTTTTTATTTCGTACCGAATAAACGGTCTCCAGCATCACCTAGACCTGGAACGATGTAACCATGGTCATTTAACTTTTCGTCAAGTGCAGCAATATAGATGTCCACATCTGGATGTTCATCTTGAATTACTTTTACACCCTCTGGCGCAGCAATTAAACACATAAATTTAATGCTTTTCGCACCGCGTTTTTTCAGTGAATTGATAGCTTCCACTGCTGAACCACCCGTAGCGAGCATTGGGTCTACAATAATGAAATCGCGTTCTTCCACATCTGCTGGAAGTTTTGCATAATACTCAACAGGTTTTAATGTTTCAGGGTCACGATAAAGACCAATATGACCAACTTTCGCAGCTGGAATTAGTTTTAATACGCCGTCAACCATGCCGATGCCTGCGCGTAAAATCGGTACAATTGCAAGTTTTTTCCCAGAAAGAACTTTTGTTTTCGCGATTGTTACTGGTGTTTCAATTTCAATTTCTTCTACAGGCATTTCTCGCGTAATTTCGAATGCCATTAATGTTGCTACCTCATCAACTAGCTCACGAAATTCTTTAGTTCCTGTATTTTTATCACGAATATAAGTTAACTTGTGTTGGATTAGTGGATGATCAAATACGTATACTTTGCTCAAAGGGGTTCTCTCCTAACCGTTCGGATTTCATTTTTATCTCAACTAGTATAACAGAAAACAGGAGTTGTCTCAAAAATAAATTCGAGATATCCCCTTTTCAAGAGTGTTTGCTACATGTAGAAGCAAATTATACGTCAAGTATAGAATCCAGTTGCTCAATCGCCATCGGTTTATAATAGAAGTAACCTTGTCCGACTTTACAACCAAGCGCACGTAATATCTCTACCTGTTCCTCATTTTCGATTCCCTCTGCAACAGATGTCATACCTAAATTTAATGCAAGCTGAATGATTGAACGGACAATCGCTAATGTTGCTGCATCATTTATATCATTTATAAAGCTACGATCAATTTTCAACTCAGTGAACGGTAATCTTTGTAAATAACTAAGTGAAGAAAACCCTGTTCCAAAATCATCCACCGATGTTTTAAAGCCATAGCTTTTTAACTCTTGAATAATGGCGAATGCGCTTTGAAAATCTACTAAGCCAATATTTTCTGTTACCTCTAAAATAATATTACTTGGATTAATGCTATACTTTTCAACTAACTGCCGTATATCCTTAACAAAATGAGGGTAGTAAAAGTGATCAGGCGATATATTAACGGCAACTTTCACTAACTTCTTTCCCAATTGTTGACGCTCCGCTAGCCAAGTAAGAACAATTTCTAAAATTTGTATGTCAATTTCACGAACCTTGCCTGCATTTTCGGCAACTGGTATAAACATAGCTGGTGATACAAAACCGAGAACCGGTGAATGCCAACGAGCTAGCGCTTCAATACTTTGAATTTCCCCTGTTCGTAAATCTACTTTTGGTTGTAGATTCACAGAAATCTCTTTATTTTTAAGCGCTTGTGATAAATGATTTAAAACAGTCATCTGTTGCTCTAGTAAATCGTTACGTTCCTTCGTAAATATCTCCATATGCGTTCCTGGTTTGTTGGCTGCATAAGATAATGCATTATCTGCAAATCTGATTGCATCTGCAATTTTAATATCCTTATCGAAGGAAGAGACGCCAGTCTTTAATGTAATATAAATATGCTTACCATTTATAAGAAACGGCTGGCGTGTTAAATCTTTTATGCGAAGCTCATAATCGTTTAACTCTTCATTGGGTGTCACTTGTGAAATAATAAGACTAGAACTTGTGAATCTAGCAATATACTCTTTTAAATCATTTTTATGTTCTTGAAGACGTCTAGCAATTTGTCTTAATAATTCATCCCCCGCTTCTCTGCCATATAATTCAACGACTTGATGAAATTCACTTGGTTTTATGATTTTAATAAAGCCTATTCGACCTCGTTGTTCTTCCTTTTCTATCTTATTTAAAAAGCTATGTCGATTTGGCAAGCCAGTCGTAATATCCTTATATGCTAAATCCCATATTTTTTTCTGTGTTTTCGCATACGAATACGCTAATGCAACGAGCGCCCCTATTTTTTGAAACACATTGTTAAAAAACACTCTTTCACCTGGATATTGAGAAAATATTGCAAAAAGTCCGATTGCTTGTTGCTTTTGATTGCGAATAGGTACAAACCATCCCGAGTGATTATTTGTTAGACTAGCAAAGTTTTTAAATTCTATTGGAATAGCAACCTCTTCTAGCTTATTAGCTACTATCGGTGTTTCCTGTTGCATCACCTTTCTATAGAAGTCACTCATCTCGAAAAGCTGAGGTACATGTTGGTGAACACTATTAGAAGTAAAAACTTGAAAATAATTTGAATCTATTTTGATAAGAACCGAGCTAAACACATATGGCATGAAAAATTGATTTATTTTGCTACAAATAGTGTCCATTTTTTTATAAAATGGATAGTCCTTTTCAATTGCCTCATAAACGGCTTTCTCTAATTCCGCTATAAAATCTTCAGTATGATAATACGTAATATCCTTCACGATTATTAACACAAATAATGTTTCATTATCATTATTTTGAAAAGGAAGGGTTTGCATTTCTGCCCAAAATGGTGGCTGTTCGAAGCGATGATGGTGCAACTTTTCTGTCACCATTGCTCCACTATGTATATTCTCTTTTATTTTTTCAAGCATTGTCGTCGGTAACCCACTTGAAAGCATCGCAAAATAATCTGTTTCTAGAATCTGTGAACGTATTGCATTTGTAAGCGTGCAAAAAGAATTATTACATTCCACTATGAAATTAGTTTTAGCATCCAAAATAACATAGCTTTCTTTAGATTGTTCACCTAAGTTACGAATTGTAGTTAATAAAATATTTTTTTGTACGTCCATAGATTTAGTAACCATCCAACCCCTCCCGTCTATATCCATCAATTCTACCCCTTTATATTGTACATAAAAATTCAATAAATTGTCACTTTTATAAAAAACATTCCTTCTTTGGGACATCAATTGTCCTTATCCAATATAATATAACCTTTCATCTTATATTTATGTAAAAAAATACAAAAATAAGATAAATTTATTTTTATATTAGCAAAAAATAGTTTTGCAGTTTAATCTAACAATTACACTTCAACAATTTTTAGTACATCGCTTGAAAACCAGCCATTCGTACCTTCACTTAATTTCAATAATTAAATTAAACAAACTAAAGGCTGTGCCTAAAGTGAATAACACACTTAAGACACAGCCTATAATTAAACAATACTAATTATGCGTATAATGGATGTTTATCAGTTAAAACTTTAACACGATCTTTTGCATCAGCTTTTACCGCTTCATCTTCTGGATTTTTAAGTACAGCAGCGATAATAGCGCCTACTTCTTTCATGTCTTCTTCTTTAAAGCCGCGTGATGTAACTGCAGGTGTACCAATACGAATACCAGAAGTAACAAATGGAGATTCTGTATCGTAAGGAATTGTGTTTTTGTTAGTTGTAATTCCCACTTCATCAAGCGCGTGCTCTGCTACTTTACCAGTTAAGCCAAGAGATTTTACGTTTAAAAGTAATAAGTGATTATCCGTACCGTTAGATACGATTTCTACACCTTCTTCGATTAACACTTCTGCTAAAGCACGTGCATTTGCTTTAATTTGTTTTGCGTAGTCTTTGAAATCAGGTTGTAAAGCTTCACCAAATGCTACAGCTTTCGCAGCGATAACATGCATTAATGGTCCACCTTGGATACCTGGGAAGACAGATTTATTTAATTTTTGCTCCCATTCTTTTGACGCAAGAATTAAACCACCACGTGGTCCACGTAATGTTTTATGTGTTGTAGATGTAACAAAATCAGCGTAAGGAACTGGTGATTGATGCTCTCCAGCAGCTACTAGTCCAGCGATGTGCGCCATATCAACCATAAAGTAAGCTCCTACTTCGTCTGCGATTTCACGGAATTTAGAAAAATCAATTTCACGTGGGTATGCAGATGCACCCGCTACAATTAGTTTTGGTTTGTGTGCTAACGCTTTTTGACGAACATCTTCATAGTCGATTACATGTGTATCTTCTGTTACACCATACTCTACGAAATTATAAAGGATACCTGAGAAGTTTACAGGAGAACCATGTGTTAAGTGACCACCATGAGACAGGTTCATTCCTAGAACTGTGTCACCTGGTTGTAAAATTGTATGGTATACAGCCATGTTTGCTTGTGCACCAGAGTGCGGTTGTACGTTAGCATATTCTGCACCGAAAAGTTCTTTCACACGATCACGTGCAATATCTTCTACTACGTCTACGTGTTCACAGCCACCATAGTAACGTTTTCCAGGATAACCTTCAGCATATTTGTTAGTAAGAACTGAACCTTGTGCTTCCATTACTGCTTCAGATACAAAGTTTTCAGATGCAATTAACTCGATATTCGCTTGTTGACGTTTTTTCTCCGCTAAAATCCCATCTAATACTGCTTTGTCTTGTACTGCTAAATTTTCGTATGCCATGTTTGAAAAGCCTCCTAAGTATAATCGTTATTTACATGTACCTCTGACAACAGAAGTATTGTTATTTATATACAGCACGTTCGCCACCAATTAGTTTTGGACGTGTTGTTGCTACTGTGACAACCGCTTCTCCTACTGATCGCACTGATGTACGAACTGGAACAGCTACTTCTTTTAAATGCATACCAATTAAAGTTTGGCCTATATCAATACCTGCATGTGCACGTATCGCCTCTACAACTACCGGGCTTTCCAATTTTGTATAAGCATAAGCTGACATCGACCCACCCGCAGTGCGTACAGGAATAACAGCCACAGGTTCATAGCCCAACTGTTCTGCAACTGAAGCTTCCATCGTAATAGCTCGATTTATATGCTCACAGCCTTGGAACGCTAAATATAATTGATGTTTCTTTGCAAATGCCTGCAAGGGCGCAAAAATTGCTTCCGCTGTTTCAAGTGCACCTGCTGTGCCAATTTTCTGACCAATCACTTCAGACGTAGAGCAGCCTACGACAAAAATAGTCTTTGGTCGCAATACTACCTGCTCTTCGAATTCACTGAGTAACTGAGTCAATTGCGTTTGTATCTGTTGCACAACCATTAAGCTCAGCCCCTTATTTTAATGTCTTCTATTTACGCTAGGCGTCAATCTAAGGTAAAAGTGACAGTGCAAGACTGTCACTACCTATTTGTTTTTGCGTTAACGGCTGAAGACGTTTTTGTCTTACTGTTCTAATTCAGCGATTTTTTCTACGCGGCGTGTATGACGCCCACCTTCAAAATCAGTTTCAAGCCATGTTTGCGCGATTTCACGTGCTAGGCCTGGACCAATTACGCGCTCACCCATCGCTAAAATATTTGAATCATTATGGCAACGTGTTGCCTTTGCACTAAATACATCATGCACTAATGCACAACGAATGCCTTTTACTTTGTTCGCAGCGATGGACATGCCAATCCCTGTACCACAAATTAAAATGCCTTTATCAAATTCCCCGTTAGCAACACCTTCAGAAACTGGCTTTGCATAATCAGGATAGTCTACTGAATCCGCAGATTGTGGACCAAAATCTTCGTAGCTAATATTAAGCTCATCTAACAGTTGCATAATCTCACGACGTAAATTATTGCCTCCGTGATCAGAAGAAATTGCTATTCTCACTGGGTTCCCTCATTTCGAAATATAGTCAACATTAGTTTACCACTTCTCTTTCAAGAATAACATGATTTTTGTTGCAATTTTATGCTGATTTCTCCTAAAAGACGAACATTTATTGTAATTCTATTGAAAAACGTTCATTTTTAAGTCCTTTTTCTGTGGATAATGTGAATATCCTGTTAATAAATTCGGATAATGGTCTTTTGTTGTAATATTCCCTCTTCTGAAGTTTTTCTACCTTTTCAACTACAGTGGACATACTATTTCAATATTTTTTCATTTGTACCTGTTAATAACGTTCAAGCTTCCTGTCAACAAGTATTTGGTCAATCCATAGAAAAAACTGTGGACAAGCTCTTTTTTTGAGCCTATCCACAGTCTGTTATTTACATGTATTATTTACATGCTTCTTCTTACTATGCTTCTCTATCAAATTGTAGAATCATTTTATGCAACGCTTCGGATTGTTTTTTCAAGTCTTGCGCAAGTTGTTCTACCTGTTCAATTGCATGTGCTTGTTCTTCTGTTGCACTGCTCACTTCTTGTGCACCAGCCGATGTTTCTTGAGCAATTGCTGCTACTTCTTGTGATTGTCGAGCAGTTGTTTCAATATTGTGCATTTGTTTTTCAATTAATGAAGAAATCTCTACGATCGCGGTTGCCATTTCATGGACACTTGATGACATTCCTTCAACCGCAGTCGTAGTTTCAGAAACACGCGCCGCCTCTTTTGTCGCAAATGACACCTGTTGATTCATTTGTTTCACAACAACTTCAACATTATGTTGCATTGATTGAATAAGAGTTGTAATTCCTTGTACAGCCTTTGCACTTTCATCGGCCAAGCCACGAACCTCTTCTGCCACAACCGCAAAGCCTTTGCCATGTTCTCCTGCACGGGCAGCCTCAATAGATGCATTTAATGCTAGTAAATTTGTTTGTGCCGCAATATCGCCTACTAAACTAATGATACGCTCAACTTGTCCAGCATTGTCTTCTAATGTACGAATACTTTCTAGTGCTTCGTTGTTGCCAGCTGCAATTTGTTGAATGCTGTTGACTAACGTTTCAATCGCTTTTGTTGTATTAGTTAAATTATGTAAAATCTCTTTCGATTGTATTGCTGACTGTTCCGCTCTAGTATTCACTTCTGTTGCTAATGTGCGAACATCTTCAATCGCCTCTGCTGTATCTTGTACAGCTATAGCTGAAGCTTCTGCTCCTTCGGAAATATGTTTTACCGTCACCGCAATACCGTCTGCTTTTTTTGTCGCAACAGCGGTTTCATCGGATAACTTGATAATGGATTGATTTGTTTGTTGAAAGTTTTGATCGATGCTTTCTACCATGTGGCGTAAATTTAACACCATTTGTTGGAATGCTACTGCCACTGAACGAATCTCATCATTCGTTTTTGGCATCACTACATCCTCTCCAATTTTTCCTTCTGCAACGCGTGTAGCAGAGTATTCAAGTCGCTGTAACGGCTTGATTAAAATAACACTGAAAATTGCCGCTAAAATACCTGACCATATAATCCCTAATAAATAAGTAATCACTTCAAATAGCTTACGATTAATTTCTGGGAAAAAAGTAGGTTGTATAAATTCAATGAATATAAAGCTGATACTATACGTGATCAGTGCAAGAATACTTACAAATAATACTAGTTTAAGTCGTAAGCCAAACTGTTTTTTCATAGTGCCCCTCAATTCTTCTCAAGTATTTTAACTAACTGTTCTACTAATTTCTCTAGTTCTGTAAATGTTTCCTCATAAATAGCTTTATTTCCGCCGTAAGGGTCTACAACATTTTCTAAACTTCCTTCGTTCGCATATTCTTTCAGTGTAAAAACTTTTTTTTCTGTGTTTGGATAGTAAGCGATAATAGTATCTCTGTGCGCTGTCGTCATTGTTAAAATTAAATCGGCCCACTCTATTTCAGCCATAGATAATTGTGTTGCTGAATGTTGATGTGTCATATTCGCTTCATTTAAAACTTGCTGCGCATGTGCTGACATTTCAGCGTTCGGCATTGCATAAATACCAGCAGAACGAACCTGAACATTGTCGATTTGTTTCTGTTTTAAAATAACCTCTGCCATTGGACTGCGACAAGTATTTCCGGTACAAACAAATAATATATTCACACTTATCACCTTCCTTTTATTTTTGGAGCGCTAAAATACTCATAATGATAAAAACAAACCCTGCAATAATTTGAATTTTGTTTCCAAAAAAAACCTGACTTCTGCGTGCTATAACTAAAGCCCCATATGCGCAAATAAAAGCACTCATTCCAGCACTAATAATAAAAATTGTTTTTTCTAAGTTAAGCATACCAAAAGAAACACTTACTGAAAAGGTATCTAGGCTAGCAGTCACAGCTAATAAAACAGGTGAAATGGTTATTTTATCATTTTTGTTGGAAGACAAAAGTAAATGTAGACCAATACCAAATAATAGAATACAGGAAATCCATTGACCCCATTCTAATAAAAAACGCATTAAGTAATGACCTAATTCAAAGCCGAGTAGTGGAAAAAGCATATGTAATGTTGCTGTCCACATTGACAAAAACAATCGATATTTAACATTTGGAACTAATACAAATAAACCGACGACATCGACAGACGTTAAAATACCTGCAAGAATACCCTGCAAGAATGCACTCCTTCGCTTCCTAATATTTTATCATTTTATGCTCGGAAATACAGTATTATCATAATGAACGATAAGACATTTTCCATAATATAAAATCCTATTTTTAAATCATTTTTTGTGAATTGTTTGAGTGCCTGACACTATAAATCGTAAAAATCCACTTCGCTTTCCGCGGGCACAGCGTAAGCCGCAACCCTCGCTAGCGCGCGGTTTGTTGCGTCTTACTACTTGTGCTGTCCCGCAGGAGTCTACGTGGATTTTTACTTAGTTGTTTTGCTAGCATGGAAAATTGTTTGTGTGCCTGGCACTTTAAATCGTAAAAATCCACTTCGCTTTCCGCGGGCACAGCGTAAGCCGCATCCCTCGCTAGCGCGCGGTTTGTTGCGTCTTACTACTTGTGCTGTCCCACAGGAGTCTACGTGGATTTTTACTTAGTTGTTTTGCTAGCATGGAAAATTGTTTGTGTGCCTGGCACTCATATCAAAAAAACTCATCTTATATAGATGAGTTTTTGTTTGTCGTCTTATGAAATCGCCGGGAAACTTGGGAGAATCGCCGGGAAAAGTTCTCGAAACGCCGATAAGAGCACTGAAATCGCCGATACCTAGTGCAAAATCGCTGATAGACCCACTAACTAAAGTGAATACCATTTGCCACCAGCCGCTTTTTCAAGTCTGTTCATTATAGCAGCGCCTACACCTTCTGTAGATGTCGTCGTCACTAGAATCACGGTAGCTTCTGTTTTATCACAAGCTCGTAACGCATGATATAGTGCCGCGCCCATCTCTTCTTTACTACCTGCTGCACCAATTGAAAAATAATAATCTATGTTAATATGCTTAAAGCTCTCAGGTGCTAGAAGTGCTACTTTATGTTGTTGGGCTTGAAGTTGTTGTATGGCTTGCTGTACTTTTTCTTCATCACAATCTATTAAATATACGGGTGCATTAGGAGCATAATGTGTATACTTCATGCCTGGGGCTTTCGGCGTCTCTTCCATTGTCTGCTCTATTTTAGTCGGTTGAATAACCGGACCTATTACGGACTCTAACATTTCCTTTGTAATGCCACCTGGACGTAATATAACTGGTGGTTCATGCGTAACATCTAGCACAGTTGATTCAAAGCCAATACCTGTAGAACCTCCATCTAAAATATACGGTATGTACCCATCTAAATCATCTTTTACATGAATCGCTTCTGTTGGGCTTGGTTTCCCGCTACGATTCGCACTTGGAGCAGCAAGTGGTTTTTGAATTTGCTGTAATAATGCTAGTGCAACTGGATGATCCGGCATACGAATTCCGACAGTCTTTAATCCAGCTGTCACACTTTCTGCAAGAATATTTGGTTTTACTGGCATAATGAGTGTAAGTGGACCTGGCCAAAATGCATCCATACATTTTTTTGCTAGCTCAGAAATATGTTCGATATAAAGATAAACTTCCTCTTTCGTTCCTATGTGGACAATAAGTGGATTATCTGAAGGACGCCCTTTTGCCTTAAATATCTTTCTGACTGCATCATCATTTGTAGCGACTGCACCTAAACCGTAAACCGTTTCTGTTGGAAATGCCACAACCTCTCCAGCATTCAAGATATCCACAGCTTGTGCATAAGTTATTTGACTATTCACATTACTATCCACAATCTTACACACGGTTTCCATATGAAAAACCTTCTTTCAATCGTTGTTTTTTTCTGAATTATCCACATTTTGTTCATAACTTATCAATAATTGTGTATAAGTTATCTGAATTTGTGCACAATTACTCAAAAATTCCTTTTATCCATTCCCAAATAAAGAATGTTACATGTTCTTTTTCTTCTGCCTTTTCTTCCTCTTTTTCCGGTTCACAAATAGACGGGAAAATGCTACACCACCAGTTATCACCACGTGCATCGCCAATTTTCACGACAATCGAATGGTACATATTTTGTGGATAAAACATCGCATCTTGTCTCTTCGGCGGAAATAAGTTATCCCCAAGTAATACTTGTGTACGCAATTGTGGATAATTTTCTTTTAATTCTGCTTCAATACTCTCTTTTAGTATAACAAAATTATCATTATCCACATTTGTAGTTGAACCTACTTGTATTAAATAAGGTTTCAAATCTTGCACAAGTTGTTCTTTTTCTAGCTGATCATCTGTTGTGTTGCTATTAGCTATAACTCTTATACGAAAATCGTTTTCTTGTTCATTATTCGTAGCTTCCTTTGCTGAACCTATTAATGATGGAATATATAAAATACATAGTTGTAAAGCTATCGCCATAATTACTAGTCTAGCAAAAGCTAGCACAATATTTAGTTTTGGAAATCTAACAATCTTGTATTCGTTTAACATAAAAATCCCTCCTTGCTCAACATTGTTGTCAAGAAGGAGATTCTTTATACATCAATTTCACAAAAAACCATACGAGGTTTTCCATTAATATCTTTTTCAACGGTAACAGTAGCTTGTGGAAAACTTTCTTTAAAAAATTTCGCTACCTGTTCTCCTTGTGTATAACCTATTTCAAGACCGATCAAAGCGGGCTTATTCATCAATGCTGGGAGCTGTTGTGCTAATTTGCGATATAAAATAAGCCCATCCTCTTCTGCAAAAAGGGCACTATGCGGCTCATGCTCCAGTACGATGCTAGACATGTCCTTCGCTTCTTCCATTGCAATATACGGAGGATTAGATAAAACAATATCAAACGTTTCCCCAACGAGGGGTGCTGTTAAATCACCTAGACGAAAATCAATATCCGCCTCAAGTATTTGTGCATTTTTTTGTGCAGTTGATAATGCTGCTGCAGATAAATCCGTCGCCACTACTGTTAGCTCAGGACATTCTAGCTTCATAGAAATAGCAATAGCGCCACTACCTGTCCCGATATCTGCTAGCTTTAATGTTTTCTTATTAAATAATTGTTCGATGCGATTGCTTGTTGCTAGCACTAATTCCTCTGTTTCAGGTCTTGGAATGAGCACCGATTCATCCACAATAAATGTACGTCCATAAAATTCTTCACTGCCGATACAATACTGTACAGGTCGCCCACTAGCATGCTCTTCAACCAATTTTTCAAACTGTTGACTTTGCTCTGCTGTTAGTGAATCTTGTAAGTGTAGCATAACACCCGAATACGTTGTGCCCAGTATATGTTGCATGACAATACGACCCGCGGTTTCTTCGCGTCCATTATCCACTAAAAAAGAAGAAGCCCAATCAAGGGCCTCCATTACATTTTTATAGGTCATCATTCAGTCGCTCTAACTTTGATGCTTGCTCTTCTAAGATTAGTGTATCAATGATTTCGTCCAGTTTACCCTCGACGATTTGATCGAGCTTTTGAATTGTTAAGCCAATACGATGGTCTGTAACGCGGTTTTGTGGATAATTGTATGTGCGAATACGCTCTGAACGATCGCCCGAACCTACTGCTGATTTACGTGTTGCGTCGATTTCTTTTTGTGCTTCCTGCAAATATTTATCAGCTACACGCGCACGAAGAATTTTCATCGCTTTTTCGCGGTTTTTAATTTGTGAACGTTCATCCTGCATCGATACGACAACACCTGTTGGTAAATGGATCATACGTACAGCAGACATCGTTGTATTTACCGATTGCCCACCTGCACCTGAAGATGCAAATGTATCTACTCGGATATCTTTTTCATGGATTTCAACATCTACCTCTTCAACTTCAGGTAAGCATGCAACTGTCGCAGTTGATGTATGAATACGCCCCTGTGATTCTGTTGCTGGTACACGTTGTACGCGGTGCGCCCCGTTTTCAAATTTGAATTTTGAATACGCGCCTTGCCCGTTAATCATAAAAATAACTTCTTTATAGCCGCCCATTGGGTTTGGCGTTGCTTCCATAATGTCGATTTTCCAGCCCTGTGTCTCAGCATAACGAGAATACATACGGAATAAATCTCCTGCGAAAATATTCGCCTCATCACCGCCGGCTGCTCCACGAATCTCCATAATAACGTTTTTATTATCATTCGGGTCTTTTGGAATTAATAAAACGCGTAAACGTTCTTCCAGCTCTTCTTGCTGTTCTTTTAACGAGTTGAATTCTTCCTTTACCATCTCATGCATATCAGGATCTTTTTCGTTATCTAACATTTCACGTGTATCAACTAGTTGCTCTTTTACGCTTTTATATTCACGATAAGCATCAACTGTTTCTTGAATATCCGATTGTTCCTTTGAATATTCACGTAATTTTTTATTGTCGTTTACAATATCCGGATCACTTAAAAGCTCATTTAGCCTTTCATAACGATCTTCTACTGCTTGTAGTCTATCAAACATGGGCTTCACCTCTATTTAGTTCATTTATTCTATATCCAGTAGGAATCCGCCTCCATTAAAGACAGCGAGACGTATTTTCTACTCTATTCACTAATCATTCCGCCTACAATAGAGTCTGACTAAAGATTTGTTTAGGCGTAATAGTCATGCATTATTTCCACTACTTAGTATAAGGAAAATTCCGCATGTATGCTACATTTTCTTCGGTCGATTGCTTAATATCATCAAGCCATCTTCCGCTTAAAGCTAATTCAAAGTGGTGGATGTGCGTGGCATTTGCGGCAAACAGGATAGTAAGAATCATTACCGCCAATTTTTATTTGATCGCCTGTATACACAGGTTTGCCATTTTCATCGACACGCAAATTCATTGTTGCTTTTTTATGACAGAACCAGCAAATCGTTTTCATTTCTTCAATTTTATCTGCATATGTAAGCATGTACTGACTACCTTCAAATAATTCATTTTGGAAATCATTCTTCAGGCCAAAGCCCATGACAGGGATGTCTAGTTGGTCGACAATATTAGCTAATTGTAGCACATGTGCCTTTTTTAAAAACTGCACTTCATCTACAAGAACACAGTATGGTTTTACAACATTGTTTTTTACAAGTTCAAAAATATTCGTATCCTCATAAATCGGAATAGCTTCTTGTCGTAATCCTACTCGACTTGAAACAAAACCTACCTCATCTCGCGTATCAAGCCCAGATGTAAACATCATGACAGGCTTTTGCTGTTCTTCATAGTTATGTGCAACTTTTAAAATTTCAATTGATTTGCCACTATTCATCGCGCCATGTTTATAGTATAGCTGTGCCATTGTATCCTCTCCCTCTCTATTTGCAATTATGGATTTTGAAAGGAATTATTTTAGCAATGAGCTTAAATGCTTGCACCATAGTACTATTCTTTTATACCGAACCTACTGTCAGTATCGAATGGATTTGCGCTAGCTTAAGCACATTTCAAAATCCGGTCTTTGTTTTATATTGAACGTTACGTGCAACGTTGTGAAAGATACAAATGCGTCGAGACGCAATGAACGCATGCACTTTTTATATACTGAAAAAAATACCTGCCAAGCACATGCTTGGCAGGTATTAAACTAACATTAGTTTTTAAGACCGTATTTTTTGTTGAAACGATCCACGCGACCATCAGCAGACGCGAATTTTTGACGGCCAGTGTAGAATGGGTGACATTCGTTGCAGAACTCGACAACGATGTTTTCTTTAACTGAACCAGTTTTGAAAGTGTTACCACAAGAGCAAGTTACTGTTGCTTCTTTGTAGTCTGGATGAATTCCTTGTTTCATATTCGTTTTCTCCTCTCGCCCTGAACCATCTGGAACAGAGTATTATCGAACTGTACCTTACATAGCCCGAATATGTCGGCTACATATGTACACGTTGCATACTTTTGAAGTATAGCATAGTTATTTTATTTTTTTCAAGCAAAAAATATTGAAAAACTATATTACAATTTTTAACCACGAACTTCGCGATAATCGTTATCTACTAATCCTATTTGTTTATTGCGCTCTTTAAATCGAATATTATGTGATGATACATACGCCACTTTTGGAGCATCTGGCTCTAAAAATAATTTTGCACTATTTAACGCTAAAATACCATCCGTAAACGCACCCGCAATTAATCTTACTTTACTAGGATGATCAATAAAATCACCTGCTCCGTAGATGCCTTCTATATTGGTTTCACGCTTCTCATTGACGATAGCTACTCCATCTTGAATTTCTAATCCCCATTCCTCAAGAGCTCCATAATCACATTTTAAGCCATGATTAACAACAACCGCATCTACTCGCACTCGTTCCATTTCATTTGTTTCTTTATTCACAATTGACACATACTGTATTACATCACCATCACTATGTAATTGCACCACTTCGTATGGTGTTTTAACATTGACAGAGGATTCTCGCATACGTAAGACATTTTTTTCATGACCACCAAATTCATCACGACGATGGACAATTGTTACACTAGCAGCGATAGATTCTAGCTCATTCGCCCAATCCACTGCGGAATTGCCACCACCTGAAATAAGTATATGTTTGTTGCGGAAAATCTCTAATTCTTGCACAGTATAATGTAAATTCGTTACTTCGTAGCGGTCTGCTCCTTCTATTTCAAGCTTTTGCATTGAAAGTACACCATAACCAACTGCTAATATTATTGCTTTAGAATAATGTTTCTCTCCTGATGCTGACGTTAAAATAAATGTTCCATCACTCTGTTTTTCTAATTTTTCTATCTTTTGATTTAAAACAATTGTTGGATCAAACGTTTTTGCCTGTTCGATAAGTTGTTGAATTAACTCCTCACCTAATATAGGCTTTACACCACCAACGTCCCAAATCATTTTTTCAGGATAAATAAGCATGCGTCCACCTAGTTGAGAGCTAAATTCTATAATTTTCGTTTTTAAATCGCGCATTCCGCTATAAAAAGCTGTATATAATCCTGCTGGTCCACCTCCAACAATCGTTACATCATACAATTCTTCTACCATATCTTTCTCCCCTTTTCTACTAATAAAGTTTGGTCCTATTCTTCCTAAGAACAATGATATTCATTCTCAATTAGTAATATGAGAAATCTATTTTATTCCTTTAATCGCGCTAATAAATATAAAAAATATGGTGCCCCAAAAACCGCTACAACAATTCCAGCTGGTATTTCTGAAGGCTCTAAAATTGAGCGACCTATCGTATCGGCCAATAACACTAAAAAGCCACCTAAAAGTGCCGCGGTAGGAAGCATAAATTGATGGTTTGCTCCCACAAGTTGCCGAGCTAGATGTGGTGCAATTAATCCAACAAATCCAATACCGCCACTAACAGAAACACTAGCTCCAGCCAGTCCAACTGATGCAGCTAATAACCAACGACGTTCTTTTTCAATAGAAGCACCTAATCCAATCGATGTTATTTCGCCCAGATTTAATATGTTTAAAACTCGAGATCTTGAATAGATAAATGGTAGTAAAATTAATAACCATGGTAATAAGGATAGGACAAACCTCCAATTCGAGCCCCAAATACTACCCGCTAGCCACGTAGCCACAAATTGATAATTTTCAGGGGTAAGACGAAGTGTTAATACAATCATTGCTGAACTAATTCCAGCAGCCGCCGCAATTCCCGTTAAAATTAAACGCATTGGTGTGATACCTTCATAGCGTTTATAAGACAGTGTATAAATTAATACCGCTGTTATCCCTGCCCCTAAAAAGGCTAGTACTGGTAGTAAATATACGGGTGCTGATTTAGTCGTTGAGAAAAAGGAAATATACAGCATTACAGCTAGCCCAGCACCGGCATTAATGCCTAAAATACCTGGATCCGCTAATGCATTTTTTGAAATGCCCTGTAAAACAGCACCTGCCATAGCTAAACCCATCCCTACTAAAACACCAATGACAATTCTAGGAAGCCTAAATTGAAATAATATTAATTGCTGTTGCGCATCGCCCTGTCCAAAAAGAGTACTTATTACTTCCATTGGTGTCAGTTTAATTACGCCAGTATTCATACTAATTACAAAGGTAATTACTATCAAAATAATTAGTGTAGCTATTATGAGGAAATTTTTTCTTCTAACCTTTTGCTGATTTTGTGTTAAAAAATTGTTACTCACAGTTCCTTTCCTCCTTTACGTGCTAAATAAAGAAAGAATGGAACCCCAATTAAAGCAATTAATGCACCAATCGGCGTTTCATATGGCGGATTAATAGTACGCGCAACTAAATCAGCGAGTACAACGAGTAATGCTCCATATACTAATGAGCAAGAAATAATCCATCGATAATCGTGTCCAACTATGTATCTCGTAAAATGGGGAACAATTAATCCTACAAATCCAACAGCACCTACAACTGAAACTGCCGCTCCTGCTAAAATTAAAACAATCACCATCCCCCACACTCTCACGACAACAGTTCGTTGACCTAGTCCTATCGCAATTTCTTCACCTAAGCTTAGCAACGTAATTGAGCGGGATAGTATAAGCGCACCTATCATCGCAATTAATATCCATGGCGATAATATTTGAAGATGACTCCACATCGTCCCAGAAACACCCCCAGCATACCAAAATGCTAGGTCTTGTCCAATACGGTAATAAAGTGCAATTCCTTCACCGAGCGCACCAAGTAAAGCACTAACAGCAGCGCCAGCAAGAACTAGACGCATCGGTGATAAGCCCCCTTTAGACAAGGAGCCCACACCATAGACAATCGCAACACCGAGTCCTGCACCTACAAACGACCATAAAATTAAAAACATATAGGGCATGCCAGGAAAAAAGGCAAAGCAAACAGCGAGCATAAATGCCGCTCCAGAATTCAATCCTAATAACCCTGAGTCTGCTAAAGGGTTGCGCGTCATACCTTGCATTATCGCACCAGCAACTGCAAAGCTTGCACCTACTAACGCTGCTCCAAGTACTCGTGGTAAACGAATATCATGAATAATTTGATGTGTTGTTAATTCTGGTGAAAATTGTGTAATTGCAGTCCAAACAGTACTTAATGAAATATCTGCTGCTCCTAAAGAAATAGCAAAGCCAATGGCAAAAATTAATGCAATTACTCCTAAAATCAAAGCTACTATTCCGCGTATTGGGTGAGATTGTTTCTGTAGCTCATCTATATCGCTGAGCCCTTCTACTCCTGTCGACGCAGTCATTCTACTTCCTCCTCTTAACTTCCATTCCTCCGCTTAATCTTTCATATTGTATAGCTGATAAGATAGACAAATTGGATTTTTACTATATGGACAGACAGCCATTTCAGCGTCGATATTGAATACTGTTTGTAAATTCTCCTTTGTCATTACTTCTTGAGGGCTGCCACTTACGATCAATTTTCCGTCTCGCATAGCCATCATAAAATGAGAAAACCGAGACGCGTGGTTTAAATCATGCAATACCATAATAATCGTTCGTCCTTCTTCCCTATTGAGTTTTTCAAGCAATAATAAAATATCTAGCTGATGTGCTAGATCCAAATATGTTGTCGGTTCGTCCAGTACTAAAATATCCGTACCTTGAGCCAATGCCATCGCAATCCATACTCTTTGGCGTTGACCACCTGACAATGCCTCAATGGGACGATCGCAAAACTCTCTTAGTCCTGTCACATCAATTGCCCAATGAATATATTTGTAGTCTTCCTTGCGCAATGTACCGAACCCTCCTTGATGAGGGAAACGGCCATATGATATTAATTCAAAAACAGTTAATCCTCCTGGTGCACTTGCTGTTTGAGGCAAAATTGCCATCTTTTTTGCCACTTCTTTTGTCTTTAATTGATGAATGGCCTTACCATCTAAATAAACAGCACCATCTTGTGTTCGTAATACACGCGCAACAGCCTTTAATAAAGTAGATTTTCCACAGCCATTTGGGCCAATAATTGTTGAGATTTGACCTTTAGGAATGGCAACACTTAAATCATCCACAATAAGCGTTGAGGAGTAACCAATCGCCACATGTTCGATCTCCAATACTGACATACAAAACTTCCTTTCATTTTTAGATTTGCAAACCAAATTGTGCTGTGTACAAACCGTAATAAGCATTTTTCATAGCCATTAATTGTTCATGTGTTCCTTCTTCTATAATTCCTTTTTTCGATACGACGACAATACGGTCTGCATCTTTTATTGTCGCCAAGCGGTGTGCAATGACTAACGTTGTGCGTCCTTTGGAAAGTTCATGTAAAGCCTGCTGAATAGCCTGTTCTGTTTCTGTATCTAAAGCAGATGTTGCCTCATCCAAAATTAAAATTTTAGGATTTTTTAAGAAAATACGTGCTATAGATAATCGCTGTTTCTGTCCACCTGATAATTTCACGCCACGTTCACCAATTAACGTATCCATACCATCTGGTAATGCTTGTATCATCTCTTCAAGCTGTGCTCGTTTTGCCGCATACCAAATATCATTCTCACTCGCCTGTAAATCTCCGTATGCAATGTTTTCTCGAATCGTACCATCAAATAAAAAAACATCCTGTTGCACAATGCCGATATGTGAGCGTAATGAATGAAGCTGAAAATCTCGTATATCTATTCCATCAACTTTTATTGATCCTTCACTCACCTCATAAAAGCGTGGGAGTAAACTACAAATGGTCGATTTCCCCGCTCCAGATGGACCAACAAGCGCTACTGTTTCTCCAGACTGAACTGTAAGATTAATATTATTTAATGTTCGTTCTGTATCGGTATAACCAAATGAAACTTGGTTAAATGTAATATTGCCATCAATAGACTCTATTAGCTTAGCTTTTGGGCGGTCTGCAATTTCTGGTGCTGTTTCTAAAAAATCAATATAGCGTTTAAAACCAGCCATGCCCTTTGGATAACTCTCAATAAACATATTTATTTTGTTAATTGGTCCAATTAAAATGCTAGATAAAAGAATAAAAGCAATAAATTCACCATTCGTTAAATAGCCCTTTAAAACAAAGTATGCTCCGACAAATAACGTAAATAATGATAAAACCTTTGTTAATATGCCATAAAGAGCTTCATTCCAAGCCATCACCTTATAAGAAAACAATTTTGTTGCTCGGAATTTTTCATTATTCTTTTTGAAGCTTTTCTTTTCATGGTCTTCATTTGTAAATGCTTGTACTACTCGAATACCACTGACGTTATTTTCTACACGGGCATTAAAGTCTGCAATATCGCTAAACATTTGATGAAATGCTTTCGACATAAGCTTGCCAAAAATAATGGTTAGCAAAAGAATAAATGGTACAAGAATAAAGATTAATAGCGTAAATGTAGGATCAATATAAAACATGACGCAAAAAGATCCGATTATTGTCATCATTGCAATAAACATATCTTCTGGACCATGATGTGCAAGCTCACCGATGTCCATTAGATCATTTGTTAATCGTGAGACAAGATGTCCTGTTTTGTTGTTATCAAAGTAGCGAAAAGAGAGCTTTTGAATATGATTGAACGCTTCCCTTCTCATATCCGTTTCAATATTGATGCCAAGCATATGCCCCCAATATGAAACAATAAAATCTAAAATTGAATTAAAAACATACAACAACAGCAGCAATCCACTTGCCATCATAATCCACTTTAATTCACCATCTGGAAGAATATCATCAATTACTTTATTTAAAACTAATGGAAATGCCAGCTCAATTAGGGCAACTAAAATTGCACAGGAGAAATCTAATATAAATAATCCTTTATATGGCCTGTAATAAGTAAAGAAACGTTGTAGTAACATGGATGTACCTCCTAATAAACATGCATTGTTTATGCTCTATTAAATGAAAGCTACCTAATTGCAAATCAGGTAGCTCACCTCATGTGTTCTCCACATTTCTACTTTTTATTTTTCCTGAGACTTTGTATACTCTACTATTTTGTCAGCTAAATCTTCTGCTTGATGTAGTCCAGATAAAGGATCGGAAGCAAAATAGTATTCCGCTTCTAAAGGAATTGTTTTATTATTTTTGATAACATCAAGATTTGTCCAAGTTGGAGGGAGTTTCCCGTCTTTATTAAAGAAATTAATAACGAAGACGTAATCACCAACATAATCACCGACTACTTCATAGGAGATTTCATAGCGCCCGCCATTTGATTCCTTTGTATCAAATAGCTCCTGAATTTTTTCTTGTGGTTTTACACCAAGAATTTGGTAGAGTGCTCGTCCTCCTGACACACTTGAATTTCCAACAACAGTTGCATTTTTTTCAAATAAATCATAAATCGTAAAAGTAGCACCATCTGGAATAGCAGCATTTATTTTTTGTTGTGCTTGCGTTACACGATTTTCAAAATCTTTGACAAATGCGTCTGCTTCTTCCTGTCTTCCTAAAAATTCGCCCATTGCTTTGACCTCATCAGTAGCTGAATTATAGGCTGTATCAGAAAAAACGATTGTCGGTGCAATTTTTTCATATTTTTCAACATCTTCTGGATTCCATGTAATGATTAAATCTGGCTTTAATTCTAAAATCTTTTCTAATGATGCATTACCGTCTGTTCCGACATTCGTAATTTCTCCGTCTTTATAGTACGGTTTTAAAAATGCTGCATAGTCTAAATTGGCTGTGATTGCTCCTACTGGCACAACATCCAATGCAAGGATTTGTCCCATATACCAGTCTGTCACAATACGCTGTGCTTTTACTGGAATTTCTACTTCTCGGCCACTGTCGTCCGTAATAGTTTTAGTCTCTGCTTCTTCTGTTTTAGGTACACTATCATTATTTTCTGCTTGTTGTTTTGTATCCTCACCACACGCTGCTAGTAAAACTAACAAACTTAGCAAAAAGGGCGTCTTTATATGTTTAAGCATTTTTTTCATCATGACTTCATTTTCCCCAATCTTAAATCGTTTTGCTTGCTCGAGCTGATTCTTATTGTATTGAAAATGATTCTCATTTGTAATAGCGATTTCGGACATAACGGCTGTATATTTCAGCCTAAAAATACTTGGCGCCATACTTGTCTCCTTTTTAAAGGCTCTACTAAAATAGTATTCATCCTCATATCCAAGAGAAACCGCAATTTCTTTAATGTCATATTGATTGGCTATTAAATATTGTTTTGCGCGTTTAATTTTGAGTTGCTGCAAATAAATTTGTGGCCCTATTCCATAACGAGCTTTAAAAATGCGTAATAAATGTCGTGTACTAATTTGGAGTGAATCTGCTAGCGTTTGTATTGATAACGGCTCATTTATATGTTCTTCTAAAAACAAACGTGCTAATTCTACCTTATCTATTTCATGTGGTCTACCCTGCCCTTCAGCAAGCTCTTGAAACACACGATAAATGAGCTCATAAAAGGATGCTTTTACAAATACATGCTCATGAATAGAACCTGTCTGCCACTTGTTAAACATGTCGTGTAACAACTTGTGAATCACAATAGGATTAGCAGGAACACATGAGAACTCTGTTTGAAAAGGCTGATATTGCATTTGTAAATGTTGCATAAAGGCATCGGCATAAATGACATCGCCTTTATAGTGAATTAGGAAGTAATTCAAAGGCTTTTTTGATTTTATATGTAGTGTTTGGGACTTTCCAATATGAAAAATGCTAAATCGTTGCACATGATAAGGATTATTTCCAATAACAATTTCTGCTTCACCAACTGTTATGATTAATAACGAACTGTAATTCATTACTTCTTTTTTTTGCACCTCGTTGTTAAATACGTATTCAATGTGTTTTACCTTGATATGTGCATTTTCCCATAGGAGCATGTAAGCATCATAATTCATAGCGTTCTCCTCAACTAATAAGACATACCATCATTATATTGATAATGATTATCAATTTCATTATAATTTTTAGAGCGCAAGAAAAAAACACCAATTACTATTATTAGTTACTGGTGTCAGAGTAGCGGTAAATTGTGCGTCGTTGATTTCCGCTACAGGCGGACGCTTTCCGCGGGCACACACGTAAGCCGCAACCCTCGCTGGCGCGCGGTTTATTGCGTCTTACGTTCTGTGCGTTCCCGCAGGAGTCGCCGCCCTCCGCTCCAATCAACTAGTAAAATTGTTTGAGTGCCTGGCACTTTAAAGTAGCGGAAATCAACGGCAGTTAAATGACAAAATAAAGACACCATTAACTATTACTAGTCAATGGTGTCTTTATTTTTAAAGTAGCCCTTTACCTTTAGTGGCCTTTTTCATATCTTCATTTAATTTTTCGAAGAATTCTTCGTTTGATTTTGTTGTGCGTATTTTTTTCAAGAAACGCTCTGCAAAATCTGGTGCATCTGAAAATGTTTTGCGAATCGCCCATAGTTTTTCAAGTTGTTCTGGTTCAAGAAGTAATTCTTCCTTACGTGTACCTGAACGACGAATATCAAGCGCAGGGAAAATACGACGCTCTGCTAATTGACGATCTAAGTGCAACTCTAAGTTACCAGTCCCTTTAAATTCCTCATAGATTACTTCATCCATACGTGATCCTGTATCTACTAAAGCTGTAGCTAAAATTGTTAAGCTACCACCTTCTTCGATATTACGAGCAGAACCGAAGAATCGTTTTGGTCTATGGAAGGCAGCAGGGTCGATACCACCTGAAAGCGTACGACCGCTCGGTGGAATAACTAAGTTATACGCACGTGCAAGACGCGTAATAGAGTCCATTAAAATAATAACGTCACGTTTATGTTCTACTAAACGGCGAGCTCGTTCTAATACGATTTCCGCTACCTTAACATGATTTTCTGGTACTTCATCGAACGTAGAACTCACGACATCCGCATTTACTGAACGCTCGATGTCCGTAACTTCCTCAGGGCGCTCATCTATAAGTAAGACGATTAACTCCGCCTCAGGATGATTCGTAGTAATGGCATTGGCAATTTCTTTAAGTAAAGATGTTTTACCAGCTTTTGGAGGCGCAACGATTAAACCACGTTGACCAAATCCTACTGGTGCTACTAAATCCATAATACGTGTTGATAGATTGCTCTGTGTTGTTTCAAGCTTAATTTGTCGATCAGGATATAACGGTGTTAATGCTGGGAAGTGAACACGTTCTTTTGCTACTTCAGGGTCTTCTCCATTTACAGCGTCAACCTGTAGTAAGCCATAGTAACGTTCATTTTCTTTAGGTGGGCGTACTTTGCCAGACACCTTATCCCCATTACGAAGATCAAAACGACGAATTTGAGAAGCAGAAATATAAATATCTTCTTTACTCGGTGAGTAATTTATTGGACGAAGGAAGCCGAAGCCCTCTTGCGAAACAATTTCAAGTACCCCTTCCATAAAGAAATAACCCTCTTGCTCTGAACGCGTTTTCAAAATAGCAAAAATTAATTCCTTTTTCGTTAGTTTGCTATAATACGAAATTTTGTATTGGCGTGCGAGGGCGTAAAGCTCTTTTAACGTCATGTTTTCTAATTGAGCGATTGTCAATGCAGACATATGCACAACTCCAGTCTTTTTCAAAATATAATGCATGTATTGGGGTAAACATAGAAGTTTTAAGTAAAACTATGGGATGGTTTTAATGAAGAAGAAGGTACCTAGTGCAATAAGTTGCACTAGGTATATTTTAGAAGAAAATATTATTAATAGCTAGGTTTTTTATCAAGCGCGTGACGACCTTCTACAAATCGTACAGTACCTGATTTTGCTCGCATAACAACTGAATGTGTTAATGCGTAAGCTCCTTTGTACTGAACACCTTTTAATAGCTCACAATCAGTGACTGCAGTTGCTGCAAAAATTGCATCGTCACCTTTTACTAAGTCATCTAAGTAAAGAACTTTCTCTACATCTACGCCCATTTGTTTACAGCGTTCTAACTGTTCTTCGTTTTCTGGCACTAATTTGGCCTGGAAGTCTCCGCCTAGGCATTTTAATGCAACAGCTGAAATAACACCTTCTGGTGCGCCGCCCATTCCAAACATAATGTCGATGCCTGTTTCATCGAATGCCGTGTTAATAGCAGCACCAACATCTCCATCTTGAATAAATTTAATACGTGCTCCCGCTTCACGAATCTCATCTACTATTGCTTGATGGCGAGGGCGATCTAATAGAGTAGCTACTACATCAGAAATATCTTTATTTTTTGCTTTCGCTACTTGTAATAAATTATAAGTAACAGAGGCATTAATATCAACTTTTCCTGCCGCTTCTGGTCCTACAGCGATTTTCTCCATATACATATCTGGTGCATTTAACAGATTACCCTTATCAGCAATTGCTAATACAGTCATTGCACCATTTGTACCTTTTGCTACTATATTTGTACCTTCTAAAGGATCGACTGCTATGTCTACTTGAGGACCGCCATTACGAAGGCCAAGCTCTTCACCGATATAAAGCATTGGCGCTTCGTCCATTTCACCTTCCCCAATAACTACTGTAGCATGCATTGGAATCGTATCGAACATTGAGCGCATTGCTGTCGTTGCTGCATCATCTGCCTCAATTTTCAAACCGCGACCCATCCATTTCCCGGATGCGATTGCTGCTGCCTCTGTTACTCGTACTACTTCCATCGATAAACTGCGTTCCATTGTTGTTTTGCCTCCCGTTATCGGCATGTTTCATTGTGCCGAAACATTCAAATTACCTTTATTGTAACATAATTGGCTCGAAACTTTTACCTCACATTATTCCTTTGCCTCTGCAACACTGACCATAATTGTTTCACGTCGAATATCTGCGCCTAAGTCACGTAATTTTTCAATAAGTGAGCTATAGCCACGTTCAATATGATAGATATCGTGAATTTCAGTTTCACCTTCTGCTAATAGGCCAGCTAATACTAATGCTGCACCCGCGCGAAGGTCTGTTGCAGTTACGCTTGAGCCATGTAATTTACTCTGACCGGTAATTATCGCTGTATTCCCTTCTACACGTGCGTTGGCATTCATACGACGTAGCTCATCAATATGTTTAAACCGAGCCGAATAGATCGTATCTGTAATTTTTGAGGAGCCAAATGCCTGTGTCATTAACACAGAAAGTGGTTGCTGAATATCTGTAGGGAATCCAGGATACACAATCGTCTTAACATCAACTGCCTGCAATGTAGATAGGTCTGTTTTTGGAACAAAAATGCTTTCGTCACCTATATCAATCTTGACGCCCATTTCACGAAGCTTTGCAGTAATTGCCTCTAAATGTAGCGGAATTACATTGTCTATCGTAATGCCGTCGCCAACTGCTGCTGCCATAATCATAAAAGTTGCAGCTTCAATACGGTCAGGAATAATTGTATGCTCCGTACCGTGCAGCTCATCAACACCTTCGATACGAATTACACTTGTACCAGCACCTTTAATATTGGCACCCATATTTGTAAGAAGTGTTGCTACGTCGATTATTTCAGGTTCTTTTGCTGCATTTTCAATAACCGTACGACCCTTTGCACGTACTGCTGCCAACATAATATTGATTGTAGCGCCAACACTTGCGACATCTAAATAAATTTTGGCACCAATTAATTCTTCTGCACGTAAATAAATCGCACCGTGCTCGTTTGTAATTTTAGCACCAAGTGCCTCAAAGCCTTTAATGTGTTGATCAATCGGACGCGGTCCTAAGAAGCAACCACCTGGCAAGCCAATGACAGCCTTTTTGAAGCGACCGAGCATTGCCCCCATTAAATAATAAGAGGCACGGAGTTTTTTCACATTACCATTTGGCAAAGGTAGTGCAAGCATTTCGGAAGGATCAATAATCATTTTGCCATTCTCAAATTGTACTTCTCCACCGATTTCTTCTAACAAGGCTTTTAAAGTCCAAGCATCTGAAATTTCTGGAATCCCTCCAATTGTCACTGGAGAGTTCGCCAAAATTGATGCTGGTATTAAGGCGACTGCACTATTTTTTGCACCACTAACTTTAATTGTACCTTTTAGACGATTTTCGCCTGTAATTTTATAAACATCCATTTTGCGTTCTCCCTCATGATTGGAAAGTAATTTTAGCATTTGACTCACTTTATAATCTTATTATTCACCTTTTCGCTTATTCCAATCCGCTAAAAATCCTTCAATTCCTTTTTCCGTTAATGGATGGTGGAAAAGTTGTTTTAATACTTTAAAAGGAGTTGTTGAAATATGAGCGCCCGCAAGAGCTGCCGCCGTTATGTGTTGAGGGTGACGAATAGATGCGGCAATAATTTGCGTTTCAATGTTATGGATTGTAAAAATATCTGAAATTGTTTCAATAAGCTCTACACCATTTTGACCAATATCATCTAAACGGCCGATAAATGGTGATACATATGTAGCACCCGCACGCGCAGCCATTAATGCTTGGTTTGCACTAAAAATTAGTGTTACGTTTGTTTTAATGCCTTTGTTTGCAAAGAAGCGGCAAGCCTCTAAGCCAGCTGGTGTCATCGGTAATTTAACTGTGATATTCGGTGCGATCGCAGCTAATTCTAGACCTTCTTTAATCATTCCTTCAGCTTCTAATGCAATTACCTCTCCACTTACTGAGCCGTCTACAAGCTCTGCAATTTCACGTAGTCGATCATGAAAAGAAACGTTTTCCTCTTTTGCAACTAATGATGGATTTGTCGTAACACCTGATAAAATACCCCATGCGTGTGCTTCTTTAATTTCGTCAAAGTTTGCTGTATCAATAAAGAATTTCATAATATTTCCTCCTAAACCCTATTTGTTTATATTTTTAATTTTTTTCAAAAAAGTTATTATGTCAAAAACAAGAGAAGGTCGATTGCGAGCATCAACACTTCTCTTATTATGTGTATTCATCTTTGCTTTTGTACAATATAAGAAGCTAAATTATGCTTTTTGTGCACTTCCAAATTCACGGATTTTACCGACAACTGTTGTTTTAATCGCTTCACGAGCTGGCGCTAAGAATTTACGAGGATCGTAAACATCTTTATCATTGTCCAAAATTTCACGAATCACTTTTGTAGCTGCGATTTGATTTTCAGTATTAACGTTAATTTTAGCAGTACCTAATGAAATTGAGCGTTGAATATCTTTTGTTGGAATACCTGTACCACCATGTAATACTAAAGGAAGATCTGCTAAGTTTGAGATTTCCTCCATTTCCTTAAAGCCTAAGTTTGGTTCTCCTTTGTAAGGACCATGTACAGAGCCAAGTGCTGGTGCTAGGCAATCAATATCTGTTAATTCAACCATTTTACGGCATTCTTCTGGATCAGCGTACATAATACCACCAATTACGCCATCCTCGTCCCCACCAACTGTTCCAAGCTCAGCTTCTACAGAGACACCTTTGGCATGTGCATATTCAACTACTTTTGAAGTAGTTGCGATATTTTCTTCGAAAGAATGGTGTGAAGCATCAATCATAACAGAAGTAAATCCTGCATCAATAGCTTCTTTACACTTTTCAAAGCTAGAACCATGGTCAAGATGAATAGCAACTGGAACTGTAATACCATAAGATTCCATTAATCCTTTTACCATGTGTACTACTGAGATAAATCCACCCATATATTTACCTGCGCCTTCAGATACGCCAAGGATTACAGGTGATTTCTCTTCTTCCGCTGCTTGTAAAATTGCTTGTGTCCATTCAAGGTTGTTGATGTTGAATTGACCAACTGCATAACCTTCTGCCTTTGCTTTAATTAACATCTCTTTCATAGATACTAATGCCATACTAAAAATCCTCCTTTTAGGACTATTCTTTATACATAAATGTGCTATTTAATCATAGCAAAAATATAAGCACCTGAAAAGAAATTTCAGGTGCTTATATTTTA
>NZ_JBNNUU010000004.1:167030-497004 GCF_050280025.1 Lysinibacillus sp. NPDC093712
AGCACCGATAGCGCAGGGCAACGTAGCGACAGGTGCCTTTTTTCAAAAGCACCTGAAAAGAAATTTCAGGTGCTTATATTTTAGCACCGATAGCGCAGGGCAACGTAGCGACAGGTGCCTTTTTTCAAAAGCACCTGAAAAGAAATTTCAGGTGCTTATATTTTAGCACCGATAGCGGAGGGCAACGTAGCGACAGGTGCCTTTTTTTCAAAAGCACCTGAAAAGAAATTTCAGGTGCTTATATTTTAGCACCGATAGCGGAGTCCTACGCAGCGACAGGTGCCTTTTTTCAAAAGCACCTGAAAAGAAATTTCAGGTGCTTATATTTTCTGCATCGAAAGCGTAGTGCAAACGCAGCGGCAGATGCCTCTTCTAATATAAAAGAAATTTTAGGTGCTTATATTTTAGCACCGATAGCGCAGGGCAACGTAGCGACAGGTGCCTTTTTTTCAAAAGCACCTGAAAAGAAATTTCAGGTGCTTATATTTTAGCACCGATAGCGGAGGGCAACGCAGCGATAATTATCATCCGCACCAACCTGCACCAACTATTTGGGCATATGTAAAAAACAGGCGGTGTTTGCCACTGCCTGTTTTTTTATGTGTTTAATGTTTTATTTACTGCATCACGTACTTCAAAAATATCGAATGGCTTAGTAAAGTAACGTATTGCCCCTAATTCCAATGCTTCCTGTACTACATCTAATTCACCGTAAGCGGTCATCATAAAGACAGGTAGTTGAGGCCATTTCTCTTTTAAACATTTTAAAATTTCTATGCCATCCATGCCAGGAATCTTCATATCTAGCAATACACAATCCATCGATTCTTCCTCTGCATAACGTAGTGCTTCAGCGCCATTAGCTGCTAAATATGTAACGTAACCTTCTTTTTTCAAAACTTCATTTAATAGCAAACGAATTCCCTGCTGATCATCAACAATTAGTAATCGTTTCACATTGCATTCCGCCCTTTTTGAATTATTATTTTGCACAAAGATATCTATATTATGTATTATTCTCCTTTTACAGCTTAATACCTTCTAGTATTATAAATTATCTACTTTTGCTTTATGGTTCACACATACATATAATATTGATTGAGGTGGAATCATGTCAAAAATATTAACAACACAGCTGAGCGGATTATTACAAAGAATAACACAAAGTGAAGAAGAATCTATTGAAGAAACAGCACGTTTACTTGCACAAGCAGCAATAGGAGAAGGAAATGTCTACTTTGCTTGTTTTGGCGAAATGCAAGTTGTCGAGTTAAATGCACTTCAAGGGGTTGAGCGTTTCGCTAAGCTACTCCCTTGGACAGAGCATACTGAAGTTAGTGAAGCCGATCGTATTTGTATTTTTACACGTAGTGCACACGATCAGGAAGCATTAGCATTAGCAAAAAAATTGAACGAACACTTTATTCCATTTGCAGCAGTAGCTAGTGAAGTAGAAAATGCAGAAAATCCATTAGCGGATTTAGCGTATACATATATCTCTACTCGTATGCGCGGAGGATTGTTACCTAATGATTTAGGTGAGCGCATTGTTGTACCGCATGCAATAGCTGCCCTATTCATTTATGAAGCTGTAAAAATCGCTTATGATGAAATGCTCGGACTGGATGATGAAGAGCTGTAAAGCTTCACTATATTAAAATTAAAGCGCTATACACAAAAGGCATCTAGAAGTTCATTTTTGGTGCCTTTTAGCATGTCTAAAAATGGAATTTATTTAACAACTTATGCAGTTGAATGAAGCAGACGATATCGACTTCTCGCTGGAACGTACATTTTCCAAGCCCTACCGGTGATTCCAGAAGGTTTATCGGCGATTTGCACTGACCTATCGGCGTTTCTCTGTGTTTATCGGCATGTTCCTTTGTTCTACAAAAAAATTGTAGACAAACTCGAAATTTCTCAAGTTTGTCTACAATCTGATGAATGTCTCGTCATTACGAGACATCTTTTTTTTATTTTATTTAAATGTTGCACCGATGAAATCACGGAATAATGGTTGTGGACGGTTTGGACGTGATACTAATTCTGGGTGGAACTGGCAAGCTACGAAGAAGTTGTTTTCTGGTAGCTCTATAATTTCCACTAATTTCCCATCTGGGCTTGTACCTGAGAATACAAGACCTGCCGCTTCCATTGCTTCACGGTATTCGTTATTAAATTCATAACGATGACGGTGACGCTCGTACACAAGCTCTTGACCGTAAGCATCTTTTGCTTTTGAGCCATCTTTTAACTTACATGGGTATAAACCTAAACGTAATGTACCACCAATGTCTACATTATCATTTTGATCTGGAAGGAAATCAATAATAGGATATTGTGTTTCCGCATCAAGCTCTGTGGAATGCGCTCCGTTTAAGCCAAGTACGTTACGAGCAAATTCTACTGTTGCTAGTTGCATACCTAAACAAATACCTAAAAACGGCACATTATTTTCACGAGCATACTGAGTTGCTAAAATTTTACCTTCAACGCCACGATCACCGAAGCCGCCTGGTACTAAAATGGCATCAGCATCTTTTAGTAATGATACAACATTGTCTGCATCTACATGCTCTGCGTTAATCCAATCAATTTCGATATCAGAGTTAAACGCATAACCTGCATGTTTTAACGCCTCTACAACTGAAATGTACGCATCTTGTAATTCAACATACTTACCTACTAATGCCACTTTTCGTTTATTTGGTAGGCTCTTCACTTTTGCAACAAGCTCGCGCCATTCTTCCATATCTGCCTCTGGTGCTTCAATTCCGAAATGATCAAGTACGATATCATCGAAATCTTGTGCATGAAGATTTAATGGTACTTCATATAAATGCTCTGCATCACGAGATTCGATAATTTCATGAGGTTGAACGTCACAGAATAATGCTAATTTTTCTTTCATTTCTTCTGGTACTTCTTGTTCTGTACGCACAACGATAATATTTGGTTGAATTCCTAAAGAACGTAATTCTTTAACAGAATGTTGTGTTGGTTTTGTTTTTAATTCCCCGGCAGCTTTAATGTAAGGAATTAACGTACAGTGAACATACATTACATTGTTATGGCCTAAATTTGTTTTCATTTGACGAATAGCTTCTAGGAATGGTAGTGATTCAATATCGCCTACAGTTCCTCCAACCTCTGTAATAACAACATCTGCGTTCGTTTCACGTCCTGCGCGTTGGATACGTTCTTTAATTTCATTTGTAATATGAGGAATTACTTGAACTGTTCCGCCGTTATAGTCACCACGACGTTCTTTTTGTAATACAGATTGATATACGCGACCAGATGTTACAGTTGAATGTTTGCCTAGGTTAATGTCAATGAAGCGCTCATAGTGACCTAAGTCCAAATCAGCCTCAGCACCATCATCTGTAACGAACACCTCACCATGTTGATATGGACTCATTGTACCTGGGTCAATATTGATATACGGGTCAAATTTTTGAATCGTTACTTCTAACCCACGGTTTTTTAATAAACGTCCTAGAGATGCTGCTACAATCCCTTTTCCAAGTGATGACACAACCCCACCTGTTACAAAAATATACTTTGTCATGAAAAATTCCTCCTTATGTTGTACTAGATCTTGTTAGTAAAAAAAGTATATTGCGTCCATCCATTCTGTCATACCGCTTACCGATTGCCTAATTGCAGGAAGGAAATGTAAACTGACAACACAAATGTATGGACATGAATAAGAAACATCATGCTTTCCTATCCCTAAAATAAGAAAAGCCGAGAATGCCTACATTTAAATGCAGTCGATTCGAAGCTGTAATCGTTTCTATATCTTTTTTACTTTTCTAAATTGTTCTTCGTAGTAAAACTTTCATAGTTAGCATCGCCTATCGGCAATCTAATTATTATCGCTATGAGAAGCTTTACCATATAACTCAGTCACCGATTAATATACATAATGATTAGTTTACCACTTTCGTATTCAAATCATTATTTATTAGCATGGGAGAGCTTGACTGATTATTCATTACATCTCGGCGATTACTTCCAAATTTTATTCGAGCCTGGTCAAAAAGCTCCTCTTAAAATCGTTAATATTCGCCTTGATCTTTAACTTGATTCAGCAAGTTAAAAACAAAAAAAACGCCCCTCCTGCATAGGTTTGCAGGGGGAGCGTATTATATACACGGTCTTTCTCCTTTTTTTAAGGAGCCCAAGTAAAAGATTAAACGGTACCGTGAAATAAGTCAAGAATTTTTAATACAAGTAAAAAAGTAAGAAAATTCAAAGCGTGTTTGTGTTACACTTCTTCCTCTTCTTCTTCTTCGAACTCTTCCTCATCTTCAATGAAATCTTCATCAATTTCATCCTCGATGTCTTCTATATCTTCTTCCTCGAAGTCAATATCTTCTTTTTCTCCATCGATATCTTCTTCTTCCTCTTCTTCTTCTTCAACGAACTCTTCATAATCCTCATCGAAGTCAACTTCATCTTCTTCTAAATCTTCTTCTAAATCATCATCATCAAGAGTAGCTTTAGATTTTTTCTTGTGTGTTTTCACAGATGGAGCTGTTTCTTCTTCGATTTGTTCTACTTTAAACCATTCGCGCAAGCCCCAACCAGTTTCTTGATTAAATAAGAAACGTCCATCAACGTTCATATCAGTGTAGAATTGCAGTAGGCGTGATTTAATTTCTTCATCACTATAGCCAACTAGCTCTTTAATAATTGTAAGCAGGTCATTAAATGACACTGAAGCACGTTTTTCAGTTAAAATTGCATAAGTTAAGTTAATTAACGATTCTTCCGTTAATTGTTCCTTTGTCATTTCACGAAAATTCAATTCGTGCACTTCCTTCCTCTCATCACAATGGACGTTTTAAAATTAAATAGTGCTTTATTTTCGGAGCGCAGCTAAAAAAGACCGCACAAAAGTAACTTTCCATACCATAAGCATAATACCCATTATATACAATGTTTTAGTCTCATTGCTAGCTTCAATTACTGTTTTTTATATTACACATTTTTTTTATCCCTAGAAAAAATAAATAAATCGATAATAACAATAAAGGAATAGCGCCAATTTGCTTATTATACAGGAAAATAACTCCTAATACTAAAGCTAAAATAATAATGTAGTGAATTATTGATTTCATCCTCTACTGCGCCCCCTCTTTTTTACATTTCTATTATAACGAAAATGAAAAGAAGTGCCTAATCGTATGACTAGACACTTTAAAATACAGCAGCATGTCGGATAAACTAGCATTTACGTTCCATAAATTAGCAAATTATCATCTACTTGTTTTACATATTGCGACGGAACTGTCCACCAACTTCATATAAAGCCTTTGTAATTTGTCCTAGGCTAGCTACTTTTACGGTTTCCATTAGTTCTTCGAAAATATTACCATTGTTTACAGCTACCTCTTGTAAGCGGGCAATTGCTGCTTCTGTTTGTCCTTCATGTTGTTGCCAGAACAATTGCAAATTACGAATTTGCGTTTCTTTTTCTTCTGACGATGCACGTGCAATTTCCATGTTGTCGATTGCATCATCTGTTGGTGGATTCGGATTTAAGTATGTGTTTACCCCAATTATCGGTAATTCACCCGAATGCTTTAACATTTCATAATGCATCGATTCTTCTTGAATTTTTCCGCGTTGATATTGTGTTTCCATAGCACCTAGTACACCACCGCGATCATTAATACGATCAAACTCCTCTAGTACAGCTTCCTCTACTAAATCTGTTAATTCTTCAACGATAAATGCCCCCTGTAATGGGTTTTCATTTTTCGCTAAACCATGCTCTTTCGTAATAATCATTTGAATTGCCATAGCTCGACGTACAGATTCCTCTGTTGGAGTAGTTATTGCTTCATCATATGCATTTGTATGCAATGAATTACAATTGTCCTGCAATGCCATAAGTGCTTGTAACGTTGTACGAATATCATTGAAGTCAATTTCTTGTGCATGCAAACTACGGCCAGAAGTTTGGACATGATACTTAAGCTTTTGAGCACGTTCATTTGCCCCGTATTTATTGCGCATAACAACTGCCCAAATACGACGAGCAACACGGCCTATCACGGTATATTCTGGATCTAATCCATTTGAGAAGAAGAATGATAGATTTGGCGCGAAATCGTCGATATTCATACCACGACTTAAATAGTATTCAACATACGTAAAGCCGTTTGCGAGTGTAAACGCTAGCTGGGAAATTGGATTGGCTCCAGCCTCTGCAATATGATAGCCCGAAATGGAAACAGAGTAGTAGTTACGTACTTTTTTGTCGATAAAATACTGCTGAATGTCGCCCATCATTCTTAGAGCAAATTCCGTAGAGAAAATACATGTATTTTGCCCTTGGTCTTCTTTTAAAATATCTGCCTGTACCGTACCACGCACAACTTGTAATGTTTTCGCATGCGTCTCTGTAAATTCTTCAACTGTCAAAGGTCTACCAAGTTCTGCTTCACGCAGCTTTACTTGCTGATCAATCGCTGTGTTCATAAACATCGCCAAAATAATTGGCGCAGGTCCATTGATTGTCATAGATACAGAGGTAGAAGGTGCACATAGGTCAAAACCTGCATAGAGCTTCTTCATATCTTCAAGCGTACAAATCGAGACACCTGATTCTCCAACTTTTCCATAAATATCTGGACGGTAATCAGGGTCCTCACCGTATAACGTAACCGAATCAAACGCTGTTGATAAACGCTTTGCATCATCGTCTTTCGATAAATAATGGAAGCGTTTATTTGTTCGCTCTGGTGTACCCTCTCCAGCAAATTGTCGCTTCGGATCTTCACCTTCACGTTTGAACTGGAACACACCTGCAGTATATGGGAATTCGCCTGGTACATTTTCACGATACACCCAACGTAAAATTTCTCCATAGTCAACAAACTTCGGTAGTACAACTTTCGGTATTTTTGTCCCTGAAAGACTCGTTGTTTTTAAAATTGTACGAATTTCCTTATCGCGCACCTTCGTTACAAATTCATCTCCAGCATACGCTTCTTTTAAAGCTTGCCAATTATCTAAAATACGCTTAGACTCTGCTGTTAATTCGTCACGGACACCTTCCGCTAAAGATGTAAGCGATGCGACAAGTGCATCATCTGGTGCCTTTTCTTTCACTGCTACGATGGCGCCCTCTAGTTGGAATAGGCGACGAGCAAATGCAACTTGTTGCTCTGTTTTTTTATGATATCCACGCACTGTATCTGTTATTTCGCGTAGATAATAACGGCGATCATTCGGAATAATAACATCCTGTTTTTGCGTTTTAGCAAATTGCTCATAGCCTGTTACCCAGTCACTACCTGTTTTTTCGTTAATAATATGAACTAATGCAGCAAATAAAGCATTCGTTCCTTTATCATTAAATTGACTAGCGATCGTACCATAAACTGGCATTTTATCAATTGGCTCATCCCAAAGTTCTCGTGAACGTTGGTATTGCTTTTGCACCTGACGTAGCGCATCTTCTGAGCCTTTTCGTTCGAACTTATTGATAGCAATAACATCTGCAAAATCAATCATATCTATTTTCTCAAGCTGAGTCGGTGCACCAAATTCACTCGTCATAACGTACATGGATAGATCCGTGTAATTTGTAATTTCTGCATCTCCTTGACCAATTCCGCTTGTTTCAACAATAATTAAATCGTAGCCGGCTACACGCACGACATCTAACACATCACCAATAGAAGCGGAGAGCTCTGTACGAGAACCACGTGTCGCTAAACTTCGCATATAAACACGGTTATTGAAAATGGCATTCATACGAATGCGATCCCCTAATAATGCACCACCCGTTTTTTGCTTTGTTGGATCGACTGATAAAATCGCTACGCGTTTATCCGGGAATTCTTTCAAGAAACGACGGATGAGCTCATCTGTTAAAGAAGATTTACCTGCACCACCTGTGCCTGTAATCCCTAAAATTGGTGTTCCTTTTGAGCGTTTACGTGCTTCCACTAACATCTTTTTCGTTTCTTCATCATCATTCGATTCAGCAGCCGTTATTAAGTTTGCCAATAATTCTGGTGTCTCTGTCGTTAAAGTATCAAGCTTTTCTAAATAGTCGCCTGTTGCAGTTGGAAAATCAGTTCCTTTAATTTGCTCATTAATCATTCCTTGCAGCCCTAGAACTCGACCATCTTCAGGTGAGAAAATACCCGCAATGCCATAAGCATGTAACTCTTTAATTTCACGTGGCAAAATAACACCACCACCGCCGCCATATATTTTAATATGCGGTGCCCCTTTTTCGCGCAGTAAATCAAACATATATTTAAAGTATTCCATATGGCCACCTTGATAAGAAGACAAAGCAATACCTTGAGCATCTTCTTGAATCGCAGCATTAACGACTTCTTCTACTGAGCGATTATGTCCAAGATGGATAACTTCCACACCGCTTGATTGTAAAATGCGTCGCATAATATTGACCGAAGCATCATGTCCATCAAAAAGACTTGATGCTGTTACAAAACGTACGTGATTTTTTGGACGATACACTTCTACCTTTGTCATATGAAACCCCCACTTTCTCCCCTTAGTAAACCTTTTCATGGATGTTTAAGTTAATTTCAATTCATATTATTTTCAAGCGCAGCATTTGCTCAATGCAGACACTTCCCGCAGGCAAGCATCGAGCTACTTCCGCTTCACTTGTTCATATTTCTTTTTAGAAAAACTACTTATGAAATTGACCCGTTTGTATGGTTTTGTCGTTATTATGAGCTTTCTGCCATACAAAATCATGAAAAAAATCGGTAATTGCAATGTCGCTTTATGCAATTACCGACGAACCCCTTTGGAACTTATTAAAACCCCTTAATGCCTGAAATGAACAATGTTGTTTGCATTTCGATATACTCATCAAGTGAATGCTGACGATGCAGCGCCCATTTGCGGAACGCCCAGCTTTGTCCTTGAACAACTAAATTATTCGCTGCCAAATGAATTTGCTTATCAGTCATCGTTAGTTCCCCTGACTGCACACAGCGTTGCAACAGCCTTTCAAAAGTGGCAACCATCTCAAACTCTTTACCGAAAACATAACGCTGTGCTTCTTTGGATAATGATTTCGTTTCCTGATACATAATTGTTAATTCATCAACCATGCTATCAATTTGTAAGAAATACTCACGAATCATTTCTTTTAACTCTTCTATCGTACCTGCTTTTATTTCATAGCTTGATAGTCGCTCCATCGCATGGTGGTAGATGCTATCACAGACGAGGTAAAGTACATCTTCTTTCGTACGAATATACTCATATAATGTACCAATACTAAAACCTGCTGCTTTTGCAATTTCTCTTGTTGTCGCACGATGGAAACCTTTTTCTTTAAATAATTTAATGGCACCTTGAATCATTTGTTCTCGGCGAATGGCAATGAGATTTTCGTCTTTCACGGTTGACTGGACTTGGGGCCTTTTGTTTTTTTCTGTCATAAATTATTTCGTCAACATACGTGAGATAACAAGACGTTGAATCTCTTGTGTACCTTCGTAAATCTGTGTAATTTTTGCATCGCGCATATAGCGTTCTACTGGATAATCTTTCGTATAACCATAACCGCCAAAAACTTGAACCGCTTCAGTTGTGACGCTCATTGCTGTATCACCAGCCATTAACTTCGCCATTGCCGATGCCTTACCATATGGAAGACCATTCGTCTCTAACCAAGCAGCTTGGTATGTAAGAAGACGAGATGCTTCAATTTGTGTTGCCATATCAGCTAATTTAAAGGAAACACCTTGGTTTGCCGTAATTGGCTTACCGAATTGTACACGCTCTTTTGCATAGTCAACCGCAGCATCTAATGCTCCTTGGGCAATCCCCACAGCCTGTGCAGCAATGCCGTTACGACCACCATCAAGTGTTGTCATAGCAATTTTAAAACCTTCTCCTTCAGCCCCAAGTAGGTTTTCTTTTGGCACACGGCAGTTATCGAAAATAATTTCTGTTGTTGGTGATGAACGAATCCCTAGCTTTTTCTCCTTTTTACCAACAGAAAAGCCTTCGTAGCCAGCTTCAACGATAAAAGCAGAAGTACCGTTTTTCGCTTCTGGATCTGTTACAGCAAATACGATATATGTATCTGCTACTCCACCATTTGTAATAAAAATCTTTGAACCATTTAAAATATAATCATCGCCATCACGTTTTGCGTATGTTTTCATCCCACCCGCATCAGATCCAGATGCTGGCTCTGTTAAGCCATAAGCACCGATATGTTTGCCCTCTGCCATTGGTCGAAGATATTTTTGTTTTTGTTCTTCATTGCCAAATTTATATAGTGGCCAACCAGCAAGGGATGTATGAGCTGATAATGTTACGCCTGTAGAAGCACATACACGCGATAATTCCTCAACAGCAATTACATAAGCAAGATAATCAAAACCTGCACCGCCGTATTCTTCTGGCCACGGAATCCCTGTTAAACCTAACTCAGCCATTTTGTCGAAAATTGCACGATCAAATTCCTCATTTTCATCGCGTTCCGCTGCTGATGGTGCTACCTCGTTTAAAGCAAAGTCGCGAATCATTTCACGTAATTGTTCATGTTCTTCTGTTAATTGAAAGTTCATTGTCCATTTCCCCTTTAATTTTAATGAATTTCATCTAAGACTTCATTGGATTCCTAATAAGCACGTGTGCACTAACTCTTTTACAATGTTGCTCTCTATTTAATTAAATGTTTGCTTATAACGAGTTTTTGTATTTCACTTGTACCTTCGTAAATTTCAGTCACTTTGGCATCACGGAAATAACGTTCTACCGGATAATCCTCCGTGTAACCGTAGCCTCCAAAAATTTGTACAGCTTCAATCGCTGTTTGTACGGCTGTACGTGAAGCGAAGAGCTTTGCCATCGAAGCTTCTGCTCCACATGGTAAACCTTTCGCACGTAAATCAGCTGCTCGATACACAAGCAGTTTTGACGCTTCCACAGTTGTCGCCATATCAGCAAGCTTAAAGCCGACTCCTTGTTGTGCTGAAATAGGTTTACCAAATTGCACACGCTCTTTGGCATAGCTAGTTGCTGCTTCAAGTGCCGCTTCAGCGATTCCTAAAGCTTGTGCTGCAATTCCTATGCGTCCAACATCCAAATTAGCCATTGCTATTTTGAAGCCTTCCCCTTCCTCCCCAAGAAGGTTTCCACATGGAATTCGACAGTTATCAAATGTTAATTGGACTGTACGTGAACCATGTAGGCCCATTTTATGTTCATCCTTACCAATAATTAAGCCCGGTGTGCCCTTTTCAACAATAAATGCTGAGATGCCACGTGTTTTTTCAGCTTGATTGGTTGAGGCAAAAACGATATAAACATCCGCTTCGCCTCCGTTTGTGATAAATACTTTTGAGCCGTTAATAACATATTCATCACCATCACGTATCGCTTTTGATTGTAGTGAGCCTGCATCTGAACCTGCGCCTGGCTCAGTTAAACAAAATGCGCCTAAATATTCACCCGCAGCTAACTTCGGAACATAACGCTTTTTCTGCTCATCATTACCAAAATAAATAATAGGATTCGTACCTACTGAAGTATGTACTGATAAAATAACTCCCATTACTGCACTAACTTTTGATAGTTCATTGATAGCGATGATGTATGATGTAAAATCCATTGCAGAGCCACCTAGTTCTTCTGGCGTTGTAATCCCCATTAAACCTAGCTCACCCATCTGTTGCAGGAGTTCACGTGGAAACTCTCCTGCCTCCATACGTTCTACCCACGGTGCAATCTTCTCTTGTGAGAAACTTCGCACCATATCACGCATCATTAACTGCTCATCTGTAAATTGTAAATGCATCTATAATGTCACCCCTCTATGCTGTCACGTTGCATTACATTTTAATTTGATTTAGCATTCATCTTCTAGCTGAATCAAGTTATAGTCCTCAGCGGTTGTCACAGATTTTGAAAAGCTTTTCAAATAGACTCGAAAAAATCTGGACTAAATTATACCGAGACGTAAGTAATTAATTTGAATCTTCCCATCCCCATAGGATTATTCGTAAACGTAAAAGCCTCTTCCTGATTTTTTACCAAGCCAGCCTGCTGCTACATATTTCCGTAATAAAGGACAAGGTCTGTACTTACTATCACCTAAGCCCTCATGTAAAATTTCCATAATTGATAAACATGTATCTAAACCGATAAAGTCCGCTAATGTTAAAGGCCCCATTGGATGATTCATGCCGAGCTTCATAACATCATCAATTGCTTCCTTCGTTGCAACACCTTCATATAACGCATAAATTGCTTCATTTATCATTGGCAGTAAAATACGGTTTGCAATAAAGCCTGGGAAGTCATTTACTTCCACTGGTGTTTTTGATAGCTGTACAGTCATTCCTTCCACAGCTTTGTATACTTCGTCAGTTGTAGCTAAACCTCTAATAATTTCAACAAGCTTCATGACAGGTACTGGATTCATAAAATGCATGCCAATCACTTGCTCTGGTCTGTTAGTGACAGCTGCAATTTCTGTAATTGGCAGCGATGATGTATTTGTCGCAAGAATGGCATGTGCCGGTGCAATTGCATCTAATTGCTTGAAAATAGATTGCTTTACTTCCATGTTTTCTACTGCTGCTTCGATAATAATATCTACATCACTAGCATCCTCTAAATCTAGTGACATCTTGATACGACCTAAAATAGCCGTTTTTTCATCTTCGGTTTTACGTCCTTTTTCTACATCACGCGTTAAGTTTTTCGTAATAACGCCTATGCCACGCTCAAAAAACGGTTGTTTTATATCATTCAATAAAACATCATAGCCTGCCTGCGCACAAACTTGTGCAATTCCTGAGCCCATTTGCCCAGCACCAATCACCATTACCTTTTGGATTCCCATCATTCATGTCCCCTTTGTTTTGGTACTTCAATCATGATTGCATCGCCCTGCCCTCCGCCAGAGCAGATTGCAGCAATACCGATTCCTCCACCACGACGCTTTAACTCATGTGCTAGTGTTAATATAATGCGTGCACCAGAAGCGCCTATAGGATGGCCAAGTGCCACTGCACCACCATTAACATTCACTTTTTCTGCATCTAGGTCGGCAAGTTGTTTGCTAATAAGAGCCACTGCTGCAAAGGCTTCATTGATTTCAATGACATCGATGTCAGCTAATGTTTTCCCCGTCTTTTTTAGCAGGCTATTAATAACGAGACCTGGTGTTTGCGGGAAATTTTCAGGCTCAATTGAAATTTCCGCATGCCCGATAATTACGGCAAGTGGTTCTCTTCCTTCGCGCATTGCACGTTCTTCACTCATTACAACGAGTGCACATGCCCCATCATTGACGCCAGGAGCATTGCCAGCTGTAATTGAACCATCCTTTTCAAAAGCTGGTTTAAGCTTAGCAAGCACATCCTGTGTAGTACCTGGTCTTGGCGCTTCATCAGTATCTACTACGAGCGGCTCACCTTTACGCTGTGCAATTTGCACAGGTACAATTTCCTCAGCGAAATAGCCTTGTTCAATTGCGGCAAGAGCACGTTCATGACTGCGAACAGCCCATGCGTCTTGTTCTTGACGACTTAATGAAAATTCGATTGCAGCCTTATTGCCATAGCTCCCCATTGGTGGTCTTGCTTCATTAAAGGCACAAGTTAACCCATCATAAAGCATTCCATCTACCATTGTAGAATCACCCATACGTAGTCCAGTACGACCATTTAGAAGATAATACGGTGCGTTGGACATAGACTCCATACCGCCAGCGACAATCACTTCCTCGTCCCCTAAACGAATTAACTGATCAGCTAAAGTTACAGCGCGCATCCCCGACGCACAAACTTTATTAATCGTCTCTGTTTTGACTGCTACAGGCAAATCTGCTTTTAGGGCAGCCTGTCTTGACGGTATTTGTCCTTGCCCACCTTGTAAAACAGTACCTAAAATCACTTCATCCACTGCATCTGGTGCTATATTTGCTCTTTCAAGTGCACCTGTAATGGCGATTGCACCTAAATCACTTGCGTTAAGTGCGGAAAGTGATCCAGCAAATTTACCAAATGCCGTTCTTGCTCCTGCTAAAATTACAGCTCTATTCAAGTAAAACACCCCTTTTGTTTTACGTTTATCGAAGAAGCATCAAAGCGATCTCCATTGACTGAACGCTCGCTCGACTCTTCCCGATAAAAAAATGGGAGTTATTAAGCAACTCCCATTTCTAATTAATCTTATTCTACAAAACAATTAATTATTGTGCAATTTATATTTTTCAGATAAAGAAAATATTTCTACAATAATTATTATTTCTCTGCGTTTAACTCTTCATTCTTGTTTTTCTCCGGAAATTCCACTGAAGCTACTACTTCTTCTAGCACCTCTGCTGTTACTTCTTCGTCACTCTCTGTCACAGCCTTTACTTTTTCACCAAATACAGAGCGTTCTAACAATTCTGCGACATCGAACGTACTAATCGTATCTTCAACCTCTTTTGCCTTCGTGCCATCTTCTAACATTGTTAAGCAGTACGGACATCCTGAAGATATTACAGAAGCGTTCGTTGCTAAAGCTTGCTCTGTTCGCGCAACGTTAATGCGATTGCCGACATGCTCTTCCATCCACATTAAGCCACCACCTGCGCCACAGCACATTGCCGTTTCGCGATTACGTTCCATTTCCACCAGCTTGACGCCTGGAATGCCTCGTAAAATTTCACGTGGTGCATCGTATACATCATTGTAACGACCTAAATAACAAGAGTCGTGGAATACAATTGTTTCATCCACTTCATGATTCAATACTAAACGATTTTCCTCTATCAATTCATTTAGTAATTCAGTATGATGATAAACCTCGCCTTTCCAACCAAAATCTTGATATTCATTTTTAAAGATATTGTATGCATGCGGATCAATCGTTACAATTTTCTTCACATCATTTTTCTCAAATTCATCGATATTTGCTGTCGCTAGCTCTTGGAATAAAAACTCATTTCCTAAACGACGAGGTGTATCTCCAGAGTTTTTCTCTTTATTTCCTAAAATAGCAAACTTCACGCCCGCCTCGTTTAATAGACGACAGAACGCTAGTGCAATTTTTTGTGATCGATTATCAAATGCACCCATAGAGCCTACCCAGAATAAGTACTCCATTTCTCCGCCTGATTTTTTCAATTCTTTCACTGTTGGAATATTGATCGTTGGATCTAAGTCACGCCAGTTTTCTTTTTCTTTTCTATTTAGTCCCCAAGGATTTCCTTGACGTTCTATATTTGTCATTGCGCGTTGAGCATCAGAGTTTACTTTCCCTTCCGTCATCGTTAAGTAACGACGTAGGTCAATGATTTTATCGACATGCTCATTCATGACTGGACATTGATCCTCACAGTTACGGCAAGTTGTACATGCCCAAATCTCTTCCTCTGTAATAACGTCGCCGATTAATGAAGGGCTATAAATATCCTCAATAACTGCTCCTTCAGCACCAGCTGCCATCGCAAGTTGATTACCCTTTGTATGTGCAAAAAATTGATATGGCACCCAAGGTTTTTGCTTTGTTACTACCGCACCTGTGAACGTTAAATGATCACGAAGCTTAACGATTAAATCCATTGGTGACAGCATTTTCCCTGTTCCTGTTGCAGGACACATATTTGTACAACGCCCACATTCTACACAAGAATATAAATCAAGCATTTGCTTTTGTGTAAAATCTTGAATACGTCCTACACCAATAGATGGGATATCTTCTTCATTTTCAGCATTCTCACCTGCTTCTTCAAGCGCCTCAAAGTCAATCGGTGTCAATGTACCTGTGCGATCTAAACGATTCATGTACACATTAAGTGGGCTGACAATCAAGTGGAAATGCTTCGATTGTGGCACATAAATTAAAAACGTCAGTAAAATCAATAAATGAGCCCACCATGAAATATAGAAAATAGTCGCTGCTGCCGTTGTTGGCAAAAAGCCAAAAATAGCTGCAATGCTTGAAGCAATAGGCTCAGTATACGTTAAACCTTCTCCATGCCAGATAAGGCCCATACCGTTTGCTAATAATGTTGAAAGCATTAAGCCTCCAATAAAAATTAAGACAAGCCCATTTTTCCAGCCTCGTTTTAGACGTACTAGTTTTTCTACATAGCGGCGATAAAATGCCCATACTACGGCTACTAAAATCATTAATACGACTAGCTCTTGGAAGAAAGTGAATACACTATAGAACATCCCAAGTGGTAAATGCGACCCAGGAGCTAACCCCTTCCAAATTAAATCGATGGCTCCTAACTGAACCATTAAGAAGCCGTAAAAGAACATAACGTGAATTAAACCACTTTTAGGATCCTTTAATAGCTTATTTTGACCAAACACATTCACCATTAAATAACGAATACGTTCTTGGACACTTTCATCAAACTCAACCTTTTTCCCCAGTTGTACGAATTTATAGCGTGTTTTTAACAGATAGATAAATAACCCTACTGCATAAAGCACAACCACGATTGTTAGAACAATGTTTGTAATAACTAATGGACTCATGGTTGGTCCCCCCTTTTAGTTTGTCGTGAATTTTCTCTCTTTGTGTTAAATTTTCTAGCTCATACGTAAATGTATGATATTCCACCACTATATTCACATTTTAATAAATGAGTGAGCATTCAGTCAACATTAAAACAAAAATATTTCTGATAATTTTATATTCTTACATTTTATAAGTGAAAAAGCTACCCTGAATTTTCCTTCAAAGTAGCTTTTTTGTATATTAATTTAACGTAATTAACACTTTTTCTTCCAATCACTAGTGTTCTCTGTAATAAGTTTCATTTAAAATATTTATTTTTAAAAATGATGATTCACATCGTTACGCTCCGGGCAGATGCTTGCCACAGGCAGGCTCGAGCCACTATTGTTCAGAGAATCAACTTATTTTTTAAACACTTTCCCACTGCGAATATATTCAATATCAGGTAAATTTAAACGAGCATTAACAACACGTGCAGCGGCAAATAAATAATCTGATAAACGGTTTAAATACTTTTGCACAATAGTAGGCACATCTTGAACTTCTTTCATTAGCGTTACCATTTGACGCTCTGCTCGACGGGCAACAGTTCGTGCAATGTGTAATGTTGCAGCTGCAGGAGCCCCTCCTGGTAATATGAATCGCTCCAATGGTGGCGCTTCATCAGACAATGCATCAATACGTGCCTCCAATACTTCAATCGGTGCTTCCGCTAGCTTGTAATGACGCTCCTTCATAACATTGGCCAAATCTCCACCAGCATCAAAAAGCTCATGTTGAATTGTTTCTAAATCAAGTAAAATGTCTTTGAATAATTCGCGATCTAGTTCGCTCACTGCCTTGCCGATAAACGAATTTAATTCATCAATTGCTCCGTATGTTTCAACACGTAGACTGTCTTTGTCGACACGCCCACCAATTAAGCTTGTTTTCCCTGTATCGCCCGTTTTCGTGTAAAGTTTCATCCCTTTTTCACTCCTATGCTTTATTTTTATAATTTTGTATCGCTTGTATCGTCGTCTCATAAACGCCTTTACCAATAATCTTACCGACATCTGTAATCGGCCCACCATAGCGCATTTCCTCACCCTTTTGCGTTGCCGCAATAAGTAAGCTATCTGTCGCAGTGCCCGTTGCAATTGTATCACTGCGGTAATCGCGAATGTTTTCCATTTGCAATGCCTTTGTTTTTGCTTCATTTGCAGTCATCAATGCTTGAAAAAATGCCTCTTCCGACAAACAGCCATTGATGATGACCCACGTATTAATAGTACCAATATATGGCGTATCCTGTCTTTCGTGTGTGCGAGAGACATCTACAGCATTTCCAACACCCGCAGTGACAACGACAAACACACTACCGAAAGAAGTGCTATATTCATTTAGTGCGTAGAGTTGTGTAGGAACAGCGGTTAACATGACAACTGTGCTAGTCGGCGAAAAATGCTCTCTTTGTAAAAAATTCGCGACCTCTTGTTTCACATCATTAACAACATAGTCTCCTGGTACAGAGCGATTTAATAGGCAGTCATACCACCCTATTCCGGGATTATGAACAGCTGAAGAAACTGTTTTTAACGGGACATTTGATTTCAGTTGGATATAATCTGTTGTTACGTTAAAATCTTCTTTTACAATGACAGCTCGTTGCTGATATTCACTTGATGATGGCATGATTGTAATTTGCGGTTTAGGTATTTCTGGATGGGCATAGGTTGTCACTCTTGCCTGATATACGTCCTCAATTTGAGACGCTATTAATACTTTATGTGGTGCACCTATAGCGCGTACACAGCCTCTTTCCATTAATAACAATTCATCGCAATAGAGGGAGGCTAAATTCATGTCATGCAGCACCATAATAACGGTTAAACCACATTCAATTGCTTCCTTACGCACCATATCTAAAATTTGACGTTGATGCGCAATATCTAGGTGATTTGTCGGCTCATCTAGCAATAATACTTCCGCTGTTTGCGCTAAAGCTTGTGCTACAAAAACCCGTTGTTGCTCACCGCCTGATAGAAACTCCATTGATGTATGCTCATAGCGTGTGACGCCCGTTTGCTCCATGGCATATTGAACTGCTTGCTCATCCCTCTCTGACCAATGAGAAAAAAAGCCAGTTTGATGTGGATAACGACCGAGCGATACTGCCTCACGTACTGTATTTGAAAATGCATTGGCATGTAATTGTGGTAGTACGGCCATCTTTTTTGCCAATGTGCGAGGACTATATGTTTTAATATTTTTGCCATCCAATAAAACAGTTCCTGCCGTTGCTGGTAATACGCCACTAATTACTTTCAATAATGTGGATTTGCCACTTCCATTTGGCCCTAAAATGCCAAGGACTTTCCCCTTTTCTACCGTAAAACTTACATCCTTAACGATTGGTACGTCCTCATAGCCACCTGATAGATGTTCAACGATAATCATACACGTACCCCCTTGCTTCTACGCTGCTTATAGAAAATATAAGAAAAGACAGGTGCACCAATAAATGCAGTAATAACACCTATCGGTAGCTCACGTGGGATAATTATCGTACGCGCCACTAAATCGCAAATGATCAGTAATGTTGCACCATTCAAAAAAGATAACGGCAATAAATGACGGTGATCTGAACCCCAAATCATACGAGTCATATGCGGCACAACTAAGCCGACAAAGCCGATTGTTCCTGAAACAGCAACTGCCGCCCCAGTAAGCATGGAGCCTCCTACTAAAATTAAATATTTGCTACGCTTTACATTGACACCTAAATGCTTCGCCCGTTCCTCTCCATATAGCAGAACATTTAGCTCGCGTCTTTGCGTCCACAAAATAACAGAGCCAATGACAACGAATGGGGTAATCATTTGCACATACGGCCATCCCCGCATCGAGACTGACCCTAGTAACCAGCCGATCACTTGGCGGAGCTCCTCACCTGATAACGCAATCATTAATGAGATAAGTGAGCCTAAAAACGAGCTAAAAATAACCCCCGTTAAAATAAGTGTTTCCATTTTCAGAGAACGGTCTACTATTCTGGCAAAGCTCATCACAGCTACCATCGTTAGTACAGCCCCTACCATACTGAGCGTTGGCAATGCATACAAACCGACAACTGGTAAAGAGATGCCGAAAAATAATGTCATGACAGCACCGACTGACGCTCCTGAAGATACACCAAGCGTATACGGATCTGCTAACGGGTTTTTTAACAAACCTTGAAAGGCTGCCCCTGCAATCGCCAACGATGCTCCTACAAGACCTGCGAGCAATACTCGTGGCAAACGAATTTTCCATAAAATATTGGCAGCAGTTTCATCTGCCGCTTTATTCCAAAATACTTCTAACGGAATATGAACCGAGCCTATTGATACGCCACACCAGATGCTAACAATAAGTAACGTAATGGCTGTTACATAAGCTAAAACCGTTTTGCTCACTCGAAAGCCTCAGGATAGATGGCTTTCGCTAACTCTTCAAGCCCATCTGCTAAACGCGGGCCCTGACGACTTGTCATATTTTCATCTACTTGCACAATAGCCTTATTTTTTACAGCCGTAATTGTATCAAAGCCTGCACGTTGTGGAATTTTCGTTAAAATATCGGGCACATAATTATAAGTGACCACGATGACATCTGGATTTTTTGTAATAATTTGTTCTGCATCAATTTTGAACCAGCCATCCGTATCAGCTGCGATATTTTCGGCATGAATCATCTCTAGCATCTCCTGCATAAATGTGTCCTTGCCAGGTGTGTAGATTTCTGGTTCATCTGACGTTTCTACAAAGACTTTCTTTGGCTTCACGTCCTGTAATTTTGCTTGGACTTCCTCAACCTTTTCTTTCATATTGGCAATAATTTTTTCTGCCTCTGGAAGCTTACCAGTGGCACGACCTAATTGCTCAATCGTCGTATATGTCTCATTAAAATCACTAGCGTTTGTCACAACAAATACTTTAACACCCGCTGCTTCCAGTTGATCCATCGCTCCACCTAAAGAAGCTATACCTGATTCATGTGCAAAAACGATATCAGGCTGTAACGCAATAATTTGTTCTATATTAAATTCCATACTGCCGACCTTCTCCTTGTCAGCTACCTCTGGTGGATAATCATCATAATCATTTACGCCAACGATTTTATCATTTAAGCCAAGTCCAAATAATATTTCTGTGTTACTTGGAATAAGAGATATAATTCTTTCAGGCGGTGCTTCTAGTACAATGTCTTTGCCAGTAGCATCTGTTATTGTTAGCGGGAACGTTGCTTCGTCTAGCTGCTTTGTATCCTGTTGCTCCTGTTGCTCTGTTGCCGATTTGTCGTTTTTCGGCTCTTCTCCACATGCTGCTAGAATGCCCATTGCTAAAAATGCTGATAAACCTATCTTCCAATACTTTTTCATTGTGAGACCTCCTTAGATTGTATGTGCATTTTTCAGCTTTGTTCAGTAGATTGATCGATATTATGTAGGCATTTCCCCTACCCGAACTTATTGCCTTTATGTTCAATTATTTATCGTCAGTAGCTTTCCAAAACAAAAAAACTCTCGTCATCATAACGAGAGGCGGTGCTTGCACAAATAAACCACCATCCTATCCTCGTAGGCTGCAATGTATCGTTCTATAAAGGCAGGTCTCCTGGCTCGTGCTCCAAATGCTTTTTCATGCCTTCCCAAAAAAATTCAGTGGCATAGATTGAAAAAACTCACACTTACAGTGGCGGGACCGCATCGGAATTACACCGATTTCCCTTTTCACTTTACTTTAGTAAAGAACCTTTATAATATTCAGTTGATTTTATTATACATGAAAATAGAAATAGATAACGATAAAAAAAGAGACGCTAAGTTAGCGTCTCTTTTTTGTGATGCTACTGCCGTTGATTTCCGCTGCGTGCGGACACTTTACACTTCGATCAACTAGTATAATTGTTTGAGTGCCTGGCACTACATAGAACCTAACATAATGCCGACTCCTAAATCGGAAAAATCCACTTCGCTTTCCGCGGGCACATACGTAAGCCACAAACGTCGCTACCCGCGCGGTTTGTTGCAGCTTACATTGCGTGCGTTCCCGTAGGAGTCTACGCGGATTTTTACTAATAATAAAAATTTTCAAAATTGTTTGTGTGCCTGGCACCCGCTACATAATTTCCGAAAAATATTGAACAGTTTTCATTGGTGCGCCTATTTCGCGCAATGCCCATGTATCTTCTAAATAAATATCTGCTAGCTTTTCATACTTGCCGCCAAATTGGACTGCCCATTCGACTGCCACTACACTTTCGTATAGATGAGCCATTTTTTCTGCTACGCCCTTTGCCTCATACGACTTCGTAGCCTCATCCAAACGACTAAAGACTTGCAATGTTGCTTCGATTTTCTTCAGTTGCTCGCCTACAATTTGTACGAACGAACAATCAGTTAACTTCGTCAAACGCTCCCGCATCACATGTACAAATAATTCATGGGCATTATATTTATCTACTAAGCGAATAAGCTCTAGTGCTAAAATGTTAGCCGTTCCTTCCCACACCGTAAGGACTTGAGCATCTCTAAGTAAACGTGGCGTTACAAAATCTTCGATATAGCCGTTTCCTCCATGCAATTCTATTGCTTCGCTTGCGTAATGCACCGCCTGTTCAGCCGTTTCTTTTTTCATGATGGCGATATTCAAACGATTAAGAATAATGTCCTGCTCATTCCCCTGACCACTCGTTACCTTGTCATATAATTGAATAAGATCAAAAACAGTAGCGACTTCTACATGGAGCTTCGCAGCATATTTCCCTAATGTATCCTGAATCATTGGGTATTGAATTAAAGGTTGCCCGAACGCATTTCGGTTTGTTACATAATGCTTCGCCTCTAAATAGCCTCGACGCATAATGCCAATGGAAGCGACTGCGTTACAAATTCTCGATAAATTAAGTGCCTCTAACATATAATAAATTCCTTTATTCGGCTCTCCAACGATATACGCCAGTGCACCATCGAATTCCACCTCTCCTGATGGTACTGCTCTGACACCGAGCTTATCCTTTAAACGTCGAATGCGAAGGTGGTTAACCTTACCGTCATCTTGACGCCAAGGTACAGCAAATAATGTTAAACCTTTCGAACCTGCTGAAGCGCCTTCTATACGTGCTAATACCATCGCCACACCACACATTCCAACATTTGATGCAAAGTACTTCTCTCCATACAAACGATACTGACTTCCTTCCTCGACAGCCTCTACAACATTTGCGCCGACATCTGAGCCTCCTTGCCGCTCCGTTAAAAATGTTGCCCCCTCATATAGCTCTGTATCCCCCGTTGCACAAACATGTGGTAAAAACCTGTCCTTCAACTCATCACTCGCATAATGATCAAGCAAATAAGCTGTTGCCATCGTTAAGGTAACTGGACAATAGAAGCCAGGCTCTGCATGTGACAGTAAATAGCCTTGTGCAAAGCTATACACATAATTTCCCTTTCTACCTAACTGTGGAATGTCCTTATGCACATAGCCAACGATCCCTGTGTTATATGTTTCTTCAATCGTTTTTTTGTAGCCTTCATTGACCCAAATTTCTGATATATCCTCACCATAAGCATTGTATCGCTGCAGTTTGGGCTCTCCCTCTCTGTCCGTATGCTTCGCTCTCACGTCGATGTCATTTGCACAAAGCTCGCCGAAATCCTTTAACTCTCGCTTAGCATAGACTAGAAGTTCTTTATCTAGCATCATTTCTAATAGTTTGTGTAGTGTTTCATCCTCTGTGAAAAAGTTAGTCGTCCGATTTGCATCTTGCTGTAATACTTTCATATTCATCTCACCTCTTGTTCCTTCAACGATTGTTTTAATATTTTTCCGGAAGCGTTTCTTGGTAGCGCTTCCACTTGTTCGAATAAGCGTGGAATTTTATATTTTGCAAGATGCTCCTCTAAATACGCTTTTAGTGCGCTATCATCAATCTCTGCCTTTGCAGCATACACTGCCTTTACGGTTTCTCCCCACTGCGGGTGAGGGACACCAATAACAGCCACCTCAAAAATGCCTTCATAGTTTAAAAGTAAATCCTCAATCTCTTTTGGATAAATATTGACACCGCCCGAAATAATAACATCCTTTTTACGATCTACAATCCAAATATAGCCGTCTTCATCTTTTCGAGCTAAATCTCCTGTTTTCAGCCAGCTATCTATAAATGCTGCCTTTGTTGCTACTTCATCCCTGTAATACCCCAACATATTGCCTTCACCAAATAACACAACTTCGCCCACTTCATTCACTTCGACATCTTCCCCGCTGTCGTTAATAATACGAAGCTCCGTCCCTAGAGGTGCACGCTGACCGATACTCCCCGCCTTTGTTTCATGCTCTTGTCCGAACATTAAGGAACCACTTGGCCCAGCCTCTGTTAATCCATAAACACATGTTAGATTTTCTGTTTGGAAAGTTTTTTGTAGATGGCGAATTTCATTTTGTGATAACGGTGCACCTCCATAAACCCACCATTTCATCGAAGATAAATCCGCTGTTTGCAATCTCTTTGTTTGGGCAGTTAATAAATAGGCAACAGGAGCCCCGAAAAAATGCGTCGTTTTTTCTTGTTCAATCGAATCTATCAATAAATCTGGTGTGAATGTTGGCGTTAATACATTTGTTGAGCCAACAAGTATGCCAGCCATTAAAAATAAATGCAATGGTGCTGAATGCGTTAACGGCATCATAAGGAGAATGCGGCTTGTAGGCTTTACTTCCATTTCTACTGCAATCATCTGGGCCACAGTTAAAATATTGCGATAGCTAAATAGGACGCCCTTCGGTTTTCCTGTTGTGCCTGATGTATATAAAATCGTTGATGCATCGTCTTCATTTAGCTGACAATCAATTGGTTGTGTACTGGCATGTTGTATTAGTGTCTCATAATGAAGCCACCCTGCCTCCACATGTCCTGTTTTAATTTTCAACGGCACGACATTGATATGCTCGACCGCGGCAAAAATAGCCTCATGCACTACAATAGCTTTAGCCTCTGCATGCTGTGCAACATATTCAACCTCCTGCAATGTAAATTTTGCATTTACGGGAACGACAATTGCACCAATACGTTGAATCGCAAAATAACTAACAACAAACTCTACAACATTTGGCATAAAAATAATTACTTTATCGTCTGGACGAATACCCAGTTCTATCAAAGTATGACCGAGTCGAGTCACTTGCTCATCTAAATCACGATAAGTCACTCTTCTTCCATGACAAACAACAGCTTCTTTTCCAGCATACTTTCGGGCATTTCGTGCTAACAAATTTGAACTATTCATCGTGCATCTCTCCCTTTAAAGTTAATAATTTCTCACTAAACATGCCATGTAATTGCAGTAATTCATTTTTCATTTGTGTAAGCTCGGCTATTTTACTATCAATTTCTTGAATTTTTTGATCTCCATATGCCACAGTACGTTCCAGCTGTTGAATTCCTGAACGATCAAAATCAAAAAGCAACACCATTTCCCTGATTTCGTCTAACGAGAAACCATAACGCTTCCCCCTAAAAATAAGCTTGAGCTTCGCCATTTCTTTTTTTGAGAAGGTGCGCTGATTAGTAGCCGAACGATGAGGACATAGAAGCCCAAGCTCCTCGTAATAACGAATGGTACGTGTAGACACATTAAATTGCTTTGCTACCTCCTGAATCGTTTTCAAGCCTGCTCCCCCTTCACAATTTTCATCAGTATATCATTAACGTTAACGTAAACTTCAACAGAAAATCAGAAATAAATAGAAAATTCCGCACACAAAGAAGCATAAAAAAGTGTCAGGCACTCAAACGATTCTTAATTTTCAGACCATTAGAAACGTAAGAAGCAACAAAGTGCACATAGCAAGGGTTGTCGCTTCCATCGGAAAGTAGTGTCAGGCACTCAAACAATTTCCACCGAATAAAAAACCCCGACACGCAATTGTGTCGGGGTCTAATAATCATATTACATTTTTTCAGGTGCAGATACGCCGATTAGACGTAATGCGTTAGCAATAGTAGTACGTACAGCCGTAATAAGTGCTAAACGTGCTTCTGTTAGCTCTTTATTCGAAGCATCTAATACTTTTTCAGCGTTATAGAAGCTATGGAACGCAGCTGCCGTATCTTGAATATAGTTGGCAATACGGTGTGGCGTACGGTGTTTTGCTGCATCCGCCACTACTTTCGGGAAATCACCAATTTTTTTCAATAAATCAATTTCTTTTTCAGCAGTTAACAGGCTTAAATTATTTGTTGATGTAGCAAAGCCTTGTTCCGTTGCTGAACGTAAAATTGAAGAAATACGCGCATGCGCATATTGAGCATAATATACCGGGTTTTCGTTTGATTGTGATACCGCAAGATCAAGATCAAAGTCCATATGTGAATCACCAGCTGTTTTCACGAAGAAGTAACGCACTGCGTCTAATCCCACTTCTTCAACAAGCTCACGCATCGTTACGGCATTCCCTGTACGTTTCGACATTTTAAATTTCTCGCCGTCTTTATATAACTGAACCATTTGAATAACTTCTACTTCAAGTGTGTCACGGTCATAACCAAGTGCTTGAATAGCCGCTTTCATTCGTGGGATATAACCGTGGTGGTCAGCACCCCAAATGTTAATTAGTTTATCAAAGCCACGGACAATTTTATCTTCATGGTAAGCAATATCAGGTGTTAAATATGTGAAAGATCCATCATTTTTTATTAATACACGATCTTTATCATCGCCAAATGTTGTTGAACGGAACCAAGTAGCGCCATCTTCTTCAAAAACATGGCCATTTGCTTTTAATTTATCTAATGCTACTTCGATTTTGCCGTTTTCATATAATGATGTTTCAGAATACCATACATCAAAATTCACGCGGAAATTCGCTAAGTCTGTTTTCAATTTATCTAATTCTAATGCTAGACCATGTTGACGGAAAAATGCAAAACGCTCTTCATCAGATTTTGATAAAATCGAATCACCATGCTCACTCGCTAATTTACCTGCAATATCGATAATATCCTGACCATGATAACCATCTTCTGGCATATCTGCAGCAAGACCTAAAGCTTGCTTATAACGCGCTTCTAATGAATAAGCTAAGTTATTAATTTGATTACCAGCATCGTTAATGTAGTACTCACGAGATACTGCATAACCAGCCATATCTAAAACATTACACAATGAATCCCCTACAGATGCTCCACGTGCATGACCTAGGTGAAGGTCACCTGTCGGATTTGCTGATACAAATTCAACTTGTACTCTCTCATCAGCTCCTGCATTTGAACGTCCATAATCTGTACCTTGTTCAAGGACAGCTGTTACAACACCTGTTAAGAAATCTTTACGGACAGTTATATTCATAAAGCCAGGACCTGCGATATCAATTTTCTCGATATCAGTACCTTCAGTTTCAAGGTTTTCTAAAATTGCTTCTGCAATCGCACGTGGTGGCTTTTTAGCTAGTTTCGTTAACTGCATTGCAATATTCGTTGCATAATCACCATTTGCTTTATCCTTTGGTGTTTCTAAGTGAATCGTTAACTCTGTGCCAGCTTCAACTAAGCCAGCTTTTTCAACAGCCTGTGCAATCGCCGTCTTAATGGCTTGTTGTACTTGTTCTACTGCGTTCATCATTGTACCTCCGTAAATGTAATGTCTAATGTATAATTGCCAACATTTTGTCCACCCATTAGTAAATCATACTGCACATGAAAATCTCCACGCATTTCATGTCTAGTAAATAACATGTTTTTCGTTTGAGTCACGAGTGGCATCGAACCAAATTCACTTTCATATTGGCCTATTTGTTGTTCAAAAATGTTGAGTGGTAAGCGCATTTTTACTGCTCCTGCGCGCATAATAAGTGCCCGTTCTTTGTCTAACTTCATCGTCGTGCGGATTGTTTTTTCATCCTGCATCTCTTCATATTTTAAATATAGGGAATCTGCTTTATTTATTAGCTGCCCATTTAACCACATTTCAAGGGTTTCGGACTCCCCATCAATCGGACGAATCGTCGAAATGAGCTTAATGTTCACCTGCGATTTTTCTTCGTTCACCATCATGGACGCTCCCTTTTATTCTTTTTACTATAACCTTTTTATTATAGGATGAATGTCTACTCTTTTTCAAGATAGAAGTGAGTAATGTTTTCAAGCATTGGCAGACAAAGTGAAAAGATTTACTATTATTTATAGATCTTCGAGAAAGGAACTACAATTATAGATGTTACTTCACATTTTTGTCAGCTTTTGTATTACCTTTACATTAATCATTTTAACGTATTGGCCATTTACACATCCGGCTCGAGGACAATCACTAATTAAAGATTTTAAACCCATTTTGGTGGGTATTTCTTTTGGTCTAACAGGTCTTATACTAAGTGGCATTTCGTTAAACTATTTGAATGGAACACTTATAAACATCCATATCGTCCCTCTTCTTTTTAGCGGACTTATCGGTGGCCCGTGGTCGATTGTTATTAGTGGCATAATCATGGCAATAGGAAGCTTAATCATCATCCCTACACAAGAAGTACTATCGATAACAAGTTTATCAAATATTAATTTATTAGTAATTTCTATTGTTCTTGCGCTTTTTGCATTAAAAAAACCCATTACTTTTCACACATTAACAGCCTATTTTTATAGCCTGACGATTGAAATTACTATGATGTTAGTTCTTATTGTCGCTTTACCAGTTATACTAAAAATAAAGATTATATTAGGGTTCGTTGCCTATGCAATTTTTACATTTTTTACAATTTTCACTGTTATTAAACGTTTACAAGCGACAAGTGAAAAGGTACAACTCACCTACCATCTTAAAGAAAAGGACTATTTAACGCAGCTCCCAAATAATTTGGCAATTCGATCCTTTGCGCAAGGAATGGTTTTAGAAACGGACCATTTTTCAGTGCTCCATTTTGACGTCGATGATATGAAAGAAATTAATATCAAGTATGGCCATTTAGCTGGTGATGGGGTTATTAAACAACTCGCCACAATCATTAATGACTATGTAGAAGCTATAAACGGTATTGCTGCACGGGTTGCAGGGGAGGAATTTTATATTATATTAAAGGATGCCCCACCAGCTATCGCTCTATATCATGCTGAGAAACTGCGACATCAAATTGCACTTTATTCTTTCAACATTAATACTGTGCAAACTACGCCATTAACGGTTTCCATCGGTATTAGCTCAAGTCCTGATAACGGTGTAGAGTTTGATGAACTTGCCATTATCGCTGCTCAAGTTACAACCGATATAAAAGCTTCAGGTGGCAACAAAGTATTACACGCCAATAATATTGACTTCCACACAGAAAACTAATACTTGGTCTAATACATGAGAATCTGCGATAGTAACGCAGATTCTTTTTCTTTTCCTCTCCACTAATAGTCGTTGACAGATATTCACTATAACACTACATTTATATTATAATTTCAGAATTTTCAATCCATTAATAGAAATGAGGATTGCTGTATGTTAACACTTGAGAAAATCCAAGCTGCCAAAATGAAAGTTGCACCTTATATTTATGAAACACCTGTTATTCGCTTACATGGACTCGATGAACTGTTAAATTGCAATGTTTCAATTAAAGCCGAAAATATGCAAAAAACAAACTCTTTCAAATTGCGTGGTGCTCTGAATAAATTGCTCTCGATGCCACTTGAACAACTACAACAGGGCGTTGTTGCGGCATCGTCAGGTAATCATGGTAAAGGGGTTGCCTTCGCAGCCAAACTATTAAATATTCCGGCAACAATCGTGCTACCAGATTCAGCACCAACTATTAAAGTTGAAGGTATTCGAGCACTAGGTGCAAACGTTGTACAATGTAAGCTTGTTGAAAGACACGATATAACGGAAAAACTTAGCTTAGAACACGGATATGCCATCATTCATCCTTATGATGATTATGACATTATGGCTGGTCAAGGAACGGTAGCATTAGAAATTTTAGAACAACTCCCTCAAGCTAATGCAATCGTTATACCAATTGGCGGTGGTGGGCTAATAAGTGGTGTCGCAACTGCGGTAAAATCGTTAGCACCTCATATTAAAATCATCGGCGTGGAACCAGCTGTTGTCTCTCGCTATGCAGATAGCTTAATTGCCGGTGAAAGATTACTTTTAAAAGAGCAAAAGTCTTTAGCAGATGCACTCCTACCTTTACAACCTGGTGAGCGAAACTTCCCGATTGTTCAAAAGCTAGTCGATGATATTGTTCGGGTAGACGAGGATTCTATCGTTAGTGGGATGAAGACATTACTACTAGAAGGCAAAATAATGGCTGAGCCCTCGTCTGCCATCGGAATCGGGGCAGCTCTTCAAGGGAATTTACCTATAAGTAAAAGCGATCACGTTTGCTTCCTTATTTCAGGCGGCAATGTTGGGTTAAATCAATTACACAATTTATAAGGAGACTATTGCTATGAAACAAGTATCAATAGATAAAGAACCCATTGGACATTATTCACCAGGAATCATTAGCAACGGCAATTTGTATATTTCGGGGCAAACTTCAGTAAATCTAGCTACTAGAAAACCTGCAACGGGTGGCATTCAAGCTGAAACGTTAATGGCTCTTCAAAAAATAGAGGCTATTCTTCAAGCAAGTGGCCTTACTAAAGAAGCTGTCGTCATGTGTAGAGTTTATATTACACTCTGATTTATGAGGGAACGTAAATGAAGCCTATGCACAATTTTTCGGTACTCATAAGCCTGCACGTGCAATTATCCCGATTAAAGAATTAAGCCATGGCTGCTTAATTGGATTGGAGGCAATTGCTGAGTTAGGAGGTTAATTCTATTTAAGAAAAAATGATCAATTTAAATTTCAAATAGTCACTTTTTCGGTTCAAAAATTATTTGGCTCAACGGACTGTTTATTTTTATAATTTTCAAATTATTGACCGCAAAATAATTGAAATAATAGTTATAGTTATGATATTTTTTAAATAACTCGAGTATAAGTAAATTTGTTATAACAAATTATCATTAAAAGAATGTTTAGTATAAACAGAAGGTAATTTGTTTTGAAAAAAATAGCTTATATTTTAATTTCCTACTTATGTTTTTCAATTGTACTTACTCCTATTAGCAGTAGTATCGCACTAGCAAATACGACAACAAGTGATTTCGATTTAATAAACAACGCTACTCACAACACAGATTTTGATTGGGAATCCGTCCGATGGGAAGAAACGAATTTTGAAAACTCAAACGATAGTTTCCCTATTTATTTTGAAGAACAAGACGAAAATGCTGAAATAGTAGATCTTGAGCCTGGAGAAGTCTATGATGAGCAGTTTCATATTATTAATGAAGAAGATTTCCCCAAAATTCAACCACGCTTATGGCATTTGGTAGCTAGAGTTGTTTTATCAGGTGGTCAATACGTAGTTAAATTCGGTTCAAAAATCTTTAAAAAACAACCTGCTAGTGCTGCACAAGTAGAAACGATAGCATTCCAGTCTGCTACTGTAAATATCGGAAATGGTAATACAGTGCTTTTACAGAGAAGTAGTATGGTGCATATTTTACAAAATCACCATCCACGCTTTTGGACAGGTTTAACTGATAAAACCCTTTTTAATCCTAACATCACGACTCCTCAACTTAGATCACAAATAATTCAAATCATAAACCAAAATAGAAATAAGATTGATCTAAACGGCTATGGAAGAATAGATGTAATGATTGAGGGGCAAGCTTATAGATTAGTAGTATCTAAAAATCGAGTTACGACTTTCTATCCTATCGGCTAGGTGGTATATATGATTAAAATTGATACATTTATTGCAATCGAAACAAAAAGTTTCTATTCACATACGATTGAACAGCTTCAACAGGAATTCACAAGTATTCAAAGTAACAATGCACTACAGATTCTTGCAAAAAATCTAACGAAAAGTAAAGGTCATTTTTTACATGGTGCTATTATTGTAGAAATTGATGGTGTTCACATTACGTCGTTGTTAGATTGGGACGATTGTGACTTACTATGGCCAGGGTTTTTATCGATGGTTATTGATTACTTACACAATGGATTTGGTGAAACGGATATATCATTAAATGATATCCAATGGACTTTAGAAAAAATTATGACGAAGCCAAATCATTTAGTCATTTTTTCTTCAAAGCATGGTACGGGGAAAATCACTAAAGGTGTTTGCAACGAATATGACTTTCTTCAAGCAGTCTTGCTCAGCGCACATCAATACTTGACGTTAAGACAACAAGATACGCGAACGCATACTTTAAATGGTATGTCTGAAAAATACAATTATCTTAAGTGCCAGTCACTCAAACAATTCCCAAACAATTCACATAAAAAATAAGGCTAGCTCATAGCTAACTCCATTATCTTTTATTAGGTAACTTAATAAAGAGCATCCCCAATGAAGACTGGAGATGCTCTTTCGCTTTATATTATTTAAAATTTATTAACAAGCTGTATCAAAACGTAATAAAAAAGAATAATTTCTTTGACAAAACGAGTGAATGTTATAAATGAAGCACTCTGTATAAGAAAGCAACAAACTGCGCACGTGTGACAGGTTCATTCGGTCTGAAACTGCCATTATCCCCTAACGCAATCCCGTAATTTTCGAGAATAGCAATGTAATCATGAGCCCAATGTGTTGTAGGAACATCTTCGAAATGACTTGTCCCTTCTGAAGTCAATCCAAATGCCAACACTATTATTTTTGCCAATTGCGCTCGTGTTAATGATTCGCTTGGATGGAAGAATCCATTGGAACCATCTATAATCCCTGCCTGCTGCAACTTCATAACGCCCTCATAGTATGGATGGTTTGCTGCAACATCATTAAATGGCGTTATCTCGCGACTTGGTACTAACTCAAAGGCACGAGCAATAATAATTGCAACATGCTGACGTTGAATTGAATCATTTGGACGGAATGTTCCGTCTGGGTAACCATTGATTATTCCACGCATTGCTATATCCTCAATCATTTCTTTTGCCCAGTTTGTAGAAATATCACTGAATGTTATTGTTGGTGTTGGATTTTCTGGTACTTCAGGTTCTGTAGGATTTTCTGGCTCTACTGGGATCTCTGGAGTTGGTTTAGGATTTGGTTTTGTTTCCGGCGTTGGAATATATCCACCACCTCCACCTGATGGACTATTTTCTATCCACTTCGCATATAGCGTTGTATTTCCTACTACCGTATCTTTTATAAAATCCCACGAATTAATAAGAGTAGCCTCTTTATACCATCCACCAAATGTATAACCTAGTTTCGTCGGTACAGTTGGTTCTGTTATTTTTACGTTGTATGATACATTTTGAGGCGTGACACCACTGCCTCCATTTGATTCAAATGATAATATATAACGATTAACTTTCCACAAGGCATATAGTGTGACATTGGAGGTGTTAATAGTAAACTTGTTATTTGCCACATAGTTTATCCCACTGCCATCTGCTTTTGTATTCCAACCACTAAACGTAAATCCAGTCCTCACTAGATTGCCAGTATTATCAGCTACTATAACGCTATGTCCATTTTCATAAGTTTGACTATTGACTGGTGCTTGTCCTCCAATTGCTCCGTTTCCGTCGTATTTTACTGTATATTTAAGCGGAGCTGTTTTATTAATACTGAATGTTACGGTAATTGAGTTACCAGCGTCATCCGTAACAACAAGCACATAGGAGCCTTCCGCGTCTACAGACACCCCACTCGCAATCGAACTACCATTTAGTGTTGCAGTACCTTCGTTAAATGTAATGGTTTTTGAGGAATTGTAACTTCCTCCTTCCGCTACTCCGCTGACAATAGGAGCGGTCTTATCGATAGTAAATGAAATGGTTGTAGTATTACCAGCGCCATCCGTAACAATGAGCACATAGGAGCCTTCCGCGTCCACAGACATCCCACTCACAAACGGATTTCCATTTAGTGTTGCAGTACCTTCGTTAAATGTAATGGTCTTTGAGGAATTGTAACTTCCTCCTTCCGCTACTCCGCTGACAAATGGGGCGGTCTTATCGATGGTAAATGAAATGGTTGTAGTATTACCAGCGCCATCCGTAACAACGAGCACATAGGAGCCTTCCGCGTCTACAGACACCCCACTCGCAATCGAACTACCATTTAGTGTTGCAGTACCTTCGTTAAATGTAATCGTCTTTGAGGAATTGTAACTTCCTCCTTCCGCTACTCCGCTGACAATAGGAGCGGTCTTATCGATGGTAAATGAAATGGTTGTAGTATTACCAGCGCCATCCGTAACAATGAGCACATAGGAGCCTTCCGCGTCTACAAACGAGCCGTTTATAAAGAGATTGCCGTTCAATTTTGCCGTACCTTCATTAAAAGTTATTGCCTGCTTAGCATTATAGCTCGCTCCGTTTGCTACACCTTTGACAATAGGGGCGATTGTATCCAGAGTTATGATTCTTTGATATTCTGGAGATTCATTCCCCGCTCCATCAACAAGCTTAAAGGTCAATATTTTTTCTCCATTAACAGTTCCTATACCTAGCATAAAGCTTGAAACATAAGGGATTTGTGTAAATGGATTTCCATTAACCGCATAACGAATATGTGTAATATCATTTACACCCACATCTGGCATTACTGAAACGGATACACCTGTACTATTTGTATATAGGTTGCCTTGATTTACAATTACCGTCCCTGTCGGAGGGGTCTTATCAATTTGAAAGTGAAAGGTTTTTGATCGGCTACCTGCTGTAACTGTTAATGTATATGAACCTTCAGCAGTAATCTGTGTTCCACTTGTAAATGGACTTCCATTCAAAGTTGCTGTGCCAATGTTGAACTGTGGCGTTACATTCGTGCTGTATAGGCCACCATCTTGAACTCCTGTTACCTGAATGTCGACAATTTCGGAGTATGTAATAATTAAATATGGACCCCGACTACCGCCGTGCATATTAGATTCCGTCATTTGTATATAATGGTCCATAAATAGTATTCCGTTTTGAGCAGCTTCTTGAGCAGTCATTCCTGAAAGAATAAAGGTTGCTCTAGAATCAGCTTTCGTGGACTCCTCTGATATATAGCTAGTAAAATCAAATGGCGCTAGCGTAGGTTTAAGCATAGTGACATTATTGGCTAGCATTCTTGATTGGGTAGATCCTGAAGTAGGAGCTGGTGGTGATGTTATCCCAGTATCTTGAATCCAGTTATGATCAGTACTTGTAGAAACTTTTAGTGAAAAATTAGTTGTTGCTTGGAGAGTACCACCTGTTACAGGAATATAAAGATTTGCACTTTCAACCTCGTACCCTGCAGGAATGGGAGGCAACTGAAACTTGAGCAATACTTGAACCTCCAAAGGCGTACCATATGTTCCCTGAAAGCCTACATCAAGATATCCCAGGGTCCCATCCTCATAAGCAAATCCAGCATCAATACCTTCGTATACCATTGTCGTGTCCTCAGTTACATAAATTGGTACCGAACTGTTATTGGCAAAAGCTACATCTTGATTACTAAAAATAAAGATTATGCCCAAACTAACTACCAAAGGCAATAAACTAACAATCGAAGCTATCTTCTTTCTCATCATACATACTCCCTTTCTATTAAATTTTCTAAAATCACTACGCTAATAATTTAAATTGAATTCCAATTTATTTCCTTAATCGCTTTTTTCTCCTTGTTTAATCCTTTATTCTCATTGCATACACATTATTCAGATGACATAAAAACTCCCTCAATATTTTTTCATTGAATACTTTTAACATATCTTTTTAATTATAAAAAGGAGTGTCCATTAAAAATACTGACAAATGTTAATATTTCACTATTAACATTTATCTTTTAGGGTGCCAGGCACTCAAACAATTCTCAAACAATTTACATAAAAAAATGAGGCTAGCTACATAGCTAACCCCACTCAAAATCGCTTCATATAAACATTCACAAAGCCCCTATTATTTCACCCAGCCTAAAATCATTTCTCGTAATAATTTACTCGCCGTGTTGGCTGTCATTTCTGATGTGTCATAAATTGGTGCAACTTCAACTAAGTCAAAGCCTACAACGTTCACGCCACTTGCAGCAATTGCGTGAATTGAAGCTAGCAACTCTTTAGATGTAATACCTCCACAATCTACTGTACCTGTACCAGGCGCATGCGCTGGATCTAGTACGTCGATATCAATTGTAACGTATACATTTCGTCCCGCTAATGTTGGTAGCACTTCTTTTAACGGCTCTAGTACTTCAAATTTTGAAATGTGCATGCCGTTTTCCTTCGCCCACTCAAATTCTTCCTTCATACCTGAACGAATACCAAATGAATAGACGTTTTTGGGTCCAATATGCTCTGCAATTTTACGAATTGGCGTTGAATGTGAAAGTGGCTCCCCTTCATATTCGACGCGTAAATCTGTATGCGCATCAAAATGAATAATTGCTAAGTCGTCGTATTTTGCAGAAACTGCCTTCATAACAGGCCAAGATACTAAATGCTCGCCGCCCATGCCGACAGGAATTTTACCGTCTTCTAATAGCTTCACAATGAATTTCTCAATTTCATCTAAAGAACGTTGTGCATTACCAAATGGCAACGGAATATCCCCTGCATCGAAATACTTCACTTCTTCTAACTCGCGATCTAAATATGGACTATACTCTTCTAGACCAATTGATACTTCACGAATACGTTGAGGGCCAAAACGTGAACCTGGGCGATAACTAACTGTCCAGTCCATTGGCATGCCGTAAATAACTGCCTGAGCATCCTCATACGTAGGATGACTTTTTATAAAAACATTCCCTGAATAAGCTTCATCAAATCTCATATTTAGCCTCCATTAATATCTGAACTTCCTATGAAATTCAGTTTTTATATTTGTTACTCATTGAGGACTTACAGGTTTGTAATGAAACCTCATTCACTCAATCCTCGTATACATTATTGGAACGACTAGCAAATTTCAATTAAAATCTACAAATTGCAATGCACTTGTCGAATGCTAGCGTTTTAAATCAGTACAAAAAAAGTATAGATGTTTTTGAATAAAGTGCAATAGTTTTTGCTTAGAATTCCGATTAAAGAAGAATATTCAGACACATACTAAACTCAAGTTGTTAGAAAACGAGGTGAAGTCGGATGAAAAGAAAAATCTATCAACGTAAGCAAAAGCGTGTGAAGCGTTCACGCAAAGCGCTTACACTTTTTGTCGCCTTTGCATCTGCAATAGTAGTAGCATTTATTGCACTACGCGTCTATGTTCAAGTGGCCGGTGCACCGCCATTAACTGTACCGAAAGCCTCTATTTTCTTAGATGAAAACGAGAACCAAATTGGAGACCACTTTACGAATGAACGTCGCTATTGGGTTGGGCTTGATGAAATATCACCCTATTTAGTAAAAGCAGCAGTGGCCGTTGAAGATAAAGACTTTTACAAACATGGCGGTTTTGACTTTTCTCGTATTGCTGGTGCCGTATTAGTTGATATTAAAGCCGGAAGTAAAGTTCAAGGGGCAAGTACTATCACCCAACAATATGCTCGAAATTTATATTTATCTCATGAAAAATCATGGACTCGAAAAGCAAATGAGGCGTTGTATGCTTATAGATTAGAAGTTTTTTATAACAAGGACGAAATATTAGAAGGTTATTTAAACACTGTATATTATGGACACGGAATGTACGGGATCGAAGCGGCTAGTCGTTATTATTACGGGAAATCTGCAAAAGACTTGACGCTCGCAGAGGCTGCTATGCTTGCAGGCATACCTAAAGGTCCAAGTATATATTCGCCAATCGCCAATATTGAAAAAGCTACTAATCGCCAGCACGTGATCTTGAAACTGATGGCAGACCAAGGAGCAATAACGCAAGATGAAAAAACACGTGCTGAGGAAGAGCAGCTTGTCTTAAAAAATGATATGTGGGTTGCTTCCAAATCTGTTGCACCATATTTCTTAGATGTTGCTTGGCAAGAAGCAAGTGAAATTTTAAAAGAAAAAAATCTAGACATAAGCGAAGGTGGTTGGACTATTCAAACAACCCTTAACCTTGGCCACCAAAAAGCTGCGGAAGAAGCAGTAGCTAAAAATATGCCCGCTAATGATTTGCAAACAGGATTTGTTAGTATGCAATCTAAAACTGGCGCCGTCACAGCACTTGTTGGCGGGAAGGATTATGCCACTAGCTCTTTTAACCGCGTAACACAAGCAAAACGTCAACCGGGATCAACTATTAAGCCGGTTTTATATGCAGCAGCATTAGAAAATGGCTATACGCCTTTAACGTTTTTAGATGTAGGACAAACAACGTTTACTTATGATAATGGACGTGGAACCTACTCTCCTAAAAACGTAAACGGTCAATTTGCCGACCATGATATGTCGTTGGCACAAGCCATTGCGATTTCCGATAATATTTATGCAGTTAAAACATTAGAGGATATCGGATTTAAAGCATTTCATAATATAGCGGACCGCTTTGGAGTATCGATTGGTACGAAGGACAATTTATCGCTTGCTCTTGGAACAATGGAAACGACACTGTACGAAATGACAAATGCGTATAATATTTTAGCATCAGAAGGTCAAAAAACAGCTCCAACAACGATTATCTCCATTAAAAATGCCAATGGAGACATTATTTACGATAATAAGAACGTTGAAAAACAGGATGAAACGGTGATTTCAAAAGAAAATTCCTATATTCTAACAGAAATGATGACTGGCATTTTCGATCCTGTATTTAGTGATTACTCTCCTGCTACAGGGATTGGCATTCGTTCACGCATGACTCATACGTATGCTGCAAAGTCTGGCTCGACAAATAGTGATCAATGGCTTATCGGATTTACACCAAGCTTAACGGCTGGTGTTTGGAACGGCTACGATCAAGGTAAAAACCTTTCTACGAAAGAAGATACAGCTGCTACAAAGCAAATATGGATTGACTTTATGGAAAATGTAAATAAAGGTACTAAAAACGAGGACTTCTCAAAACCAAAAGGTGTTAAAGGCGTTGTCATAGATATTGAAACAGGAAAGCTTGCTACAGATGCCTGCCCTAAACAACGTCTCGTTTATTTAGATACCAAAGATGTACCAACTGAAAAATGTACTAACTTTGATATTCTTGATAGCAATACGTGGGGAGAATTTTGGAATATGATTCCGTTCTTTAAAAATAAACAATAATGCGCAACCTTTTTCTCGAATAGTCGTTTTATTTTATTGAAAAGCTCTCGACAAAGTTATCGACATAAAGCGAAAAAAGAAAAGCTTTCTCTTCCCCGGAGACGTGTCCGTGGGAACAGAAAGCTTTTCTTATTTTTTTGGCCCGGGAAAGGATGAGAATCATGGGGCATTTGGCTTGGGTTTGGGTTGTCAAATGTCGCATAGCCCTCATCACATTCTTGGAACCAAGTGTCCTAGCTTACTAAAATGTAAGCTCTGAATCAAGTGTACTTTTTTTCATATCTACTTTCAACCTAATATCGAAAGCGATTGCAAAATGTCACAGATTGTTCAATCATTGATGGTCTTTTATACAAATAAGTCTTGACGTAATTGATTGTCACTGCGCTTCCAAAGTTCCGGATTGAGCTCCGCTAAGAAAGAAGCTAACACTTTTTTAGAGGCTTCATCCATATGATCAACAATAATTTGTCGTTTCATCGACTTATCCATCTTATTAACGTGATCAGCTAAAATTTTATACCCACGACGTTTTTCACGATTTACTACCATTTCACATGCTGTTACACCTGCATAGTAAGGACCGTCTGCTTTATGATCAATCGTTACCCATATTAACCAGTAAGGTTTTCCCCCCTCTGAATCAGCACGATCTGTCGTAAATTTGATGCCTCGTTCAATATCGCTACGTGCATGCATCGCACCTACTTCAACTGAAGCCTTACCTTCTTCTATATCAATAATGACCGGTGATACGTTTTCTAACGAAAGCGAACCAATACCATATCCTTTATGGCCATCTGTCGGGTCATTTTTTATAATTGTAAAGCCCATTTTTTGTTTCGGTTTCTCTTCATTTGCCATACTTTAATTCCCTCCATTCTGCTATTATAAAGTAAAGCATATTCTTGCGCTTTTGTGCATAAGTAAGAAGTTTATTATTTCTTATAAACTAACTATACAACATAATTCTAAAAGGAGGCACTATTATGCCATACGTAACAGTAAAAATGATTGAAGGTCGTACAGAGGAGCAAAAACGCGCACTAGTAAAAGAAGTAACAGAAGCCGTTTCACGCACAGTAAACGCACCAGTTGAAAACGTAACAGTTTTCATCGAAGAAATGTCTAAAAACCATTACGGTGTTGCAGGCGTCCGCTTCAGCGATAAATAACAATAACCAGGGTAGAGCAACATACCGCTCTACCCTTTTTTTAGTCTTTACTAGTTCTATCGGCGATTGGTGTTGGTTTATCGGTGATTGCTCGGGTTCTACCGGCGATTCACGGGATTTTACCGGCGATTTCCCCGCTTCTATCAGCGATTCACAGCGGTTTACCGGCGATTCTTAAATATTTAAGGAAGTGATCATACAAAATATGAAAATAATCAAAATGACACTACTCATTTGTATGCTGATTATCGGTTTACTACTTATTTTTATTAATCCTATCCAAAATGCAGTTATCGCTCATTTAAGTAAACAGCTAAATACGACTGATTACAGTGCAGAAGAGTTACAAATGAACAATAATGCAAGTGCAAATTTTGAATTCGAAGATGTCCAATCTTTGTCCATCACAGACGTTTTAAAAGCACAGACACAGGTCGATCATTTACCTGTCATCGGAAGTATTGCCATACCTAATGTAGACATGCACCTTCCTATTATCAAAGGAGTCGGCAATGCTTCTCTTGCAGTCGGAGCAGGTACCATGAAGTCTAATCAAAAATTAGGACAAGGCAATTACGCCTTAGCCGGTCATTATTTTGAAGAAAAAAATATATTATTCAGTCCATTATATAAAGCAAACATTGGTGATGTAATTTACATAACGGATTTGGAAAATATTTATGAATACAAATTAACAACAAAAAAAGTGATTGCAGCAACAGATGTGTATGTCATTGATGAGATCCCAAATCAAACTGTTTTGACCCTTATTACATGTGCGGATAATGGCACAAAACGCCTTGCTATCCAAGCAGATTTTGTGGAGCAATATCCATTGAATAATGCTCCTGCAAAGCTATCGGAAGCTTTTTAGTATAGAAAAACCCCCAAGGCTTAATTGAACTGTACCTCCAATTGTTAGATGTGTCTAACAATTGGGGTGCAGTTCAGTCTTGGGGGTTTATTATTGTACATTATTTCATTTCTGCATTACGACGACGCAAGAAGAACAATGCACCTAAAACAAGCATGACACCTGTTAGAGTAAGTGCTGTTTGATTTGCTCCATCTGTTTGTGGCAGTTTACCTTGTGCTTTTAATTGAGCTTCCAAACGTCTCGCATCTTCCTTGATTTTATTAATATCAAGTGTTTTTGCAACATTCGCCTGATCCTCTTTTGATAAATTATTATATTTATCAAGGAAATCCTTATACGCATCTAGTGTGTCTTTATTTGCAGTAGAAGGATTGTAAGGCGGTAAGTTTCTACCTTGATCAATAACATCTTGTACAGATGGTTTAGACGTTTCTGGTTTTCCAGGTGTCGTTGGATTTTTTGAATCTGTTGACGGATTTTCTGGATTACCTGGCTCAACTGGATTCGTTGACGGGTTATCTGGATCCACTGGTTTCTCTGGATCCGGTGTTGGCTTACTTGGATCCACTGGTTTCTCTGGATCCGGTGTTGGCTTGCTTGGATCCACTGGTTTCTCTGGATCTGGTGTCGGCTTGTTTGGATCCACTGGTTTCTCTGGATCTGGTGTTGGCTTGTTTGGATCCACTGGTTTCTCTGGATCCGGTGTCGAGCCTTCGCCTCCGCCTCCACCTGGTAATGACGGTTTTACAAGTGCAGAACATGTATCTTTAACTGTGAATGAGCCAATTAAACGACTGCCTTCATATACATTGTACGTTCCTTGTTGAATTGCCTTGTTTGGTAAAACAATTGTTCCTGCAATGCTAGTAGTTAAATTTTCATTGTTCGCTGCATCCTTAATGACAATACCATTGGCATCTTTTACTGTTATTTCTGCATTTGCAAGAGGTGTGCCAAATGCAGTTTGTACAGTCAATGTAAATGAAGGACATGTAGGTGCTGCTAAAATTTCCGCGTTACAAGAAATTGAATATTGAACTGTAATTTGACCAATATATAGGTCCCCTTGATATACATCATACTTACCTGACGGAATATTTGTAGATGGAATTGTAATTTGACCTAATGCGTTTGTTGTTTTATTGGCAGCAATAGTTGCCCCATTTTTATCTTTAATAATGATGTTGCTTACATTAGGACGTACATTTCCATTTTCATCTTTTACCGTTAAAGTAAATTGTGGACAAGAAGGTGCTGGTTGCACTGACGCTTCACAATCTATATTAGATTGGAAACTGCCAATTTCTTTGCCATCTACTACTACTGTATAAATCCCTGGATCTAAATCCGTTAACTCTAGAACGCCGTTAGTTGTAGTTTTAGTAGCAACAATATTATCATCAGCATCTTTAATTGTTACAGAAGTACCATCGGCAACTAAGTTACCGTCAACATCCTTTACAGTTAGTTCAAACGATTTGCATTTTGGTGCTTGTGTAAGAGAAGTCTCACAATTACCTTTATAGGAAATGTCAACTTTACTCAAGAATTGATTACCTTCATATAAATAGTATTCGCCTGCTTTAACTCCATTTGCTACTTGAATTGACGGTACAGTAAATTTCCCATGTTTATCTGTTGTTACTGTTATGATTTTGTTACCAACTGAATCTTTCAATGTGACAGTAACACCTGGACGAGGTACGTCAACACCTGCTTTGTTTTCATTCAATGTAATTGTAAATACTGGACATGCTGGTAATGGTGCAATTTCATCTTTACAGCCATCAGTATATTTTACAGTCACATTCCCTAGCCAAATATTATTTGAATCATAAACATCGTATTGACCCGCCAATACAGTGTTCGGAACTTTGACAACTCCACCAATAGTTGGACCTGTATGTTTAACAGTACCATTTGCATCTTCAAATGTTACATTTTGGTCAGCTATGAAGGCACCATCAATATCTTTAATAGTTAATTCAAATTCCGCACAGGCATTCGCTGGTGGTGCAACATCTTCAACGTTAATAATTGTATAAGGTTTGTTTGTTACCTCGAAGTTGTTCGTATCATTAAACCTAATTTCAACTGTTGAAACTGCTTTATAGCCTGTTGGTGTTTTTTCTTCTAGTTTATAAATACCATAGCGTAAATTATCGAATGTAAGTTCACCATCATCCGTCGTACCTTCAGCTAAAACAATGGATCCATCACGGTTATATAACTTAAATTCTACGCCATTAAGCGCTGTTGTCACACCTGTATTAGGGTTTACACCTTGCTTCTTAATTTTAAATGTACCTTTTTTGCCTGAAGCATTTGTATCAGATGTGCTGTATTTAAATAGCTTGTTATCTCCGCCCGAGGACGATGTACCGGCTGAAGTTGCACCAGCATAGTTGATGGATGCTTCGTTTGAAACTTGTTCGCCAGCATTAGGATCACCCATAAAATATGTTTTGTATTTAATGATGTAACCATTGCCATCCACATTTCCTAAATCTAATGTAAATGAACCATCTGCCTGGATTTTAATATCATTAGGACTTATCGCAACAGCTGCTCCAACAGTTTGTGTTTGCCCTGTTGCTTTTAATTTGATTTCTTGCTTTGTAAATGTGTTTGTTAATAACTTTTGGTTACTAGATGGCTTATCCGTTAACGTAATGTTACCTAGCTTTGAGTTCGATTCGTTAATTGTAACAGTCCATTCAATTGTATCTGATGCTGGTTGTGGATTAGCTGTCTTAACAATTAACTTGTTCGCTTTATCTGTAATCGTTGCTGTTGAATCATATGAATAGCTACCATTATCTGGTGTATCTAAAACCGCTTTATTCGTATATGTTCGAGGAGTCGTACTACCATTCCCGTAAACATCGTCCGAATCTTTCGATTTATATTCTATTAAATACGCTTCGTTATTCTCTGCAGTAGTTAACCCTGTAAATGTTAGTTTATAGCTTGTAACATTTCCTTTAGCATCTTTCTGAACAGATGCTACATCCCATTTAGTAGAATCTAACGGGTTGCCCTTTTTTCCTTTTTCATCATTAACACCTAATGTTAATTGACTCACAGTAATAGCTTGTTTTAAATCTTGCCCTTCTGGAATAACAATATGATGTCCTGTACCTAATGTATCTGTCAGTACTGCACCTTCAATATTTTGCTTATTGATGTTTACACCAATTTTCCAAGAAAACTCTTGTTTGTTATTATCCACAATTGCATTGTCTTTATAACCATTTTTACTTGTAGGTGATGTTGCAGATGGTTTAAAAGTAGCGCTTTTTTGCGCTTCATTATTTGTACTTGTTTGTCCATCCCATGTAGCGTCTGCTACGTTGTCATAGCTAAGTGCCACCCCACCGTTTGACTCAATATCAAACTTCGTTTTGTATTCAATCGTTACATTTCCTGATGGGATAGATGCGAATGTCATAGTAAATGCTTCATCGCCTACTTGCCCACCACTATTAATTATTGGTGCGGAACCATTTGTTACATGGAATACCTTACTAGAACCATCCCACGACATTAATTTATGCTTTAACGTTTTACCGTTCGCATTTTTCGTTGAAATAGTATCTGCAATCACAAAGTTTGTTAAAGGTTTTTCAGCGTTAATTGTCAGTTTCCACGTAATCGTTTTGTTGACATAGTCAATCGCACCACTTTCTTTTGTAAAGATATTTGATGTAATATTGACAGTTGCTGATTTTGAGCTATTATCGTCTAAACGCGTTACAGTGTTTGTTATATTTCCTGCGTTCGCATCTGTCACGAATTCTTGATCAAACTTCGTATTATACTTAATCAAATAGGCTGCTCGAGGATTCAAGGCAACATCATTTGAAAAATCAATTGTAAATCCTTGGGCCGTATCATTACTTAAAGTGTAATTTGTACCTTTTATTAACAATGTTTCTGAAGCGGCTGTTTGACCGTTGTCATTTAATGTTACACGGTACACTTGGAAATTAGCATCATATTGTATATCGTGCTTTGCACCTTTGCTATTTGCCGGAATTGAATCCGTTAAGGTTTTGGAAGTTTTTTTGCTAAGATCTTCTCCTAACCAGTTATACTTAATTTCCCAAGATGCTTCGTATTTATCATTAGACGTAATCGTTTTTAGTAAGGCTGGTCCATAAGTGATATTCGTTTGTCCTGGGCTCGTTTTAGAAACGCCATTGTTTGTAAATTCTGCTGTGTTCTTATACGTCATATTTGAGCTTGTTGGATCTTCTGTTACTTTCGTTTTATACGTCAGCTTATATGCAAAATCCCCAGCATCTAAAGCGACAGGAAATTCTGTAGAACCACTGTCATAACTTACTGGCGTTCCTGGATTACTCTTATCAATACCATTTAATCCAATTGGATATTTCTCAACTTGCAAGCTTCCTGTTTTGAAAGCATGGTTTGCATCGGGCGTATCCGCTACTGTAGCACCTGAAACGATTGTTTTACCTTCTGTGTTTACCCAGACTGTCCAATCCATTTCAGCGCCATCCGCTGCACGAGTAATCGTACCAGCAGTTTTAGTAATTGGATCACCACTACCTAGTGGTTTGAATTTAAAAGGTAATGTAACAGCCGCATTACCACCTAACACAGGCATCACCAATACTTGATCAAGTGTTGACTCATCTTGGAAATTGCCAAACTTGGCCATGAAGTTGAAGTCAATATTTCCATCAACCCCATCTGTTATCTCACTTTCTAATGTTACGGTAATTTTACCGGCAGCATAGCTATAAGAATAAGTAGCATAATCCGTTGACTTCGATCCAGAAAAAGAGTTATCTACTTGTTCAATCATATATTGTGGTAAGTTAAACGCAAATGTAGAGCCTACACCATAATCTTGCGTAGGTGTCACGCCAAACTCATAATTTAAATAAACTGTTTGACCTTTTTTAGGTGCAGTGTCAGCAGGAATTTGTGAAGAATCAGTAATCACATCGCCAGTCGGACCTGTTAGTCGAATGCCGGCAGATAATCCAACTACATCACCTTGCATATCACCTGCAGTTAACGCTAATGGTGCTATGTTCATTGGTGCTATTTCCGGTGTATTGGTGTCAGTTACCTCTTCACTTGGTTTTTCTTCACCTTCCGTCACATCATCATTTTCTGTTTCCTCTGGCAGTATTTCAGTTGAGTCACTACCAGAATCAGCTCCATCAGCTTCCCCCGTTTCCCCAGGTATTGTCACTGCTGGATCCGAGTCGCCTGTGCCCGCCGTATCGGAAGTAGTTCCATCATTTCCTGATTCCACTGATGGAGGTAAAGTAGAATCTCCTTCTTCCGCAAACACGGATATCGGTGAAAGTACGGTTTGGAACACAAGCAATAATGTAATGATTGCTAAATTTAATTTTTTCATGTTTCTCTCCTTTTCTAAGTTCAGAGAGATTCCTATAGGCGTTTGCTGACGACTTTGCATGCTTTCTCAACCTCGAAAGCTTCACTTCAAACATTCGGTTTGCCCCTCTTCCCCTTAAATAACTCGTCGTCGTTACGAATACATCCAAGCCCGTCTTACACGCGGTCAATTCTCATGCTGTCTAGTCATTGTGTTTGTAAACAGTTGTATGTATCCTAAGCTGATGTGACGCCTTTACAAAGATAATGGCCTCACCCCCTTTTAGGTTTTACTTCATTATAAAAAACAAATCTAAACAAATTCTAAACATTACCATATTTTTCATTATCATTTCCTAGATATATCTCCAGCCCTTCAAACTAATATGAAATTTTACATAATAAAAAACACTAAACTATCACTATATTCAAGTGAGTTTAGTGCTTTTATATTATATATACACAATTTGGTTTTGTATATTCTTAAAATAGATATAATTCCTTAGATTTTCTTTTATTGTATTTGTAATAACTTTAAAATCTGTTGCTTAACTCCCGCTTTTGTACTATCATCCTCTAAAATATCGAGTGGGAAATATACTTTATGATCTCGTTTCATTCGACCAGAAATGGAGTCGACAATAATAGATTCCCTTGATAGTTCACGTAATTCCCCGTTTTTCATCTCTAAAAAAATAGGAACACGTACTTCTTCTTCCCCTGGTCGATAAAAATCGTATGGAAGATCTGCCGTTGTATCATGCACAAGGTAGTATTCTGGATTTATGTCTGCTTGTTTAAATAACTCTTGTAGCTTTTGATATTTCTCTAGTTCCACGCCTGGATCTAAATCGATGTACTGGAATAGCTTACGATTGACAAAGCGGCGACTTAAATCACTTAATATCGCGTCTTCTTCTTGCATCCATAGTTGAAAATATGTAAAAAGAATACTTTCATCCAGAGCAAGATAATCTTCCAACGTAATCGAGTTTTGGAAAAATGCTAAAAAGTGTGTAGGCTCATGCTTAAACTTATAGCCTGCTTGGCTTAATTGCTTCGCTCGTTTTAGTATATTATTTAAAATAACCTCTGCGCTACGTGAGACAGGGTGGAAATATATTTGTAAGTACATTTGATAGCGGCTCATAATATAATCTTCTACGGCATGCATACCTGTGGCTTTAATTACTACTTGATTTTTGCGTGGGCGCATTACTCGTAATATGCGTTCCATATCAAAATGGCCATAGCTTACACCTGTAAAATAAGCGTCACGTTGTAAATAATCCATACGGTCAGCATCTATTTGGCTCGATATTAAGCTTATGACTTGCTTATTCGGATACGTTTTTTCTATTACTTGCGATACTTTCTCGGGAAAATCCGGTCCTACTTTTTTTAGCACTGCATGTACTTCTGTATCACCAAGTAAAATTTGCCTCGTGTAAAATTCATGATCTAACTCAAATACATTTTCAAATGCATGTGAAAATGGGCCATGCCCTAGATCATGTAATAGGGCTGCACAAAGCACTAGTAGCCGCTCGTCCTCATCCCAATCCGGACGACCTACAAAAATATCATCGACAATACGACGCACTATTTCATAAACACCAAGTGAATGACTAAAGCGGCTATGCTCTGCCCCGTGGAATACTAAAAACGTAGTGCCAAGTTGGCGAATTCTACGCAAACGTTGAAATTCTTTTGTCCCTACTAAATCCCAAATAACTTGATCACGCACATGTACATAACGATGTACTGGATCTTTAAATACTTTTTCCTCTTGTAATTTTGCCTTTGCATAATGTGTCAATTGTACAGCACCTCCATTTCATCTTTCTTCTATTATATGCAAACAATATAGAACTAGCATAGAGATTGCACTGTAAGTATAGAGACTATCAACCTAATTGAACGCATTTTTCACTTTAAATAGGTTACTATCGCTCTAAAACAAAAACTACCTTCAGCATGTGAAGATAGTTTTTTATTACTTATTTTTTAATTTTGCTAAAACTTTTTCCATTAGTTCTTCTTCTGTTAATGCAGCTACAGGGCGACTATTTACAAATGTAAATGTTTTTTTTCGTCCCGGTCCACAATAAGAGTGACATCCAATTTCGATGGTTGCATCAGGATCGATTTCCTTTAATTTTGGAATTAACGTTTTTAAGTTAACGGCCTGACATTCATCGCAAACTTTAAATTCGTTTGCCATTTTGTCAACAACCCTTTCTATATAGTATTTTGTTAAATAAAATTTTTTAATGTCCGCATAACCTTCACATATTTAAGTATGCAGCATACGCACAAACCTACATCCGGTATTGTATCGCATTTTTCCCCTTGTATTCAAGCATAATTCCTTCCACTTGGATGAATAAAAGGTTAAAAGATTGGTCATGCTAGACATAAATAAGGAAGTTCCAAATAAAGGTGGGAGGATTATATGATGAGTAAAGTAAGACAAGATGCTTGGTTAGAAGAAAACGATGAATTGCTAGCAGAGGCAGTAATTCGTCACGTAACAGAAGGTAGCACACAGTTAAATGCCTTTGAAGAAGCTGGTGATGCGTTAAATCGTACTGCTGCAGCATGTGGTTTCCGTTGGAATGCAGTTGTTCGTAAAACTTATGAAGAGCAGTTAGCAGATGCGAAAAAAGAAAGAAAAGAGAGAATGCGAGTGTTGGGCGCACCAGCAAGACGTCGTTCCACAAATATGTTTACAATTACTAATAGTGATACAGATAGCAAGTCAATTCCACTATCTGCACTATCTCTTGATATTGTCATAGCATATTTACTACGTTTACAACATTCTGGTGAAATAGGTAATGAGTCTTCAAAATGGAGACAACTTGTACACGTAACCTCTGAGAAAAATAAAAAACTAGAGAAAACAATTGTTCAGCTAGAAGAAGAAAATCGAGCGATTCGCAAAGATTATGAGCAGTTTGTACAAATTATGAACCGTGCTAGACGCCTTGTAACGCTAGATGAAGAGGATGAGCGTATTGCGCCTGTTTTCAAAATGGAGAAAAACGGTAATCTAGTTGTTAGCGGTCCAACTTATCAAAAAGAAAATGGCGATGTGCTTAGTTAGCACATTCGCCTTTTTTTTATTTACTATTATTTCAATTCAAGCATTTTAGCATTTCGTTCGAACACACGCTGTAAATAAAAAGCATATAGTTGTAATTCTTCATCATGAAAGGGCTCTAAACGAACTTCATCGGCAAATGTCTGGATAACTTGTTGAAGACGAATCACAACGTCTTCTACCGTTAATGAGACATCGATCAGTTCACTTAATGAAGCCATTACACCCGGTATAATTTTGGGATACGTAAATTTCGTTTCTTCTCCTCGTAAACTCTCAGTGTAAAAATCACGAATAAGCGCAGCACGTTCTGCACCGCTTCCCTCAATACATAAATAAATTTGCACTGCAACCCCTTGACGTAATCGTCTTTGTGAAATGCCGGCAAACTTCTTACCTTCAATACTTAAATCATAGGACCCTGGGCAATAAGAACCTACAATTTCATAGGCTTCAATTTTATCGGCAGCTTCTGGTAGTAATGCTTTTATTAGCGCTACCATTACATCATAGCCATCATTAATACCTATTGCGGTTGCTTGTTCAGATAAAATAAGTGAAATATTTAGTATTCCTTCATCCAGCACAACGGCTAGCCCGCCTGAGTTGCGTACAATTGGGTGATAGCCTCGTTCTTCAAGCAACTTCATTCCTTGCTGTACAAATGGTAAACGATGATCTTGAATCCCGAGCACCACAGAGGCATTATGTACCCAAGTTCGTATAGTCGGCGGCGATACAAGCTGTCCTACTAATTGACACAGCGTATCATCGGTTGCAAATGATTCAAGTGGTGTGCTGTTTTTCAAGCTAATAGATTGATCATATATACGCCAAATCGGCTGTAGTAAATTACTATTCATTTAATTTGAAGCTCCTCTATTTACATCTCTTCTCTTTAGCATACAGCATCCGACGAAGGTGTCAAATTCGTGAAATTCACTCATGAATTTAGGGATTTCGTACAAACTATGATAAACTAAATTAAGAATGATTTTCACTTATAAAGGAGTGCTTTGAATAATGAATGAAGCAGCAATTACATTAGATGGTTGGTACGCATTACACGATTTCCGCTCAATCGACTGGGCTTCTTGGAAACTTGTTTCTGCTGAAGAACGTCAAGCAGCAGTTGAGGAATTTATAGCTTATTTAGAAAAGCTAAATGAAGCAGATATTGCTAAAACAGGTGCTCATGCATTTTACGCAATCGTTGGTCAAAAGGCAGACTTTATGATTATGACATTACGCGAAACGATGGATGAATTACAAGAGCTTGAAGCGGAATTTAACAAATTAGCAATTGCTGATTTTACAATTCCTACATATTCTTATGTATCTGTTGTCGAGCTTTCAAACTACTTAGCTGGTGAATCAAACGAAGATCCTTATCAAAATCCACATGTGCGTGCACGTTTATACCCTGAACTTCCTCGTTCTAAGTATGTATGCTTCTATCCAATGGACAAGCGTCGTCAAGGTAATGATAACTGGTACATGTTATCAATGGATGAGCGCAAGTCTTTAATGCGTTCACACGGTATGATTGGTCGAGGCTATGCAGGAAAAGTAAAACAAATTATTACTGGTTCGGTTGGATTCGATGATCACGAATGGGGCGTTACTCTATTCGCAGATGATGTATTACAATTCAAAAAATTAGTATATGAAATGCGTTTCGACGAAGTATCTGCTCGCTATGGTGAGTTCGGTGCATTCTTTGTTGGTAACCTACTTGATAACGAAAAATTAGTGAACTTCCTATCAGTTAAATAAAATAAAAAATGCGCGTCCATATAAAATGGGCTCGCATTTTTTTATGCTTCATGTTCCTCACTGTTTTCCGATTCTATTATTAAAATAATGGTATGAATAAAAAAACCTATAAGGATCATTAGAAATACTAAATACCAATTATAAGGCTGATGGTAATACTCAGCAATTCCAACAGCCATTAATGCACTTACGATAATTGCTACAAACATACTGAAAATACGCATAGTACTACTCCTTTATGAAAGCTATATCATTCCAATTTAGTATGGCTCAAACAAATTTCAATATACTTGCAAATCATAAGTTTTTTCTCAACATATCCGCAAATATCTATCATAAACTGCAATCTTCCTATGTAAGTATTTAATGCGCTTCAATACGACAATAAAATAGGGTGCTTCCTGTTCAAAACTGAACAGGAAGCACCCTATTAATGATGTTCAACCTACAACCTACTACTCTGCTTTCACCTACATTAAAAACTTTACGAGCTTTCATCCTTAACTTTTAAAATTATAATAATCGTATTAATGAAAAAGCCAACTACAATTATTAATATTAAAAGATACCAATGGAGAGGCTGACCATAGATATTCCCGAGTAAAAAAGCTAGTACGGCACTCAATAAAATTCCAAACCAAACACCAATCTCCATGCCCTTCCACCTCACATGTAGTAATACACATGCAAATTTCTATCCACATTCCCCTCAGCAATAACGCCTCGGCGTATTTGCGTCCAAATTTTTTCAAATATGCTTAGAAAAACCTGTGACATCTGCCAGCGCCTTCAACTTGATTCAGCAAGGGTTCGCTCCCCATTTCGCTTATGTGACTATTTGGCATTCATCTCCAACTTATAGAAGTGGAGGACTTCTGCTGAAGCAAGTTGAACTTTTTCTATTTTTTTCTTTACCCCATTTACTTAGAAAAAATCTATAAACACCCTTATTTCCACGGACTACTCGTTATTACTAATATATGCTTCAGCAATTTGAAATGTGAATTTCTTTCTTATGGAAATTAAACATGTCTACAACACCTTTGAGCATATACTGGTTGCGAGGAGGTTTGAAAATCGCTGTTATAAAGACTAATGAAGCACAAACTGCTTTGCTTGCAAGGCTTATGCGTTCGGAAGCTGAGGGTGAAGGTGAACTGGGCATGCTAATGGTTGGCAATGTTGGCGTCAATCGTGTACGAGCAGATTGTCTCGATTTTGGTGATATTCGAACACTCGAGCAAATGGTTTATCAACGTCCAGGGGGGTTTGAAGCTACAACAAAAAGTTATTTTTATCAACGGGCACGTGATCAAGACATTCGATTAGCAAGAAGGGTTATTGAAGGTGAAAGGTTCCATCCGGCTACTCGCTCGCTGTGGTTTTTCAGACCTGAGGGTGATTGCCCTGAACAATGGTATGGTCAATGGAACACGGGGCGTTACAAATCGCATTGCTTCTTCTCACCAACCGAAGAAGATTGTCCTCAAATTTAAATGAAAGAAGGTCGATACTTATGATGCCTTACTATTGGACACCGACAACTCAACAACAAATGACACCTCCTCCAGTGACACTTCCAAGCGGACGGCCACCTGGACGTGAGGAGTCGTACATTGAAAATATCTTACGTTTGAATCGAGGAAAACCTGGTACTTTCCACTTTTCTTTTGAACATGCTGTTGAGCAAGGGAAAAATACAAAGACAGTACGTGGTGTGGTAGAAGCTGCAGGTCGGGATCACGTTATTTTAAGAGAAATTAAATCAAATCATCGCTTTTTATTCCCAATGATTTACTTTGATTTCGCTGAATTCGATGAGGAAATGTCATATTTCAATCAAAATCCATAACTGAAATGAGGTTTGGACAAAAGAGAAAAAGTGTTAGATTGACCGCAATCAATCTAACACTTTTTTGCTGTGCAGTTGTTGTCCACTACGGCGTTGCTTTCCGCGGGCACACCTTAAGCCGTAACCCTCGCGAACGCGCTGAATGCCCGCAGGAGTTATCAACTTCGCTACCAACAACTTTTCATCTTTTATGGCAGAAATTTATTACCAAATTTTATTGGTTTAAGTATAAAGCTTTGTCCAAGTCTCATTTGAGCTAGTTATTCTCTTGCAAAAATTGCAAAGTCGCTTTCCCTAACGTTTTTGCAGCGATTAACATTGCACGTTCATCAAAATCAAAACGTGCATGATGATGTGGATAGGCTGTTTCCCACTCACGTTTTTTGGCACCCGTAAAGAAAAACGTGCCAGGAATGCGCTCAAGGTAATACGCAAAATCTTCCCCAATCATAAACGGCGGGCATGTAATAACATTTTCTACTCCTGGAATATCCGCTGCAAGCTGTGCAACAAATTCTGTTTCTTTCGCATGATTATAAACTGGTGGATATCCTCTTGTATAACGATAATCATAACTTGCCCCAAAGGCGAGACAAGTAGCATTTAATATCGCCTCCAGCTCCTGTTCCATTTGTGTACGTACTTCATCCTCAAATGTTCTTACAGTACCAGTTAAAGCTACTCGATCAGCAATAACATTAAATGGATTTATCGCCTCAAAATGACCAATTGTTAAGACAGCAGATTTTAATGGGTCTATACGACGAGCAACTAATTGCTGTGCATTAATAACAAATTGAGACGCTAGCACAACCGCATCGATGGAATGATGTGGCTCTGCACCATGCCCTCCTTTTCCTTGAATAAGAATTTCAGCTTTATCAGCGGCTGCCATTATAGCTCCCTCTCTCACTAAAATGTCCCCAAGTGGTGTTGGTGCCCATAAATGCGTACCAAAGATCACGTCAACCCCATCGAGGCAACCATCTTCAATCATCGGCTTTGCTCCGCCTGGCGCAACCTCCTCTGCATGCTGATGAATGAACACTACATTACCGGCAAGCTCATCCTTCATGGCATTTAGCACCTTGGCAAGTCCAAGTAAAGTTGCGGTATGTCCATCATGTCCACAAGCATGCATTTTACCGTCGACCATAGACTTGTAAGGCACATCATTTTCTTCTTGGATAGCTAATGCATCAAAATCAGCACGTAGCGCCACAGTTTTTCCTGGCTTTGCTCCACGTAACGTTGCAACAACTCCTCGTTCACCTACTTGCTCTCGTACTTCATGCCCTAATGCGCTATGAAAAGCTGCTATGTAAGCTGGTGTTTCCACTTCTTCAAAGGATATTTCCGGATACTGATGTAAATGGCGACGAATTGCTACCATCTCATCATATCTCTCATCAAGTAATGTAAATAATTTCTCCATAACTATAACCCTGCTTTCTTTTAGTTCCTTTTTTAGTAATACTAGTGTACCCTATAAATCCATACAAAACCAATAGGAATTAAAATTATAAACAAACAGTGGTTGTTTTATCTATAAAAAATAGCATGCCAGTATTACCTAGCATACTAATTTTTTCGATTTTAATGGAATATTACTGTACAAAAGTGGTGTAAAAAATATCCGTTAATCATTTGGCATGTTTTAAAGCACTAACGATTATCAGTACCCAGCCGGCTAAAAATAACACTCCACCAATTGGTGTAATTGCCCCTAGAACTTTAATGCCGCTGACCGCTAACACATATAGGCTTCCGGCAAAAAATACAATCCCTAGATTAAAGAAGATACCTGCTAACTTTAATTGTTTAACCTCGCCTAGCAATTTCGAGCTCATTAATAGACCAATTATAAGTAGACCCGTAGCATGGAACATTTGATATTGCACAGCTGTTTCCCAAATGCCCAGACCATAATCATCTACTATATCTTTTAATGCATGTGCACCAAATGCACCTAATGCTACTGCTAAAAAACCATGAAGTGCACCTGTGACAATAAATTTTTTCATCTCATTTACCCTACCTTTTTTCATCTTAATGCTCAACATTGCTAGTTTTTAGGAACGTTTAGCGAACAATCTAAAAATCAAAAATCGAATCTCCGTTTGCGCCATCGTCATGTTTTATTTTTGCCGTGTTTAATGTAGATGGCATTTGCTCTGTACTTAACATTTGCGGTAAATGCTTTGCTTGAATTTGTGCGCTATCTGTTGGTAAATCCAGTACCACATCACATAATGCACGAATGGCTGTCAGTGCCTCACGAATTTGCTGGTCATTCGTTGTATTTTTTGCACTGGCTAATTGTTTTTCAAGTTGCTGTATGACAGCTTCATATGAAATCATTGCGCTCTCTCACCTTCCACTTTTGGCACAAATTTTAGGCAGTCCGTGCCAGACGATTGTTTGACAACAACTGATGGTATTTGCTTTGTTTTAAAGCCGTATGCTACACAAGCACGCGGTGTTTGCGGGTCCCATGTTACTTTAAAATATTGACATTTAAAACAATTTACCTGCATCGTATGCCTCTCTTTCTTCTATTATTAACTGTATCATTATTTTAATAGTGTATAAAGCAAACGATTTGTGCCACTTTATTCTAAAGACCAATCAATTGGTTGCTCTCCCCATTCAATTAACTGCTCATTAATTTTTGAATACGGCTTGCTTCCAAAAAAGCCTCTATAGGCACTAAGTGGACTTGGATGTGGCGCTTCTAAAATCACATGGGATGTTGAATGCTGACAAATTATTTGCTTTTTGCGTTGTGCCGGCTTGCCCCATAGTACAAAGATAATTGGTTTTTGCCTCGCTGCAAGTTTTTCGATAACAGCATCCGTAAACTGTTCCCAGCCCTGGTTCTTATGGGAATGAGCCTGTCCCGCTCTTACTGTTAGAACAGTATTTAAAAGCAATACACCTTGCTGTGCCCATTTCGTTAATGTACCATGCTGAGGAACTGGACAACCTATATCATCCTGTAATTCTTGTAGCATATTGCGTAAGCTCGGCGGGTGTGGAACATCTGGCTTTACGGAAAAGCTTAAGCCATGAGCTTGGTTCGGTCCGTGGTATGGATCTTGTCCTAAGATTACAACCTTTACATCACGAAAAGCCGTACAGGTAAATGCATTCATTACATCATTTATCGGTGGATAAATCGTCTGTGTCGAATATTCATGTGCCACAAATTGACGTAACTGTTGATAGTATGTTTTTTCTAATTCATCTGTTAGTATTGTTTGCCAATCATTTGGGAATACTTCTTTCATTGAAATTACAAGCCCCTTTCTTTCTTACAACGGTACAAAAAAATAATGTGTTATTCAAGTTTCAATTTATACTGACCTTATAAAAATATTGATTTCTGACTATTTTTACAGAATCAGAATAGGACTATACTTAACGGTAGATTAAACTATTCAAAAACAAAGGAGATCTTTAACATGGCTCTTAAAAAAACTTTAACAATTGCAGGCTCAGATACATCTGGCGGCGCTGGCATGCAAGCAGACCTTAAAACATTCCAAGAACATGGCACATACGGGATGGTGGCACTAACAGTAGTTGTTACAATGGATCCAAATGGTTGGACACATAATGTAACACCATTACCAACAGAGCTTCTTCAAAAACAAATTGATACAGCGTTATCTACAGGCATTGATGCAGTTAAAACAGGTATGCTTTCAACAGAGGAAATCATTCGCATAGCTGGTGAAGCAATCGCAAAATCTGGTACTTCTAATGTTGTCATCGATCCTGTTATGGTATGTAAAGGTGATGATGAAGTATTAAATCCTGGAAACACTGATGCTATGATTCAATATCTTCTACCGCTAGCTGCAGTTACAACACCGAACCTTTTTGAAGCTGGTCAATTAGCTGGCACAGGTACACCTAAGTCAATTGATGACATGAAAACAGCAGCGCGTAAAATTCATGAGCTAGGTGCAAAAGCCGTTGTCATTAAAGGTGGCAAAGCGTTAGCAACAGAAAAAGCTACAGACTTATTTTTTGATGGTGAAACATTCTACTTGTTAGAATCAGAAAAAGTAGCTTCTACTTTTAACCACGGTGCAGGCTGCACATTCGCTGCATCTGTTACAGCAAATTTAGCAAATGGTCTATCTGTAAAAGAAGCTGTTATTGAAGCAAAGGAATTTGTATCAGCTGCCATCGCTCATGGTTGGGCGTTAAACGACTATGTTGGACCAGTAATGCACGGTGCGAAATCTCGCTTTGGAGCGCCAGTAGTGACTGTAACTGAAATTTAATGAATGTAAAAGTACATTTAAATAGTAGAGAGAGCAATTAAAGTGCTCTCAGCTTGTCGACAAAAGGGATTAAGAATAGAAATCTTACTCCCTTTTGTTATTTTTATTGTGAAAAATGGGTTGGAATATCAGCGACTTTGATTAATTCCACTACTTCATAGATTTCCTTTAGTTCATAAATTACTTGCGCTTTGATTTGATTGGTCTTACTTTCGTCTTGCCATACCCTTCAAGCATCCCCTCTCTATGAAGCTGTTTGCCATGTCCAAGTAGCCATTATAGTAGACTGCTAGCAATACATATAAAGTTGATTGGAGTGGAGGGCGGGCGACTCCTGCTCAGAACACACAGTACGTAAGACGCAACAAACCGCGCGCTAGCGAGGGTTGCGGCTTACGATGTGCCCGCGGAAAGCGCCCGCCCGTAGCAGAAATCAACGGCAGTAGTCTTCACTTCTATATTAATTTTAAATAAAAAAAGGACTATAAAATATAAAAAGGTATCTAATTAGAACTGACCTATATACCTTGCCAACAGGTCAGGTTTTTCTAATTAGATACCTTTTTTACATATAGTTAACCATTAGTTCGAGCCGATAATCCCATGGATCGTTCATGGAAATAAAACTAGCTAATGCTTTACTTTCTTTTTTACGCTCCGCACGTGCTTTTGCTCGTTCAGAAGCAGTCTCATGCAATTTTGTTTCCTCTACTGTTTCAGGTATAACGCGCGGAACAGCAGTAGGCTGATTTTGTTCATCAAGTGCGACAAAGGTTAATAATGCTGTTGCGGCAACTTTTCGCTCACCTGTTTTGAGATTTTCGGAAATAACTTTCACAAATACCTCCATCGAAGACGTCCCTGTCCATGTCACATAGGACTCAAAATAGACAGAATCAGTAGGCCGAATTGGTTGTAAGAAATCGACCGAATCTGTTGAAGCGGTGACACAATCTCTTCTACTATGTTTGGCTGCGGAAATTGATGCGACTTGATCGATATCACTCATTAAACGACCACCAAAAAGAGTATTATGATTGTTTACATCATTCGGAAAAACACGACTTGTCCGCATAACTCTAGATTCTTTACAAAACTTATAATCCTTCATCCCATCAATTCCCCCTACTACTTATTTTTTGCTCCTATTATAATGCAATACTTTAATTGAAAAATCAATATTATTATCTGAAAATTTAAAATTTTTACTTTTACACAATAAAATAGGACAAGATACAGTATCACTACATATGCCATATATTAGCTGTATATGGGAGGGAGACGTATGAAAAAACAAAAATCTGAGGAAACAACTGAAGAATCACGCTTGTTAGCTGGAGATATAACTTCTTCTAAAGTTGAAGTAATCGCATCCATTATATTAACTCTCGGTTACTCACTATCCACCCTTGCCACGATTTTAGCGTTACAGGAGGAGGAGGAGGATGCACAATTACTTGCTTCCAATTCACAAGATCAAAATCAACAATTTAAACAAATGTACAAACAATTACAATCCGTTAATAGTCGTTTAGATTCCATTGAAAAGAAGCTCAATCGTTATTAAAAGGTACATATCCTATTCTCTCCGCTATTTGCTAGGAAGTTTTAAGAGTAGTCTTATTTTTGATGCGCATACATGTAAAAAAACCACAATTCTCCGTCATAAAGAGAATTGTGGCTTTTTTACTATACTATGATAATGAGCTTTCATGTCTTCTCTTCACGTTACAGTTTTAAACCTAATTATGTAGAAGGACGTCATCTATTGTACCAAGATAGAAATCGTTTTTTTTAAAAATCCCCTTCTACACGGTAAACTGTCACTCTACGTGAGAGAAATCAAATATGCAACATCTTTTTGTTTTGTGAAACCGCATACAAATTCAAGCGACACTTTTTGTACATATTTGCTTTCACACTCTATATATTGATACATTACAATAACTTTTTCAAGGATTTTGCTTAAAAAATAACAAGAGTATCATAAACTTTTGCGATTTCACTATTTTACCCTATTTTAAAATATGAGTAATTGCCTCAACAAAAATTTGTCATAAAAAGGTCATTCAATTTCCCTTTGTGACCTTTTTTGACTATACTTAAGAAAGAAATAATCGAGAGGAGTGTTAAGATGCAAGAAGTACAAGTAGAGACGTTGCAAGAATTACTAAATTCTTTCGCCAACAAAGACGTTTATATCCATCTTGAGACGACAAACGGTTCTTACGCAGCACACTATGATGAAAAATTTTTTAATGCCGGTGCATTCATTCGTAATGCACAAATTAATTACGAACTGGCTAAAGTGGTAGATGCCTCCCCACATCGTGTTGGCTTAAAAATGGCACATGGTTGGGTTTATGCTCAAGGTATTACACATTATGAATTAGATGAATTAGGCCGTTTGTTAATGGCTGGACTAGACTATTCAGGTAAATTGGCGATAGCACTTGAAATTAGCGAAACGCCGTTTACTTACTAAGGGGGACAACTATTTGAATTTACAACCACAACGTCATATTTTAATTGTTTACCCGCACCCAGATGATGAGGCTTTTTCAGTTGCTGGAACGATTGCCTATTATACAAAGAAAATGAATACACCTGTTACATATGCCTGCTTAACATTGGGTGAAATGGGTCGTAATTTAGGAAATCCACCTTTTGCTACGCGTGAATCGTTGCCAGAAATTCGCCGCAAGGAGCTAGTTGATGCAGCGGATGCTATGGGTATTCAAGATTTACGTATGTTGGGCCTACGGGATAAAACAATTGAATTTGAAGACGATGAAAAAATGGTCAAGCTCATGGAAGGCTTGATCGAAGAATTAATGCCATCGCTTATTTTCACTTTCCTTCCAGGCTTTGCAGTACATCCTGACCATGAAGCAACAGCACGTGCTGTTGTTGAGGCTGTTCGTCGCATGCCTAAAGCAGCGCGCCCTCAAATTTTAGCGTGTGCCTTTGCCAATGATACACTCTCTAAAAACGGTGAGCCACATGTAGAAATCGATATTCGTGAAATGAAGATGGATAAATTACAGGCATTACAAGCTCACGCTTCACAAACAGGTTGGATGATGCAAGAAACTGAAAAACGTATTGACGACGGCGAGCCAATGAGCGAAAGCTGGCTTAATGTTGAAAAGTTCTACATTGTTAACCCTGACAATTATATAAAATAATACGAAAAGCGGTTGTGCCCTAAAAAGGTCACGACCGCTTTTATTTAGCTACTTTTAATTTATTGATTACATGGATAATCATCGTTAAAACAAACGCAATCACTAATATAACAAAAAATAAATAATGAGGTACATATATACCAAACACAGTCACTAACATCTTGATTGCAATAATGCCAATGATGATAAAAGCAGTTGCCTCTAGCTCTGGTATTTTTTCAATAATAATTAAAAATAATCCTGCGATTGTTCGCATCATTAAAATGCCTAACATTCCGCCTATTAATAGTACCCAAACTTGATCAGATATCGCAAAAGCAGCAAATATTGAATCAATCGAAAAGGCAATATCCATTAACTCAACAGCAATAACTGTTGCCCAAAATACGCCAAAAACACGTACCATTAAACCAGATTTTTTTACTTCTTTGACACTATCCTCTTGTCCTAGTTGTAAAAAATGAGCGATACTAATCCACCCTAAATACAAAGCCCCTAACACTTTAATAAACCAAAATTCTACGAGATACACACCAATTCCAATAAATAAAAAACGGAAAAAATAAGCGCCGAGCATACCATACATTAATGCCCGTTTACGTTGCTTATCCGGTAAATGTTTGACAAGTACCGCTAGTACGAGGGCATTATCTGCTGAAAGTAATCCCTCAATTACAACGAGCGATGAAATTAATCCCCACGATACTGGGTCTGCCAATACTTTTTTCCACATGTCCCAATCGAAAAATTGCATATATGTAGATAGTATCCCATGAATAATGTCCAACTTCTTCCCCCCTACTTGTCCTAAACTAATCTAGTATATGCTCGCCAATCATCGTTATGAGGTGTCACCCACTTATCATTTTTAAAAAATTCAAAACAATTAATTTCTACTAAACTCGAATAATAGACGTTTTTTCTCGAACATAACCAATTATGCTGCCCCAATAAAACGCTATAATAAAATAGACACCGAAAATTTAGAATTTACTAAAAATTTATAACAAAAGACGAGATAAATATGCTATCATAGATGAATGTTTTATACGTAAAACGGAGGATGAATACTATGGAAGTAACTGATACTAAAACTGTGCAAGTAGAAAATATTTTAATTGCACATCACTTTTTAAAAGATGTAGTGGTGCATACACCACTGCAGAAAAACGATTATTTATCGGAGAAGTACGGAGCCCACATTTATTTCAAACGTGAAGATTTACAACATGTTCGCTCGTTTAAACTACGTGGTGCTTATTATAAAATTAAAAAAATTGAGGAAGAAGCTCGCGAAGCAGGTGTTGTTTGTGCAAGCGCTGGGAATCATGCGCAAGGTGTTGCGTATGCCTGTGCACAACTAAAGATTCAAGCCAGCATTTTTATGCCTCAAACGACCCCTAAACAAAAAATCGACCAAGTCCGAATGTTTGGCCGTGATTATGTTGAAATTATTTTAGCAGGAGATACATTTGATGATGCTGCTGAAAGTGCAATGGTCTACTGTGAGGAACAAAGTAAAATCTTTATCCACCCTTTCGATGATTTCGACGTCATCGCTGGACAAGGAACTGTCGCTGTTGAAATAATGAATGACATGGAAGAACCAATTGACTATGTATTCGGTAGTATCGGCGGTGGCGGATTAATGTCAGGTGTTTCAGCTTATGTGAAAAACCTCTCCCCTAACAGTAAAATTATCGGTGTAGAGCCAGCCGGCGCAGGCAGTATGAAAGCCGCGTTTGCAGAGGGCGGTGCAGTGGCTCTTGATTGGATTGACAAATTCGTTGATGGTGCTGCCGTAAAATGCGTCGGTCACCACACATATGATGTTTGTCGCCGTTACTTAGACGATATCGTACTCGTACCCGAAGGAAAAGTATGTACAACAATATTAGATTTGTACAATAAACACGCTATTATAGCTGAACCAGCTGGCGCATTATCAGTCGCTGCTCTCGACAGCTATAAAGAAGAAATTAAAGGCAAATCTGTCGTTGTAATTATTAGCGGTGGTAATAATGACATTGGGCGTATGCAAGAAATTAAAGAAAAATCTTTAATTCATGAAGGCTTACTATACTACTTCATCGTAAGTTTCCCTCAACGTGCAGGTGCACTACGCCAATTCCTTACAAGTGTTGTAGGGCCAAATGATGATATTACTACGTTTGAATATACAAAGAAAAACAACAAGGAAAGCGGCCCTGCCTTAGTAGGCATCGAGCTAGGTAATCGCGATGACTATGACGGCTTGCTAAGACGGATGAAAGAGTTTGGCTTCAACTACAAAGAAGTAAATAATGATATCCAATTATTTGGATTACTCGTATAGTGCCTGGCACTCAAACAATTCTGAAAATTACTTTAATAATTAAGTAAAAATTCACGTAGACTCCTGTGGGAATAGCACAAAAAGGTAAGCCGCAACAGCGCGACAGCGAAGGTTGCGGCTTACCTTTTACCCTCAGTGAGCAAAGTGGATTTTTTAGTGTCAGGCACTCAAACAATTCTGAATTTGTAGGTAAAATTAGAATACAATTTTTTTTGCAAGCGAATCCTTTTTCAGCCTAAAATCATATTTGTTTGCATTTTGATATTCTGGATCGATATAACTAGATTTCTCATCACTTTTTGAGGCTTTTTGGAATTTAGAAAAAGCTGTATATTCTTGCTCTTTCCATATCCAAACACCCTTTTCTCCTTTTTCTTTATGGAATACATTCTTTTGTAGTTTATTGTTTTGATTGGTTGTAAAATAGTTCGAGATAAAAATCCGCGATGGTCCAGCGGTTAAAATATTTCTTTCTATTACATTGTTTTTTGTATCATATTGTATTAATAGCTGTCCCCCATCTAGCCCCTTCGTGTCATTTCGATAAAGAATATTTTGAGAGATAGTAGAATTGATTGTACCTCCCCGATCTTCATCATACCCACCAATTGATATCCCTGTGTAATAATTTTCATAAATAATATTGTTTATTATTTTAATGTTATCAGCGTATTTTTTAGCATGCTCAGACGTTGCTTCAATTCCAATATCACTTTTATAAATGGTATTCTTTTCAATAGTTATATTCTTTCCACCATCTACATAAATTCCGCCAGCAGCATAATCCTCCCCATAAGCTGGATTGCCGTAAGAGGATATTTCATAAACTATATTATTCTTTACAATCCCATTCCGCACATAGTCCACTTTTTTATCATGGGAAGTGCCTTCATAACCAATTAGATCAATCCCGATATTATCACTACGGCGGACTGTATTATTTTCCACTTTAAAGCCGTCAATATTTCCATTTAGAACAAGAGATTCGCTTGCCCCGAGTTTCAAGTCTTCCAACGTATTATGTAAAATATTTATATCTTTCATTGTGCCAGTTCCATATATAGCGATCCCATGGCCATTCCCATCAACTGCATCGGTTTCAATGCGCTGCACATTATTATTTTCTATCGTGATATGGCTACTAGAGCCTGTTACATAAATGCCCATTACTGTTTCGTCTGCTATATCCGTTGATAAATCCTGGATAGTCAGTCCACTGATGGTCACGTAATTTTTATTATTTATCGTCACTAAGGCTGTCCCTTCAACATCCTTCAGGTTCTTTCCACTAAGAACAACCTTCTCCTTGTTGTAGGCTTTAAATGTAATTGGTCTTGAATTGGTTCCACTATGTTTGACGACAAGTTTTTCATGATAATTTCCTTTTCGTATAAAGACAGTAGTACCGGAGTTGGCTTCTGACGCCGCTTTTTTTAGTGTGCGGAATGGCTTTGATTTTGTACCAACATTTTCATCACTTCCATTTGTCGCAACGTAAATAGCTTGATCCTGTTTATCTTCGTATTTATGGTTTAAAACAAAGACAATTACTATAGCGACTGCAACTAAGAGGATAAAATAAATTTTTTTCATTAAATCATTCCTTATTGTATATTAAAGTGCCAGGCACCGAAACAATTCTGAATTTTCACCAGGACAATAAAAACGCCCATACTCATGTAGGGGCGTTAAATCTTTATCCTAGCAACGCACGGTCTGAATTCATTTTCTCTCCACGAATGCGTTCAAATTCAGCCATTAAATCAGGAATTGTGAGTTCGTGTTTACGATCCTCACCGACTTCCAAAATAATTTGACCTTTGTCCATCATAATGAGCCGATTTCCTAAATCCAATGCTTGTTGCATATTGTGTGTTACCATCAGCGTTGTAAGGTTATCCTTTTCAACTAAATGCTTCGTAATGCGTGTAATAAGCTCAGCACGCGAAGGGTCAAGGGCTGCTGTATGCTCATCTAGCAATAAAATCGATGGCTTCGTAAACGTGGCCATTAAAAGTGATAACGCCTGACGCTCACCACCAGAAAGAAGACCAACCTTTGCCGATAGACGATTTTCCAAGTTTAAGCTAAGCATCTCTAATGATTCCTTAAAAACTTGTCGGCGCTTCTTATCAACGCCTATATGCAATCCCCGACTCTTATTTCTTGAATATGCTAGTGCTAAATTTTCCTCAATTGTCATTGTTGGTGCTGTCCCCGCCATAGGGTCCTGAAACACTCGCCCAATAAAATGCGAGCGTTTATATTCCGGCAACCCCGTCACGTTATTACCGTCTATTAAAATAGAACCGAAATCAGGTGTTAACGCGCCTGAAATCATATTCATCATCGTTGATTTACCAGCACCATTACTACCGATAATTGTAACGAAATCACCTGGCTTTAAATGCAGGTTTATTTCAGCAAGTGCGATTTTTTCATCAGGTGTACCTTCATTAAAAATTTTGTTAATGCCGTCTAATTTAAGCAAGGCCTTTTCCCCCTTGCTCTACCGGTTTTACTTGAGTACGTTCTGCTGCACGCTTTGCTTTGCGCTTTCGTTCTTTATTTTTTTCGACAAATTGAGGTACGACAAGCGCTAAAATAACGATAATCGCCGTGATTAATTTCATATCGCCTGAATCAAGGAAATCAACGCGTAATGCTAACGCTAAAATGATGCGGTAAATAATAGCACCTGCGATTACAGCTAAAGTAGTTCGCATAATTGTTTTTGTGCCAAAGATCGCTTCCCCTATAATGACAGAAGCAAGGCCGATCACAATCATACCAATCCCCATACTAACATCCGAGAACTTCGAATATTGTGCGATTAAAGCTCCAGAAAATGCGACAAGTGCATTTGAAAGACCTAGCCCAAGAATAATAAGCGTATCTGTATTCGCAGAGAAGCTACGAATCATTCGTTTATTATCGCCTGTTGCTCGGATAGCTAGCCCGACTTCTGTTTTTAAGAACCAGTCCGCAATAAATTTAATTAAAATCGTGATGAGTAAAACTACAATCAACGTACCCCAAGTTGACGGTACTTGCTGAATGCCGATGCTTTTTAATACGTTATTTAATGCATCATCAATACCTAAATTACTCCAAAATGTTTGAAACTTTGAAAACAATGTTTCAGAGTTTAACAATGGAATATTCGGACGACCTATCGTATTTTCTGCAGTTAACCCCATGATACGTAGGTTAATAGAATACAAGGCAATCATCATTAAAATCCCTGATAATAGCGGATTGATTTTCCCTTTTGTGTGAAGAATTCCTGTCATACATCCTGCAATAAATCCAGCAACAATTGCCACTAAAGTCGCTAAGATTGGGTGGTAGCCAAGCAGAATCATTGTCGCTGCTGTTGCCGCCCCTGTTACAAAGCTTCCATCAACCGTTAAATCCGGAAAATCTAACACACGGAATGTTAAGTACACACCGAGTGCCATAATTGCATAGATGATTCCTTGCTCCACTGAGCCAAATATAGCTGTAAACATCGTTGAATCATCTCCTAAAATTATCGTATCATTTACGTCTCGTCGTAATCGTGTCTTTATTTTTTCAAGTTTGCTCGAAAAGCAACTCATAATCTATGACATCCGCCGTGGGCTTTATCTTAACTCGGTTAGGTTTTAAACCCCAATGTATTGGTAGTACTTTGGCATTCATTCCCCGCTATAGGAGCAATAGACTTCTGCTGAAGCAAATTAAAATGAAGATAAAGCGGGGTTAATCCTCCCCCGCTTCAGCTTAAAATTGACTTCACTTTTGCATTATTTCTCTAATAGCTCTGCGCCCCAAGAATCTTTAATTTCGATTCCTAAATCATCAGCTACTTTTTTGTTTACTACTAATTTTAAGTTTTGAGGATATTGAGCTGGTGTATCAGCAGCCGTTGCCTCACCTTTTAAAATTTTTACAGCCATTTGACCAGCCTCATAACCGATATCATAGTACTCAAAGCCGAATGCTGCTAAGCCACCACGTTCCACAGAATCAAGTTCTCCTACGATAAGTGGTAATTTATTTGCATTAGCAACATCAATGACAGATTCTAACGCAGAAACTACTGTATTATCTGTAATGATATAGAATGCATCTACTTTACCAATTAATGATTCAGCAGCTTGTTTTACATCCGCTGAAGTTGCAGCTGAAGCTTCTTTTACTGCAAGCCCTTGCTCAGCCATAACCTTTTTCACTTCTGATACTTGTGCTACTGAATTTTGCTCACCGGCGTTGTAGACCATACCAACATTTTTAGCACCTAGTTCTTTTAAGAATGCTACCGTTTTAGAAATCGTTTCAGGATGTAAATCAATCGTACCTGTTACATTTTTCCCTGGTTTCTCCATTGATTCAATTAGTTGCGCACCAACTGCATCTGTTACTGAAGTAAAGATAATTGGCGTTTCACTAGTTGCAGTAGCAGCTGCTTGTGCTGAAGGTGTAGAGTTAGCAAAGATTAAATCTACGCCATCACTTACTAAGTTATTGGCAATTGTCGTATTCAAACTGTTATCACCCTGTGCAATTTGTTGATTATATTCCACTTTTAAGCCAGAATCCTCAATCGCTTTTTTAAATCCTTCTGTTGCCGCATTTAAAGATGGATGCTCGACAATTTGCGTAATCCCGATTTTATATGTTTTTTGATCTACACTACCGCTCTCACTTGCATTATTTTTTTCGTCGCCTTTTGAATCAGATGAACTAGAACCTCCGCTACCACAAGCAGCAAGCAGTAATACTAATCCAAATAATAGGAACGAAAGCTTTGTCATATTGCGCTTCACAATTAATCCCCCCGACTAATATCTCTATTATCTATCACACTTCACTCTAGCAAAGTGTGAATGTATCGCTATATTATCGTTATTATTGATATTCGTCAACAACATTATGAATGTTCTGACTTTTATATTTGACAAAATATTTTACTTTTTCGTACAATTTGGCGCTTTAAACCGCTAAACTGCTACATTTCTAGCGTTATAATTCTTTTGTAATATAATAAAAAATTGTATGGCAATTTTGCGAAATTTAAAGGTTGCTTCCCTAATCCATAAGTCTATACGTGCATAAAAAGACCAGGTTTATAAAACCTGGTCTTAAAAATAAATTGGAATACTTCTTCTGTTTAAAATACTACTTATAAGGAACTTACAGATTCAATAGTAGCAAAAATTCGCGAGTAAACATCTCGAATATTCTGTTTCTTTTCCAACTTATATCTCCATGTATGTTCTTTAATTTCCTCATCTGTTCCTAAATCGAGAAATCCTGCTGCGAAATTAGCAGGGTCAACTTCGATAATATCATCAAAATGAACACCTTCATTGACAAATGGTACATGTACTTTAGGCGATTGCATAAAAAATGTAGGAATTGTTAACGACCTATAAGCAGCTACATATCGGTCATCATCTGCTTCATGTAAAAATTCTTTCATAATCATAATGGCATCTAGCTCTTTAGATAGGGATTCCGTATTATTTTTTAACTCCTCAAAAGTAATATCTTGAAAATCTATATTTTCTTCCCTTACTTCTGGAATCGCCCCAATTACGCCAATTTTTAAATCTCGCCCTTGATAAATTCCAGATTCCGTATTGTCGCAGCCAACGAGACAGATTAAAACCCCAATAAGCAAAGATGCAATTTTCTTCAAACGACATCCCTCCAGTTATGGATAAGATTATTTTACTTTATCCTATCTAATAACCTAACACATCCCGTTTTGTCCTTAAGATTGTTAACGATGCATAATAATTACTAGTTGAGGCAACTGAATAAGTAGCACTGGAAACCGTAGTGACCCCAACAGTTCCTGTATGAGTTGTCATTGTTGAATGATAAAATTCCCATAAGTTTTATAATAGAAAAAATCAAAAGAAGAAGTGTAAGTTTAAATATTCTAATCATGCTTTGCACCCCTTTTTCCTTTTCCAAATCACCTTTTATTTCTAAAGTCATTTAAAATTGTTACTATAGTAAATTTACATTACATATACTCGAGTTAATTTAATTTTATCTAACACAATACCGCCATTTCAACCGACATTTTTTCTGTCGGTACACCAATACTTTATACTTAAACAATTCGTTATTTTTACACTCTACCTATAAGATGAAATACTATGAATATTCTATCTATACGCATTTTACACATACCTATTTACAAACCCGCACCAACACTGATATGATAGCACTTGCTCTACGTGGTTCGTAACCATCCCACGAAAAAAAACTAAGGAGAAATGAATATGAAAGTAAAATTTTTAGCAGCAAGTGGCATTATTGCCGCGCTTTATATTGCTGTTACTTTGCTAGTCGCACCATTCGGTTTTACAGAGGTGCAATTCCGCGTTTCGGAAATTTTTAATCATTTAGTTGCCTTTAACCCTCGCTTTGCCGTTGGGATTATTATGGGTGTCTTTATTTCCAATTTATTTTCACCACTCGGTGCTTACGATTTAGTTTTCGGCGTTGGGCAGACAATGATTACGCTTGGCCTATTTATTGTTATTTGTAAATTTGTGAAAAATATATGGGCGCGATTAATTATTAACACACTTTTATTTACTTGCACGATGTTTATTATCGCTTTCGAACTAAACTTAGCACTAGAATTACCATTCTTCTGGACGTGGCTAACAGTCGCAGCAGGCGAATTTGTTGTATTAGCAGTCGGTGCGCCGATTATGTATATACTCAATAAGCGCTTAAATTTCAAAAACTTGATTTAACAGACGAGTCTTTTTAGATTCGTCTTTTTTTGACCTCTCGAAGCTTTTGCGACTTCGATAATCCTTGCATCAAAAATCCATTTTCTTTCTCTTGACACTATTTTGAAAATACTTTAAAATTTTTCAATAATAAATGCTAAGAAAAAGAATAGTAGCAAGAACTTGTACTTTTAGAGAGCTGATGGATGGTGCAAATCAGTAGTATGAACTTGTGAATGGACTTTGGAGCAGCCTCAGTAATAGGTGGCCGAACTAACTCCCCGTTACAGGAGTACACAAGCGCGCAATTTTGCGAATAAAGGTGGCACCACGGTTACTCGTCCTTTTTATAGAGGGATTGAAGTGGCTTTTTTTTATGGAAAATTAGATTAGAGGAGTCGAGAACAGATGAGTACAACAGTCGAGCAAAAAGGATATTTTGGTGAATTTGGAGGTAGCTTCGTTCCTGAAGAACTTCAAAATGTGTTAAATATTTTAGATGAGAATTTCCAGAAATATAAGGATGATGCGGAATTTACTAATGAACTAGATTATTATTTCCGTGAATATGTAGGTCGTAAATCGCCACTATATTTTGCTGAAAACTTAACAAAGCAACTAGGCGGCGCTAAGATTTATTTAAAGCGTGAAGATCTTAATCATACTGGTTCCCATAAAATTAATAATGTACTAGGTCAAATATTACTTGCAAAACGTATGGGTGCTAATCGTGTAATAGCAGAAACAGGTGCAGGTCAACACGGTGTTGCCACAGCAACAGCTTGCGCAATGTTTGGCATGGATTGTACAGTCTACATGGGGCTAGAAGATACAAAGCGTCAAGCATTAAACGTCTTCCGTATGGAGCTACTCGGTGCGAAAGTCGTTGCAGTAGATAAAGGGCAAGGGCGTTTAAAAGATGCAGTAGACGAGGCATTTGCTGATTTAGTAGAAAACTATGAAACAACTTTCTATTTATTAGGCTCTGCCGTAGGACCACATCCTTTCCCTTCAATGGTGAAGCATTTCCAATCGGTAATTAGCCGCGAGAGTCGTGAACAAATTTTAGAAAAAGAAGGTAAGCTCCCAGCAGCAGTGCTTGCTTGTGTTGGTGGTGGCAGTAATGCAATCGGTGCATTTGCAGAATATATCGCTGATGAAGGAGTTCGCTTAATCGGTATTGAGCCCGATAAAGCAGCGACATTGAATGAAGGTACTCCAGGTGAATTACATGGTTTCAAATGCTTACTACTTCAAGATGCACAAGGTAATCCACTGCCAACGTATTCTATCGCAGCTGGTCTTGACTACCCTGGCGCAGGTCCTGAACATAGTTATTTAAAAACAATCGGTCGCGGTGAGTATGTAACAGTTTCAAACGAAGAAGTACTTGAAGCATTCCAAATACTTTCTAAAGTTGAAGGAATTATTCCTGCATTGGAAAGCTCGCATGCTGTTGCGCATGCATTAAAATTAGCTCCTACTTTATCACCTGAAGAGAGTATTATCATTAATATTTCAGGTCGCGGAGATAAAGACGTTGAACAAGTTTTCAATATGTTGAATAAATAATAGCTCCAAAAGCGGTTGATTTTCGTTACTTGGATGCGTTCCACTCCAATCAACGGCTACAATCATAAGGCTAAAAAGACAAAGGCATCGAGAAATATATTCTCGATGCCTTTTATCATGTCACACAAGCGTACTTAATTTCGGATAAAATTCCGCCACATTGTCTCGTAATTTAGCTTTTAGAAATTTGCCGACAGACGTTTTTGGTATTTCATCCAAAAATACAATATCGTCTGGCACCCACCATTTTGCAAATTGCCTTTCCAAAAATGCTAACAATTCTTCTTCCGTTGCTGACATCCCTTCCTTTAAAACTACGCAAGCAAGCGGACGTTCTTGCCATTTGGCATGTGGAATTGCAATTACCGCTGCTTCAAAAATTGCGTCATGTGTCATTAATGCATTTTCTAAATCTACGGATGAAATCCATTCCCCGCCAGATTTAATTAAATCTTTTGTACGATCGGTGATTTTTATAAAGCCATCCGCCGTTCGTACCGCAATATCTCCCGTAAATAACCAACCATCTCGATATGCATCTTTCGTACGCTCGTCACAATAGTATTCATGTGAAATCCAAGGACCACGTAGACGTAATTCCCCCATCGTCTCACCATCCCATGGCACCTCTCCATTATCATTGACAATACTAGACTCAATACCAGCCATCGTCATACCTTGCATAGCACGCGCTTCAATTCGTTTTTCAATCGGCCATTCATCCATCCACGACATATAATTCGATAATGCAACGATTGGTGTCGTCTCTGTCATCCCATAGACAACGATATACGGTATACCGTACTTTTCTTCAAAAGTACGAATTAAACGTGTTGGTGATGCCGAACCACCACAACAAATCGCACGTAGCGAACTAATATCTCGCTCACGCTTCTCCTGTTCCTGTAATGCGCCAATCCAAATTGTCGGTACACCTGCCGTCAATGTCACCTTTTCTTGCTCCACTAAATCTAAAATTAAATCAGAAGTAAATTGAGGGCCTGGCAGTACTTGACTTGCTCCCACATTGACACTCGCAAATGGTAAACCCCATGCGTTTGCATGGAACATCGGCACAATCGGCATTACCACATCACGCTCAGCAATACCCATGGAATCTGACATGCTAAGCATCATACTGTGTAGCACTAAGCCACGATGAGAATAAACAACGCCTTTTGGATTCCCTGTCGTTGCACTTGTATAACACATACCTGCTGGTGCTTCTTCTTCTAAATCATCCGGAAATTCGAAATTTTCATCCGCAGATGCTAATAATTCCTCATAAGACAAAGCATTCGGTAATGTTGTCTCTGGTAGAGTATCTTCATCTGTCATAATAATATAGTGTTTTACCGTCTTTAACTCAGATGCAATATTTTCAATGATAGGGACAAGATCTTCATCGATCATTAAAATTTCATCTTCCGCATGGTTAATAATATAAATTAAATGTTCTTCCGATAATCGAATATTGACCATATGCAATATAGCACCAGCACATGGCACCGCAAAATACGCCTCTAAGTGGCGATGCTGATTCCAAGCGAAGGAACCAATCTTCTTCCCCTTTTCCATCCCCAGCTTTGTAAGCGCATCTGCTAATCGACGGGTTCTCTTCGCCCATTCTCCATATGTCAAACGGTGAATTTTATGTGGGCTTGTACGTGACACGATTGTCTTTCTAGCAAAATAACTTTCTGCTCGCTTAAAAAAGTTTGTTAATACTAACGGTGCTTGCATCATAAAACATCATCCCTTCTTCTTGTGAATTCCCCCAAACTTTGTAGAATATTAACATCCATTTTAACAGAATAATATTAATATTCTGAATATGATTATATTAAAAAATTTATTACGATGCTATATATTCCAAAAATTTTCTTTTTCATACTCACTTTTTCTTTCCTATCCATCTTTTTAATATATCCATTCATATCTTTTCTCGACAAAAAAACAGGCAAAGAAAACAAAATTGTTTTCCTCACCTGCTTTATAGTACAAACTTCTGATTTTAATATATGTTTTTTATGAAATAGCCTTTTTTTGCAGCTTAATTTTTAATTTCTCTAACATATCGACCGTCATTTTAGCTAAGTCATATTCCGCTTTGAAGCCCCATTCATTTTTAGCTGCCTCTGTATTGATAGAGTTTGGCCAACTGTCAGCAATTGCCTGACGCACTGGATCTACCTTGTAATCCATACGGAATTGTGGCAAATGCTTTTTAATTTCAGCCGCTATTTGAGATGGCTCAAAACTCATCGCAGTAATATTAAATGCATTGCGGTGAATTAACTTGCTACTGTCAGCTTCCATTAAATCTACAATAGCTTGTAATGCATCCGGCATATACATCATATCCATGTAAGTTCCTTCTTGAATATACGAAGTATACTTCCCTTGCTGAATTGCTTCATAAAATATTTCAACCGCATAGTCTGTCGTACCGCCTCCAGGAGGAGTTACATAAGAAATTAAACCTGGGAAACGTACCCCACGTGTATCTACACCAAAACGATTAAAATAATAGTCACATAATAATTCACCGGCTACTTTGTTAACACCATACATAGTTGTTGGGCGCTGTAACGTATCTTGTGGTGTATCATCCTTAGGTGTAGATGGTCCAAATGCACCGATTGAACTTGGTGTGAAAAATTGCAAATTTAACTCACGGGAAACTTCTAACGCATTCATCAAACCACCCATATTTAAATTCCAGGCAAGTAACGGATTTCTTTCCGCTGTTGCAGATAATAATGCTGCCAAATGCATCATCGTATCTGCCCCGAAATCCTTAGCTAAATCATGCATCCTTTGTCCATCTGTCACGTCCAGTACTTCGAATGGACCCTTAGTATGTTCAAGCTTTCGTATATCCGTCGCCAATATATTGTCCTCTCCATAAATACTACGAAGTTTTTCTACTAGCTCAGAGCCTATTTGACCAAGAGCACCTGTAACCATAATCTTTTCCATTTCTCCAAACCTCCACATATGAACAATTGTACTCCTGAGAAGTACAATATTTTATACTAAAACATTGATTTAATAACACTTTTGATGAATTTTATTATAAAGTGTTCATATTAAAAATACAACAATAATATGTGCGATTTTCTAAAAAAGAACATAAAACGCCTTGTTATCAGTATATGATTTTGCATTAAAAGTGTTCTGATGCATTCATTAAAAATACATTTGTACTTTCCATAAATACAATTATCTAATTTTTTACATTATAAAAGAACCCCTTTGACCTTTTAATATCAAGAGGTTCTTAATTCTTATTTTTTCATTAAATTGAAAAGCGTTTCACAGCAATTTGCAATACCTTTGAAACTTTTCGTAATTCTTTTATATAATTATGAAATTGTTGCTGTGCATTTAATTGATCTGCCGTTAAATTAGCCACATGTTTGGTCGAGGCAGCATTGGTATCTGAAAGAGATGTTAACATGACTGCATCTTCGTTAACCTTTTTCGTATGCTCAGCTATTTCTTGAACTGTTGACGATACCTCAACTATATAAGGCTGGATATTATTCACTTTTTCTAATATTTGATCGAAGCTTGTTGCTGTTTCTGCAGTTACATTTACACCCTTTTCGGTAGCTATTAATACACCTTCCATCATCTTAACAGCATAGTGAGAATCTGTATGGATGTTTTGCACAATTGACGTAATCGTATTCGTTGAATGAACTGTTTGCTCCGCTAGCTTGCGCACCTCATTCGCAACGACTGCAAACCCTTGCCCATGCGTACCAGCTCTAGCCGCTTCGATGGATGCATTCAAAGCAAGTAAATTTGTTTGTGCTGTTATTTTTTCGATTACTTCAACCATTTGGTCAATTGTAGCGGCACGTTCAACTAAATTAAAAATAGCTGTATTTGATTTTTCTACCGCTTGTTTAATAGCTTGAATTTGTGTTAAGTTTGCCTGCACAATTTCTGTACCACTCTCTGCTTCATGTGCAGTGTCATGTGCAAAGCTCTCAACAAGCTGCACCTTTTCTAATATAATCTGTACACCATTTAGTACTTCTTCTAATGAAGCTGAATTGGACGCTAATTTAGTAGTTGAAGCAGTAGTTAACTCCGAAATATTTTGCACATCTTTTGCGATTTTAAGCGTAGTTGTAGAAGATTGCTCAGAGGATTGTTGCAAATTTTCTGTCATACCTTCTACTTCTTGCGCACTATTTGTAACCGTATGTAGTAATTGCTTTACTTCTGTTGCCATCTGATTATAGGACAGTATAACTTCCCCTAGCTCATCATGTGCCACATAGCTCGCATTGGCTGTAAAATCTCCTTGTTCCGCTCGTTTTAATAGTGATTTTAATTGCCGAGTTGGTACATTGACTGCTTTCGTTGCAACTAAACCAATGAAAATAACTAATAGCACAACAAACATACAAACGCTACCTAATAACCAATAACCGAATTGTACATCCTTTTGATAAGCCTGCTGCTGTTCCTCAGCTCTTTGAACTAAGTAGCTCTGTGTTTCTTCTAAAATTGAATGGCTTTGTTGGCTTACAGGGAAATAGGACAGCTCATAAAATTGCTGACGTTCTTCCGAAGTTAACTGCTGATAGTTTTCAACTAACTCTACCTGCTGTGCGAATATCGTATTATACTTCTTTACCTGATGATTCATCTTTTTATCAATCGTTAATTTTTCTAAATGACCTAAAGGCTGTTCAATATTATTTAGAATAGCCGCCATCTCTTGGTAATCACCACTGGAATCCACTAAAAAATCCAATTGTCTTTGTGCTTCTTCGAGCTCATTTAGCCATCCAATCGGTACAAGCCCCTCGGTATAACTCTCACTTGCATGCCAGGACATTTTCCGTAAGTAATCTACACTAAATATACCTATTAGGATATTTGATAGTACACAAACAATCATGAGTACAAGCAGCTTATCTTTTACCTTAATATAACGAAAAAATTGCATCATCTTCGGCTCCTTCTCCAACTCTTACCATTAATCATAGTATGGAGATATAAAGCCAGTGTTATGTTTTTGTAAAATTTTCTAGAAATCTGAAGAAATTATCATATGCCCATACGGAACCTTCTTCTATTCCATTCGTTCCCTATTACTAGTTGGTTTTTCCAAAAACGAAAGGGGGTGAAACTGTTGCAGCTAAAAAAATTAGATAATAGTTTAGCAATTAGTCTATTATTGCTAGGAATTATTAGTTGTCTATTCGTACATTCTAGCAGTATCGCATTTGAACAGTATGCAAGCTTGTTTATTGTAAAGCAATTTATTTATTTTAGCCTTGGATTTTTAATTATGTACGGCGTTGCAACACTTGATATTGAACAACTTAAAAAAATAGGCTGGCCATTTTACTGGATGATCGTAGCCCTCACATTTGGCTTATTTATTGCTCCAGAAAGCATCGCTCGAACGATAAATGAGGCGAAATCTTGGTATCAAGTTCCACTATTAGGATCATTTCAGCCATCAGAGTTTTTGAAGTTTGCATTTTTAATTGTTGTCAGTAAAGTCATTGTTGCCCATCAAGCAAAATATGTACGCCCTTCCTTCCTATCAGATATGCGCCTACTATTTACGATTGGCATTATTACTCTTCCACCGACACTTGCTGTCTATAAGCAACCTGATACAGGCATGGTTATGTTATACATGGCGATGATCATACCGATGATTTACTTCTCAGGTATTCAAACTAAGTTACTCGTAATCTTTACAGCCATCCCAGTTTCAATTGTGACTGTTATTGCTACTCTTTATATAAAGTTTAATGATTTTTTTACAGAAAAGTTATTAAGTAAATTATCTGGACATCAGGTTTCTCGTATTTATGGATGGCTACAACCTTATGAATATACTGATTCATCTTTTCAGACTAGACAAGGCTTTATGGCCATAGGTTCAGGGGAGTTTATTGGGAAAGGCTATTTACACAATAATGTCTATGTCCCAGAAAAGCATACCGATTTCATTTTTTCTGCTATCGCTGAAGAAGTAGGTTTTATTGGAGGGGCCTTTGTTATTGCACTATTATTTTTTGTTATTTACCGTATTGTCCTTATTACAGTACAAGCAAAGGATCCATTTATGACACTTATGGGTGCAGGTATCTCCAGTTTATTAGCATTCCAAATTACGCAAAATATTGGTATGACAATTGGACTTTTACCTGTAACAGGAGTAACGTTACCGTTTCTAAGCTACGGAGGGAGTTCACTACTTTCAAATTTCATGTTGATGGGTATCGTCATGATTATCCATAACTCTTATAAGGGATATATGTTTAAAGTAGGGGATTAACAAATGCAAGTAGAGATAAGTACATACCATTCTCTACTTGCTAGGTTAATGGGGGATTAATTAGTTAAAAACTTTTTCATACTTGCATTATATTGATTGATAAATATTTTAGCTTCATTACTAGATAATTTTAATGCAGCTAAAGCGGCACCGCCCACTGGTAAGCTATAGGCACCCATGAAGTCATACTGATTACTATTCTTTTTATCAATAGCGACTAATTTTTCAATAAATAGCCTCAACTCATTAAAAACTCCTCCAGCTAGCACTACGTTGACACGCTTATTTGCAAACGGATTTTTTTTGTAACAAGCGTCTATACTTCGATAAAAAACATGGCATACCTGATCAATAATTGTTTTGGCTTCTTCATCACCACGTTTAGCGCATTCGATTGCTATCTTACTTAGAGGGGATATTGTATCACGTGGATGTCCTTCACCATACACTACTTCAATTATCTGTGGAACGGACTGTAATTGAAAATATTCTAATACTGCTGCTGTTAGGAGCGTTTCAGGACCTCTTTTATCAAATGCTTTAAATACCGCTTTTAATGTGCGAATGCCAATATCATAGCCACTGCCCTCATCATCAAAAATATAACCCCATCCTGCTGTACGCTCAATTTTTCCAGACGAATCTATACTGAGTGTAATCGCACCTGTACCAGAAATCTGTACAATACCAGGCTGTCCCAATGTTCCTGCATATAACGCGTTCAACCCATCATTCGAAAGTGATAGTTGACAGTCTTTAGGTAAAAGCGAGGATAATAATTCACGGGTAATTTTTTCATTATTATTTTCTGTTACTCCCGATAGTCCCGCATGGCACTTTGTAATATGTTGAAATTCGTGAAGTCCCTGTCTTTTTAAATCATTTATTAGTTCTATTATCGTCTCTGTAAATTGCTCCATGCTCATGGATGTGGGGTTACTTTTACCCGTTTCTGCTAGCGCCATAATTTGGCCATGACATGTTGAGATAGTTGCAATTGTTTTTGTTCCACCACCGTCAATTGCCAAAACATACAAGTGCCTTCACCTCTATACAATTTTAATTGTAGAAACAATTTCTCCTACCTCAACCCCCGCGTCATTACGCACAAATGAAGGAGACAATGCTTTAATACGCTCAATTGTTTCTATATTTGTATATTGAATTTGTTCCAATACAGAAGCAATTACATTTGGCCATGGACTTTCTGAGCCATTCATAATTTTCAAAGCAAAACTTACCCCTTCTTTCCTTAGAGCAAAACAGTATACGCCCTGTGCCCCGCCCTTCGCCACAATATTAGGATCCTTCAATAATGCCGTACAAATAAAGTTTTGAGATGCAATGATATCATTATGTTGATTCATAACTCCAGTAAGCTTTATTACTGCTTCACGAATCTGTTGATCATCAATTAATTCTGGTCGTGCTAGCTTTAAATAGGCTAATGCCATATTTTTTAGCGGAATCGCAAAGACCGGCGCACCACAGCCATCAATCCCTGTATGAATTTTCTCCACATCATATTCACTTAAATAAGCAATGTATTTTTTTATCATCTGCTGCAGTGGATGATCTGGATGGCCATATTGCTTAACATCATAGCCATTTGCTAGACAGGCAGTTAAAAATCCTAAATGCTTGCCTGCACAATTATGAAATAGTTTCCTCTTTTCAAAGCCCAGTTGAATATACTGTGTTTTAGGTTCCTCATTTAATGGATAGGATGCGGCACAAATTAACTCATTTTCATTAATAGGTATTTTTTCTAATAAAGAGACTAATGCCTCTTGATGATAAATTTCACCTCTTTGTGAAGCCAAAAATAATGCACTTTCTTTTGAAGTAATCCCGTACTTTTCTATAAAATCGGTCATAAAAATGGGAATGGCTTGAAATGGTTTTGCTGCAGAGCGAAAATACACAGGCTCATAATCTTGACCTACAGAGACGAATTCTTCCTTCGTTAGATTCACAGCACTCATTTGTCCATAATGCACATTTTCCATTAATCCTGAACGATACTCTTTTAAAAATTCTGCGTAAGCCACGAATGAACCAACCTTTCTTTAAACAGACAGCAACTGCTTTTGTGCTTGTAATGCCGCTCCTTTAACAACCCCTTCTTTTAATTGATTTGAAAACTGCAAATCAAAGGGTTGTAATTCCTTCCATATATACTGTCTACACTTTTCACTAAGTAATTTTTGAAATGTTACATTATGCTCAATAATTTCTCCACTGACTATGACAGCCTCCGGTTCATATAAACAAACTAGATTATTGATGGCAATAGCTAAAAATGTAGCTACATCTTGTTGAATATCGATTGCCCATTGCTCACCATGATCAACACAATGCAAAACCTCTTCTATTGATTGAATATTAAGATTTTTAGGCGTTCTTTTTAACAACGCTACTTCAGAAACATACATGGATAAGCATCCTCTTTTACCGCAATGGCATATTTCTCCAAATGGATTAATCGTGATATGGCTTATTTCTCCCGCTTTATTTTGAATGCCACGATAGACTTCTCCATTTAATAATATAGATGCACCTATGCCCGTTCCAATTCCGACTAAAATACAATTTGAATACAGTGGTGTATAAATATCACCAATTTCAGCATTGATTTGCATTTTTAATTCATTATCTACGATGACTTCACAACCAAAAATACAATTTAAATCTTCTTTTATGTGGCAGTTTTCCCACTTCAATTGCTCAGAGGAAACGACTATTCCTTCCTCGTTATTGATTACGCCTGGAATTCCTATCCCAATGCCTAGTAATTTATCTTGAACAATCTGATATTCCGTCATGATATTATCGATAGACTGTTTCAGTAGATGTAAAGCTTCTTCATATTGATGCCTGATGCTACATTTAACTTCCTGAAAGGCAATAAGCTTCCCTAAAAAATCTAATATACCTATCCGAATAGTAAAGCAATCAATTTCTATCCCAATAGTATATAAAGCATCTTCACGCATATGAATTAACGTAGGACGTCTACCAATGGCTGTTTCTTCCGATACCCCTTCTTGAATAAAGCCTTCCGCTTCTAGTTCCTGCACAATACGAGTAATGGTCGTAGGACTCATTTTTGTATATTTTGATAATTGAATTCTTGAAATTGGCGCCATCTGTCTTATTGCGTCAAGCACAATATATTTATTTTGCTTTCGCATCTGAACTTGATCTTGCTTTTTCAAAATCGATTCAACCCCTATTTAAACTTTTCTATAAAATGTACAGCTTCTTTGATGTCTTTTTCAGGATTTAATCTCACTTCTCGTTCAATAGTTAAATAGCCATTGTATCCGATTTCCTGCAAAGCTAAAAAATAAAGCTCGAAATGGACATCTCCTTGTCCTAATGGAAGTTCTCTAAAAAACTCTCCATTTTCCACCATTTCTTCTATTTTATCATGAGATGTTCCAGAATCGTATCCTAAGTACCCATACACATCTTTAGGGTTTGTTGGCTGTAGTTGAATACCATCTTTTACATGTGTATGTACAATATAATTCTTTAAAAGTTTAACGCCAGCTACAGGGTCATCATTCGTTACCATTACCATATTGGCTGGATCAAAGTTAACCGATACACCATTTGTCGATAGTTTATCTAAAAATCCCTTTAATGTTTTACTCGTTTCTGGACCTGTTTCAATCGCAAAGTACGCATCTAATGACGTAGCATATTGGCCTAATTCTTCACAGGCTTCCAGCATTGTTTTATAAATCGGATCAGTTTCATCTTCAGGAATAATACCAATATGGGTTGTAACAATGGATGTTCCCAAATCCTTGGCTAATTGCATAATTTCTTTCGATTTTTTTATTTTCCAGGCATTTTCTGTTTTATCTTGAAAGCCATGTCCTCCTAAATCTCCACACAATGCGGAGATTTCTAGACCTAACTCTGAAATGTACTGCTTCAATTCTGCTCTTTGTGCAGCATTTAAATTATCTGGGTCCAACTCACCTGAAACTGCATACATTTGTACTCCTTGTGCACCAACTTCTTTCGCCTTTAATAAACCTTCACGAATAGGCAAACGAAAGCTATCTACTATCACACCGATTTTATTGTCCAATTTCACCATTTTAATAAACAACTTCCTTTCCTTCAGTTGCAGAAATATAAATGCCCTCTAAAATTTTCATAATTTCTACCCCATCCTCCACCGGTGCAACTGAATCATATTGATAAAGGCAGCAGTCAACAAATGAATTGATTTCATTTTGAAAGGCTTTCGCAAAATCAAATGTTAAATCGTTAATTTGAGGATGAATATTTAAAATCGTATTATGCTCTTCACTGACAATTTTTAACTCAGGCTCTAGCTCTGCTCCACCGTTCGTTCCGTATAACTTAATACTGATTTCATCTTTAATAGCATGTAGTGTATAGGAAACGTCTACCATTAACGACGCGCCATTGTCAAATGTAATAAGGGCATTTGCTAAGTCTTCTACTGTATTTTTCGTAGCATCATAGTCTGCTGCCTTATAAAAGGATAAATTTTCAACATGATTTCTATTTCCTAATTGATTGTAAGTATGACCTGTTATCCGTTTCACCTTTGGTCTACCCATTAAATACCAGCATATATCAATTACATGTACACCTAAATCAATTAAAGGGCCGCCACCAGACTTATCGATTTCTGCAAACCAGCCGCCCGGATTTCCTAATCTTCTTAGACATGAAGCTTTCGCATAATAAATATCGCCTAGTTTGTTATCGTCGATGAAGCTTTTCAGTACTTTAGTATTTGTTGCAAACCGTCTAACATAGCCCACTTGAAATACTTTCTGATGCTTTTGTGCAACCTTTTGAATGTGTAAAGCCTCCGCATAGGTCATGGATAAAGGCTTTTCAATCAGCACATGTAAGTCATTTTCTAATGCGAGAATTGCCAATTCGGCATGCGTATTATTCCATGTACAAATACTTACTGCATCTATATTTTTGTCTGCGAATAACGCTTCCTTAGAAGAAAAAACATGAGTTGCTCCAAATTGAGCTGCTTTTGCCTTGCCTCGTTCAATAGAGGCATCGTACACGCCATATAGCTCAACCGCAGGATTTTTCATATAGGAGCCTAAATGATAATCGGAAATAGAACCTGTACCGATTACACAAACTTTTAATTTATTCATATTCTTCCCCCTTTAGAGCTTGCATTCGTCCCATAAGCGACGTACATTATCCATCCCTATTTTTGAACCAACTTGGCAATCTTCCATGCCTTCAAATTCCACTGTAATATAGCCATCATATCCACTGCCCTTTACGAGCTTAATAATTTCTCGAATATTTATATCGCCATGTCCGACAATAGCCCCTCTGATGTAATTGTTATGAACTGTACGGTACCATTCGCCCTCTCCTGGATTTTCATAATAAGGTCGAATATAAAAATCTTTGAAATGTACTGTAGCAGCATAAGGAATGTTTTTCATAACACCAATTAGAGGTTCTTCATCAATACATAAAAAATTTCCGATATCTAAAGTTGTTTTAAAGTTATCTTTGTTAACTGCATGTACTAATTGTTGTACACGATCACTTGTTTGAACATTAAAGCCGTGATTTTCAATCGTTGTCGTAATATTAAATTGTTTCGCGTAATCTGCAATCAACTGACAGCCTCTAACCATTGCTTCAAAATGTTCATTGTAATAATGAATAGTTGTCTGCTCCTTTGGCAAAGTAAAGAGCGTTACGTCATGGCGCATAATGTTAATGCCCATATGATGTACTACATCAACATGTTTCTTTAAGCGCTCAACTTCTACTAGAAAAGCTTCCTCCGTATCCTGAATAAAGTTTGCTGGTAACGAATAGGCAGATAACGCTAGTCCTAGCTCTGCTGCTTTTTCTTTAATTTGTGTTGCAAGTTCATAGTTATCTACAACAGTAAATTCATAAGGCACTAATTCAACATGCTGTCCTCCGTTGTCTGCTACCCATTGCAAAACATCTAGAACATTCATTTCCCCCTGCCTCATTTTTTTGACCATACTGTATGTGCTTAACCCTATTTTCATTTATGAACACCCTCTCTATTAGTTAACAAAGTGACATGCAACACTTTGCTCTTCGTTAATCTTTTTCATTTCCGGGACTGCTTGCTTACATATATCTGATGCAAGGGGACACCTTGTGTGGAAGGTACAACCACTTGGCGGGTTTTTAGGATTCGGAATATCACCAGTTAAAACGATCTTCTTTTTTCGTAATGTTGGGTCTGCTATCGGCACAGAAGCAATGAGTGCTTGTGTATAAGGATGCTTAGGTTCATTAAATATCGTTTCTTTTCGCCCGATTTCTACAATGGACCCTAAATACATAACACCTATATAATGGCTAATATGTTCTACAACACTTAAATCGTGAGAAATAAAAAGATAAGATATTTTATATTCTTGCTGCAATTGCTTTAATAGATTTAAAATTTGCGATTGTATAGATACATCCAACGCCGACACAGGTTCATCAGCAATAATTAATTTTGGTTTCGTTATTAATGCGCGTGCAATACCTAAACGCTGTCTTTGTCCACCACTGAACTCATGTGCATAGCGATCGGCATGTTCAGCATTTAATCCAACGACTTCAAGCATTTCAAGAACTAGTTTTTCACGCTCGGCTTTTGAAAGTTTTGAATGAATTTCTAAAGGCTCTCCAACAAGCTCCTTTACTTTCATTCTTGGATTCAATGAGGCATATGGATCTTGAAAAATCATTTGAACAGTTTGCCTTAAATGCTTTAATTCGGATTGCTTTGCAGTAGCTACTTCTTTCCCGCCCACAACAATACTTCCATTTGTTGGTGCTATTAATCTAGTGATTAACCTGCCTGTAGTAGATTTTCCACAACCACTTTCTCCAACTAGACTAAATGTCGTACCTTCTTCTATTTCAAAGGAAACATCTATGACTGCGTTAACATATTGCTTTTTTTGAAATAATCCACCTGCTGTTTGAAAGCTTTTTTTTAGATTCTCCACTTTTAAAATATTGTTAGGCATTTACTTTCACATCCTTTTTCGCGTATAGCCAGCAGCTACATTGCCGTGTAGCTGAAATTTCCACTGTCGGTGGACTCTCCTCATGGCATATGGACATTGCTTCATTACATCGTGGAGCAAATTTACAACCATTTGGCATATTTTGCGGGGATGGCACTTGACCATTGATAGAATCTAATATTTCTTTGTTATCGCCAATTTTCGGTACTGATGCAATTAAACCTTTTGTATAAGGATGCTTTGGGCTAGCAAACAACTCAAAGACATCTGCTTCCTCTACAACCTGCCCTGCATACATTACAACTACCTTATCGCACATTTCTGCAACAACACCTAAATCATGTGTGATTAATAAAATAGCTGTTTCATTTTCTTCCTTTAGCTTTTTCATTAGCTCTAAAATTTGGGCTTGTATTGTGACATCAAGCGCAGTGGTTGGTTCGTCAGCAATGAGTAATTTAGGATGACAGGCCATCGCCATAGCAATCATTACTCGCTGGCGCATTCCTCCTGATAGCTGATGTGGATATTCATAAATGATTTCCTCGGCTCTTCCTATACCCACACTTTTTAACATTTGGATTGCGTGATGCTTGCTTTCGTTCTTTGGCAGCTTCAAATGCATCTCAATTGCTTCCATTAATTGCTTGCCAATTTTTAAGACAGGATTTAAAGAAGTCATAGGCTCTTGAAAAATCATCGCCATTTGCTTGCCACGAATCTTCCGAATTGCTGATTCGGACATTTTCGTCAAGTCATGTCCATTAAAATGTATAGAGCCATTGACAATTTTGCCTGTAGTACCATGGAATAATTGCATAATGGATAACGATGTTAAGCTTTTCCCACTACCCGATTCTCCCACTAAGCCTAATATTTCTCCTTTACGGATGGAAAAATTGACACCCCTTAAAATCTTGATTTCCTTTTTATCACGTGTAAAGGACGTTTCTAAGTCAGTTACTTGCAATACATGTTCTGACATAGGCATTCTCCTTAATTATTTTTTATTTTTGGATCTAATACATCTCGTAATCCATCACCTATTAAGTTAAATGCTAGTACGGTTAAAAATATAGCAATGCCCGGCATGATGACTACGTGTGAAGATGTTCCTAAATAGTCACGCCCGCTACTTAGCATTACCCCCCACTCAGGCATTTCAGGGCTGGCACCTAAGCCTAAAAAACTTAAACCAGAAGCTGCTAAAATGGCTGTTCCTATTCGCATTGTGACAAAAATGATTAATTCATTCATGGTTTCGGGGAAAATATGTTTCCACAGCACTCTAACATGCGAAGCTCCCATTGATTGAGCTGCCTCTACGTATACATTCTCTTTTGCATTCAATGTAGCGCCTCTTACTAAACGGGCAAAAGATGGAACACTGAAAATCATCACAGCAATAATGACATTATTAATACCAGGACCTAATAAGGCTACAATGGCAATGGCTAACAATAAATCAGGGAATGAAAATAATACATCACAGCTACGCATGATTAATTTGTCAATCCATCCACCAAAGTAACCGCTAATTAAACCTAAAATTGTGCCTAGTATTAAGCCTAAAAATACGGCACTAAAACTCACCATCAAGGATATTTTTGCTCCTACTATTAGACGACTAAAAATATCTCGACCATACTCGTCCGTTCCTGCTAAATGACTTGCACTTGGTCCCTCTAATAAAGCATCATAATTCGGTTCGAAAGGATCGTACGGCGCGATATAAGGACCAATCATAGCGACTACAATTAACAATCCTATAAAGATACTTGCTACTAATGCAGCCTTTTGTTTTTTAAAAGACTTCCAAAATTCTTTAAGAGGAGAGTATTTTCTTTGTGTATTTTGCACTTGGCCATTTTGCACAGCAGTTGGTGAAGTCATGTTATTCCCTCCCTTAAGAATCTAATTGAATTTTTGGATTTAACACTGTATAAAGCACATCTACGGCTAAATTCACTAAAATAAATTCTAATGCAAATAACAGCAGTGCTGATTGAATAACTGGATAATCTCGAAATGCGATAGAATCGATTAAAAGTCGTCCCATTCCTGGAAAACTAAAAACGGTTTCCACTACGACCGATCCTCCTAATAGAAATCCAAATTGCAAGCCTGCCACTGTTACCACAGAAATCAAGGAATTTCTTAAAGCATGTGTCACAATAACGGAGCGCTCTTTCAATCCTTTTGCTCTCCCTGTTCTTATATAATCTGCTTGTAACGTTTCAAGCATAGAAGATCGAGTAAATCTAGCAATCATTGACATAATGCCAGCCCCTAAAGTCAAGGAAGGTAAAATATAACTAGAAAAGCCATCTAATCCACCTGTCGGAAATAACCCTAGTTGCACTGAAAATAATTGAATCAATAATAGGCCAAGCCAAAAACCTGGAATCGAAATGCCCGATACAGCCGTTACCATTCCAAAATAATCAGGCCATTTGTTTTTATTAATGGCAGAAAAAACACCAATGGCCAAACCCATCAATGTAGCCCAAAACATGGAAAGGAAAGTAAGTTGCAGAGAAGGCAGAAACCTTGTTTTAAACATATCAATGACAGGTAGTCCTGTTGTTAAAGATGTTCCAAGCTCACCCGTCACAAGATTTTTCATATAATCCACATATTGTTTAAGAATGGGTTTATCTAGACCCATCTCATGTCGTACATTTTCAACATCTTCTAGCGTGGCATCCTTACCAGCTACTAATCGTGCAGGGTCACCTGGTATGAAATGAATAAATAAAAATGTCAATATGGAAATGACAATTAAAATCGGTATCATTTCAACAGTTCTTTTCGCTATATATTTCCACACGGCACCTTCCTCCTTTCTATTTTTCAGAAAAGGAATTGACTAGCATCAATTCCTTTTACTGTGTATTACTCCACTTTGGCGTTCTTCACATCAAGTCCACCTGTAGGATTTACTAACACACCACTAACATTTGAGCGTACACCATATACAACCTCATCCACCCCTAAGAAAATCCAAGGCGTATCTTGATATACGATTTCCTGTAATTTTTCATATAGTTCAGCTTGGCGATCTACATCTGAGATGGAGTTAGCTTCATCCATTAATTGATCTGCCTCCGTGTTATTATAGTAAGCTGTATTTGCACCATTTGGCGGGAATGATACGCTATGGAAAAGAGGCTTTGTTGCATTCGTTATATCCGAAGCATAAGCTGACCAACTCACATACCACATTTGTAATTTCGCATCATCTGGTGTTTGTGCACCATAGATTTCATCTGATAAAGTGCCTTCTTCCATTGATTTAATTTCTACTTTTACACCGATTTGACCTAACTGTTGTTGAATAAACTGCATACCTTTCATCGTATCCGAGTTTGTGTTCCCCCAGATTTCAATATCGAAGCCATCAGGATAGCCAGCCTCAGCCAATAATTCTTTTGCCTTTTCAATATTGTGTTCATACATTTTTTGTTGCTTATAATAAACCGTTTTGGAAGGAATAATGGAGTCTAATGGTAACCCTAGCCCCGCATTCACCACTTTTATATAAGCATCTTTGTCCACCGCATAGTTAAAAGCTTGTCGAACTTTAATATCATTCAAAGGTTTTTTATAGGTATTTAATGAAACGTAGTGTGCAATTGTAGAAGGAACTTTATTAACTTCTACATCTTTACTTTTAGAAAGTTCATCGATATTTTGAGATGGCACTGGATAGATAACCTGTGCATCACCCGCTTTTAGCATCGCCACTCGTGATCCGTTTTCGGGTACTGGTTTATAGGTGATTTTAGAAACACGTTCTCCGCCACCCCAATAGCCATCAAAATTTTCAATTGTTAAATGGTCTCCTTGTACCCATTCAACAAATTTATAAGGACCTGTGCCGACAGGTTTTTTAGGTATATCTGCTAAATTATCTTTAATCATTTTTGGACTAATCATTTTTGCAACCCCGAAGCGAGTAATCATTGGTCCGTATGGTTCTTTTAAAGTAACTTTAATCTCATAGTCACCTAGAATTTCAACATTACTGATTAAGCTAAAACCACGAGAATACAAGCGTAAGCTTTCATCATTCATGATTCGTTCAATGTTGGCCTTTACAGCCTCAGCATTAAACTGTTCCCCGTCATGGAAAGTAACCCCTTCTCGAAGTTTGAATGTATATACAAGAGCATCTTCACTTATTGAATAATCATCAGCTAAAACCTTAATAATTTGTCCATCTGCATCGAAGCCTAACAATCCTTCTAGCATCGTCTCCTGTACAGAATTCGAATTAGTATCCCCTGTGTTATGCGGATCCATTGAAATAAAATTTTCATTTACAGCGATAACAAGTTCATTTTTTGAACTAGCTGTGCCCGATTCTGTAGTAGACTTATCCCCACTATTTGATGCGTTAGAATTGTCTTTCTCTGCGCATGCTGCTAAAAGCAACGTACATAGAATGACAAAAACCATTTTTTTAACATAATTCATCCCATCTTCCCCCTTTGTAAAAATATATAAAAATATTTCCTATAACCTAAAATAAGAAATATAATTACTAAAAACATTTATTTTCTCCACTGCTGAAAATAAATAGACAAAAAATAAAACTATATTTTCTTACGATTAGACAATTCAATTCAGGAAAGCCGTTGCTTCCTCAACTATCACAATTGCTGTTAATCAGAAAGTATAGTTCAAATAACAAGATGTATTTATTCCACTGCTGAAAATAAGTGATTAAAAAAATATTCCCTTCCAGGATATTGTTTTAATTATCAGAAAATTAATTATTTTTTACAACTATAAACTATGAAATCTAATATTTCCAGTGTTTTTTTAATAAAATTCAGAATTTTAAAATTATTATTATTAGGCTATAATAATTAACCTAAAGTTCATTTATGCTACAAAATGCCACAATAAAAGTTCTAAAAGCCTTTATTACACGGCTTTTAGAACTTTCATGAATAGTCTATAGCGTATTTAAACTATCGACAACCACATTTAGTATGCGGTCTAGATCTTCTTGTACAATATTAAGTGGAGGTGATAACGTTAAGACATTATTAAACCCTGCAACGGTAGCTCCATTTTTTCCGATGATGACACCTTTCCCTTTACATGCTGCAATGACAGCATTCACTTTTTCCAATGGTAAAGGTTCTTTGGAAACTTTATCTACAACTAATTCAATCCCAATCAATAAGCCTTTCCCCCGCACATCTCCTACATTTGGATGTGTGTTTAAAGCATTTTGAAGCGTTTGTAGTGTTTGAGCTCCCACTTCCTTAGATCGCTCAAATAACGCTTCTCGCTCAAGAATTTCAATATTTTTCAAAGCGACAGCACATGCTACAGGAGATCCACCAAATGTGTTGACATGGCGGAAATAACCGTATGCATCTGTTCCTGTAAATGCCTCATAAATTTCTCTTTTCACTGCCGTTGCTGACAGAGGTAAATAAGCACTTGTAATACCTTTAGCCATCGTTATAATATCAGGCTTCACATCATAGTTCATAAAACCAAATGGCTCCCCTGTACGTCCAAACCCGCAAATTACTTCATCGACAATCATTAAAGCCCCATGTTTTTTACAGACTGCCTCAATGCCCTTCATATAATTTTCTGGAGGCATGATAACACCACCACCTGTAATAATTGGTTCTAATATCATCGCGGCAATGGTATCGCCGAGTTCCCAAGTCATCATTTTATCGACGGCTTTTACACTCGCTAAGTCAGTTGGTGCTATCGAGTCATTTTCTGGTTCACGATATTGATCTGGCGGCGCTACATGAATAAAACCTGGTGATAGCGGTTCATATTTATATTTTCGTTCTGCTTGCCCAGTCGCAGCTAAAGCCCCAAACGAGTTTCCATGATATGCCCGATAACGTGAGACAATTTTATAGCGCGTACTTTCCCCTTTTTGTTGATGGTATTGACGCGCTATTTTAAATGCCGTTTCATTTGCTTCAGAGCCGCTATTCGAAAAGAAAATGACATAATCACCGCCAAGCATTTGGTTAATCTTTTCTGCTAATTCAACAGCGGGTAAATGGCCTTGTGATAGAGGCGCATAAGCATTTTTCATCATTTGCTCATGTGCAACATCCGCTAATTCTTTACGCCCGTAGCCTACATTTACACACCATAACCCTGCCATTGCGTCAATGTATTCATTACCTTCTGTATCAACGATTCTTGCACCATCCGATTTTTCTACAACATATGTGGCTTGCGGATTATAAGGCTTCATTGAATGCCAGACATACTGTTCATCTTTTTTTAATACATCACTCTTAAGATTTGTTTGAACCATTTACATGCACCCCTTTAATTATATTAAGTACTATTATTGAAGCAGCTTGAACTGTTCCACCTAATGTAATTTGGTATCGCTATAACTTGGAAAGGCAACTAAACCTGTTGATGTTTCATCTTCCAACGTTCAAAAATGTATGTTATTTAGTCAGTCGGTTACATTGACTTTATGTGCTGCACGCCACTTCCTGTAAACATCAAAACTCCATTTCCAAGCATGGTTGTTATTTGTGTCACCCCATTTGATTGAATTGTTTCTTACAAAAATTTTACATCTTCTAACAAGGCAATGTAATAGACATTCTGTATAATTCTATGATTTTGTTTTTAACATAATGTAAAATAGAATAAATAGTTTTTAAAAAGTATATGACGTAAATTACTAGCTAAATTATCACTTTTCACTTATGAGTCCATAATTCCCATATGCAATACGAACTTTGATTGGAGGGCTACGATGAGTCAATATAAGCTTCAGGTAAAGGATGTATTAGAGAATGCACACTTTAAAAGCGCCGAGGTCGTTGCAGGCAAGGATGGGTTATTACGCATTGTAAAGTGGGCACATGTTATTGAAATTGTACAGGTTGATAATTTCCTAGCCGGGGACGAATTAGTTTTAACGACGGGGATTAGTTTACAGCATATTGAGGACTTTACCTTTTTCGTAGAGTCTCTAATTGAAAAAAACTGTGCAGCACTTTGCATAGAATACGGCACTTATTTACAAACAATACCAGAATCTATTCTTTCACTGGCTAACCGCCATGACTTCCCAATCATCGTTTTTCATGAGACAGTGCCTTTTGTTCGGATTACACAGGATTTACATAGCCAAATCATGAACCAACAATATTTTATGATTTCTTCCTTAGAAACTTACTCACAAACTTTAAACAAAAACGCTCTTTTAGGACAAACTGTTGATGACATTTTGCAAACCCTTTATCAAGCGTTACGTACACAAATCATTTTTTCTATTAAAGATCGGGACGCTATCTTTTACCCAAATATGCCCCTAGCGAAAAGACAGCATTTATTAAAGATGCCAAAATCAGCAACACAATTTAAACATGAGCCTATTTTTATTGTCGATCAGCATTATGCGGATTTAACCATTTATCGAGCAGATGGATTATTCTCAGAATTTGAATTACTTATTTTAGACCGTACGGCGACTGCACTAGCACAGCTTTTAATGCGTGAATTTTATATAGAAGAGAAAAGAGATATTGAAGATGCAACGATTTTAGCGGATTGGATCGATCACAAGCTGACGAAAGAGGAAATCTTTAAATTTATTGTGTCCCATCATTCTAACTTTACTTATTATAGTAGCGCGGTGTTTATTTTATCTTCACCTTATACAATCATGAAGGTACAAGAAGATATTGTGTATAGCAAGCTTTATTATCGAAATCTATTTGAACAAAATGGTTTCATCCCCTTTTTATTCGAAAGGAAGAGCTATGTTATATTCATCCTACTCCATACAAAAGATTGTAAAGCGAGTCGCGAATTATTAAATACGCTAATTTCTACGCTCCAAAAAACGGATTTTTATAAAAAGCAATTGTCGCAAGGGTATCAGCTAGCTATCGGTAAGGTTGTTTCGGATGTCGAGGAAATTCCGAAGAGCTATCAAACAGCTTTGGAAACATTATATATTTGTCGTAAAGTTCAAACGACATCGTTTTTTTATGATGACTTGCACTTGTACCACCTTATTTACAAATTACAAATGCAAGTGGATTTGCAAGAAGTCATTCAAGATTATTTACAGCCTGTTATTGAATATGATAAAAAATACAACAGCAAACTGTTAGAAACGCTCAGAGTTTATTTACAAACGAATGGCTCAAAACAACAAACTGCCAATCAATTGTTTATTGTACGGCAAACACTTTATCATCGTCTAAAGAAGCTTGAAAGTTTGCTAGGCGAAAATTTTATGAAAGGCCACAATCGTATTACACTTGAGTTTATGTTACTTGCCAGTTCACTAATTGAAGATAAAACGCAAAATTGAGTAGATTTCTTAAAATTGTTTGAGTGCCTGGCACTTAACGTAAAAATCCACTTTGATTTTCCGCGCAGCACTTTGTAAGCCGCGGAAGTCTTCGTGGATTTTTACTTGGATATAGAATTCAGAATTGTTTGTGTGCCTGGCACTTATTTCTCAACAACGCCGCTATACAATTCAGGTCTACGGTCATCATAAACTGGAATTCTTCCTCGTACTTCATCGACAATTGAAAAATCAACATCAATAACCGCTACTTCCTCATCTTCTGCACCAACCCATAATACTTCTCCCCAAGGTTGAATAACCATGGATTGTCCATTGAAGTTTTCTACCTTGTTGGCAATACGATTAACAGCAATGACAAAGCATTGATTTTCAATTGCACGTGCCTGTAATAATGTTTTCCAATGATCAATACGAGGTGTTGGCCATTGTGCTGGCACGAATAGCACCTTTGCACCATCTAATGCATGAGCACGTAACCATTCTGGAAAACGAATATCATAGCAAATAACACCCGCCGCTTCAATATCCCCTATTGCAAAGCGGTTCATTTCATCACCCGCTTCTAAATAGAGATGTTCATCCATCAAACGGAATAAATGTGCTTTACTATATTCGCCAACTTGCTTTCCTTCGTTATCAAACGTATACATCGTATTGTAAAATTTATCGCCCTTCTTCGTTGCGACAGAGCCCCCCACAATATGTACACCAAGTTCGATTGCTAAGCCTTGTAGAAACGCCTTTGCTCGCTCTCCGTCTGTATCTGCAAGTTCAGCTAATCTTTCAAGCGCGTATCCAGTATTCCACATTTCCGGAAGTACAATAATTTCCGCACCTAAACTTGCGGCTTCGCGTATTTTTTCTTCAGCTCTCGCGAAGTTTTCTTCTACTTTTCCAAATCTTACATTTAATTGAATACAACCTATTTTCATTTTTAATTCCCCCATTAGTAAAAAATAGTTTTATATTTCAGGATATAAGTAATTCCAAGCACTCCCAAAAGCGTTTAGCTTACTACATAACATATTTCTATCATCTATTATATCACTGAGTGATCTTAGCTAGTCGATGATATGAAGGGAAACCTTCTCCAATAACTAAATTCAGCTATGTTCATCATTTAAAGTCTCATTCATTGTTTAGAACACTATAAATATACATATTTATCGTTTAATGACAACATTAATCAATACTGATATACTTATTACATACATAGAATGAATAAAAATCGTTTTCTAGGCAAACCCTTTTAACTTTATAAGAATCTTAATCAAGAAGGAAGGTATTATTATTTATGGACAGCGCATTTTTAGTTTTTTTACCTCTCTTAAGCTTATTAATCTACATAGCTCCAGTTGTTTTTATCATTTGTTTTCTGCTTAAATTTCTTAAAATACAACAAGAGCAAATACAAATTCTTAAAAGTATTTCTGATAAGTTAGATAAGCGATAAAAAAAAGATGGGAATTCCCATCTTTTTTATTTTTCCGATTAACTCCCTTAGACTAGAGGGAAAGCAGCTTTCGAATTGAATTATAAACTGTATTAAAACTTAAACGGAAAGAAGGTTTGTTATGAAACAAAGTGAATTATGTGAAAGAGAATGTTACACCTGGTTCGATTATTTTAATCCACCCAATGTATGATAAAACTGATAAAGTACTTGAAACAATTGAAGGCATTTTACAAGACCTTTCAAATGAGGGCTATACATTTGTTACTGTGAATGAACTTCAGGATTTATAAAACATGTGAGATAGCTTAAAGAGACTAAATTTAAACTAATGTCACTCATTCGAGTGGCATTTTTAGGAGGTAAAATGAAATATATAAAGGGGTTTTTAGGATTCATAATGATAACTTTTGGTAGTATGCTCATTGCTATCACCATTGATGATGTTCTGATTAAGAATATTCTTTTAAGAATAATTGGTGCATTCTTTGTTTTCATTGGAGTTGATACATTACATAGACAATTCCATCCTCATAAGTACAAAAAAGACCAAGGCAACAATTAGACGTATTTTTAAAAATAACCCTCACAAAATAAATTAGAAAAGGGAGAATCCAAATAAAAAAATTAATATCTATACTTTTATTATTAACATTCCTTATAGGTTGTTCTAATGAATCAAATGAAAACTTATTTAATGCTACAAGTATTTCCACAAGTAAATTTAGTAAAAATGATGATTATTACATTGTTTCCGATTTAGAGTATTTAGGGGAAAAGTCTGCAACAATTGAGAAAATTGAAATTGTAAAATTTGACGAAGGAATTGACGAATACATATTAATAAATGAATTTAATTATTCTTTTTTTATAGGGGATAAGTATTCACGTATAGGTGTTCATAAAAACTTAGAAAGAATTGGTGGCAATGTAAAACCAGCAGAAAACTCTATTATTAATAAAGATAATATGCTTAAGCTAATATTAAAAATCAATACGAAGTCTAATATAACAAAAAGTGATAATCGCTATATTAGAATTAAGTACATTATTGATAAAGAAACGAGAGAAGAAGTGCTAAATTCAAAAACTGTTAATTACCTTGAAACCGCATTAGATTAGATAAAAACCTTTAAACCCACTCTTTTTAGTCTTATTCTTACGTTTTTTACCCTTGATAAAGAAAGACTATAGACAATCTATTGAAAAAGTAATAGTATTTGCAACATATCTATAATAATTATTATATTCTGAAAAAGGTGAACATACATGGAATTATCTAAAAAACTACAGCAACTCCCTACTCAATTTTTTGCAGCACTTGTACAAAAGGTCAATGCAGCACTAGCGGAAGGACGCGACATTATTAATCTAGGACAAGGCAATCCCGACCAACCGACTCCTCCACACATTATTAAAGCACTTCAAGAGGCAGCAGAAAACCCACAGCACCATAAATACTCCCCGTTCCGTGGCATTACTGAATTACGCCAAGCTGCAGCTGCGTTTTATAAACGTGAATACAATGTGGATATTAATCCTGAGACAGAAGTAGCCATTCTAGGCGGTACAAAAATTGGACTTGTGGAATTACCAATGGCCGTTTTAAATCCTGGCGACACAATGCTATTACCTGATCCAGGGTATCCAGATTATTTATCTGGTGTTGTTTTAGGTGACGTGCAATATGATGTGATGCCTCTTTTTGCGGAAAATGACTTCTTACCTGACTATAATGCGTTGTCTGATGATGTAAAAGAAAGAGCTAAGCTTCTTTACTTGAACTACCCGAACAATCCTACTGGTGGCACGGCAACACTTGAATTTTTTGAAGAAACAGTACGCTTTGCTAAAGAGCATCAAATCATCGTATCACACGATTTCGCCTATGGTGCGATTGGCTTTGATGGCAATAAACCAGTGAGTTTCTTGCAGGCAGACGGTGCTAAAGATGTCGGCATTGAACTGTATACATTATCAAAGACTTATAATATGGCTGGCTGGCGCATCGGTTTCGCAGTCGGAAATGCTCAAATTATAGAAGCTATTAATCTTATTCAAGATCATTTATTTTGTAGTCAATTTCCTGCCATTCAGCAGGCAGCAGCGGTCGCTTTAACTTCTTCCCAAACTTGTGCTCAGGAACTTAACGCGACATATGAGCGCCGTCGAAACGTCCTAATTGAAGAAGCACAGCGTATTGGTTGGCAAGTAACAGCTCCAAAAGGTTCGTTTTTTGCATGGCTCCCTGTTCCATTAGGTTACACAAGTGAACAATTTGCCGATTTATTACTTGATAAAGCTGATATTGCAGTAGCTGCTGGCAATGGCTTTGGACAGTTCGGCGAAGGCTATGTACGTGTCGGTTTACTTGTTAGCGAAGAACGCTTACGCGAAGCTATTGGCCGTATTGAAAAGCTCAACCTTTTTAAACGATAATTTACTAATAGAAAATAAGAAGCACTCGCCATATGACGAGTGCTTCTTGTTTCTTTATTATTTACGATTTTCCATCCACTCTGGTTTACCAAAGCCTTTGAAGTCAGCATCAATTACTTCTTCAAATTTAGCCGATTCTACAATTTCAACTAGGTCTTTTGATAATTGTGAATCTTTGTTATCAGCCTTGACCGCAATAACGTTACGGAATTGGTCAGGCATGTTTTCTAAAAATACCGCATTTAGTAAATCTAGCCCCGCTGCTAAAGCAAAGTTACCAGGTACGCCAGCTAAATCAACACTCTCTACTGTACGTGGAAGTGCCGCAGCCTCGATCGGTTGGAATACTAAATTTTTGTCATTTTTCACAACATCTTTTTCTGATGCTTTTAATTCTTCGATGCTAGGGTCAATCTCGATTAAGCCTTGCTCCTGCAATGATAATAATGTACGTGCTGCATTTGAAGGATCGTTGGCAATTGCCACTGTTGCGCCATCTGGAATTTCATCGATTGATTTATATTTGTTTGAGAAAAAGCCCATTGGTGCTGTTGGTACAATAATTAATGCTTCTAAATCCATGTTGTTCTGCTCTTCGAAGTTTTCTAAGTATTTCGTATGCTGGAATAAGTTCGCATCAATATCGCCATTATCTAAAGCTTTGTTTGGTTGCACATAATCACTGAATTCTACTAAATCAACTTTGTAACCTTTTTCTTCAAGCTGTGGAATGATTGCTTTTTTAAGCATATCACTATAAGGACCTGCTGTTGCACCTAGTTTAATAGATTTGCTTTCCCCTGCTGCATCTGAACCCTTTTTTGAATCGGATCCTTTGTCGCTTGAACCACATGCTGCTAAAACGACAGCAAGAATGATTGTTAAAAATGCTAGTAATGATTTTCTCATCTTCTCTTTCTCTCCTCTTCTTATCTTTTATCAATTGATTTTGCAAACCAGTCGCCAGCAATTTGTATCGCTTGCACGAGCAAAATTAATATCGCAACGGTAGCAATCATAATTGTATTATCATATCGATAGTAGCCGAATCGGATAGCTAAATCACCGATACCACCGCCACCTACTACACCTGCCATCGCAGAGAAAGCAACTAAACTAATTACTGTGACTGTCATTGCTTGAATGATGCTTGATTTTGCTTCGGGAATTAAAACATCTTTAATAATCATCCACGGTGTTGCGCCTACCGCTATTGACGCTTCAATAACACCTTTATCAATTTCTCGTAATGATGTTTCCACTAATCGTGCAAAAAATGGAATGGCTGCAACCGATAAGGAAACACTTGCTGCAATCGGCCCAATTGTTTGTCCAACAAGTAATTTCGTTAATGGGAATAATGCGACTAATAAAATGATGTATGGAATCGATCGAATAAAGTTCACCGCAAAGCCGAACACACTTTTAATTAAACGATTTTCCCAAAATAGCCCCTTATCCGTGACAAATAATAAAATACCAAGCGGTAAACCTACCACGATCGACACAGTTACCGAGATGCCAATCATAATAATCGTTTCCTGAAAGGCTTTCAATATATCCGGAATCATCTCCATAAAATGCGTTACATCAAACATGCTGAACCACCTCCACAATAGCACCACGTTCGGTCATATAAGCAACAGCTTTCTCTAACTCACTTTGCTCACCTTGTAGCTCCATTAAAAAAATACCAAGTGGTCGTTCTTGTATGTATTCGATCGTGCCATGAAGGAAATTTCCTTTAACGTAAAAACGTTGCATTGTGTCTGCTATAACGCCTTCACCTGCTACATTTCCTTTAAATAAAATTTTGACGATTTGACCATGTACATCTTTTAAAATCGTTTCCGGAATATCAAACGATACAACACTACTAATAAACTCCTGTGTTAATACTTTTTGTGGGCTAGCGAAAATATCATATACTTCGCCTTCCTCTATGACTTTACCATCTTGCATTACAGCCATACGATTGCAAATTTCCTTCACTACATCCATTTCATGTGTAATAAGAACAATCGTAATACCTAACTTACTATTAATTTCCTTTAACAGTCGTAAAATGGACACGGTTGTTTTAGGATCGAGTGCAGATGTAGCTTCATCACAAAGTAACATCGCTGGATTGTTTGCTAAAGCTCGTGCAATTCCTACTCTTTGCTTTTGACCACCACTAAGCTGCGCAGGATAAACATCCCTTTTTTCTGCCAAATCGACCATTTTAAGCAATTCGTCCACTCTTGCAGGAATATCTGCTGCTGGCATATTCGCTGCCTTTAGGGCAAAGGCTATATTTTCGCCTACTGTTTTTTGGCTTATTAAATAGAAGTGTTGAAATATCATCCCTATTTTTAAGCGAGCTAAACGTAGTTCATTTCGTGATAGCTTTGTTAAATCCTTACCATTAATTAATATTTCACCGCTAGTAGGTCGTTCGAGTAAATTTATACAACGTAAAAGCGAGCTTTTGCCAGCTCCCGAATAACCTACTATTCCGAAAATATCGCCACGATTAATTGTTAAGGATACATCATCTACACCGACAACCTCTTTTTTCTTTGAGCTATAAACTTTTGATACATTACGAAATTCGAGCATTTTGTTCTCCTTATTCAATTATTCAATAGCAATTATAACCTACTATTTCAATATGCTTTATAGAATAGTTCGAATTATGTTATTTGTCAATCTCTTTTGACAATCTATCATATCACCGATTATTTAATTTCCGATTAAATGGTTATAACTTTAGCAATATCTCGAATTTTCGCAGTAAAACTATACGTAATATAAAAATAAAAGAAGGCACTTCCTGTTCAATTTGAACAAAAAGTGCCTTCTATTCCTTATTGAATTACGCCTAATTCACGACCTACTTTTTCATAAATCGCCAATGCATTGTCTAGCATTTCTTTTGTATGAGCTGCTGTCGGCATATTACGAACACGACCAGTGCCTTTTGGAACTGTTGGGAAAACGATTGATTTTGCATAAACGCCTTCCTCAAATAAGCGACGGGAAAACGCTTGTGTCAGCTTTTCATCACCAATAATACATGGTGTAATAGGTGTTTCAGATTCACCGATATTAAAGCCTAATTTCGCTAATCCTGCTTTTAAATAATCGCCATTGTCCCATAGCTTATCATGTAGTTCTGTTGAATCAATAAGCATTTGTACTGCTGCAGTAATAGCCGCTACATCACCTGGTGGTAACGCTGTTGAGAATAAAAATGGACGAGAACGGACTTTCAACCAGTCAATCAGATTTTTCTTGCCGGCAACATAACCACCGACTACACCAATTGCCTTTGAAAGTGTACCGATTTGGAAGTCGATTTCTTTTTCTAGACCGAAATGTTTTACAGTGCCCTTCCCTTTACCTGTAACACCTGATCCATGTGCATCATCGACATAAGTAATTAAATCAAACTCTTTCGCAATTTCGACGATTTCCGGTAGTTTGGCGATATCCCCATCCATTGAGAAGACACCATCTGTAATTACCATCACTTTATTATACAAACCTGATTCTGTAGCTTCTTTTGCTTTTGCGCGTAAATCGTCCATATCGGAGTGATTGTACGCAATGATTTTTGCACGCGATAAGCGGCATCCATCAATAATAGATGCATGGTTTAATTGGTCTGATAAAATTGCATCGTTTTTATCCATAACAGCTGAAATAGCCGCCATATTACAGTTAAAACCTGATTGATAGGAAATAGCTGCTTCTGTTCCTTTAAATTCTGCAAGCTTTTCTTCTAATTTAACATGCAGATCAAGTGTGCCGTTAATTGTACGAACAGCACCTGCACCTACACCATATTTTTCTGTTGCTTCTTTAGCAATTTGCTTTAATTGCTCATTTGTTGCTAAGCCGAGATAGTTATTAGAGGAAAGATTAATAAGATTCTGACCTCGAACTTGAATAACTGGCCCATTTGCGCCTTCTACTGCGTCAATTTCATTGTATAAGCCTTGATCACGTAAGGCTTGTAAGTTTTCATCTAAAAATGCATTTAGTACTTTTGACAAGAGTATCATCCTTTCTACGATTAGTTTTGACTCGGCGTCATAATATTCGGATTTTAATTTATGCATGCATCCTACAATTCAAAATCCAAGGCTTCTGCCAGAGGCATTGTCTTCATTCAGCTTGCTGTTGACATCCATGCAAATAAGGGGTCATTTGCATCAATTTCGCTTTAGCAAGTAGCTATTGAATAAAGATCGACTAGTCTACTCATAGTGTAGCATAAGCAACCAATTAGAATAAATTACTTTGCTAATCTTTCAAATAAAGGAGCCGTTTTTTCACGCCAAATTGCAGTCGATAAACATTGATCCATTAGCTGGCGAATTGTTTTCTCCGCTTCTTCATATCGCGTTGTATAGCCGATTGCATCTTGCATTGCACTTTTATAGTTCACGCGGATTTCTTCAATTTGAGCTTCCGCTTCCTCGGACAAAATACAATGTTGCCCCATATCGAAAATTTCATCCCCTAATCTTCCATCCTGTGGCTCAAATACATGTGGTTCTGTACTATCAAATATACAAAAGTTTAATTCTGGAACGATGACCATATCCACTGAACCAGCATCTAAGCCACACCAAACAATTTGCGCATCTAGCCCTCTTGCATTTGCCTCGTCAGCCAATCCTTTCATTAATGAGGATTTCCCTGTACCTGGCTTGCCTTTTATCATCAATCTTTTCGCTAAATTTTTCGTCATGCTATCCACTGTATTTTCTGCTCCGCGAGGTGTAAGTGTTCCTAATAGTCGATGTGTCCGTCTGCCTGTTTTATTTAAAACGATGGATTGAAAAATATTCGACTTTAAGTTGGTAACTTGTTCATCTAACGCTTGCCAGTTCATGCAACTTTGCGTAACAATCTCCCAGTCATCATGTATTTTCTTTGCAATTTCAAGCATTGTAATACACTTCTCGCGCCACAATTCTCGCTCTTTTATTGCAACGGCTAGCTTTTGGCCAATCTCTTCAAGTCGGTCTTCTTCTAAGCAATCATAAAAGGACAGCACACGATGCTTCGTACCAAATAAAGTTGGTTCAATCCCCCACTGTGAAGACCACACATAGAGTCGGTTACAGCCTCGAATAAATACTCCCTCTATTACGTTCTCTAACAATGCGTGTTGAAACCACTCTACCGCAAAGCCCTGTTTTACATAATAATAGCCGAGCTCCTTCAGAAGTTCTGATCCTTTATATGTTGATGGGCCTTGCAGAACGTAAACTAGTTCCGCTTCATCCATCATTTCTTTATATAAATGTTTAATTCCTTGCCCAGTAAGTGCGTGTCCAAAGTAGTAGGTCACATTTCCGTTCAAAGTCGCTCCCCCTTTTTTTATGCCATGACATTATATGAACTATCACACCAAAAGATGAAAGGGGAGGCAAATTGTTTGAGTGCCTGACACTAATTGTGTGCGTACCTGGCACTTGGCATAGATAACTGACATAATACAGGCTCCTAACATCGTAAAAAATCCACTTCGCTTTCCGCGGGCACAATGTAAGCCGCATCCGTCACTAACGTGCCGCCTGTTGCGTCTTACATTTTGTGCTGTTCCCGCAGGAGTCTTTGTGGATTTTTACTGTGGTATTGATTACTTATGATTTCAGAATTGTTTGTGTGCCTGGCACTTTTTCACGACACTTTTCCACGGACATCTGGCAGAGTATAAGCTCCTAATTCGTAAAAATCCACTTCGCTTTCCGCGGGCACGGTGTAAGCCGCAACCCTCGCTGTCGCGCGGTTTGTTGCGCCTTTCATTACGTGCGTTCCCGCAGGAGTCTTCATGGATTTTTACTTGGTTATTGATTACTGAAGATTTCAGAATTGTTTGTGTGCCTGTCACCAAAACTGTCACCAAAACTCAAAATGGTTTGATGCCTTCCATACTTCCGATACATTTCATTAAAACTTTCCGACAATACGGTAAGGAAAATTGCACAATATAGCCGGATGTTAGTGCAATAACGACAGTACCAACACCAACAGGGCCACCGAGCAACCATCCGAAAATGGTTACGAGAACTTCAATGCCCATACGTGCTGTTTTAATCGTCCCTCCAAACCTTTCAACGAGTATCATCATTAAAGTATCACGTGGACCTGCCCCCATATTTGGTGCAATATACATTCCACAGCCGAAGCTTAAAACAAATAAACCTAGTACAAAATAGGTTATTTGTAAGCCATAAATATCAGTTGAAGGCAACAGCCAATTAAACACATCAATAAATGACCCGATAAGTAGCATATTTAGCCATGTCCCTATTTTAGGCCACTGCCGTAATACAATCGAGGTTGATACGACGATTAAAAACCCTGTTAAAATGGACCAAGTTCCTATTGTTAAGCCGAAATTTTGAAATAATCCTACATGTAACACATCCCATGGGCTTGTTCCTACAATTTTCCCCTTGATTGACATCGTAATTCCTAATGACATAATCATCATTCCCACCACAAAAAACACCCAGCGCCATCCTGTGACTTTTCGCATTTCACTATCCTTCTCTCTATGTATGATATTGCTCTAACTTTATCATCATTTTTACTCCGAAATCGCAGTTTTCGTTAATAATTTAAAATAATCTGAACATAAAATTTCCCCAAATAAAAAACTATCCAAGGATTATTCTTGGATAGTTGTGATTGGAGCAAGTTGTGCCTTAGTCACTGCAAGTAAATCATCTAGTTGAATGTGCATTTGCATACCAATTTTCCCTGCACTAACAATAATACTTCCTTGCGCACTTGCAGATGCATCAACAACCGTAGGATACAACTTTTTCATGCCGACTGGTGAGCATCCACCACGGACATAGCCTGTATAACCAAGTAGCTCCTTAACTGCTAGCATCTCAATCTTTTTCTCACCAACGACTTTAGCCGCAGCTTTTAAATCAAGTTCTTCTGCAACTGGTATGACAAAAACAAAAAGCTTTTGGGCGCTCGCCTTTGCCACTAATGTTTTAAATACAGATGATACAGGATGCCCGATTTTCCCAGCTACTGACACCCCATCTACTTGACCGTCACCTGTCTCGTATTCTAAAACGTCAAATTGTATTTTTTGTTGCTCTAATAGTCTAATTGCATTTGTTTTCGTATGCTTCGCCTTTGCCACAATTAAAATCCCCAATCTATACCATTAAGCTGTCATTGAAAACGTCGAGTTGTCTCCATATAGATAGCCGCTTTTTGCCATTTGAATATGCGTAGCATATTTTGCAGACGCTATTTTAAATGTCCGTGCTTTCAATGCCTCATCATAACTCTTACCGAAAATTGTATCTGCAAATGGGTCCAAATTCAATTCCTTCGAAAATCGTTCTGGCACCTTTACATCAGTTGTTTCCGTAACATAAGGTGGTTCAAGCTCATTAAGCACTGTTTCATCTAGCTCTGTACCATTCTGAATTTGTTGCATCTGAGCATCTGCACTAGCCACTATACGTAAATCTTGTGAAGATGGAACTGTTGGTGTTAGCGCGGCACTTCGAACCTGCTGTAAAATTTGCAATGTGTCCGCGTCCTCAGTATCCGTATCCATTACTGCTTCAGTCAAATCATCTAATGCCGGATATCGGTCATCTGATGCTTTTAGCCGTGATGAAGAAGGAGATTCTCCAATATCACTGCCGATTGTTTTATATGCTTGCTCATGAGCTCTTACACTTTTTTCAGTTTGTTGTAAATCTTGCATCATAGCCTGTTGCTGTGGCGTTACTTCCTTAGATTCTTCTTTATGTTGCTCATATAAATCTTGATCTTGACGGCCTAATAATAGATTTTCGAGCTCTAGCAATATTTTATTTTTTTCTGGTTGGAAGTACTGTGCATTTTTTCGATAAGCGTCGCCAGCTTCTTTACGCTGAAGGATTTTCTTACGATTATAATGAGCGGATTGTCTTTCTTGCTCCATCATGTTTGATAGTTTCATATCATCACCTCGACTTTCTTTTTAATATGCAAGTTTAGTAGTAAATATGAACAACTCTCTATTAACTATTTTTATTCAAACTGAACGGTTTCTGTACTTTTATTATCGGAATTTTCTCTCTTAAATTCAAGTAATAATTACTACTAACCTCCTAAAGAAACAATACCCCAAATTTTATATAGGTAAAAACACCTTGTTAATAAGAGTGTTTTTATTGTTATTACATTTCTTTATTACTTTTTCATTTATTTTCATGAAAATTTATCACATTAAACACTTGTAAAATAGTGTTTATACTAATAAAAAACAGCCCATTAATAAAATGGACTGTTTCTTCTATAATCGAACTTTATGAACGTTTTTTGGGCATGATAAGCACACATTTATAAGCTAAGTATCCAAACCATGCGCCTAGCGTATTTAAAATCAAATCATCAACATCTGCAGAACCAACTGTAAAAATAAACTGCACAGTTTCAACAGCAAGGCTAGAGAAAAAGCCTATACAAATAATAACCCATGCCTTTCGAAACCTCTTTGACAGTAGTGGTAGCAAAAAGCCCATTGGTGTGAATATTAACAAATTGCCTAATAAGTTTACGACAATCAAATCTAAATTAAAATATTGTGAGTAATTGATATAACGTAAAATTGTTTCAAACGGTATAAAATTTGTCGTTACTCGCCAGCTACTATAATCAAACAAACCAATCTCACTTAAAGAATAATCGCCACGGAACAACATAATACAAACATCCACTAAACGATTAATCACTAATTTGTAAAAGGCAATAATTGTGTAAAAACTAAAAAACACCCAGCCTATTACTTTAATCTGCATATAATACGTATCAATCCACGCTCGAAATGGTAATGGTAGCTTGGCATCACCTTGGATACTAGATATATTATTTTTTGCCATGCTAATTCACCCACTTCCTCTTATCCATCCCATATTTTAATATGTCTGACCGTGCTCATGCAAGGGGTGAAATATATTAAAAAATGCACACCAGCATAAACTGGGTGCATTTTTTGGATAAAGTATTTCTTCTTATACTGGATTCACACCATGCTTCCGTTGAGAGAATAACAAGTATTTAGACATATACAAGTCCAAACGTGTTTCCAGTGCCTTCCGTAAATCATTCGGCTCAATAACATCATCAATAATTAGCTCAGATGCTAAGCGATAAATGTCAATTTCCTCTTGGTATTCTTTTCGCTTTTCAGCAATAAAGCTTGCTTGTTCTTCTTTTGGTAGTTCGGCAATTTTATTGGCATATACTGCATTTACAGCTGCCTCTGGACCCATTACGGCTATTTGTGCGTTCGATAACGCAATACAGCAATCAGGCTCAAAAGCTGGACCTGCCATTGCATAAAGCCCTGCACCATACGCCTTACGTACAATTACAGTTAGTTTAGGTACAGTTGCCTCGCTCATTGCAAAAATCATCTTCGCGCCATGGCGAATAATGCCCGCCTTCTCAACTTGTGTTCCAATCATAAAGCCTGGAACGTCTACAAGGAAAATAAGTGGAATATTAAAGGCATCACATAATGAAATAAATTTTGCCGCTTTGTCAGCTGAATCGTGGAACAATACGCCGCCCTTCACACGTGGTTGGTTAGCTATAATCCCAACTGATTGTCCGTTAATGCGTCCAAGCCCCGTTATTAATTCTGATGCAAATAATTTTTTTACTTCACAGAAAGAATCTTCATCAATCAACCGATCAATTAATTGATACATATCAAAAGGCGAGTTTTGATTTTTGGGAATTAATTCTTCAATTGATTTTTCAAATGTTGCTGGTGGCTTCGGTGCTTCCACTTTACTACGTTCAGCATAGTTATTCGGAAAATAGCTCAAATATTTGCGTGCATAGGCAATAGCTTCCTGCTCTGTTTTTACAAGAACATCCCCACAACCAGATACTGAACAATGCATTTTAGCGCCACCCATTGTTTCTAGATCTACCTTTTCACCAATGACCATTTCTGCCATACGTGGCGACCCTAAATACATTGATGCGTTGCCTTCCACCATCACCACAATATCAGAAAATGCAGGAATATAAGCGCCTCCCGCTGCAGAAGGACCAAACAACAAGCAAATTTGCGGCACTTTACCAGAAAGTTTTACTTGATTGTAGAAAATACGTCCTGCTCCACGACGTCCAGGGAACATCTCTAACTGATCTGTTATACGTGCACCTGCCGAATCAACTAAATAAAATAATGGACAATTTAGCTTCTCCGCCGTTTCTTGAATACGAATCATTTTCTCCACTGTACGTTTTCCCCAAGACCCTGCTTTAATCGTCGAATCATTGGCTAAAACACATACTGTACGACCATGGATTTTACCGATACCTGTAATAACGCCATCTGCTGGTAAATCACCTGCTAAACAGTTTGCATACAGACCATCTTCCGATTGAAGACCATCATCTAATAATAATTCTAGTCGCTCTCGGACAAATAGCTTGCCTTGTTGTGCATTTTTATCGTGATATTTCGGCAGACCCCCTGCTAAAATTTGTTCCTTCATCGCATTTGATGTATTTTCTGTGGATATATTGCTCATGTCCAATTCCCCCTTTGCAGTCCATTACTTTCCTGAATATTGCGGTGTTCTTTTTTCTTGGAAAGCTTGTAAGCCCTCCAAGCGATCTTCGGTTGGAATAAGTGCACTATATGCGAGTGATTCGATTTTCAAGCCTGTAGCTAAATCTACTTCAACACCATTATTAATGGCATTTTTCGCCTGAATTAATGATAGCGGTGCATTTTTCGCCATTTCGAGTGCAAGCTGTTGCGCTCTTTCTTGCACTTCATGCCCTTCATATACATATTCCACAATACCAAGGTGTTTCGCTTCCTCGGCATCGATTCGACGTGCTGTATAAATTAGTTCCTTCGCTTTACCAATTCCAATCAGTCGCGGTAAGCGTTGTGTCCCACCTGCGCCTGGAATAATGCCAAGTGAGGTTTCAGTAAGACCTACTTTGATATGTGTAGCTGCTATGCGTAAATCGCAAGCTAAAGCGAGTTCTAGTCCGCCTCCAAATGCAACGCCGTTTAAAACAGCAATAACAGGTTGAGCTAATGACTCTACTTTTGCAATCGTTGCTCCGATTAAATGCACAATTTGCTTTACTTGTTGATCGGACATCCCTTTACGCTCTTTTAAATCTGCTCCTGCACAAAATGCCTTTTCCCCTGCACCTGTTAGTAAAACAACACGCACTGCTGGATCGGCATTTATTTTATCTAGCGTAGCACTAAGGTCGTTTAATAATTGTACTGACATGGCATTTGCCGCTTCCGGTCTAGAAAGTGTTATGAGCCCTATATTACCTGGTAACAAATCAAATTGAACGAGTTGTTGTGTCACGTGATATTAGCACTCCCTTCATTACGAACAATGGCCATTTGTTTAGACGCAACGTCCTTCCCAAGCTTTTGTTCTATAAATAGTACTGCTTCTAACAGCCTTTGCATGTTAACGCCTGTTTCGATGCCCATTCCTTCTAATAGATACAACAAATCCTCTGTAGCTACATTACCCGTTGCTCCTTTTGCATAAGGACAACCGCCTAGGCCACCGAGTGCACTATCAAATTTCGTAATACCCATTTCTAACGATTTCATAATATTGGAAAGTGCTGTACCACGCGTATCATGGAAATGCATCGCAAATTTTTCAGCAGGATATCTCTTTAACAGCTCTTCTAAAAGATGCTCAACCTGTGTCGGTACTCCAACGCCGATTGTATCTCCCAGCGATATTTCATCAACGCCCATTTCCAATAATTTATCTGTTACTTGTAAAACTTTTTCTGGGTGTATGTAACCCTCATAAGGGCAACCAATTACCGTTGAGATATAACCACGTACATGCTTATTTGCGGCCTTTGCCCCCTCAACTACTTCCTTCATTATTGGAAATGTTTCGTGAATCGTTTTATTGATATTTTTTAGATTATGGCTTTCACTAGCAGACATAAAAATGCTTGCTTCATCAATGCCCGCTAGCAATGCACGTTCTAGTCCTCGCATGTTTGGCACAAGAGCCGCATACGTTATGTCCTTTTCTCGCTTAATAGCTTGCAGCACTTCTACTGCATCTGCTAATTGAGGAATCCACTTCGGATGGACTAAAGACGTTACTTCTATATAATTTATTCCCGTCCGACTAAGTAAATTTACTAGCTGTACTTTATCTGCAGTAGCGATGTGTACCTTTTCGTTTTGCAAACCATCACGAGGCCCAACTTCCTTTAACGTAACATGCTTTGGTAATTGCATAGAAATGCCTCCCTATTCAATTTCTAAAATATCATCATCAACGTTAATGAAATCGCCTTCGTTCGCAATAATTTTTGTTACAACGCCATCCTCTTCTGCAGCAATCGGAATCTCCATTTTCATTGACTCTAAAATTGCTACGTCTTGCCCTGCTGTCACTTTATCGCCTTCTGCCACTACGATTTTCCATACTGTTCCCGCCATGCTCGCTTTTACTGTTGCCATATAAATCCCTCCAAATAGTTAGGTGTATTTGTTTCAAGTGACAAACGTATCACTCAAATCAACACACATATTTTCATTTTGTAACGCATACATACTCGCACATGCTTTGCATAAGCTCCTCAGTATGAAAACATCTGATTGTAATCACGAGCCATTTGATTACAATCTCGTTGCTACGAATGTCCATAATATGAACTTATCCTTATTTCGTTTCTGTTAATTGTGGTAAATAAAATTCCTCCACAAATTTCGTTGTTGTATGCCCTTTTAAAAATTGCTCATGGGTTACAGTTTTCAAAAGCATCGGTATATTTGTTTGAATGCCCTCAATCTTATACTCTTTCAATGCTTGTATAAGGCGCTCACACGCAATTGCTCGCGTTTCTCCCCACACTACTAATTTACTAATCATTGGATCATAGAAAGGCGTCACAGTTGAACCCGCTTCTACACCACATTCATGTCGAATACCCTCACCTATAGGCAATACAAGATCTGTAATTTTGCCTGGAGACGGGAAAAACGTTGTAGGGTTTTCTGCATAAATTCGTACCTCAATGGCATGCCCCTGTTTGTCAATGCTGTCGCGTGTAAAGCTTAATGGCTGTTTCGCTGCTACTTTAAATTGTTCTTCTACAAGATCCAGTTTCGTTATTTCTTCCGTTACAGGGTGCTCTACTTGTAAGCGCGTGTTCATCTCTAAGAAATAGAAGTTTTGCTCTGCATCTACTAAATACTCAATCGTTCCTGCGTTTACATAACCGATATGCTTCACCGCTTGCACAGAAGCTTCTAACATTCGTGCTCGCGTTTCCTCAGAAATAAATGGAGATGGCGCCTCTTCCACCACTTTTTGATTGCGTCGTTGAATTGAACATTCTCGTTCAAATAACGGAACTACATTGCCCTCATAATCCGCGATGATCTGTACTTCGACATGATGTGGGTTGGCTATGAATCGTTCCATGTACATCGTGCCATCACCAAAAAACGATTGTGCACGTTTCTGATTACCCTCAAATGCTTTCTCTAACTCCTCAGCATCTGACACAAGTTGCATGCCGATTCCGCCACCCCCAGCAGAGGCTTTTAGCATAATCGGATAACCTAAACGAGATGCGATTTCAATTGCTTCTGAAACATCTTTGACAGGTGCTTCAACCCCTTCTACAATCGGTACACCTGCAGATTTCATCGTCTTACGAGCTTCCAATTTACTGCCCATGGACGCGATCACTGTAGCACTAGGTCCAATAAATACTAGGCCAGCCTCCGTACAACGTTTTGCAAAATCAGCGTTTTCCGAAAGTAAGCCATATCCTGGATGGACAGCGTCAGCCCCGCTTTCTTTTGCAATTTCAAGAATGCGCTCAATATTTAAATAGCTTTGAACAACAGGCGGCTTACCAACGCAGTATGCCTCATCAGCATCTTTGACATGTAAACTTTCAGCATCCGCCTCAGAATATACCGCTACCGTTTGAATATTAAGTCGCTTACATGTGCGAATAATACGTCTAGCAATTTCACCACGATTTGCAATTAATACTTTCTTGAACATTGTCTTGCCCCCTCCCTAATTCACCTTCACTGCCGCCACAAAATCTTCGCGTAGTTTAAACTTCTGCACTTTTCCTGAGGCAGTCATTGGGTAGCCATCGATAAAGAAAATATGTCGCGGAATTTTATGTTTAGAAATTTTATCTCGGCAAAAAGCTCGAATTTCCTCTTCTGTTGCCTGTTCCCCTTCTCGCAATATAATCCATGCAGCGGCTTCTTCACCGTACTTAGGATCAGGAACACCAGCTACCTGTACATCTGCGATTTTTGGACATGTATATAAAAACTCTTCAATTTCACGTGGATATAAATTTTCACCACCGCGGATAATCATATCCTTCAAACGGCCTGTTACTCTTACATAACCTTCTTCATCCATCGTTGCCAAATCACCGGTATGAAGCCAGCCATCGTGATCGATTGCCAGTTGTGTCTCCTCAGCATTGTTATAGTAACCTTTCATCACATGGTAGCCTCTTGTACATAGCTCGCCTTGCTCATTTGTTGCAGCTTCTACATCTGTACCGGGAACGACAATTTTAACTTCTAGATTTGGTAATGCCCTACCTACAGTCTCTACTTTTAAATGGAATGGGTCATCTGCTCTCGTTTGAGTAATGACAGGAGAAGATTCCGTTTGACCATAACAAATAGTGACATCAGTCATCCCCATTTTCTCGATTACTGCTTTCATGACTTCAATAGGACAGTTAGAACCTGCCATAACGCCAGTACGCAATGCCGATAAGTCGTATGACGCAAAATTGTGCAAATTCAACTCACTAATAAACATTGTTGGTACTCCGTGTAATGCAGTACACCTCTCTTTTTCTACTGTTCGTAACACTTCCGCAGGGGAGAATTCTTGCACAGGTACCATTGTTCCACCACTTGTAGTAATAGCTAATGTACCGATGACACAGCCAAAGCAATGGAAGAAAGGCACTGGAATACATAAGCGATCTTCCGACGTTAAGCGCATACATTCTGCGATGTTAACCGCATTATTGACTAAGTTATAATGTGTTAACATAACCCCTTTAGGAAACCCCGTTGTTCCTGAAGTATATTGAATATTAATGACATCATCATAATGGAGTGAAGCTTGTATTTGATCTAATTGTTGCTCTGTAACTTGCTCAGCAGCTGCTATTACATCAGACCAGTTGAGTACTCCCGGATATTTTGTTTCGCCAATTAAAATAACATTTTTCAATAGAGGTAGTCGCTCCGATTGCAATTTACCAGGTTCACAATTTTCAAGCTCCGGACAAATTTCTTGGAGTGTATTCAAAAAAGAATGGTCTCGATAGTTTTCGATTAAAATTATCGTTTTAGCATCGGATTGTTTTAGCAAATATTCCAATTCATGCGCACGATAATTTGTGTTTACCGTAACGATTGGCGCCCCCATCTTTCCTGTGCCAAACTGTAACTGTACCCATTCAGGAACATTTGTCGTCCACACTGCGATATGATCTCCCTTTTCAATACCAAGGGCCATTAATCCTCTAGCAACTAAACGACTTTGATGATTTAACTCCTCATAAGTCATACGTAAGTCTCTATCTGCATACACTAGCGCTTCATTTTTAGGATATTTTTTAGACTGTTCATCGAGCAATTGACCAATTGTTTGATACACAAGTTCTGCCATGAAAATCCCCCTTAAATATGCTATATAATGTTTTTAACAGCCAATTAGACGAGAAATAACGAGACGTTGAATTTCAGATGTACCTTCACCGATTTCCATTAATTTAATGTCACGTAAATGACGTTCTACATCATATTCCTTCATATAACCTGAACCACCATGAATTTGAATGGCTTGATTGCAAGTTCGGAAGCCCATCTCAGAAGCGAATAATTTCGCCATAGCTGCTTCCTTAGCAAATGGTTTTTTCTGGTCTTTAAGCCATGCCGCTTTATGTACTAGTGTACGAGCAAGCTCTATTTCCATTGCCATATCCGCTAATTTAAACTGTATTGCTTGTAACTTGGAAATTGGTGCTCCAAATTGCTCTCGTTCATTCGCAAACTTTAATGCTTTTTCATAAGCAGACTGAGCAATGCCGACTGATAAAGCCGCTATGGAAATACGTCCACCATCTAACGTATTTAAAAATTGGCTAAAACCACGTTTTTCGTCCCCTAATAGATTCGTTTTTGGAACACGAACATTTTGCAAAATAATTTCACATGTATTGGAACCACGCACACCCATTTTGTCGTAATTACAATTAATTGTGACACCAGGTGTGTTTGTTGGCACAATAATTGATGAGATGATCTTTTTGCCATCTTCACGCTTGCCAGTTACTGCCGTAACAATAATTTGTCGTGCATGGCCTGCATTTGTAATCCAGCATTTTTCACCGTTAATAACGTAATCATCGCCGTCAACGACTGCTGTTGTACGTGTTCCGCCCGCATCAGACCCTGCATTTGGCTCCGTTAAACCGAAAGCACCTAATGTTTCACCTTTCGCTAAAGGTACAAGCCATTCACGCTTTTGCTCTTCCGTTCCAAAGTTATAAATTGGAGCAGCGCCTAAGCTTACTGCTGCTGCATAGCTTAAACCTGTACCACCGCAAGCACGCCCAATTTCCTCAACAGCAATTGCATAGGAAACCGTATCTCCTCCAGAACCACCATATTCCTCAGGAAACGGGATACCCAATAAGCCTAGCTCTGCCATTTTTTCAAAGCTTTCTATTCTCATTGTTGATGTCTCGTCGACTTCACGAGCGTAAGGTTTAATCTCTTTCTCTGCAAAATCACGTACCATGTCTCGAATCATCGCTTGCTCTTTCGTTAGTTCAAAGTTCATTCCCATTTCCCCCTAATATCCAATTTGCCATAGCGGATTTCTTTCAGACGACAGTTACACAAATCTGGACCGACTAGTCGGTCTGTATTAAAGATTAATAAAACCAGCTTTTTCTTCTGGCTTCACCTTTACCATAAATTGAGTTGCTTCTTCCATAGCTTGCTCTGTAACAATTGCTCGTAATATCATATCCGTAAATACTTCTGTAATTTCCTCCATTGTCAACGGACCGGTTTGTTTAAACCACATATATGTCCAGTTAATCATCCCCACAATGGCCATTGTTACAATTGTACAAGGTAATTCAGAACGAAAATCCTTAGTCTGCTGCCCTTCTTCAATCACCTTTTGTAATATTTCCCGATATTGGTCCCGCTTTTTATGAATTATTGCACTATATTCTTCTGACAACGAACGGCTTTCTTCATAAAATACAGTAATATGGGCTTGATACACATCAAACACTTGCGTTAGCGTTTGAAGCATTGCACATAAGCGTTTAATCGGCGTATCATATTTGTCATAAGCTTCCTGTGACTGTTTAATAACATAGGAAATAAACACATCATGAACTTCATATAACAATTCATCTTTCGATTTAAAATTATGATAAAATCCACCTTTTGATGCACCGATGTATTCTACAATGCGATCAACAGTTACATTATGATAGCCATCTTGCTGAAACAGCACTACAGAAGCGTCTACAATTCTTTGTTTTAACGTTTTTTTTACCATAAGCACCTATCATCCTTCTTTATAACACTTACCCCTTTGTTCCTTATAACTAGGACTTACATTCTCTTAATTTTCCTAATTATAAAAATACTATGACTCCTTTAATATAGCATTCTCAAAAATTGGTGTCTAGTTCCACGAAACAATTTAATAGTATTAACGAGAATTTTTTTTACGTTAAACAGCATATAAACCAATCGTTCTTTAAGAAAACAATGATACTTCTCCATATAAAGTGTAATTTGCATACGTAATCCTGTACTTTTCTATTGTGAGGCACTACTTTCACTGGAGCTTTTTCGGCAAAATACATACACTAACTGTATGCTCTCTAGTTGAATTTTATGTGACAGGCACTCAAACAATTCTGAATTTTTATATACCCAAGTAAAAACCCACGAAGACTCCTGCGCTTACAGAGTGCTGTGCGCGGAAAGCTAAGTGGGTTTTTAGAAGTGACAGGCACTCAAACAATTAAATTTGCCGCACCTATTAATGCTGCATTTTCAAACAATTGCGAACGTCTAATTTCATATGTGTTTTGATAGGAAGGAAGAACATAGTTTTGAGTCACTTCCTCAATTTTCTCCATAAATCGGGAATTCGTTTTCATAACACCGCCACCTAATACAATGCAGTCCGGGTTAAATGTTTGTATAAAATTCGCCAAAACAATACCTACATATGTAGCTGCTTGCTCAATAATTTCTTGTGCAACTAAGTCTCCTGACTCATATGCAGAAAATACCATTTTTGTATCAATTGGTCTTCTTTCATGCTTCTCCATGTCGACCAAAATGGATGTGCTATTTTTGATGGCATCCATTGCTCGTCGTTGAATGGATACTCCCGATGCATATGCTTCTAAACAACCCAATTTGCCACAATTGCATGTTGGTCCATTCGCATTAACAGTGACATGCCCTATTTCGCCAGCTAACATATTACTGCCAGTAAACAATTGTCGTTCAAAAATAATGCCTCCACCGATTCCTGTACTTATCGTCATAAAAAGCATATTCTTTGATTGCCGACCAGCCCCGAAGTTAAATTCTCCCCAAGTTGCTGCACTCGCATCATTGACTACTGTAATTTTCTTATCTAACTGTGCATTTAACATCTGCCCTAAAGGTACGTTATTCCAATTGAAAGTAGACCAATAGTGAATAATTCCATTATCTGTATCAACTATCCCTGGCACTCCGACGCCTATACCTTTTATCTCGTAACCTTCTGAAAGAGCATTAATCGCCTCTACTAATCTATTGACAACAATCTCTGGACCTTCATGCCCTCTCGTATCCATACGAGTTTCCTTCATGATTTTCCCATCAACACTTAATAATCCAACGGCAATTTTTGTACCACCCATATCTACCCCAACTAGGTACTCTTTTTGCTGCATTTTATTTCCCCCAATGGTCACTGTGTCTATGCACGGTATAAAATGATATCCTTTATTTCTTTAATTTTATGTTCGTCTATAAAGTGGTCAAAGCTCGATTGATGCCGAACACCGGATCCAAAATGAAATTCTGAAACGTTGACCTGATTCAAAAAGGATGGAAGGGTATTAGGTGATAGACCAGAACCTGGCATTATTTGAATGTGAGATTGGCTTGCTTGTTGTTCTAAAGCTTGAATTTCGCTAACCGCATCAAGTACTTTATTTTTGCCACCTGATGTTAAAATTCGTGAGATTTCTTTATAAGACATTAACGTATTTAATGCCTTTGATTGGTCTCTTACTTCATCGAATGCTCGATGAAATGTAATATCCAATCCATCCGCTGCTTCTACTAATTGTTTTAAAGTATATTCATCAATATCATGCTCTTCAGTAAGTGCACCAACAACTATTCCACTAGCACCTAGCTGCTTACATATTTGAATATCCTTTAACATTATTTGTAAATCGTTTTGATCATAGAAGAATGAACGGCTGTGAGGTCGAATCATTACATTTACAGGGATCGTTAATTCACCGCAAACACTTTCAATCATTGCATAGCTCGGTGTTAATCCTCCCTCAGCTATACCTGCGACTAATTCAATTCTGTCTGCTCCAGCATTTTGCGCCGCTTTCGCATCTGTTAAAGAAATTGCAATCACTTCAATAACCATATTTAGTCATTCCCTTTTTCTAGTTTACTATAGCTTTCTATAAAATCTGCCAATAATCGAACACCATAACCTGATGCACCACGCACATGATAGCCTCTCGTTTTCGGCGATTGAACAGGTGCCGCCATATCAATATGTCCCCATTTTGTACCTTTAGGGACGAATTTTCTTAAAAAGAGTGCGGCCGTAATAGAGCCTGCTAGATTGTCTGAGCTAATATTACAAATATCTGCATAATCACTCGCTAAAGATTCCTCGTATTGATCAATAAGTGGCATCGGCCATATAAAATCACCATTCTGACCGCCTAGCTTTTTCATTAATTCTGTAATCGACTCATCTCCGAATACACCTGCATATTTTAAGCCTAATGCCGCACCAATTGAGCCCGTTAACGTAGCGATATCAATAATTACATCTGGCTTTAACCTTTCAGAATATAATAGAGCATCAGCTAAAATAAGTCTTCCTTCAGCATCTGTATTGCCAACTTGAACATGCAAATTATTTGCGAAACGAATAACTTCACCTGGTAAAAATGCCTTTTCATTAAGCAAGTTTTCAGCAATCGGCAACAGGGCAGTGACATTTACATCTACATTTTTTGAAGCGATTAAATCCATAGCACCAAATACAGCACCTGCTCCTCCCATATCCATACGCATATCGCTAATGTTAAGACCCGTTTTAATGCTAATACCACCGCTATCATAAGTCATGCCTTTACCAATCAACACGATATGTGGCTTATTAACATTCGTACAGTACTTAATCTCTGCTAAATAAGATGAATATTGACTGCCTCTTCCAACTGCCAGTAGCCCATTTAATTGGAGCTGTTGCAAGTCGTCTGTATTATAAATATTGACAGACAGATTTTTTTCTCCGAAATGCTGACGAATCGTTTCAGTAAATGTGTCTGGATTAAGGTCAATCGGATCTGTATTACATAAGTCTCTCGTTATATTAGTGCTGTTTGCACGTAACATTCCAACGGTGATAGCATTTTTTAAAGCTTCTGTTTCTTCTAATAAAAAATATACATTACAAGGTTTTACGACTATTTTTTCTTTGCGGTATTTTTGAAACTGGTAGGCCCCAAGTATCCAACCTTCTACAAAAGCAGTCACAGCATCTACCTGATTGAGATTTACTGCATTTAAAAATTCACATGCCACTTGAATGTCATTATTTTCACTGGCATTAGCCACTCGTGCTACTTCTCCTGCTGCTTCTCGTAAGCTTTCATAAGTAACTGTTTCTTTGCTTCCCAATCCAATGATTACATAATCCTGTCCACCCTGCTCTGTTTCATGTCTTAACCAGTGACATTTATGTTTTTCAATCATCCATTTAGGAATTTGGATGGATTGATGGGCTGATTTTAATACAGGATTTACAACTACTATATCCTTGTTCCGTTGCCCAAAATGAAATTCCATCTATCATCACATCTTTCATTTATCGTCATTAAGTTTCGAGTCGGCTCGAAATGCTTCTCTTAAAATCGATGACACCCGCAAGAGCCTTTAACTATATTAAAAAGGAAAATATCTAAGTTTTTTTTTCTTAGATTATTTCCCTTTTTTATAGTTTTTTCATAACATTAATCGATATGTAGCATTAAATGGCCTTCGATTTTTTCCACAGTAAACTGTATATACTGTCCTTCAACACTGTAACTTACCTCTGATAATTCAGGCAGTTTTTTTACAGATGTCACCTTTGTATCACCAACAAACATGCTAATTTCTGTGTTATAAAGTGGGATAATGTCTTCAATCGTATAAATATCCTCTGAGCGTTTCTCAGTTATATAATGAAGTGCATGCAAAATCTTTGCCCCTGTTTCTTTATCTTCATTTAATGCTGTCAGCAATGTCGATGGACCATTATGAGCAATGAGCTTTCTTTCGAGAAGATGATCAATCGCATCATTCATCATCCATTTACACCAAGCTAGGCCATTTTTCCGATATAGTTTAAAAATAGGATGTGAGAAGTAAATGATATTTTGGCATTTTGTCACTGCAGCATGTCCAAATGTATGCGATGATGGGGCATGTTGATGCGAACAAAACGTAGTGCCTTCTCTATTAAAATAAGGTTTTACTGTCTGCATCAGTACCTCTGACTGTACGGGTTTCATTTCTAAACCTTTTAAATACATGACATACTCTTCTTTATACAATTTTTTCCCAATCACATCATTCGGTAAAACAAAATCACGGTCATACTTTGATTCACCAATGTACACATTTCCATATAAATCTTCTTCGTTACTATTTTTATTAATTAGAGATTCAAACGTACCAATAATTTTCCCGCCATTGTTCGCGTAAGCTTGTAGCTTTTGCTGTAATTCAGGAGAATAGTCAATTACATCAGGTAAGATTATTAACTTATAGTCATTAAAATTAATTTGACTGTCGATAATATTAAATTGATATGATAACTCTTGTAACATTCTAACTGCACCGATTAATGCTGGATGGATACCTAAGTTATGATCTCCTGGTGTATAAAATTCTTCAGGTGTTAATACCCCGATCTCTGTAACCGGTTTTGTATTCATACAGTACTTTTCTACTTCTTTCACTTTTCCATAAACACTGCCAATTAATTCATAAGCCGCCTTCGATAATTTACCATTTGGATGAAGTTGATCTCCAATTGAACAGCCTGCACCTAAAGCAAGCATATTGAAGCACTCAAATTCTAAAGCTGCTTTATTTTTCAATGAGTGGAAATCACCCCAATACGTGTGAAACTTACCCGTCATACCGATGATGTCCTTACCCAAAATACGAGAATATCTCATTGTTGCAGGGAAATGATCATAGCCCCATCCACCACTTGGTAAAGACTCTAGCTCCAAATGTGTATAATTGTTTAAGCTACTTTTATTGCCTGGACCAATATGAGAGCTATTATAGAAAATACCTGCATGTGGCACTCTAGTTCTAATAAAATCACTAATCTCTTCTTTAAATTCCTCAAGCATCAGCGTAGAATAATAGATTCTATCTACTCTATTTTCTGTGTTTAACCCTTTACGTTCCATCTGTTTAAAACAATTTTTACAATTACAATCAACTTTAAATAAAATATCTAAAAAGAAACCATCAATATTTTCGCTCTTCACTGTATCGATAATATCTTGTAAATGGTCTTTAAAATATTGTCTATAGCCGCTATTTAAACAAATTGTATAGTAGAAATGTGGCTCCGGAACACCTTGACTGTTAATGAATTCTCCGTTTTCATCAATCGATAACCATTCAGGATGATGTTTACTAATATAGCCATCCCATTGCACAGTTGTATAAATCGGAACTTTAATATTATTTTTATGGCAAACCTCTATTTGTTCTAATAAAAGGTTTTTATTTTCAAGATGCGGATGGATTAAATCTGGACGATGCTGTGAAGGGTAATATAACCAGCCGTGATGACATCTAGCAAAACAAGTAATCGAGTTTACATTCGCTTCTTTTAATGTCTCAACAAACTCCTCTGCAACGAAGTCCTTTCCAACACCAAGAATATCTTCACTCGTATGAAAATCTAAATGTACCTGTCTATAACGTAATTCACTCAAATTCATAACCCCCAATAATATTCACTTTTTCTATTTCATTGCTATTCTTTGACTGAGCCTGCCGCAAGACCACTTTCTATTTTCTCTTGGAATAGAAGATAAACGACTAAAGGAACTAATATCGTGATGACGATTGCAGCCATTAATGGCCCGTATTCTGATCCTCTTTCACCACTAAAGTTTAATAGACCCAATGCAATTGGTTTTAAGCGGTCATCATTAATAAATAAAAGTGGGAACAGAATGTTATTCCATGCGCCTAAAAAATTAAAAATAGAAACAGTCGATATTGCTGGAACAGACATTGGCAATATAACTTTGAAATATATTTGGAAATAACTTGCGCCATCCATAAGTGCCGCTTCTTCTAAAGAGGCATTAATTCCTTTCATAAACCGTGTCAAAACTAAAATGCTAAATGACAAAGAAAACGCCACATACAGTAGAACTAATGCCACTAAATTATTTTTCAATTCTAGTGCTCCAATAATATATGAAACTGGTACAAGAACTGTATGCATAGGTATCATCATACCTAATAGGAAAAACAGGGCTAAAAATTTATTCACTTTAAAGTTAAATCTTGATAATGTAAATGACGCCATAGAAGAGACAATCGCAAGGATAATAACTGTTGCCATTGAAATAAGTATACTATTTAAAAAATATCTACTCATATTCGCTTCTTGCCAAGCAATTACATAGTTCTCAAATCTAAAAACCTCAGGCAAACTAAAGGGTGAACTAAATATTTCTTTATTTCCTTTAAGAGAAGAAACTAATGTAAATAACATCGGTTCAATAAACATTAAAGCCATTGCTATTACAAAAACATATAATATTATTTTCTTTTTCATTGGTTCTTCTCCTTCCTATTCATGAGCGCTTCACTACCGATAGTCAATACGAGCGCAATAACAAAAATGATGACCCCTAATGCACTACCAACGCCGTAGTTGTTGTATCTGAACGCTTCATAATACATTAAAGTAGTAGGCAAATTGGTTAAACCATTCGGCCCCCCTTCAGTCATAACAAAAATTAAATCAAATACTTTCACGGTCCCAATAATATCCATTAAAATACATAAAGTAATAATTGGCTTTAGCATAGGAACTGTTATATGGAAGAACTTTTGTACAGATGAAGCCCCATCCATCTCTGCCGCCTCATATACTTCTTCTGGTATCGTTGTTAACCCCGCTAATAGGATGACCATGTAGTATCCAACACCTGCCCAAATGTTTACAAAGATAATTGCACCCATCGCAGTAGATGAGTCAATTAACCAGCCTTTAGCTAAATCTGCTAGACCAATAAATTCTAATAAGCTATTTAAAGAGCCATTCGGCATAAAAATAAAGTACCAAAGTAGACCGATAGCTGTTAGTGGAAAAATAGTAGGTACAAAATAGATGACTTTAAAGAATCGATGTCCCCTAAATTTCGTATTAATGGCAACTGCTAATAATAAAGCGATTGGTGTATGGAATAAAACGCTAAAAAACACCATGCCAAACATATTTTTTAAAGAAATAAGAAAGTCTTTATCTTTAAACACATTTAGATAGTTTTCTAAACCTACAAAATTTAATGGTGCTCCTTTAATGCCATTCCAATTGACAACGGAAAAATAAAGGGCGCCTATCATAGGTATAATAAGGAATAGAATATAGATTACTAAGGCCGGTAAAGTAAATAGAAAAATTTTTGACTTATCTCTATTTGTTTTTACATTCATCTATTCCCCTCCATTTCTTAAATTTTTTGTAATCTTAATCAATTTTAATCTAATTCGCATATGCAACAGGGACGCATTCCGTGGGTAAGCACCGAGCCGCTTCCCTCGCTACGCTCGATGCTTGCATTTCCCACTGGAGTCGCCGCATTCCGCTCCACGTTAAAATTCGTTATTGAAAAACTACTTATTTAGATTTATCAATTTCATCTTGAATTTCTTTTGCTGCATCTTTAGGCTTACCACCAATTAAGATACTTACGATAGAGTTTCTTGTTCGATCCTGCATAGATGGTAGTGGATCAAAATCGAACACATCTACTGCAATTCCTGTTGACGTAGCACCTAATTCAATATTGTGTAAGAACAATTCAGATACTTTCGAGTTATCAATTGCGATATCTGATCTTGGAATTAAGAACTGTGCTTCCTCTGCAAATCGTTTAGCTGCTTCAGCAGAAGTAAGCATTTTTAGTAGTTCAATTGTATATTCTTTTTCTTTTCCTTCAAGTTTGCCATTCACCATATATGGACTAATGATTTGCATATCTTCATCTTTAAACTCTGGTTTTTCATCAAAGTATGGGAATTTAGCAAGTTTAATAGCATCAGCGTATTCTGTCTCACTTGGATTCGTAAATTTGCCAATGTTCCATGGACCAGTAATAATCATCGCTGCCTTACCTTCAAGGAAATCTGCCACAACAATCTCATCGCTTATACCAGCTGCACTTTTACCAAATACATCTAACTTATTTAAGTCTTCCACATATTCAAGTGTTTTCACAACATCTGGATCTGTCCATTTTAATTCTCTAGTACCTAGTTTCTTTGCTGCTTCTGTACCCATCCATTTATAAAAAATTTGGTTGTGTAAATGTCCTGCCATATACGTTGCCTTTGCACCAAGTGCAATAGGTGTTACATCGATGCCTTTTAACTTTTTAACAGCTGCTGTTAGTTCACTCCATGTTTCAGGGAATTCATTAATACCAGCTTTTTTAAGTAGTTCTTCATTATAATAAACACCAATTAAACCAGACTCCATTGGAATTCCATATGTCCCCTCATGACCTGGCACTTGATAATACTTTAATGCACCTTCTGTGAAATGTTGTCCCCATTCAGGATCATCCTTTAAAATTGGGTCCATATCCATAAGTAAGCCACTTTCAATATACTCGTTTAAATTTGCAACACCTTGAACTCTAAAAATGTTAGGTAAAGTGCCAGATGCAAGATCTGTTTTCAGTTTATTGTTAAATGCTGATTCATCACCTTGAGATTCATCAACAACAACTACATCAGAATGTTTTGCCTCGAATTCTTTAATAATATCTTTGTAGATTTGTACCTGAGTGCTTGTCCCTGCCATTCTTGTTAGCAATCTAATTTTCACCTTACCATCTGCATTATCACTAGTATCACTCGAACCACCACACGCAGTAAGTATAGTAGCTAATAAAACCATCAATACGACTAGCATCTTTTTCTTCATAAATTTCATCCCCTTTGTAACAAATTTTTATTTTGTATTTGGTGTTAATGCAAATACCTCATGGATTGATCCTACTTCAATGCCCCCATCACTTTTAATGATGCTTGGTCTAAGAGAGCGAATATTAGCAATTGTTTCTTTATTTTCATAGTCTATTTGCTCTAAAATCGAAGCAATTACATTTGGCCAAACGTCTTCTGAACCATCTAAAACTTTCAAAGCGAAACCTAAACGTTCTTTTTTCAAGCCGAAGCAATACACACCTTTTGCTCCGCCCTTTGCTACAATATTTCGATCTTGCAATAATACAGAGCAAATAAAGTTTTCAGACGCTACCATGTTGAATTCTTTGTTCATCATTGTTGTCATTCGCTCTACTGCTTCTTTAAGTTCCAAATCTTCAATTAAATCTGGACAAGCTAATTTCAAACTTGTAATAGCCATATTGTGTAATGGTATAGCAAACACAGGCACACCACAGCCGTCTACTCCGATATGAATTTCAGATAGCGGTGTTTCTGATAAATAAGATAGCGTTTTCAAAATAAGTTGTTGTAGGGGATGATCTATATTCCAATAACCCTCCGTTGGAAAACCCATTTCACGACAAGTTGCAATAAAGCCCATATGTTTTCCTGAGCAGTTATGAAAAAGTCGTCTTTTCTCTATATTTTGTCTTAACATTGCCTCTTTTGGTTCTGCATTTAAAGGGTACGAAAAAGGACAAAATAATTCATTCTCATCAATGGCTAATTTCTCTTTCATCGTTTCTAGCGCTTCAATGTGATATGTTTCTCCACGATGTGAAGCAGTAAATAAAGCTGCTTCTCTATCAGTTAAGCCATACTTTAAATCAATTTTAGATAAAAATGCGGGTAACGCTTGAATGGGTTTTGCAGCAGATCGGAAATATGTATTATGTTGGATATTACCAACTTGATAGATAGCCTCCTTGCTGTCATTCACTCCACAAACGACACCAGAATGGACATTTTCCAGTAAGTTCGCTCTTGTTTCTTCTACTAACACTTCAGAATTCATAATTCGCTTTCCCCCGATACATTAGAATGACCAAATTCCCGATACGCTTGTATTCATATCGAGTTTACGGTGAACATTCAGTTAATGTTCATCCTCGAAATACCGATTATTTGATGACACCTTTTTTTAAAATGATATTAGCGTACTGAGCTTTTTCGCTTGTTGCTACTACGGCAAAAGCCTTTTTTGTGCGCTCGTAAAATTCATAGCGCTCCATAAATTCAAATGGAATTGAATATTCGGATTGACGTTGAACGATTTGCTCATACTCTTTCCAAATCGTTGGTTCCACTGGATCTCCTGGGACAACAGCCATTAATTGAATGGGATGTTCCACATACGTATCGATAGGAAAGAACGCCAATATCGCTTCTAGTAATTTTGGAATTGTATGTCCATCACAACGGATTAGCTGTTGGGCATGGCTGGCAGCAGGAAAATTTCCGTCCGCCAACACAATTTCATCTCCATGACCCATCTCCATTAATACCTTCATTAAGTCTGGTGAAATAATTGGAGGAATCCCTTTTAGCATAGTTATTCACACTCATTTCTTTAATCTTCTGCTACGAAGTAATTTGTAAGAGAACCTAATTTCTCGATTTCTACAGTTACTTCATCCCCTGGTTGAATATACACTTGCTGTTCTGCAGGATATCCGAACACTACGCCTTCCGGTGTACCTGTTAAAATAATATCTCCAGGCTCTAATGTCATATGTCGGGAAATATAACTAATAATTTCAGCACAATTGAAAATCATATCTGCGGTGTTCGAGTTTTGTCTTATTTCTCCATTTACATATGTTTTTAATGCTAGATTATTAGGGTTCTCTATTTCATCTGCCGTCACTAAGTAAGGACCAACAGGACTAAACTTATCGCACGTTTTACCTAACAACCATTGTTGTGTTTTCATTTGCAAATCGCGCGCCGATAGATCATTTACAGTGCAATAACCAAAAACATGATCTAATGCATTTTCTTCTTTGACATTTTTTATCTTTTCACCAATAACAATTCCAAGCTCTACCTCATAATCAAGTTGCTTTGTTACATTTGGAATTTGAATATCACTTTGATGTCCAGTTAATGTATTATCAAATTTATTAAATAAAATAGGCACTTCTGGATATGGCGCATTCGTTTCATCTGCATGTTTACGGTAATTTAAACCTACGCAAATAATTTTATGTGGTTTTGTAACACATGGTCCCCAGCTGATTTGACTGTCATCTACAAATACTGCACTTTCTTCTACTTCTATTGCTTGAATAAAATTTTGAAGCTTTACAATTTCTTCTTTATTACAAGAAAATAAAGACATTACATCTGGTAAGTTATTAAAATTTGGATTTTTGTCAATCGATGCGGCTATATCTATAATGCCTTGCATCGTTTGAACGCCTAATTGATAGTTGCCCTGCTTTTCAAATGTTAATAGTTTCATAATCATTCCTCATGTCATTTCGTAATATTAAGCATTTTTCCCAAAGACAACGCCACCATCGATGTAAAGCGGAGAACCCATCATAAAGCTGGACTCATCAGATGCTAAAAATAAGGCAGCTTTCGCAACATCTTCAGGTTTTCCTAATTCACCACTTAGTTGTCTTGTTTTAATACTTGTGATGGCAGCTTGTGGATTGTCATATGCATTTTTTAAATAATTTTCTACAAATGGTGTAAAAATCGTTCCTGGTAATAAAGCATTTACTCGTATATTGTAAGGTGCATAATCTACCTGCATCGCCTTTGTTAACGATAAAATGGCTCCTTTTGTTGCCGAATATAATGCGCGTTGCTTTAAGCCTATTTCCGCAGCACATGAAGACATATTAATGATGCATCCGCTCTTTTGCTCCATCATGTGAGGGACAATATATTTTGTTGGTAAATAGACTCCCTTTACATTTACGCTCATCACTTTATCCCATACGTCTGGCTCTACCTCATCTATGCGCCCAACATTACTAATGCCTACATTATTAAAAAGGATATCAATTTTTTCGAATTGCCTTGTCATATGTTCAACCATCTCTTTTACAGCTTCAGGAATAGTCACATCTGCATGATAAAATGTTGCGCTTCCTCCGTTTTGTTGAATATCCTTTACTGTACCTTCACCATTTTCCTTGTGAACATCGTTAATGATGACGTGGGCTCCTTCTGCTGCAAAAAGAAGGGCTGTTGAACGACCAATACCACTACCACCCCCGGTAATGAGTGCTACTTTACCTTGTAATCTCATAGCAACAATTCCCTTTCTTGTTCTAAATGGTCTTCTGGCTGTGCGGCTTTCACAGTAAGCCCTCCATCTACCATTAGTAAATGTCCGTTTATTTGCATCGCTTCCTCAGAAGCTAAAAATACGACAGCATCAGCAATTTGCTTTTCAGTCCCCAATCGTTTCATTGGATTGGCTTGTATTTCTTTTTCTAAAATACTTGGATCTTCAAGATATTCCTGACACATATCTGTAGCTACTGTACTTGGACCGACGGCATTGATATTAATATTATATTTACCTAATTCAATCGCTAAAGCTTTAGTCAAATGACTCGCCGCCGCTTTTGAGGAAATATAATGTGGGATAACCGGACTTGTCACAAGCAGGCTGGCCGTAGATGTAATATTAATGATTTTGCCGTATCGTTGTTCAATCATTTTTTTAGCTACCCGTTGTGAAGTTAAAAAAATTGATTTTACATTTATTTGATACGTCGTATCCCAAGTTTCTTCTGTTAACTTCATAAATGACTCGAATGGCGCTATACCAGCGTTATTCACTAATATATCTACATTGCCAAGCGTTTTCTCCACTTCATCAATCATGTGATCAACTTCTTGTTTAATACCTACATTCGCTTTTACAACCATCGCTCTAACATTAAAACGATTCTCTATTTGTTCCTTTAACATTTCGGCTTTTTCTAGTGAACTTTGAGATGTATAGTTAATGGCAACATGGGCTCCTTCTTCTGCTAATCTTTCTGCGATAGCAGCCCCTATCCCCCTACTTGCTCCTGTTACTAGAGCAACACGATTTTCAAGTTTTTTCATATTTATTCTCCTAACTACGTTTTATAGACTAATACCAATTCTGCTAATACTAAATTCTTGATGGCCTAAAATCTCGGCTTTCGTTTCCTGACCTTTTGCTACATTTACAATCGATTCAAAAATGCGTTTACCCGATTCATCCAACGTTTCTTTCCCTTGTAAAACAGGGCTTACATCTACATCAATATTGTCTGCCATTCGTCTTCCAGTAATTTCGTTACCTGTTATTTTAATGACAGGTATAATCGGATTTCCTGTCGGTGTCCCTCTTCCCGTTGTAAAGCAAACAACATGAACACCCGCTGCTGCCATGCCTGTTACACATTCAATATCATTCCCTGGTGAATCCATGAAATAATAGCCTGTCCCTGGAATTTCTTCAGCGAAGTCTACAACCCCTTGAAGGATTGCTGTTCCAGCTTTACTGATACAACCTAAAGATTTTTCCTCAATCGTCGATAAGCCTCCTGCGATATTGCCTGGGCTTGGATTTCCTCCACGCATATCGACACCCATACGTTCTACTTCAAGTTCAAATTGTTCAACACATTTATATAATTTTTGTTGTACATTTTGATTGATTGCCTTTGCAGCAACAAGATGCTCTGCACCAATGATTTCTGTAGTCTCGCCCATGACAATTGTGCCACCTGCATTCAAAATAGTATCAGCTGCTCTACCAAGTGCAGGGTTACTACATAATCCTGATGTAGCGTCAGAACCGCCACATTTCACACCAACAATTAGCTCTGAAAGTGGAATATCTATTAACGGAATATCTTCTATTTTTTTCAGAAGATCCTGTGCTACTTCCACACCTTTTTGGATCGTTTTAACAGAGCCACCCTCATTTTGAATGTCAATCCAAACAACTGGCTTACCAGTCTCTTCAATTTCTTGCTTTATGTCTTGTGCATTGATTACTTCACAGCCAAGGCTAACAATTAATACAGCACCGACATTCGGGTTTTTTCCCATTCCAACTAATACTTTATGTGTTCTCTCTTTGTCAGCACCTACTTGGCTACATCCATGTTGGTGAGGTATAGCTACTGACCCCGGAACTTGTTGTTGAATTCTTGAAGTAACCTGATTTGCACATACAACTGTTGGTAAAATTAAAAGATGATTTCGAATACCAAATTTTCCATTGTCTCTGCGATAGCCCTTAATAAATGTCATCATTTCACACCTCCCGCCCTTTTATCTCCGCGTCCGCGTATGCCCTCGATATTGTGAACATGTACATGCTCCCCTAACTGAATAGCAGTTGTTGCTGCTCCGATTACTTCACCGTACTTCACAATTTTCTCAGCCTTATTGATAGGAGCAATCGCAACTTTATGTCCAAAGCTAACATCTTGTTGCAAAGTTACTTCATATGTTTGATTACCTTTTGTGTAAATTACACTTTCACCTTTTTTTACATCCGTTAAAAGAGTTGTTACATTATCTTTTTCATCCATTACAATGCAAGTTATCCCTTGTTGATATGCCATCTCTGCCATTCCTTCGTCCTCCTTCTCATAATTTATAAAAACGCTTGGCATTTTCTCCAAATATCATTTCCAAATCTTTTCCAAGTAAGTTTGTAGGTAAGTTTTCCATAAGTATCGTCAGTACATCGTTGTATGTACCTGATAAATTACATACAGGCCAGTCACTTCCAAACATCACTCGATTCGTTCCAAAAACATTTACTACATGGTTGATAAAAGGTTGGAATTCTTCAATCGCCCAGTTTTTATGCGTTGCTTCTGTCACTAATCCTGAAAGTTTACACATCGCATTTGGGTACATCGCAATTTCACCCATAGCTTCTTTCCAGCCATCAATTTGTTGCTTTGCTATATTTGGCTTAGCAATGTGGTTCACTACTACTCTCAATTGGGGAAATGTTTTTAATAATTCTAGTATGTAAGGAAAATGCCTTGGCTTTATTAAAAGATCTAGCGGAACATCATACTGTACAAGTAGTTCAATGTTCTTTAATACATCTTTTCTCAAAATCCAATCATCCTCATTTAAATCTTGTAACATAGGTCGCACACCTACAAAACCAGGATGTTGTAGAAACTCCTCTAAATGTTGCTTAAAGTTTAATTCTGTTAAATCTAACCAGCCGACTACACCTGCAATCCATTCATGCTCTTCAAATAAATCTAATAAAAATAAAGTTTCATTGATTGTTGGAGCAGCTTGAACTACTATTGTCTTTTCAATTTGATGTTCATTTAAAATTGGATATAAATCGTTAGGCATATAATCACGATAAAGCTCTGGTAAATCTTCGGTTAACCATTTATAATCATTCCTTGATAACTTCCAAAAATGTTGATGTGAATCGATTATCATATTCAACACCACCTTTGTTAACTTTTATGTTACCGGTAACGTAAAAATAACAAACAAAAAATTACATGTCAATACTAATTTCTGAAAATAACCAAAATTCAAAACAGAAGTAAATAGATGGTATTGCTAAGAATATTTCATACTTAGTGAAGTAGAATGGCGACAATGAACGCTATTCATTAGATGCGTTGACGTATTTGAATGTTACATTTACCAAGCTCAAATGTTAAAAAACTTTTAATTTTGAGTAGGTTATAAAATGGGATGGTGATGTAGATTTTTAAATCACATGCTATAATGACTTGAGAAAAATGGTGGATAAACATCGGGGAGCTTTAAACGGAAAACTAATTGTATTATTTTATTTTTGGCTCACTTGAAGCGCTTTCCCTCTTGGAATCAACAATTGGAAAGTGTAGAGTTAGAAGAAGTACAATTATATTCGAATTATTTATGTAAAAATAAACCAACAACATGGTAATCACGATGACTTTATTTTGAAATAAAATGTATCTTCATTCGAGATGTTTTTTGCGTAGAATCGTTGCGCCAGCAGTAGGAATAATCCAAAAAAATTAACAATGTAAGGTAGGTACGATAGGTGACAACAATATATGATATTGCAAAAAAAGCTAATGTTTCTCCTATGACTGTTTCAAGAGTCATTAACAATAAAGGCAATATTAGCGAGAAAACAAGAAAAAAAGTAGAAGCTGTTATTCAAGAATTAAACTATATCCCCAACTCCGCTGCCAGAAGTTTAAATATTAAAAAAACGAAGCTCCTTTCATTAGTTATTCCTGATATTACAAATCCTTTCTTCACAAAGGTTGCTAGAGGTGCAGCAGATAAGGCTAATCAACTAGGCTATCAGCTTATGTTGTGTAATACTGACGAGGATCCAGAAAAAGAAAGTGGCTATATAGATGCTCTTATTTCGAAAATGGTAGATGGCGTTATCATTGCGCCTACTGGAAATCAGTCTAAAAAAAACTTAAAAAAGCTTGTGAAAAACAAAGTTCCTTTTACGTTAATTGATAGGATGATAGATGATCTTCCATGCGATATGGTATTGGGGAATAATCATGAGGGAACAAGAGAGTTAGTTCAGCATTTAATTGATCGAGGACATAAGAAGATTGCGCTTATTCATGCACCATTAGATATTTCTACATCCAAAGAAAGATATCAAACTTATGTAGACACATTGAAAGTAAATGATTTGACTTTTAATAAAAATTTGGTTATCCAAACACATTATAAACAAGAAGAAGAATGGGATACTATCAATGGATTACTGCTATTACCTGAGGAAGAACGACCTACTGCCATCTTCGCAGCTAATAACTTTATAGCGATTAACGCAATCACAACACTGCGCAACAAAAATATACGAGTGCCAGAAGATATTGCTGTTGTATGCTTCGACGACTTAGAGCCTTATTCAAATTTGGATCCTTTCTTCACAGTAGCTTCACAGCCCGCATATGACTTTGGCTATATGGGGACACAATTAGTTATTGAACGAGTTGAAGGAAACGGACCAAGTGAATATCGCAAAATTAATCTTCAACCGAAGCTTATCGTGAGAAAGTCTTCTAGTACTTCTATTGTGTAAAGGCTATTCAGACAGAAGTAAACTCGAAAAATTTCGAGTTTACTTCTTTTTTCATAAAATTCAGAATCGTTTCGGTGCCTGACACTTTGAGATCCTCATTTTTCTTATTATGAAAATACAAGTGCCAGGCACTCAAACAATTTACATGAAGATAAGTCCAATTCCCCCTTGGTATACACCGTTAATTTCTTATTTAGCATAATAATAATGCTCTATGATATAGTAAAAACAAGGATTTACGAAAGGATGTTATTTATGGCTAAAAGTGTAGTAATAGCTGAAAAACCATCAGTAGCTCGCGATATTGCGCGTGTATTGAACTGCAATAAAAAAGGAAACGGTTATCTTGAAGGGGATAAATACATCGTTACATGGGCATTAGGTCACCTTGTAACATTAGCAGACCCTGAAAGCTATGACGTGAAATACAAAACATGGAATTTAGAAGATTTACCAATGTTACCTGAGCACTTAAAACTGACAGTGATTAAACAAACAGGTAAACAATTTAATGCGGTAAAAAGCCAGCTGACGCGCGGCGATGTAGGAGAAATCATTGTAGCAACTGACGCTGGCCGCGAAGGTGAACTCGTAGCACGCTGGATTATTGATAAAGTAAAGATAAATAAGCCGATTAAACGTTTATGGATTTCTTCTGTAACTGATAAAGCCATTAAAGACGGGTTTGCTAACTTAAAACCTGGCAAGGCCTACGATAATTTATATGCTTCCGCTGTTGCCCGTTCTGAAGCAGACTGGTATATCGGACTAAATGCTACTCGTGCTTTAACAACACGTTTTAATGCACAGCTAAACTGCGGTCGTGTACAAACACCAACAGTGGCAATTATTGCGGCGCGCGAAGATGAAATCAAACATTTTAAAGCACAAACTTACTACGGTATTGAAGCTCAGACTGCCGACCATTTAAAATTGACATGGCAGGATGCAAAAGGCAATAGCCGCAGCTTTGATAAAGATACAATTGACGCTATCGTTAAAAAGCTTGGTAGAAACAATGCAACTGTAACAGACATTGAAAAAAAACCGAAGAAAACTTTTGCTCCAGGTTTATATGATTTAACAGAGTTGCAACGTGATGCGAATAAAATTTTCGGCTATTCTGCAAAAGAAACGCTGAATATTATGCAAAAATTATATGAGCAGCACAAAGTATTAACGTATCCACGTACAGACTCTCGCTATATTTCACAAGACATTGTTGCAACTATACCAGAACGTTTAAAAGCTTGTGGTATTGGCGAATACCGTTCACTTGCAAATAAGCTTTTAAATAAACCAATTAAAACGTCGAAGGCATTTGTCGATGATAGTAAAGTTTCTGATCACCATGCGATTATTCCGACCGAAGGCTATGTCAATTCTTCTGCATTCTCCGATAAGGAACGTAAAATTTACGACCTTGTTGTGAAAAGATTTTTAGCTGTTCTTTTCCCTGCTTTTGAATTCGAACAGCTGACATTACGTGCAAAAATCGCTGATGAAAGCTTTGTCGCGCGCGGGAAAACAATCCTATCAGCTGGCTGGAAGGAAGTATATGAAAATCGTTTTGACGATGAGGATACAACAGATGATTTGCAAGAACAAATCCTTCCCCGCATTGACAAGGGTGACACACTTCAGATTAAACTGATTGCACAAACATCTGGCCAAACGAAGCCACCAGCACGCTTTAATGAGGCAACACTATTATCTGCGATGGAAAATCCGACGAAATATATGGGGACGAACGATAAAAAATTAGCCGATACTTTAAAATCTACAGGCGGTTTAGGCACAGTAGCAACTCGCGCTGATATAATCGAGAAGCTCTTTAACTCGTTTTTAATTGAAAAGCGTGGTGCTAAAGATATTTACATCACTTCAAAAGGCAGACAACTGCTTGATTTAGTTCCAGAGGAGTTAAAATCCCCTACCCTTACAGCTGAATGGGAGCAAAAGCTCGAAGCGATTGCAAATGGAAAACTGAAAAAAGATGTATTTATTAGTGAAATGAAAAATTATACGAAGGAAATTGTTTCTGAAATTAAGGCAAGCGATAAAAAATATAAGCACGATAATATTTCTACTAAGTCTTGCCCTGATTGTGGTAAACCGATGCTTGAAGTCAACGGCAAAAAAGGCAAAATGCTTGTTTGTCAGGACCGTGAATGTGGTCACCGCAAAAATGTAGCACGTGTGACAAACGCTCGCTGCCCTCAATGTAAGAAAAAACTGGAACTCCGTGGTGAAGGCGATGGGCAAATCTTTGTATGTAAATGTGGTCATCGCGAAAAATTATCTACATTTGAAGCGCGCCGTAAAAAAGAAGGCGGCGGTAAAGTTGATAAACGCTCAGTTCAAAAATATTTAAAGCAACAAAATAATGATGAACCAGTAAACAACGCATTAGCTGAAGCCTTAAAAGGACTAAAACTCGATTAAGAGTGCCAGTCACTCACACAATTCTGACATCTCCCTAGCAAGATATTTAAAAGCCGCAACACCACGCATAGTGAGTGTTGCGGCTTTTATTTTTGCTAGTAGAACTATTATGTTTGCGAAACCTCTTTTACATAAAAAGTACTTTTAAAATTGCATACTCTTATTCCCTTAACATATATTGAATTGTCATTAAATTGTCATAATATTCACACCAAATAGTGAAGGAGGAGTAGAAAATGCAAGCTCAAGACTTTAGACCTCGAAATGTGATTATTATTACGATTATTGTTGTTTTATCACTAATAATTGGGCATTCGATTTATGTAAATTATATTGAGGTTTTTTAAAAACAATGGGGTTATAGCTAGATTGCTAGTCCCACAAACATAGTGCAACAGTAAACGAGTCAAAGAAGAATCTTCTCAACGCCCTTTGTACCATCTGGGCGTAAAGCAGATTCTTTTTTCTATTTGGGGATTATACATTTGAGTTCAGCTGCTCCGCGGAATTAACCCCTCGCTCTGGGAATCAGCCCCTCGCTTCGCGGAATCACACCTTCGCTCCGCGGAATTACTACCTCAATTTGCGGAATCAAACCCTCGCTCCGCGGAATCAAACCCTCACTCCGCGGAATTAACCCCTCGCTCCGCGGAATTACCTCCTCGCTCCGCGGAATTACCTCCTCGCTCCGCGGAATTACCTCCTCGCTCCGCGGAATCACCTCCTCACTCCGCGGAATCAAACCTTCGCTCCGCGGAATCACACCTTCACCCCGCGGAATCACCCACTCACTCCGCGGAATTACCTCCTCACTCCGTGGAATCACACCTTCACTTCGCGGAATCATCTCCTCGCCCTTCCGAATCACTATCTCATTCCGCGGTATTGTCTCCGTAGCTAGACTTTTTAAGCACAAAAAACGAGCGGTCAGCTCATTGCTTTACCGCTCGTTCTGTCTTTTATAAATATTGTTCACGCCATTGTAGTTGCTCTTTTTCTGTAAGTTGCTGTTCCAGCTTTTCATCCCATTGGTTTAGCAATGTATTCCATACTCGGGTATATACAATATTTTGCTCCTTATTAAAAAGAACGAATTCTAAACAGGGGATATCATTAATCTGTTTCGCATCTGAAGTAACAATAGTTGCTACTATTTTTTGTGAGCTCGCTTCTTCTTCCTCTTCCTGCTGTAAAGCTGCAAGCATCATTTCCTCATCAAAATGTTCTTGCTGCTCAGCGTCCTTATCGACATAACGATATGGCTCAGGTAACTCATCATATTCCTCTATAGCCTCTTCTCCTATAGGAAGAATCGCTTGGTGACATGGGCTAAATAAAAGCGTTGCCGTTTCGACCTCTAGCTCTTCCTCGAAAATGCCATGCTCCAATTGTTGCTCCCCTTTAGAGGTTAGTTTATAGAAGCCATCCGTTTGCTCTATAAGGCGGACGCGAGACATTAACGACACTAAATCCTCAATAAACAGTGGGTCTACTAGTAACAGCTCACTCAATTCCTGCACATTTTGAAAATTTGCTTCCTGCATGCTAATTAATAGCATTTTCATTAGGACATCCATCGTTGAGCGACGAATTGGCTCATATGTCACTTCAATCGTGCGAACCGGAATACACCATTCAGTAGATTTCACTATTTTCACATGACGATTTTGCTGTAACTCTCGCATTAAACGCTGTTGTAATTTCAACACCCTACATCACCTGTCCTTCATGATTACGTAAACCGTTGTAGGATTTCACCGTCGTTAATAGATTGCTGTACATGTCACGTGTATCTTGTTGTTTAGCACGTTTTGCAAACATATCTGCACTGCCAACAAGCATTAACAATTCACGCGCACGAGAAAGTGCAACATTTAACCTGCGATAATCTCTCGCAAAGCCAATGTCCCCTCCCTTTGGCGTATTACGTACCATACTCACTAATATGACATCCATCTCCATCCCCTGAAACTTATCGACAGTTCCCGTTCTAAACTGTAAATGGGGTAGCTGTAATTCCTGTTGAAGTAAACGATTAATTTTCTTCACTTGCTCGCCATAGAAGCTAATAACGCCTACACTTTTCTGTACATCTTGTGGTATGCGCCCTGCCTTTTTCGCTTCTAAAACAGCAGCATTTAAATCTGTTAAAATTCGACGGATTGTTTGTAGTTCCCCCTCATTATAACGACTCGTGCCACCTTTAACTTGTTCCTCTAAAAATGGTTTTTCAGTTGGCATATCAATCCATAGTAAATGATCTTCTCGGTTGACGAAATGTCCTTCTAAACCATGGTCACGTGCTGCATCAGAATCCGGTAAACCGCATTGCAGGCCACTCTCTTCCTTGGCGTAAAAAGGTGTAATACTATGCATGATTTTTTCATGCATACGGTATTGTAATGCGAGCATTTGCTTATGTGTTGGCGGTAAGTTATTAAATAACCGCTCGAATAACGATTCACGCAGCAAGCTTTTTAGCTCTTGTGCACCATCGAAGTTTGGATTTTCTTCTAACATACCCTTCAATGTTTCCTCTAGGGTATCATCACCAAGAAGTGGTGGTAGCTGATGATGGTCACCAACTAAAATAACTTTTTTGCCCTTAAGCATTGGTAATAATAGCTCTGGAGGTGTCGCCTTGGATACTTCGTCAATGATGACAACATCAAAGGTCGGATAGTTTTCCATAAATTCCTTACTTGCCGAAGCAACGCATGTTGTGCCGATAACATTGGCATGACGCACATATAATTTACGAATTTCATCTAAATCATATTCTGTTGCGTTTTGTAACTTATCACGCCATTGCTCTTGCAATTTCTTACGTAGAGGTAGCTGCTGTTCTTTACGATGTAGCTCTTCTAAGCTTTCATTTGTGGCTTGAATAGTTTCTTTTACTTCCTCATATGTGCGCTCTGGCGTAGATTGTAACAATGTTGTTAACGCAGTTAGTTGTTTTTCCTTTTTTAGCCCTTCTACATTTATAGCTTTAATGTTTTCTTCTAATTGCGCTAGCTGCTCCTCAACCTCAAGTAAACTTGCCTTTGCTGTTTGTTGTGCTGCTTTCTTAGGCACAAGTTGTGTGTTAGCTTGCTCAACGGCCTGAAGCTGTTGACGGGCTGTTTGTAAAGAGGTTTGTGTATTAGCTACTAGCATTTTCAACTGTTCCACCGATTCTTCTGGCATAACATCAGCTTGGAATGTATCAGCGAGTTGCTGTAGACGCTCGGTATGTTTAATATATGGCTGTAATTGGCGTTGCAAGCTTTGTACGTCGAAGCTTGTAATGGCACATTCTTGATGTATTAAACTACTAATATTTTTACGTAGTGACTCAAATTCCCGATCTTTATGATCCTGTTGTTGTCGAAGCGCCATACCCTTTTGCCAAACAAAATCGCGACGCATATAGAGCCCTAGTAAATAGCTTTCTACCTGTTCGATAGGAGGTGTTTGCCCTTCTTGAAATGACTCATTAAGCTGCGCAAATACACCCGTTAAATTTTTTAATGAGAACGATTGAACCGGCTGTTGACGACTTTTAGCTAACGCTCGTTCTTTCTCCTCAGGCGATACCAATGTTTCAAGCTTTGCAATCGCTTTTTGTAATCGGGAATTTATTGTTGCCCAGGCTTCTAAATCTTTCGCATCCTCTAAATGCTCTAATCTTCCAATTTGTTGAGCTAATATGTGCGTAGGACGGATGTGATAATGCTCTAAAAAGCGTTGAATACGATCAAAGGACGTTAACGTATCAATATATTGTTGTCCTTCCTTCATTAAAAGCAATCGCTTATTTTCTTGTTCGTATTTTAGTTGAATATCTTGAAACTGCGATGTCAGCTCCTGCTTTTCTACAAGTAATTCTTTATATTGAATAGCAGCTTGCCATTGTTCTATTTTATGGGTGCAATCTTGAATCGTTTGTTGTAGCTGTTCAAGCGAATCATATTCAGATAAAATTTGTGCTTGGGATTGTATAACGGACTCTAGTTGTGCTAGCTGTTTCTCAAGATGCTCTTTTTGCTCTTCACTAGATTCTTTTTCTGCTTTTGCCGTTTTCAAATCCTTTTTTAACGATTGAATCTCTTTTTGCAAAATTGGTTCGTCTATTGCCGCCTGCTCCTTAGCAGCGATTTCCTTAACTAGCTCTTCAAGCCATGTCTCAAGCTTTTGTCGCTCGTTCGCTGCTTTTAAAATACTTGCCTTCAATTCCTGTTCACGCTCAGCAAAAGCGATAATTTCTTCTTCAACAGATGCTAATGTTTGTTCACGCCAATGAAGGGCAACATTTTCCTCAATGAATTTTTTTCCCTCTTCTTCAATACTTTCTGTTCGGCCATACCGTAAAATTCGAATTTCTTGATTGGAGAGAAGTCTTCCTAATGCATTATCAACAGCTAAATTTGACTGTGATGCAACGAGAGTTTTTAAGCCTGCTTTTACATTTTGCTGGCATATTTCTGAAATAACCGTTGTTTTCCCAGTCCCCGGTGGCCCTTGAATCACATATAAATCTTCAACAGATAGAGCCCCGATTACCGCTTTACGTTGATATTCATTTAAATTATTATGAAACTCAATATCATCTTGCAGCTTTGCAGTGCGGACAGTTGGGCGTTTTTCAAATAAAATCGTCTCTAGACTAGCATTAACTGCTTCGCCCTTTTCTAGCTTCGTAAAGCCATTGCGTAAGCGTCGAATTTGACTCAGTGTTGCAAAATTACTAAAGCTTGCTTGTTTTGAGCGCAAGTTTAACTGATCTTTACGAGCCTGATCCTTTGCAAAAGGCTTTAAATCAATTTCCACTGTTTGCTTGCCAGCATTCGATTTTAATACTTGTCCGATTTCGCCACGTACCCCTTGGATGCTAACACTTAAACCTTCAAGTTGCTTCCATTCCTTCGCTTTTACATATGGACATACAAGTGTTAAACGTGAAAAGTCTTCATTGAAGTAGCTTTGTTTAAATTCCGTATGAATATCATCAATTGTTGCATCACGTTCTTGGATTTTTAAATAGCCTTCCCAACTTGCAATACGCTTTTTCACATATTCGGTGCGTTCTTCAGCAATCGGAAGTTCTCTTATTTTCGTATGAAGGTCAAGCGGGATACCTGCGCCATTATTAGGCTTTGTTACGAATTGCAATGCAGCCGGTAAGCGACGATTCGTACTTATTGGACCTCGCATATGTACAAAACGAATATTTGTTGCTAATAACCCTTCCACTTTTAGCACACAATCCATAATTGCCGTTTTTCCGGCAAGTACACTATCTAACTTTTCATTGTGCTCTGCATTAAAATAAATCGATAAAAACGTTTCGCCAATTGTTTTGGCTTTTCTTTTTTCAATATAGACAGTAACTGTTTTTTGTAACGCAAAAAAGGCATGCTCGTTTGCTGAGCATTCCTCTACCGCTTCCTTCGCCTTATTCGTCAAAATTAAATTACAGCGTTGTTTCTCTAGTAAAGCGATGTTCTGCATGAGCTGCCCTCCTTTCCGAATTCACTAAAGTATTATTTTATCATATCGTAAATGGAATCTTGCAAAGAAAAATCCCCTGCACAGTGATTTCCTTCCACTGTACAAGGGATCAATACTTATTGGTACCGACATTAGGACATATCTTTAATGTTGGTCTATTGTTTCTTTCGGTAATGTTTTACTCATTTCACAGTACTGAACGAAAACACGTGCCATTTCACGTAAACGATTATGAACATCCTCGTCTACAATTACATTATTTGCATCAAAATGTGACGTATGCGTATATACATAGTTTGGTGTCACAAGTGCACGGAAGTAATCTAAAATAGGCTTTAATTGGTTTTCAACTACTAAATGGTGCTGATATGTGCCACCATTCGCTACGATAGATACTGGCTTATAACGCATTGTTTTCGGATGTAAGAAATCAAAAGCATTTTTCAATACGCCTGGAATTGAAGCTTGGAAAATGGGCGTTGCGATAATATACGCATCCGCTTCTTCAAATTTTTGAATCATTTTTTTCATATCGTCATTTAACGGTGAACCATCGACAATTTGATGCTTATATTCACTAAAATGCATAATTTCTAAGTCGAAACTAGCATCGAAATCTTTAATATAACGCTCTACTTGCTCTAAAATAGCACCAGTTTTACGACCAAACATTGTGCCATCAACGAGTAAAATTTTCATATTCATTTTGCCTCCACATTCATCTTCTACAATAATATTGTAACAAATGAATAGTGGCTCGGGAAGAATTGTAGTAGTCAAAACAATAAATTCAGTCTTTAGACGGAATGCTATAGTTAATGGAAAAATGCCTATTTTTCATCGTGTCGATTAAATGTCACCTCTTTGTCTACTACTGTTTCTTCCACTTTAAATTTATCTCGATTAATAATGACCTCTCGATTTACCTTGTGCTTAGCATCTGACACATCTGAGTCTTTAAGTTTTTGCCAATTAAATAACTCTTCCCGCGTAAATTCATCTTGTGCCACAGTAGGAAAATCCATTTTCGCTAAGTCCTGTGATGGATAAATTGTTACCGGCTGTTTCTTTCCATGTAACCCAATAACGATCATTGCTTTTGCAACTTGCGAGGACTCAATAGAACGCAACCGCTTTAATGGTCCTATTAATAAAGGTTTAGCAACTTTTAATAGCTTTTCTCCTGCCTTTTCGCCAAAACGAAATTCATCGCGCTGTCCTGCTAAAAGAGAGGGACGAATAATGGATAGACGCTGTAAGCCTAGCTCTATTAATGCATGCTCAAGTTTCCCTTTCACACGATTATAGTAAAATTGAGATCGCACATTGGCACCCATTGCTGTTATGACAAGCATATGCGGAATCCCTTGCTTTTTCGCCAATGAGGCAATGGCTAGTGGATATTCAAAATCAACTTTTTCAAACGATTCACGTGAGCCAGCCTTTTTAATCGTTGTACCTAAACAACAAAATAGCTCATGAGCAAACTCAATATCTTTTTCTTCTAATGTATCGAAGTTTCGAATTTTCACCTCTAACTTCGGGTGCTTATATTGTAGCTCTCGTCGTGCTATAACGATGACCGAAACATATTCATCGTTGTCACATAACTGTTCTATTAGTGAACTACCTGTTAATCCAGTAGCCCCTACAACAATTGCCGAACGCATGCCCAATTTCATTCCCCCTTCGAGAAAGTCTTATATTTGCTCCACAAAGACGATTTCTATGTATGTATCATCAATAATGAGAACTAGCTTCATTTTGCATGTCCTCTCTACTATTCATCGGTATAGCAAAGTCAATTTTTAAAGTTTCATCTCATACATTATTTATCTAATGTTAATTTTTACACATACTTGCCCAATTTTCACCATAATTTAAATAGACAGATGAAAGGATGGGATACATTTGCAAAACGAAACACAAACAATTAAACCGAAAAAATCGATTGTTTTCATAATTGAAAGCTGTATTGATAAAGGGCTGTATCCTTTTGAACGAGTTGCAACATTAGCTAAGTTGCTTGGACAAGAGGAAGTTTTCATATTCGTAAAGACCCCTTCAAATGATGGGATTCAAATTTTAATGAATCACAATCTTTCACCAATACTATTCGATCATTTCGACGAATTACCTAAGCAAATAAAAGCTATACAACCTGATTTAATTGTTAGGGACGGTCGTAATTCAGAAAGCTGGCAAGTGGAGAATATACGACCATTTTGTAAAACGATCATTCATTTTGATGATTTTGGTGAAGGTGGCCAAGCCTGTGACTGTGTATTACTAGCACTCTATCAAGAAGTTAAAGATTATATGCCATCCCATTATATTGGTGGCAGTTTCGTCTTTGCATTACCAGAAGCTTATCAGTATTCAGAACAATTACCTGATCTTAAAACACCAGAAAACCCGCCTCATATTGTTGTTGCTTTCGAGGATGGGGACGAGCATAATTTAACATATCGTACTCTTCGACACCTAACCCAGCTACAAATCCCACTACAAATTACAGTAATGATAGATGAAAGCTATCGACATGCTACTGATGACTTGCAAATGATGGTATTAAGTCGTCGTAATACTGCCATTTTGCGTGATAAAGACGCACTCCTAAAATTATTACCCAAAGCTGATGTCATAATTTGCAATGCTAATTACACACCATATAAGATTGCTTCCTATGGCGTGCCATGTATTACGCTCGCACAGACAGAAAATGAGCTATTACACGCATTCCCTCGTGAGCATAATGGCTTTATACATCTCGGCCTTGGGCGTAAGATGAAACAATCACAAATACAAAATGCTGTTATGGAGTTTTTATTGCATGAGGCACGCAGTGAACGTGCTGTGAAAAAACAGCGCCAGCTTAATCTCGCTAGCAATAACAAAACGTTGGAATCTTTATTACTTGATTTCGCTTATGATCGTCATAATATCGCTTCTACTTAGTGATTCTTATAAGGTGGATATGATACAATATATTAGAATTTTTCACTTTCGTTATTCCCCTGCTTCTAGTTGAATGTATCCATTGCAAAGTAGGCTAGAATATTTGAGGAATCTCAACGCATCAGTACCCGATTAATTTTAACAATTGAGCGGTGGGGGGATGACAAAACCTCCATCGCTTTTACACGCTTTCGTAATAAAAAACAAACTAATAAAGGAGCCAAGTATCATGCCATCAAAAAGCGATATTGAATATCAAATCAAAGAATTAAAAATGGATTATATGAATTTACAAGGTGACATCGAAAAACTTGAATCTACAGGTCATAACGACCAAGTCGCAAAAGCTGAGCAGCGCCTTGCTAACATGGAAGCAAAGCTAGCAGAATTAAATAAACAACTAGCAGAGCTATAAAGGTTACGCATCGCGCCAACTGTTATGTTGTAGCAGTAGCACTGCGATTAATCTTTTTACCCATGACCTAATCGAATTATTTTGGAGGAGCAACATATATGGCAATATTAACAGTTGAAAATTTAGGTCATTCTTTCGGTGACCGTACACTTTTTAAAGATGTTTCTTTCCGTTTAGTAGAAGGCGATCATATTGGTCTTGTCGGCGCTAACGGTGTTGGTAAATCTACTCTTATGGGAATTATTACAGGACAAACAATTCACGATGATGGAAAGGTTGAATGGCTACCAGGAACACATTATGGCTATTTAGACCAACATACTGCGCTAACAGCTGGACGTTCTATGCGTGATGCATTACGTGATGCCTTCCTCCCACTATATAAAAAAGAAGAAGAGTTAAACGAAATTACAGGTAAAATGGCTGAAGCAACACCTGAAGAATTAGAAGTTTTACTAGAACAAATGGCTGAGGTTCAAGATGCTCTTGATGCTGGAGATTTCTACACACTCGATATGAAAATCGAGGAGGTTGCACGAGGTCTAGGTCTAGATGCTATTGGACTTGAACGCGATGTAGCTGCCCTTTCTGGTGGTCAACGTACGAAAGTTTTACTGGCAAAGCTATTATTAGAGAAGCCAAAAGTATTATTACTCGATGAGCCAACGAACTATCTCGATGAAGAACATATTACATGGTTGAAAAACTATTTAAAAAATTATCCACATGCATTCTTATTAATTTCCCACGATACGGAATTTATGAATGAGACAGTAGATGTTATTTTCCAATTGGAGTTTTCAAAACTAACTCGCTATACAGCTACGTACGAAAAGTTTTTAGAGCTTGCTGAAATCAATAAACGTCAACATATTGATGCATATGAAAAGCAACAAGAGTTCATAAAAAAACAAGAAGACTTTATAGCGAAAAATAAAGCGCGTTACTCTACAACTGGTCGTGCAAAATCGCGCGCGAAGCAACTTGATCGTTTAGAACGTATCGATCGCCCTGAAACATCGGTGAAACCTGAATTTGGTTTTAAAGAAGCACGTACGCCAAGCCGTTACGTTGTGGAAGCAGAGAATTTAGTCATCGGTTACGATAAAGAAAAACCACTACTACCACCTCTTTCATTTATGATTGAGCGCGGTGAAAAAATTGCCTTAGTCGGCATGAATGGTGTTGGTAAATCTACTTTACTAAAAACGATGCTTGGTAAAATTAATCCGCTAGGTGGTACGGTAATTCGTGGTGATTATTTAGCTCCTTCTTATTTCGAACAAGAAGTAAAGGCAGATAAAATTACTCCAATTGATGATGTGTGGAATGCCTTCCCTTCTATGGAGCAAGCACAAGTACGCGCGGCATTAGCACGTGCTGGTCTAAAAACAGATCATATTACTCGCCCACTTAATTCTTTATCTGGTGGTGAGCAAGCTAAAGTTCGATTATGTAAGCTAATGATGGAAGAAGCTAACTGGTTGCTATTTGACGAGCCGACAAACCACTTGGATGTCGATGCAAAAGAAGAGTTAAAGCGTGCTATGAAAGAATTTAAAGGCACAATTGTACTTGTTAGCCATGAGCCTGATTTCTATGAAGGTTTAGCAACAAAAGTATGGGATGTGCAAGACTGGTTCACTTCTGGGCAACAAAGCTAAAGAATGTGTCCTTCTAAAACGTAAAAATCCACTTCGCTTTCCGCGGGCACACCGTAGGCCGCAACCGTCGCTGTTGCGTCTTCCTTTTTGTGCTGCCCCGCAGGATGCTAGGTGGATTTTTTCTTTGGAATTAATATATTTCCTTCTGATATTGCTATATGCGACAACTTTTTGACTCGTTCATAGGTGGTCACTCTTTTGCAAAGCATCGCACCTTCTATATCGGAAAAATCCGCTTCGCTTTCCGTGTAAGTCTACTCTACTAGCATGCTATGAAAATTCAGTTTGGGTGACTGGCACTTATCCTTGTCAGAATTCAGAATTGTTTGGGTGACTGGCACGCTTCTCAGGCATGCTTCTCATACACCTCTACTAACTTACTTCTATCATTTCAATATTCCCTATTTTTAAAATTTTCTAAACTTACATCATTGTAAGCTTATTTAATGAAACTTTTCGCACTTTCCAGCGTATATTTAGTATAGATTAAAAATACTATGTTCTCTTAAAAGTTTTTTAATTAACTATTGATTTATATATAGCTTACTAGTAAGATATATGTATAACCTATTTTACTTACTAATAAGCTATTCATAAAATATAATCCAACAAAGAAAGCGGGGAATGAAGAATGACAGTTACTATCTACTCACAAGCGAGCTGTTCTTCATCCAGAAAAGCACTAAAATGGTTAAAAGATCACAACATCGAATATAAAGAGAAACGCATTACATCACATCCTCTTACACTTGCTGAATTTAAAGAAATTTTAAGCATGACAGAAGATGGTACTGATGAAATTATTGCAACTAACTCAAATGACTTTAAAAATCTAAATATTGATATTGATCAGCTTTCTATTCAAGAGCTGTACGCAATTATTCAAGCGCATCCTAGAATGTTACGTAGTCCTATCCTTATAGATGAAAAACGTATCCAAGTTGGGTACAATGAGATGGACATTCGTCGTTTTATTCCACGTAAAGTACGTGCTTACGAATTAAATGCGATGACAAGATTGGCACAAGAAAGTTAAAACAGTTTTGGAGATGACCTTATATGGATCAAGAAAAACAACAAGCCATTACCTCATTGTTTGAAGTTGTCTTTTCTATCGAGCGTAAATGGGCAAACGAGTGGAATAATCATAATGCACTCGGCTTTTCAAAATCCCATATTTTAATTTTAGACTACTTATCGCAGGAGGGACCAAAGCGCCCTTCTGCAATAGCAGAACGCTTAAAGGTAACAACTGGTGGTGTCACGGTATTAACGACCAAACTGATTAATGCTGGTTTTATTGAAAAAACGCAGCATGCTACTGATCGTAGAGCCTCACAATTAGTTATTACTACCGAGGGTGAAGAAATACTTGAAGAATCCCGTCAACAAGTGAGTGAAATTATTAACAATATGTTTGGTATGCTCTCAGCAGAAGAGGTGCAAACGTTGCGTGATATTTTCGCCAAATGCTTACTATCTGTTGATATAAATCGGCAAGATTAAATTTTCATCTTTGTTTTGTGTGGAAACACGAAAAAGGATGCATCGCAAATTTTTGTTTGCAGTGCATCCTTTTTTGGATTGGCCGAACGAATACTTCCGTCTAAGTAGTTATAGTTGTGCGACCAATATTATTATTATGCTGGCAGCACAGCCTCGACGATTGACACATCGGCCATTAGCATTTCTTTTAAACGCGCTTTCGCACGGAATAAACGAGATTTCACCGTACCGATTGATACTTTCATAATAGTAGAAATTTCAGCAAGTGAATATTGGTCTATGTAGAAATACCATAATGTTTTACGATAGATTGTATCTAATTGACCCATTTTATCCTGTACTAGCTTCGTCACAATCTCTTTTTCAATTTTTTCTTCTGTAGAAATGTCATTATTGGGAACCAAATCTAAAATCGGTACGTCTAATGTTTCAGGTTGGTTCATCATATATTTACTGCGTCGTACTTTTTTTCGATAGCGATCTCTAAATGTATTCATTGTAATTGTTGTTAGCCAAGCTTTAATATGTTCAACTTCGGCAACGCTATCTTCATAACGTACGACTTTTACCCAAACTTCTTGCATTAGATCTTCTGCTTCTACATTATTGCGAGTAAGTTTCAAACATAAATGGTATATATAACGGTTAAATTCCTCATATACGCCTTCTAATTTTTCATTCATTGTGTATTCCTCCGCTTCTTGTTCTTGCTTCTATACACATTCTCGCAAAATAATGTATTACACTCTATCGTATTGGCTTTCAATTTCATTACAATCGTGTAAGCTTAAAAGGTTTCACTTGTAATATTCGTAAAAATTGTTTTACTACTATATCACTTTCCCAATAAAAGACCACTTCAAAACAATACTCCCCTATTTTATCGCTATATTTATAATAATATTTATTATCTGAAAATTAATCGGGCATTAATTGATATGAAAAACAAAAAATGCACTCCTAGCAGAAGCGCATTTATTGTTAGCTTAACAGCCCTAAACGAAAAGATGAGGCTACGACCTGTGTTCGATTTTTTGCTTTGAGCTTTGTCATGAGACTACTTACATAATCTCTGATCGTATGCTCGCTTAAAAATAATAAACTGGCAATTTTTTTATTATCATATCCTTCAGCAAGCAGGCCGAGTATCATCGACTCCCTTTCCGTTAAATGAAGTTCTGTATTTTTCTCTACCTTCTCACTCTTACGTGATAAAAATAAGCCTAAACGCTTTCCTACTTCCTCAAGAAGCGTTAATTCTTCCTTTGTACAATCGAATTCCTCGCCTAGCTGATCAAATGTTAGCCAGCCGAATAACTGATCCACCCCAACAATAGGAATAAAAATAATTGAGGATAAACCAAATAATTGGATATGCTCCTCCTTGACGTAATTTTTTGGGCTTTTTAAATAAATTGGTTTTCTTGAACTAAGTATAGTGTTTTCTCCAGTTAGCTCCCCTTTCATGCTTTGCACCTTAGGAAGCTCTGCGCCAATAACTCCGTAAAATTGATTGGACCATGGGACATATGCGTAAAATACACATCTCTTATAGCTAAAATATTCTTCACATTTTTTTAAAATATAGGCTAAGTCCTGATAGCCTGAGGAACTGATAAGCAATTTATCGAGCATATCTAATAACTGTAAATGTCTCAATCCCTCATTTTCAGTAGGCATGTTACTACTTTTGCCTTCTCCCTCACAGTCATAGTAAAGCTGTACTAGAGATATAAATAATGATAAAACATACATTAAGACAGCATTCGTTCGACTACTCTTTTGTTGAATCATAAACGTAATCAATGACTTTTCAAATATTAATTGGAATAAAGTAAAGCTCTTCCTATCAATAATGGATAATTGTGATTGTAGCCACGTATTAAAAAAATACTTATCATCACCATTTAATTCATCAATGTTTGTATGTGTCAGTAAGCGTAAAAATGAATCCAATAGCAACGCTACTCTATTTCGTTCTGTTTCGCCTATAGTAGGTTCTAGATTGAGGTAAATATTCATATTCTCTTTAATTTGTTTATGATGAACTTTAATAAATAACACAAACTCTTGCAGTGTTACTTCTTCAATTGGCTGAAATGGATGCGTCATAGGAAATTCTTCTCCTTCACACTAAAATACCCCTATAAATGGAGGATATTCACTCACTATATTATACAGCATCTTATAGGATAGTATTTCAAATTGACGATAGTAAAATAAAGGTATCGCTAAACAATGCGAATACTTTTGAATCCTAAGGTAATTATATAACGAGAAATACTGAAAGGGGCATGTATAAATGAGACTGGAAAATACAGTAGCTATTATTACAGGTGGAGGAACAGGAATCGGGAAAGAAACTGCACTATTGTTTGCCAAAGAAGGAGCAAAAATAGTTATTACAGATATAAACGAACAATCTGGTAACGACACAGTACGTGATATTCAAGCTATTGGCGGTGAAGCATTATTTGTACGTCATGATGTTAGCAATGAAGAAGACTGGAAAAAGGTCGCAGATGAAACAATCAAAACATTTAACCAAGTGGATATTCTTTTCAATAATGCAGGTATCTATATTATTAAACCACTTGCAGAAATCGAACTATCTGATTGGAATCGCTTAATGTCCATCAATGTAACAGGTGTCTTCTTAGGCATGAAGCATATTATGCCACTTATGGCTAAACAAAATAAGGGCTCTGTTATTAATGCTTCTTCTATTGCTGGCTTAACAGGTGCTGCTGGGCACGTACTATACGGAGCTAGTAAAGGAGCTGTTCGCATTATGACAAAAGATGCTGCAATGGAATATGCTCCATATGGCGTACGCGTAAACTCTATCCATCCAGGCTATATTGACACAGGAATGGCAGACTATGCGTCCGCAACAACTGGAAGCTCTAAAGATGAATTAGGTAAAAATCTTTTCCCATTAGGACGTTTAGGTTCTGTTAAGGAAGTAGCGCAAACAGTATTATTTTTAGCTTCTGATGAGTCTTCCTTCTCAACAGGTGCAGAATTCGTCATTGATGGCGGAGCAACAGCAAAATAAAAATAAAGGTGGTCATATATATGAAACTACAAGATAAAGTAGCAATCGTAACAGGCGGTGCTAGCGGTATCGGTGAAGCAACCGTTCGTCTTTTTGCACAAGAGGGTGCAAAAGTAGTCATTGCCGATTTCTCTGAGCGCGGACAAAGCATCTCAGATGAATTAAATAATAATGGTTTTGATACACTCTTCGTGAAAACGGATGTCACTATCGAAGAAAACATTAAAAACATGATTAATGAAACTGTTACTAAATACGGTAAACTTGATATTATGTATGCGAATGCAGGTGTAGCTGACGATGCACCAGCACATGAGTTATCTTACGAAAAATGGAAAAAAACAATTGATATTAATTTATCAGGTGTATTTCTTTCTGATAAATATGCAATTGAACAGTTCCTTGCTCAAGGTACAGGTGGCGTTATTGTCAACGCTGGTTCCATTCATAGTTTTGTTTCCTTACCTAATCCTACAGCATACTCATCTGCAAAAGGTGGCGTAAAATTATTAACACAAAACCTATGTACTGCCTATGCTAAACAAGGTATTCGTGTAAATGCGGTATGTCCTGGCTATATCGACACACCTCTATTGGCAGAAGTAGATGCTAAAAATAAAGAATACTTAGCATCCCTTCATCCACAAGGTCGTCTTGGTAAACCGGAAGAAATCGCGAAAGCCGTTCTATTCTTAGCAAGTGATGACGCAAGCTTTGTTAACGGCACAACACTTCTAGTCGATGGCGGTTATACTGCTCACTAATTAATAAAAAGATCTGATTTCGAGAAAACATCGAATTCAGATCTTTTTTTATAGAAATGATGGACTTATGTGAAGGTTATCGACCAGAGAGGTTAGGCAATACTCAAAAGAAGACGATGGATGTCTAAGGCATCATCTTCAGCGAAAACTAGTGGAGCAAAGCATTAATAAAAACTGGAAAAACCTTTGTAATAACAGGATTCCCCAACCACATTATGCTATACTATTTCTATTATCGAAATATTGAAAGAGGGATGCTAATATGACGCAAGTAGAGACATTAAATGCTTACTTTACAGAACATCGCGAGGCACACTTAAACGAGCTCAATGAATTTTTACGTATTCCAAGTATTAGTTCGTTATCAGAACATAAGGATGATATTCAACACGCTGCTGAGTGGCTTGCTGATGCTTTCAAGAAATTAAACTTGGAAAATATCTCAATTACACAAACTGCTGGTCACCCTGTCGTTTATGCTGACTGGTTACATGCAGAAGGCAAACCAACTATTCTATTTTACGGCCACTATGATGTACAGCCTGTAGATCCATTACATTTATGGGAAACAGAGCCGTTCAATCCTACAATTCGTGATAACAAATTATTTGCACGCGGCGCAAGTGATGATAAAGGCCAAGTGTTTATGCACTTAAAAATGATTGAAGCACTATTTGCGACAACAGGTACTTTACCAGTGAACGTCAAATTCATCTATGAAGGTGAAGAAGAAATCGGAAGTCCACACCTCCCTGCTTATGTCGAAGAGCATAAAGAAAAATTAGCTGCAGATTTAATTTTAATTTCAGATACAGGTCTTTATGGTCCAGGTAAACCTGCAGTATGCTATGGCTTACGCGGTCTTACAGGCGTTCAAATTGATGTTCGTGGAGCAAAAGGCGATTTACATTCTGGCCTTTACGGTGGAGGCGTGCAAAATGCTATCCATGCATTAGCTGGAATTTTAGCATCCTTCCGCGATGAACACGGCACAATTCAAGTAGAAGGTTTCTACGACAAAGTATTACCATTAACAGATGAAGAACGTGAAGCTTACCGTGCGCTAGGCTTTGACGAAGACTCTGTAAAAGAGGAAGTTGGCGTATCACAATTATTTGGTGAAGCTGGCTATTCTTATTTAGAACGCACTTGGGCTCGTCCAACACTAGAAGTAAACGGTGTATTCGGTGGCTTCTCTGGCGAAGGCATTAAAACTGTACTTCCTGCTGAAGCCGGTGCGAAAATTACATGCCGACTAGTGCCAAATCAAGATCCAGAAGAGATTGTTGCATTATTAAAAGCACATATTGAAAAACATAAGCCTGTTGGCGTAGACGTAACCATTTCAGAATTCGATAAAGGACGTCCATTCTTAACACCATTTGATCATCCATTTATTCAAGCGGCTGGTCGTTCATATGAAAAAGTTTATAATGTCCCAACTGCTTACACACGTGGCGGTGGTTCGATTCCAATCGTTGCTGCATTTGATGAAATTTTAGATTTACCTGTTGTTCTAATGGGCTTCGGTTTATCGAGTGAAAACTTCCATGCACCAAACGAACACTTCCATTTAGAGAACTTCGATAAAGGTCTACGCGTATTAGGCGACTACTTATATGAGGTTGCAGCGTTACAAAAATAAACAAGGCGATTGCTAGTACAAAAGAGAAAAGTGTTAGATTGAATGCAATCAATCTAACACTTTTTTTACTGCGACCGTTGTTGTTCGCTACGGCGGACGCTTTCCGCGCGCACACCGTCAGCCACAACCCTCGCTAACGCGCGGTTTGTTGCGTCTTACGCTGCGTGCATTCCCGCAGGAGTCGCCGCTGATGCTACCAACAACTAGTGCCCTCCTCTATATTCCTGTAAGATTATGCACCAACCACTTTCGTTTTCCCACGAAGTACGACGGTTTTTCTCAGGATTACTTACAATGCATTATGATTCAATAAAACCCCCTCACCAGTTGGTGAACTGCATCCCTATTGTTAGACACATCTAACAATTGGAGTGCAGTTCATAGCAGGGGGTTTTTTCAATCATCTATTCACCGAAATTTGTAACAAATTCTGCTGATTTTTTACGTTCTTTCCCTTTTGGAACTTCATCAAAATATCCGACTTGTAGCATTGCAATTACACGTTCACCTGGCTGTACTTTCAAAGCCTCACGGAATTTCGGATTGTCTAAGAAGCCTGGTGTTTTCCAGCAAGTGCCGATGCCTTTCTCCCAAGCTAACAGCTGGATATTTTGAATGAAAATGCTCGCTGCTGCATAATCTTCTAAACGCTCTTTTTGGCGTGCATCCTCTGGCACAATGACAAAAGCAAAGCCACCTGGTAGTGTAAATTTCGTCGTTTGCTTAGCTAAATCTTCACTAGAAAGATCTTGCCATTTTGGGATAGCTATATCACGCAATAAATGTTGAACTGCAACTAGCTCATCATCACAAGCTATAACTAAACGCCAAGGCTCACGATTACCGTGGTTTGGTGCCCATATAGCATCATCAATAATGCTCAATAATTCTTCACGATTTACCGGCTTCCCATTAAATTTCTTTATAGAACGGCGGTTTATAATTGCTTCTCTTACTGATAATAATTGTTCACTCATTTTCTATTATCTCCTTCTATTTATATTAGAATATTGATTATTCGTCATTAGTTCTATCTCCAACATTATCACAAAATGATGAGCTTTAAAACCGCCAACTCTCTAAGCAAAACTATCATCTATATGGTAGAAGTAATAGGTCATATTAGGGGTATACGCCGTAGAATCCTGATAAAGATATGGCCTGTTAATACTATCGGAAGTATGTGCATTCACATAAGGAATTCCATTTTGTATACTCGTGACAATAACGGAATGATCGATTCTGCCGTCTCCTTGAAAATCGTAAAATATGATGTCCCCAAGCTCTAACTCTTCTGCAGATTGCACACGTGTAGCCTTCAAACCAGTTTTTGAGCCCTCTAAATACCATCTAAGAGAATGTGCGACAGACCAGCTAAAACTCCAGTTGCCTTGCTGAATCCACCAACCCCGTTCTCTATTTGGCGCCCCTCTCATCGGCGCCCCTCCAGCAAGTAAGCATTGCGAAATATAATTCGTACAATCGACATCAAAGTTTGGAAATGCTGGATTGCGTCTATTCCACCATAAATTCGCATATTGAACAGCTGCCTGTCTGTTATACATTTTGGCCACGCTTCCCCTCCTTATGACCATCATATGACTACATCATTCGTTCTATTAATTAGGTCCTTCATCGTATTATTGCTGAAAACGGTTATATCAGGCGCTATCTTTTCCAATTTCAAGATAGTTTTTGCTACAATAAGATTAAACAAATTGGCATTTTTTTATTTTACGAACAGAAGGGATGTTGAATGTGAAGCAGCATGCTGAGAAAGAAATCTTACAGCCTACTCATTTATGCGATAAAAAAGGTAATTTAAATCCAGCTGCTATTGGATTTGCACGAAAACCTCTCATAAATAGCAATTTAAGTGGTCATATTATGCGTAAAAAGAAATGGAATTATTGGTGTGTCTATGGTGATGAGATTTTATTCTCCGCAACTATTAGTCATCTCGATTACGCAGCAGTCTGCTTCGTGTATTTCCTTGAATATGAAACTCAGCGCTATTTTGAAAAAACAATAACAGTTCCACTTGGTGGCAAGCTTAAAATGCCAACACACGTGCTTGAATCCGTATCTTTCAGTAATAGTGAAATGTCGATTGATATGACCTATATTCAAAACGAAACACATTTATCTGTTTCAATTCCTACATTTGATGGCGATGCCCTAAGTGCGAATTTAATTATTCAGCATCCACCTGCAGACGAATCGTTAAATGTCGTCATTCCATGGAATCGTAGAACATTCCAATTTACAGGGAAGCATCATATACTCCCTACATCAGGAGATGTGACTATCGGTAATCGTCACTTTACATTTACTCCCGAGGAAAGTTTTGCTGTACTTGATTACGGGCGGGGTGTTTGGCCTCGAGAAGCCACATGGAATTGGGGAATGGCATCTCAGCGAGTTCGTGGCAGACGTATTGGACTCAACTTAGGTGGTAAATGGACTGATGGTACGGGAATGACTGAAAATGCGGTTTTTGTTGATGGGAAAATGACAAAAATACATGAGGACTTACTATTCCATTATGATCGCGAGGACTATATGCAACGCTGGAAAGTGAAGACGAAATTCACAAATCAAGTCTCTCTAACGTTCTCCCCATTTTTTGAACGTATTGCCGCAACAAATGCAAAACTCGTCAAATCGGAAGTCCACCAGATGTTTGGCTATTATGACGGTACTGTTCTATTGGACAATGGTGAGACACTTGTTATTAAGCAAATGCTTGGTTGTATCGAGGAACATCAAGCAAAATGGTAAGCGCCTAAAATACTTATTAAGTTCATATGTGCTGCAAAAAAATTCGCCCTCTTTTCAAAAAGTATCGCGAATTTTTTTGCATATTAGCCTCTTTACTTTGTTAATCCGGCTAGTATTGCTTCTGGGTCATCTGTAAAAACGGCTTGTATACCAAGCTTTTGCAATTGTTTCGCATACTCTAGGTCATTAACTGTGTATACACGTATCGTTGCCCCTTGTTCAAGTGCTACTCCTATTGATCTCCTAAATGCTGTTGGTAAACTAACGTGGATAGCATCTGCAGGGATTTTTGCCGTATATGTTGTAAAATCAACTAAAATTTCAGCAAATAAAGCCGCTGTTTCAATGTATGGTGCCATCTGAGATACAGTTTGAAGCGATTCATGATTAAAGGAAGAAATAATTACTCGCTCAGTTATTTGGTGCTTCGCAATTTCCTTTAACACAAGCGCCTCAATTCCCTCATACGGAAAGATATCGGTTTTTAGCTCGATATTAATACGGTGATGTGTAGCAACGAAAAGCTCTAATACTTCACCTAATGTTGGAATACTCTCACCTTTATATTCTTCTGCAAACCACGAACCATATTCATATGAACGAAGCTGTTGAAGCGTTAAGTCTTTCACATAGCCTGAACCGTTTGATGTGCGGTCAATCGTTTCATCATGGATGACTACTACCTCCCCGTCCGCAGTGACATGAACGTCCAACTCAATGCCCGCAATTGGTAGCTTGGAAGCCGCATAAAAAGCAGCTTTTGTATTTTCAGGATAGTGTGCAGATACACCTCTATGTGCAAATAGATCCAAATGCAAAACCTCCTTCTAATCTTTACTTAATAGTATAACAATAAGTGAATTATGATATTTACACTTGATAGGTAAAATTTTGTATAGTAGTATGAGAATCTACTTGAATTTGTAAGTACTTAGGAGGTGCTAAAAATGACTGTAAAACACCCGGATTTTCAGGCTGAGCTGGAGAGGCTAGCATACACCCAAAATTATATGCAACAAATCTTAAATGAATCACAGCGTGATTTGCAATCTGCGCAAGAAAATATTCGGAAGTCCATGGCAGATCTTGATTATTTAGATTCCAGTTTAAGTTATTTGAATATTTTAACAAACGCTCGCTTCTTTGAAATGGCTCGGAATCAAAAGGAAGGCTTAGAAGCCGTACAAAAAAAGCCATATTTCGCTCGAATTCATTTCCAAAAGACTGGTGATCCTGAGGAATTTTTGTATATCGGAAAAACATCCTTGTTTCACCGTGATACACATGAACCGATTATTGTAGACTGGCGTTCACCTGTGGCAAATGTCTACTATGATGGACGACTGGGAGATATGGAATATGATGTACGTGGAGAAATTCATAAAGGACATTTGTTTGCCAAGCGACAATATAAAATCGAAGATGGAGAATTACTCGATATTCGGGATATTGACTTAACGACAAATGATGAATTACTCCAAGAGGCATTAGCAGGAAAAGCAGATGTACGTCTAACAGAAATCGTCTCCACCATACAAAAAGAACAAAATGATATTATCCGCGCGCATCTTCGCCAGCCAATTATCGTTCAAGGAGCCGCTGGTAGTGGAAAAACAACAATTGCTTTACACCGTATTTCGTACTTTTTATATACAATGGGCGAACATTTTAATCCTGAGCAGCTCATGATTTTAGCACCAAATAAGCTATTTATTGATTATATCGGCGATGTCCTACCAGAGCTTGGTGTTGATAAAATATGCCAAACTACGTTTTCAGATTATGTCCTTGCAGCAACAAAACTAAAACTAAAGCTTCGCAATCCTAACGAACAGCTGGAATCATTAGTAATAGGTGGCACTGATCAGCCTTCTGCGTGGATTTCTGAAGTTAAGGGTTCCCTCTATTATCGCGATATGATCGAACGCTATTTACAAAAAATCGAACTGCAAATCGCTGAACAATTCGAAGATGTATTTATTGAAAAATATCGTATAATGCGTGCCTCTCATTTAAAAAAGTTGTTTTTATATGAATTTTCTTATATGCCAATTGAAAAACGACTCGCACATATTAAAAAGGTGCTAGCCAGTCATGTTCGGCAAAAAAAACAAGCTGTCTTAAATATGTTACATGCGAAGTACGATGAAGCACTCGGCAAGGCACTTAATGGTATACGTGATGCAGAGAAGCGTAAAAACATTGTCACTAAATTTATAGATGAACGTGATGAACGTATGCCAGCAATTGAAAAAGAAGCAAAATCGACGGTATCTGTCTATATGCGCCGCTTTGCAAAATATAATGTAAAAACGCTCTATCGTACACTTTTAACAAATGCCGAGCTATTAGCAGAAGTCGCACCAGAATGGCATTATTTAGAGCAACAGCAGTTTTTACAAGTACATGCTAAAGAGCAATGGATGCTAGAAGATTTAGCTGCTCTCTATTATTTACAGGCACGACTAAAAGGTATTGCAGATGAGTGGAAAATGCGCGTTGTCTTTATCGATGAAGTACAGGACTACAGTCTATTCCAGCTAGCCGCTCTAAAAGCAGGGCTAGAAACCGATATGTTTACAATGGTAGGTGATTTAGCTCAAGGAATTCATAGCTACCGTTCACTAACAGCTTGGGAGCCTGTACAAAATTTATTCCCTCGCGCCAGCTTCAGAACACTTCAAAAAAGTTACCGAACAACCATTGAAATTATGGAGGTCGCTAACCAAATTTTAATGCAAATGGATGAGCAGCTACCTTTAGTCGAGCCTGTAGTCCGTCACGGGGATGCGCCAACTTTTATACAGGCAGCTTCTTTTAATACGAAGCAAATTAAAGAAGTTTTTGATCGCATTAAAGCAAGCCGGCATCAGTCGATTGCTTTAATTTGTAAAACTACAGCTGAAGCCAAATCAATGCAACAGGCTTTGACGAGTGATGCTATCCCTTGTCAACTTCTCACCGAGGATGAGTCTATTAATCAGCAAGTCTTACTTGTAGTACCAAGTCATTTAGCAAAAGGACTGGAATTTGATGCTGTCATTGTTGCTGCTTTTGATACTCCTTTCTTTGATACTAAAATTGATAGAAAGCTACTTTATGTTGCACTAACTCGTGCAATGCATGAGCTTTATTTAATCGGTCCATCAAAAAAGACATTTTTATTAGATAATTAAAAATCGGCATGCCATATTACTATAAGCTAAAAAAATAGCACAGTAGGATCTTGCCCCCTAACATGCTATTTTAACGTTGGATAGCCTTGCTCAATCATATTAGATAAATAAAACTATAAAATTATTTATGTCGCGGTGGTAGTCTGTAAAACTTTCCTTTTGATAAGTACGCTTTAACAACCTTCCACCATGAGCGAGGTGCTTCCCTCTGAGGAGACTTTTTTTTCGGCAATGCTGGCATACGCATGAGAACGACCCCTTTCTTCAGGCTTATTAATACTATATGGACATAGTACACATTTATGATAAAAATGAGGATTTTAACAGTTTCTTAAAAATAAAAAAGTGAGAAGTGATGCTTATCGCTCACTCCTCACCCATCATTTAATTTTTTACATAATAGTCTAGTTGCTGCGCTTTCATAAAGCCTGCTCTCTCATAAATGGAAATCGCTTTTCTATTTTCGATTTCTACATCAAGCATGACAAATTTAGCGTTTTGTTTACTTGCATAGTCTTTTGAAAAAGACAATAAAGCTGTACCGATTCCTTGCCCTTGATACTGCGGATGTACTGCTAGGGCTGTCACCCATTGTATTTCATTTTCCTTAACTGTCGCCACCGTACCTACAACTTGACCGTCTTTATGTGCTACCCATAATTTTCGACCATTCGTTGACGTATTAAAGGCAATTAGCTCCTCAGATTCTGATGGCAAATCTCCAAACGCCTCACTATAAATAGTGATCAATTCAGTCTGTTCTCCTGCAAATGGGGCTATATGAATATCATTTCGTAGTTCAACTGACTCTGCTTTCGTTTCTAGCGTCGCTTCTGAAAAACTGTATGAATAACCGCACTTTTCGATAAATGTATGCCCAAAAGGAGATCCATCAATAACTACTGCTAATTGACCTTCTGCTCCTCGCTCTTGTAGTCCAGCTTGTAATACGTTAACTAATGCTGTCCCAACTCCCTTTTGGCGATAAGCTGGTGTAACTACTAGCGACCATTCATACGTATGTAGCCCCATTAAATCAATAGCACTTGCAGCACCAACTAATTCATCATTATCATCTTCATAAGCGAGCACCATAAAACCTTTTGATTCAAAAGAGCCTGCTAATGGAATATTCATAATCGTTTCATATACACGATAATCATTTAAGGTTGCTTCTTCGCATAATATTTTTAATTCATTCAGTGTTTCCTTGTCCAGCGGGAATGACACTGTAATTACTGAAATGTTCATTGTTTACTCCGTTCTTAAACCAGACTATTGCCCTATTGTAGCAAGAAAGAAAATAAACTGGCAACAAATTATAATACCCTTTTCTAATAATCAGCAATTTTACTTCAAATACAGAAAAAACAGAAGGATTTATACTACTATTGTACTTCAAAGTAAATGAAATTTACTAGAAGGCGTTAGTTATAAATTATTATATAGGATGCCTTATAAGAAATTAAATAATTATACTTACTGTAATTATTATAACATTTATTCAAATAAATTACATTATTAAAAAACTGAATGACTATATTGAATAATCATGTACTGTTACTATTGGCAGGATGCCTCCCATTGTAAAAAAGAGCGATTTCATAAAAGAAATCACTCTACACTGTAGATTAACACATAGAGCTAGATGCTACCGATACATCCTGATGGTTACCGGCGATTAGGGGACTTTTACTGGCGATCTCCCCTACTTTACCGGCGATTCATAAGCTTATATCGGCGATACCCTTAATTTACAGGTAAACCGCCTTCGCTATGATTAATCTCTCTTGTTTAAGATTCTTCACACTACTCATCTAAATGATGTGTTGAGGAATTTAGCATTTGGGCATAAATCCCACCAGACTCAATTAACTCATGCTGTAATCCAGCTTCAACTAGCTCGCCCTTTTGCATAACTAAAATAACATCCGCATTGTGTACAGTGTTCAACCGATGTGCAATTACAAAACTTGTTCGTCCTTGCATAAGCCTATCGAGCGCCTCTTGGATTGCTAATTCTGTTACTGTGTCAATGCTACTTGTTGCTTCATCAAGCAATAAAATTTTCGGATTAGCAATTAGTGCACGCGCAATGGATAGTAATTGCTTTTGTCCTTGGGAAATCTCACGTCCATCTGCCGTAAGAACGGTGTCATAACCATCCTTTAGTTTCATAATAAAATCATGGGCATTAGCAAGCTGCGCTGCTTCGACAATTTCATCATCACTAGCATCTAAACGACCATAACGAATATTCTCCATTACTGTTGTTTCGAATAAAAATGGATCCTGTAACACAAAGGCCATTTGTGTGCGAAGTGCCTCCCGGTCAATATGCTGTACATTTACACCATCGAATAATACATCGCCCTTTGTCACCTCATAAAACCTAGCAATCAACTGTAGAATAGTTGTTTTTCCAGCACCAGTTGCACCTACCAATGCAACAGTATGCCCAGGCTCAATCGTAAAATTAATATCTTTTAATGTGTAGGATTCCTGTGCATCATCATACTTAAAAAACACATGTTGAAATGTTACCTGTCCTAATAATGTATGTTTTTTTGCAGCAGGCATTTCCTTTTCAGGCTGTTCGTCAAGTAAAGAAAATACACGTTCAGCTCCTGCTATAGCTGATAATACCGTATTAAACTGATTTGCCAAATCATTTAATGGTCGTGTAAATTGGCGAGCATATTCTGTAAAAATAACAATTACCCCAATTGACACGTGACCGTATAGTGCTAGCACTCCACCAATACCTGCAACAATTGTAAAGCTCATATTATTTAAAAAGTTCATGACTTTCGGTATATAACCCGAGTATGTCTGTGCCCAAAAGCCTGTATTTTTCAACCGTAAACTTTTGTCGCGAAATTCTGCCTTTACACGTTCTTCCTGTGAAAAGGCTTTAACAATTCGCTGCCCTGATATCGTTTCTTCGATCATGCCGTTAAGCGCTCCTATGGCTGCTTGTTGTTCCTTAAATAACGGAGCCGTTCGACGGGTAATCCAGCGCATCGCCCAAAACATAATTGGAATAATTGTCATTGTTAAGATCGTTAACAACGGACTCAAGCTCAGCATAATGATGATTGTGCCGCCAAGCGTTAATACACTCGAAAATACTTGTATAAAAGAGCTATTCAAAGTCGAGCTTACTGCTTCTATATCATTTGTCATTCGACTCATTAATTCGCCATGTTGGCGTCTATCAAAATACGAAATCGGTAGCTTTTGAAAATGAGCAAAGACACTTGTGCGCAGTCGATAAATCGTTTGTTGGGCAATCCCTATCATCCAAAAGTTTTGTAAAAATAAAGCGATCGCTAAAAGTAAATAAATACCGACAAGCAACATCACTTTACTGCCTAACCCTTTAAGCTCACCATGCATCACATATATATCTATTATTTTACCTATTAAATATGGTCCTAGAAGTGCCAAAATCGAGCTGGCCATTACGAGTAACAGTACGACAATTAATAGCATACGTTGTTCATCGACAATCTTCCATAAACGCCAAAGTGTACTTTTCCAATCTGCTGCACGTGGACCTTTCTTTTTCTTTACGACCTGCTTTACATCGTCCTTCGATATAATCGGCTCATAGCCAAAAGGTTTTTGGAAAAATCCCATTATTCCACCTCCTGTTGGGAGATTGCGATTTTTTTATACAGTTCAGAAGTTTGCAGAAGCTCTTCGTGTGAACCATATCCGACCACTTCGCCTGCATCAATTAACAAAATATGATCTGCACCTTTAGCCGTCCGAATTTTTTGTGTGACAACGAGCATCGTTGCTCTCTCTTCACTGAGCGCATCCCATAGTGCCTGTTCTGTTTTAACATCAAGTGCACTTGTACTATCGTCAAGCATTAATATATGTCCTTTTCTTAATAGCGCTCTAGCAATAGACAATCTTTGTTTTTGACCACCTGATAAATTAACGCCCTTTTGCCCTACACGGGTATCATATCCACTTGGGAAATCTTCTACAGATGCGTGGATTTGTGCCTGCATTGTTGCATTAAGCACTTCGTCCATTTCGGCTTCTGTATCGCCCCACCGAACATTGTCAGCAATACTCCCTGTAAATAATAAGGATTGCTGCGGTACATAACCTATAATGTCACGTAGCTCTTGTAGATCCCATTGCTGCACATCTTTTCCTTCTACAAAGATCTGCCCTTTCGACACATCATAAAAGCGTGGAATAAGCTGCAGTAATGTCGATTTACCAGCTCCTGTAGCCCCCATGATTGCTAATTTCTCACCCGACTTCACTTGAAAAGTGACGTTAGACAATACAGCAGTTTCTGTACCTGGATAGTGGAAGCTTACATTTTCAAATGCTAATTCGCCTAATTTCAAGTCGCTAAATGCACCTTCTTTAGATGACGAAGTAATTTCTACTTCATTGTCAGCAGCAAGCACCTCTGTCATACGTTCTGCTGAGGCTTTTGCACGTGCATAAAAAATAATAATAAAAGCAAACATTGAAAATGAACCTGTCATACGCATTGCATAATTGACGATAGCTACAATATCACCAAGCGGTGTCGTTCCTGCAGCAACTTGCTTTGTACCGAACCAAAGTACTGCCAATAAACTCATGTTCATTACAAACAATAATACAGGCATAATATACTCCATCGTACGCAGAGCTTTAACCGTATCCACCTTTAATCGTGAAGCAACCTGCTCAAAGCGCGAAGCCTCATACGCCCCACGTAAATAAGCCTTCACAAGACGCATCGCTTGCAAATTTTCTTGAAGGACACGATTCAAACGGTCCACACGCTTCTGTACTCGCCCAAAATATGACACACCTTTTGCAACCATAAAAATAAGGAAAACAAAAATGAGCGGTGTACCAATAACTAAAAACAGTGCTAGCTTTGCATTGACAACAAAAGCCATGACAATGCTCCCAACAACAGCAAGTGGTGCGCGGAGCATAATACGAAGGCTCATAAACAGCACTGTTTGAACTTGCGTTACATCATTTGTTAGCCGTGTAATAAGCGAAGCCGTAGAAAATTTTTGATATGTAGCTAATGTAAAGGATTGAATTTTGTCAAACAAAGCATTGCGCAAATCAAAAGAAAAGCTTTGCGCAGTATGTGATGAAAAATAAGAATTGACGACGCCTGATATAAAGGCGATAAAAGATAAAACAAGTAAAATGGCTCCCCATTGAATAATCATGTCATTATTTTGACCACGTACACCATCATCAATAATTTTGGCCATGATAAGTGGCTGAACAAGCTCTACAAATAATTCAATCAACATCAAACATAATGCAAAAATCGCAGTCCACTTATATGGTTTTACATACGAAAAAATTACTTTCAAATTCTCTCCCCCTTATTTGAGAAGAACTATCATTTACACTAAATGTAGTTAAAATCACCTATACAAATAATAATTTTATGCTTTTTCACCTGCAATAGATAGCCACGTTACACATACAAGCATAACGAAAACTCCCACTAATTGCCACGAACCTAGCGATGTGCCAAATACAATTACTGAAATCACCATCGCCGTTAAAGGTTCAATACTAGATAAGATACTCGTCTCTACAGCTGTAATATACTTCATGCTACTTAAAAATAGTATAAATGCTAAAGTACCTGTAAAAATTAACGCCATCATTAACCCAGTAATTTTTAAATCTGCAAAGACAATCCACTGATTTGATTGCCATACACGACTTATTATGCCTAATGTTACACCACCAATTAACATTCCCCATCCTACAACAAGGAGCACATTCCATTCCTTCATAAGACGTGCAGGATATAGCGTGTAAAATGCAAAAGTTAATCCAACCGCTACTCCCCATAATAAGGCTTTATTACTAACTAATAAAGAATCAAATGAAGCATTCGTTAGTAGCAGAAATAATCCTACTAATGTGCCAATAATACCTAACACTTGATATTTAGGTGGCCATTTCTTTAAACTAAGAGAGACATAGGCAACAACAAATATTGGCGCTAAAAATTGAAGTAACGTAGCTAACACAGCATTACTTTCATTTATAGCTCCGACAAAAGCGTATTGCACACCGAGCATCCCTACGATACCAAAGATGATGAGCTGCCTACTCCAAAGCTTTTGTTGCCATATACAAAAAATATTTTTACCCGTTAGCAACAAATATGTAAGTAAGAAAATACCTGCAACTGACAACCGAATTGTCAGCATAAAAGAAACTGTCAATGCTGTATGATTGAGTAACCATTCCATTAATGGTCCAGTTGCCCCCCATAGCATCGCTCCAGAGATAATAAAAAGAATACCTTTTAATCGTTCCATCCAATTCCCGCTTCCTATATACGTACTAAAAATTGTTATTTTTCTTCAAAACTTTTCTTTTATTTCACTAGAAAAGTCCTATCTTTTCAGATTATCAAATATTTACAAATATATTCATAATGACTAATTCCCGATAATTCTCTATAATATTAGTATATATAGATTACCCAAGGAGATCGAATAATCATGAGTCTTAAGCACAAATCATTTACGATAGATGAGCATTATATAAATTCACTTCCTTTTCCTGCAATTGTCATAACACAAAATGGACAAGCAACTATTTCAGGAAAACACGCTGAAGAATTATTTGGTTTTTCAGTCAATGACATTACAGGACATACTACTCCATCCATACATGAAAATCTACTAAGAAATCTTTCAAATGAGACGTTTCAATCGATTTTACAAAATGAAGAAAGTACATATATAGATCAGGTTCAAGTTTGCACCCAAGCGGATGAAGAAATCACTACAGCAATGCTGGCTAAGCCATACTTTGAACAGGGTGAACACCTTATTCTCATTATGTTTATGTTACCAGAGTTAATGATTAATTCGGTTTCAAACAGCACTACTTATGTAGACTTAAAGCAAGGTTTAGACTCTACATTTATGACCGTAACGCTTGATCGTGATGGATTTATTTTAGAATGTAATGCAGAGTTTTTAAAAATTAGCCAATGGACACCAAAGCGTGTTATCGGCAAAACATTCTGGCAATTGTTCCCTGAAAATGAAGTAAGCGAAAAAATTACAAATACGATTTGGCGCAATTTAAATAATGGTCACACATGGCAAGGTGAAATTGAAAAAGTTACGAAAACAGGACAGTCATATTGGGTGCTTCTCACAGCTATCCCAACATTTAATTTAGAAGCTAATGAGCAACAATTTATTTTAATTGAAAAGGATATTACAAAATCTAAGACGATTCAACATCAGCTTGAAAAAATTGCTTACATTGATACAGAAACAGGCTTAATGAATGCACATCGACTAGAAAAAGTAATCTCCAAAATGATCGAGGAAGAAAAACACTTCTCCTTCGTTTATTTGAGTATCGATAAGTTTTACACATTAAAAGAACTACATGATCAACAAATTAACCAAAGTCTTATTATTGAATTTACAAATCGTATCAAAATGTACTTCCAGGACAGTACAATGGCACGTATTAACGAAAATGATTTCGTTGTCATTACACCTTTAAGTGAATGGTTTATCCAAGGCTTCTTATCCTATTTACAACAGCATCCGATTTATAGCAGCAATATTGCAGTTCCTATTTCAATTAGTGGTGGGATTACACGCTTCCCTGAGGATCAAACTACCTTCTCTCAGCTAATGAAAGCTTCTATTGCAACGATTACAAATGTTCGCGAAGCTGGTGGCGACAAAATTGTCTCACTTTCAAAAGCAACACATAAAGCTTTAAATCGTAAAGCATTAATTGAAAAACGTCTACTACAGGCACTTGATCAGAAAAACCTAAAAGTACTTTATCAACCACAAGTTGATGTATACACGGGTAAAATTACAGCTGTAGAGGCACTAGTTCGTTGGGAAGATGAAGTAATTGGCGTAGTTTCACCAGATGAGCTCATTCCAATTGCTGAGGAAACAGGGCTTATTAACAATATTGGCTCGTTCATGCTAGAAAAGGCTTGCGAACAAGCGCTTATCTGGAAGAAAGCCGGTCTCAATTTAAAGGTGGCGGTTAACTCGTCTGTTCGCGAATTCCGGGACAAAAACATGGCCAAGTCAATTCTTGAAATGTTAGCAAAAACAAATTGTCCGGCAAACCTTATTCAAATTGAAATTACAGAGAAATTTGCATTGGAAGCCGAAGCTGCAACCTTTATTACACAACAAATGCGCAAGCTTGAAAACGAGGGCATCGCTTTCGTCTTAGATGATTTCGGTACAGGTTATGGTTCATTCCGCTATATGCAAATTTTACCGATTGATACATTAAAAATTGATAAAACATTTACTAGTTCTTTATTAAAATCCGAAAAATCACAAAAGCTTATGCATGGTATGATACAGTTGGGCAAATCCATGGAACTAAAAGTGGTAGCTGAAGGTGTTGAAACAGCTGAGCAAGCGAATCTGTTAATTACTTATGGCTGCGATACTATTCAAGGATTTCATATAAGCAAACCTATTACACCAGAAGAAATCGAGGCGCTACTTGTAAAATAAAAAACAAGATAAAGAGCTGTTCCTAGGGATATAATCACTTACGGAGCAGCTCTTTTTTTATTGCTTTTCATAATGTAGAGTTACATAGCATTTATTTTCTGTAAGTCCTTTGCAGCTTTGACTTGCTCGAACGTACAGCTCGAAACACAAACTGCATTAATACTTCTGCAAATACTAGACCCATAACAATTGCACCTGTAATTAAAAACGCCTTCAGTCCATACTGCAAGCCTTGTAAATAATCATCCTCCACTACATTTCGCATTGCATTGTAAGCCATCCCCCCTGGTACAAGGGGAATTATTCCCGCTACAATAAAGATAATCATCGGCATTTTAAAACGACGTGCGTATAAATGCGCAACAATTGCTATGATAAATGAGCTAAAAAACGAAGCGTCCACAACATCCATACCGTGCTCTGTTAATAAATAATAAATCATCCAGCCAATTACACCTACAAAACCACAATGGAACAAAGTTTTTCTAGGAACATTAAAAATAATTGCAATTCCGGCCGTTGAAAAAAAGCTCACAATTAATTGTACGAATATATCCATTTTTCCCGCCCCCTAAAATGATAGGATGACGGCAATTGCTGAACCGATAGCAAAAGCTGTTAAAAACGCCTCTGCTCCCTTTGCCATCCCTGACATAAAATGACCTGCCATTAAATCCCTTACCGCGTTGGTGATTAAAATACCTGGTACTAGTGGCATAACAGAGCTAATAATAATTTTATCAATTTCTGTACCATAGTTAAATTTCACCGCAAAAAAAGCAATAGTACCAATAATTAACGAAGCTGTGAACTCCGAGAAAAACTTCACTTTTGTTAAATGGTTCATTAAAATAAGCGTAAGAAACCCTAACCCTCCTGCTATAAATGCTGCAGGGAAATCAGACCATCCGCCCTTAAACATAATTAGAAAACAGCCACTCGCAAGTGCTGCTGAAAATACTTGTATATACATTGGTAAAAAATAATTTGTTTTTTGTATCGTCTTTAGCTCGTCATAAGCGTCTTCTAATGATATTATGTGAGATGTGAGTCTACGAGATACTGAATTTACCATGGATATTTTTTGTAAATCAGTAACCCTACTGGAAATCGAAGTGATTCTCGTCGGCTGTGTCTTGCCTAACGAAAAAATGATACCTGTAGGTGTAGCATAACATTGCGCATCTAGCATATTTTGAGATTGTGCCATACGTAGCATCGTATCTTCAACACGATATGTTTCTGCACCACTTTCAATCATAATTCGCCCTGCAAGTAACAAGCAGTCAATAGTAAATTCATTATCCACTTCATGTGATAGCATTCCAGTTATCTACCTCCTTCAAAAGGTTCCTTGCATATAGTAACGAACTGCAAATAAAAACTCAACCAAAAATCTTCGATATTATCAATTATATTTTGGAATAATTGTATCTGTCGCTAAATGATACAATGCCTTCAGTTCAAAATCCATTTATTAATCGAATTTAATTGAGCTTAAAACTGTAAAATACAGTTTGCAAAGTCGAGTCTTTATAAGTTATTCACGTGGTGGTTATAAAAAACTGTTACATATACTATTTTTTATTATATTTCTATTTAATTATATAAAATATTTGTAGATTTCTATAACTTTTCCAATGTCTCGTACGTCTGATTTTATAGAAGAATAATTATAGAAAGGAGTAACACACATTGATAGAGGAGCGCAGAAAAAGACGCCGCCCAATAATTGATTTATTGTTAATTGGGCTCATTGTTACATTAATATCCATCATCCTTGTTATTATACTCTCTAAGGACGAATTTAAATTTCAAAAAATAAGTGCCTCGAAAGACACAAATAGTGAATCTAATTTATCCACAGAAAACTCTGCGTTTCCTGGCATACGAATTGTATCTGACGTTTCTAACGATAAACGCTCACCTTTTGCCGTTCACTATCCACAAACAGAAAATAAAGTTTTTAACGAGACCGTACTACAATTTATTACGGATGCTAAAGACAACTATCTGTCATCTATGAAAAACAATAAGAATAAAGAGGCTAAGGGTGAGCTTACTATAAATTTAGAGACCTTCCCATTTCACGAGCACCATTATTCATTTGTCCTGACGAAAATGCAGTATTTAGGCGGAGCTAATCATGTCGTTTCAACAACAACATTTTTCTATAATAACGAGACAGGTGAACAAATTAATATACAAACGTTATTACAAAACGATAACAATAACTTATCAACTTTAGCAGCCTATGTTCGCAAAGACTTACAACAAAACCTTCAATTAAAAGAAGTGCTAAATGAAGATGAGCTACTTAAAGTAACGGAGCCAAAGTGGGAAAACTTTAATCGGTTTGCTATTGTCGATGATTCGATTCATTTTTACTTTGACGAATATGAAATTGCAAGTGGATCAGCAGGTGCACCTATAGTGAAGCTTTCACTTTCACTTATCAACCCATTGTTAGCCTCTGAATTCCAAATTGCTATGGAGACAATGGAACCAACTAAACCTCCTGTTTCCCCGGGAGATCCAAATGTTAAACGTATTGCGTTAACATTTGATGACGGTCCACATCCGAAAGTAACAGAGCAAATTTTAAATACGCTCGACAAATACCATGCTAAAGCTACATTCTTTATGCTTGGCAGTCGTGTGAAACACTATCCTGATATCGCCAGAGATGTTCTTGCACGTGGTCATGAAATTGGAAACCATACATGGAACCATCCTGTATTGACAAAAATGCCGTTAGAACAAGTATTAAAAGAATATACATCAACCGCTAATGAAATTGAATTAGCAATTAATCAAGGGGCAACCGTTTTTAGACCACCATATGGTGCGACCAATGATGAAATTAACGAAAAAATACCAGTTCCTGTAGTACTATGGAGTATTGACACATTGGACTGGAAACATCGTAATTCACAATTATTACTAACGTATATTAAAAGTAATTTACACAATAACTCCATCGTTTTAATGCATGATATTCATCAATCAACAGCAGATGGACTCGATGCTGTACTCGCCTATTTACAGGGAGAAGGCTATGAATTTGTTACAGTATCTGAAATTCTTCCTTATCGTCAATAACAAGAATAGAAAAAGTGTTAGATTGACTGAAATCAATCTAACACTTTTTTGCTATGCCACCGATGTCCGTTTTGGTGGTTTCTTCTCGCTTAGAACAGTAAGACGCTCCCCCGCTAACGCGAGGGTTGTTACGTCTTACGTTTTGTTTGTTCGGCGCAGGAGTCACCCCCTTTGCTACCATTAATTGATGTTTAGTGTATCAAGCGGTTTGAAATCTTTTAATTGGTAGCTCTTTACTTCATTGCGTGCAATTGTGTATAAAGTATCCTCTACATAAACTACACGTTGGACGTTTTGCTCCCAATTTTCATATGGCTCCCCCGTGCTTTTATTAATGACATTTCCTTTTAGTACAATGCCCTTCTCCGCTGTAATTTCATAAATTTGTGCACCTTGACCTTGGTATACAACTTCATCGTCCTTCCCTGCCTCATAAAGCACGACTGGGAAGCCGAAGTAATTGTATTCTTTATTGCGGAATAATGCTTTTGGATTGTATTGTACGTCTGAATAAGAGCCTTTCCCACCAATTTTCACTGTAGATTGCTCTTTTGGATTTTTAAAATCTGTAACATCAAATAGCGACATTTTCATATTAGTCGTTACCGTGAAATTACGTTTCGTATAAGTATCAAAACGTTCTTCCGTATCATATCCAATTCCAATTAGGTGTGTATCATCTAATGGATGTAAATAGTTGCTAAACCCTGGGATTTTCAATTCACCTAGCACTGTTGGCTTTCTCGGATTTGCTACATCGATAACAAATAGTGGATCAACTTGTTTAAATGTTACGACATATGCTTTCTCTCCCATAAAGCGTGCTGAATACACTTTTTCCCCTGGCGCTAAATCCTTTACTGCACCAATCTCCTTTAAGCTTTTATCTAAAATAAACAAATGGTTGCGGGAAATATTTTTCTCATCCCACATGTTGCCTTCAGTCGTAACAATGCGGAAGTTCCCCTCATACTCATCCATTGAATATTGGTTTAACACAGAGCCTTTAACTTCACTCGTACCAACAAAATTCATGGCTGTTCCATCTAAGTCCCATTTAAATACTTGTGTATTACTTGATAGAGGCATCCAGATTCTGTCCATGATACCTCCGAATGGAACTGCTTGATTGCCATCATAAATTGGTGTAGTTAAATATAGCGCATCTTCTGACATATAAAGTCCACTACTACCTCCTAAATAACCTTTTGTATTAGCAGAAGTTTTGGCTCCATTTTTTAAATCAATTGCTGTAATTAAACTATACGTGCCATCCATTGTGTTTGGTAAAATTGAAATCTTATCAAGAGGTAAGCTTTTATATTCCTTACTGTCTACACTATCATACATTTTTGGCTTTAAATCTTGCGTTCCTTCCTCTTGAAGAATCCAATAATTCGGATGCATATTGCCGATTAAATACAGCGTATCATTTGTAATTCGCATATCCTGTAAATAGCCCTCTTGAGCAACTTCACGAATAAATTTTGGATTTTTCGGATTTGTAATATCATAAAAAACTGCCGTCGACATGCTTGTGCCTGATTTTTCAACGTAGTCTTCTCCGATTGCAATTAATACATTATCGTATAATGCTAACTTCACAATATATTGAGATTCCTTTTGTTTAATTGTCGTTGCCAGCTTCAAGTTTTTAGGATTATTTGCATCAACAACAGTTATACTTTGATCTTTTATAGCGTAAATAAAACCATCTTTCACAACTACTATATCGCCCTCTTCGACACCTTCTACTTGGTTATTTGTCGTAGAAGAATTATTAGCTGAAGGTGCGCTATCTTTACTGCTTGAGGCACTATCCTCAAGGACGCCCATTTCCGGCTCCCTATTACCATTTGCCATAATGGCTTCAAAATATTGTTGTAATTCTTTTTCAGATTTTACAGGCTCTAGTTTTTCAATAACGGTAAATGCAATATCATGGGATGTCGTCTTAAGCGTACTATAAGCGAATGCTTCTTTATTTACATGTAATCGATAACTACCTGGAGAAATTCCACTAACAATAAGTGATTTTTTATCTTCTCCCAACGTAATTGTTGCTGTTACTTTTTGCCCCGCTTCATCGGTAACATAGACAAATTCATCCGTTATATTTTTTGATTTTAATGCTTGTGTAAAGGATGCTGTCCAACTTTGCGTTGACATAATTGTACTTGTTGCTTTAGCATGCGCTTCTGGGGAAACCATAAATGTGAAGACCCCTGGCAAAACAGTTAAAACGACGATAATCATTATGGCTAGCCATTTACCTCTCATTATTTTCCACTCCTTCATATACTTGTTTTATAATTAGACTACTAAAGTGTTATAAAGTTACATTTAAAGAAAAAATTTTATAAAAAAATAAAACGATTCATTGAAACAAAACTTCGAGGAGCTTGTCGGTAAATAAAAATAATCCATTTTGATAAAAGTATTATCAAAATGGATTATTTATTAACGGTTGCTCATAAGGACTGTCCTTTCTTCTCCTCTTATAAACCTTCACCATAATCTAGCGTGCTACCTGTTTCTACTAAAGTTTTTGTATTACTTAAAATCATCCACCAAGCTATGTCACTGTTGTCATAGGAGGCATCGCCTTCTTTCCATTGGTCATGAACAAGCGTCAATTTCGTGCATGATCCAACAGGCTCTAAAAGATAAGAAATTCTAGATTCCAATGCTTTATTTTCCTTAACATAAGACTTTCCAGGATAGTGCGTAAAACGTAGTAACCGATTTGGTTCATATTCCAATACGTTGCCGTATACATGTACTGTTTCATCTCCATCTACACCTGGACCGACGTATTCCAAAAGGTCGCCAACTTGAAATGTAGAGTTAATGACAGAACCATAATAAATTTGTTTTGTACCTTCAGGAGAGATAAGTGCTTTCCAAACTTCCTCAGGCGTACCTGCAATAAAAAATTGATACTTTAAATCATTCATCATTTTTATGCCTCCTAATAATTTTGTTTTGAACATTTACAGTATAAAAAAACTTCACTGACAACTACGGTCAGTGAAGTGAAGTATTTTGATAATGCTTGAATAACTCAAAGCTAATAGTTGCCAATTTTTCCTGTAATAAAGCTGGCTCCAAAATAGTAAGTGATTTACCATAGGGAAGAAGAAAATAAGGTACAAAACTATGAATGGACTCTTTATCAACCTTAAATAGAGCTTGATTATTTTTTCGTTCTATTAAAGCATGATTGAATAACCAATGCTGACATAAATCATCTAGCACATGTGCATTACTTTCGATACGGACTGAAACGAGTTTATCAAGCTGATTCGAATCAGGTAAAAGGTCTTTTAAAAAGTAAGAACGTGCTGAGAATCCAAAAGGCCGATCAAATTTTTGATCTGTTTTGGACAATGATTGAATACGATCAATTCGAAAACTCCGAACTTCTTTCCGCAAATGGCAATAAGCTACTGTGTACCATTTACTTTTCCAATATACAATACCATAAGGGTCGATATGACGAGATTGAGGTTCAATCTCTCTTTCTTTATGATAAACGATATTTACACTATAACTGTCTGCAACAGCCATTTCTAAATCTTGAAGAATAGATTTTAAAGAAGGCGCAACAGTCGGATGTATAACTTCAAATCCTCTTAAATGATTATTAATATGATTCAGTTGCTCCTCGTTTGTATACATTTTCAATTTAGAAATGGCTTCCTCTAAAGTTTCACTAAAGGGATACCCGGCATCTATCGCAAATTTCGCAGCGTGTACAAGCGCTTTCTGCTCATCCGGGTTAAAAAATAAAGGAGCCTTTGTAAATTCATTTAGTAAACTGTACCCACCGTTATGCCCTGCATCTGAAATGATTGGTACCCCACTTGCACATAGGGCATCAATATAACGGTATACCGTACGGATACTGATTTCTAATTCTTCAGCTAGCTCCTTTGCAGTCAATTGTTTCCTTGTTTTAAGGAGCCATAATATAGAAAGCATATTAACCATTTTAGACATATACAAAGATTCCTTTCTCCAAAATTCAAATCAACTAAAAGCGCTGATTCTGGAAGAACATTCTACTTTATTATAAATATCTTACTGTGGCATTTAAATAAAGATTGGTAAAATATTTCCTATATGGAGTTCAGCTCAAGATTGTAGATGGCTCCTGTCGTTGATTTCGATTACGAACACGCAATTTCCTCAGGAGTCTTCGTGGATTTTTTTCTTAGCAATACATAAAATTGTGTGAGAATTGTGTGAGTGCCTGGCACAATAACAAAAGGCATCAAGAGTGGTCTCTTGACGCCTTTTGTCGAGCATCTCAGCTGAACTAATTAATTAGTTAGCTTAACATCCCAAAATATAATATCTCGCTTTTACTCATCAAATGGCCATTTAGGTAACATTTTAGCTAACGGCTTATCGTTTCGTCGACCAAGTACATAATCGGCTTGCATAATGGTATGAATTTCTCGTGTACCTTCATAAATTACTGGCGCTTTAGAGTTACGAAGATAACGCGCAATAGGATAGTCATCTGAATAGCCGTACGCACCATGAATTTGCAGCGCGTCATCTGCTGCCTTATTGGCAAAATCACAAGCCTGCCACTTTGCCAACGAAGTTTCCCTCGTATTGCGAATACCGTTATTTTTCAACTCACCAACTCGATAAACAAGCAGACGACTCATTTGATAGCCTGCTTCCATTTTGGCAATCATTTGGCCAACAAGTTGATGCTCACCGATTGGCTTGCCAAATGTCTCACGCTCATGACAATATTTCACACTTGCCTCAATACACGCTTGCATAAGACCAACTGCACCCGCTGCTACTGTAAAGCGGCCATTATCCAGTGCAGACATGGCAATTTTGAAGCCTTCTCCCTCTTCACCTAAACGATTTTCAACAGGAATGCGCAAGTCCTCGAAAAAAAGTTCCCCTGTATTGCCTGCACGAATACCGTACTTCCCTTTAATCGCCTTGGATGAAAAGCCATCCATTGAGCGTTCAACAATAAAGGCACTGATACCATGATGTTTTTTCGATTTGTCTGTATAGGCAAAAACAATAAAGTGTTCAGCTATATCACATAAAGAAATCCACGTTTTTTGCCCATTTAACACATAACAATCACCATCTCGAACTGCAGTGGTTGTCATTGCCGCTACATCTGAACCTGCACCAGGCTCAGTCAACCCAAATGCCCCAATACGTTCACCTTTCGCCTGTGGCACAAGGTATTGCTGTTTTTGCGCTTCAGTGCCCCATTGCATTAACGTCATACTGTTTAAACCTATATGGACGGATACAGCCGTTCGAAAAGCTGTATCCCCTCGTTCAAGTTCCTCACAAACGATAGCAAGTGCATTATAATCCATGCCACTGCCACCGTACTTTTCAGGTACGCATACACCCATAAATCCGAGTTCAGCAAGCTTTGACCATATGCTTGCATCAAAGCTCCCCTCTGCATCCCACTTTGCAATATGTGGCATTATTTCATCATCAACAAACTGGCGTACGGTTTTTCTTAGTATTTCCTGCTCTGTTGTAAATTCGAAATTCAAGGCCTTCACCTACCATTTCACAATCATTGCAGACTTATGAGATGTTTCCTTAATGACAACCCCACGCTTAGCCATTTCTTTAATATACGGCTCACCTGGTACAATGGTTTCTGGAGCAAATACTCCACGTTCTGTAATAAGCCCATCGCCAATCATTTGTGCTACTACAGAAATTGTATTCGCTGTAGCACGAGCCATCGCTGTCTCATTAATTGTCATATCTTTACGTACGACCATTTCGTACTCATATGTGACCTGCTGTTGTGCCTTTTCACCTGCTACAATTACACGTAATAGCACCGCATCAGGCTTCGTTCCAAGTTCAAGTTTTTTCTTCAGTGCTTCCCTGACAACCGCTCTTACAGGCACTTCTTGATTTTCTAGCTCTACATTATTATTAGCATCTAAAAATCCTAAGTCTGCTAATAATTTAAATTTCTCTGCATGCCCCTTATAACGAATCGTTTTATATTCTAATGTGTGGACATTTGGGAATGTCTTATAAAGAGTGGAAATGCCACCCGATGTATAAAATGCCTCAAGCACACCAAAACCATCGAAATATATAGGTTCAATTCCTGATAATGATGGAACTTCTTCAAGCTTGCCTTTTTGAATCATTTTAGAAGGTTGTGTATAGTGGTCAAAAACACCATCAAGAGAAAAGACACGCGTATAGTGCAAAGGTGGCTTCGGCTCTGTAGGAATGCCTCCCACATATAGTTTAATAGATTCTACTTCATCTAGTTTTGTTGCGCCATAGCCTGCTAATATGTTCACCATACCTGGTGCTACACCTAAATCAGGAATGATTGTCACACCTTTTGCCTTCGCTTCTTCATGTAATGCCAAAATATTGTCAGTTACACCACCGATATGTCCTCCTAAATCTACGGAATGTACACCAGCTTCTATCGCAGCCCTTGCCACACGTTCATTGAACGAATAGAACAATGCATTCACAACAACATTACCTTTTGCAATAACCGATGTTAATGAGTCATCACTTTCCGCATGCAGCTCTACTACTTCAACTTTATCTGTATTTAATGTATCTACAAATTTTTGAGCTGTATTTACGTCGATATCCCCTAAAATTACACGTTCAACATTGTTATTTTTTATTAAATCTCGAGCTACTTCTTTCCCCATCAATCCTGCACCTAATACAACAACTTTCATCATGAACATCCCCTTTCATTGATCTGTTACTTTGTATCGATTTGTGCTCTTTGTAATTTGCCGCTATAGTCAACGTATATGCTCTTCCATTCTGTGTAGACATCCAATGCTGCTACACCAGAATCTCGATGCCCATTTCCTGTTCCTTTCGTTCCTCCGAATGGCAAATGGATTTCAGCACCTGTCGTACCCGCATTGATATAAACAATACCTGTATCTAAGTCTCGTTGAGCGCGGAAAATCGTATTAACATTTTGTGAGAAGATAGAGCTTGATAAGCCAAATTTCACACCATTATTGACTTCAATTGCTTCATCTAAGTTGGCAACTTCAATAAGAGAGACGACCGGTCCAAAAATTTCTTCCTGTGCAATAATCATATGAGGCTTGACATTGGTAAACAATGTTGGCTCATAGTAAAACCCTTTATCGTAAGGAGCCTCGTTTAAAATTTTGCCTCCTGTTAATAAGGTTGCACCTTCCTGTTTACCAATCTGTACATAATGATTAATTTTTTCCAATGCTGCTTTATTAATCACCGGACCAATTTTCACACTTTCATCTAAACCGTCTCCAATTGTTAAAAACTGCATTGCTTCTAATAGACGGTTTTCTAATTCTTCTCTTACATCTTTATGCACAATCACACGACTACATGCTGTACATCGTTGACCTGCTGTACCAAATGCACTCCATAATATCGCTTCTGCAGCAAGCTGTAAGTCTGCATCGTCCATGACAATTACAGCATTTTTTCCACCCATCTCTAGTGACACTTTCTTTAAATGCTTCCCGCCAAGTTCCGCCACCTTACTTCCCGTTGTGGTAGAGCCAGTAAACGAAATCACTTTTACATCGGGATGCTCAATCAATGCTGTCCCTACAGTCGGCCCTGTACCAAAAATAATATTTGCTACCCCTTCCGGTAAGCCCACTTCCTCAAAAATTTTCCCCATTTCATATGCCATCATTGGTGTTTCATTAGATGGCTTCCAAATGAACGTATTGCCCGCGACAAGAGCAGGGAAAGATTTCCATGTAGCGATAGCAACAGGGAAGTTCCACGGTGTTATTAGGCCAACTACGCCTATTGGTGCTCGCACACTCATGGCGAATTTATTGGCAAGCTCAGACGGTGTTGTCTCCCCAAACAACCTTCGCCCTTCCCCTGCCATATAATAAGCCATATCAATTCCTTCTTGTACTTCTCCTCTTGCTTCTTCAATCACTTTACCCATTTCTTTTGTTAAAACGGTCGCCAAATAATCTTTCTTTTCTTTCATCCGTTGACCGATGGCATATAAATAATCTGCACGCTTTGGTGCTGGCACAAGTGCCCATTGTTTTTGTGCAGCCTTCGCTACAGCTACCGCTTCCATCACTTCATTTGCAGTTGAAAGCGGTATTGTTGCTAAGTGCTCTCCGTTTGCAGGATTTGTCACTGCTATACTTTGTAAATGCGAATGTGTAACCCATTTACCACCGATATAGTTTTTAATTTCCATTACAAACACCCCCTGATAAATCTATGATGCTTTGGCTTCCACGTACCTTTTGCTTTCGCTACAGAAAATATCTGCCGCTATTGCTTCCTATGTGCACTACATTACATATATGCAGTTACAAAGTGTCAAAATTCCGAATTTTCATTTTAAAGTAACCTCATGAGTATTAAATTAATCACGAAGCAACGTTGGTGAAAAATATCGGTGACATTACCAAAGGCTTTATCTTTGTCCAGCAATTTCAAATAGATAGTACATATTTTCATCACTATATAGACACAACTGGCGCAAAGATAAATAATACACATTCTAGTTTTTTATATTCGACATTTTCTAGCTTATTCCCTTTTTTTCTAAAATTATTAATTATGTACTGAAACTATCCTGTCTAATAATCGTATACAATAACAATAAACGATATTGGAGGAATTACATTATGAATAACCATGAAATCGACTACAAAATATTTGGTGATGACATGCAATATGTACAAGTTGAACTTGATCCGCAAGAAACGGTAGTAGCAGAAGCAGGAGCCTTAATGATGATGGATGATGCTATTGAGATGGAAACAATTTTTGGTGATGGCTCAAGAGGTAGTTCACAAAGCGGTTTTATGGGAAAATTACTTGGAGCAGGTAAACGTCTTGTGACAGGTGAAAGCTTATTCATGACTACATTTACGAACGCTGGTTCAGGTAAACGTCATGTCTATTTTGCATCTCCATATCCAGGAAAAATTATCCCTATGGATTTAAGTCAATTAAAAGGGAAAATTGTTTGTCAAAAGGATGCTTTTTTGGCGGCTGCTAAAGGCGTTTCAGTTGGTGTTGAATTCCAGAAAAAAATTGGCGTAGGGTTCTTCGGTGGTGAAGGCTTCATTATGCAAAAACTTGAAGGCGACGGTATGGCTTTCGTACATGCAGGTGGCGCAATTCATCAAAAAACTTTACAGCCTGGCGAAGTATTGCGTGTTGATACAGGTTGTTTAGTAGCGATGACTTCTGACGTTGATTACAATATCGAAATGGTTGGAGGCGTAAAAACTGCGCTATTTGGTGGTGAAGGAATCTTCTTCGCAACATTACGCGGTCCAGGTACTGTTTGGGTTCAATCATTACCGTTTAGCCGTTTAGCAAGTCGTGTCTTTGCAGCTGCTCCGATTTCACAAGGCGGTGGCGGACATTCAGCAGGTGAAGGTGGTATCGGTGGACTATTCGATATGTTCAATAAGTAACTAGAGCCTAGTCACAAAAAATAATTTCTGTCATCATCAGCTTTTTTCATAGGCAAATAGCTAGTTAAACAGGGCTCGTGCTTTTCCTGTAGTTGCAGTCCATGTTCTGTTTCGTTTCACTTAACATGGTTATTCAAAATGTAATAAATTACTTTGCAGGGTTGCTTGTTCTTTTGTAAGAATATCAAGCAACCCTACACTTATATTTAATGAGGCTTTTTCAAAATTGTTTGAGTGCCTGGCACCCATCGCGTGGGTAACATGGAAATTGTTTGAGTGCCTGGCACCGGCCATACCTTATTCTATTTCTTTCGTTTCTTCCCTTAACCATGCACTCTCTTCTTCATTTAAATAAGGCGCTAGCTTTGTGTAAACCTCTTGATGATAATTGTTTAACCATTGCTTTTCACTCTCTGTTAACATATCTTTATTGATACCCGCTAAATCAATAGGGCAATACGTAACTGCCTCAAACTTCATAAATTGACCAAATTCTGTTTTCTCATCTTCAACTACTAACATCATATTTTCAATTCTAATTCCATATTTACCTTCAAGATATATTCCCGGTTCATTCGTAACAATCATGCCTTTTTCTAATGTAACATGATTAGTATTGCGAATGCTTTGTGGTCCTTCATGAACATTTAGGAAAAAACCTACCCCATGTCCTGTCCCACACTTATAATCCAAACCATACTGCCAAATTGGTTGTCTTGCTAAAACATCTAAGTTAGAGCCTGTTGCTCCGTATAAATATTTTACTGAGCTTAATGCTATAAAGCCTTTTAACACTAAAGTAAAATCTCTTTTTTGTTCTTCGGTAAGTTTTCCTAAAACGATCGTTCGTGTAATATCTGTTGTTCCATCATAATACTGTCCACCTGAATCAATTAAAAATAATCCTTCATTGTTCAGAGTATGTTGCGATTCTTGATTAGCTTTATAATGCATCATCGCTGCATGTTCTTTATAACCTGCAATCGTATCAAAGCTAGGTCCAACAAAACCTTCTTGTTCACTTCTGAAATCTTCTAATTTTTCTTCTGCCATAATCTCTGTAATTTCTTCTTTATCTACAAAGTGTTTTAGCCACTTTATAAATTTAACCATAGCTAAACCATCTTTTATTTCACACCATTTTAAATTTTTTATCTCGACGTCATTTTTAATCGCTTTTAAATTCGTCGTAATGTTAGGACTTTCAATTTTCTTTGTTTTTTTATTAATGGCGTTAAATAATCTGATATTTGTTTTATTTGTATCTAAAATCACGACATCTTCGTGCGAAAGATTTTCCAAAAATGTTTGTATTTCGTCATTCTCTTTTACTTCAATTCCTTCTGCCTCTAATTCCGATTTAACCAAAGCGGGAACCTTGCACGAATCAATAAATAAATAACATTTATGTTCCGCTACGATTACATTGGCTATGGCAACTGGATTGTTAGGCACATCGTTACCTCTTATATTTAAAAGCCACGCAATATCATCAAGGGAGGTTAAAATATAATAATTTGCCCCTTTATTTTTCATTTCTGCTCTTACTTCATTTAATTTCTCTACTCGTGATTTCCCCGCATAGTTTACGTCATGCGTAAAAATCGAACCTTTAGGAATTTCCGGTCTATCTTCCCACAGGTCACCAATAAAATCTTGATCCATTTTTAATACGATACCTTTTGCTTTTAAATCTTCTTCCATCTTTTTAACCATATCTATTGAAAAAACATTTCCATCAAAGCCAACAACGCTTCCTTCATGCAGAACATCTGCTAGCCATTCTGAATAAAATGGTACCCCTGGATCTACCATTCTAAATAATCTAATTCCCGAGTTTTCAAGCTGCTTTTCAGCTTGAATATAGTATCTGCCATCCGTCCATAATCCAGCATCATTTAACGTAATCACTACAGTACCAGCAGACCCTGTAAATCCTGATATCCATTCTCTACATTTCCAATGTTCTGCTATATATTCACTCTGATGTGCATCAAAACTCGGAATTATATAAGCATCCATTTGATTTTCTTGCATTAGCTCTCTTAGCTTTTCAACTCTATTTCTAATATTCATTACTTATACCTCCATCATTCTTAAGACTAAATTTTTTATTTTCACGATCATACAGCCATAAGGCTAGTACTATACTCAACAAGCCTGCAGTAAGTTTTGAAACTATAAACGCTCCTAACATTTCTGGGGCTACTTCTGACACATATCCAAATTGGCCACCAAATACAAACGCTCCACTTACTCCGAAGGCAGTACATACCACTTTTCCTTTAGGATTCATATCCTTGTATGTGCCAAATATTAATAAATTGCTAGCTAAATTTCCGATAATGCCTGCTACCGCCGCCGAATTAATGCCAAATTTCTTCCCTATTTTTTTAAACCTATTTTTAAAAATTAGATTAATCAGTTCTAGCATAGGATATGCACCAGCTAAAATAAATGCGATTTTGCCTACTATAACCATAGATTCAGAAAGAGGTGCTAATCCTGAAACAAGCTTAACACCAAATATTACATCTACACCTTGTAAAAGTAATCCTACAGCACTTAGACTCATTATAAGCTTGCCAAATACATTAAAAACTTTTATAAACACATGTGGAGCTTTTAATAATCCAACCCCTAATATAATGGCAAAAACAAATATAGGTACCAGATTCCATGCTAATAGATTAAAATTCATTTTTTGCCATAAGCCTGCTGCAAGGCATCCTATTGGTATCGTAATAATTCCAACCAAAACACCTTTAGAAAAAAATTTCTCATCTTCTTTCGAAAGCATTCCTAAAGCGACAGGAATTGAAAAACTAATTGTGGCTCCTAAAGTAGAAGCAATGATAATTCCTGAGAATGCTCCCATTTCCTTTGTCATTGCTAGCTCCTCAGCCATTTGATAGCCCCCCATATCTACAGCTAAAAATGCTGCAGGAATGATAGAAGGATCTAAATGAAATACTTGACATATTGGAATAATCTTAGCGGATAAAAAATTTGCTAATATAGGTGCTAAAGAAAGTATTCCTATCATACCAAGCCCTAAAGCCCCCATGGTTTTTATGCCTTCCTCAAATTTCCGGCCCAGTTTTAAATGATTACCGGTAATATAATCAATACCTCCGATTACAAAAAATGAGCCAATTAGGAGCAATACAAATTTATCCATTGTTATTTTCACTTTCTATTAACTTTATTTAACGTTTTGACTAATCGGAAGCTATATTGTTTAACTTACTATTATAGAAATTAGGCGTATTAACAGCGATGAGCTTAACCTTTTTATTCGTATAATTTGCCCAATTGTGAGCAATATTTGAGTCCATATGAATACTATCACCAGGATACACTTCATAGTTCTTACCATTTATGTAAACCGTTAATATACCCTCTAAAACATAAATGAACTCTTCTCCCTCATGCTTATAGGATAATATTTCTTCGTCTTTCTTTTGAGGTAATATTTCGATAAGCCTAGGAACAAGTTGTTTATTTTCCAAATTTGTACTTAAACTATACTTAATAAAGCCACCATCTACGGCGTCTATTATTTCTTGTTCATAACTCCTTAAAACGATATCTTTCTTTTTATGTGGATAATCAAAAAAATGTGTTAAATGTACTTCCAAAATATCAGCTAGTTTTTCAAGTGAATCAACTGCTATAGTAGTAAGACCTCTTTCTAATTGAGACAAAAACCCAACAGAAAGTTCGCTTTTTTCGCTTAACTCTTTCAAAGTAATTCCTTTTTCAGTTCTTAATTTCTTTATTTCCATCCCTATATTCATTCCTTCACCTCCTCAAAATTTCATAATTGTGAATAATATAATACATTTAAGCTAAATATTCAATGTATTATGAAATAAATTCACATAAATGAAATTAATTAATAAACATACTTTCTTATTGCTCTCAATAATAGTGCGCAGTATTTACTCTTTCTGGTACAAAAAAAGACGCTCGATCCATTAGATCTTGCGCCTACGTTTTGCAATATTAAAATTAAAAAACTATCCTATTGTTACTACCCCAACTAAATTTGAAGTTGATTTCTAATGGAGGTCGCTCGCATGAGAGGAAGCACCCCTTTAATAGTTGTTTAGTCAATTCTATTTGATATCGGCTTGCCCTCTCCATATGCCATTAGTGCATTGACATTGAGCATTAGCATAGCTGTTCTTGTTTTTAATGACGCACTACCGATATGCGGAAGCGCAACGACATTTGGTAAGGTTAACAGTGGGTGGTCCAATGCAACTGGCTCATGCTCAAAAACATCTAGCCCTGCAGCCCATAGCTTGCCATTTTTCAACGTGTCATAAAGGGCATTTTCATCAATAATTCCTCCACGAGAGGCATTAATCAATACTGCATCCTCTTGCATTAAGGCAAGCTCCTTCGCGCCGATTAAACCAACTGTATCGCTATTATAAGGGGTCATTATAACAACAAAATCAGATTTCGTTAAAAGCTCCTCTAAGGATGCATAACGGAAGCCATACATTTCTTCCGCTTCATGGCGACGTCTACGGTTATGATATAGAACTTTCATATCAAAGCCCTTTGCACGTCTCGCAACAGCCTGCCCGATACGTCCCATGCCGATAATGCCAATCGTTGAGCCCGACACATCTTTACCAACTAATTGCATAGGGTACCAGCTTTTCCAATTACCATCACGTAAATAACGCTCACTTTCTGGTATTCTACGTGCTGTTGCTAGCAATAAGCCGAATACTAAATCAGCTGTCGTATTTGTTAATACGCCTGGCGTATTTGTAGCCATTATGCCTCTTTTGCGCAACGCTGGTACATCAATATTGTTAAAACCAACTGCTAGATTTGTCACTAGTTTTAAATTGGGGGCGTGTTTTAGTAATTCTTCGTCGACTTGGTCTGCAATCGTTACCCACAATACTTCACAATCGGCTACTGCTGCTAAAAGTTTGTCTCGCGGAATAACGATTTCTTCTTCCTCCCATTGTTCTATATCATAATGCTCTTCTAAAGGCTCAACAAACTGAGCCGGAAATTTTCGTGTAATAAACAATTTCTTTTTCATATTCCAACACCCCTTTGAGTCAATTCCCCATTTTGCCTTTAGCGTAACACTAATATGCTAACGTCACAAGCAAGCTTTTATATTCAATATTTCCATTTTGCACGATAAAAAAATACGGTTTTCTGCCTTTTTCAAATCTATCCTCCATATCAGTAATTTTATCCTTCAGTTATGGGATTTTATCCTTTTTCAAACTTTTCTACCCTCTATTTCAACAATTTTATCCATAAAAAAACTATGCACTTTTTATATGCATAGTTCAGAGTTATGATAACAGTCATCAAGAAGTTCAACTTGAGGTTTTTTGTAATTTTAAAAAAGGGATATATAACTATAAAAAACAAGGGCTTCCGCTTACGTTGTGGCTTGAGCGCAAAAAGTGTCTCACGCATCTTTTTAAGTACTATCTACCGATAATTTTAATTAGAAATCTTTAATTGTCGTATCAAGACGACTTGCAACTCGTTCTAATTCCTCCGAAGATTCGCCAATTGATTCAATTACATTTGCCAACTCAGTAATTTGACTTCCGACATTTTGGAAGTTTACAATAGAGCCCTCAACTGAGCCAGATATTGCATCGAATGCTTTTAGAGAGTTCAAATTTTGTTCGATACTATTATTTACGAGCTCTTGAATTTCTTGAATTGCCTGAACTACATGTTTCGTAATCCCATTAGACATGCCAATCAAATCTGCAATTTGTTCCACTGATTCTTTCGTTTGATCTGCTAACTTACGTACCTCATCGGCTACTACTGCAAAACCTTTTCCATGTTCCCCTGCCCGTGCAGCTTCAATTGCTGAATTCAATGCTAGTAAATTAGTTTGTCCAGAAATGCTTTTCACCATCTCGATTACATTATTAATTTTTGAAGAGGACTGGTTTAACTCCTCTACCATTATCGCCATTTCAGCAGTCTTATCATTAATTTTTCCAGTTTGCTCATTTAATAATACTATTTTCGAATAGCCTTCAGATGAAACTTTTTGCATCGTCTTGGCTTCATCAATACTTTCCTTTAAGTAAGCATCTACTTGCTTCGTACTAGAAATAAGCTCCATTACCGATTCATTTGTTTCATGAGACTGGGCTTCTAACTGCGTCGAAATTCCCCCAACTATATCTTTTACATGTGCACGGATACTACTTCGTTGCTCTTCTACTATAGAATTAGAATAGTTGTTATACTCTTCCAAAACAATTTGCTGTTCAAAATTACACATTTTACTAATAGCATCACATAACTTTTCTTCTTCTTCTTTTGATAGATGCAAATTATAGACGACTTTCCGCAAAGATTTTTCTAGGTTTTGAAACGCAGCTAGATACCATTTCGGATATAAATTAATCTTTACATGCATTTTCCCTACGCTCCGACGCTTTTCTAAAAAGTTGTCATCTATTTTTCCTTCAAACATTTCAATTATATGATGGCGAAGTGTTTGGCGAAGGCGCTCACTCGAACTGTGCTTTTGAATAACATCTCGTAAAGTTGGTACACTCTCTACTGCTTTATAAAATGTTTCGACCACTTCCACAACACTTTGCTCAACATATGGCTTTAAACTTTTTATTAACTGTAAATCTTGTTTTGTTAGATTGACGAGTTGTAGCTGTAGCAGACGTTCTGGATCTTGAATAGTTACACCTGTATTTGACACATCATTCATAACAATTGTATTTTGCTTAGGTCTATTCCTAAATTGAAACATCTTTCCACCCCATAAAGTAATATATTGTGCCATTCTATTTTTTCGTATGCAACTTATCTATAATTGATTATAAAGTGTATGTATTAATAGATACAATAGTTCAGTAAAAATTATCTATTATACCACCTCTTGACACTCATTATCACTGATTTTATAATACTTTTTATCTATTTTACCATACAACATTACCAATAATTAGTTAATAATAACGTTTTTATATTCACCAACTTAATGAATAGCTCTAGGTTCAAAAAAAAATCACTCATTATTGTGACAAATGAGTGACTTTTTTCATTTACATAAAAATAATAATACTTAGTATAGCAGCTAATACCAAACGATAAATCGCAAATGGCATTAGTTTTACTTTTGAGATAAGAGCTAAGAAAAACTTTATGGATAGTAATGCAAATACAAATGAACTAATAAAACCAACTACATAAAATCCTAAATAATCCATTGAAAGGGTATCCCAGTTTTTCAATACAGATACAAGGCTTGCACCTGCCATTATTGGAACAGCCATAATAAACGTGAAATCAGCAGCTACTCGGTGACTAATTCCGAAAAGGACACCACCTGAAATAGTTGCACCCGAACGAGAAAATCCTGGCCATAAAGATAAACACTGTACTAAACCTACTTTAAACGCCATGCCATAAGAAATATCATCTAATGATTCGACTTTAGGTTTTCTTGGTGCAAATTTATCGGCAGCAATCATTAAAATTGCACCAGCTACTAATGCATAAATAACATGCTCTACTTTAAATAAATGATCGTCAATAAAATCTTTAAACGCAAATCCTAATACCACTGCTGGTAACATACCGACAATTACATGCATTAAGTTAAAGCGACCTTTCATTGATCGTGATTGTCCACTAATATTATATAGACCCACGAGGCTAAGCATACGCTTCCACATGACCACTACGACCGCTAATATTGACCCTAACTGAACAACGATTTTAAAAGTATTAGCCGGATACTTTCCTAAAAACTCCTCTGTCTTTAACCACATATCATCCACAATAATCAAATGACCTGTAGAAGATACTGGTGCAAACTCTGTCATTCCTTCGACAAAGCCTAAAATTAGTGCCTTCAATAATTCTATTATATCCACATTGTCACCTTACCTTTTACCTTTATTCTTCTTTTGCTCTATGTGCGGAAAATGAAGCTTCTACAATAGATTCCAATTGTGAGATAGCTTTCATAAACTTCCTAGTACCTCATACGAAAGCTAGCTTCAGTTGGAGACAGTCAGCCTCTATGTTGAATAAAGCTACTGTGTACTTCTTTCACAATCCGAATTCACTTTAATTATGACAATAACATCAAATACTTGGCCATAATCGTTTTCTGCACGCACCAACTTATTATAAGCTACTCTTTTTTCATATACTACCTCTTTTACTGAAAAGTAATATCAACAACCCATAGCTCAGAACGACTACCTATACGCATTGGTGGTCCCCAAAATCCAAAGCCCGATGAAACAAGTGTATGCATTTGTCCCTTCATCTTATAACCATGATCCAGCTCAAAAACACGTGCTGTAATATATTGATTTGGCCATAATTGCCCTTTATGCGTATGACCAGACATATGGAGATCTACCCCTGCCTGCTCCGGCGTTGCCAAATCATCCGGTGTATGATTCATCACAAACCAAGGCAAATGATCGTTCAATTTTATAGCATCGAGTTGTTGTCTTTCTTTATTCGTAATATCTTCTTGGCCCGTTACTATAAACGCATTGCCTACCAGAATTGTTTCATCTCGTAAAATTTCCACTCCAGCTTTTTTCATTTCCTCTACAAATTCAGGAATTTTCTTTCCATAATATTCGTGATTACCAAGCACACCATACACACCATAAGTAGCCGTAAGCTGTTTCATCACATCAGCCATTCCCTCTTGAACAAACCATTTTGGGTCATCATCAACAATGTCTCCTGCTAAAAAAACAACATCTGGCTTCGCTTCATTCGATAAATTTACAAAACGTTGTAAATGCTTTTTATTTGATAACACACCTAAATGAAAATCGGAAGCAATAACAACCCGCATCGACGATAACTCACTATCTTTTTTATCCATTGTAATGTCTAAATTACGTACAACCGGAGAATATGCCAGATACGTACCGACAACCCACAGTACAAAGAACGTAACGACAGCCAAACTTCCAATAATGCGAATATTATTGAATGGCGTTAGCCACATAACAATTTGTACTGTTAAACATAATAATAAGCCATATTCAAATATAAACATCCAATAATTACCTATTACAGAAAACACACGTAAAGATTCATGTATCCTTCCTATAAGAACACTAAAAGAAACAATATAAAGTAACAGCCAATAGAAAATTGGATAGTAAAACCAATTCATTGCGACAAGCCACTGCTTTAAGCCCCACCCTAAATAGAACGTTAAAGCACTATATATACCTAAAAAAAGAACTCCCATGCTTATTTTTGCCATATACTAGCCCTCTACTTTCATATATTCATAGTGATTATAGCATTACAGATGGAAATCGTATTTTTAAAAGCTCTTTTATTTTAGGCAATATTTCAGTAACATTATAGATGTATTAGAAAATTTATGCATAAACGAGCAAATAAAGGGGTGTTGTCTCAGATGGGGAAGTATAAATTTGAATCCACAGAACATGAGTTATTCCGCAAAACGTTCCGTAAGTTTTTAACAGAAGAAGCAGAGGTCCATTATAATCAGTGGGAAAAAGATCACCTTATTCCGCTTGATTTTTGGCGTAAGCTTGGACAATTAGGTTATCTATGTCCACAAGTGGAAGAACAATATGGGGGTCTCGGTTTAGATTTTAGCTTTGGTGTCATTATCCAAGAAGAATTAGAACGCGTAGGTTCAAGCCTTATCGGTGTCGGTTTGCATAATGATATCGTTGTCCCTTACATTGAGGCATATGGAACAGCTAAACAAAAATCACGCTGGCTCCCTAAATGTGTCACAGGTGAAACTATTACAGCAATTGCAATGACAGAGCCCGGAACAGGCTCCGACTTAGCGAATATACAAACGACCGCTATTCGAGATGGCGATCATTATATTGTTAATGGTCAAAAGACCTTTATTACGAATGGGATTCATGCAAATTTAGTCGTTGTCGCGGTAAAAACGAACCCCCATGCTGAGAAAAAACATCGAGGAATTAGCCTTCTCGTTATTGAGGCAGGAACACCAGGCTTTACGAAGGGGCGTAAACTCGAAAAAGTAGGCATGCATGCGCAAGATACGGCCGAACTATTTTTTGAGGATTGTCGTGTTCCAGTAGAAAATTTATTAGGTGAGGAAGGAAAAGGCTTCACTTACATGATGGAAAAGCTTCAGCAGGAACGTTTAGCTGTAGCAGTCGCCGCCCAATCCGCAGCCGAAGATATGCTCGCATTAACAATTGATTATGTTAAATCACGTCAAGCTTACGGAAAATCCATTGGTGACTTCCAAAATACGCAATTTAAAATTGCTGAAATGGCGACAAAAATAGAACTTGGCAAAACGTTTTTAGAATCTTTAATCGAAGAACATATTGCTGGTAAAGACGTTGTGACAAAGGTTTCTATGGCGAAATACTGGATTACTGAAAACGCTCGAGAGATATCTGCTCAGTGCATGCAGTTGCACGGTGGCTACGGTTATATGGAGGAATATAAAATTGCACGACGTTATCGTGATATTCCCGTAATGTCTATATACGCTGGCACAAATGAAGTGATGAAAATGATTATTGCAAAAAATGTAGGGCTATAAAAAGCATTGTCGCTGCGAGGAAATGCGACTAGAACAAAAGGAAAAAGTGTTAGATTGCTCTAGTCAATCTAACACTTTTTCTCTGCCGTTGTTGTCCGCTACGGCGGACGCTTTCCGCGGGCACACCGTAAGCCGCACCCCTCGCTAACGCGCGGTTTGTTGCGTCTTACGCAGTGTGCGTTCCCGCAGGAGTCGCCTCCTTCGCTACCAACAACTAGTGTTCACTTCTAATCTTTATTGATTGCTAAGGATAGAAATGCTAAGTTTTCGTTCACTCTACCTAGCTGAAATTTACAATAGCTTTGCCATAGATGCCGTACCTTTGGGAAAGTAAGTTTCTTGAGCGGAAAGTTTAAACAGCGGCAAATTATGCCGCTGCTTTTTACACAGCTGGTATCCGAACAATTACTTTAAATAAATCTCCATCTACGTCTATGCTCATACGTGCTCCGTGCAAATCTACAATAGATTGTGCAATGGCTAAACCTAACCCTGAGCCCTCTGTATGACGTGAAGCATCTGCTCTCTTAAAGCGTTCAAATAATTCATCAGCATTTTCACTTATTTCATATTTCGCAACATTTTTCACAGTGAATTCAGCATCACCGTTAGTCGTTCTTTTTAACGTAACATAAACACGTGTACCTTCTAAGGCATATTTCAATACATTGACAATTAAATTATCGATAAGTCTCCACCATTTTTGTCCATCAACATAAGCGTAAATAGGATCATTAGACATCGACATGCGCAAATCTAAGCGTGCTTTACTTAAATCTTCCTCATGCTCTCCTACCGCCTGCTGAACAAGCTGTGTTACATCAACACGACTTCGATGAAGCTCAATATTGCCACTCGCCATTTTGGAAACTTCAAACAAATCCTCAATTAATACTTTTAAACGGTCTGATTTTTTATCGAGAATATGAATATACTGCTTACGCTCCTCTTCCGTAATATCTGGATTTTTCAGTAAATCTGTATACGTAATTATAGATGTAAGAGGGGTACGTAAGTCATGGCTAACATTTGTAATTAACTCTGTTTTTAAACGTTCACTCTTTGCCTGTTCATGCATTGATGTACGAACACCATCACGTAAATGATTAAGATTTTCTGCATGGGCTGCTAGCGGGGATTTCCCCTTTACTTTCACATCTCGATTTAGACGCCCTTCTGCCATATCCTTTGTATCCTTCATAATGCGATTTAAATAACCCATTTTAGAGAGAAAGACAATCATTGCTGGGAAACCGACAATCGCACATATCCCCAATACTAGGACTGGGAATCCGCCTGCCACAATACTAGCAACAAGACTACCACCACCAAAAAAGGCAGCTGCAACCATGACAATGGAGTTTAACGCGATCGATCGATTTAAAAATAAATCAGTCATCGATTCCCCTATCCCCCACATATAACTATTTTGGACATTTTCACTTAGTTTTTTCACTGTGTTTACGCGCTCATACAGCCAAATAGCTTGCACGAAAAACGCAACACCAATAACGATTAATACCACTATTTTAAATGCGAAGTCCGTTAAAAATCGTACATAATTGTATTGGTACGTATATTCAATTGCTTCGAATGCAATATGTGACGAAAACCAGTATATACAACCTGTAATGAACAGTAATACTATTTGGATATCAATGCGAAGCTTGGCTAAAGATTCTTTTTCCTTTAAGCTGCCTATAGTAGGAAGCAATTCTTTACGTCCTTTCCAAGCAAAGAATGCTGCTATAAGACTTGTAAACCAAATAACAAAAAACATGTATTGATTCCGTTTAAATTGGTCATACCCATCCATTATCGCTGCAGACTGTGCAGCTCTTTTCGAGATAGTAATCGTTCCTGTGTATTCACTCGTTTCATTTAATACATCGGATTCAATGTAGACATCCGAACCGTATAACAAATGACTTGAATTGTTACTGATGCTTCCCGTTCTTAGCGGAGGGTGTACATATGTTATTTTATATACATTGCTGTCAGTAATATCTCCGGATTGAAAAGTTTCTCCAGTTTCAACATTCGTTAATTCATAAGATAAATAGCTATAGTTTTTCGCAAATTCTTTTGCTTCATCTTTTACAGCTTTTATATATTTATCGATGAGCGCACCCTTTTGCGCCGTAATTTTCTTCCGAACATATTCATCATCTTCAAAGTTTTTCGTAATATCTTTTATTTTGGAATCTTGCTCATTTTCAAGCTTTGTTTTTAATTCGTTGGCATTATTATCAGCAGCTTCTTGAATCTTCTCTTCATATTGACTCTTTATATTATCAATTTGTGTGCCTAGTGAGCCATAATAATTGCGGTGTTCCTCAATTTCATTTTCTGAAACTGTAATCTTGTTCTTTAATTCCTCAGCCGTTGGTAAATTAAGCACTAATGGCCCTAGTTCTGCTTGAAAATTATCCAGTTCATTTTGAAAATTTCCGGATTGAAAATACGATTTCCCTAAATACTGATAGCCAATTTTAGAAAACGTAAATATACCGAAAATAAACCATGTTAAACAAATAAGTGTCAGAAGAGGCTTCCAAATTTTTATCATGTTTCCAACTCCCCTCTAAAAAATTTTTTCAAAAAATTGTAACATTTCGGAGGAGCGGGAATTTACCATTTTATATGCATAAATACCGAAATAAACGAGACCGATAACACCTGCCACAAATCCTGCTATTGTTACATACTTCTCTATTTTATTTTTCCATTTTATAGCCAACGCCCCATACCACCTTTAAATAACGTGGATTTTTCGGATCTGCTTCAATTTTTTCACGTATTTTCCGAATGTGAACTGCTACAATATTTTCAGCATTGTAAGCTTCCTCATTCCATACACGTTCATAAATTTCTCGAATCGAAAAAACACGTCCTGCATTTTTCATTAGTAATTCTGTAATTTTATATTCAATTGGCGTTAAACGAACAGGTTCGCCTTCCAACACAACTTCCTTAGCATCTTCATCTAGCACTAAACCATCAATTTCTACCTTTGCTGCGCCGTCATTATACGTCCCAAGTTGTACATAACGACGCAATTGTGATTTAACACGCGCCAACAGCTCTAAAGGATGGAATGGTTTCGTAACGTAATCATCTGCTCCAACGGATAAGCCATGAATCTTGTCACCATCTTCAGCTTTCGCACTAAGCATTATAATTGGAATGTTGCGCTCTGCTCTAATTTTAAACGTCGCCGTAATACCATCCATATTTGGCATCATAATATCTAAAATAATTAAATGTACTTCATTATTCTCTAGTTTCTCAAGTGCTTCTACACCGTCTGCTGCCTTAATGACATGATAACCTTCATTTTTTAAGTAAATTTCAATACCATCACGAATATCTTGATCATCGTCTGTTACAAGAACTGTTAACTTCGTCATGATATACACCTCGCTCTCAACTATTAGTCTACATATAAAATCTTAAAAACCAACTAGGATAAAAATGAAGAATTTCTTAAGCTTTTACCATTTTCCATTCTTACTATTTCTATTTTTTCCTTCCCGCAAAAGTAAGAACTACAATGCCACTAAGTAGCATTGCAACACCAAACCAAGATGTTACGCTTAAATGCTCGCCAACTAGCACTACACCTAACATTGCTGCAGTTAAGGGCTCCGCAAGTGATAATGTTACAGCAGATGATGAGCTAATTTTCTGAAGACCACTTAAAAACAATAAATACGCTATGCTTGTACACATAACGCCCATAAAAAGCATTGTCCATAAGTTTTGTGTAACTACTAGCCAACTAAACCCATTGCCAATTGAAAAAGGTAGTAATAAAAGCGCACAAATCGAAAACGTCATAGCCACAGCAGGTAATGCTTCCTGCTGTGCCATTAGTTTTTTACTTATATTTGTATATACTGCGAAAGAAACCCCCGCACAAATGGCTAGCCCTATGCCACCCATATGTATAGTTCCATCTCCATTATTAATAAACAAAAGAATACATCCTGTAATTGTCATAACTGTTGCGATGCCCCATACTTTTGTTGGTCGCGATTTCAATAGTAGCCACTCCAGCACGCCTGAAAACATCGGGGCACTACCAATTGTCACAACAGTGCCGATTGCTACGCCTGTTAGACGGATAGATGTAAAAAAAAGACCTTGGAATAAAGCAATACTTGCCGCCGCCAATATTGTCCATTTCCAGGACCATGTTCGAAAAGTAATTTTACGTAACAACACTACTACAACTAATAATAATCCACCACCAATAGCTGAACGAATAGTCGCCACTGCAAACGGCGATACGCCATTATCTAAAAAAGTTTGTGCTGTCCCTGTCATTCCCCATAAAATAGCTGCTAGCAGTACAAAAAAATATGGATAGACCATTGCTGATTCCCTCCTAACCTTTAACACTATTACTGTTAACTATACAGATTTATCCAAAATCAAACAATTCCCAACTTACTTTCCTTACATACAATCCATTATTATGTTTTCTATAACAGAGGAGGTATAATAATAACATTAAAAGGAGCGACCGTTTATGTATAAAACTATTGAAGAAACAGCCTTGGATCTTGGCATGCCTGAGGAGCAGATACTGCGACTTGTTTATGAAGGACGGATCCGTTCAATTTATGATGGGGATCAAATACTGATTAATAGCGGACAATTTAGTACCTATTTTGAACAGTTAGAACGGATAAAAGAAGAAATAGAAATTTGGCGTAACACACCTATTCCTGAAGATATCGACGTGAAGGACGAAGACTAAACTTTAAAAGTGCCAGGCACTCAAACAATTCAAAATTGTTTGAGTGCCTGGCACCTACTCAACTAAATACTTACTACAAATCCAGCACGTTTTCCGATAATCTCAGCGTAGTCCTCAACCATCACACTTGCCGTTGGATACATGCCTGCGCCTGGACCTACTAATGTTAATGTACCAATATAATTTGTTTCAAGCGCAACCGCATTATTAACGTCATCAACCGGATAAAGCGGATGCTCTTTATCTACTAGTTGTGGACCGACCTTTGCAACCACTTTACCATTTGTAAGTTTCTCCACTTCAGCTACATGGCGATAACGTAAGCCTTTTTCACAAGCATCCTTTACCTGTTCAGCTGAGATACAGTCAATGCCTATTACTTCGACGTCAGCCCAATCTGGTTGTTCACCAAATGCTAATGCGCTTAAAATCATTAACTTTTTAAAGGCATCTTGACCAGATACATCATTATACGGGTCCGCTTCTGCGTAACCTAAGTTTTGCGCCTCTTTTAAAGCTTTCTCAAAGGACCAGCCCTGTGCGCGCATTTTTGTTAAAATATAATTTGATGTTCCATTCAAGACACCTTGAATACGGCTTACATCATTTACAAGCAAAATATTTTTCATCGTTTTAATAACAGGCACGCCGCCTGCTGTTGTTGCTTCGAAGCCCACGAATACACCATTTGACTTTGCAAGTTCTTGTAACTCTAAGCCACGTTTTGCAAACATCACTTTGTTTGCTGTAATCACATGGCACTTATGTTCAACTGCACGCTTTAAATAACCAAATGCCGGTTCTTCATTGACAATTGCTTCAAATACAACTTGCATGCCAGGTTCTGCTAAAACCTCATCCATACTCGTTGTTAATAAATGAGCAGTACCTGGAACACGTTCACGACTAGTATCCGTTACTAATATTTTTGCTACTTCCAATTCAATGCCTAATTTCCGTTTAAGTTCTTCACGCTTTTCATTCAATATATGATAGATACCTTGACCTACAGTTCCAAATCCTAAGATTGCTGCCTTTATAGTTGCCATACTTGTTATTCCCTCCAACGTACATTTCTCCAGTTTTATATATATATAAAGTCTGTGCCTACAAGCACATATTCAAATAATTCAAAATTTAACCTAAAGAAAATTGTAACGCAAATAAATACATTGCACAAGAAAAATCTTTCTAGGATGGACAATTGTTTTCTCTAGGAGTGCAAAAGAAATCGGTTTCATTGCCTTTATTATACGTTTTATTAATAAATCTATAATTTTCGAACAACTCTTGACGAATTCTTATAAAAAAAGAAATGCCTTTCTTCTATTATATATGTATGAAGATACCCGTTATAGAATAAGCTGTTTTTGAAAAGCAGTAACTAATTTCACAAATAACGAAAACGCAACAAAAAGCTCATTCCCTATAGCAGTAGAGAATGAGCTAAAAAATATAAGGGAAAGTTAACTTGCTTGTAAAAATAATCGATAACGATATTGCGCTAAAGCTGATTGCACTAGCTTTATTTCTTCTTGTGTAAAGTCCGGTACCGCATATGTGCGTTCAATTAATTGAAACGATCCGTATTTTAAATAATATTCTGTCGCTGGTAGTGCAATATGGCTTGTACCGTAAGCTTCATACTCTTCAAAAACTTCTTTGACTATATAGCCTTCTTCTTTAGCATATACGATTTCTTCAAAAGCACTATGTCCAAAAGTTTGTTGCCATTTTGTTTCAACTGTCGAAAGTAAGTTTTGAATGGATAGGTTGTTCACAAAATGTTGACTTTCATTTAATTCATAAATTATATAAGCTGTAACATTTTGTGCACGATAAACATTTCCCATTTAAAACACTCCTTTTCGATCAGTTTTTTAAGCGAGCGTAGCTACTGGCTATGTAGCTACACTCTTTTCATATATTTATTCAAAAGTGGGGGAGCACTTATGAAAACAAATTAATTGTTACCGCCTAAACTGTAGCGGCATTTAGAATTACGTAACATCGACACTCTTTAAAATTGTTCTAGGTTGGTAGCCATTCGAACATTCAACTTAATCCCTAGTATATAGCATGGTTTTAATCAAGTCAACAATACTTATAAAAATACTAGGTATTATTTATAGGAAATTTCAGATAACTTACCGAATGAGGTAATGATTGATGTAGCAACGTTACACGCATTACCAAATGAGGCATTTCGAATGAGAAAATACGTTAACGCTACGACATGAATCTAATTTATCAATTTATGTTAAGCTTCTACTTTTTGTTCAGTAGGTGTTACTTGTGCAATTGCTTGTTCTAAGTCTGCAATAATATCCTCAACTGCCTCTAAACCGATTGATAAGCGAATGAGCGACTCGGATACGCCAGTTTGGATTAGTTCCTCTGCAGATAATTGTTGATGGGTTGTAGATGCTGGATGAATAATTAACGATTTTGCATCTCCAACGTTTGCTACATGCGAGAATAGTTTCACGCTGTCTATTAGCTGACGCCCTGCTTCTCGTCCACCTTTAATGCCAAATGTAAGCACTGAACCGAAGCCATTTTTCAAGTATTTCTTCGCTAAGTCATGGGAAGCAAAATCCTCTAATCCATTATAATTTACATATTCCACAGATGGGTGGTTACGTAAATATTCAGCAACTGCTAACGCATTCTCATTATGTTTAGGAATACGCAAATGAAGCGTTTCTAAACCTTGTAGTAAGTTAAATGCAGCATCAGCACTTAATGTTGGACCAAAATCACGTAGTAATTGCACACGCAGTTTTGTGGCAAATGCAGCCGCTGCAGTATCAATACCATATCGCAATCCATGATACGATGTGTCTGGCTCTGTAAATCTAGGGAATCTACCTTGTGTCCAATCAAATTTCCCAGCATCTACAACAACGCCACCTAAAGTTGTACCATGACCACCAATCCATTTTGTTGCTGAGTGAACAACTATATCTGCACCAAAGTCGATTGGCGTTGCGCCATATGGTGAAGCAAATGTGCTATCAATAATTAATGGCAAGCCATTTTCATGTGCAATCGCTGCTACTGCTTCTACATCTAAAACCTTTAAACTTGGATTGCCGTAAATTTCAGCAAACACTGCTTTTGTGTTTTCATTAATCGCAGATTGGAAGTTCTCAGGGTTTGTTTCATCTACAAAAATTGTTTTAATACCGTAGTTTGGTAGGGTATTTGCTAATAAGTTATATGTTCCTCCGTATAAAGAGCTTGCTGCTACGATTTCATCCCCTGCACTTGCTAGATTTAAAATTGAAAATGCGATAGCTGCTGCACCTGATGAAAGTGCTACTGCTGCTGTACCGCCTTCCAATAAAGCGATGCGTTTTTCAAAAACATCTACAGTTGGATTTGTAATACGTGTGTAAATATTGCCCGCTTCTTCTAATGCAAAAAGACGTTGCGCATGAGCAGTGTCTTTAAATACGAAAGCTGTTGAACGGTACACTGGTACAGTTCGAGAACCCGTCACTGGATCAGGCTCTTGACCACCGTGTAATAGTAATGTTTCTGGTTTGAAATTCGACATATTTTCTTCCTCCTTAATGGTTTTACGATGGTACCGGAGATGAGGAGGATTTATGTGTAGAAAACAAAAACCCTCTTCAGTTAAGAAGAGGGTTGCGGTTGCAAGTTTTCCTCCCCTTATCTGCCAGATCCAAGTAAGAATCTGTAGGAATTAGCACCTTAGCAAGTTCGTCACTCACTGGTTGCCGGGCATCATAGGGCCTATCCCTCCGCCGCTCTTGATAAGAGTATGTGATTCAATTTCCATCGTTGTTACACAGTATAAACATAGACTTTTTTTCTGTCAACAGTAAAATTTATTTTTTTCTGAAACTTCTGTCTGCTAATTTACGTAATAAGAGCACATACACTATATTAAAAAATAAAAATGAAAGGAGCATTTTTTATGGAAAAAGCCATTATTTTTTTTATTATTATTATCATTGGTTATTTAATCGGCTGTATCCACGGATCTAAAGTAGCACAATTTCTATCGGGTGTAGATTTAAAAAAGACTGGTCATGGCAATGCTGGTGCCTCAAACGCAACGCTTTCTCTTGGCTGGAAATACGGCCTATTAGTGGCACTAATTGATATTGGCAAAGGCGTCGGTGCTATTCTCTGTGCCATCTACTACTTTTCTTCTAATGCATCACAATTCACTGAAATACAAACGTGGCTCTTAATCTATACAATGGCTGCTAGTGTTATTTTAGGGCATAACTTCCCATTCCATATGGGCTTTAAAGGTGGCAAAGGTACTGCCTCCATTATTGGGATTTTACTTGCTGTCGATTGGAAAATTGCTTTATGTGCACTTATATTATTTGTGATTTTATCTTTCGCTACAAACTATTTAATCGTCGGTGTGTTAGAATTTTATATTGTATTTTGTACGGCAACTTATTTATGGATACCTGGAATTGGCCCAACTATTATTTCCATTCTACTTTTATGCATAGCGTTCATCTTGCATATTGAAAATATTAAAAGGCTATTCCAAGGAACAGAACCGAAAGTAACATCTGCCTTTAAAAAATCAGCATAAAACAAGAAGATGGGACATAACTTTGAGGATACTAGTTGGTAGTAGCGAGGACGGTGACTCCTGCGGCAGCAGTACAAACTTCAGACGCAACTGACAGCGCGGCAGCGACGATTTTGGCTGACGTTTACCCGTGAAGTAGACATCAACGCACAGCAAAAAGTGTTAGATCGATAGCAGTCAATCTAACACTTTTTAAATATATTATTTTGCAAATGATGGATCTAACATTGTACCATTCTTTGCTAAATTCACATGCCAAGAAAGTGCTTTTTCTAAATCATGCGGTGTATGGTGACCACCTGTTGCTTCATTTGCGTCATTAAAGTAAGCCCATAATTGCTCTTTATAATCAGGATGTGCACAGTTTTCAATGATTAGACCGACACGCTCTTTAGGTGCTAGACCTCGTAAGTCTGCAACGCCCTGCTCTGTTACGATAACATCCACATCATGTTCAGTATGGTCTACATGCGAAACCATTGGAACGATACTAGAAATTTTCCCACCTTTTGCATACGATTTTGTCACGAAAATACCTAATCGTGCGTTACGAGCAAAATCTCCAGAACCTCCAATACCATTCATCATCTTTGTGCCAGAAACATGAGTTGAATTTACATTCCCATAAATATCTAATTCAAGCGCTGTATTTACAGAGATCAAGCCGAGTCGACGGATAATTTCTGGGTGATTAGAAATTTCCTGTGGTCGTAACACTAATTTATCTGCATATTTTTCAAAATTTCCGTAAACTTGGTTTCCTACTTTTTCAGATAGGGTAATAGATGTAGCAGATGCAAAGCTTACTTTTCCAGCATCCATTAATTCAAATACAGCATCCTGTAGTACTTCCGAATAAACTTCTAAATTTTCAAACTCGGAATCTTTGAAACCTAATAATACAGCATTCGCCACTGAACCTACACCTGATTGTAGTGGGCGTAAACTCGTCGTTAAACGACCTACTTTAATTTCTTCTCTTAAGAAATTCAGTAGATGATTTGCCATAATATCTGTTTCTTCATCAGCCGGAACAATCATTGATGGCGCATCCAAAATATCTGAAATAACAATACCTTTTACTTTGTCTAAATTAAGTGGAATGCCAATTGTACCAAGTCGATCTGACACATTTAGCATTGGAATTGGATCACGTTTACCTTGTGGCCCTGGAACAAAAATATCATGCACACCTTCTAATGCATCAAGCTGTGCTACGTTTAGCTCGATGATAACTTGGTCTGCTTCTTGTACGAAAATCGGAGAGTTACCAACTGAAGTTGTAGGAATTAATAAGCCATCTTCTGTAATAGCAGCAGCTTCAATAATAGCAAAGTCAATCGGACCAATAATGCCCTGACGTACTAATTCAGCATTGTGTGATAAATGGGCATCAACATAAGTAACTTCCCCACTATTAATCATGTTTCGAATGCCTGCGTCTCCTTGGAAAGGCCCGCGCTTGCGAATAACACCAGCTTCTGCTAAGTATTGGTCAACTTCAGGTCCAAGTGATGCACCTGTATATACATCTACCTTGAAGCTTTCTGTTTTTGCTTTCTCAACAAGTGCAAGCGGTACCACTTTTACGTCACCTGCACGTGTAAACCCACTCATACCAAGTACCATGCCGTCCTTAATCCAAGATGCTGCTTCTTCTGCTGATACGACTTTGTTCCGTAATTGTTCATTACGAAGCTTTTTTGCTAACTTTTCATCCATTCCTTATTCCTCCATCCCACATTTATTTACTTCAACTAGATTATTTGTCCTTCACATCGGTACACCCAACCAATGTAAAAAAACAGGAGATAAATAACCTGTCGTCATACATAATTTTACACTATTCAGAACATTTAAGCTATATCTAACAAAATATTTTACTTTACGAGTGAATTAAGTATTAGTCTTAATTATTTGAAAATAGTTTCATCTTAAACGTTCACATTCTTTTATATTGGATTTGATTCGATTTTAGCTATAAATCGTGATATGCTCTTGGTATATTAATTGGGAAAAGGGGACTTTATAGATGGTTAAAGAATTATTACGTAACCACTCTTCGGTTCGTATTTATGATGGGAATCCTATATCTAAAGAAATCGTTGAGGATTTAATTGCTACTGCACAGATGGCAGCAACTTCTCACTTTGTACAAGCATATAGCGTAATTTGGGTAACAGACGAGGAGAAAAAAGAAAAGCTAGGTTTGCTATCAGGAAATCCACGTCAATACGAAACCTCTGGTGGTGCTTTTGTATTTTGTGTAGACTTTAAACGACTACAAATGGCAGGGAAATTAGAAGGTATTGATATTGTTGCAGATTCGGCTGAGAACGTTCTTGTTGGCGTAGCGGATGTATCATTATTTGCACAAAATTTTGTTATTGCAGCTGAATCTATGGGATACGGTATTTGTTATATAGGCGGTGTACGTAATAAGCCTGAAGAAATTAGTGATTTATTTAATTTACCGGACTATGTCTTCCCATTGTTCGGTTTAACAATAGGCGTTCCAGCTCGACGCAATGAGGTTAAACCTCGTTTACCAGTGGCTGCTATCCTCCATGAAAATGCATACAATACAGAAAAATATGAGGAACTGTTACCTGCTTATAATGAAACAATGGAAGCATACTACAATAGTCGTTCCTCAAATCGTAAAATTGATAATTGGACAAAGCAAATGGCTGATTTTTTAGTTGAACAGCGTCGTCCACACATTACTAGCTTCCTAGCAAAAAAAGGATTTAATTGGAAATGACATTACTTAAGTGGGGTTACTATCGTCTGATAATAACTCCACTTTTTTCATATTTTTAACGTTTTTTTATTGCCAACCTAGTATTTTTGACTTGATTGATATGTTAAATTCAGGTACAAATTAAACGAAAAGACTCTTTCCTTTTCCAACATTTCCATTAATATTAATAGAAGGACCCTATCTCGAAAGGAGTTTTGTAAAAATGTCCTTTGTTAATAAGCATCTTGCCCGTACCCTAGAACAACAACATAAGAGAAGCGTAAGAGGTTTATTTTTAAAAATCCAAGACTTAAATAACGAGTGCTTACTTTTAAGAAAGCGACTTGAACAACATATCGACCTCAATCAATACAAAGAAGCTATTGCATATGTCGATCAATTCGTTTCCTATACAACCATTTTAAACTTAAAATTTGTGACAAATACTCAGAACCTAGAAGTGGTTGTGCTGCATGCACTTTTATTGGAGCATATTATAGCTAACGAAACAGCCCATTCATTGGAGTACGAAAATAATTTGTTACAAAGCTATATTCAGGAGATTTTCGCTTTAAATGATCACGCCGCAACACTCTTTTCTAATCATAAAGAAAAGCTGCTACGTTACATCGAGAATCAGACTACATAAAAAAGACGATCGAGACAACAAAATTCATTGTGCTGATCGTCTTTTGTTTATTGTAAACCTTTAATTATTAGCGAGCGTACTGGTAAAAATTGCTCTCCTGTATTCCCATAAGTTAATATTACTTCGTCACCTTCTTGTAAATAAATTGCAAGAGGCTCCGTTTCTGCACTTACTAAATAGTTTTCACCATTATTCAGTAAAAACGATACGATGGTAAAGTCACCGAGGCGTTCCTTATAAACGCGCAGTACTGTTCCACTTGCATTTTTCTCTTCTGCATTTGAACTACCATCAACCGTACTTCCACCACGGCTTAGTGCTGTTTTATATAGTTTCAACGCTTCTTTCGGTGTAGTTGCATAAGCTGAAATTTCAGGATTCGCTGCGGACACGATGAAATAATTTTGTAAGAAGCCATTCGCATCGAGCACTGCTGTTAACCAACTTGCCTCCCCATAAAAGTTATACAATACAGGCATTTCTCCTGCCCACTTTTTCTCAATAAATTTCTTTTCAATAATTTGCAAATTCCCTTGTGAATCCATATAAGATTCATCTTGATTTCCTGTGTAATATGTCGCTTCCCCAGTTCGAGCATTCGTTAATGAGTAGCCAAGCATTGAATCCACGCCCTCTTTCGGACTTGTGAAGTCAGTGAAATAATACATATCGCCTGCCTCATCGAATATTGGGCTGACATTTGATTCTGTGCCTTCATCCGAAGGTAATTTGACATCTTTCTTACCAAACATACTATTCCAATAACCATGAACGTATTTTCCATAATAGCTATTTTGTAAACTTACTGTCTCTGGTGAAACGGCACCATCAATAAACGCCGGAACATCATCTAATTTTACAAGCTCAGATTTGCCTGATAATGCATCTACAAGTACAATGCCCTGTACATCAAAACCATTTCGTGCAGAAATAAACTCCCCATACGAACGGATATAGTATGGTTTACCGTCATCATCAATTTCTAGCTGAACATCTCCATAGAATATAAGGAATGGATGTTGCAAGCGCATATGACGCTCTAAATTAGCATTTAAAAACGCAGAAGGAACGTATTTCATTTCCTGCGGGATAAATTTAGGATTGTCAGCTGAGTCCGTCGCACTCATCGTAAAATAACCTGGTGTCGTTTTACCATTCATCCATTTAAAGAACCCAGAAAATTCAACTGGTGCGATATAAACATACTCACCATTTACTTTTTGAATTTGTAAACGTCCTAGCTCGTAATAACTTGTATTTGGTACTTGCCCAAATGCCTTTTTCATTTTATTTCGGACGAATTTAGGCGGGACACTCGCTGGTGTTTGCGTTTCATCAAACGGCTTAATTTCAACCTCTTCTTTCATTTCCGCTGATTTAAATTTATCGTTAGCATTCCACAGTGGTGCGGACAATACATAGACCCCAACAACTAAGCTTGCTAAAAATAAAACACCTTTAATCTTTCTTTCAATACCACTTGCAAGAAATGCACCACATAAAGTGAGTAATATAATTACTGGCCAAAAGACAAGCCAGTTAACATCAATTTTTGTAACATACAGCGTAATACCCGACGCTATAAATCCAATTACAAAGACACCAATAAAAAAGTAACCAACTACTTTTTTCGATTCACCATCTTCACGCTTCTTCGTTATTAGCGGTGTTAATAGTACACTCGCAATTAATGCAATGACTGCAGAAGCTATTAATAGCTTAGTCATACCGTTCACCCTCTCCTCACTTACTGTCTACTTATTTACGGTTACATATTGAAAAAGTTTCAAACATAAATTGAATTGGACACTTAATAGAAGAACATTGCGAGGTAAAGAGCTTATACTTGAAAAAGGAAATTTAAACAACGATAGAGAATTTCAATGTAAAGGAGCTGAAAAACTTGGCTAGAAAAATTTTGTTAACGTTCATCATACTATTTGGTCTTTATTATATTTTTTTCTTTTCACATATTGACCAAAGTTTGAAACTAATATTCAAAGTCATTCCTATGATTTTGATTATAATTATGGCTGCAACCAAAAAAGCACAATCAATTAAAAAATATCAACTGTTAATAATTATTGGGCTACTATTTTGTATGGTAGGTGACTACACATTACAATGGTTTCTTATTGGTCTTACAAGCTTCTTAATTGGCCATATTTTTTATATTTTTGCCTTTTCAAGTACAAATGAACAGTCCGTACCGACTTGGGCAAAGATTGTATTACTGCTATATGGTGTATTAATGGCGAGCTGGATTGCCACTACTGTCTTTAAATCTGGTGAAACTATACTTACTTTTGCAGTTTTAGCGTATATTTCAATCATTTTAACAATGGGCTGGACTGCCATTCGCACTCGTTCTACTTTCGCTATTATTGGCGCAATATTATTTATCGCATCGGATTCCTATTTAGCGATTAATAAATTTGTTATGCCATTACCTTTTTCACATGAAGTTATTATGATGACATATTATAGTGCTCAAATACTTATTGCATTGAGCATCCTTCAATATTCCGAAATCCGAAGTAAAGTGGTACAATGAAAGTGCCTGGCACTCAAACAATTCAGAATTGTTTGAGTGCCAGACACCTACAAAGGAGGCCGTATATTCTATGAAAGAACAAGTAATCGAGCGATTAATTCGCTACGCAAAAATTGATACACAATCAGACTTCACAAGTGAAACAACTCCTTCCACTCAAAAGCAATTTGACTTATTGCATGTATTGAAGGATGAACTTGCCGCAATCGGCTTAACAGACATTACATTAGATGACAATGGCTACTTATTTGCAACACTTGAAGCAAATACAGATAAAGAAGTACCGACTATCGGCTTTTTAGCGCATGTGGATACAGCAACAGACTATACTGGTACAAATGTTAATCCGCAACGAATTGACAATTATGATGGCGGTGACATTCAATTAAACGAAAATTTAGCCATGTCTCCAACTGAATTCCCTGAACTAAAAAATTACATTGGGCAAACACTAATTACAACAGATGGTACGACACTTTTAGGTGCGGACGATAAAGCGGGCATTGTTGAAATTATAACTGCTATGGAATATTTAATAAATAATCCTTCAATTAAGCACGGTAAATTACGTGTAGCGTTCACTCCTGATGAGGAAATTGGCCGTGGACCGCATAAATTTGATGTCGCTGCATTCGGAGCTGATTACGCATATACAATGGATGGAGGACCACTAGGTGAACTTCAGTATGAGAGCTTTAATGCTGCAGGTGTTAAAGTTATCACAAAAGGAACAAGCGTACACCCAGGTTCGGCGAAAAATAAAATGGTCAACTCTATCACAATGGCTATTGCTTTCCAAAACGAAATGCCTACAGATGCAGTACCTGAAAAAACAGAAGGCTATGAAGGTTTTATCCATTTAATGGGCTTTAAAGGCGCTATTGAACATACAGAGCTTTCTTATATTGTCCGTGACCATGATCGTCAAAAATTTGAGGCGAAAAAGCAATTAATGCGTGATGCTGCTGCCAAAATACAAGCTCAGTTTGGTAAGGATGCACTAACAATTTCTATCGAGGATCAATACTATAACATGGGTGAAAAAATTGAACCTGTAAAAGAAATTGTTGACATTGCACGTCAAGCAATGGAAAAATTAGATATTACACCGAATACATTACCGATTCGTGGTGGTACTGATGGCTCTCAACTTTCTTATATGGGCTTACCAACCCCAAATATTTTTGCAGGTGGCGAGAACATGCATGGTAAATACGAATATGTATCTGCCGAAACAATGGAAAAAGCTACACAAGTTATTATTGAAATCGTGCAATTATTTGAACAGCAAGGCAAATAAGTCATTTTTAAATTCGAGCGATAAGAAACAAATTAACACGAGGACTTTCTAAAAAGTCTTCAAGATACTAAAATCCGCTTCGCTCCTGATGGGTAAGGTACGACTAGTAAAGCTACTAGGCCCGTGCATTTGCTCTTTGTTAGGAGTCAACGCGGATTTTTATTTTAATAATCAATTATGTCTCGGCATAATTGTGTCCACATTTCTTATAGCCCGCTCGAAAGGCTACTTAAAAATCTACTACATATGCTGGGCCCTTTGATTGTTGGTGAATCTTCACTGTAAACCGCTCGAATATGGCATTTATTCACCTTTTATGGCATTAGCGTCCTCTGTTGAAGCAAATTAAAAATTGCCCATTATGTCGATGGTGATTTCTCTACAATAATAACTGAATTTTCAAATTACATAAAAGTTAGGATGATGGATTTTGAAAGAAATTGCATTAGGAATTTTAGCTTCACTTTTTTTTGCAGTGACATTTATTTTAAATCATGCGATGGAAATGCAAGGAGGCAGTTGGCTATGGAGTGCTTCACTTCGTTATTTCTTCATGTTGCCATTTTTACTAGCCATCGTCTTTTACCGTAAAGGCTTTAGGCAACTAACTAATGAAATGAAAAGTAGACCTGGAGCATGGCTACTATGGAGCTTCGTTGGCTTCGTGCTATTTTATGCACCCATTACATTTGCTGCTGCATTTGGTCCGGGCTGGCTCGTTTCTGGAACATGGCAATTTACGATTGTCGCTGGTGTTCTACTCGCACCCCTCTTTGTAACAGTAATTGCTGGAAAAACGGTGCGTCAAAAAATCCCGGTAATTTCTTTGCTTATTTCATGTGTTATTTTAGCAGGAATTTTACTTATTCAAGTACCACAGGCACAGTCTGTTCCAACAAAAAATCTATTATTAGGGATTTTACCTGTTGTAGTCGCTGCATTTGCCTACCCACTCGGTAATCGCAAAATGATGGAGGTTTGCGGGGGACGTGTTGATACATTCCAGCGGGTACTTGGAATGACAGTTGCTTCAATGCCGGCATGGATTGTAATGGCCATTTACGCCATTTTAACAGTTGGACTGCCTTCATTAAGTCAAGTTCTACAATCACTACTAGTTGGGATTAGCTCAGGTGTAATTGCAACTATTCTATTTTTCATCGCAACTGATCGCGTTCGTGAACATCAAGGCAAACTAGCCGCTGTTGAGGCGACTCAATCAACTGAAATACTATTTGTCATTATTGGTGAGGCGTTACTACTTGGAATTGCGTTTCCAGAGCCAATTGCTCTTGCTGGACTTGGTATTATTATTGTTGGTATGTTGTTGCATAGCTACTATACGATGGTGCTTGGAAAGAAAAGCGTTTCCCAACAATCTACCCCTTCTGAGCAGTCAACTTAACAAAGGCTGTTGAACTATTTACACATAAAAAAAATGACGGCTCATTCCGTTATGAATAAGCCGTCTAGAGATTTTACGTTCCCAAAAAATGAGGGGGGTTTTAGGAGCGCTTTATGAACTAGCAAACTTCTGGAGAAAAGTAGCTAAAGTTCATCCTCTCTACACTTGTTTTGCAGAGAAGGAATAATCTTTACAATGATAATGATAATCATTATCAGTTAAAATGTCAACTGTTATCTTAAAACTTTTTTAATGAATATCATGCTTTCTTAAGTGTCCGCCTATATTGCCATTGCTTTAGCTGAAAATGCAAAAAGCAACCAATACAAAACCCTGCAATTGCAACTGATGAAGCGATTGCTACCATCGTTGTAAACACATACCCTACTACTTGCCAATTAAACAAAAAGGCGACAAGACCCCCAGCTAAACATATGCTTGCAATACTTGAATTAAACTTTTGTTGCTGTGCGTCCTCTGGTATATACGCTGTAGAAGCTTTTTTCAAAAATAGCTTTCCAAATCGGATGATTGGATTAAAATTACATAATACACCGAGTAAATTTGCTACTAAAGGAATCGCTAATATCCATTCAAACCCTGTTAGCCATGTCAGTATGACACTTAACAGTATCGTCCACTGATTGAGTCGTACGAGCGGCCTTGGAATTGCATGTGGCAATGACATTTCAAAACCTACCTTTCAGATATGTTTAATGTATTTTACTATATTGCATTCCATTTGTGAAGTAAAAATGAATAACTTATAATTGAAGTTAATGATTGAAAAGAAAAGGTGATGACAATGCCCGCTTTAACGATGGATCAAGTCAGACAACTGAATTCCTACAGTATTTATACAACGGAGCCAAAACGAACGTTATTTACATTGGCTGATATACATAAAGACTTCTACCATCCTGATTTTTTAAATCTAATGATGGGCATTACAGATGCTGCAACAGAAACAGCAGCCATTTCCCATTTTGCACGTCGCTATGGTATGTTTTTCGCTATGCAGCTTTATATGCTTGCTGCCTACGATGAAGTATGGGATGGAAAACCAATTGAAATTCGCTTTGATGCAGCTAAGGAATTCAATAGCTTTACTGTCGCAATGTTTGTTAATCCTAACGATTGGCGTTATGTGGATGAAGAGGAGCGACAATCAGTCATTGAAAAAATATTATACGACGGGCATGTTATCGTTCAGCAACTGCGCAAAGTAACATCGATTTCACCCTTAACAATTTGGGAAAACTTTTTTGGCTACCTCCTTTGGCATTATCATATACTGCTGTCTAACCCCGGCTTGGCAGATCAAGCAATGGATGATATTGAAATTTTAGAGAACCCAAAAACATGGGCTCGCATTTCACAAAAATCATGGTGGGCGGAATATACTGGCGGTCAGAGCCCTACAAAGTTAGTTAATGTTCCTGTCCGAAAATCTTGCTGCTTTTCAAAGGATATTCCCGGCCTACTTGCTTGTGGATTTTGTCCACTTAAGAAATAACAAAAAGCCTTACTCTCACATTTGCGTGAAAAAAGTAAGGCCTTCTTTTTATTTAAATAGCTCTATATATGTTAATTAACATTACCGTTATTTTTCATAGACAACGAACCAATCATTTTGTTCTTCATACATTGCAGTCCCCGTATAGCCCTCTTTCAAAAATTGCTGCTGTAAAGCCGTATCTCTCATCAAAACAGCTCTTTTTTCAGTATATACAGGTTGCTCCTGTTGTAGATTCTTATAAAAGACATAGCGTAATTTATCAACATACTTAATCTTCAAACCCTTTATTACGAGCGATTGAGAAAACTTATCTTTTAAGCTTGGAATATTATAAGGTTTAACCGTAGAGCAAACATAGTCATAGCAATCCAAATCAATTTCATTCATCACAATAGTCGCTAACGTTTTTTGTAATCCGTAGCCACGATAATGTGGTGAAACATTTGATATCTCCTGATATAACACGCGATGGAATTGATCCTCAGCAATGCCGCAATCATATCCAAGGTGCTCATCATCAATAGGCGGATTCAATAATGCTCGAAAACCGATCAACGCATTATTAACGTATGCCCCTACCATCAAACCATTTCCCTGCAAAATGTATTCGAATTCTTCTGTAGTTAATGGCTGTAAAATACTTTGATCCGCTAATGTTTCGTATACCTCTTGCTGTAATTTCTGTATTGCTGGTAAATGCTGCAGCTGTAATTGAGTAACATAAAAAGGCGTTTCCCCGAGTATTCCTTCATAAATTCTTTCCATGTTGAAGCCCCCTTAAGCTGTTACGGTTGTTGAAAATTTGCATAGTTCCTTAAGTATTTCTTCATCTATATCTACACCTAAGCCAGGTTTTTCTGTTAAACAAATGAACGGAACATCATAGTATAAATTGCCGATGTCCTTTGAGAATTTTAATGGACCTGTTAATTCTACACTTGTCATAATTTTTTTAGAAAATGCTACATGGAAACCAGCTGCAGATCCTACAGAAGACTCAACCATTGAACCAATTTGACATTCAATGCCTGCCATTTCCGCCATTACCGCTAATTTCATAGCAGGGTAAATCCCACCGCATTTCATTAATTTAATATTCACTTTGTCTGCGGCACGTTTCAAAATGATTTCACGCATTTCACGTACTCCACGAAGTCCCTCATCAATCATTAACGGTACATCGGATTTCGATTTAATTTCTACCATTCCATCAATATCTTCACTATCAACAGGCTGTTCTAACCAGTCGATATTTAAATCCTTTAGTGCTCGTAAACCTTGTAATGTTGTAGAAGCATTTCCCCACCCTTGGTTTACATCTACACGTATTGCAATATCCTCACCTACACGTTCACGTACTGCTTTTATGCGGGCAACATCTCGTCTAACTTCCGTTCCCACCTTCATTTTAAATGATTGATAGCCCATTTCCACGCGTTTAGCTGCCTCATTTGCCATTTCTTCAGGCGTGCCGATACTCAACACATGTGTAATTGGGAATTTTTCATGATAACGACCGCCAAGTAGCTGATAAACTGGAACCTGTAATGCTTTACCAGCAATATCAAAACAGGCAATATCGATCGCCGCTTTAGCAGCGGGTACATCTTTTACGATGTGATTCATTTTATCGTGAAGCATCTCAAAGGCCATAGGATCTTCTCCAATGATTGCAGGTACAAGTTGGTGTTTTAAAATTGCATACGTACTTTCCCACGACTCACCTGTAACATGTTCATCAGGTACTGCTTCTCCATATCCAACAATGCCTGTATCAGTTGTTATTTTCAAAATGATAGAAGGCATTGTATCATAAGTAGCATAGCTAATAATAAAAGGATCAATAAGCGGTAATTGAATTGCAAAAATTTCTACTTGTTGGATTTTCATTTTATATCATACTCCTGTATAATTTATATTTGTCGTTAATACGTCGTTAATTATTTAAAAAATATTAGAAAAGGACTGATGCCTTTGTCTACAAAAATAGCAATTATTTGTTCTAAAGCTTTTATGAAGCGTATCCTTAGTATCGCACAAAACATAGAGAATATTCAAATAGAATTTTATCTTTACAATCAACCTTCTGATGCACCGTCTTTGTTAAAACAAATTAAGCCCTGTGATGCACTATTATTTGGAGGAACATTACCGTATTTACATGCACAAACATCTTTAGCGACATTACCGATTCCATGGAATTATTTAAAACAAGATGAGATGACAATTTCTACGACTTTATTATCTCTTATAGCGAACAAGACAATTCCTTTACAAAGGCTTTCTATCGATGTCATGCACCCTATATTCGTTGATAACGTTCTAACGGAGATAGAATACACCGGTACAAAACCATATGTTCATTCTATTTCAATTACAGAAACGGCTGACGATATTTTGCAAAAGCATATCGCTCTATGGGAGTCCAAAAAAATTGACTATATCGTTACAAGCATTCATGCAGTATTTGATGAATTGCAGCTACGAAACATTCCTGCTATGCGAATGCTAGATGCAACAAGTTCCATTATACAATGTCTAGAAGAAACGAAATCACAATCTCTTCTTACTAAATCCGAATCCGCAAAGGCTGCCGTTGGATTTTTAGATATTCCTGAAACTAGTCATTGCTCGAATATTTTACAGCAAATAACTGCAACAACACATTCAACCTATAAGCAAATTAGCTCTAACTATTTTGAGCTTTATACAACTGCTGGACATTTACAAAATGCACTCGAAAAAGAAAATTTGCAGCATCTTATACAACAAATTGACGTTCCCTTTAGGCTTGCTTTTGGCTATGGACATTCGATTTTTGAAGCAGCCGAAAATGCTACACATGCATTAAAATTTGCCAATCCTTTTGAAATTTATATTTTAGATGAACATAAAAATTTATCTGGTCCATTCCCTAAATCAGAAAGTAAGCTCTCTTTAAAAACAAAAGATCCGTTTATTTTACAAATGGCTAAACAGACAAGCTTAAGCCCATTAAACATTTCTAAAATTTTTCAATTTAGCAAAGAACGACAGGCATCACAATTTACAGCGCAAAATCTTTCAGAGTACTTACAAGTTACACGTCGTACGACTGAACGTATTATCAAAAAATTAGTTGATCATGGCTATGCTAAAGTTGTTGGCGAAGAAATGCCCCACCAACAAGGACGACCACGCACTATTTATGAATTGGACTTTGCAACCTATTAATATACAAGGACAAAGCCCCTACACAGCGCTTTTCATTGGCGAGTGAAGAGTCTCATCATACGGCATCAACTATGCTTAGAGTGTCTCTTCACTTTCCAACAGCAATCTATATACTGGGGCTGGTCTTGTTTTCTATTTAAGCAAGATTCATTTTTATTAGTCTGCAACAACCATATTATTCATCTCTTGCTCTTGCGCTTCTTTTTTTCGTTGCTTTGCCTCTTCAATCTCTTCCGGTGTCATCTTTACAATAGCAAATCCAACATAACCATAAATTATTGAAATAATTGGCACAGCAAAGTTAAGTATTGCATAAGGTGCATATTCCATCGCACTTACACCTAATGTCGCTAAAATAAATACACCACAAGTGTTCCAAGGGAAGAATACAGATGTTAATGTTCCCCCATCTTCTAGAGCACGCGATAAATTTTTTGAGTGCAAGCCTCGTTTTTGATAAACGTCAGCAAACATTCGTGAAGGTACAACAATTGATATGTACTGCTCAGAACATGTCGCATTTGTTGTAATACATGCAGCAATTGTTGAAGCAATAAGGCTACCTGTAGATTTAGCAAACTTAACGACAACATCCATAAGAGCCTTCAACATGCCCGAATATTCTAACACCCCACCAAATGTCATAGCTACAATTGTCATTGAAACCGTATACATCATTGAATCTAAGCCACCACGATTAAAGAGGTCGTCCACCATTTCATTTCCTGTAGAAATCGTAAACCCTTCTTGTAAGGCATGGACAGCCATAGTTGGTGATCCACCTTGTACAAAAATTTGTAATAAGAAGCCTGAAATAATACCAATAACTAATGCTGGGATTGCCGGAACTTTTTTTGCGACCATAACAATAACGCCAACTGGGACAAGTAATAACCATGGAGAAATTACAAAGCTTTTTTCCATCACATCAAGCGTTGTCATAATTTTTTCTGAATCCATCGATACATCAGCGAAACGTCTTCCCATAAAGCCAAATGCTACAAGTGTAATGATTAATGCGGGAATAGTTGTATAAAGCATATGTTTTATATGATCAAACAAGTCTGTGTTTGTTAGACCTGCTGCTAAATTTGTAGTATCAGATAAAGGTGACATTTTATCACCAAAATAAGAACCTGAAATAACTGCTCCTGCAATCATTGGTGCGGGAATACCCATACTTAAACCGATCCCCATACCAGCGACACCGATAGTTGCCATTGTTGACCATGAGCTTCCAATTGCTAGCGAAACGATTGAACATAATAGTAAAATCGTTACTAAAAACCAAGCTGGAGAAATTAATTTTAATCCGTAGAAAATCATTGTGGCAACAACTCCACCACCAATCCATGCTCCTATTGTCAAACCAACTAAAATGATAATGACAATGGCCGGAAGAGCTAGGCGGATGCCTTTATACATCATTTCCTCAATTTCCATCCACTTGAAGCCATGCATTTTGGCAACAATCGCTGCTACAATTGTTCCAACAATTAATGGCACGTGAGGACTCTGCTCTAACATAACTACAGTAACAAGCATTGTAGTAATCATTATAACGAAAGTCAGGAGTGCCCATTTCGCACTAATTTCCTTTTTCATTGTCCCATCCCCTTTTTTTGCACCTAAATACGATTTGCTATTTCACAGGCGCAAATATATTTTTACGTTTTTTAGCTTAATATTCAAAAAATATAAAGTCAACGCAAAAATTTTATGCTTCTATAGCAATTATGACTGTTAAAGGGAAAAAAAACGCTTCCAAATAGCTTTTAGAAACCATTCAAAACGGCGCATCTTTATGCATTTCTGCTGTGCAGAGGCAATCTAAAAAAGGTTCTACCCAACGTAAACTGTTGGATAGAACCTTTTCAAAAATATTCTACTTATTTTCAGGCTTTTTTTCTAATACACACGCAAGTACTTTCGATGCATCTATTAATGCACTTCGTTCAAAAGTCATTTTTGGGTGATGTAACCCTGGGCCTAAATTAGCACCAATTCCAATCATCGTTGCCTTTAGCTCTGGTTTTTTCACTGTATAAAAATGAAAATCATCGCTACCAGGTGTTGTAATCTCCTCAGCTAAAAATTGCTCGCCAAGTGATTCTACTATAGCATCTTTAGCCATACGAGAGGCTACAGGTGAAACTTCTGCACCAGGCGTGAAATCGACCCATTTCCATTTCAGTTCAATTTCAAACTGCTGCTGAATTGATTTCAAACCTGCTTCAATACGGCTTCGAAGCAACTCAAGCTGATCATTATGCTGTGCCCGAATATCCATTGCAAAGCTAGCAGTCCCTGGGATAATATTTGTGCTACCACCATCTGCAATAATCTTTGTTAATTTTGCCGAGTGTGGCTCGAACGGAGACAAATGAATGCTATTTAACATTAACTGAATAGCCATAATAACATCTATCGCATTTTTCCCTTGGTGCGGTCTTGCACCATGTGCATCAGTGCCATGAATAGTCCCATCTAAAAAATACGCAGCACCATGATGGATTGCAGGTGAAACCTTCCCTAAAGGAAGCTCTTCGATTGGTCTTAAATGGACACCAAATAAATGGGAGACACCATCTACAGCACCACGATCAAATGCGGCACAAGCACCATTTCCTACTTCCTCAGCAGGTTGGAAAATAAAACGTACACGATGTTGTAACGGTCGATCTTTTAGTAACAATAATGCTCCTAGAACCATTGTAATATTGGCATCATGACCACACGAATGGTTTGCCTGCCATTTTCCATCTACCTCTTGCCATAGTGCATCAATATCTGCACGAACTGCAACAATCTCATCGCCTGTACCAATTTCTGCAAGCAACCCTGGTACATCGCCTAATAAACGGTAAGAAACGTTTAAATCATCTAATATAGATGCAATTTTCTTTGTTGTTTCATATTCCTTCCAGCTTACTTCTGGATAATTATGAAAATGTTCAAACCATTGATACATTGCTTCTTCTACCATTGCTGCACCTGTCATAACTACACACCTCGATATACCTTTTTTCTCCCCCATTATACATGAAAGCTTTTTAGAAAAGTATATATGAAATTAGTACTATATTCATTTAAATATCATATAACTTAATATTAAGAAAATGTTTAAAACCTTCTTACTATTTTATGTAAACTTCATACAAATTGTGTCTGTACAATTCTTTTACATAACAAAGGGCTGTGTTAAAAGTTTATGTTCCACTTTTAACACAGCCCTTTCGAAATTTATAAACTTGTAAAAAACCCCTCTGGATATTCTTCATAACGTATTTGTCTTGGTTGCTCCTCATTATTTTTGTCAGTAGTTTGTAATTCCGGTTCCTGATCCATCAAATACGTTTCAAATTTCGAGTTTAAAATGTGCTCCATTTCGTTACCTCCTTTATTAATAGAATTTTCTGATAAAAGAATTATATACTAGCTTTTTATTAAAAATCAACAAATAATACTCATTATGCATAATAAGTATTAATTTTATCTCTTTTCGAGATAATAAAACTTTAAACTTATTGCAATTCCACGTAAAAATCATGCCTTTCTCTTTTTTGAAATCTAAAAATAGATAGAGGAAATGGAAAAAGTGTTAGATTGACTGTAATCAATCTAACACTTTTTCGCCATGTCTTTGATGTCCGCTACGGCGCGTGCTTTCCGCGGGCACATCGTAAGCCACAACCGTCGCTATCGCGCCGCCTGTTGCGTCTTACGTCTTGTGCTGTTCCCGCAGGAGTCACTCGCCTCCGCTACCATCGTTCATTTCTAATTTTTTATTTACTGCAAAAGATTGAACCTCTAAGGTTTCATTTTTATTACATAGCGGAAAAATGCCCTCAATCTAACACTTTTTTGCCGCTTCATTGATGTCCGCTATGGCGCGTGCTTTCCGCGGGCACATCGTAAGCCACAACCGTCGCTGTCGCGCCGCCTGTTGTGGCTTACGTCTTGTGCTGTTCCCGCAGGAGTCACTCGCCTCCGCTACCATCAACTCTTGCTTTTATTTTATAATATATGTCAAAATTTTATTATTTTTTGATTATGCGGTCACACTTTTATTATGACTGTTGTCATTATCAGTACCGTTTCCACCATATTTGTGCTGTGTTAAAATTTGAATCACTACAAGCACAATAAATATTCCGAGACCTGCCCAATCTGAGAACTTTTCAGGATAAATAAGGAGTAAGCCCGCTGCGATAGCAAATACACGCTCAATCCATAGTACTTTCCGGTACCAGAAACCTATAATTCCAGCACCGATTGCCACCATCCCCGTAACAGCGGTAAATACGACCCATAAAATTTGCGGTATCGTCGTATCTATCATTAACAAAGCCGGAGAGAAGACAATCATATACGGAATAATAAATGCTGCAATAGCAAGCTTTGCAGAGTTAACGCCAGTCTTAATTGGATCTCCACCCGAAATACCAGAAGCAGCAAAGGCGGCGAGTGCTACAGGTGGTGTAATATCGGCAATGATACCAAAATAGAATACAAAGAAGTGTGCCGATAATAAAATAACAACTGGCACTAATTCTTGTGGTGTATTTGGCGATAATAATGCCACAATGGCAGGTGCTGCTATCGTTGACGTAATAACGTAGTTTGCCGTTGTTGGGGCACCCATTCCCAAAATTAGTGATGCAATCATAACGAAAATAAGCGTTAAAATAATGCTTCCCCCTGCTAATGCTACTAAACTATTAGCTAAACTTAAGCCTAGGCCTGTTTTAACAACTACTCCGACAATAATACCTGCACAAGCTGTTGCTGCTACAACACCCAATGCCGTACGAGCGCCCTCAACTAACGCATCGACAATATCTTTTGGCTTTAAACGAGTATCTTTATTGAACATTGTTACAGCAATTGAAATAACGATTCCGTAAAGTGCTGCATGCATAACAGGTGTTCCAGTTAACATCAAAACAATAATAGCAATAATAGGTAGTAACAAATATATCTTCTTGAATACTTCTTTACGATTAGGCATTTGATCATCACGTAAGCCTCTTAAGCCGACCCGTTTTGCTTCAAAATGCGTCATAATCCAAATACCTGTAAAATAAAGCAACGCAGGAATTGCGGCTGCTTTTGCAATATCCCAATATGTAATTCCACGTCCTATAAATTCTACCATTAGAAACGCCGCGGCACCCATAATTGGAGGCATTAACTGACCACCAGTAGAAGCTGCTGCTTCAACTGCACCAGCAAATTCTTTACGATATCCAAGCTTTTTCATCATCGGGATTGTATACGAACCTGATGTTACAACGTTGGCCACAGAACTTCCTGAAATCATCCCTTGTAGAGCACTTGAGAAGACAGCTACCTTAGCTGGACCACCAATTAATTTTCCAGCAAAAGCTACAGCTAAATCATTAAAATACTGACCAACCCCTGTTTTTACAAGGAACGCACCAAATAATAGGAACACAAAAATAAATGTAGCAGATACACTAATCGGAGTTCCTAAAATACCATCTGTCGTAAAATACATAAGGTTAACAATGCTTTCAAAATCTTGCCCTCTGTGCGCCATAAAGGCAGGGAAATATGGACCAAAATAAGCATAAATCAAGAAACAAGTTGCGATAATCATAATCGGTAAGCCTACCGCTCGACGAGCAGCCTCAAGCACGAGAACGACAGCAATTAAACCTACTAAAAAGTCCAACTGTGTGATAGTACCATTACGATTAACAAGCTCCGTATAATTTAATGCCCAATACGAACCTACAACTACAGATAATAACGATAAAATATAATCAAACCATGCAATTTTATGCTTCGGCGCTTTTCTCCGAGCTGGGAATAATAAGAAAATAAGTGCTAACCCAAACCCTAAGTGGATAGTCCGTTGAATCGGTGCTGTAAATTGCCCGAAAATCGCAGTATATAATTGAAACAATGAAAATGCTAATAATCCAAAGAAGATTACATGCTTCATGATTCCTGAAATCGTACGCACATTTGATTCAATATCGTACTTTTCTAGAATTGCTTGTTGCTCTTCTGCCGATATCTGCTCAAATTCTTCTTTTACTTCGTTGTTGTGTTCCTTCAGTTTTGTCATTTCAACCTAACTCCTTTCCATCTTTCATAAAGCGATAATCGCTTCACCTCAAATAAATAGGATTTACCCCTTTGTAAATCTTTTTTTAAATCATATTCATAACTTTTATAAACAAACACAAGATCCAAATCTAAATCCCCAATAAATATTGTAAAATTATCAATGACTTCCTTGTCAAATTGCAGAAAATATTTACCATCTCGTTGTGTTAATGTTTGATTTTCTTCCGCGTAACCTGGCATGCCAATCGCTAAGTCTTCATACTCCATTCCTAACATTTGAATACGCTTTTCTTCTACGCACCGATAATATTCAAGTACATCTGATTTATGGATTGAATGTGTGTACCTTATTCGAAAAGCATCATCAGCAGCAAATGGTATATAATGTACTTTCGGGCTGTCTATACGTGTTTCTGTAAATGCGAATACCTTTTGAAGAGGAAGAAAAATAATTATGCCAAAGCACATACAACATACTGCTATAACAAAAACTATTTTTCTCTTTCGCATCACATCTGTTCCCCCACTTTAAAAACTATCCGCTTTTTCACTTTACCTTAACGAATCAAAAAGGGCCCAAAGCTTACGCAATACGAGCCCCTTTGTCTGTTTAGGAAAATTCTTATTCGATTTCTAAAATATTCACATCACATAGTCAAACTAAGAGCAAATAAAAATTTCCTCATTAGCATGGAACTTGAGTTTTTTATTTCTTTTCATCAAAGTATTTTTGTGCACCAGGATGGATATCAATGCTAATACCATCTAAAGCTGTTTCCTTTTTAATAAATGCACCTTTTGCATGTGAAATCTTATTCGTGTTGTCATAAATAGCTTTCGTCATTTCGTAAACAACATCGTCTGAAAGATTTTTACTTACTGCTAACATTGCAAGTACAGAAACTGTCTCTGTGTCATTAGCAATATCGTAAGTACCAGCTTTTACTGTGTCTTTCGCATAATATGGATATTTGGCAATTAGCTCATCTGCTTTACCAGCATCTACACCGATAATATTTACTTTCGTTGTTGCATTTAACGCTTCTACGGCTCCTGTTGGTGTACCAGCAGTTATAAATGCAGCATCAATTTGACCTGATTGAAGACCGTCAGTAGACTCGCCAAAATCAAGATTTTGTGCTTTAATGTCATCCATTGTTAAGCCATGGATTTCAAGTAATTGTTCAGCATTGGCATAAGTACCAGAACCCGGAGCACCTACAGATACTTTTTTCCCTTTTAAATCAGCATATGTTTTAATACCTGAAGCTTCAGTTGTTACTAATTGCACAGTCTCTGGGTAAAGGGCACCTAAAGCGGCAATCGTATCAATTTTTTTACCCTCAAACATTAATTTTCCTTCAGTTGCGTAATAAGCAATATCCGTTTGTACAAACGCAATCTCACCTTTACCATCTTGCAAAGCAGTCATGTTAGCTGCAGATGCTTGAGAAACTTCTGCTGTTGTTTTAATGCCTGTTTCTGTTGTTATTAAATCAGCAAACGTACCACCTAATGCATAGTAAGTACCTTGCGTTCCACCTGTTAGTAAACTTAAAAATTTTGGCTTTTCAGAGCTAGCTGCATCACCATTCGTATTTTCCTTATCTGTATCCTTCGAGCCTGTACTACTATCAGTTCCACATGCAGCTAAAATTAATAACGCAATGGCACTTAATAGCATTAACAATCTAAATTGCTTTTTCTTCATATTAATCTTCCCCCTTTGGAAATATTATAAGAATCTATTTAAAATTATCAAATTAAGTATAATTATGTCAATCTATTTATAGTAAATTCAGATAATTATATTTATACCCTTTGTCCCATTCATCAATTATCGCCACTTACAAACAATTTCTCATTTACCCTTTATTTATCTCTAATAAACTACTAAATTATATTTTATCAGAAAATATAATTAATTTAAAATGTATACATTTTGTATAAAGGTAACATTACACCCCTTACCAAGGTCATTATTAAAGGAAAAGACTGTATCTAAATTTTCCATAGATACAGTCTTTCTATCTCCCTTATTGAATAACCCCACATGCAATTCTTGCACCAGAATTACCAGAAGGATCCGTTTTATAGTCGTCCGCTGATTCATGAATAACTAACGCTGTACCTTCTCCATCAAGTAAGGAATTTTCTACATTTTTTTGTAAAGTAACACCTTCAGCTATGAAATTTAAATCTACAGTACCATCTTCACCAATTTTTAAATTTGGTAAGTCACCTAAGTGATAGCCTTTTGGATTTAATGTACCATGCTCTTTATTTGTCGGATTAAAGTGAGGACCCGCTGATTCAAATGTTGGTGGTTCACACTTTCCTACCGAATGAATATGGATACCATGTGTTCCTGCTGGTATGCCACTTAAAGCTAATGTCACTTTGACTCCATTGTCCTCTTCTTCAAAATAGGCATTTCCATAGCTTTCATTGTTAGAACCAATTACTTTTGCAGTTGCCGTTAAAGTTGATTTTGGAGCGTTTACAGCTACTTTATCCTCTTTTTTATCAAAGAAGCTGCATCCTCCGACAAATACGGTCAAAGAAATAATTAATATTGATATTTTTTTCATGTTATTACCTCCTCTATTTCTGATGGTACCCATCTCACCCATTACTTATGCAATATGTACTGGTGATTTCTCATCACTTTTCAAAAGGTAATAGAATAACTTCTGCGTCTAACTAGCTTTGTATTAAGTAATACTACTCCGCGTTTACTGCTCAAGTCGCTCTCTTTATAGCAGGCATGGCTCTAATAAACAAACCACGTACTAGCAAAGGTTGCTACGCATAGAGCGCTCTGCGAAAATCAACGCCAGTAGGCATCTAAAATAAAAAAGACTATATCTATAAAAGATTTTCCATTAATAAATTGATAAACAAAAAATCAAGCGCTGCCTCTAGTTTTCGAACTAAATGGTCTCGTGGCACCATTTAGTCAATGTCAGCATTTCTATAATTGTTCACGTTCATTGATTTGATTCTTCGTCATCATTTTCCATCACCTCAAATAGTTTATATTATTTATAGTGGACTGTTAGCAATACATATAAAGTTGATTGGAGTGGAGGGTGGGCGACTCCTGCGGGAACGCACAGTACGTAAGATGCAACAAACCGCGCGTTAGCGAGGGTTGCGGCTTACGGTGTGCCCGCGGAAAGCGCCCGCCCGTAACGGAAATCAACGGCAGTAGACCTCTATATTTATTTTAAATAAAAAAGACTGTAGACAAACTCAAAATTTTCCGAGTTTGTCTACAGTCTGAAAGGACTATATCTATAAAAGATATAGTCCTTCTCTATTATGATTGAATTACGCCACAAGCAATTCTTCCACCAGATTCACCAGTGGGATCAGTCATGTAGTCATCCGTTGATTCATGAATAACGATCGCAGTACCCTCTCCATCAAGTAAAGAATACTCTGCATCTTTTTTTAAAGTGACACCTTCTGCCATGACAGTCATGTTGGCCGTGCCATCCTCAGCTATTTCTAAATTCGGCAAGTCTCCAAGGTGGTGACCATTCGGATTATCCTTCCCATGCTCTTTAAAAGTTGGGTTAAAGTGGCCACCGGCTGTTCCGAAATCTGGACCTTCACATTTTCCGGCTTCATGTATATGCATGCCATGTAATCCTTTTGCCTCTGCAGGAAAACCACTTAAATTTAATGTCACCTTGACACCATTATCCTGCTCTTCAAAATAGGCATCTCCATAGCTTTCATTATTAGAGCCTATTACTTTTGCAGTTGCTGTTAAAGGAGAGTTAGCTTCCTCCTTATTACTAGCACACCCAACCAAAAATACACCTAAAGAAATAATCAATAAAGTTGTCAGTTTCATTAAATTACCTCCTTTTTTTTATAGTTTATCACCTGTCTAAATAATTGCGCAACTGATAACTAGGCACTTATCCTCATATCAGAAAATAGGGATTTCTCAGAAAAAACACTGAGAAATCCCTATTTTAATTAATTTAAAATTTTCACTGTAACTGTTCTTACACCCCAATTACGGGCTTGTCCATCTGATGGAATAAAAACATCTATTTTATTTCCTTTTATCGCACCGCCAGTATCAGCAGCAATCGCTTCACCATAACCTTCAACCCATACCTTTGTTCCAAGAGGAATAACTCTTGGGTCAACAGCAATTACTTTTAAATTTGGATTTGAGCGTATATCGGTTCCGTTCGCTGTAATACCTGAGCAACCAGTACAATATGCCGTGTAAGCCGTAGCACGCATTGTATATGTTTGGCCATCTTGGTTAGATGGTGCACTCGTAACTGTTGTTACCGGTTTTGGTGTAGTTTTTTTCACAGTACTCGAAGAACTAGAAGTACTAGAAGTACTCGCTACACTCTTTTCAGTTTTAGGTTTTGCTGCAGATGCCTTAACAGCTAAAGTGTCACCAACTAAAATTAAATCAGATGATAGGTTGTTCCATTCTTGTAAATCTTCAACTTCCACATTATAAACTTTTGCAAGGCTGAATAATGTATCGCCAGCCTCAATAATATAAGTCTCGTCGGCTGTATCCTCTTTTAAAATTCTTTCAATACTTAAGGTTTGTTCCGGATCAACCCATATGGTATCAATCTCATCTAACTCCTTCAAATCGGCTAAACTCAAATCAAAAATATTGGGCAATCCCCACAGTGTCTCGCCAATCTGACCAGTATATGCTGCCTTAGCGGGAGTGGTACTCCCGAACATCCCCATGCCAAGAGTCAATGCTACAGCTAATGCTATCGCTTTTTTCTTCATAATAAGTAATACCTCCAGTTGTTTAATTTTTCTGCATTCTGTTGCTAGCACACTAGAGAATTAGGCTCTTAAATATGCACGCAATATTGTAGAATGCTTCTAAATTTCACAGGACATCGGACCTGATATTACAAATTATTACTATTTAAACAAGATTTTATACAATTCCAATCATTTTTTAGCAAATTAAACATTTAAATGGAAAATATAGTTCGTATTACTACTAACCATTTGCATATTTTATATAATGGAAATACAGCTTATGTAACCGATAATATAGAAAAGGGGATATCTAATAGATTCAACCTTATAAAGTAGAAATTTCTTATGAGGCTAGTACTAAGCGTAGAATATGAAGCGGCTCAATTATGTCGCTATACATACTTATAGTTTTTAACTTCCCTTTTAATGTAAAATAAATCTTAATTAACCTAATAATAACAATTAAAATATTATTAGTATTATCTATAGTGCAACATAGTGAGGTTGTATACTAATCTGAAAGTTGGTGTCCTACTGTGATTCGGGTAATTATAGCAGACGATGAGCCGTTAGCTCTTTTAAACATGGAAAAAAAGTTAGAAGAATTTGATTCAGTAGAAGTTGTTAAAGCATATTCAACAATTCACGACTTGCTGGATGAGGCACCGACATTGGATTTTCATGTAGCCTTTTTAGATGTGGAAATGCCAGGTATGAACGGTTTGGAGATTGCTCAATTATTAAAAAAATGGAAAAAGGATGTCCGTATTGTATTTGTAACTGCGTATCGAGATTATGCTGTTCAGGCTTTTGAAATTAATTCTCTCGACTATTTATTAAAGCCCATTTCCAAATCCCGTCTTGAGACAACTATTAATAGAATACAGGAACTCTTTCAAATAGAAACAACAGCCTCTAAACAAGTACAGCAGATTGAGCCTTCCCTTAGCATCCATTGCTTAGGTGGATTCACCGTCTTCCATAACAAGAACATCGTACATTGGCGAACTGTAAAAACAAAAGAGTTGTTCGCCTTTCTCTTTTCTAATCTCAACAGTCATATACTACGCGATACAATCATTGATGCCTTATGGGCAGAAACAGAATACAAAAAAGCAAGAGTTCAACTGCATACAACGGTTTCTTATTTACGTACAACCCTTTCATCTTTAGGCTATTTCAACGTATTGCAATATGCAAATGGGTGTTATATTTTACAATTAGAAAATTTCCATTGCGATGTTCTGGAATTGGAGCAAATGTTAAAAAACAAAGAAGAGTTTGGGGAACTTGATGTAGAAAAAGCAGAATTATTTATTCAAAATGATCCCGGAGAGTACATGGCGACACTAGATTACTCTTGGATTCATAGTAAAGCAAATTTTATTCTTAACCAACTTACACTTTTACTTAGTTATTTAGTCGAGCATTATACAACAAAACATAATGCAAAAAAAAGAGAGCAAACTTTACTATTGATGATCGAGTATAATCCTTATGCTGATAATACTATCCAAAAACTTATTCAGCACTATATCGAAGAAGATAATCGCGCAAATGCAGTAAGAGTATACAAAACCTTTAAGAAAAACCTGTATGCAGACCTTGGTATTTTACCCAACCCAGAGACCATTGCGTTATATGATACTATAGCGCAAGATTAAAAATAATGTAGCTGCCTCCCAACAATTGTTTTCCAGAGACAGCTATATTTCTTTTGAGTTCACTAATTAACAACACTCGATAAATCCTCAACTATACGTATACAATTTCTTCCTGATTGTTTTGCTTCATATAATGCTTGGTCAGCAATAGCAATTAACTCATTTGGGCTGCTAAAAGTGGAAGCAAAAACTGTTACTCCTGCAGATAAAGTAACCGGGCGTCCACTAGGATTTTCTGCTAACGCTTGTTTAATCCGTAAATCTTCTGCTAAATTGACAGCTTCTTCGATTGCAGTATTCGGTAAAATAACCATAAACTCCTCGCCTCCATATCTAAAACAGCTCCCCTGCTGATGCACACTATCCTTCATTTTGCTTGCAAATGCTTTTAAAACTTCATCACCTACTGTATGGCCATATGTATCGTTGACATTTTTAAAATCATCTAAATCAATTAATATTATGGCATGTGGCACTTTTTCTGTAATTAATTTGTTTAATACATGATCCATACTCCGACGATTTGGAATCCCCGTTAATGAATCTAATTTCAACTGGTTAGTCAATTCATCAATTGTATTTTGTGACTCTGCAATCGATTTTAACATGCCATTTTTCAAGTTACTCACCTCTACGTACCAGTCATCAACTGATTGTAAAGAACCAATTTTATTGCCATTCCGTCCGCTTTTAGAAATTTCTTGTAGCGGCCGGGCAATTTTCAAAGCTAGCCATAACACAAATATGAAAACGATTACAAGCATTAATAATAAAGGCAATAATACTTTTTTTAAGAACATACTTATAGAGATAACATTTTCCTTTTGCACCTGATATACGGCTTGTTTAAACTTTTCCTTTGTTAAACCTTCTGTTTCAGCATTTTGTAATCCTTCTTGTACATACTTTTCAGCTATGTCCGAAACTTCTGCTATATACTCTTCCTGCATGACAAGTTTAGATTGTACGAGCATTTCGTTAAAACTTTGATAACTAATCCAAATACTGATACTAGATGTAACGAGTACAACAATAATCATCATACTAATAATGACAAACGATAAATTTAACTTGAGTTTCTCCACAATAGATCATTTCTCCCATTGAGATGATATTTTGCAAAAGCTATATTGATTTCAATATTAAAAGTTCCTATTTTAACATCATACGTCATACCTCTTAAAAAATACTTAACAACTAATAGTTTTAACCTGTTTCCGAAGAAGTTAACTACTCAAAAAGAACTAAAAAACTTCTTTTTAGTTACATAAAGATTTCTTTTATAGAAAAGTACGTTTTCTTTTTCTTCATTCCATGGCATGGTAAAACAATACAATAAATTATTTACTTACAGGAGGCTCTATGTAGCGTTGAAAAAAACCATCGTACGACATTTACTAATTATCGCTTTGATTTTTATCGTCCTAACTATCTTCCGCATACTTTGGCTAACTTATTTTATGCCTTCTAATGACCAACCAACTGCACAAGCTGGTATTTTAGATATGCGCAACCATTCTTTATCAGAGAATGAAGTTTTTCAAATGAATGGTGAATGGATTTATTATCCTGAAATATTGTTAGATACGACTAGCTCCCCTCATCTAAAACAAACTATTAGAACTATTCCTATGCAAGAGGCAGTAGCAGTAGCAGAAACACAACACTTTGGCACTTATCGTTTAAAAGTTTTGTTAAATGCTAATGACGGTTCAGATTACCGATATGCAATTCAAATTCCTGCAATCTCAACTGCCTCAGCATTGTATATTAATGGCAAACTTGCAGGACAGTCAGGTGAAGTATCAACAAATGCTAGTAATCATAAAGGGCAGGCCGCGCCTTACACTGTATATTTTACAGAAGAGCAGCCCGAAATTGATGTCATTTTACAAGTATCCAATTTCGATACGCCGTCGAATGTACTTATAACTAAGCGACTTTCATTTAGTTCAGCATCAGCTATGACGCACTATCAACTCATTACGGAATTATCACTAGTAGCTATTTCAATGCTACTCATTTTATTTGCATTGTTTAGCATTCTTGTCTTTCTCTTTATTTATCGCAAAAAAATAGTATTGCTGTTTACAGTAGGCTTTCTTTTACCTTTAGCTGATGAGCTCATTACATACGACCGTTCAATTTTGGATTGGATTCACTTAGATTATGTATGGTCAATGAAGCTATCAAATATTATTTATCTCGGTGCTTCATTTTTCTTTGTGCAATTTATTCGCATCTTGTTAGTTAAATATCAACAAGCAAAATATTTTCGATTGTTCTCAATGTTATATACAATAGGAGCGCTTCTCATTGTGCTATTACCTATCCAATGGCTATACACAGCAAACCTAGTGTTTTTCATGCTCTATATTGTTTCCTTTTTATATGTTTTAACACTTGCCTTGAGGGAGTACATAGGTCATCAGGAAAGTTCGGCTTTTATTGCGTTTACAGCCATTGGAACAACAAATGGTATCATATGGGGCCTTATAAAAATGTATTTTGTGTTAACTATTCCTTTCTATCCATTCGACTATTTAATGATTGCACTTGGCTTTTCAGGTTATTGGTTTAAACGTTTTTATGAAAACAAACGACAAATTAATCTGTTAGTTGCTCAATTACAAAGAGACGACGAATTAAAGGATGAATTTCTATTAAGCAATGCACAGAAATTATGGGATCCTATGAATAAAATGATTACCCTGGGGCAAACAATTTATGATAATCCTAATAATAGTTTCGTTACAGAGGATAAGCAGAATTTAAAATATTTAATTGATATTGGACGAAGCATGTCTTTTACGCTAAATGATATATTGGATTATACACGCTTAAAAGATGGAAACTTACATCTTCATAAGAAAAATGTGCGTATTCAAGGAATTGTTTCAGGTATTTTTGATATGCTACGTTTTATTTCAGCTGGAAAACAAATTCAACTGACTTCTACCATTGCACGGAACTTCCCTCGTGTACTAGCGGATGAAAAACGACTTATTCAAATACTTTTCAATCTCCTACATAGCGCTATTAAATATACGAACGCTGACTTAATAGAAATTAGCGCAACTAATGAAAAAAATATGGCTGTTATTCATATTAAAGATACAGGCTCTGGATTAGAAAAAAAGGATATGATACTTCAGGATCATCTATTTTCTTCTGATCAAGGGATTGAAGATAATGATAGAATACATCTAAGTTTATTGGTTTCTAAGCAACTAATTGATTTACATGGAGGGTCATTACTAATCTATTCTAGTCCGAATAAAGGCTTTGATATATTTTTCACCATACCAATTGCCGATGAGATGGAAAATGAGGAGCAGATGAATGATGAACAACAAGAGAAGGTACATTTATCAGCAAGTACTACAAACTTAAAGGCCACACCTTCTGAAAAACAGTTTAAAATTTTAATGGTTGATGATGATCCTGTTAATTTAACGATGATGCGAAGTTTATTTTCCTCTACAGAATATGACATTACAACAATCACAAGTAGCGAAAAGGTATTGGAATTGTTGTCTATGCAAAGATGGGATTTAGTTATTATTGATGCTATGCTACCTTATATATCTGGATATGCTTTAATTGAAAATATTCGCGAGCATTATACCTTACTAGAACTACCCATATTATTGTTAACTGCTCGAAGTAATCCCGAAGATGTTTATACTGGATTTGCTCACGGTGCAAATGATTATGTCACAAAACCTATTAATTCGCTGGAATTAAAAGTACGGTGTCGAGCTTTAATCGATTTAAAATATAGCATTAATCAACGACTACATTTGGAAACTGCTTGGCTTCAGGCACAAATACAGCCTCATTTTTTATATAATACGCTTAATACAATTGCCTCACTCAGCGCAATTGATCCTGAACGAATGATCGACTTGATGCACCATTTTGGTAAGTATCTACATGCCAGTTTTGATGTAAGGAATTTACAACGAGTTGTACCGCTTCGTGATGAACTAGAACTCGTCCGTTCGTATCTTTATATCGAACAGGAACGTTTTGGGGACCTATTACAAATTGACTGGGATATCGATGAACATATTCAAATTGAGATACCCCCTATTTCATTGCAAACTTTGGTAGAAAATGCAATACGCCATGGCGTATTGCAACAAAAGGACGGCGGTACTGTTTGTATTCGAATCAAAGAGTATTCAGATTATGTAGCCGTAAGTGTTATAGATGACGGTATTGGTATAGAAGCCAGTACATTAACACAACTGCTTTCCGATACTAATACAACTAGTAGAGGCATAGGCCTACGCAATACTGACCTACGCCTTAAAAGAATATACGGACAAAGGCTGCAAATTAAAAGTACACCAAATGAAGGCACAACAATCACCTTCAACATCCCAAAATAGTGCCAGGCACCCACACAATTCTCACACAATTTATGGATAGCCAAATAAAAATCCACTGAGTCTCCTGCGGCTTACAATGTGCCCGCGGAAAGAGCAGTGGATTTTTACAATTTAAGAAGCGAAGTGCCAGGCACTCACACAATTTTTACAATTTAAGAGGCTGATCTTTTGCATGCATCGATTACCAAATTACGGGCTTAGCAACCATTAACCAAAGCATAATGAGCAGTAATACAATATACATCCATGCCTTTCGATGTAACAGTGAGGCAAATTTTTGCTGATTATAAGCCGGCGTATTAAATGTTCGAATCGTCGGTTTAAACGCTCGCGCTAAAAAGACAATGGAACCTGCCATAACAAGAAATGTTAAAACTACCCAAGATGTTGTCCACGGGTATCCTCCACGCCACATTAATAAAATGCCCGAGGCAACTAGAACATGTCCAGCATGTTTAACAATCGTAATCGCACCCTGAAATACTTGAATATATGGTGGCATTTCCTCATGCACAGCTGTACGCATTTTCTTTACTATTGCTAAAACTACAAACAATGGCCCAATCGAAAGGATAGCGCTTAAAATATGTATATATAGAAGAAGTGTATAAATCGATATCATAATGCATACTCTCCCTTTAATAAGTCTTACTAATTATAGCATTCCTCATTATGTTCTCTCATTCTAATTGTGAATCCTTTGTAAACGTAGCATGAATCATTGTAAAATTGTTTGAAATCTGCACAATGAGGGTATTGATTATAGTAACATGCACTTATAGAACAAAAAGGAGTGATTCTTATAGGAATTCATCAATTTTTTACAAGTCTTAATGATTTAGAACGTATTATTCGTTGCCCTGGCCGCTTTAAATTCGAAGAGCATAATGTTGCTGCCCATTCTTGGAAAGTTTCACAATATGCCATGTTTTTTGCCACTCTTGAAGAAATGAATGGCGCTACAGTAAACTGGAAGTCATTATATGAAAAAACCATCAATCATGATTTCGCTGAAGTATTTATCGGTGATATAAAAACTCCCGTTAAGCATGCTAGTCCTGAGCTTAAACAAATGCTCGCACATGTGGAAGAAAAAATGATGGAAAAATTCATTATTAATGAAATCCCTAAAGAGTTCCAGGACATCTTTTTCGAGCGTATGAAAGAAGGCAAAGATGCAACACTTGAAGGACGTTTGCTCGAATTTGCAGATAAACTAGATCAATTTTATGAAGCATTCGCAGAATTAAAGCGCGGTAATACCGATATGGAATTCGTCTATATGTATCAAACAGCGCTAGCGAAGCTTTTAGCAATTCCCCTTCCAGCAACAGTCCAATATTTCCGTACTGAAATATTGAAGGATGCTGTTAAGGAGAAAACACATATTGATATTCAAACGCTAACGAATGAAATATTAAACACAAACAAATAACGTGCATGTACAAGTTTTCCGATGAATTGATCGACGGAAGGCTTTTTTTATTTCCTAAAAAAAGTCGTATAATAGGAGTGATAGGAGGGGAAATTTTGTCACATGAATGTTCAATAGTAGAAGATCTACTACCTTTATATAAAACTAAAGGTTTACAAGCCGATACAACTGAATTTGTCGAGCAGCATTTAGCTACATGTAAACACTGTCAGCAGTTGGCCGCAACGAAGCTTTCATCTAATCAAAACTTATCAATGAAAAGCACATTAACATTTTTCCATCTCGTTTTTATCGTGTTATCTTTTATGTTTGCCCTCAACTCATCCCTACTCGGCGATCATAAAAGCTTTGTCGCATTATATGCCCTTTTCGGCTGTTTAACATATTTATTTTATAAAAATATTTGGATAGTCTTTGCTATAAGCTCTATACCTGTTTTTGTATGGGCCATCATTAATAATTTTAGCAATCCACTATATATTCATGGCGTTTCTTTTATGGATATTAGTGCACTTATCATTGGCGCTAGCTATATAGCTCTATTACATACGATTTTCGCCTTGCTTGGCTCTGCCTTTGCTATTATTATACGAAGGTTTTAAATGATAAAAGCATCTCTCGTATGAAAGATGCTCCTTATCATTCCAGCTATTAGACTTTTTTCACAAACTCTGATTTTAGTTTCATTGCACCGAAGCCATCAATTTTACAATCAATATTGTGGTCACCTTCAACAAGGCGAATACTTTTTACCTTTGTGCCAATTTTTAAAGTTGAAGAGCTTCCCTTTACTTTTAAATCTTTAATAACTGTTACTGCATCGCCATCTGCTAACAAGTTACCATTTGCATCTTTTACAATAAGTGCATCTGACTCTTGCTCTGTTGCACTAGTGCTCCATTCATGCGCACATTCTGGACATACAAAGTTTGCGCCATCCTCATATGTGTATTCAGAATTACATTTCGGACAATTTGGATATGCTGCCATTTCCGCTTCCTCCCTTGAATTTTCGTTAAGTAAATGATTACGCTCCTATCTTTACACACTTACTATAATTTCGCAAAGGTTGTTCGCATTTTCCGTTCGTATTTGTGAAGAATATATGAAGCCATTCCATATAATCCAAGCGCTTTATATGTATAAAATGCATGTTTTATAGCACGTGCCCATTGACTTTTTTTCATAAACCCTCTTGCTTGCAACTTTGTTTATCATGCCGTATTATATCCTTAAAGGCTGCATTGTTCGTATAATATTAAGTTTTAACCTTTAAGCTGTAAAAGGGAGTTTTATTATTGGAGTTGGAATGACGGGCCTCACACCTAGGTGCATGAGGATAAGCAGGAAAACTTCTGCGAACACCCACTTTGAGGAGTGGTGGTTTAAAACTTTCTATAAGAAATACGGCATACGCGGCTTTTAAATTTTACATTAGAGCCTCATGGCTTTAAAGCGACTCACCCTTCATTTATTGGAGGGTGAGTTTTTTTATTTAAAACAAGCGTTGATGCAAATTTGATGAATGCTAATTACCGTTATAACTTAACGTATTAACGATTTGGATTTCGGTCAATAAATTCCTCAATATCATCAGCTAGTCTATATACAAGATCGAAATAATGTTTCTCTTCCAAAACGCCCTTTTTTATCCATTTTTGCATTTCTTCATAATGGAAATTATAAAAATACCCTTCCACCTCACCTCTTTCAATACCTTTTTTCGTCGCCATCTCAGATATAGAAAGACCTATATTCCAATTCTGATTATATTCCTCTCTACTCATCCCTAATAATTTACATATTGCATCATAATCGTATTTAACATGATATATTACCGAACCTTCATTATTTTCTTCTGCATGAACTAATGTTGAAAAGGATAAAACTAAGGTTAATAAAAGAAAAAAACCTTTAATAACGATTTTCATTATAGAACCTCCAATTTTTATTAAATTTAATGTGTGAGGTTTTAGTAATAACTATGTGAGCACCTACTTACCACTTTCTCTCTACCATTCCAGCCAATTTTTAAATTACCTGGTTTATTAATAACTTGTGTACGAACATCACGTTCATTTAGCCAGTTATAGAAAGGTACCTTTGCTTTTTACAGTACAGTATAATCTCATAATTATAGGGATACTTCTTGCTTTAAAGATGAAGAAAAAGACTAGCTAAAACAGCTAGTCTTATTTCATTAACATTTGTCATATTAAAATAGTTTTCTAGGTACTAAATCATCATATATCCTGTTCACCATTAGCTTCCCATTTAGCAATTTCCTCTCTAACACGAGGGGCAACTTCTTTCCCAAGCAATTCAATGGCACGCATCACTTGATTATGTGGCATTGTACTTAACGGTACATACATCATAAAACGAGTAATCCCCACATGCTTACGCAAATGGATGATTTTCTCTGCGACAGTTTCAGAATCACCAACATACAATGCCCCTTCAAAACTTCGCGCAGCATCAAAACTCGAACGATCATAATAAGCCCAGCCCCGCTCCTTGCCAAGTTTATTCATACCAGCTTGAGTGGATGGGAAAAATGTATCTGCTGCCAGTTCCCTATTCTCCCCTACAAAACCTATCGAATGAGATCCCACCTTCAGTTTGGAGACATCATGACCTGTATGAGCCGCCGCTTTTTTATATAACTGTACAATTGGTGCAAATTGCATCGGGCTACCACCAATGATCGCCAGCATCAGTGGCAATCCCAACAGGCCTGCACGGATAGCCGAATCCTGATTTCCACCGCTTCCGACCCATATAGGTAAAGAATCTTGAACAGGTCTTGGATAGACACCTAAATTATTTATTGCTGGTCGATGTCTGCCCTCCCACATTACTTTTTCCGATTGACGAATTTTAAGCAGCAACTCTAAATGTTCTTCAAACAGTGCGTCATAGTCATTTAAATTATAGCCAAACAATGGAAATGACTCGATAAAAGAACCTCGCCCCGCCATTATTTCCGCACGTCCATTTGAAATCCCATCTAGTGTAGCAAAATCTTGAAAAACGCGTACAGGATCAGCTGAAGAAAGTACAGTTACCGCACTTGTAAGTCGTATGTTTTTCGTTTGGGGTGCCGCCGCTGAGAGAACCATCGCTGGAGATGATGCTGCATAATCCTTCCTATGATGTTCACCAACGCCAAACACATCCAGCCCTACTTGATCAGCAAGGATAATTTCTTCGACCACTTCACGTAGACGTTGGGCATGACTAATCACTTCGCCATTATAAACATCCGGTTTCGTTTCTACAAAAGATGTAATACCTATTTCCATTTAAATCTCTCCTAGTCCAATTAAATTATAAGAATAAATACGGTGTTTCTCGTAGTAGTACTATCACCCAGTTATTTTCGAATACTTAAAGCCCAAAAAAGCAGAGCAAAAGCACTGACCGAAGCGCCAAGCAAAGAAACGCCTTCCCAGCCGAAATGTGCATATATTTGAGTCGAGGCAATTGAACCACTCGCACTGCCGATAGAATAGAACATCATATAACCAGCAGTAAGTCGACTCCTTGCTTCGGGATGCAACGGAAGAATCATCGTTTGATTCGTTACATGTATTGCCTGTACAGCCAAATCAAGTAGAACAATTCCGACAACTAATGCGACAAATGTTTGTTGTAGATAACTGATAAAAAACCATGAAATTAACAATAATAACAAAGCAAAACCAGTCGTTCGTTGTCCGTACCCTCGATCTGCAAGTTTTCCTGCACTTGCCGCAGCTAATGCTCCTGCTACACCAACAAGACCGAAAGCTCCAATTGCACTATAAGATAAAGCAAACGGCGGTGCGCTAAGTGGTAAAACGAGCGACGTCCATAAAATACTGAAATCGGCAAAAATCAACAGCGCTAAAACTGAACGAACACGTAAAGTTCGCTCTTGAATAAATAATGTAAACGTTGACCTAATCAACTGGAGATAAGTGATTGATTTCACCTCGCGCTCAACAACTGGCAGTACTTTAAAAAACAAACTAGCAAGCAAAAGCATGAGTGCTGCAGAGACGATATATACGGAACGCCAACCTGCTAGATCTGTTAGTATACCGGCAAAAGTCCGCGCGAGCAGTATGCCGATAACTATTCCACTTGTTACAATACCAACGACACGCCCTCGTTCTGTAGGAGAAGCGATATTTGCTGCAAAAGCCACAAGCGTTTGGGTCACAACTGCAAGAAGACCTACTAAAGCCATACCTACGAAAAGTACAACGCTAGAAAAAGCTGTCCCAACTATAATCAAAGCTATTGTGGATAAGAGCATCTGCCCGACAATAAGTCGCCGTTGATTTAATAAATCTCCAAGCGGAACGAGTAGTAGTAAACCCAATCCATAAAAAATCTGTGTGATAGTAATCACAACACCAATAACGGAATGGTCAATGCCAAAATCATTCGATAATCGATCGAGCAATGGCTGGGCAAAATAAATATTGGCCACTGATATTCCACAGGCAGTTGCAAACAACAATGTCAAAGAGCGAGACATGGATGAATGCTGATGCCCATGAGATTCAGTTTCAGGAGACGGACTATTCACCTTAGAATAATGTGGGTCATTGTCTAGATTCGAATCTGCTTTGTACACATCTTAATCTCCAATCCTATTCATTATTTACTATAACATACCGAACAGTACATTATAATTGTTGCTAAATATAACTTAAAGATGATTGTAATGTCAACTTAATATTTTTATCACTGTAAATTCAACACGAAATAACTCTTACATTTTGACTACTAAAATGACTTATAACACAACAATTAAATACCGATAAGTAAAAAATAAATTGCAATTACCTACATACGTGTCATAATGTAAATAATAAAATCAAAATTTGAAGGGAGTAATCTTAATGGCTCGAACCCGTGAATTCGATGAGGATAAAGTTTTAGATGCTGCAATGCAGTTATTTTGGGAGAAGGGATATGAGGCTACTTCGTTAAGTGATCTTACTTCTAGAATGGGCATTCAACGCCCTAGTATTTATTCAACTTTTGGCGATAAGAAGGCATTATTCGAAGCTGCACTTCGAAAATATACAATGTCTCGGGCATCTGATATTCGCACTAGACTCCAAAGACACGCCTCTGTAAAAAAGGCATTTGCTATTTTCTTTACGGATGTCATCAATGACGAATACGCAGAAGAACTTAGTAAAGGTTGTTTTTGTATTAATACAATGGTTGAACTAGCACCTCATGATGAGAGATTTGAAATCTTGACTAGAGAACATCAAATGTATTTAACTGTCATCTTTCAAGAAACGATTGAACAGGGAATAAAATCAGGTGAGCTGGAAGCCAACACAGACGCAAAATCTTTAGCACAAGCACTTATTGTCGCATTAATCGGTCTAACGGTAATGATGAAATCTCGCCCTCAGCGTTCTTTTATTGACAATGCAATAACGACTACTCTTACATTACTTAAATAATGAGGATTCTAGCGTTTAAGTGCTTTATTTTCGAAGTAGTAACAGAGGCTGTTCAATAACCTATACTCTGTATGCTCTACATAGTAAAAATCCACTTCTTTCCGAAAAAACCCACAACCAGCAAATTGTTGCTAGTTGCGGCGTTCTCACAGAATCTGAGTGGATTTTTACATGTATATTTACGCAACCATAAAGGGCTACATAATTTTATTTCATTAATACTTAATTCTTTTCTACACGCTTTCCATTAACAAATAGAGATGACACAAACCCAATAAGCGCAAGGGCTGCGATAAAGAAGAATGCATACTTTGTCCCTTCAGCCATTAATTCAAATGGTGAAGCATTTTGGAATTTCTCGAAATGCTTGTTTTGTCCACTGACCATTAATGTAATAGCCAATGCTGTCCCTGTCCCACCTGCAATTTGTTGTAATGTACTCATAACAGCTGCACCATCTGCGTATAATTCGCGTGGCAACTGATTTAAACCATTTGTTTGCGCAGGCATAATAATCATAGAAATCCCTATAAAGAATATTGTATTCGCTAAAATAATCTGCCAAACGGGTGTATGTGCGGAAATCGTAAAGACAAAAAGTAAACTTGCAATTAATGTTAGCAGAAAGCCAAGGGGCAAAAATTTCTTTGCACCAAATTGATCGAACATCTTTCCTACTACTGGTGATAAAACTGCATTCATAGCACTACCAGGCAAAAGAATAAGACCAGCTACCGTTGCACTGAATAGTAAAGAACCTTTTAAGTACATAGGCAATAGTATCGCTGTTGATAAAATTAAAAGCATACCGCTGAATAACAATACCGTCCCTAACGTAAACATAGGATATTTAAACGTTCGTAAATTAATCATAGGCTGCTCCATTTTAAATTGACGAATTACAAATAACGCAATTGAAACTAAGCCAACAATAAATGGAATATATACCCCTGCAAAAGCAAAGGATTTTTCTGCAATAGTACTTAAACTGTAAATGAAGCCGCCAAATCCAAGTGTCGATAAAATAATTGAAACAACATCAATAGCTGGCTTCGTAATAGTAGATACATTATCGATTTGTTTAAGCCCCGCTACGACTAATCCTGCATAAAAGACAAGGCTTATCCAGAAAATAAACGACCAATCCAACGAGTCCACAATTAAGCCTGCCAATGTTGGCCCAATCGCAGGAGCTGTCGTAATAACAAGCCCCATTAACCCCATTACCGCTCCACGCTTTTGAATTGGGAAAATTAATAAAATTACATTCATCATGAGCGGTAAAATAATGCCCGTTCCAAACGCTTGAATGATACGACCAAGCAGTAAAATCGGAAAGCTTGGTGCTAAAGCTGCTAAAATCGTTCCCACTATCGAAAATACTAATGATCCAACAACTAACTGTTTTGTTGTAAACCACTGAATTAAAAGAGATGAAACAGGCACTAAAATACCTATTGTTAATAAATAGCCTGTAGTAAGCCACTGTGCTGTCCCAGCTGACACAGTGAAATCAGACATAATATTTGTCAGAGCCATATTTAAAGCTGTCTCACTAAACAGCCCTATAAATGCTGCAAACATAAGCACAAAAGCCATACTTTTAGGTTTTCGTACTGGTACAACTTGCAAAGATGAAGCCATAAATAAAATACTTCCTTTCTTTCTCTATAATTAATTAGACCGGTCTATATAATAAGCATAAAAATGAAGCCCTATTTACTTTGAAAGCAATAAAGGAATCATTTTGTTAATTTGAATTAAAGGCTCACTCGATTTTTTGGTTACACATAATGTAATCCCACCTTCAATTAATGCACTTATTGTTTTGCTAATTAAGTAAGCACGTTCTTCACTATATCCACTAACTCTTAATTTCTCAAAGTAAAGATTTCCCCAAATTTCAAAGGTTTCTTCACAAGCCTGACGTAAATTCTCATTTACAAATGCTGTTTCCATTGCGAGTAAACCCATTGGAACGTTTTTTAATTTTGATATTGGATCCATGTCATGAAAAATTCCCGAAATACTTTCTATATGATATTGGAATGCCTTCGCTGGATCATCATAAGCTGCTAGATTTTGCTCTATTTCTGCTGCAATTCTATTTGCTGATAAGTTGATCGCTTCAACAGCTAATTGCTCCTTACCATCAGGAAAATGATAATATAAAGAACCTTTTGGCGCGCCACTCTCTTGAATTATTTGACTCAAGCCTGTAGCATGGTATCCTTTTAAATGAAAAAGCTCTGTTGCAGCTTCTAAAATTTTCTCTCGCGATGTTTTTTTACTAGACATAGGATTACCTCCCTTAAAAAAAATTATAACGAACGGTCTACATAATAATAAAAGTCTTTTTGAACGTTGTCAAATCAAAATTTTTTCAAAGCATTCTGTTAAACAATGGACAATATATTAGTTCACTTCAACTACAAATGTGTAGGATACCTCACCATTTGACCATCTAGCTAATACCTCATAGATATACCTTCCTTTGTTTTGCGGGACCGTCATCTCATTGTTTTTCGTCATAATTTCCTTATCTCTCCCATTTTCATTCCATAGATAAACAACTATTTCTGGATTTTCTTCAACCTCAAAACGAATGTTCGTATTGGGGGCTAACTGAATTGGATGTAATTTTTCAGCAACTTGGTTTGGAGATAAATGATCGGTTTGAATAGTCTCAGTTGTTAATCCTTTTTTTCTCTCCCATTGATAACCGCCCTCATCCATTTCATACTTTTGACCATTAACATGGATCCAGCCTGCCATAGATGGAGGAAAATTTTCTTTATTATGCTCTGCTTTATGGTGAGTTTTATTTACATCATTCGAACAACCCGCTATTAAAAGTGCAATCAAGCCAATTATTAAAAATAACTTTTTCAATGTACAACCTCCTTTTTCTAAATTTGACTTTTATTTCTCAAATTCGTTTCATTTATGTTAATAAAATTCAAAGAGACAATTGTTCTTATTGAACTTAATTCCAATACTGCTCGATTTTGTGAGTCTCTGGACTTTTTTATTGCCTCCTTGTAACATTGGATTAAGAATAAATTGTTTTTAGATTTCTTCATTCAATTACTGATACACTATAAGCAACAATTTAGACAAAAAAAAGCCTAGTAAATTATTATTTTGTTTTCTTTACTCAATGAATATAGGATATACTTTTATAGTCCTGTTATTGGCACGTAAAATTTAAATTTAAAATTCAAGAAAGTTTTATTGGAGGTTTATTATGAATTACAGAATTATTAACAAACAAGTATTTGAACAAGCGCAGCTACGTTCGGTTTCGGATGTACCATTTACTGAAGAAGAACTTCAAAACGGTATGAAAATAGCTGTCTCTAAAGCGGATGATACGTTAGCTTTATATTTACTAGATATCGAAGGTCATAAAAAGTTCGAAGTGCGTTGGGATGATTCATCAGAAGTTTTCAACGGTTGGTATTCAGCATGGGATAATTTCTCTTGGTGCCTTGATGTAGTAAGCAAATAAATAGAACTTGATGAAATAATATCAACTAGAAACAACATCCTTTTGTTTTCGGTTGATATTATTTTTATTTAAGTACGATTGTATAGGAGGAATTACTGTTAAAAGTGTAAAGATAATAATGAGTATTTTATTTATTGTCGTATTTGCGATCATGACCATTTTACTTACTTCTGGTCCTCCTAAGCCAATTGTATCGGCAGAAGGGGAAACAATAACACTAGTACAAGGTTCATATTGTTGGAATAAGATAATTGGATTTCAATGTGTTGATAAAATTCCGCCACCAGACATCCTGGAAATTAAAAAAATCACGCCCTTTCCTGTAGCCCCTAATAGCGAAATAAAAATCCGTTTTAAAAAACCACCCATTGATGAAATAGAAGTAGAAAAATGGTTGAGTAATAGCGAGAGCCCACTAGTAAAAGTAGAAGGCGATGTTTTTTCTGCACCTCAAGAAAAAGGCATCTATATTTACACTATTTCCGGCAGATGGGACAAAGGGAGTTCGTCTTTCGTTTTTAGTATAAGAGTTAAATAATATTGTATAATTTGTGTTCTATCTATTTATGCTTAATCATGTGTTAAGGAGTGATAATATGAAATTTTTTAAAAAGATCACATTTATCCATCCTATAAGAAAGTACATACATTTCATTTTAATAATTTTTATGTTTTCACTTGTCATTCCTGCTGGGTTCAATCCGAAATATTTAAATATAATCATGTTTATTTTTGGACTGGTAGTACTAAATCGTGGGTTTGACTATAGAGGAACTAATAACAAAGCGTTTTATCAATGCTTGTACACAGGTCTCACAATGTGTTTAGTATTTCTAATATTATTCATCATCCAATAATTTTGGGTAAACCGTAACGCGTAGAAATGATTTTCTACATATCGATTAGGAAAAATAGTTTCGACTCCTTGTAACTTTGTATAATTCATAAGCAATTTGAACATATATGGAGTAACAAGGGAGGAAATCAACATGAAAAAACTACTTTACATCTTAATACTATTTACATTATTACTATCAGCCTGTGGAAAAAATGCGGAGCCGAAGGAAGTCGCAGTCGATAAAGACACAACTGTTAAAGATATTGTGGCGGCAACAGTTAAAAATAAATTTACTGTAGAAGAAACGAAAGGTATTGTCACTATATCGATTCAAGATACAGATGTACGAGAAGGTTCTAAAAATCAGATGCTGAAGGATTCCGGTAAAATATTTGCCGAGCTGTCGAAGCTAAAAAGTGTGAAAACACCTTCGATCATTTGGTTTGCCCCATTAACAGGCGCTAATAGCAATGAAGAAATGACGGAAGTATTAAGCATTTATTTTGATGAAAAAGACTTTAGAACCGTCAACTGGGCTGATTATTCACAATTAAATATAGAATCCATTGCCACTGAATATAGAGAAAACCCAGCTTTAGGCGATTAACAAATCAAAAAGATATTGGGACTAAGGTGTTTGTAAATTTTCGCTATGTAAAATGAAAGCTAGATTTTCTTTCTTTTGCAAAAATTAAAATTTGGAAGAGAGCCCTAGTTGTTGGGAGCGGAGGCGGCGACTCCTGCGGGAACGCACAAAGCGTAAGACGCAACAGGCCGCGCGTTAGCGAGGGTTGCGGCTTACGTTGTGCCCGCGGAAAGCGACCGCCGGAGCGGACAACAACGGTATAGCATAAAGCGTTAGATTGATTGCAGTCAATCTAACGCTTTTTCCTTTTGTCCCAACCTCTTTTAATTTTCGAAATATAGGTGATACATATTGCTCTTTACCGAATATAAAATTTATATGCCCTCAGTATTCATTAATACGAGACGCCAGCCATCTGGATCTTCAATCGTTACACCTTTTTCTGCCCAATAAAGATTTTCTGGCTCCACTTCTGGATAACCCATTTGCGACAGTCTTTGGACAATGCGTTGGATTGCTTCAATGTTTGGCATGTAAAGCACAAGAAGATTATCCTTGGTCGGTGCGGGACATGGGCTTCCATCAATGTGCTCAGTAAATTCCAAATGATAATTGGCATTCGGCAGACCAATCATAATCCCATCGTAGCCTCGATGCCCTTTAAACGAGCCAATCTTTTCTAAACCTACACCTTCACAATAAAACCTTTCTATTGCCGATAATTGATGAGTTGGTCTTGCAACACGTACTTGTACAACTTCATTTGCCCATTGTTCTTTCATCGCCATCTCTCCTTCTAGGATGATTATATAATGGGAAAACTCGAGAGGAGAACGGTCAATAGTCTGAGTTCTATTGCGCGTGCCATATTATATCCGTTTTTTGTAATGGGACTTCCTTTTTTAAGTAATACTCTTCCGCTACCCAATATCTATTTTCATACTTCATCCTTATTGCTGATACATCTCCTATATACGAATCACGCTTTAACACTCTTTTTTCCCTAACATGTCTTGGACATTCTAAAAATATCGTATAGTCATAAAATCTCCTCCACTCATTGCGCTGAAGAAAGACTCCTTCTATTAAAAGAATACTATTTGATACAAAAAGCTTTTTACTATTTATTACGCTATTCGTTGTGCGATTATAAAAAGGCAGTGTTAATTCTTGATGACCATTATGTATTTTTAAAAGGCATTCTTTTATGAATTTTATATCCCATTGTAAATAATAATATTCAAACCATTCTTCATTGCCGGTATTGTAACGTTTTTCACTTTCTACAATGTAATCATCTATATGCAAAATATTAACCATACAATCATTTTTCAGCGCGCTAGCTAGTTTACTTACAAATGATGTTTTTCCTGCCCCACCTAATCCGTCAATGGCAACAATAAGCGGCCTTTGTCCTCGATCTAGACTGTTAAATCGTTTTATTACCTCCGTTATTACCTGAGACATCTTAAGCAATTATTTCACGCTCCTAAAATTAAAATAACCAGCTTACTTCCCACAAAGTAAACTGGTCTCTTTAAATTATTGAGATAATGCAACATCAAATGAAGCAGCAGTTTTCGCCTTTACTTCCTCTAATGTTACACCTTCTGCTAATTCTATTAGCTGCATTCCTGTAGCTGTAAAATCAAAAACAGCTAAGTCCGTTATTAATCTGTGTACAACACCTTTGCCCGTTAACGGTAGCTCACACTGCTTTTTAATTTTTGACTCCCCATTTTTGTTTACATGCTCCATCACAACAATAACTCTTTTGGCACCGACAACAAGATCCATGGCGCCTCCCATGCCCTTCACCATTTTTCCTGGGATCATCCAATTGGCAAGATCCCCCGTTTCGGAAACTTCCATACCACCTAAAATCGCAAGATCAATATGCCCACCACGAATCATTGCAAAGGACTCAGCGCTATCAAAAAAAGATGCTCCTGGCACAGCTGTCACTGTTTCTTTCCCCGCATTAATGAGATCAGCATCTACCGCACTTTTCTCTGGATAAGGGCCAATTCCAAGGAGACCATTTTCGGATTGTAAAAGCACCTCATAATTAGCAGGAATGGCATTCGCAATAAGTGTTGGAATACCAATACCTAAATTGACATTCATGCCATTTTGAATTTCTTGGACAGCTCTATTCACAATTTTATATCTTGTATCCACCATCATGCTTCCTCCTCCTTTTTAACAGTCAAACGTTCAATACGTTTTTCATAGTTTTCGCCGAGTAAAACACGTTGCACGAAGACACCTGGTGTGTGGATATGATCTGGATCTAGTTCGCCCACTTCTACAATTTCTTCCACTTCCGCAATTGTAATTTTGCCTGACATCGCTGCTAACGGATTAAAATTACGTGATGTTTTTCGATAAATTAAATTGCCTAGCTTGTCTGCCTTCCATGCTTTTACAAGAGCAAAGTCAGCAACAATACCTTCTTCTAAAATATATTCTTTACCATCGAAAACCTTTACTTCTTTGCCTTCAGCAATTGGCGTTCCAACCCCTGTCGCTGTATAAAAACCTGGAATACCAGCTCCTCCAGCTCGCAAACGCTCTGCCAATGTTCCTTGTGGTGCAAGCTCAACTTCTAACTCGCCACTTAAAAATTGCTGTTCAAATATTTTATTTTCGCCAACATAGGAAGCAATCATTTTTTTTATTTGTTTATTCGCAAGTAATAACCCTAATCCCCAATTATCTACCCCGCAGTTATTACTAATCACTGTTAAATCCTTTATTCCCTTTTGCTGTAACGCAGCAATAGCCTTTTCAGGAATACCACTTAAACCGAATCCCCCTACTGCTAACGTAGCACCATCATTTATATCCGCAACGGCTTCCTCAAACGAATTCCATACTTTCCCGTTTCCCATATCGAAACCTCCTAAAATTGCTCGTTTATTAAGGAAAATTCTACATCAATCTTGTTTTATAAGTAAAGGAATTAATTGGAATGTTATTTATGCTTATTTTGCATAAATCAATGGATGCTATTCTTTTTCCTTTCGAATTGTCTTTAATAATTGCTTTAAGGCATAAGATTGATATGTATTTTTTTTCGTAATTACACCGAGACGCCACGGCATATAAAAGTTCTGTAATGGAATAATCTTCACATTCTGATTTGTTTGCTTCGCTGCAATAGAATAAGGTAAAAGGGTCACGCCTAAATTTGAAGATACTAGCTCAACAATTAAATCCCATTGAGAGCTTTTGTAGCCAATTATTGGTGTAAACCCTGCACTTTTACATGATTTAATAACATAATCATGTAATGAAAATTCCTCTGTAAAAATAATAAATGATTCATTTTTTAACTCTTGCAATAAAATATGATCTTGCTTAGCTAATGGGTGTTGTTCATTAATAAAAACAAAAAATTGATCTTCAACGAAAGATTGGACAATGAATTTCCGTTCGTCGGTAGGCAATACAACTATGCCCATATCTACTTCTCCACTTTCTACTAAAGTACCAACTAATTTTGCTCCACGCTCGACTAGCTCTAAATGAACATTTGGATATTGTTGATGAAACTTACGTGCAATTTCAGGGAAAAACAAAGTGCCAATGAGCGGAGGGATACCCAATTTAATAGACCCCGTTTTGATGTTTAATAAATCATCTAGCAATATGTGCAAATCATGGACAGAACGCATAATTTTTTGACCTTGTTGATAAACGATATTACCGGCATCCGTTAACTCTACATGTCTTGTAGAACGATTTAATAACTCAACATGAAGATTATCTTCTAACTTTTTAATGCTCTTACTTAATGAGGGTTGTGATACAAAGGTTTCACTTGCTGCTTTCGTAAAACTTCCATGTTCTACTACTGCCATAAACGCCTTTAAATCTCGTAACTCCATATGAAAACCCCTTATTTATTCTAATTTGTTATGGAAAAATTCATTAAAGTATTAATTAGTTATAAATTCTCCTCATATTTTTTTAATCCTTCCTTGAAAGCAAAATACCTATAAATACAAGAATGATAAGGTTTTCTTATATATAAAATAATATTAATGTCTATTATTCTTGAGGGACATTATATTTTTTCATTTCTATTTAACGTTTCATTTTCCGTCATTAATTCCATTTTTCTCTTTATTTACCTTGTTCTCTATGTAATATTAGAAATAAGGGATGGATGAAATAGAAAGGGGATTACTTAATTGAAAACGTTAACACGAATATCAAATGCTATTATGGAAAAATATTTACCTGACCCATACATATTTGTCACTATACTCACAGTACTCGTGTTGTTATTAGGGGTCACGTTAACAGATTCCTCACCTTTAGATATGGTTACTTATTGGGGAGATGGCTTCTGGGGGCTGTTAGCTTTTACAATGCAAATGGTCATAGTTTTAGCTGCTGGTCATATTTTAGCGAATAGTCCAGTCTTTAAAAGAGGTTTATCGTCCGTTGCTAGTAAAATTAAAACCCCAAGTATGGCAATTATTATAGTGACATTTGTTTCTTTAATTGCTTGCTGGATTAACTGGGGATTTGGGCTTGTAATTGGTGCACTTTTTGCAAAGGAAATTGCACGTCATGTAAAAAAAGTGGACTATCGTTTATTAATCGCAAGTGCTTATTCAGGATTTGTTATATGGCACGGTGGTTTAGCAGGTTCAGTACCACTATCTATTGCAACAGATGGACATCCATTTGCAAATATTATGGGTGTTGTACCAACAAACGTTACACTTTTCTCATCGTACAATCTATTTATTGTAATCGTCATCATACTAACACTTCCATTTTTTAACCGTTGGATGATGCCAAAAGAAGAAGATGTAGTTGAAGTTGAGGCATCTTTATTAAAAGAGGAAAAAATAGAGCTACCTAAGGCAGATAACCATTTTGCAAGTCGTTCAGAGCGTAGTTATGTCTTAACAATCTTAATCGGACTTATTGGTGTTATTTATTTAATACATCATTTCATAACGAAAGGATTTGTATTAGATTTAAATGTTGTAAATACTATTTTCATTGTGCTCGGTATCATTTTCCACGGCACACCGCAACGCTTTCTAGCGGCAGCGCAAGATGCTATTAAAACTACAACAGGTATTGTTTTTCAATTTCCATTTTATGCCGGCATTATGGGGATGATGACCGCTTCTGGCTTAGCTGCTGTATTTTCTGAGTGGTTTGTTAACATCTCTAATGACCATACATTCTATTTATTTACATTTTACTCTGCAGGCCTTGTAAACTTTTTTGTGCCTTCCGGTGGTGGCCAATGGACAGTTCAAGCACCAATTATGTTGGATGCAGCAACTAAATTAGGCGCTGATTATGCTAAAACTGCTATGGCTATTGCTTGGGGAGATGCTTGGACGAATATGATTCAACCATTTTGGGCTCTACCTGCTCTTGCAATTGCAGGTTTGAAGGCAAAGGATATAATGGGATTCTGTTTATTCATCTTGCTCTTTACAGGAGTTATCATCAGTATTGGATTATACTTCTTCTAACTTATTAGAACCTCACAATGAACGCTGAAAACGTTCTTGTGGGGTTTTTTATTTCAGGACTAAGTGACGACAAATCTCCACGTCATATCGATATATTTGACTAGTTGAGAGTTTTTGGAGAGTTTAATTTTCTATAATCAAATAAGAATTTTGTCATAATTTATCAAAGATTGGAGATAGCACAGATGTTAAAGCAATTGCTTGAAAATCGTCCTGTTAATTTGGACTACACGGAGTTCTCATTTCAGCATCATGTTTATGAACTGCAAAATTGTGTAGAAGTATTAGGAATTAAAGCGAAGTCGCTACAAATTGAACATCATCAAATTGCAGCAGCGTATATAGATGATCATAGAATTTTTATAAAAAGTATGCACTACGGAAAAACAATGATGAAGTTAACAAATGGTATTGATGAAGCAATTGTACAATTATCTGTCCTACCTTCAGGAGAAATTAGTGTAGAAGTTACGCCATATTTAGGCAATTCTATGATAGTATCTGTTTATTTCCGTACAATTTTGGCAGATACGGCGATTGCTATCGATTTAAATGGTGCACTAAAAAACTTTCTCCTAGCTAATCAATTTATGAACGATACGGACAGTATTTTAGAGGTGCACTATCAATCGATGCATCCTAATGTATTAAAGGATTCATATGCTGGTAATTTTGTTTTAGGATGTCACCCTGCTGGGGAATCTATTACAAACGGCACTGAATACGCATTGGCTAATCGCATAGCGAATTTAAGGTTTTCTAAAATCGTCATTCTACAAGACGGTATGTATAAAATAATTGCCTTAAAAATGTTACTATCTTTCGTCATTAGCAATCGGATATTTGTCAATAATGAACTGTCGATGTGACCTTTTCCCTCTTGGATTGTCTAGAATGCTGTAGATACAAGGTTGGTATATTCTTTCAGGCGTGTTGACTGGCCTTCTTTCATTATTCTTGATAAAATAACAGGTCGGTTTCCATTACGAGGCGCTCGTAATTACTGATGAGCACTAAGTATGCTTACTAAAGGTCATTACATAGGAAATGTCATTATAGCTAACGGTTGTGATCTATATAAATTATATAAAAAGGAATTTTATTAATGCTAATTTTTTTGTTCATATTTTGTGTCATTATCATAGGAAGCTTCTTGCTTCAAAGAACGCTTCATAATAGAAAGGACCGATTAGAAAAGAAGAAGGTTATGGAGGAGCGCTTAAAAAAACTTATTTTCACGAATAAGCAAGCATAAAATTATTACATGGCAGTATGAATGACTTCAAGATTTAAAAAGTAATAACAATAGGAAACGTCTACATAATTTGTAACTTAACCATTCCTCATCAGTGAAAATTCGAAAACAATCTATGCTTTTTATTTCAAATCTTTTTAGTTTAGTGGTAAACTATCTATTGTCAATTAAATGAAGTAGTAATGAGTATGATTTATGTTTAACTGTCAATACTCAGTTTATCACTCAAACTAGGAGGAATTTTATTATGAAACGTGTTGAAAATAAAGTAGCACTTGTTACTGGCGGAGCGTCAGGTATCGGTTTATCAGCAGCAACTTTGTTAGCGAAAGAAGGAGCAAAAGTTGTTATTGCTGACTATAATCTTGAAGGTGCAAAAGAGATTGCTGCAGCATTAGTAAAAGAAGGCTATGAAGCCGCTGCAGTATTTTTAGATGCTGGTGATGCTGATTCAATCAAAGCAGCAGTAGAATTCACTGTTGAGCAATTCGGTTCTTTAACAGTACTATATAACAATGTAGGCTCAACAAACTTACAAAAAGATTTAGATGTAGTAAACATGGATTTAGAAGAATTTGATCGCCTAGTAAATATCAACTTAAAATCAGTATTACTTGGTAGCCGTTTCGCTATTCCACATATGCAAAAAGCTGGTGGTGGTTCTATCATTAACACTGCTTCAATGGGTGGATTTGCAAGTGATCAAATTCGTACAGCTTACGGTACAACAAAAGCTGGCGTAGTTCACTTAACTAAATATATTGCAACTCAATACGGTAAAGATAAAATCCGTTGTAACGCTATAGCACCAGGATTAATTTTAACTCCTGCAGCTAAAAACAATTTACCAAAAGATCTACTAGAAATTTTCACAAAATATAATGCCCTACCATACAATGGTGAAGCAGATGATATCGGTTACGCAGTAGTATACTTAGCTTCTGATGAATCTAAATTTATGACTGGTCAAACTCTTCAAATTGAAGGTGGCCATTACATTGCTAACCCAACAATTGCAGATACAAATGTTTGGGCTGCAAACCAACAAAAATAATAACCTTTTTAGCTGATTATAAAGGTTTGAACGAACAAGAAGTATTAGAAGTGTTAGCAAAGATAACGAGACTTATATTCTCGCTGTCTTAGACTGTAGATAAACTCCAAAGAAATTTGGAATTGTCTACAGTCTTTTTTTTAATAAATTGTTGTTTGAGTGGCTGGCACTCGCATAGGATGCACCTAGCATCATATCAGCTTCTTAAAGCGTAAAAATCCACTGCGCTTTCCGCGGGCACATCGTAAGCCGCAACCCTCGCGTACGCGCGATTTGTCGCGTCTTACGTTCTGTGCTGTTCCCGCAGGAGTCTTCGTGGATTTTTACTTGGATAGTTATAAAGGAAATTGTTTGAGTGCCTGACACTTCTCATAAATACCTAGCATCATACTGGCTCCTAAATCAGAAAAATCCACTGCGCTTTCCGCGGGCACATCGTAAGCCGCAACCCTCGCTATCGCGCGGTTTGTCGCGTCTTACGTTCTGTGCTGTTCCGCAGGAGTCTTCGTGGATTTTTCCTTGGATAGTTATAGAATGCATCATTTGCATAGGAAATTGTTTGAGTGGCTGGCACCTAGGCCTTCTCTAACGCTAATTTAATGCCAAAGCCAATCAGAACTGTTCCTGTTAGGCCTTCGATTACCGCCTTTGTCATAGGCTTCTTCATAAAAGCACTAATTTTATCTAATAAATATACATAGAAGATGAACCATAAAGCCGTTAAGGCGGTATAAATAAGTCCCATCAGTAGAAATGGGAAAAATGTGCTGTTCGAGCCATCTACAAATTGTGGTAAGAACGTTAAAAAAAACACTGCTACCTTTGGATTTGTAACGTTTGTTAAGAAACCTTGCTTAAAGCATGATTGATTCCCATACTTAATGTCAATTTGGGTGTCATCATTTACGACTGGAGACTGCGTGCGAATTGTTTTTAAAGTCCATAATGTCTTCACGCCTAAATAGCATAAATACACTGCTCCAACGTACTTTAAAATAGCAAATATATAGGCTGACTTTACAATTATTGCAGAGAGACCAATAACCGCAGCTAATGTATGAATAAATAATCCACAGCATGAGCCAAGTATTGTTTGTAACCCACCCTTTTTATTAACTGTTAAAGTATTTTTCGTCGCAATAGCAGTATCGGGTCCAGGTAAAATAATTAGTAAAATACACATCAATAAAAACATTGAAATATTCTCCATGCCGATATCCTCCAATCCGTCTGAAAATTATAAAAATAATTCTACCATACGTAACCTGTCTGAAAAAGATGCCACTTAAAAATTTTCCTTATTCTTTACGATTGACATATAACCATAAGGTGTTATATATTCATAACACCTTATGGTTATATTTTTAAAAAAGAGGAGACTATAAAATGCCTGAACAACTACAAAATATTGTTAAAACTGTTACACTTAATGCGCCTATCGAGAAGGCGTGGGAAACGGTTACAAATGCCGAAAAGCTTGGCTCTTGGTTTATGCCAAATGATTTTAAACCAGTGGAAGGGCATGAATTTACAGTCCAATCTCCATTTGGACCATCGCCATGTAAAGTGGAAAAAGTAGATGCACCTCATTTTGTACGTTTTGCATGGGATACTGATGGATGGTTTGTCACATTTGAGTTGAAGCAAGTTGGAGAGCAAACAGAATTTACATTAACTCATGGTGGCTGGAAGGAAGCATCTCATATTATTCCAAAGGCTAACATGACCGCAGAAGCTGTTCGACAAAATATGGATGGTGGTTGGACAATGCTTGTTGGTAAAAAGTTGAAAGAGATTGTAGAAACAAAATGACACAGCTTGCACAACAGTATGATGTTTTTCAAGCAATTGCTGATCCAACAAGACGTCATGTACTACAACTGCTAGCCGAAAGCGATAAACCAATAGCTGTTATTTCAGAGCATTTTACGATTAGCAGAACTGCTGTCGTCAAACATTTACACATATTGGAGCAAGCCAAGCTAGTATCAGCCCAAAAGAAGGGCCGAGAAAAAATTTACACTTTACACATTGATCGCTTAAAAGAAATTGAAGATTGGTTACAATACTTTCATTTATTTTGGGATAATAAGCTGGCACAATTACAAAACATTATCGAAAAAGGCTAATAAAGTTTTATGGCAGCAACAAAATAAGCCGCAACAATTCACATTAGCAATCGTTGCGGCTTACTTTTCTTATCTCATATAAAATAATCCACCATTTATAATTTCAATTTTAATTTTTGCATCATATTGTTCTTCTAAAGCTTTTTTCTCAACTTCATAACACTCTGGCTTTTCTTCCACATCTTCATAAAAATAGTCTAATACGCGTTGATCTCGTTGCCATCTCTTTTTTGCTTGCTCAGCCCATGTATGATCATCCTGTTGAATAATTGCATTAATAACTTCATCCAAGCGTTGAAGCGCTCGTAAAGGCTTAATTATATATTGTACATAAAAGGCATCTTCTGACTGCGTAATATCCCAGTCAATATCACTTATTGTGTCATGAAAATTATCATTTATCGTCCCTGTCAGTAAATTGATACCAAAAGAGTACATCATTTCTTTCGTTCGATCGCAACAATACGACACTTTATAATTTACCCCAAGCCAAGGAGTAAGCATGACTTGCCCTGTACCAGCATCTACTTTTTGAAACATTTGAACAAAAGCTCCTAGCTCTTTCGTAGCTTGAAACAATTGATTTAGCCTTGGAGAACCAAAATGCACGACCTCCCCGATTATTTTTTCTGACAGTGCACTTTGATCTGTTATAAAGGTAACTTGTGCAGGGTTAGGTTCGCCATTTGTTGCTTCTACGTATTGCCAGTAAAAGGGGCGATTCATTATTCTTTTATCAATAGCAATCGTTAATTGTACTGTTAGGTAATGGTCACCATCACCGACCATATCGCATTCATTTTCTAAAAAAAATTGTCGTAAATAGCTGTGAACCTGTTGTGGATACATGCCCCTCTCCCCTTACAATATCAATTACACCTTGGTGTGATGGTGTCTTAAACAGATTTTTTGAAGTTCGTTAAGATTGCATCTAGGTCTCCTACTACCTTTTCAAAGACATCAATTTTTGTATGCAGTAATGCCAGAATATCCTTTTCAATCGTATCTTCTACAGCAAGATTATAAATATGAACATCATGCTCTTGTCCTAAACGGTGAACACGACCTATGCGTTGCTCAAGCTTCATTGGATTCCAAGGCAAATCGTAGTTAATAACATGATGGCAAAATTGAAGATTGATCCCTTCTCCCCCTGCCTCTGTTGCAATCAATACTTGAGCTTTTTCCTTAAATATATGCTTCATGTAATCACGCTTGTTTTTATTGAACTTACCATTAAACAATACACTCGTAATGCCATGAGAATGTAAATACCATTGTAAATAAATTTGAGTTGCACGGTATTCAGTAAAAATAATGACTTTGTCTTTAGCCTGTTCAATAATTTCAAGCGTCTTCTTAGCCTTAGAATTCACTTCTAAAGCCATAACCTTTGCAAGAACTGCTTCAAGCTCATCGCGTTCTGAACTATTTTCTAGCATTTTAGACAGCGTTAAAGCCGTTGCCTCTTTGCTACTACACATTTCTTTTTGCAAAGTAATTAATGAAAAGGAACCTTTAGACGTAAGCGAACCAAGTAAATGATAAACCTCCATTTCCTCAGGGCTAAAATGGATAGGGACAATTTGAACACGTCTATTGGTCCACTCAATGCCAGTATCCTCTCGTCGATTTCTTACCATCACCTGGTTGACTAGTTCTTTTAAATAGTCATCGTGCTGTAAATCGTGCTTGCTTGCTGAAAAAGCAGATTGGAATGTCTCATAATTGCCAAGATGACCTGGCTTCAGTAAAGAAATAAGATAATAAAGCTCAAAAACATCATTTTGAATCGGTGTAGCCGTTAATAATAAGCAAAACTTCTTCTTTAATCCTTGCACAAATTCATAAATTTGTGTTTTATGGTTTTTTAATTTATGTGCCTCGTCAATAATAATCATGTCATAATTTTGCGCATAAATTAGTTCTTTATGTGGACTTTTTTTTGCCGTATCCATGCTCATAATAACAATATCGTAACGCTCAATCGGGCAATTTTTTTTATACGCTACAGCTGGAATATGAAATTTTTGATTCAATTCTTCAATCCATTGATTAATAAGAGAAGCAGGTGCTAAAATCAGAGCTTTTTTTACAAGCCCTCGTATCATGTATTCCTTTAGAATTAAGCCAGCTTCAATCGTTTTACCAAGCCCCACCTCATCTGCAAGTATCGCTTTCCCATTCATTCGTTCTATCACGGTTTGCGCTGCTTCTAGCTGATGGGCAAGTGGTGTTAGCTTCGGTAAAACTTTAGGTGCTTGTAAACCAGTAAATTCCGGGATTAAATTCATTTTCACAATTTCATAGTTCATTTTGTACAAAGTCCAACTATGCCATTTTTCATGATTTTCTAGCCTATTAATAAAGCCTTCTTGCCAATCGGACGACCTCTCCACAATCATGATCATCACCTCATGCTATTATTTCTAAATTAGGTTGTCCAAAAAAGAAAAAGCTATGTTAGATTTTGCTCATGTAAAAATATACATATTTTAAGTGACATGCAGATGACTTCTACTGTTCAAATAATTTAACCCTAGAAATAATGTCGAGGCATTGTTCTTTTACTATTTTGGTTAAAACGAGGCATAATGATATAGCTCTCACCACAGCTTACTTTATACGAGAAGGAATTTCTTTATAGAAAAGATTTTTGAGTTTAAATAGCTTTAATTCACACAAAAAAGAGAAGGCTTATATGCCCTCTCTTCCTGTTATTCACATTACTTCACATATGCGACAGCTCTTACTGGCGATGCAGTGGAGTTTTTCAATTTAAGCGGCAGTGCCATAAAAGTAAAACGGTCATTTAAAGGTAGCTGTTCAAGATTGACTAGGTTTTCTACTATATAAATAGGAACACTTAGCAGCTTTAGATGCACTTCGCGTTTCATATTGTCATGAACATCTATATTCGCTAAATCAAGACCAATGCATTTTACTTGTTTCTCGAATAACCAATCACCTGCACAAGTAGCAAAAGCGTGCTCTTCAAAAAAGTCCCCTTGTCCCCACTTTGCAGTGCGTGTTCGTACTAAGACAATATCACCTTGCTGAACAGTAATTCCTTGTCTTTGCTCAGCCTGTGAAAGCATCTCTGCTGTAACAGGTTCAAATGGATCTTTGAAAGAGGATACATCAAGTAAGACAGCATCCCCATATGTTTTTGTTAAATCCATTTCAGCGGTAGATTCCCCACCTCTTATAAAGTGAAGTGGCGCGTCAATATGTGTCCCGCTATGATCAGACATACGTAAAAAGCGAGATTCAAATCCTTCACATGGTGCTACGTAACGATGACCGGAATTATCAAAAGTGGATTCTTCTTGTATTGCAATCGGTGGATGTGATGTATAAGAAACTAAGCCATCATAAATTTCGAGTGTTAAATCAATAATTTTCATTTATTTTTCCTCCTTAAAATGAATCACAACTTTTCCATTTACTTTATTAAGCGCACTTTCAAAACCATGAAGACTATCTTTAAATGGAACCGTATGTGCAATTAACTTATTAAATGGATAGTTTGCCTCCGCAGCCTTTTGTAAAACCGCTTCATAATTAGCCTGTGTAATGCCGTAACTACCTTTAATCATTATTTCACCACGGACAATTTGATCCATTGGAACAGCAAACTCTGCAGAATTGATGCCGACTAATACAAGCTGTCCACCTCGTTTAAGTAAACGAATAGCTTCTTTCGGAATAGATGGATGACCAGAGCAGTCAATGATTGCATCATAGCCTGAAAAATTATCGTGTATTAGTTCCTCTGTAGAAACAAATGTTGCATGTACACCTATCTCTTTTGCTAACTGCAAACGACTTTGATCTTGTGGAACTCCTAGCATATGTGTTTCTTCATTACCTGCCCCTACTAAGATTGCAGCTACCCCTAATCCTATTGGTCCTGGCCCAATTACTAAAATAGACTTTTTCTTGTAATCAGCTACTTTTAAAACTGCCGTATAACTAACTGCTAAAGCTTCTGAAATAGCTGCCACTTCATCACTCACTGCATCGTCAATTACAATAATATTATTCACATCGACTACCATATACTGTGCCATGCCACCAGCCTCTCGAAAACCATATCGAAGAGCCTCAGTCGGTGTTTTTATCAATTTATAATCATTAAAATCACAGCAATTCGTTTCGCCACGTTGACAATAATCACATACACCACAGCTTTTATATGGGTTAATAACCACTCTTTTATTTAAAAGTGCTTGATCACCAGCTGTCCCCATAGCTATTACTGTTCCAGTTACTTCATGCCCTAGCACAAGTGGGTAAGTGACCCAATCGTAGCCACCATGTCCGTCATACATATGCAAGTCGCTCCCACAAATACCAACGGCACTTACTTTTAGTAAACATTCATTACTATTTAACTCCGGAACAGAATAGGTTTTAAACTGAACATCCTTTTTCTTTGTTGAACACTTTACTAATGCTTGATATTCCATCGCCATATCTACTCCTATTCTCATTTCAAATTTGCTGCCTTTATATTGAATCTCTACTGAACCAACTTAATAATATCTATTAGTGTCTTTTCTTTTTGCGCTAAATATTGTTGTTTATCGATGGATGACCAATCGTAAAAGCCTTGATTGGTTTTCATACCATATTGTTTAGCTTCTATTTTCGCATGATGTATCGCAAGTGGTTTCGTACCATTCTCTAAAGTTGGATATACATGTTCGACAATGGCATAATGCGTGTCTAAACCATTTATATCCCGTTGCTCAAGTGGCCCTGTATTGGCTAACCGTACACCTAGGCTCATTTTAGCAATAAAGTCTAACTCTTCAGCTGTTACAATTCCCTTCTCAACTAAAGACATCGCTTCTCTTGCCAGTGCACTTTGTAATCTATTTGCTACAAAGCCTTCAATTTCCCGTTTCAATAAGATAGGCTTTTTACAAACACTTTGTAAAAATTCCATAGTAGCATTTGCTCGTTCCTGTGATGTAAAAGTGCTAGGAACTACTTCTATTAAAGGGGTAATATGTGCGGGAGAAAAGAAATGTGTCCCGATTAAGCGTTCTTTGTGCAACATTTTTACTGCAATATCGCTAATTAGATAACTTGAAGTATTGGTACAAAACGTAACTTCTTTTTCATAAAATGAATCCAGTTGCTCGAATAAAGCTTGTTTAGCTTGCAAGTTTTCAACAATCGCCTCAAAGACAAATGATAAACCATCGATTTGTTCCAGTTGTTGTAAAAAAGTAATTTTTTGTAAATCTGATTGTTGCTTTAATTGCTGTAATCTTTCTATATTAGGCTCATATAAATAGACATTTACGTTATATTGGTTAAAATATTTCGCGATAGCCGAGCCCATAAAGCCCCCGCCAATTATTAGTACTTTTTGCATTGTTAGTTCTCCTTCTTTAAGCTTTACTATCCTCATCATTCCAAATTACTTGTAGTCCTACTGCATAAATACATAACGCTTTCACCTCAGCTAAACCATCAACACTTGCCCCAAGTGAAATGGCATTTGCTTTATGAATTAGAATGCCTTTTTCATAGGCATCACAAACGTTTATAGCATACAGTAATAATTCCTTCAGTAATCTGGACACTGCCCCATCTCGTAAAGAAGTTGTGCGCAAATTGCTATATTTTAATAAAGTATCCGGTGCATAATCTACTAAATATTGAATCCATGTAGGTAATACATCAAACTCCCCTTGATAATAATCAATACATTCCTGCTGTGAGGAAAATGTATCAACCTCTTTCCACTTTTCAGCGGCCTGTGCGTCTCCTGACAGCAGAATTGCATAAGAAATGGCTTCAATCCCAGATAACCAAGTAGGAATACCTCTAGAAATAATGGCTGATGCAATTAGTTCTGCAATTTCTGCGACAGTATTGCCCGCTTCAACTGCGTGCTCTACGAAATAAAGCATTTGTTTTTCCTCACGTCTTGCTGCAAATAATCCTACAAGTAACAATGTTTTTTCTCTTTTGGTTAAAGCACCTTCTGTTAGGAGTGCTTGATACATGCTGGACATATATATTTCCCCCTCAGGTTATGGCTATTTGACATATGTTGCTGTCCGCTACGGCGGGCGCTTTCCGCGGGTTTACCGACGATTCACGTGATTCTATCGGCGATTTCTCTTGTCTTTCCGGCGATTCGAGAACTTCTATCGGCGGTTTCTCTTGTCTTTCCGGCGATTCGCGTGCTTCTTTCAATGCAAAAAATTCGCTCTCTTTCAGTGGACGAACCGCAAGCCTCACAAATGCTAAAGCATCTGCGGAGGCTCGCTTGGCTCGCTTTTCCACAGAAGTTTAGCGAATTTTTTGCTGAAATCCTATAACCTTTACTCTTTAATTTCTAAAGTAAATATGACCAAGCTAACGTTGCTATAATGTAAATAACACCCACGAAGAACATGATCATAACAAGAAAGCCCATAATATCTTTTAACTTTAAGCGAGAGAGCGCTAGAGCTGGTAAAATCCAGAATGGTTGTACTAAATCGTTCCAGGCATTCCCTAACATAACGGACATTGATGTTTCTGATAAGGAAGCACCTAATTCTTTTGCTGCCTCAATCATAAATGGACCTTGTACTGTCCAGTGTCCTCCTGCAGATGGTGCAAAGAAGTTAATGAAGAAAGAGCTAATTAATCCCCAAAACGGTAGGGTATGTTCGTTTGATAAGTCAACAAATATTTTCGCAATTGTGTCCACTAAACCAGAAGCAGCCATGATAGCCATAATCCCCGCGTAGAATGGAAATTGCAGTATGATTCCTGAAATTGTTTTAACCCCGTCAGCTAAGTGCTCAGCATAACGCGCAGGTGTGCCTAGTAAAATAATTCCTATGAATAAAATAATAAAGTTTAAAATATTTAAGTTTAATGAATTACCATTTGTGAAATAGATTACTACATAGATCAGCCCTAACACACCAATTGCGTAAGCTAAAATGCGGCTGTTATTTAATTTATTTGCTATTGTATTGTCTTCCAAAAGGTTTAATTTTGCTTTTGGTTGATCTGCATATAATGCTGGATCAATCTCCACAACATTTTTAGGATCTTTCGGATGTAGCATCGCATTAAATAAAGGTAATGTGATTAACAAAACAACTGTTGTAATAATCATTGGTAAGCTAAAAATTGTTTCTGATAATGTAACTAAACCCATAGCATCTTCTAAGAAGTGACCTGGAGTTGAAATTAAAATTGGAATAGAAGCAGATAAACCTAATCCGTAGAAAGTGAATCCAGAATATGCAGCTGCAATGATCAGCGGATAATGGACCCCTTTAACTTTTAATGCTAGTTTTTTGGCGATAATCCCACCAATTACCAAACCAAAACCCCAGTTTAAATAACTACCGATACCCCCAACGAGTGTTGCCACGATAATTGCCATTTTTGGCGTATGGACCATACTTGCAATTTTATTTAATAACTTGTCAGTTATAGGTGCTGTAGCTAATACATAACCCATTGCAAGAATAACGGCCATTTGTGTTGTGAATGCTAGTAAATCCCAAAAGCCACCACCCCAAGCAGTTGTTAGATCCACAAAACTAATATCTTCAATTAGTAGAGCCAATACAAACGTTAATAATGTAAGTCCAATTGCAAATACAAATGGATCTGGTAAATACTTTTTCATTACATTTGTGAAAAAATTCGTTAACTTTTCCATACAATTTCCCCCTTGATGTGTTCTCCTAAGTAATTTTTGGAATTAGCTCTTTAACGTGTAAACATGATAAAATAAAATCACAATCTTTACATGTTGGAGGGCATTATCTTGCAAAAATTAACTAGTATTTTAGTGACCGCTTATGCTAAGGCACCCCAAGGCACGTCTATGTACGAGATGTACAAACATGCCGGCATTGTGTTAGAAATCGATCAACAAAGTCATAAAATTATTAATGCAGAATTTACATTCGTTACTGATCTTGCACAAGATTTCTTTAAACGTATGCTAATTGGCTTTGATCTTACGGCCAATATTGATGAATTAATTGCTCGTGTAGATGAGCACTATTATGCCCCATCAAGTGGTTCAGTCGTAGTAGCTCTACAGTCTGCGCAAAAAAGATACCTTGAAAAAATTCAAAAAGATAGCTAAGCACCTTCACCGAGTCATGTACTCGGTGTTATTTTACGCTTGGCAGTTTTCAACGATAGTTGAAACACCAAGTCCCCCTGCGATACATAATGTTACTAAGCCATAACGCTTGCCTGTTCGTTCAAGCTCATGAATAAGTTTTGTCATTAAAATGGCACCAGTTGCCCCAATAGGATGGCCCATTGCAATAGCACCACCGTTTGGATTTACTCGATTAATATCTAACCCTAGTTCATTGATAACTGCGATAGATTGGGCTGCAAAGGCTTCGTTTAGCTCAATAATATCAATATCTTGAATTGATAAATTTGCCTGCTTCAATGCTTTTAATGTAGCTGGAACTGGACCGATTCCCATTATAGATGGATCTACACCTGCGGCTGCTTGAGCAAGTATTTTCACCTTAGGCTTATAGCCTAGTTCTATAGCTTTTTCATTCGACATGATTAACAATGCAGCTGCACCGTCATTACGCCCACTACTATTGCCCGCTGTTACTGTTCCACCTTTACGAAATACAGGCTTTAACGTACTTAACTTCTCTTTACTCGTTAAAAATGGATGCTCATCTTTTTCAAAAATTTCGATTGATTTTCGTTTTTTCACTTCGTAAGGTACAATTTGTTTGTCAAAATAACCTTCTTGTATGGCCTTAGCTGTACGTTCTTGACTAAGATGTGCAAATGCATCTTGCTCTTCACGAGAAATCGAATATTTTTCGGCTAAATTTTCTGCTGTTTCACCCATCGTTGAAATGCCATAAACTTCAAACGGTTGTGAGCCTGGTTGACTTTCTGTATTCGGATCTAACATGACAGCATTACCAACGCCATATCCATAACGAGCATTTCGCAAGTAATATGGGGCTGTACTCATGGATTCTGTTCCCCCTGCGATAATAATATCGCTATAGCCAAGAGCAATTTGCTGTGCCGCATTGTTAATGGATTGTAGGCCCGAACCACATTGGCGATGTACTGTATAACCTGGAACGGTAATTGGTAGCTCGGCACGTAGAGATGCAAGGCGTGCAACATTGGATTGATCTGCACTTTGTTTTGCTTGTCCCAAAATCACTTCATCTATTAGAGTGGGATCTAGCTGTGTACGATTTAGGAGTTCACGAATAACTGTTGAACCAAGAACATCTGCTGTCTCATTGATTAATGAGCCCCCTAACTTACCTATGGCTGTTCGAACACCTTCTACAATAACTACTTCTTTCATGCTATTTCCCTCCTATTTCAACGCATTGACAAAACTTGCTTCTGTGCTAGCCTCTACTTGCTGTAATGTAACTTCAGGCATTAATTCAACCAAATGTAACTGTCCATCTATATAGTTAAAAACAGCCAATTCAGTAATAATCGTATCCACGCTACGTGTTGAGGTAATTGGGTAAGTGCAATTTTTTAAAATCTTACTTTTCCCATCTTTTGATGTATGCGTCATCGTGACAATGACCTTTTGTGCACCGATTAGTAAATCCATTGCACCACCAACACCAATAATATTTTTCCCTGGTACTGCCCAATTGGCGATACGTGCTTGCTCATCTACTTGTAGTACGCCTAAGATGGCTACATCCACATGACCCCCTCGAATCATGCCAAATGATTCTGCACTATTAAAAAAGGATGATCCAATAGCTTCTCCAACTGGCATTTTTCCAGCATTCACTACATTCGGATCAATATCCTCCTCATCTACACCTACTACTCCGAGCATGCCGTTCTCTGTATGAAAGTGAACATTGTCATTTTCTACATACTTTGCAACAAGTGTAGGGATACCAATACCTAAATTAATAATTTGTCCATTTGCAACTTCTTTTGCAGCTCTTTTTGCTATTAGCTCCTGAATTGGATTAGCCATTCTCCACAACGCCTTCCTTCGTTAAAATCTTCTGTGCTACAATCACTCGATCAATGAATAAATGCGGAGTAATGATATCATCACTGCTTAGTTCGCCTGCTTCTACAATTTCATCTACCTCAACAATGACTGTCTTGGCCGCAGTTGCCATAATCGGATTAAAATTACGCGCAGTTTTGTAATACACTAAATTTCCAAGTCTATCTGCCTTATGTGCACGAATAATTGCGACATCCGCCTTTAACGCTTCCTCAAAAACGTATTCTTCACCATTAATTATTTTTGTTTCTTTACCTTTCGCCAAGTCAGTTCCGACAGAAGTTTTTGTGTAATAACCACCAATACCTGCACCACCAGCTCGAATCGATTCAGCTAACGTACCTTGGGGTAATAATTCAATTTCAAGCTCTCCACGTTGAAATGCTTCGCCAACATCTCGATTACCAGTAAAGTAAGAGCCAATTGCCTTTTTTACTTTCTTTTGCTCTAGCAATTTTCCAAGACCCTTACCTTTTTCTCCTAAGTTATTGCTTATGATTGTTAAATCATTGACCTCTAACTCTACTAGTGCATCTATTAAAGTGAGTGGGCCCCCTACTAAACCAAAACCACCGACCATTATTGTTTGGCCACTTTCAACGCAAGATAAAGCCTGTTCTACAGATTCATAAATTTTCATTGTATTCACTCCATTACTTTTGGATAAGCGCATCACTAATTTCAAACCAAGAAGGAATGCCAGCTGTTAATAGGCAAATATAGCCTAGCTCTGCTAATTCTGCTTCTTCTACACCTATTTCGCGTGATTTTTTAGCCCAATAATCTGTTTCCTCATTTTTCAATACTGTTGTGTAAATTCCTGTCATCAGGATATGTTTCATTTGCGTTGATACAACATTGCTATCTAGTAACGCAACTTTTAAAGCGTTTTCATCTTTTGCAACAATAAAACTTAACAATTTCTCAAAATACGCCTTACTTTTATCTGTCGAAGCAAATGTACTGTAATAGCGCACAATATCAATTGCTGAAGCATCATGTGAAATTTTGTCTGCACTCGTATTCGTTAGCTCTAACGCATAGTCAAAAGACTGCAAGCCAATCTGTAATGCTTTTTCCCCACCATAGTTAAAAGCTACGAGTAAGTACTCAATTAATTCTTCGAGTGTAGCACCACCATCAATTACGCCTTTTGTATGGTACACCATGCTACGTGCATAATGTCTTGCAGCATTCATGCCAACTAACAAAATGTCCTTGTCCTTTACAGAAAGTACACCAGGTGCCATTGCTGCTCCACGAAGTGCTGTATAGTGGTCTAGCATTGCTGGATTATAATCATGCATTTTTTGCACCCATTCAGGTACTACATCATAAACTTTTTTAAAATACTCTAATCCTGTAGACATCCAACAAATCCCCTTTTTGTTAAATTCGAATAAAAAAAGGCCACACTTCCCCAAAAGACGGCATGTACCGTACGTTTAGAAAAGTGTAGCCAACAGTCAAGCAGGGAAAGTAGAAAAAGGTCGTTTTTCTAAAGCTGCTCGATAGGCATTAAATATTTGTTATTTAATTATTCGCATAAAATTTTAAAAACTGCAACTCTTTTTTTAGAAACTCTCTAAAAACCGCAGTATTACACGGTTAACATCTTTTCTTTCTTCAAAAACCAAAGTGTAATGATTACTATTTGATGTGAATTTCCAAATATTTTTGGCATATTTGAGTGTTTCTGTATAAGATTCTGCTAAAAATAATGCGGGCATTGCTCCAATACCACCAGTTGAATGAATTAAAAGTATTGGGCATTCCACTTTTTCAAAAACATTTGCAGGCTTGTAGTCATAAAAACTTTGGAAATCTAAACGAATTTTTTCTTCGTCAGACTTATTTTCCCAATGATTATCTTGTATTGCAATCTCATAACGACCTACGCTTGCTAAATGATCTGTCCATTCAACGCCTAGGCGACCATAAATCGCTTTTATTTCCTCGATGTACGCGTCTGCTGAGTCATACAGCTTGCTAATTCGACCTAGTGATGGTTCAACAATTTGGCGTTGATGATCTGTACAAGTTGCTGCTCCATCAAGTAAAATGACCCCTTTTACATCTTTTCGTTTACTCGCAACATTCGCCATGATAAATGCTCCCATTGAGTAACCCATTAATATCGGGCTCTCAATGTTTAATGCATCAAGCAAAGCTAATACATCTTGTGTATGTAACTCAATACCTGTATTTGCAGGTGCTGGTGCACTATTACCACGCCCTTTTAAGTCAACCGAAATAAAACGATAGTCGCCTTTCAAAAGCTCAGCATAATAATGCATTTGCATATGGTTGCCGGTTAAACCATGTACGGCAATAATAGTCCCTTTCTCACCTGGATAATCTGCAAAATGTAATGCACTACCATTCACTTCAATTGTTTGGTATTCCATTTCCATCATCCTCCTCATATAAATCATGCGGCGTTTTGAAGCCCATTGTGAAGGCGAACTTCCATTCATCCTCTCACCTAAACAATCGCCGAATAAAGATAAAGTTATTTTTACATTGTTATTTCAAAAAAGTCAAAAAATTTTTTCTTATACTAACACTTACGTTACTCTTTTTTTTAAGCAGCATTTGAAATATACCCCCTACTTTTCATCACAAAAATATTATTTTAAAATAACTATAATTTATTATTTTTTTCCATTTTTCATTTCCTAAATCCACTAAAACAACTGCTATTAAAACAATTCCCAATTATAAACATTTGAATCGTGTGAGAAATTTACTTATTGATATAAAACTTTGTTACCACAAAAATGACCAAACCAAAAATTTACTTTTAATGGATTAAATGTACGAGATAATTACTTTTTGATACACTATTTGAAAAAGCAAAAAAGGAGTTTCAATTGAATAGAAAAAATAGAAAAATATTTATTTTACATGAAATTTATGGGATAAATGATTTTATTCGAGAACAGGCATGTGCCTTTATGGATAAGCAAACCGAGGTAGAATGTGTGCAACTTTACACAGATGAAAAAAGCTTTACTTATAATCAGGAAAAAGAAGCTTACCAGTATTTCACTAATGAAATTGGCTTCGATACTCCTTTGAAAATACTTTTTACACAATTAAGTACTGCCATACAACAATATGAAAAAGTTATAGTAATCGGTTATAGTGTAGGCGCAACACTCGCTTGGCGACTTGCTACGCTGCCGTTATATCGTGTTGTTTGCGTCTACGGCTCACGTATTCGCCAATATCTTGATTTGCAACCAAATTGCCCGACACTGATGCTTCTACCTTGTCATGAGGTTAGTTTCAATGTCAAAGAATTAAGTCATGCACTAGAGCATCAACACTTTGTACAAACTATTCAATTGCCAGGGAAACATGGATTTATGGATCGTTATAACGCTTCTTTTCATCAAGAAAGTGCTATGCTGGCGCAGACGTATATAAAAAAATTTTTATAAAATCTTTTACGAGGTGGAGGCTATCACATTGAATCAACCACAGCTTTTAGAAATCGACCCTTACACGGAATCAGGAAATGTTATTTTTCCAAGCTTCCAACTTCCGTTGCATATAGGGGCTATTGTAGGCATCTACACAGATGTAACGAAAATTAATACTTTAATGCAATGGTTTACAAAGCAAGAAAAGACATACACGCATAATCGTGAAAGTGCATTATACGAACGACTAACAGTAGGCGAGTATATCCATTTTTCTATGAAACTGTTTACAGCGCCTCTACACAACAAAGAGGAAATTTTAAAGCTGTTTTCTTTGTCTGATCAAAGGAATAATACAATACTTAAACTTCAACATGGGGAAAAACAACGGTTAAAATTGTTACATACATATCTAAATTTAGCACCTACTCAAATAATAGAAGAACCCCTTCAAAACTTAGATGAATTTTCAAAACAAAATGTTCTCAAGCTTTTGATGGCACTTCAAAAACAAGAAAAATCAGTTGTTTTACTTTCAAACAATTTAGAGGATTTGATTATTTCGTGCGACGAAATATATAGATTGGATGCATTAGGTTTGCATACACTCGATGTAAAAGAGGATGAAATTGAAACAGTTCCTACACCTAACGAAAATGCACCTATAAGGCTTGATAAAATCCCAACAAAGAAAAATGACAAAATCATTTTATTTAATCCACCAGAAATAGATTACATTGAAAGTGTGGAAGGTGTTGTGAGCGTTTTTGTTGCAAATGAAGCCTACCCATGCGCATTGTCCCTTAATGATTTAGAACAAAAATTGACACCATTCGGCTTTTTTAGAAGTCATCGTTCTTATATCGTTAACCTGCAAAAGGTTCGTGAGATTATTACTTGGACCCGCAATAGCTACAGTCTTGCTTTAAATAGCAACGAAAAAACTGTTGTTCCTTTGTCGAAAAATAAACTAGCAGATTTGAAAGAAATACTCGGAATATAGTAGATTTCCCAGGAAATAAACGACTCCTGTCAGCTAAATATTACTCCATTGAAGCCCATTTTTCCGCCATTCACCTGTAATTTAATGTTTACTTCTCCATTGTGCTTTAAAGTGAGGATATCAACAACCACAGGAGGTTTACACATGGAGACAATTATTGATGTTCAACATTTAAAAAAGGTCTTTAATAAGGAGGCTGCATTACAGGATGTTTCCTTTACTATTAAAAAGGGAGAAATATTTGGTTTCCTTGGTCCAAGCGGCTCCGGTAAAACAACTACTATTAAAATATTAACCGCGCAAACGGAAAAAACTGCGGGAGATGTATCATTATTTAATCGCCCTGCTAGTGAAATGAAATATAGCCAAAATCGTCAGCGCTTTGGTATTTTGACGGATAATAGCGGGCTGTATACACGGCTTTCAATTGAAGAGAATTTATTACTATATAGTAATTTGTATCAATTACCTCATACAGCAGTAAAAGACGCTTTAGATTTTGTTAATCTTTACCCAGAACGTAAAAAGAAAGTTAGTCAGTTATCGAAGGGCATGATTCAACGTGTCACACTAGCTCGAGCCATTATGCATAAACCTGCATTGTTATTTTTAGATGAGCCAACATCTGCACTTGACCCCGTGAATACGCAGCATATTTATAACGGCTTACGGAAATTAAATGAACTCGGAACAACAATCTTCTTAACAACACACGATATGAGTGAGGCAGAAATACTGTGCGATCGTGTTGCCTTTTTACATCAAGGGAAAATTCGTGCAATCGGTTCACCGAAGCAATTAAAAAAAGATTTTGGAGATGAAACAATTACTGTAGAATTGAAAAATGGCCAATCTGAAACGATTCAAAATGGCGATCAGGATGCGCAGAAACTATTTCATTGGATGCAAAAAAATGCCGTTGCACGTATATACACAAATGAGCCAACTTTAGGCGATATTTTTATGCAAATAACAGGGAGTGATCTAATATGAACATCTCAATAACACGTATTCAAGCTATTTTCATGAAGGACTACAAGGAATTTTCAAGAAATTACGCAGTCTCCGTTATGATTTTTTTACCCCTTATTTTAGCTTTTGCTTATAACAAAATCGGAACAAATAGTATCGACGCTTATTTTTTACCAATAAATTTAGTGTTTGCAGTTGTTACTGCCTATGTACAATGTTGTTTAATTGCAGAAGAAAAGGAGAAAAATACACTTCGAAGTTTAATGCTTTCTCCTGCTTCACTTGGAGATATTTTAATAGGTAAAAGCTTGTTCGTCTCTATTGTGACGATTGTTGTAGTAGGCTTGTCGATTTTCCTTGTTGGTTACGAGCCAGCAAATCTTTTCATATTAGCTATCGCCCTATTACTCTCTATCTTTTTCTATATCGCCTTAGGAACATTATGTGGATTATTTGCAAAAACAATTATGGAAGCATCTATTATCGTGTTGCCTGTTATGTTTATTTTCTCATTTGGACCGTTCGCCCTAACTTTAGCTTCTGTCTATCCAGTGCTAGAAATCGCAAAGTGGCTCCCAAGTGCCCAACTAGTACTTTTAGCAGAAGCTTTAGAAGGTAACTACTCTTCGATGGATTATATCATTCCTATCGTTACTATTATTGCTTGGTCAATAGCAGCTTGGATTGTTACTGGATTTGTTTATAAAAAAAGAATGGTAGATTAACAGGGTGCCAGGCACTCAAACAATTTCCACACAAATCATGTATTTTGTAACTTGTCAGAGAAAATGCCCGTAGACTCCTGCTCATTACGCACGCAATGTAAGCTGCAACTTGACCATGCGACAGCATGGGTTGTGGCTTACGGTGTGTCCGCGGAAAAGTGCCAGGCACTCAAACAATTTTCCATTAAAGCAATTGCAGTTCAAGTTCTTCGATTTCTTGTAATGAATCCGCATACCAAATACCAACATAACGCGATGCTACTTTGTTTTCAAAATAATCCCCATCATAAAAAGCTAATGGGAATAGAATACCTTGTTTTATAAATTGTTCAATCTTTTGATAAAATGCTTCATTATCCTCAGCACCTTTTGATGCATAGGAAGCAAATTTATTAACTGGTTTACCTAATGCTTCATGAAACATTAACATAGAGGTAGAGCCGTTTTGGCGGAAGTTCAAATCAATCGCCTGCACATCTCCTGCCTCTGTTACGATTAAATCAAACCCCGCTACACCAACAAAGCCTTCTGCCACGCCACGCTCCATTATATGGCGACCTACTTCAATCACTTTATCTGGTACTTTTTCTACAATGACATTCCCCTCATAAATTCCATTGTCATCTGTCATCTGTTGAGAAGCACCTAAATACTGTATACCAAGCTCTTCAGAATAAACGAATTGACAACTATAATTATCTTTTGCCTGTAACAACTCTTCTATAATAATACTTTCCGTCCCATTCATTCGAAATTGACGTAAACCCTCTGTTAACTCATCTTGACTTTGGCATATGATGACGCCGTATCCACCAGAAGTAGGCGAATCATCTCCAGGTTTGAGCACAACAGGTGGCTTCCAATTTTTCATTGCATCCGATAATCTATATAGTTCGATATTCAAACGGCTAGGCACGTATTTACTATCAATTAAATGATCAATATATGCTTTTGTATTTAGCTCATTAAATTTGGCGGCATCCATCCAATAGCAATTACGGTTCATATGCTCTGCGTCATGTAAATACTGACAAACAATCGTCTTACCTTCTTCACACCATGCATCTAATTGCGCTAAATATTCTTCTTGTGTTTCATACGTATACGGCTGATCTACCCATGTTAAACCCGCTAATTCATGTATTTTTTTAGCCTTCTCCGTTTGCGTCGCACGGTGCACTAAAACAGGAATATCCGCGATGGCGACTTCCCTTGCTGTTAATGCATCTAGTTTATGGCAATCATCCATCATCCACGGATTATCGCTATATGGTGTACGAGGTGTATACACAGCATTATCACCGTAAATTTGTCGTAATGTTAATTTCGGCTTTAACATACTTTTCCCCCACTTTTCAAAAATAGATTTTAAGTAATCTACCCTTGAATACCATTACTCACACATAATTTGCCAAAAACTAGATTATAAGACTAGCAAATATCCATTTTTTTACTTGTTTTTAGTAACTAAAGCAAATGGAGAAAGACTTTTAATTAGCCCAATACCAATAAATGTTCGATTCGAGCTTTTACTTCTGGCCATTCATCTATCGTAATACTATACATTACCGTATGCCGAGCAGAACCGTCTTTACGTACCATATGATTGCGTAGAATGCCCTCTTTCGTTGCCCCTATACGTTCAATTGCCTTTTGAGAGCGTATATTTTCATGATCTGTTTTAATTTGGACCCGTTGTAGCCCCAGAACCTCAAAGCAATAGCTTAGTAATAAATATTTACAATTGGTATTCACAGCAGTTCGCCAAAATGCAGGAGTAAGCCACGTTGTCCCTATTTCCAGACGTTTGTGCTTATAATCTATGTCCATATAGCTGGTTGAACCTATGATCTGTCCTGAAAGCTTATCCACAATTACAAACGGAAACTCCACCATTTTATCTTTGTTGGACAATGCATTTTCCACAAAGTTATGCACATCCGTTTCATTTTCTATCGCTGTGGACAGATATGACCAAATCTCTGGATAACTTCCTGCTGTAAGTATTCCTTGTACATCCTCTTTTACTAATGGTTTTAATAATACGACTTCATTTTCTAAAATGCTGAATCTCATTGACCTTCACTCCTTTTTTTTATTAAACCGGAATTTTGATATGATGGATATAACCAATTTTTAAAATTATGACCATACCAAGGAGGTAATAGATGATGGAACTAGCAATTTCGTTCTCCGGACATATTGCTAAATATGTACAGGTTTATGAAAGCATTAAACAAGGTATTCTTTTACAGAAACTTTTAGCACATGAACAATTACCTTCAAAACGTATGCTTGCAACAACATTAAATGTCAGTGTTCATACAATTAAAGAAGCCTATGAGCAATTGCTTGCAGAAGGTTATATTTACAGTAAAGAGCGCTCAGGCTACTATATAGCACCATTTGAGTTTGAATGGCTTCAGCAAGTTCAAACAAAAGATACAGTTTCCTTGCAAACGAATGACACAGTGAAATTTGATTTTAATACTGGGCATGTGGATAAAGCTGCTTTCCCACTACAAGCCTTTCATAAGCTAATGAAAAAACACTTTACTGTGGATGTTTTATCAACAAGTCCGTGGCAAGGAGAAACTACATTAAGACAAGAGATTGCCCACTATGTTGAACGCTCTAGAGGAGTTACTTGTGATGCATCACAAGTATTTGTCTATAGCGGTACACAAAGCCAACTACAGGCTCTATGCCATTACTTCGGGCCACAAACCGAAGTCGGTTTAGAAGAACCAGGTTTTAAACGAGTAAGGGCAACTTTACAGCAATGTGGTTTACTAACGCACCCGATTTCTGTGGATAACTCAGGCATTACTGTACCTAAAAAAGCTATTCACATGTTATACACAACACCAGCACATCAATTTCCACTAGGTATGATTATGTCGATTGAACGCCGTGCGGCACTGTTACAATGGGCAACCTTAAATAATGCATTTATTATAGAAGATGATTATGATTCGGAATTTCGTTATAAGGGCCTACCAATCCCTTCACTCGCGAACATGGATCAGCTACAGCGGGTCATTTACTTTGGCACATTTTCAAAAACACTTCTTCCTTCTCTACGTATTAGCTATATGATTTTGCCTAGATCACTAGTAGAGCCATTTACCCGCTTCCATCAAGAACAAAAGTCAGTCGTCTCAAAGGTAGATCAGCTTGTACTAGCAGATTTTCTTGCGCAAGGCTTATTCGATAAACATTTAGCAAAAATGCGTACCATCTATCGAAAAAAACAGCAGACGTTACTTGCAACTCTTCGTAGTCAATTCTCTAAGGAATTTGAAATTATCGGTGAAAATGCTGGGCTACATATTATTGTGAAATTGCCAAAAAGATTGTCAGAGCATAATGCTATTCAACTTGCCCATGCAGTAGGAGTCAATGTCTATCCTTGTTCTACTTCATTTCAACACCCAACTCAACATGGCATGATTATTATTGGATATGGTGGATTGTCAATTGAGCAAATTGATGAGGGCATTACTTTACTTGCTTCTGTATGGCAATAGATACGTATGAACTTGAAACTTTTTAAACTAGTTTACGTATTGTAACTAAATGCACTCACAAGGGGAATAGATAAATGGAGAATCAGGAGCAATTACAAACTTATTTACAAGAAATTGAAGCGTGGGAAAAGGACCAAAAAGGATTATGGTTTTGGGAAAGATTAGGGCGTATTCCTTTTAAAATTTTAGATAAGATGACCCCTACCTTTATTCAACAAAAACTAGCTTTACTTGTTGATGAGCTTGGGAGCTATGTTCAATCAGGAGGTAAATATTTAATCAATGAGCAAATGATGATTCTAAAAATCCGTAATAATTCTTTGTATCCAAATATTTTTACAATCTCTGATATCGGTAACATTCCTTTAGAGGAGATGATTGCTCTAAGTGAGAAGCTGCAAAAAGAACGCGTGAAATTGGCAACAGTTCAAGGGGCTTCTACTGGCTTTGGCGGCATTTTCACATTGGCGATTGATATCCCATTTATATTAGGAATGGCTTTAAAAACGCTGCAAGAAATTGCAATTATTCATGGCTTTGACCCTAATGATAAAATGGAACGTATTTTCATTGTGAAGTGCCTACAATTTACCTCCGCTGATATAGTAGGTAAAGAAGCTATTTTAGAAGAAATTTCATCCATGCACGACAATAATAACGTATCCGACAAGATGATTTCACAGCTTCAAGGTTGGCAGGAAGTTTTCTTCACTTATCGTGATCAAATGGGCTGGAAAAAGCTTTTCCAAATGGTTCCGATAGCAGGTATGATTTTCGGAGCATACGCTAATAAAGGTATGATGCAAGATGTAGCAGAAACAGGAATCATGCTTTACCGAAAAAGAAGAATATACGAAAAACTAAAGTAGTGCCAGTCACTCACACAATTCTCAAACAATTTATTTTCACCTGAGGGAACGCAGCAAAGTAAGACGCAACAAAAGGCGCGACAGAGACAGTTGCGGCTTACAATGTTTCTGCGTAGCTAAGTGCCAGTCACTCACACAATTTTAATTAATATCTTCCCTTGATGCTGGCGGCTCTCCATCAACTCATGCGCCTTTTCCATGTCCTCTAAGTCAAACACTGCTGCTATCGGCACTTGGAAACTTTCATCCTGTAATAGTGTAAAAATATCTGGAGCTACTTGTTGTAATAGTTCCGGCTTTAAAGCCCGAGTCGTTCCTAGGCTAAAGCCTTTTACATTGCGGCAACTACTATGTAAATCAGATGTTTTAATATTGCCCGCTTTACCGCTACTATTACCAAACTGCACAAGAGTTCCGTATGGCGCTAAACACTTTAAACTCTCTTCTGTAATCGTTCCTGCAATTGAATCGAAAACAACATCGACACCAAGACCATCCGTATACTCATTAACTTGGGCACTAAAAATATGTCACAACATGATGTGCGCCTAGCTCATAAGCAATGGTTGCCTTTTCGATAGAGCTAACAGTTCCTATAATTTTCTTAACCCCACGCTTTTTTGCCATTTGTATAAGCATTGTCCCTACTCCACCTGACGCAGCATGAACTAAAACGCTATCCTCTGTACCAATTTGTGTAATTTGATGTGTTAACATATAGGATAAAAATAAAACAGTCGGTATAGCTGCTACCTTTTCAAGAGGTACACCATTCGGAATACGAAAGACTAGCTGTTCATTTGCTACAACATATTGTGCATAAGCACCATTCTTTGGAAAAGCAATAACGTGGTCCCCTTTTTTAAAATCACTGCTATCATTAAAATCCTCTTCTATAACACCAGCTACATCTAAACCAAGTATCATAGGAAATTTAGCTTTTGCTTTATTTCCTGTTCGATTTTTAACATCAGCAAAATTTACACTTGTATAGGACGTACGTATTAGCACTTCCCCTTTTGCAATCATCGGTTTTGGACAATCCACCACTGTTAGAACAGACGGCGGTCCAAAACCATTTATTGTAATAGCCTTCATAATCTACCTCCTTCCTGTTATATTAAAATTATAACTAACTTTATATATAAAAAGTGAAATATTCACATTTTTCTAATTTAAGGGGGATTACGATGACAATCAAGCCTAGTAAAGAAACTTACAACGATATTGCTTACAATTTTTTTAATATGAATAGTGATAAAATTTGCTTTATGTTCTCTGGTACAGGCTATAACTATGATAAACCGCTAATGCATTACTCTACTTCACTAATGCTAGACTTAGGCTATGATGTTGTCCAAGTTTTTTATACATTTGAGCAACAGCAGTTCAATCAGCCACCAGAAGCTATTTCAGAAATGGTTTATAACAATGTCGAATCTATCGTTACATATTATTTACACACAAAGGCTTACAAAGAAGTTGTTTATATTGGAAAGTCGCTTGGTGTGATGCCAATCGCCGACTATTATATGCAACAGAAGGCCATTATACCTTCACACTATGTACTATTAACACCACCACTATCCTTTGAACATACTATGCAAAATTTAGTAAATCGACATAGCTTCATAGCAATTGGAACTGCTGACCCTCATTTTTCTAATGAAAGGCTGAACCAACTAACTTCACATCAGCTTACTATCGTAGAAAATGCAAACCACTCACTCGAAATAAAGAACAATACACTGGAGTCGATTATCACCTGCCAGACTATCTTAACCGAGCTCAAAAATTATCTTCAAAACAAATCTATCTTTCCTCCATTTTAAAGTAGCTTGTAGCGCAAATTTAGCCATAAAAAAAACCCGTAAATGTTTAACGTTAAACATCTACGGGGCATTTCATTTAGTTATTTATTGAAAATTAATACACTAAGCCGAATAGCGCTTTGATGTGTGTAAGATAGCGAATGTTAGACGCTTCTTTCATAAGTGTTGCAGGAAGACCTTTAAGTTGTGTGTTGCTTGCACCGATAGTAGCAACTGCATCTTTACGGCCTAAGCTTGCAAGAGTACCAGAGTTAACCGCAGAGAATGTTTTCATCTCTTGGTTTTTGTATTGTGCGAATAAGTTGTAACCAGCGCATTCGCCCATTTGCCAAGCAACTTGTGCAGTTGGAGCGTAAAGTGGGCGTCCACCATCACCTGGTAATGCAACAGAAGCATCCCCGATTACAAATACATCTTCATGTGATGTAGATTGTAGGAATTCATTGATTGTTGCTTTGCCACGATCAGCAGCAAGACCTGATTCAGCTACCATTGGAAGTGCAGCTACACCACCAGTCCAGATAAATGTATTAGCAACGATTGGCTCACGGTCTTTAAGTGAAATAACGTTACCTTCAACACCTGTTACTGGAGTACCTGTGATGAATTCAACACCACGTTTTGCTAAACTTTCAGTTGCACGTTCGATAAGTACATCTGGAAGTACTGGCAAAATTTTAGGACCTGCTTCAACTAGTTTAATTTTAAGATCTGCAAAGTTTACGCCGTGTTTTGCTGCGATTTTCGGGAAGTTGTCCACGATTTCACCAACAAGCTCAACACCTGTTAAACCGCCACCGCCGATAACGATTGTTGCATCTGCTTCGTCTTTTGACTGTGAATATGCTTTAATACGATCTTCAATGTGTCGGTTAATTTTGTTTGCATCGTTAACTGATTTAAGTACCATTGAATTTTCTTCTAATCCTGGGATACCGAAGAATCCAGTTTGGCTACCTAAAGAAACAACTAATGTATCATAAGATAAAGTGTAACCATTATCTAGGTCAACCTTTTTAGTATCAACATTGAATTTAGTTACTTTAGCGATTTGTACATCAATATCTAAACCTTTAAAGATTTTTTTAAGCGGTAAAGCTACTGCACCTTCTGCAATAGTACCACCAGCTAAACGGTGAAGTTCAGTGATGATTTGGTGAGTTGGGAATTGGTTTACTACAGTGATTTTAGCTTCATCAGCTGATAAATACTTACGTGCTGTTAATGCAGTTAATACACCCGCGTAACCAGCACCTAAGATGACGATTTCTTTTGACATGATTAATTAATCCTCCGTCCTTACGAATTGAATATATCTCGGCCTTATTTAGATTTACGTTCAGCGTTTACTTGTAAAAATGCATTTACAAAACGGAAAACATTTTGAACTTGTGGGTCTTTGATCATTTTTACAAGACCAAATAAACCGATTACTTCATTGCTTTCAGAAGCACGTTCTTTTGCTTCAATAGCAGTCGCAGCAAGTTGCTTAGCTGATCCTACTACTGGTGCAGCCATTTCTGTTACAGCGCCAACAGTATCACTTTTTAATACATCATCAGTTGCAACAGCTTGAGCAAACTCATATGATTTAGTTAATAAAGTCATCATTTCAGTTAGCTTTGGTAATTGCTCAACTAAAGTTGTTAGAGATTCTTGCACCTCAGGCTTTAATAATTGGTCTAGTACATCTAGTTGCTCTTGACTCACAGTTAATTGTTCAGACTGTGCTTGGTTATTCGTTTCTGACATTTTGAACTCTCCTTTGCCGTCACTAATACTATTTTTTATATTGCCTCCATGTAAAAAAGACCATTAAGCGATCTTCTTAACAGTCCTTACAGCGGATATCTTACACACCAGTCACAAGGGCTGGAAAGCGAGTTTCATGATTTATTATTACAATATTTACTGCATTTTGCACAAAGCGCATCACAATTCCATCCTTATCTCTTATCTTGGTGATATTACAACATCCATTATAAGACTGTTTACGCATTATTTCAATCAGCTACAGCACAATCTTTTAAAAATAGTTTATTTGTAAACAATTTTTAGTTATCCGCACTCTTTATTTGTTTGTTTTAGTAAAATAATCCAAAAAATAAATCCCCTTTAAAAACCAATACGCTATAAAAAATGTTATTGCCTACAAATATTCTCACTTTTCGACAGATAACCAAAAGAAATCAATTATCTCTTTCGCTGCTAAAGGCACTGTTTGAAATAATCTTTTTCCTTCACCATCTTTAAAATAGCCCACTGACATCAATGCCATAAATGTATGGGCAAAAAATTCAGCATTCCCGTTGCGAATCGTTCCCTTTTCCATTTCATTTCGCATCGAGTGCTCAATCGTTTTATACATTTCATTTTCTGATGTGTGGACTTCTTTTAATTGAGTATTTGATAAATTAATTGTAGCTTCACGCATAAAGTTCTTCATATCAATATCTACAGTTGCCGATAAATGTACTTCAATTAGTTGTTCTAATCGCACTTTGAAAGGAATCGGCTGTTCTAAAATTCGTTCAATATGCAGCCTAATTCTATGCATCATTTCAACTAATGCCGATGTATATAAATCCCCTTTGGTTGGGTAATAGTAATAGATCGTAGCTTTCGTAACATTACAGGCTTTCGCAACATCATCCATGGACACATTTTTGTATCCCTCTTTAATAAATAGCATCGTTGCTGTTTCTAAGACGATATCTTTTGTAGGTTTAGACTTATCATCATGGCGAGGTCTTCCTAGAACACGCGGTGATTGTTTCAACAAGATCGCCTCCTTATAATGTGTTCTTTTAAACATATTATAACATATCAAAACTTCTTTATTGATTAATTAACCTTCTAGTATATATAATTAATAATAATTACACGAAACGGAGGTTTTCTCATGAAAAAACACCCTCTTGAGCAATGGGGCTCAATGGTAGCAAGTAAAAAAGGGCGATTTTTAGCACTCGGATGCTGGGTTTTACTTGTTGTTGTCCTCTCGTTTGCTTGGCCACAAATTAACAGTATTGAAAGTGAGTCGGGTAAAAATTTACCTGATACTGAGATGTCCGAGCAAGCAGCAGCAATTATTGCTGAAGAATTTCCTAATGATGCAGGGACACCATTATTACTCGTTTGGCATAGAGAAAGCGGCCTAACAAATGAGGATTTTACAGCTATCCAAAAGGTTTACGCAGAGCTTAAAACAAATCCTTTAGAGCATCAAACGCTCATACCACCTTATGACGCAATGCCTCCACAGGCTTTTTCTGCATCTACATCTGACAATGGCTCCACTCTTGTCACACCTGTGTTCTTTGAAAAAGGTGTTGCAACAGATATGTTACAAGAGAGCCTAGATTCTTTAACGAAAACAATGGACTCAAATAATGTGCAATTGGGTAAAGACCTAACAAGTGACGCTCTCCATGTTCGTTATTCTGGTCCAGTTGGTATTGCAACAGATGCTGTTAGCTTATTCTCACAAGCTGATGTGAAATTAATGATAGCGACAGTACTTCTTGTATTAGTGTTATTAATTTTAATTTATCGTTCTCCATTACTTGCCATTATCCCACTAATTGTTGTAGGGCTTGCTTACGGTGTAATTAGCCCAACACTTGGTTTCTTCGCAGAGCAAGGATGGATTGATAAAGATTCACAAGCTGTATCGATTATGACAGTTTTACTATTTGGTGCAGGAACAGATTATTGCTTATTTTTAATTTCAAAATACCGTGAAGTTTTATTTGAAGTTGAGGATAAAGCTGCAGCGATGAAGCTCGCTGTTAAGGAATCCGGTGGCGCTATTATGATGAGTGCCCTAACGGTTGTTATAGGTCTTGCTACCCTTAGTCTTGCCCATTATGGCTCATTCCAACGCTTTGCTGTTCCATTTAGCTTTGGCGTGTTGGTAATGGGAATTGCAGCGCTTGTTGTCTTGCCAGCTATTCTCGTTGTTATAGGGCGAGTAGCCTTTTTCCCATTCACTCCACGGACAGAGGAAATGGCAAAAACAAAGGGCAAAAAACAGCATAAACCTTCACATAAAGTTAGTCGTAAAATTGGACGCTTTGTAACCCATAAGCCATGGATTGTTATTGCAGTTACTGTCCTGCTTCTTGGGGGATTAGCATCCTTTGTACCACGTATTCAATATACATTTGACTTATTATCTTCATTCCCAGAAGATATGCCGTCACGTGAAGGCTTTACTTTAATAGAAGAAAATTTTTCACCTGGTGAGCTGGCACCTGTTCAGCTAGTCATTGACACGCAAGGTACTGATATCAATTTACAACAACAGCTTGCAAACATTTCATATATTGATAATGTTTCTGATGTACAAATTGGCACGAAAAACAACTCTATTCAATTATATGAATTATCATTGAATGCAAATCCTTATGCAAAAGAGTCTTTAGAACATATTCCAGAGCTGAAGGCTGAAGTAGTTCAGTTACTTGAAGACACTGGTATTAAAGACGCTGATACGCACGTATGGATAGGTGGAGAAACAGCAAGTCAATATGATACAAAACAAGTTACTGAGCGTGATGAATCTGTCATCATGCCGACAATGATTGCTTTAATAGCTTTATTATTATTTGTCTATTTACGTTCAGTAACAGCAACTATATATTTGCTCGCTACAGTCATTATTTCTTATTTTGGTGCACTTGGTGCAGGTTGGCTTATTTTGCATTATGTCATGGGGGCAGAGGCGATTGCAGGCTCTATTCCGCTATATGCCTTTGTATTTTTAGTTGCACTTGGCGAGGATTATAATATCTTCATGATTTCAGAGATTTGGAAGAAACGAAAAACGAAGGATCATTTAACAGCGGTAGAAGAAGGCGTTGTGCATACAGGTAGTGTTATTACATCTGCAGGGCTTATTTTAGCAGGTACGTTCGCAGTGCTTGCTACACTACCAATTCAAGTACTTGTACAATTCGGGGTTGTGACGGCTATTGGTATATTGCTCGATACGTTTATCGTGCGACCTCTACTTGTCCCAGCTATTACAACAGTGCTTGGCAAATATGCATTTTGGCCAGGAGCCCTATTTAAAAAAGGGAATTAACTCTTTAAATGATTATACAAAAAGGCATCAATCTTGATGCCTTCAGCTTGTCGACAAAAGGGATTAAGAATAGAAATCTTAATCCCTTTTGTTATTTTTATTGTAAAAAATGGGTTGGAATATCAGCGACTTTGATTAATTCCACTACTTCATAGATTTCCTTTAGTTCATAAATTACTTGCGCTTTGATTTGATTGGTCTTACTTTCGTCCTGTCATACTCGAGCATCCCCTCTCTATGAAGCTGTTTACCATGTCCAAGTTGCCATTATAGTAGACTGCTAGCAATACATATAAAGTTGATTGAAGTGGAGGGCGGGCGACTCCTGCTCAGAACGCACAGTACGGAAGACGCAACAGACCGCGCGTTAGCGAGGGTTGCGGCTTACGATGTGCCCGCGGAAAGCGCCCAACCGTAGCGGAAATCAACGGCAGTAGTCATCACTTCTACATTAATTTTTCATAAAAAAGGACTATAGACATTTGAGTTTAGTCTACAGAAAAAATCCCACCGACAAGCCCTGAAATAGCTTATTGGTGGGATTCTTTTTTATGATATTAGTTTGTTGGTTTTTTTAAATCCATTGTAGCAGTTGCACTTTCAACTTTTACACGTTTTAAGAAGAACGCAAGTATTAATGCGAGAACTGTAACGAATGCTGCGATTAGGAACGAATGTGTAATACCATCTAGTAGAGCTGTTTGCATAATTTGATCTTGCATTTGTTGCATTTGCTCTGCTGTAGGTGCAGCACCTGATTGCGCTGCTTGTGCCTTAGCATCTGCAATTAAGTCTGCAGCTGTTGCTTTTGTACGGTTATTCATAAATGTAACTAATACAGCACTACCAATAGCTCCTGATACTTGTTGTAATGTATTATTGATCGCTGTACCATGTGGATTCATCATTTGTGGTAATTGATTTAAACCATTTGTCATAATAGGCATCATAACCATCGACATACCGAACATACGGATTGTATACATCGATACGATGAATGTATAGCTAGAATCAAGTGCTAATTTTGTTAATCCAAATGTTGCGATTGTTGTAATTGTTAGACCAATGATTGCCAAAATACGCGGTCCGAATTTATCGAAAAGTTTACCAGTAATAGGTGACATAATCCCCATTACAAGTGCCCCAGGAAGCATCATTAAACCAGCTTCAAATGGTTCAATACCGCGAATTGATTGCACATACGCAGGTGTTAAAATCATCCCAGAGAACATCGCCATTGAAATGATTACTGAGATAGCAGAACCTAATGCAAACATCGGATATTTGTAAATACGTAACTCTAGTAAAGGCTGATCCATACGTAATTGTTTAAAGATGAAGATAAGTAAAGAAATAATCCCGATTGAAATCGTACCGTAAACCCAAGGACTAGACCATCCTTTGTCACCCGCAGTACTGAAACCGTATAAAATACCACCAAACGCTACTGTTGATAATAATACGGAAGGAACATCTAAGTGCACTTTACGTGTTTCCATAATGTTATCTAATTTCCAAATACCAAATAGCAGACTAATAATCGCAAATGGTATAATCATTTGGAACAGCATACGCCAATCATGATGTTCCACGATATAACCCGATAATGTCGGGCCAATCGCCGGTGCTGCAATCATAACTAAACCGAAAATACCCATTGCTGCTCCACGTTTTTCTTTCGGGAAGCTAGTCAGCATTACGTTCATTAATAATGGTGACATACTAGCAGCCCCTGCCGCTTGCACCATACGTCCTGCAAGTAACATACCAAAATTTGGAGCAAAGCCAGCCATAATTGTACCTATTGTAAAAATAGACATGGCAGTAATAAATAAATGTCTATTTTTAAAGCGTGTCACAAAGAATGCTGAAGCAGGTACTAAAATACCACTTACAAGCATATAACCAGTTGCAAGCCATTGTACCTTTGCATACGTAATACCAAAATCTTTCATGATTGTTGGCAACGCAACATTTAACAATGTGTTGTTAAGAAAAGCAACAAAAGCACCCACAAACAAAATAGCAATCATGCCATAAGGGGGCTTTTTCATTGTTAAGTCATTATTCATTTATATCCCTCTATTCTTTCTTGTTGTTTTGCGATAAAACTTATTTTATACTCGCAGTCTACTTTTTTCAAGAATTAAGATTAAAAAATTTTAAAACGTTGATATATAAGCGTTTACATTGTAGAATACGAGTATAATAATTTAAAAAGGTGAGGTCATGAACAAAAAAAAACGACAAATTATCACTTCAGCTCGGGAACTTTTTATAGAAAAAGGATTTTTAGATACATCCATTAACGATATTATTAGTGCAGCCAAAGTTTCAAAGGGGACTTTTTACAATCATTTCGTTTCTAAAAATGACTGCTTAATTGCCATTTTAGATGAGGGGCGTGAAGAAGCTAGCAATCGTCGACATGAGCTTCTTTATGGAAAAGACCCTACTGATTTAGAAATATTAACACAGCAAGTTGCTGTATTGATGCACGTTAACCGTGAGCACAACCTAGTACAAATTTTTGAATCAATTTTCCATTCACGGGACAGTGAACTTAAGAAAATCCTTTTGAATTATCACTTACAAGAATTGGAATGGCTTGCAAACCGACTTGTACAGGTTTTTGGGGAAGAAATTAGACCGATGAGCTATGAATGCGCTGTACAAACACTAGGAATGGTTAATCTTTCCTTACGCGCAGTTTTAATAGCCGACTATAAATATATAAACCGCGAAGCAATTGTACGGGTAGCATTACGCAATATAAGCCTAATTATACCTGCCATGCTTGAATCGAAAGAAGTCCTTATTACCGCTGAAATGTTTAACGCTATACAAAACGTAATTAACTATCAACAAATAAGTAAAGATGTCGTGATTGAACAATTGCTGGGCTTTACAAAGGGGCTAACAGAGGAAGAAACGATGGAAGGTTTTGAATTTGCAACATTCCTTTTAGAAGAACTTCAACAGCAGAAGCCAAAACTCTTTATTATTGAATCTCTTCTTACTCCTTTCAGAAAAGCTTTTGTCGGAACCGAACATGCCGCAGAAGCGCGCGATATTGCCAATAATCTATGGCGCTATGTGAAAATGGGTCAGCCATCAGAGCAATGTAAAAAATAAAATAGCCATGTAAAACCCCGATTAGTCTGTCTAATCGGGGTTTTACATTGAGCAGCATTTTCATAGGAAGGAAGCTCCCCTCTCCACATAGGCTGCTTCAGAGAAACTAGATAGATGGGTCACTTAAAGCGCAACAACAGAATAAACGTTATCGCTTCTTAAACTTTAGCATAAACCCTTTTATTCATTTTGGAATTTCAAGACAAAAACAGTTCCATTCGTATCCGAACTGACACTAATAGTTCCATTATGCAAATCAATTAACTGTTTCGTAATGGCTAAGCCTAGACCTGTACCCGTTGCATCATCAGTTGTATTTGTACCCCGATAATAACGGTCAAAAAGGGTATCTAACTCATCTTGTGGAATACCCGGCCCCTGGTCAACAATAGTTAACTTAATACATGTGTCTGTATTTTGAGCTTCTACAATAACCTCGGTTCCTTCAGGTGTATATTTTTTAGCATTCGTAATTAGATTATCTAATATACGCTTTAATAAAAGCTCATCTGCTTCAAGCATAACATCCCCATATACTTTGATAGTCACTTGCTCATCTGCGAACTGAAGTAACCATGAAGCAAGCGCTAACGTTACTTTTTCGAGCTGTATTGCCTTATTCTTTAATTGATAGGAATAGGTTAAATCTTGTATGAGCAAGTCCATATATGTTGCCTTTTCACGCATTGTATTAGCAAAGATTCGCATCTCTTCTTTTGACCATTCATAGTCCTCAGAAGCAAGCATCGTTGAATACCCGTAAATAGAGCTTAATGGTGTCTTTAAATCGTGCGATAAGCCTGTTATCCACTCCTCACGTAATTGCTCCGCTTGCTTGATTTGTCTCTCATTTGAAGCAAGTCGTTCAGATAAATGATTGAGTGATTCATCAACAGGTTGAAATAACTTAAATTTCCTCTTCAGTTTCCCTGTCTTTCGATGGTGGATTTTTTTATCACTTACTTCACGGTAATCAAACTGGGTTAGTCTTTCAATTCGCGAAAGAACATATACAAGTGGTCGAACAAATTGTCCAGAAATACTAATAGATAACACGATAACACCTATTAACAAAATACTATGACCACCAAAAAATATGGAGACAAATATCATCATTGCTTTATTAAAAGGCTCTTCAAACGGCTTGTAAGTTGGGTTAGGCATACGAACTACGAGCGTTGAACTATCTTCTAAAGTTGTACTGAGCTTAAGCTCCGCCTGCTCAAATATGTCGTACGTCTCCTCTAGCAACTGAGGCTTATGTAATTTCTTATAACGTTCACCAATCACCTCTACGCGATCCCAGTGCTCATTATATATTTCTATAGCGGCATTATTAGCTTGTACGCGTTGGAGTAATTCCGAGGGGAATTCTTTCTTTTCACTAATCACCTGCAAAGTATCATTAAAGATTGATTGTACAAGGGATGTAGGTAAAAACAACAAGTAATATTTTGGCATTTCCCACGTATGCATTCCTGGACGTTTCAGTGCCATAATTTCATAATCCGTCATATCACACAGTTCACAAGTATCTCCTGTAAAATCGACAATGTCCATGGCGTCATTGAATAAGTATAACTGTCCGGCATTGTCCTGCGCACGTTTGACCAAGAAGTCTGCTATTTTAATAGTTTGGCCCTTTTCCTTCACTGCATTATCTTCAATTTCAGAGGAACTCATCGTATGAATATTATCCCCGACACGTTCATTAATAAAGATTGCAAAAAATATCAAACTGATTATAAAACCTGAAATAATAAGTAAGTAAAATATAATGAAATAGGATACAAAACGAAGTGATAATTTCCCTGTTGGCTTCATGATTGGCCATCTCCAACCAATTTATAACCAATTCCTCTTACTGTAATAATGGATGTCGGTTTGCCGGGGTTCTTTTCTATTTTTTCACGTAGCTTTCGTATGTGAACCATTACTGTATTATCGTCAAACAGACTATCGCCCCAAACACGCTCATAGATTTGCTCCTTGGATAATACTTGCCCCTCGTTTTCACATAAATACTTCAACAAGTAAAACAACCGACCGCTAATCAATTCGGTCGTACCATTCACAGTTATTTCTGCTGCATCAATATCAAATGTAAAACGGCTATAGGAATATACATGACTATCAAGTACATTTTTTTGCCTCATATAGCGTTGAAGCTGCACCTTCACCCTCGCTACAAGCTCTAGCGGATTAAATGGCTTTGTAATATAATCATCTGCCCCATTCATAAATCCCCGTATCTTATCTGCGTCACTACCCTTAGCTGTTAAAAAGAATACCGGCGCATCACTTTGCGTTCGTATAACATTGGCGATATCAAGCCCACTACCATCCGGCAACATAATATCTAATAAGTAAAAATCAAAAACATTACGCTCCATTGCTGTTTTTGCTTCAGCAATAGTAGTGCATAGCGTAATGTTTGAAATTCCTTCTTTTCTTAAAATAATTTCGATCATATCCGCAATGGCTCGTTCATCCTCTAACACGAATATTGCCGCTTCGTGCATCACGTCACCTACTTTTAAGATTATTTTAAGGTAGCCGTTATTTCACTATAAGATTTACCAACTACACTATATATAAGTTAACCAATTAAGGAGAGAAAAGGCAATGACAGTAAATCGTGTACGCTTTATAGATACACTTCGCGGATTTAGTTTATTTGGCATTTTAATGGCTAATCTGCTTATTTTTCAGTTTGGCATTTATGGCAAAGATAAACTAGATCATCTATCAACTATTGATAATGGTGCTTTATATTTTGTTAAGGTTTTTATTGAAGGCTCTTTTATGCCCATTTTCACTATGTTGTTTGGCTTTTCCCTTATTAAACTTATACAGTCTATCCGTAACAAAAAAGGTAAAAGCCGCTGGTCTATTTTACGTCGTGCAACAGGACTAATTGCACTTGGGTTGCTCCATTCTATATTTTTATGGGAAGGCGACATTTTACTATTTTATGGATTTATGACTTTATTTTTAGTTCCATTCATAAATCGCAAACCAAAAACATTATTTATTTGGGGTAGCTTATTATTTTTAGTGGCGACAGCTTTAACATATGCCTCTGATGATATATCTACAAAAGAACAGAAAGAAATGGAAATATACGTGAATAAAGCTAATACCATCTATGCAAATGGAAGCTATCACGATATTTATGACTTCCGTTTAAACGTTATGCCTCCTGGCTCGGATGATCCACTTCTCTTCTATAGTTTGATCATATTCGGTCCGTTATTTTCCGCTCCATTATTTCTTCTTGGTATGGGTCTTGCAAAAAATCATGCCTTTGAAAATATGCAAAATAAGAGGAAATGGTATGTACTTGGTTCATTATTAGTACCCATAGGAATCACTTGTAAAAGTATAAGCTTTATAGCCAGCAACTTTTCTACTATGTTGCTCATAGGTGGCTCTCAGCTGTTAGCAGTTGGTTATATTTTTTTAGCTGCTTTACTATTCCAAACACGACCTATACAACATCTTTGCCCTGCTTTTGAAAGTGTAGGCAAATTATCACTGACTAATTATTTATTACAAACAATTATTTGCACGACCGTATTTTACGGATATGGACTGGGTTTATTTAGTAAGATAGGTGTGTTTGGCGGCATTATTTTTGGACTCGTAGTATATAGCTTGCAATGTGTTTTGAGCATTGCTTATTTTAAAAAATTTAAACGTGGTCCATTTGAAGCGGCACTTCGAATATGGACAAATTGGTCTTGGAATGGACGAATAAACAAAAAGGGGAGTATTTCTCATGAATAGCCGCTCTAAAGAGGATTTCACAGACACTTGGTGGTTTCTAGGCATTTGCTCCACTGTCGCTTTAGTGTTAACACTTTTTGCAGTTTAAACATTAAATACTTTCTTGGAAATAGCCTTATTATTTAAAAGTACCTAGGTAAATCAATTGCGTTGCATCACCTCATTCCATTCGTTTTCATACGCCCCCTGCTGTATACTGTTGATACATAAAAACAGCTTAGGGGGCGTTTTAGTGTTACAGCGAATTATTATTACAGGCTATAAACCACACGAACTTGGTATTTTTAATGACAAGCATCCCGGTATCCCCATTATTAAAAAAGCATTAGAAAGCCGCTTAAGAGCCTTATTGGATGAAGGTTTGGAATGGGTCATTATTAGTGGTCAACAAGGTGTTGAAACATGGGGTGCAGAGGTTGTCTTAACGTTAAAAGAAGAATTTCCTAATTTAAAATATGCAATCATTACCCCATTTTTAGAACAAGAAAAGAACTGGCAAGAAATAAAACAAGAAAAATATCAGTCACTAATTGCTCAGGCAGACTTTGTAACAAGTGTGACAAAAAAGCCGTATGAGGCTCCTTGGCAGTTTACTGAAAAAGATAAATTTATTATTCAAAACACAGACGGCTTGCTATTAGTTTATGATGAAGAAAATGAGGGCTCCCCAAAGTATATGAAGCGTTTAGCCGAAAAATATATGGAAAATCACGATTATGCTATTCTAACAATCAACTCCTACGATCTTCAGGTAATTGCAGAGGAAATACAGCAACAACAGCAGGATTGGTAGATAATCGAATATCTCCCCCTACAAGTTAGATAGACAAAAATCTTTAATACAGATAAATATTGATATAATTTTCTGACAATTTTATAATAGAAGGAATAGTACTTGTAGTTATTTTGAAAGGAGCTGTTGACATTTGAATAGAAAAATCGAAATGATTCTAGAGCCTTCTCCTGTGAATATTTCACACGATACGTATCGTCGTGAGTGCCAGTATACGCGAGGGATTCATATTGAGGAACAAGAGTTTAACGCCATTTTAAATGCAATGTGCCACGATTCACGCTTATATTTTGATTTCCATAATCCACGAAAAGAGATTAAAAAGGGAACTTATTTAAATGGACACTCCGGTTTAGCACGCAATATTTATGACTATTATAAAGCTCATTACGATATTGAATTGACGGACATTATAAATGGTAAAGATTTTTACGTAAAAATTGTTTAAGTGCCAGGCACTCAAACAATTTTGAATTCTCTAAATAAAAACGTACGGAAAGCGTAGCAAATTTTAAAGAAACTTATAAAACAATTAATCTTAAAACTAGTCTTCCAAAAGCAAAAACTACACCTCCCCTTGTCCAACAAGTGAGGTGTAGTTTTAAAAGCATTTATTCATTTAATGATGGTATGACTTATTTCCACAAGCCAGCTTTCACCATTTTTTCTTTATTGCCGAAAGCAACTAATACAGCAATAATATTAATAACTATCATGATCACAATGATGTATAACACAGGTGTGTAGCTTCCTGTAAAGTCAAAAATATAGCCATATGCTGGTAGTGCGATAATACCCGCTACTGCCAAGCCGATAGATACAGTTGAATAAATTTGACTGTAATCTTTATTACCAAATAATGCAGAAGTAATAGCAGGAGCTAATGTTCCGATACAAGCTGATACGAAACCAAATAGGCCAACAGCTGCCACAATTGCAATTGTACTTTGTACAAAGAATAGTAATAATAACATAGAAACTAACCCGATTAACATAGCGATAATTGTCGTGCTTTTAGCACCAATTTTATCAATTAAATAACCAAAGAGAATAGAACCTAAAAGTACGCCGACCATTAAAGCAGACATAACATTACCAGCAAATTTCACACTAAATCCTTGATTCACAAGATATGTTGGAATGTGAATTGAAAAACTTGCAACAGACGTAATAATAAAGAAGAACAAAAGTAATAATGCAAATGCTAATGATTTTTTAGCATCTGCGAATGAAATACCAGAATCGCTAGTATCTTTTTCTACTTTTTTCTCACTATTGTTTGTGTCATCAGCACCATAAGGTAATAAACCTTTATCTTGAGGTGATTTTCTTAAAAAGAAAATAATTGTCGGAACAATAATTACGATAGCTGCAACACCTACCATAATATAAGCACTTCTCCACCCTTGATTAGCAATTAAGTTACCAATTATCGGAGATGAGAAAGCTCCAATTAAACCACCTGATGCAGTAATAATACCTAAAGCTAATCCACTGCGTTGTTTAAACCATTGATTGATTAATACTGGACCTGCTAAAACTGTGATTAATACACCACCAACAGCTAGTGGAATCGCAAGAATATACCAGCCCCACACAGAGCTCATCATACCGAATAGAGCAAATGAACCTGCTTGTAAAATAATCGCAACAACAAGTAAAATACGCGTATCATACTTGGCCATTAACTTCCCGCCAATTGGTAAGAAGATCATCGTCACGATTGATGAAATACTTAGATATAACGTTAAATTCCCTAGACCTACACCAATGTCTTCCGATACTGATGGTAAGAATAGTCCTGCTGAACTGTTTAGTCCAGACTTAGCTAAACCAACTGTAATACATAGACCGATTAAAACTAGCCATGCAAAGTGAAACTTTTTCTTATTAGCACTCATTTCCCTATTTCTCCTTTTATTTAAAAGACTTTATTTTACATAAAACTACAAATTTCGCCTTTCGGATGTAATTTGACGTTTATGCAATGATACGATTGATAATTTGTTGTATATTTACATTACTTAACTTGCACTATTAGACTAAGCTATATGCACAACATTTAAGTAAGATCTACTTTATAAAAAGAATTTACGGCTTCCTTTAAATTGATTAAATGACGTGGAATCCTTGCGCACTGACATCTCAAAATGCTCCTACACTCTTTTTATTTAGATCTGCGGTAGCTTACTTTTGACATTTCTGCAAGCAATTTCGCAGTTGATCATTTAACCTCTAAAACCGTGCTACACTAGACTTTATCTTGCTTTCTCCCCACATAAACACCTCCAATAATTATGAAACTTTTGTGACCTGCAATTTATTTTAACACTAAACTGTTTAATATTAAATTAATTAATTTCACAGAATATTTATTTTTTAAACAAAAAACACTTGACAAAACCTTTTCTTTAATTTTTTAGGTTTTATTTTCCGCTCTATTTTTGCAATTTTTAACTAGGTAGTTCTAACTAACATCAGTGGATTTCAAAAATAAGTCTTTACTACTTCCTACTAAAATTAATATAATCAATCTTAATCATTAGTTTAACGGGAAACCATTTCCTTAATTAGTGATTAATAACTATTTCACAATAATAAAATAATAGGAGGTCTTTAGTGCAACATGATTGAGCAATTAAAGTTAATGGACTTGAAAAATAAAAATAAACTAATGCTTTTCACTTATTTAACTTCCACGATTCTAGGTTTAGTAGGCTCAATATCTTTAAAACCTGATTTTTGGATTATCCTTTTTTATAGCATGCAAATCATTTTTTACCCATTGATATACATAGTTAGTAACCGTTATAAGAAAGAAATTGTTTTCCCATATTTAATAGTTATCATTATGAATATCTTCAACATATGTTTAGTAATGATTTATGGTGGGGACCTATCCACTGCTCTTTCTATATTTTTCTTTGCAGTATTTTCTGCTGTTCAATTTAATAACAAAATTTTTAGTATTGGATATAGTTTAGGGTTAGTAACACTTATTTTAGTTTATCTTTTCCCTTCTCCTTCCTTTGAGTATTATTCTGGAAATATAAGTTCATTTGTTATCATTTATCTATTCACTGGTTTCCTGTTAACAATATTAATTCGTATGAATCAAAACCAATTTAAAAAGCTACAAGAGTACAGTGAAATTGCAGAAGCAGATGCTAAAACAAAAGAAGAGCATAAAATTCATTTGGAACGTGAAATTGGCGTTATTGCTGAAAGTATTAGTAAAATTAACGATAAAGTTCAGTTAAGTTTAAGATCACAAGAAGAAATTCAAATAGCTATGAATGAAGTTTCAACAGGTAGTATGATACAAAGTGAACAAATTTCTAAAATAGCAGACAGTGCGCAAAATAACTTAACGGCAATCCATTCAATGAATGAAATAACAGCCCGCTTAATAGATGACTCTGTTCAATCTAGCAACCTAGCAGATGAAGGCCAAAATAAAATCCATCATCTTACAACTGAAATGAATAGTCTTCAAAATGTTATTTCGAACTTAAGTGATAACTTCAAAACTTTAACTGGGAAAATAGAAGAAACAAATCAGTTTGCCAATGATATTCAACAAATAACTGAACAAACAAATTTATTAGCCTTGAATGCTTCTATTGAGGCGGCTCGTGCTGGGGATGCTGGTAAAGGATTCTCTGTTGTAGCTCAAGAAATAAGAAATTTAGCAGATTTAACGAATAATATTACTGTCAAAATCACAGAGAATTTAACGGATGTCAATACAACGAATAAATTGGCACAAATAAACATGAACAAGAGTAGTGATACATTACATCAAAGTGTAGAGTCTACAAAGCTAGTAAACACAAACTTTATACAATTAAGCGAAATTTTACATTCATTAAAAACTAAATTTAATGAGTTTGAGCATCTATCAAACGAAGTAGCTGTTAACAGCCAAAATGTCGACACATCGACAAATGACTTTGCTGCGATTATCGAGGAAGCAACTGCAACATTACAACAAATGAATGCATCGATTGAAAACATCACAGCTGACAACCACAGCATCGCAAAATACATTAATGATACAGCTAAGAGCACCGAAAATATAAAAAATACTTATTAAGGTATTTTGAAAAAATAGAGAGAACGAGAACGTTAATACGTTACCGTACTCTCAGACTGTAGACAAACTCGAAGTTTTTCGAACTTGTCTATAGTCTTTTTTTATTTAAAACTAATAAAGGGGATGACTACTGCCGTTGATTTCCGCTACGGGCGGGCGCTTTCCGCGGTCACATCGTAAGCCGCAACCCTCGCTAACGCGCGGTCTGTTGCGTCTTACGTACTGTGCGTTCTGATTGGAGTCGCCCCCCTCCACTCCAATCAACTTTATGTGTATTGCTAGCAGTCTACTATAATGGCTACTTGGACATGGCAAACAGCTTCATAGAGAGGGGATGCTTGAAGCGTATGGCAAGACGAAAGTAAGAACCCATTTTTTACAATAAAAATAATAAAAGGGATTAAGATTTCTATTCTTAATCCCTTTTGTCGACAAGCTGAGAGTATGAGAACGTTAATACGTTACCGTACTCTCTTTGCATTCCTAGCTGTTAATTTCAAGTCCAGGGACGCTTTATAGGGCGAAAATGGCACTTCTTATCGGCTGACATGGAGCATGCCACAGAAACAAGTGCCAGGCACTCACACAATTCTCCTTGAGGAAATGCTCCCGTAACGTTCCCCCCTCCCTACATCCCTAGCAATCTAAAACCCAATTCAACGCAAAAAAAGTATGCTAAAAATCAACTTAGCATACTTTTTATCACTTTTTAAAAAAACTATAAATCAGCTACTTGTGCACTAACTGCTTTATTATTATACACTTCTGTATCTAATTCTTTCGTTACTCGAGCAGTTGTAACACCTGCCGTCATTGAACCACTTACATTTAGTGCAGTACGACCCATATCGATTAATGGCTCAACTGAAATTAAAATACCTGCAAGTGCAACCGGTAAGTGAAGCGCTGATAGCACAAGAATCGCTGCAAATGTCGCACCACCACCAACACCTGCTACACCGAACGAGCTAATCGCTACTACTGCAATAACAGTAATGATGAAAACAGGATCTAGTGGATTAATACCAACCGTTGGTGCAATCATTATTGCTAACATTGCTGGATAAACACCTGCACAGCCATTTTGACCAATTGATAAACCGAATGAGCCTGCGAAGTTCGCTATACCTTCTGGTACACCAAGTCTGCCTGTTTGCGTTTTAATATTCATCGGTAACGTTCCTGCACTTGAACGTGAAGTGAAGGCAAATAATAATGTTTCAAGCGATTTTTTCACATACGTAAATGGATTTAAACCACTTAATGAAAGAATTAGTAAATGAACAAGGAACATAATAATTAATGCAACATAAGAAGCAATAACAAATTTACCTAAGTTGTAAATTGCCCCAAAATCAGATGTTGCTACTGTACGTGCCATAATTGCTAAAATACCATAAGGTGTTAAACGTAAAACAATTGTTACTACACCCATTATTAACGCGTGTATAGCATCTATACCTTTTTTAATGGTAGCTGCCATGTCTCCATCTTTTCGAGCGACACGTAAATAGGCAAAACCTAAAAATGCTGCGAAAATTACTACTGCAATTGTAGATGTTGAGCGAGCACCCGTTAAATCAAGGAATGGATTCGCTGGGAATAACTCAATAATTTGCGTTGGTAAATCTGGTGCAGCCATTCCTGTTGTTTTTTCTTCTAGGTATGCTCCACGCTCTGTTTCCGCATCGCCTTGCATAATTTGAGTAGCATCTAAATCAAATATTGTTGCTGAAAGAATCCCGACTGCTGCAGATACAGCTGTAGTACCGATTAAAATGGCTAAAATTAACGCAGCCATTTTCCCAAAATTTTTGCCAATTGTCATTTTCGTAAAGGCAATCAAAATAGAAATAAACACTAATGGCATTGCCACCATTTGTAGCAGTTTTACATAACCAGTACCGATGATGTTGTACCATGGCGTTGTTACGGCTAAAACTTCCGAATCAATACCATAAAATAATTGAAGTCCTAGACCAAGTGCTATACCTAAACCTAGACCAGCAAAAACACGATTTGAAAATTTCACGTGTTTTTTGTTCATAATAACTAAAATCCCAACGCACACAAGTAACAGCGCTACGTTAAGAATAACTTGTAAAGTTGACAATAGAAGGCCTCCTAAGATGTTTTATAATAATGTAAACCGAATTATATACTTATAATCCCTATTATTCAAGTATGTTTTATTAAGATTAATAATTTTATAAATGTAAGCGGTTTATTTATTTTGATTAAACGGCTGAAAAGGAATACAATCAAATTAGTTTAAAAGTAAACCGATTTTAAGGAGGCAAATGTTTATGGGAAAATTACAAGATAAAGTGGCGATTATTACAGGTAGTGGGGCAGGAATCGGTAAAGAAATAGCACGTAAATATGCACAAGAAGGTGCAAAGGTTGTCATTGCCGACTTCAATGAGGACGCTTTAAATGCAACCGTTACTGAATTTAATCATGCTGGCTTTGAGGCATTTGGCGTCAAAGTAAATGTCGCTATAGAAGAGGATATCCAAAAAATGATTGCTAATACCGTAGCTCATTTTGGTCGTATAGATATTTTAGTCAATAATGCTGGAGTTGGTGACAATATGCAGGCAGCGGCAAATGTTGAAGATGCTGTATGGCAACGTGTTATGGACATTAATGTAAGCGGTGTAATGCGTGCAATTCGACATGTATTACCAATATTTATCGAAAATGGCGGAGGAACGATTGTTAATATGGCTTCTATCGCTGGATTAACGGGTGGTCGCGGTGGACTAGCATATACAACTGCTAAACATGCAGTTGTTGGTATGACGAAAAATATTGCTTCTCACTATGGAACGCAAAACATCCGTTGCAACGCGATTGCACCAGCACATGTAGAAACAGGTTTTGCAGCAACGATGACTAATGTAGACCCATTTGGTATGCAACAATCTGTGCGTGGCGTTCAACTTATGCCAAAAGCAGGTCAGGTTTCAGACATTGCAAATATTGCCCTATTTTTAGCTTCTGAAGATTCTGCTCTTATTAATGGTGTAGCCTTAGCTGCTGATGCTGGTTGGAGCGCTTATTAAGATTTCTATTAAAATAGTATTGCATAATAAAAACCTACTTCGTTTAGTGCACGAGGTAGGTTTTTTTGTCATTAATTAAATAACAGCTTCCAAAAATTTTTTTACATTCTTTTTTTAAACGTGTTACTGCATCTGACAACTGATTAACTGTAGTAAATTGCTGATACTCATTTGTAATAACAGCAACGGACAACGATGTACATGTAAAATGCTCTAATTTCCCAACTCTATTTGGGACTTGTAATTGCACCAAATCTTCAAGCTCATAAAAATCAATTATTTGGGCATCAAACTCTTCAATAATCGTTTGGCAAATGCTAGCTACTTCATAATGCGGGAGAATAGCAACAAAATCATCGCCACCTATATGTCCTAAAAAATCTTCTATTCCTGTAATGTTTCTATTAAGGATATCTGTTAAATAGAGCAAAATCTTATCTCCTCTATTAAAACCATAGGTGTCATTATAGGTTTTAAAATGATCTAAATCAAAATAAATTAGGCTATATTTTTCAAGCAGTAGTGCCTTTTCTAGTTTTTCTTCAATTAACTTATTGCCAGGTAAGCTTGTAAGAGGATTTAAAAAGCTTGCAATAGCTACTTGTGTCTCTACCAGCTTTAACAGCAGTTCTCTAATACTAACTACACCAAAATATAAATCTTTTTTAATGACAATGACATCATCATATAGGTCCTCTGCTCGTCGGTCCATCGCATCCGTACTCACTTCAATAATAGGTGTACTACAATCTACAATTAGAGGGTTTTCTTTCATAATAAGTTGATTTTGCCGCCCCATAAATAAATTATAACCATAACGTGTACCAATTTTTTGATAGAAATGTGTGCGTGTAATATGTCCAATTGGTTTGCCATCTCTTACAACAACAACACTGCGCAATGATGGATTGCTCGTAAAAAGTAAATCTACTTCTTTGTTTTTTACAAATTCATCAATACTAAGAACGTTTTCTATGACTTCCCCTATCTGCATAGTCATCCACCCTTATTTCCCCAAAATGTATGTCTTTTGATGGCTTCCCTATTGCATATCCCTGTGCATAATGGATGCCAATGTCTTGTAAATAATCGAGCTCCTCTTGCCGTTCAATACCTTCTGCAATAATTTTCGTTTCTGCTTGCTCTGCGTACGTCATAAGTAAGGTCACAAGCTGCTGCTGCTCACTGTTTTTATCGATAAATTGAATTAATGAGCGATCCAACTTAATAAATTCGGGCTTTAAATAAATAAGTGTTTTTAAGCTATTGTAGCCCGATCCCATATCATCCACCGCAATACGATAGCCCTGTGAACGATAATGTGATAATACTCGTTCAAACTCCACAAAATCTAACACAGCACTGCGCTCTGTTAACTCAAACACTACTTGCTGCGGCTTAATGCCTAGCTCTTTTAACAATTGTAATGTCTCACCACTATTATATTTCTTATCTAGTAAGACGTTCGGATGGATATTGAGAAAGAGCATAAAATTTTTATTTAGCATTTCTCCATGAAGACGCTCTTTGAAACGTTGCAATGAAAGGTTACGACAAAAGCATTCAAATAAAAATACGCAGTCCGTTTGCCCTACAAATTCATAAAATTGGTCGACACTACTAAATAAATCGGAAGGCGTCGGTCGATTCAGCGCCTCAAATCCCATTGTTTCTTTCGTTTGTAAGTTCATAATTGGTTGAAAAAAAGTATGTAAATCTTTAGTCTCTATAATTTTTTTCAATGTCTTTAAACGTTTTATATATAAAGTATTGTTTTGATGCTGTTCATATAAATGATTTAAATATAAAAAGAAACTGTTTGTTTTTACGTTTTGTCTCACAGCAGACTCCATTTCACACCTCTTAAATTGGTTATTAGTTTTATTGTAAGCTTTCTTTGTAAATGTGCTGTGAAGTAGTTGTAAAAAGAACAAAGTTGATTTCTAGACATCGTAAAAATGGACTTCGCTTTCCGCAGGCAAATTGTTTGAGTGACTGGCACTTTCGCACTGTCAAAATTCAGAATTGTTTGAGTGACAGGCACCTTGACAAATATTTTTGTTAACTTATGATTAAAGTAGTGGCATTTTTCTTTCTTTTCTGAAAATTATAGTTTGCTAGTAAATTTTTTTCTTAGGTCTTTATAGGACAACCTATTGAGATAAATTATTTTTCAAGGGAGGATCATGTTAATGAGCTTGTCTATTCAACAACTATTGGAGAACAAAGGAATTACAGCAAAATCTGAACACCTTGAACTACTAAAAACACGGTGGGAAAGTATGCAATCACTTCGTAGCAATTTAGAAGGCATTGCAATTGATGATGCGGATATTGCTATTCGCAATATACCTGGAGGTGACCACATTGAAAACTGATTTACATTTAAAATCTGTAGAAGAACTGGCGCCATTAATCGAAAACAAAACACTTTCTCCTGTCGAATTGACGAAAGAAATTTTAAACTTTGCTGAAGAAAGCCAGCCAAAAATTAATTCTTACATGGCCTTTTACCACGAAGAGGCTATAGAGAATGCTAAATTGGCAGAGCAAGAAATTTTAAATGGAAATTACCGAGGAATGTACCATGGAATTCCGATGGCTCTAAAAGATAATTTATACTTTAAAGATAAAATAACGACGATGTCTTCAAAAATCCATAAAGATTTCGTCTCAAATTATGATGCGACCGTTGTTGAAAAGCTTCGGGATGCAGGTGTTATTTTCACAGGGAAATTAAGTATGCATGAATACGCTTGGGGCATTACAAATAATAATCCTCATTATGGACCTGTACGTAACCCATGGGATCTTGATAAAATTCCTGGCGGCTCAAGTGGTGGTTCAGGAGCAGCAGTAGCGGCAGGTGCAAGTGTAGCCTCATTGGGAACAGATACAGCAGGTTCTATCCGCATCCCTTCTTCAGCGTGTGGTATTGTTGGCTTAAAACCTACTCATGGTCGTGTAAGTAAATATGGATGTTACCCGCTTGCTTGGAGTTTAGATCATATTGGACCTATGACAAAGACGGTAAAAGATGCTGCAGCTATGCTGGAGATTATTTCAGGCTTCGATCATCGAGACCCTACATGTGTAGATGTACCAGTAGATAGTTATTTAAATCAGCTTTCTGGTAATGTAAAAGATTTAGTCATTGGTGTTAATGAGGATTATTTCTTTAACCGCGTTGACTCAGACGTTGAACGTGCGGTTCGCGCAAGTATTCAAAATCTAGTAGACCAAGGAGCGAAGGTGGAAGTTGTTAAAATCCCATCCTTGCAATATGCCGAATGGGCAGAGCTCGTTACTTCTCTATCTGAGGCGTCTGCAATCCATCACTCAGATTTACAAAAGAGACCACAAGATTTCGGTGATGATATTCGTCTGTTATTTGAGCTAGGTGAATTACCGTCAGCTGTTGATTATTTACAAGCTCAACAAGTACGTAGACAAATTAAACAAGAGTTTACGCAAATATTCAATCAAGTGGATGTCTTAATTTCACCGACATTACCAATTGTTGCGAATACGATTGGCGATGACTTTGCAGAGCTAAACGGCGAAAAGGTCGACTTAATCGACAATATTATTCGTTTCACTGGGCCAAGTAACTTAACTGGATTACCAGCACTTTCTGTTCCGTGTGGATTCAAAGGTAATTTACCAATTGGTTTACAAATTATTGGACCCGCATTTAACGAAGGTCGTATCCTAAACGTAGGCTATGCAATTGAGCAAACAAATCCATTAAAAAATCGAAAGCCTAACCTTTTTGCTAACATTTAAAAAATATGTAACCGTCCATTCGTGGGCGGTTATTTTTATTCATTGCAAATAAAAGCCAACAACTATATTCATTTATCTTAAAATGATGGTACGATACTTAATAATAAATTACTGGAAAGGTTGCTAGATTCCCTAATGAACGTAAAAAACTTTTTGCAATTGCCTATTACAAAGGATTTTACAGTAGTTGCAGGTAGCAACGGTTTACATAAACCTGTCCAAAATGTTGAAATTCTAGATTTTGAATTTTCGCCTGATATTCAAACTGTTCGAGAAACGATATTTACACCAAATAGTGTAATACTCAGCAGTTTATTATTTGCAAAACAACAACCCGATTATTTATTAAATGCTGTAAAAAGCCTTATTCAGTTAGAAGCTAGTGCATTAGCTTATAAGCCCGTTATTTATAATGATTTACCAGAAGAGGTACTCGCTTTAGCAAACGCACATCATTTCCCGATATTGCGATTCGGTGGAGATGAATTTTTCGAAAAAATCATTTTAGAAACAATGGCATACGCAAAAACACAAGACTATGCATTCTTTTTAGAAACAATTATGAAACGCCTTATTAATGAAGAAGTTACTGATGAACAAATTACATCTTTTTTACAACAATTGAACAAGCCATTTGAAAAATATATGTTCGTAGCGAATCTTCAGATGAAGTCATTAACAAATGATGAATGGATGCAACCATTTTTACAATTAGAGCTACTATTAAAATCAGGCGTAATTTGTAAATATAAAAACAGCATCTTCATTTTAGTGACAAATCAATCACAGCATTTTCAATTCGAGAAATTTCTTAATGAATGGCTCACAATGTATGATATATCAACCGATGAGCTGATTGTTGGTTATAGTCAAGTACATGTCACACAAACTGAGCTTCACCTTGCAGTGCGAGAAGCTTTTATTGCCCGCATTATGGCTGACATGGATATGACCCCTAATTGTCACTACACTCATCTTGGATCAGATATTCTACTTATTGAATTACATCGGAAAGACCCACATTTCGTTATGAACTATGTAAATGACTATCTAGGACCATTACTTGATGAAAAATCAGATGTAGATTTAATCAACACTGCAATCACTTATATCTCGAAAAAGGGTAATATTAAAGAAGTAGCAGTAGCACACTTTTGCCATCCAAATACTATACGATATCGCATGACAAAAATACGCCAATTAGTAGCACCGTTAGATAATGATTATGTATTTTATGAACGCTTATCGGCAGCCGTTAAATTGTACTTATTACATAGCAAAATAGCAGATTAAATAGAGCTTTGGAATAAGTACAAAAAAACGCCTGAAATTTTAGAATTAAAGTCAAATTATTTTCTTTCTTCTCATGCTATTCTTATTGGAGTAAGGAGGAAGAAAGATGAAACAATACATAGCTGATGGCATGCTTCTGACAACCGCTATCGTGTGGGGCAGCGGATTTGTTATAACGGCCATTGCACTAGAATATTTAACTGCTTATCAAGTAATGGCAGGAAGGTTTTTATTAGCGTCGATTATACTAACTGTAATATTTGGATACAAATTAAAAAAAGCAACAAAATCAGTTGTTTGGAAAGGTGTTTTACTAGGAACGATATTGTATATTGCCTTCGCACTCCAAACGGTTGGTTTACAATATACAACTCCTTCTAAAAATGCATTTTTAACCGCTGTTAATGTGATTGTCGTTCCACTCATTGCCTATGCTGTTTATAAACGCCGTATCGATGGATACGAAATCATCGGCTCCATCATTGCCATTGTCGGAATCGGCTGTTTATCATTACAAGGTTCCTTAACGATGAATATAGGCGATGCACTTTCTTTAGCCTGTGCTGTTGCCTTTGCCTTTGATATCTTTTGTACAAACCTTTTTGTTCAAAAAGAAGATGCAATAGCTCTAACAATTATTCAATTTATTACGGCCTCCGCTATCGGTATTTTGGTCGTTGTCAGTCAAGGTGATATTCCCGCTTCTCTTGAAAAAGAAGCTATCTATTCACTCATTTATTTAGGTATTTTTTCAACTACTATAGCTTACCTTTTTCAAAACGTGGCGAATCAATATACGTCTGCTACAAAGGCAGCCATTATCCTGTCAACAGAATCCTTTTTCGGAATGGTGTTATCGGTAATATTTTTACATGAAGTACTAACAAGCCAAATGGTTATAGGAGCAGTGTTAATTTTACTAGCTATTTTAATTGCTGAAGTGAAGCCCGCCTATCCAAAGAAACGGATAATGAATAACTGACAATCATGCTCCCCTATAAATAGTTTCAGTTTATGCTGAAGCTATTTTTTATTTTGCGTGACTGGTTATCATACTTGTAGTAATGCCGACTACTAATACGGTAATGATCGAAAGGATTAATGTATTCGAAGACAAAAGCAGCCCTCCTAAAACAATAACAATTGAATCAATAAAAAAAATAAGAACCCCTACATTTATGCCTGTTTTATCACATAAAAACTGTGCAACAAGATCTGTCCCACCAGTGCTTGTCTGAAATCGAAGCATTAAACCAATGCCAAAACCAACTAAAATCCCTCCTAATATCGCGCTATAAATGGCATCGATTTGAACTAGATTTCTTAAAGGCTTCAAAAGGTCAATGATAAAAGACGAGCCAATTAACCCATGCACACTATTGTAAAAATAGGTTCTGTATTTAAACCAAGCAATGATGAATATCGGGATGCTTAAAATAATAATCATTAGCCCGATTTTCAGTTTATACAAATAGTACAAAATGAGCGCTACCCCTACAACGCCTCCATCTAGTATTTGATAGGGTGTTAAGAATAGATTAATGCCTACGGAAATACAGATACTACCTATTATGATGACCAAGCCCTTCTTCAGAAAAAACATATAACCCCCCTCCGAAACTAAGCATGTACTTATAGTATGAAAAAATTGAATTGAACATGTTTTGGACTTTACTATATGTGAAAATAAAAGTATTTTCACAAAACACCCCGTTTAAATTTCTTTGCATTTACACATATACCAAAATATCTTATTTAAAATAAATGAAGTGTATACATATTTAAATGTTCATTCGTTGTTAAAGTGTAGGGAGGAAAAAAATGGAAAATGAAAATGTATTAACTTCCTATATTATCAATTTAGAAGAGGAAGTGTTTCAGGGTAATGGTTAGCGGGCAAATGCACATTTTAAAGCGTTAGAACAGCAAGATATTATTCGCGGAGTCTCCATTGGTGCCACTGCACAAATCGTCCCTTATATTAAACTTGAAAAATAATATAAATAAAAAGAGACTGTATCCAACATATAAAGATACCGTCTCTTTCTTGTCATTGTTTAATTGGCGCATTTTTTCCTACTAAAACAGCAATAACAACGATAACTGCTATCGTAAGGGTAAACCAAGTGATGGCTTCATCTAGAAATACAGTGGCAAATAATATCATTAAAAATGGCTGTAAATATTGGATTTGACTTACCCTTGCTATTCCGCCAATTGCCATTCCGCTATACCAAGCTACATATGCAAGAAACTGACTAACTACCGCGAGATACATAAAGCTAATCCAAGCATGTATCGGTGCATGAAGCATTTCGGTTTTTAGATGTAGCGCAACTGGTATAACGAAAAATGGCGCGCCTATCATAATTGCCCATGCAATTACTTGCCAGCTACCTAATTCTTTTGCCAATAAACCTCCTTCTGCGTAACTAAGGCCGAGTATAATTACTGCTGCTAGCAAAGCTAGATCAGCAAATTGTAATTGACCGAGTCCGAGATGAATGGCGTATACAATAACAGCTAATGAGCCAATTAAACTCGACATCCAAAATTTTAAAGATGGCTTTTCACCTGCTCTAAACATTGCGAATCCAGCTGTTGATAATGGTAATAACGCTAATTCCACAGCCCCATGAGATACCGGCAAAGATTCCATTGCCCAAGATGTGAGCAGCGGAAAAGCGAAAACGACACCTACAGCAACAATTAGTAGACTTTTAAATTAGCGAAAAGTAGGAAGCTGTTGTTTTTTAATCATAAAAACAACAGCTACTAAAATAGCCGCAACAACAGTTCTTCCTAGCCCTACGACAGTCGTTCCAAAATAAGCAACAGCTATGCTTGTAGAAGGAAGTGTTAAGCTAAAGCAAATTACACCTACTAACCCTAAGAGCAAACCGAGCTTCCCTCTATTCTCAACTTGCATGCAGCCACTCCCCTTCCTTAATCTGTACCAGCTCTTAAGCTTTGAAAGGCTGTTCTGGTATAATCAAATATTAATAGGTACACATATAAGAAATAAATAGCTTTTTTACCCATCTGTCATGGTACAGATAAAGGAGGATTAAACGATGAATTCAAAATACATGCAAATTATAGAGGAAGTGAAAGAGCAATTAGCAACAGGGAAACTCTATGCAGGCTGTAAGCTTCCTTCTGTTAGACAATTATCTGAGCAATTTTCTTGTAGTAAAAATACGGTTATTAGGGCATATGCAGAATTAGAGCAAGAACATGTTATTTATGCAATCCCTAAAAGTGGTTACTATGTAGTCAATGAATTTCAGTTCAACGAGCATGAGCAAGAAATTATTGATTTCTATTCTGCTGGTCCAGATATAAATGCACTGCCCTACGTAGACTTTCAACATTGCTTGAATCAAGCTATCGAGCAATATAAAGAAGAACTGTTTACCTACTCAGATCAGCAAGGTCTGTATTCATTACGCGTACAGCTAGCGACATATTTGCAAAGTTTACAGGTATTCACTCAACCAGAAAGATTAGTCGTCGTTTCAGGCTCACAGCAAGCATTAAATTTATTTGTTGCTATGCCCTTTCCAAATGGCAGAAGCAACATTCTAATCGAACAACCTAGCTATTTTGGAATAATTGAATCCATTGATTTGCATCAAGTTACTACTTTCGGTATTGACTTAACGATGGATGGCATCGACCTTGATCGATTGGAATATATGTTTCGCAATCATGACATAAAGTTTTTTTATGTTATACCAAGATTTCATAATCCGCTTGGTCATAGTTATACGAATAATGAGAAGAAAAAAATTGTGGAATTAGCAGAAAAATACGATGTCTATATCGTGGAAGATGATTTTTTAGGCGACCTTGATCCAAACACGAAGGCCGATCCTATGTTTTCGTTTGCCCCTTCAGGAAGGGTAATTTATATAAAAAGCTTTTCAAAGGTTTTCCTTCCAGGGTTAAGAATTGCAACAGTCGTGCTGCCTGAACGAATGGTTGCCAGTTTTTTACGCTATAAATTTAGTTCAGATTTTAATAGTTCTGCCTTATCTCAAGGCGCATTAGAAATCTATTTAAAAAATGGCATGTTTCATAGTCATCTCAAAAAAATTAAAGAACTCTACCGTAGGAAAATGCAAACGCTGCAAGAAGCATGTGAATTATTACTACCTGCTAATACTTATTTCTCTAAGCCGACTTCAGGCTTTTATCTATCCATCTTTTTACCGGAAAATGTGACTGCCAAGCAAATTGTTCATATGTTGAACGAGCAACAAATCTATGTAGACGATGCCTCTAGAATGTTTTTGCAAGAATATAAAAGGGAAAATATTGTGCGATTATGTATTTCTCAAGTGAATGAAAGCCAAATCAAATTCGGTATTGAACGATTGGCTCACTGTATTACTTTAATTAACAGTAGAAAGCATCACCAAGCACCAAAAACCTTTTTACATCAAAACGTATAATATCCCCCAAAAACTAACCTCCCTTTTAAAAAAATACAGAGAGGTTAGAATCTTAACCTTAATTTGCACATGCCCTTACCAACAAAATAATAACTATTATAATGACTATCGAACCAATATTAATTAAACAGCCGCTGCTAGGTGCACCTGTATGAGCTTGAGCTGCTGCACTGTTCAACGCACCACCAGGATTTTTTTGCTGTTCTTTTGCTTTTAAACTTTCTCGTTCTTTTTCTGACATGGAAGCCCCCCATTTTTCGAATTAGAACCACTTCTTACTTCTTCATATTATCACTTCAAACAATCTATCGAAGTTTTAAATCAGCGTAACCATTCAACTATTATGCAAACCAATTATGTTTTTATAGCAATAGCACGAAAAGAATCTACTATATATATAAGAGCAAAAGAAAAAATGCTTAGTATTCGCAATTTTTAATATAAAAAATAATCTATTGAAATATAGTTGTAATGATTATATACTACAATCGACAGTGATAATCATTATCAATTATTTTTTACTAGGAGTGTAATTCTAACATGAATTCAAAGCGTTTTTATTCATTATTTGCAATGTTATTAATAGCTGTTTTTTCTTTTGCTTTAGCGGGATGCGCTGATAAAGAATCTGGCACTGAGTCTACAGATTCAAAAGGTTCAACGGAAAAGTCAGATTCAGAGGCTACTGATACACAGTATCCAATCGTAATTAAGCACGCTTTTGGGGAAACTGTGATTGAAAAGAAACCAGAGCGTGTTGCAACTATTGCATGGGCAAACCATGATGTCGCATTAGCGCTCGATGTTGTTCCAGTGGGCTTCTCAGCTGCAAACTATGGCGTACAAGATGAAAGCGGCATGCTACCATGGACAGCTGAAAAGTTAAAAGCGTTAGGAGAAACAAATCCAAATATATACCAAGATACTGATGGTTTAGATTTCGAGGCAATTTCTGACTCAAATCCAGATGTAATTTTAGCTGCTTATTCAGGAATTACACAAGAGGACTACGATACATTAAGTCAAATTGCGCCAGTTGTGGCATACCCAGAAATTCCATGGGTGATTTCATGGCGTGACCAAATCCTATACAATTCAAAAGGTATGGGTATGGAAAAAGAAGGTAAGCAATTAATTGCTGATACTGAAAAGTTAATTGCTACAAAGGCAAGTGAAAAACCAGAATTAAAAGGTAAAAAAGCTGCTTTTGCTATGTTCAATGCAACAGATCTATCTAAGTTTTATATTTATACGCCAGAAGATCCTCGTGGGGAATTTTTAGAGGAATTAGGTATGGAGTATCCACAAAGTATTAAAGATCAAATTACAGATAAATCTAGCTTCTATATTGAATTAAGTGCTGAAAATGCAGATGCTTTAAAGGATGCTGAAATTTTTATCACTTATGGTGACGATAAAACATTAGCTGCATTACAAGCTGATCCAATTTTAGGAAAAGTGCCAGCAATCCAAAATGGTTCAGTAGTCGTGATAACTGATAATACGCCATTAGCTGCAGCAGGTAACCCAAACCCGCTATCAATTCAATATACAATTGACGAGTACTTAACATTAATCTCTGATGTTGCGAAAAAGCTGAAATAATATGCTGAATACATCCGTTTCAGAAAATAAGCATGTATTGATGCCACGTAACTTTGGTAAGCTTATCATTTTGCTTGCAATATTACTTTGCCTTAGTGTAATCGCATCGCTTGTATTTGGTTCTCGGATGATTACTTGGACTCAACTTCTGGATGGTTTATTTCATTCAGAAGTTGCTTCTCATGAGGCAAATGTTGTTCGACAAAGAATTGTTCGAACGATTTTTTGCTTTATGTGTGGTGCTGCTTTAGGTGTTTCAGGTGCCTTAATGCAGTCAGTAACGCGTAATCCTATTGCGGATCCAAGTATATTAGGAGTAAATACAGGGGCATCTTTATTCGTTGTTTGCGGGATTGCCTTTTTTAATATTAGTTCTGCAAATCAATATATTTGGCTGGCAATAGTGGGTGCAATGATTACCGCTATTTTTGTATTTACTGTTGGTTCAATTGGTAGTGGAGGAGCAACACCGATAAAGCTCGTCTTAGCAGGAGCTGCTACGAGTGCCATATTATCATCACTAGTAGTGGCCGTTATGATTCCACGTACAAATGTTATGGATCAATTTAGATTTTGGCAAGTTGGTAGTGTAGGTTCAGGTAGCTGGGATAATATCACACTGTTTATTCCGTTTTTAATAATTGGTCTTTGTATAGCTATCTTCTCTGCACCTGCATTAAATGCTCTAGCACTAGGAGATGAAGTGGCGACTGGCTTAGGTGTAAAAACTGGGACAATCCGACTTCTCGCTTCATTTGGTGGCGTTTTATTATGCGGTGTGGCAACGGCATTAGCTGGACCAATCGGATTTATCGGATTGTTGGCGACTCATTTAATTCGATTAATTATCGGTCCAGATGTGCGTTATGTTATTCCGCTTTCTGCATTAGCTGGGGCTATTATTTTAACGATTGCGGATGTGTGCGGAAGACTATTAGGGAGTCCAAGTGAGCTTGAAGTAGGTATTGTTACGGCCTTCATTGGAGCTCCTCTATTAATTTTTATTACAATGAAAGCGAAAATGCGTGCATTATGATGAATGAAACAATGAATTCTATTTATAGCTCAAGAATGAAACGAAAACGTCGTTTCCTACTCATGACGTGCTTGCTAACAGTTATTTCTATTGTACTTATGAGTTTAATGCTCATGCTTGGCAATACAATTTATCCAGTCAAGGATGTTGTAGGCGTACTTTTAGGTGAGGATGTCAAAGGTGCGTCCTTTGCTGTAGGTACAATCAGATTACCACGGATGTTAGTTGGACTATTTTCAGGCTTTGCATTCGGTGTTGGTGGCTACGTTTTCCAAACGATGCTACGGAATCCATTGGCTAATCCTAACGTCATTGGGATTACTGCTGGATCTAGCGCTGCTGCTGTCTTTTGTATTATTGTCCTGCATGCAAGTAATGCATTCGTCTCGATTGCATCTGTAATTGGCGGACTTTTAACTGCTATCGTTATCTTTTTATTATCAAAAAGTAGCTCGTTCTCAATCGGTCGATTAATTTTAATAGGTATTGGTATTCAAGCGATGTTAAATGCTTTTATTTCTTACTTAATGATCATTGGTAATACACATGACCTCCCTTCAGCTATGCGTTGGTTAAGTGGCAGTTTGAACGGCGCAAAAATGGAGAACCTTTATCCATTAATCATAACAGTTTGTATTTGTACACCAATTGTTATTTATTTTGCTAGTAGATTAGAAATATTAGAGCTCGGTGAGCAAGCAGCGACATCACTTGGGGTTGATACGAACAAAACGAGATTGGTGCTCTTGCTTAGCTCGGTTTTAATGATTGCGTTGGCTACAGCTGCTGCCGGTCCAATTGCATTTGTTGCATTTTTAGCAGGTCCAATTGCCAAAAAAATTGTGGGCGTAGGCTTTTCAAATATCGTCCCTGCTGGCTTGGTTGGGGTTATTTTAGTATTAGCTGCAGATTTAATAGGTCAGTTCGCATTTGAGACCAGATATCCTGTTGGCGTAATTACAGGGATTATCGGTGCACCGTATTTAATTTATTTATTAATTCGTATCAATCGAAAAGGAGATTTATAATATGAAGCCAACACATACATTTCGAGCGGAACAAATAACTGCCGGTTACGAAAATAAAACGATTTTACAAGATGTGAGTGTAACGATTCCTAGCAATAAAATTAGTATTATAATTGGTGCAAACGGCTGCGGGAAATCCACACTTTTGAAAACGATGGCGAGGTTAATTAAGCCGACTTCCGGACAAGTGACGTTAGATGGGCAACCAATTCAAAAAATGCCTCCGAAGCAACTTGCTAAAGTGCTAGGTTTATTACCACAATCACCTATTGTTCCAGAGGGAATTACGGTTGCGGATTTAGTTGGTAGAGGGAGATTTCCTCATCATAGCTTTTTAAAAGGTTGGTCAAAAAAGGATTATGAGGCTGTAGCAGAAGCGATGGAAATGATGAACATTACGGAATTTGCTGATCGCCATATTGATGAATTATCAGGTGGTCAAAGACAGCGTGTATGGATTGCAATGGCATTAGCGCAACAGACCGATATTTTATTTTTGGATGAGCCTACAACATATTTAGACATTACGTACCAAGTAGAAATTTTAGATTTACTGACAGATTTAAATCGTAAGTATGGTACGACCATTGTCATGGTGTTACATGATATTAATTTATCAGCACGTTATGCAGATTATATTTTCGCCCTACATGAAGGCAAGCTAGTAGCGGAAGGCGAGCCATCTGACATTATTACAAATTGTTTAATTAAAGATATATTCGCACTCGACTGTATGGTTATCGAAGACCCAGTTTCAAATTCTCCATCAGTCGTGCCAATTGGACGACACCACAACCAGATTGATAAAATTGCTCTTTAAATTAGGTCAAGCTGACTGAACAGAATAATTGATTTGAGCGACTTTGTACGCCATCATTTCTTCAAGACAAGGGAAATTAAACGAGAGTTAGACTCTTGTTCAATTTCCCTTGTCTTGTTTTTATAGGCGGAAAAGAAAATTTGCACTAAAAGTACATAAAAAGCTTATCTTCAATCATCATTTAATATGGTATTATATGTTATAATTGGAATTATAAATAATTATTAACTTTTTTTCAGAGGAGGAGAATGTTGAAATTTATAATAGGGAACGTATTTATTCTATGTCTATTACTATTGATACTTACTTCCTGCATACAAACTGAAAAAGGTAGGAATATTCCCGAGAAAGAGCAAAAAATAGATTACAAAGAGATTGTGTTCGCATTTGAACACCCGCAGACCAAACAAAAGTACAAAATCATTCATGTTAATCAACTGTTTTCTCCGTATATTGAAAAGGTCAAAGATAATCCGAATCTTTCAACCTCGGAAACCTTGGAACTTTATAATAAAGAAATCATTCAACCCATCTACAAGGATTGCTTTGAAAATGGAGAATACTTTCATATGGCAGAAACCATTCTTAATACGGCTCCTACTGGATTAACAGATTTACAAGTGATAAGTGATAAAATGGACACTCGTAAAATGGAAATCAATCAAATCATTCAAGAATCTCTATTAAAATCAGCAGACCTCCTACCCTCTCAAAGTGATGTAGCAGTTTGCGTCTTCCCTTACTCTAAAAATTATATGGACCCGTTCACAGTTGGTGCAGGGAAAATTATCCTCCCTTATCCAAGTGAAATGGATGATAGTATAAAGTTAACTGTTGCCCATGAATACCATCACAGCGTTTGGGCAGAAAAATATTTTAGGAAGGATGACTGGGCTTCTATTTTGGATAATGTAGTCTTTGAAGGAAAAGCTGAAATGTTTAAAAAGTCCGTTTACCCAGACTACGGTTATACATCAACGACTTTGACTTACGACAAGAAATTATGGTCTAAAGTTGAACCTGATTTAAATAAATACGATTTTAATCGCACATTAGAAATATTATATGGCGGAAAAGGGTTACCGTATGCTTACGGTTACAGTGAAGGCTACAAGATGGTTAAATCCTATCTTGACTTGAATCCTGATAAAACCCCAGAAGATTGGACAGCATTAAGCGCGCAAGAAATTTTTGAAAAGGGGAAATACCTGGAACACTACAAATAACTTCGAGTATACGAGTTTAATGGACTCCATTTTTGAAGAGTAAACGATGAAGTGCAATGAATTCAACAAATAAATTATGTAAACAGCAAGCAAAAACGCTCAGATTGTAACACTGAGCGTTTTTAGTTTTAACCTTCACATTCAGGTTAATGTCCAAAAGAACTTGGTTGCATTATGCCTTTAATATACATAGTTTTTACTGAGTTTCCCTTACCCTAATAGTTGATTTATTGAACAGCCTATACTCATTTAGCATAAAAAAATGCCACCTCCTCAATCTATATTAATAGATAAAGAAGGTGACAATATTTAGCGCATCAAATTTCAATGAACGTTTATTTAATTCTACCCATGCATTGGGTCATTTTTATGTTTTGGCCCAATCATGTTGAATAAGATGTTTAAGATAATCGCTGTTACAGAACCACAGACGATACCGTTAGACGTTAAAATAGCTACTGCTGGTGGTAATGATGCGAAAATATCTGGAACAACTGATACACCTACACCAAGACCTACAGCAATCGCTGCAATCATCGCGTTTTCTGCTGATTCATTCATAACAGGGACAAGCATACCCATACCTTGAGTAATTACCATACCGAACATCGCCAACATTGCCGCACCTAGTACAGATGTTGGAATAATCGTTGTTAACGCTGCGATCTTTGGTAGGAAGCCAAGTGCTACAAGGAAGGCACCTGTTAGGTAAATGACTTTGCGATCTTTTACGCCTGACATACGAGTAAGTCCTACGTTTTGAGAGAATGTTGTATATGGGAAGGCATTGAAAATACCGCCGATAACAGAAGCAAGCCCTTCTGAACGATAACCACGTGCTAAATCTTTTGAATCTAGTTTTTTATTGCAAATATCGCTAAGTGCAAAATAAACACCTGAAGATTCTACTAAAGAAACCATTGCTACAAGCGTCATTGTAAGGATTGCTGTCGCATCAAATGTTGGCATTCCAAAATAGAATGGCTGCACCATGTGGAATACACCAGCATCTGAAACAGGCGTAAAATCCACTTTATCCATAAATGCGCCTAACACCGTCCCTGCAACTAATCCAATTAAAATTGAAATTGCACGAGCAAAGCCTGTTGTAAAGCGATAAACGACTAGAATAATAACTAAAGTAATAAATGCTAAAGCAACATTCGAACCCGATGCGAAATCTGCTGCGCCTTGTCCACCCGCCATATTGTTTAATGCAACAGGTAATAGAGAAATACCGATAATTGATACGACCGAACCTGTTACAACTGGAGGGAAAAATTTCACAAGCTTACCGAAGAAGCCTGCGATTACCATTACAATTAAACCTGATGCAATGATAGAACCATAGATGTCTGTAATACCTTGTTCAGGGTTTGTCCCAATTGCAATAATTGGACTAACCGCTGTAAAAGTACAACCTAGAACTACTGGTAAACCAATACCGATAAACTTGCCTGAATACACTTGAAGTAATGTTGCGATACCACACATCATTATGTCAATTGCTACTAAATAAGTCATTTGCTTTGAATCAAAACCTAAAGCCCCACCGATAATAAGCGGTACTAAAATAGCACCTGCATACATCGCAAGTAAATGTTGAATAGCTAGCGTAGTTGACTTAAAGGCATTCATTATGCACGATCCTCCGTGGCAAACGTTACTTTACCATCTTCTAAAGAATCCACAATTGCTAATGATTCTACACGTACACCTTGTTCACGTAATAATTTACCGCCGTCTTGGAAGCCTTTTTCAATGACAATACCGACACCAACGACAGTTGCACCTGCTTGAGCTGCAATATCAAGTAAGCCTTTTACCGCTTCACCATTTGCTAAGAAATCGTCGACAATTAAAATATTGTCATCTTTATTTAAGAAATTACAAGATACTGAAATTTCATTTGTTTCGTTTTTTGTGAAAGAATGTACTTTTGAAGAATAAAGATTGTCTGATAATGTTAAAGATTTACGTTTACGTGCAAATACTACTGGAGCACCGATTTCAAGTCCTAGCATTACAGAAGGTGCAATACCTGAAGACTCGATTGTTAATACTTTGGTAATGATGTCATCAGAGAATCGATTTGCAAACTCATGCCCAATCTCTTTCATAAGTAGTGGATCGATTTGGTGGTTTAAAAAAGAGTCAACTTTTAATACAGACGAAGATAAAACTTTACCTTCCTGCTTAATTTTGTCATGTAATAACTTCATTGCTGTTTTCCTTCTTTCTTATAATAATAAAAAAAAGCGCTAAATACTTTGATTCCATTCATCTACGAGTGGAGCAAGGCATTCAGCGCATAAACGTCGAAATAAATAGAAAACATCATCTCTAGTATGAATTTTCTAAAACAATGCTACCCATAGTCGATTCATTTACGGTAAATCGGTAGAAACTTACGAGCCATATTCTCGCTATTATATGAGTGAAATAGTATTAAGCTGTATGAACTTCCTTATTATAAATATCCATTTTTATAATTTCAATATGAATATGCATAATAAGCTGATACTTTACTTCATTCGGCAGAGGCTTATATCTACAACCAAACAAAGTTTAAATTTTCGGAATTTAATGGTATTTACGCATTTTTTTGGCGTAAACGTTCGTGTTTTCAATCAATGCTCTGATTATATCAGACTATTTTCGACCTTGCTAGTCATTATTTCGATAAATGGAAAGGTACAGTCATAATGACGACATTTTTGTGAAATAACAGCGATGTTCGAATTAATAGACTAGATTGATTGTGTAGCATATGCTGCCACCCTTTCTTCGGTAAAAACTGCGGTATAACGACTGTTACTTGGTAGTCCGATTTCGCATATTGGTGTTCCACTTTATCGATAAACTTTCTCAAAGGCTGTGTAATGCTACGATATGGCGAATAGTAAGTGACAAGTCGCACATCTGGTTGCCACGCTTTCCACTTTTCTTCAAAGGCTTTTGCATCCGCTTGATCGAATGCTACATAAAAGGCTATTATTTTATCAACATTCAAAGATTGCGCATAATGCAGTGAATTTTCCACCACTTTCGTAATACCCGCGACTGGTACGACAAAGACATTACCCTCTACTTTTGGTAATGCTTCTCCATTTAGTCGTAGTTGTTCCCCGACTGCATTGTAGTGATGCTTAATGCGATGAAACATCCAAATAATAAGCGGTAAAAAGATAAATACTGGCCATACTTGAGGTAGTTTTGTGACAAAAAACATCATCGCCACTACAAAAGAAATGACTGCCCCTATTGTATTGATAACAAATTTCATAACCCAGCCATTAGGCTTTTCACGCCACCATTTACGCATCATCCCAGACTGCGCTAATGTAAATGGAATAAATACACCTACTGCATAGAGTGGAATTAAATGCTCAGTTGTGCCATCAAACAAAATAATAAGCACAATAGCTGCAAGCCCAAGCATCATGATCCCATTTGAATAGCCAAGTCGATCGCCACGGATTTGAAATATTCTTGGAATAAAGCCGTCTTTCGATAAATTGACTGCCAGTAAAGGAAATGCTGAATAGCCTGTATTCGCAGCAAGCACTAAAATCATTGCTGTTGTTCCTTGCACAATATAATAAAATACATTGCGTCCCACACTCGCTTCGGCAATTTGCGAAACAACCGTTGCTTGTGCATTTGGAGCGACTCCGTAGAAATAAGCTAGGCTTACAATGCCAATAAATAATACTGCTAAAATACTCCCCATCGCTAATAGCGTTTTTGCTGCGTTAACCGGTGCAGGACTTTTGAAATTTGGAATTGCATTAGATATTGCCTCTACACCAGTTAATGCCGAGCTTCCTGAGGCAAATGCCTTTAATAATAAAAACAAACTAATGCCCGCAACTGGCGTTCCAATTTTAGGATGTAAATCAGCAGGCACTTGCCCTGTTGCTACGTTATAGATTCCTATGCCAATGAGCATTAACATCACAACGACGAATAAATAAACAGGGTACGCTAAAATAGACGCTGATTCCGTAACCCCACGTAAATTTAAAATCGTTAAACAAATAACAAAAAACACAGCAATCGGAACGTTATAAGCATGCAAACTTGGGAATGCTGAAGTAATAGCATCTGTCCCTGCCGATACGCTTACTGCGACAGTTAAAATATAATCAACGAGTAATGACCCACCCGCTACAAGACCTGCATTCACACCTAAATTTTCGCGGGACACTACATATGCCCCACCACCATGTGGATATGCGAAAATAACTTGTCGATACGATAAAGTTAGTGCCACAAGCAGCACCACTACCCCTGCCGCAATCGGTAACGAATACCAAAAGGCAACCGTACTGACAGTCATGAGTACAATTAAAATTTGCTCTGGACCGTATGCAACTGATGACAATGCATCAGAAGATAATATGGCCAGTGCCTTTGTTTTACTAAGCTTTTGTTCCCCTAATGCATCGGATTTCAATGGTTTACCGATAACATACCGTTTGAATGAGGATTTCATCCTTAACACCTTCTAGATTCATAGAGTGTGTTTCGCATTTCTAAATCGATTACACCTTTCGCATAATCGGTCTCTTTATATCTACTGGGGCTTTTTCGTATAGAATGCCATCAAAAAAACGTCTACAAGTCATCACTAAATACGACTTGTAGACGCTCTAACGTCTGACAAGCTCCAACTTTTCTGCTCTTAACGCTTACGAGGTTAGCTGTCGGATTCGGGCCTGAGTAGCCCTACTCTTCAAAAAGAGATTCACCCCAAGAATTGTTTACACAATCCACTAAAATTGGGTCCCCCGCGTTTAATTGCTTCAGCGATTTAGAAATTTGAAACTTTTATAATGATGTCATATTACGCCTGTAAATAAAAAAAGTAAAGAAGATATTGCCCGGTTTTTCGTAAATTTTTTTCTTATTCTCAGAGACAAGCTTTTATCAGCTGTTTATCGGCGATTCGGCGTGGATTATCGGCGATTCTTACCAGTTTACTGGCGATTTGACTGGCTTTAGTGGCGATTTCCACTGGTTTACTGGCGATTTGGCTGGCTTTAGTGGCGATTTCCACTAGTTTACTGGCGATTTGGCTGGCCTTTAGTGGCGATTTCCACTAGTTTACTGGCGATTCGGCTGGCTTTAGTGGCGATTTCCACTGGTTTACTGGCGATTTGGCTGGCTTTAGTGGCGATTTCCACCGTTTCAACAGCGATTCAGCTCATTTTATCGGCGATTTTCAAAATTTACAAAAAAAAATATGAGCAAACTTCTTCACATTTTTTAGTTCTAGCTATAGAATAGTAGTATTATTATTTTCCCATAGGAAACTTTATTTCATTTACGATACTTTGTGAAACGAGGGAACAAGATGGCCTATAAACAAATTACAAAACCGGCAGCCCAAGCTGTTTTAGATGGAGACATAAAAGGCTGGCGACGGATTTTACCCTTTCTAGGTCCGGCATTTATTGCAGCGGTTGCCTATATAGATCCCGGCAACTTTGCCACAAATATTACCGCTGGCTCGCAGTATGGTTATTTATTACTTTGGGTTATTGCCTTTTCTAATTTAATGGCTGTACTGATTCAATCTTTATCTGCAAAACTCGGTATTGCTACCGGAAAAAACTTGCCAGAAGTAGCAAGGGAGAATTTTTCTAAAAAAACTTCTATATTTTTATGGATACAGGCTGAACTTGTAATCATTGCAACCGACCTCGCTGAATTTATCGGTGCTGCCCTCGGTCTATATTTATTATTTGATATTCCGATGCTACCCGCCGCACTTATTACTGCAATTGGTTCTTTTGCAATTTTAGAGCTACAACGTAGAGGCTTTAGAGCTTTTGAAGCGGGCATTTCGGGTATGGTGCTAATTGTTGTGCTAGCATTTGCGTTCCAAACATTTTTAGCCCAACCGAATTGGGGCGAAGTTACCTTAGGAATGCTGACACCACAATTTGATGGTGTCGATTCACTAATACTTGCAACGGGTATATTAGGAGCTACTGTTATGCCACACGCAATCTATCTACACTCTTCCTTAACACAAAATCGTGTGGTTGGTCGTAATGACAATGAAAAACGACGTATTTTCCGGTTTGAGTTTATCGATATTGTGATTGCAATGATTATTGCTGGTGCGATTAACATGAGCATGCTAATCATTGCAGCAGCAGTGTTCCATACGCAAGGCTTAGTAGTCGAGGATTTAGATATCGCCTATAATGGCTTACGAGAAGCTCTTGGACCTATGGCCGCTGTGTCTTTCGGACTTGGATTACTCATTGCAGGGCTTGCAAGCTCTTCTGTTGGGACATTAGCAGGTGACGTTGTTATGCAAGGCTTCATCCAGCGAAAAATCCCTCTATATTTACGTAGAGCGATTACAATGATTCCACCTTTGGCTATTATTGCAGCAGGTGTCAATGCAACCTATGCACTTGTGTTAAGTCAAGTAATCTTATCATTCGGTATTGCTTTTGCTCTTGTCCCACTTGTGATGTTTACAAGTAAAAAGGACATTATGGGAAGCTTGGTCAATCACCGTATTACAACAATTCTCGGTTGGTTTGTCGTTGTAATAGTAGTTGCGTTAAATCTCTACTTATTATGGGAAACGCTATTTGCTTAAATAATGATACTAGGATAAATGAGAAAAAGTGTTAGATTGATTGCGATCAATCTAACACTTTTTTACTATGCCATTGATGTCCGCTATGGCACGGTTTGTTGCGTCTTACGTATTGTGCTGTTCCCGCAGGAGTCACCGCCTCCGCAACCCTCAACTTGTGCTCTCTGCTAAATTTTCACTATTGTCACATAAAAGCATTTCCTGCTCGGACTGCTTTTATGAGAGGGACACCATGCCTTCTGAATTTTAAGAAAGTGCCTTTAACCCTACGACTCCGATGATGATACAGCATACACTTGCTAAGCGGCCTTTACTTTTTGACTCACCAAAAAACATCATATTGATTAAAACTGCCCCTGCCGTACCAATGCCTATCCATACTGCATAAGCCGTACTCGTTTGTAAAAATTCAAATGATTTATATAAAAAGCTAAGTGACGCAGCAAATCCCCCTACATAGAGCAGCATGCTGATAAATCCCTTTTTCGTGCTATATTTTTTCAGACCAATGACAGACACAAGTTCACTCGATGCAGCTAAAAAAACAAAAAGCCATCCCATACTATATCACCTCTTTTGTACGTTTATTCTCTTCGATGGTATCAGAAACTTTTAAGCCAATAACACCTATAATCAATATAAAAATAAAGAAAAGCTTACCGATACTGACTACTTGATTAAAAATTAAAATATCCATTAAGGTCGTGCCCATTGTGCCAATTGCTGCAAATATTGCGTACACTGTTCCAGTTGGTAATTTCTCGCATGCCTTTGATAAAAAGTGCAAATCGAGCCCTATAAATATAATGATCAATAGCCATTCCCACCAATGAGAAGCCACATTGAAACCATAAATCCATATTAATTCAAAAAAACTAGTTAACCCTACATACAACCAAGCTTTTCCCATAAAAAAACCCTCCGTTAATAATGACTGAACTTCATTCATTTTTACTACAAAAAAGAACCTACAAGAAAATTTAGTAAAAATCCGCTTTTAAATTCGGATTTCGAACACATACTTTTCTTGTTTATAGCAACGTATTACTATAAACAAGACAGTTTATAGATTTCCAACTATATATCAAAAATTCACTGTAATATATTTTATCTCTGTTCGCTTATTTTGTAACAGCCTTGTTTAAAACTAACGCATTACAAATAAATTCTAATAAATCTTTTTTATCCTCATTAATAAGCTCTTCATCTTTGGAATCAAATAAGTATGCACGTTCAGCAGCAGACTCGATTAATCCAAACACCATCTTTGACGTTGCATAAGAATCAACTGCTATTAAAATTTCCCCCTTTGACTTTGCGCTGTCCAGCTCATTTCTTAGCCAATTATAGTAAGGTGTATACGCATTTACCCAGTCTTTTAAATAATCAGAGGCCGACAATCCAGCATAAATAATTGCTACAAGTTCCTTATGCTCTCTCGTCATCATAAATATTGTATCTACTAATTGAGTAAATTTTTCAATTAGTGGCGCTTGATCATCCACATTTTTTTGTATTGCTTCAAACATATTGTCGACCATTACTTTCGCAATAGCGGGCATAAGTGACATTTTTGAAGGGAAGTACAAATAAAAAGTACCTTGTGCAATACCTGCCCTTTTTACAATATCAGCTATTTTTATTTTGTCGATACCTTGTTCTTTAAACAATTGAATAGCAGAGGTTACGATACGTTTTTCCTTATCCATTATGCGCCCCCTAAAAAATCATGAATTTTTACAAATTGTAATCCAAACAAAAATAGAATTCAACCTCTTTCTTTTATCCAAAAATTATTATTTCCTATAATGAAACTGAAAAATTTATTTAATTTTGATAATTTTTAAAAATTAGTTTGACAAATGAACGAGATTCATTTAATTTTATCCCAAGGAAGATGACTGATATTCATTTTAAGAAAAAATCTCCCTCAACTAGTATTTTCATAACTGTAAGTACCATTTCCCACCTTGATAAGGGGTGTTACAAGGTGCAAATCGGTATTATTTTTTAAACAAAGGGGCGGAATTGATGATGAAAACAGGTTATATTTTTGACGAAAGTTATTTCTGGCACGACAACGGAAGCGGTACATTATATTTACCTTCGGGTGGTTACTTAGAAACAGATGTGTTTGTCGAACATCCTTCAACAAAGAGACGAATTAATAATTTACTTAATCGTTGTGGCCTAATGAAAGAATTAGAACAAATTGAGCCACGTTCTGCAACACGTGAGGAAATTGAAATGTTCCATACAAAGGACTATGTAGATAAAGTGAAGCATTTAAGCGATACAACTGGTGGCGATGCTGGAGATCATGCCATTGTTGGTAGAGGGTCTTATGAAATTGCTCTACTTTCAACTGGTGGCGCTTTAAAAGCTGTTGATGTTGTGATGAATGGTGAAGTCGATAATGTTTATGCATTAACTCGCCCACCTGGCCATCATGCAGAGGCTGCAAAAGGCATCGGCTTCTGTATTTTCAATAACGTTGCCATTTCTGCCAAATACGCAAAGCAAAAATACAATTTAGAAAGAGTTATGGTGTTAGATTGGGACGTTCACCATGGCAACGGAACAGAAAGTGCATTCTATGACACTGATGGTGTTTTATTCTTCTCAGTTCATCAGCATTTAAGTTTCCCTAATAATACAGGTTATGCAGAGAACGTAGGTGAGGCTGACGGAAAAGGATTTAACGTGAACATTCCGCTTCCACCAGGTACAGGAAATGCAGGCTATATTGAAGCATTTAAGTCTATTGTGGAGCCAATAGTGAGCGATTATAAACCAGAGCTAATCATTATTTCTGCTGGACAAGATCCGGGTATGTTCGATCCACTTGGACGTATGAACATGACTGCTGAAGGCTTTGCAGATTTAACGAAAATCATGATGACCTTAGCAAACAAGCATACAGATGGAAAAATCGTCTTTTGTCATGAAGGTGGTTACAGTAATGCTTATGTTCCATTTTGTACATTGCGCATTATTGAAGAATTATGTGGTGTGAAAAGTGATGTAGAAGATCCGTTCCAAGATTCCCAAGGGTATCCGGATTTTGTAAACGAAGTAGAAAAGAAAGCAATTAATGAAGTTATTTCAATTCAATCTGCTTACTGGCCATCATTAAAAGTAACTGTTTAAATTTAAAACACTATTATTATATTGAAAATAATTAATAAGAGGGAGGGTATCTATGAGCAATTCTATCGAGGAAATTAGTTATGAACATATTCCTTTAGAACAGCGTAATGGCACTGCTAAAGAGCTATTTTTCACATGGTTTGCCGCAAGTACAGTTTCTACAACACTTGTAACAGGATCTCTAGCTATCGTATTAGGGTTAAATTTTTGGTGGTCACTCGTTGCTATCCTATTAGGACATGGCATTGGAGCTGCAATTATGGCACTCCATTCTGCTACTGGTCCGAAAGCAGGTTTGCCACAAGTAGTACAAAGTAGAGCACAATTCGGATACTTCGGGGCTATCTTGCCTATGTTAATCATTCTCATCATGTATTTAGGCTACGGCGCAACAAATACCGTGTTAGTCGGACAAGGCATGCAGGAAACACTAGGCCTTAATATGAATGTAACGGTTATCGTAAGTCTTATTCCAATGGTGCTTCTAGCTATTTTTGGACAAGGCTTACTTCAAAAGTCGATGAAAATCTATACAATTGGCTTTACAGTGGTATTTATTATTTTATCTATTATGATTTTAGCGAATGTTTCAATGGATCTTTTAAATGCAGGTAATTTTTCTTTCAGCCAGTTTTTATTAATGACTTCCATTTGTGTAACATGGCAAATTACGTATGGTCCGTATGTATCTGACCATTCAAGATTTATCCATCCATCACAATCTAAGAAGGTATTTACTTATAGTTATCTTGGAAGCTTTGCAAGTTCAGTTTGGTTGATGGTTTTAGGAGCTGCCATTGCCACTATGGTTGTGAATGGTAATGTTATGGCACAAATTAAAGATATGGGCTCATTAGGTTTCATCATTGCATTACTGTTATCTCTTGGTGTCCTCGTTATTAACTCCTTAAATATTTATGGAGCAGGTATTATTATTTTATCGATTGCGAGTAACTTTCTAACGTTTAAAACATCTGCTAGATTGCGCACAATTACTTCCATAGCAATTGGTGTCATTATTGCCCTTATTGCCACTTGGAGCTCTAGCAATTTTATGGCTAATTTCCAATTATACTTAGGATTTATATTATTCTTTATCATTCCGTGGAGTATGATTACATTAACTGATTTTTATATTTTAAAGAGAGTACATTATCCTCCAGATGAGTTCAACAAAAAGGATGGCATTTTCGGGAAAATTAATATACCAACAATGATTATTTACTTGTTAACCATCTTTATTCAAATTCCATTTATTAATACGGAGTTATATGTGGGGCCTATCGCAAAAATGCTAGATGGATTGGATATTGCATGGATTGTTGGCGGTGCGGTTTCTTTCCTATTGTATATTAGCTTTGCTAAATTAACGGCACCTGCCAAGCTTTCTGTAGAAGTCTATGCAACGTCTAATGTACCTGAGAATAATTAATAAATAAGGTTCGTCAGGCTTCCCCAGGCCTTTTTGAAGCCCCTGTATGGTATTTTCATACAGGGGCTTTACTTATGTTATTAAACATCTACCTTTTCGATGTTGCGAATTGCTAAATAGGCAATAACTATACCTAGAATTGCTAATGTTATGGGGATTACGATAATATCATTCAAAGAAAATGTGCCTGTATTTGAAGAAACAACCATCACGATTAAAAGAGATGACAGTATTGTTGTTGGCACGGAGTATTTTTTCATACCAAAATACAATGGAATAAGGGCCATACCGGATGCCGCTACAGCATTCATTACTACTGAAGGAATGCGCTGCATAATCATTGCATTTGTCAAAGTATCTGGGATTAATTGAAAGTTCTCGCTAATCATAAGAAAAATTACTGTAATAAATATATTTGAAAAGATAATAGCGCTGAATGTAAATAAAATAACAATGGCAAGCTTTGCCGCGATTAGTTTTTTTCTATTTATAGGATACATAAATGCAGTTATTATTGTTTTATTTTTATATTCGCCAATAATAAGTTTTGCAATTAATGTAGCTGCAAAAATAATAAATACACATCTTACAAAAGAATCAATGACTGTCAAAGCGATAGGATAGTTTTCTAAACCAGCGTCACCTTCAATTTTTGAAATAACTAAAATCATAAACATAAAACCTAATATAGCGACATTGGCAATAATAGCAGCTGTCACATACGAGCCTAAATGGTTTTTTTTCATCTCTAAACGCATTAAATTAAGCATGGATGCCACCTCCATTAATTAATTTCAAGAAATAATCCTCTAAAGAACTTGTTTTCCTACTAATCTCTTCAATTTCAATATCATGTTCTATTAACGTTTTAGATAGTATTTTTTGTGACATGGACATATCGTATATTCGAATACAGCGCTCATCAATGCATTTAAAATTGGTGATGTGTAATTGACTATCTAAAATAAAGGCAGCCTTTTTTCCGTCACTGACAATTAGTTCAATAAAATCTGTTTGACTATGCCTTACATGTTCCATCGAAACTTCAGCAATTAACCTGCCATTATTAATGACCCCAATTGTATCAGCCATTTGCTCAATTTCAGCTAAAATATGACTGGAAACAATAATCGTAATGCCATATTCTTTACTTAACATTTTGAATAATTCTCTTAGCTCTCTTATACCAATTGGGTCAAGTCCATTAATAGGTTCATCTAAAATTAGTAACTCTGGTTTAGTCATTATCGCACGTGCAATACCTAAACGTTGTTTCATTCCTAACGAAAAATCCCTTACTCTTTTGCGATCCACATTTGTTAGCTTTACTAAATCAAGAACATGGCCGATTTCGTTTTTATCGTAATAGCCCATATATTCGCAATGTAATTCGAGGTTTTCTTGTGCTGTTAACTTTTCATAGAAAATGGGATATTCAATGATTGTACCCATTCTTTTTAGCATTTCGTACGATCGATCCGTTAATTTTTCACCGAAGATTTCAATATCCCCACTTGTCGATTTGGCCAGATTAGTTAACATTTTCATAATTGTTGTTTTCCCCGCTCCATTTGGACCCAAAAAACCATATATCTCTCCTCTCTTAACATGCATATTGACTGCGGAAACCACTTCGTTTCCATCATAAACCTTTGTAAGCTGATTTGTTTTCACAATATACGCCATTTAAACCTCTCCCTCATATGTGGCTTCCTTTATTATAAGAAGTAAAACTCTCTATTTTATTACTTGATTCTTACAAATTCCTTAAGAGTAGAAGAAAAGCCTCTAGAGCATTTTTAGCTCTACAGGCAGGGCTAGAGATTAGTACATCATTCTTTTTAATGAAACCGTAAAAACTGTCTTTTCATAAGGAATACTTTTCAGTTGGATTGTACCATTCATTATTTCTACAAGTCGCTTTGTTATCGTTAGACCTAGCCCACTACCTTGAAATGATTTATTTCTTGAGTCTTCAAGCGTATACATCCTTTCAAATACGCTGTCTATATGATATTCATCAATACCTTTCCCACAATCCCAGACATTAATATAAACATCGGTAGCGTCATTTCTTACTGTTAGCCCAATTACACGACCTTCAGCCCCGTAAGCAATCGCATTGGCGATTAAATTGTTCAATACTCTATCTAACGCATCCTCGTTGCCTAGAGCATAAATCGGAGTTTCTGGTATGTTAATGTCTATATGAAGGCCCACTGACATCACCATATCGTAAAATGACAAAATATTTTTTCGGCAAATTTCACTTACGTTTACTTTTGTTATTGGGTAGTCTGTATCGCCCGCTTCAATTTTTGCCAAATCAAAAAAAGTATAGATAAGCTGGAGTACTTCTTCCGTTTTTACATGGATACCTGAAAGTAAACGATTGCGTTCTGCATCGCTTGCCGAATGTTGTAGCTGCAACATTTCTGTATAGCCTAGCACAACTGTTAATGGCGTTTTTAAATCATGCGAAATATTGGCAAGCATCTTTTTCATTGAACTTTCCGTTTTTCGATGTTTGGCTAATATTTTGTGCGTATCATTCAGTAATGTATTTATAGTAGTAAGCAGTTGCTGTAGTTCTTGATTCGAAGTAGCAACTAAAATTTTCTCGTTTGATTGTTCGTTCATAATGGCTTGTAGTTTGGTGTGCATGTATCTGAGTGTAACGTTTTGCTCACGTTTTCTTTTCAACTGCAAAAGAATGATTGCTAAGAGAAAAAGAATAATGGTAGATAGAAATAATATCATACGCCTAGCCCTCTAATTTATAGCCAATTCCCCAAAGTGTTTTAATATGCTTTGGGTTGGAAGGGTCATCTTCAATTTTTTCTCGCAATCTTCTTATATGCACATTAATAATATTTTCATCACCATAATATTCATCATTCCAAATGAGTTGATAGATTTGTTGTTTAGTAAATACACGATTACGATTTGTAATAAATAGCTTTAAAATAGCGAATTCCTTTGAAGTTAGCTTCACCTGTTGTTGGTCCTTTTCAACTGAGAAATTAACGACATCAATCACCAAGTTACCGATAGTCAATGTCCCCTTCATTTCCTCCATCGGGCTTGAATATTGTGTGGCCCTTCTTATTGCAGCTTTCACACGCGCTGAAAATTCCAACATGGAAAATGGCTTTGCAATATAATCATCCGCTCCTAATCCAAGACCTAATGCTTTATCTACATCACTGTCTTTTGCCGACATCATAATAATAGGTAGCGCTTCTTTTTCTCGAATTATTTTTAACACTTCTAAGCCATCTAGTTTAGGCATCATAATATCCAAAATAACTAAATCAAACGTTTTACTTAAACAAATTTGCACTGCTTCTTCACCATTTGTAACGGATGTAACGGCAAAGCCCTCCATTGTTAAAAACTTGTCAACCATTTCTCTTATGGTCTCATCGTCTTCAACAAGTAATATATGTTTTTGCATGTTTAGGCACCTCTTTTCAATAAAGCATTATCTTTAATTCCCATCTGCTTGCACAGTTTTACATTTTTATCCTGTCTTTATATAGCTTACCATATGTTTTTTTAAAAGTGCCAGGCACTCAAACAATTCTCAAACAATTTACCAAGCTAAAATCAGTCTCCTGCGCCGCACACAACGGAAATCAACGGCAAATAAATAAAAGCTGCCCTATAATTAATAGGACAGCTTTTATTTCTATTTTTCTACTTTTAAATCACACTTTTGCAGTGGAATCATTTTCGTTTTATGTTTTATTTTATAGCCCAACCACAAGACGATAAACAGCGGTATACCAATATATGAAACAAGGACGCCGTACCAGTCAATTGAATCGCCTGTGAAAGCTGTGTAGTTTTGACCAATTACAACAATCATACACACTGTAAATGCAAAGAGTGGCCCGAATGGATATAGCTTTGCTTTATAAGGTAGTAATTTGGGATCTATGCCTTGTGCTTCAAAAGCTCTACGGAAGCGGTAATGACTAAAGGCAATACCAAGCCATGCAATAAAGCCTGACATCCCAGATGCGTTTAAAAGCCACATATAGACAACGCCATCACCAAAGAATGATGCTAAAAATGCCAAGCAACCTACTGCTAATGTCAACAGTAATGCGTAAATTGGAATTCCGCGACGGCTTAGCTTAGCGAAAATCTTAGGTGCATGTCCATCTACTGCTAATTGCCATAACATACGTGATGATGCATATAATCCAGAATTACCTGCAGACAACATCGCCGTTAAAATAATGCCATTCATTAATGAAGCAGCAAAGGCAATTCCTAAGCGGTCAAACACTAATGTGAATGGTGAAACAGCAATATCTTCAGACAGTAAACGAGCATCTGTAAATGGAATTAACATCCCAATTGCTGCAATGGCTAAAATGTAAAATAAAATAATACGCCAAAAGACAGACTTAACAGCCTTCGGAATATTTTTACCAGGATCATCAGTTTCCCCAGCAGTTATCCCTAACAGCTCTGTTCCTTGGAACGAGAAGCCTGCTGCTAGAAATATTCCGAATGTAGCAAGGAAGCCACCGTGGAATGGTCCATCACTTATAAAGAAATTCGTAAAGCCTACAGGAGCTTGCCCACCTAAAATACCAAAAATCATCAATAGGCTGACGATAATGAAAACAATAACAGTCACAACTTTTATCATTGCGAACCAATATTCACTTTCACCATAGCTTTTTACAGATAGTAAATTAAATGTTAGTACAATCGCAATAAATATGACTGTCCATAGTGCCGAAGAGCTGTCTGGGAACCAGTACTTCATTATAAGAGAAACTGCTGCAATTTCAGCGGCAATTGTAATCGCCCAGTTATACCAGTAGTTCCAGCCAAGCGCAAAGCCAAGCGCTGGATCTACAAATTTTGTTGCATACGTACTAAATGAACCTGATGAAGGCATATAAGCAGCCATTTCACCTAAGCTTGTCATTAAGAAGTACACCATAATGCCGATTAATGCGTAAGCAAGAAGTGCACCACCTGGTCCAGCCTGCGCTATAGCACCACCACTTGCAAGAAATAGCCCAGTTCCGATCGTACCGCCTAACGAAATCATTGTTATATGGCGGCTTTTTAATTCTTTTTTCAACTCTGGTGCTTTATGACCGAGCTGATTAGTTTTTATCTCACTCACGTTAAAGCTTCCTTCCTTTTCTAAGAGGCAAAAAAATGCCATCACATGAACGTTGTGATGGCTAAGTAAATCCTCTGTTTCTTAAAAATGATAGCACAACACGTTGTCCAACGTGACAGTTCTGTTCCTTTCGGAGACAGCCCCAGCATGAGGTTTTCAAGTCCCCTCACACTTCGGCAATATTTCCTTTCGGCTAACATCTTCAATGCTTGTCATTTCCATTAGCTTACTTATAAATACCGCGACCTCTACCTCAATACAAACATGAGGCATATAATTATTAAATTTATGATGTGTCTTAGTTTAACATACGACCTAAGACATTTCAATAAAACGATTAATGTTCTGTATTTTATGAATATTCTACTATTTTTATTGATGTGATAAAGTGTTATAGTGGTTCGAATTATAATTGTTCTATCAGGGAGGTACTTATTTTGACAACTAACGAGGAATCTACTTTTCCTAGCAGAAAGATTAACTGGAAGGGCACAACGCTCTTATTAGTCATCGGTGTAATTTTTCTTGCTTCGACTTTACGTATGCCATTAACGGTTGTAGGACCAATTATTTCCTTCATTCGTGAGGATCTCGGTATATCTAACGTACTTGCAGGCTTTCTAACAACAATTCCATTGCTTGCATTCGCGCTAGTGTCACCTATTGCCCCATTAGTTGCAAGAAAACTGGGTCTTGAATTAACACTATTTATATCAACGATTTTATTAGCGCTAGGAATTGTACTGCGCTCACTTGGAACTACTGGATTACTCGTATTTGGTACAATGATAATAGGTGTAGCTATTTCATTTGGCAACGTCCTAATTCCAGGGCTACTTAAAATGAAATTCCCTTATCATGTTGGATTACTGATGGCATTTTTCACAATGTCCATGAATTTAACAGCTGGAATTGGTGCTGGTATTAGTTATCCCATAGCCAATGCATCTCTTGGCTGGCAAGGTGCACTTGCAATCGCTCTAGCCCTTGTCGTAGTGACGATTTTTATTTGGATTCCACAATTAAAATTTAATAAGCCTGAACCAACTGTAGCCGCTACGAAAGAACGTATACCATTGTGGAAATCACCAGTTACTTGGGCAGTCACTGGCGCGATGGGTTTTCAATCATTATTATTTTATACAACCGCTGCTTGGATTCCTGAAATCTATATTGCACAAGGTATAGCCGCAGATCGTGCAGGTTGGATGTTTTCCATCATGCAAATTTCACAAGTACCTATGGCTTTAGCTGTACCGATTATCGCTAGTAAAATGACATCACAGCGACCCCTCGTTTTAATGTTTACTGCCTTTTATTTCATCGGCTTTACTGGCCTTGTCATGGAATGGACTAGTCTTGCTGTATTGTGGATGATATTGCTAGGCTTAGCAGGTGGTGCTTCATTTTCACTTGCAATGATGTTCTTTACACTTCGTACACGTACGGCATTTGAGGCAGCAGATTTATCTGGCTTTGCGCAATCATTAGGCTATTTATTAGCCGCAGTAGGTCCTATTTTATTTGGTTACTTACATGATTTATTTGGCGGCTGGGATACAGCTGGATGGCTGTTTGTTGTCGTTGCGGCATTACTATTCTTCTGTTCGTTTAGAGCTTCTAGAAATGAATATATAAATTAAAAAAAGGTAGCTCATCATACTATGAGCTGCCGAGCTTGTCGACAAAAGGGATTAAGAATAGAAATCTTAATCCCTTTTGTTATTTTTATTGTGAAAAATGGGTTCTTACTTTCGTCTTGCCATACTTTTCGAGCATCCCCTCTCTATGAAGCTGTTTGAAGCTGTTTGAAGTTGATTGGAGTGGAGGGCGGGCGACTCCGGCTCAGAACGCACAGTACGTAAGACGCAACAGATCGCGCGTTAGCGAGGGTTGCGGCTTACGTTGTGCCCGCGGAAATCAACGGCAGTAGACCTCTAAATTTGTTTAATGATTAAAGCAGACGACTATCATATATAATCATAAGTGCGATAATCGTACTGTATTTTCATTTTTTCCTTTGAAAGAGCGTGTTGACACTAGTTAATTGGAGCGGAGGACGGGCGACTCCTGCTGGAACAGCACAGTACGTAAGACGCAACAAACCGCGCGTTAGCGAGGGTTGCGGCTTACGTTGTGCCCGCGGAAAGCGCCCGCCCGTAGCGGAAATCAACGGCAGTAGTCATCCCTATATTAGTTTTAAATAAAAAAGGACTATAGACAAATTCGAAAAACTTCGAGTTTGTCTACAGTCTGGGCAGCTCATCATCTATGAGTTGCCTCTTTACGTTTAGTAATGCGGTTTCTGATAAAAATAATTTGGTGTATTATAAACATTGACATAAGGCTTATGAAAAATATGTGTCGTTGCAGGAGATAACGGCGGAATCAACCAAGTCCAGTTGCCTGTTAAGTCACGGCCTGCCTTCTGCTCAGCCTCTTCAAATAGCTTAAATTGCTGTGCAGCAGTATGATGATCGACTATACTTACACCATCTTCTTTAAAGGAATGCAGAACAGCAATATTTAATTCAACTAATGCACGATCACGCCAAAGCGATGCCTGCTTTGTTGTATCGAGACCAAAAATTTCAGCAATCTTCGGTAACATATTATAACGATCATGATCAGCTAAATTGCGTGCCCCAATTTCTGTTCCCATATACCAACCATTAAAAGGAGCGGCCTGAAAATCAATACCTGCCATTTGAAAGCGCATGCTTGAAATAATCGGCACCGCATACCATTTCAACGCTAGTTTCTCCACCTGCGGATGCTCAGGATGGCGAATTGCAACTTCCAATACATCTTCACGTGGAATTGTAAATAATTGAGGTTGACGATTATCCACCTGTATAACGAGTGGTAGTACATCAAATGCTGTTCCTTCACCCTGCCAACCTAATGATTCGCATACTTTTGTAAATGGCACAGAATGTGGGTCACCAACGATGCCAGCTTCTGTCTCATAGCCAGCATAACGTATAAGCTGATGATTCCAAATCTTTACTCTTCCAGATGCAAATACCGTTATTGTTGGGCGAATTTTACCACCATTTGTCGCATACCGAATATGATGCAGCAGCTTCTCAAATATTCCTTGCTCATGTAAAACATCGCGTGCATCCTCAACATGCAGTGAATGCCAAAACAATCTTCCGATACATTTATTACTATTACGCCAGGCTACCCGAGCGCCAAAAGTAAGCTCCTCTGTTGAAGGAATATATACTCCCTCTTTTTCAACTTGCTGTAATCTATTTGTTAGCCATTGGGCAGACTCATTTTGCTCCATTTGATAAAGTGTTAAAAAACGTTGTATCTCTTGTAGTTTCATGTCGTTTTCCTCCATCTAACCTCATATTAGATGAATAGAAATAAATTCACCACGAAAAAATCCATCAGAAAACATACATCTTTTATATATGAAATACTTTGTTCAAATTTAAACCGACAGTCGAAAATTCTTCATCAAAATTTTATAAGAACTAAGTAAATAACTTGAAAAATTACAAAGAAAAAGCACGTAGCAACAATGTGCTACATGCTTTACTAGATGACCCCTACGGGATTCGAACCCGTGTTACCGCCGTGAAAGGGCGGTGTCTTAACCGCTTGACCAAGGGGCCATGGCTCCGAAGGCAGGACTCGAACCTGCGACAACCTGATTAACAGTCAGGTGCTACTACCAACTGAGCTACTTCGGAAAAATTTTATAATGGGCCTAAATGGACTCGAACCATCGACCTCACGCTTATCAGGCGTGCGCTCTAACCAGCTGAGCTATAGGCCCTCTTTGGAGCGGGTGATGAGAATCGAACTCACGACATCAGCTTGGAAGGCTGAGGTTTTACCATTAAACTACACCCGCAAAAAAAGATGGGTCAGGACGGAATCGAACCGCCGACACTTAGAGCTTCAATCTAATGCTCTACCAACTGAGCTACTGACCCGGAAAAAGAAAATGGAGGAGGTAGAGGGATTCGAACCCCCGCGCGGTGTTACCCGCCTGTCGGTTTTCAAGACCGATCCCTTCAGCCAGACTTGGGTATACCTCCGGAAATAAATAAATATGGTGGAGCCTAGCGGGATCGAACCGCTGACCTCCTGCGTGCAAGGCAGGCGCTCTCCCAGCTGAGCTAAGGCCCCAATTTTAAAAGATGGTCGGAATGACAGGATTCGAACCTACGACCCCTTGGTCCCAAACCAAGTGCTCTACCAAGCTGAGCTACATTCCGTTACTGTCTATCTTATCTTTTTATGGCGCGCCCGGCAGGAGTCGAACCCACAACCTTCTGATCCGTAGTCAGACGCTCTATCCAATTGAGCTACGGGCGCTTAATTTTATTAAAAATGGTGCCGAGGGCCGGAATCGAACCGGCACGGTAGTCACCTACCGCAGGATTTTAAGTCCTGTGCGTCTGCCAGTTCCGCCACCCCGGCACATTTGGAGCGGAAGACGAGGTTCGAACTCGCGACCCCCACCTTGGCAAGGTGGTGTTCTACCACTGAACTACTTCCGCATGTGCATAAGATTATTTATCCTGGCAATTATGAAATTTAAATAAATGGTGCGGGTGAAGGGAGTCGAACCCCCACGCCTCGCGGCGCTAGATCCTAAGTCTAGTGCGTCTGCCAATTCCGCCACACCCGCAAATATGATGAGCCATGAAGGACTCGAACCTTCGACCCTCTGATTAAAAGTCAGATGCTCTACCAACTGAGCTAATGGCTCATATTATGAATAAAAAATGGCTGGGGTACCTGGATTCGAACCAGGGCATGACGGAATCAAAATCCGTTGCCTTACCGCTTGGCTATACCCCAATATTATTATATGGGGCGACTGATGGGAATCGAACCCACGAATGTCGGAACCACAATCCGATGCGTTAACCACTTCGCCACAACCGCCATATGAACTATAACAGTAGTTTAATCTAAAAAAATTGGCAGGGGCAGTAGGAATCGAACCCACACCAAAGGTTTTGGAGACCTCTATTCTACCGTTGAACTATGCCCCTATTAAATAAAACTGGTGGAGGGGGACGGATTCGAACCGCCGAACCCTAAGGAGCGGATTTACAGTCCGCCGCGTTTAGCCACTTCGCTACCCCTCCAAGGGCTGGTGCCGGCGATAGGAGTCGAACCCACGACCTACTGATTACAAGTCAGTTGCTCTACCAACTGAGCTACACCGGCATAAAAAAAAGACGGTCCCGACCGGGATCGAACCGGCGATCTCCTGCGTGACAGGCAGGCATGTTAACCGCTACACCACGGGACCATAATTTGGTTGCGGAGACAGGATTTGAACCTGTGACCTTCGGGTTATGAGCCCGACGAGCTACCACTGCTCCACCCCGCGACAATATTACTTTAAGTTTTTAAAATGGTGGAGGATGACGGGCTCGAACCGCCGACCCTCTGCTTGTAAGGCAGATGCTCTCCCAGCTGAGCTAATCCTCCACGTAAAAAAACAAGCGAAGCGACGTCCTACTCTCACAGGGGGAAGCCCCCAACTACCATCGGCGCTAAAGAGCTTAACTTCCGTGTTCGGTATGGGAACGGGTGTGACCTCTTTGCCA
>NZ_JBNNUU010000005.1:0-223007 GCF_050280025.1 Lysinibacillus sp. NPDC093712
GCCAGGATCAAACTCTCCATAAAAGAAATTTGATTAGCTCAAATTGTTTTGCTGGCATCAATTTTGATGTCCAAAATTTTGTTTCGTTCACTAACATATGTTAGTTAATAAAAACTATATTGATTACGTTTTGCTTGTTCAGTTTTCAAGGTTCATTTTGTTTCGCTTGTCGCGTCATCTCTTGGCGACTTATACATAATAACATCGATTAATCATGAAAGTCAACACAAAATCATAAGTTTTTTTAAAGAGTTTATTTTTATGTTTAAAATTATAGAAATGGGGTTTTTAATATGCTTCGTAAAACGTTGATATCACTGGTTGTCATAGTAGTATTGTTTATCTTTATTAAACCAATAAATTCTACGATGATTTCTGTCTTTAATATTGCTAATGCACCAACGGTTGTAACAAAAGGGCATTATGGCACTTCGCTTATTGTCGAAATTTCCTTTTCTGATGATAAACTTTTAGATTGGCTTAAAAATGTAAAAGCACCTTATCCGCTTCTTCTTTTAGATGCAGCATGGATTGAACGATCACCTGAGCATATAAAAGTAATACAAGAAAGAAAACTACCCACAGGATTACTAGGGCCCGAGGATTCAGTAGAAGAACCAATTGATATTGCATTGCTGCAAAAAGATGTTGGTACTTATGAAAAATATTTAAAGACAGCACCACTTTGGTTTGCTACACGAAATCATCAGTATTCTCAGGATTTACAAAAAAGCTTATTTCAAAAACAAATAAATATTCTTTCTCCTTCACTCATTTGGCAAGGAGAAAAAACGCCCGAATTACAAAAAGGAGATTTTTTATTTTTTTCTTTACATCAAGATACTAAGATCACTTTTAAAGAGCTAAATACATTATTGCAACAAAATAAATTTATGTCGATTGAAGAAAATATATTCGGTTACTCCGTGCAATCTAAAAAAACCCCATAATAAAAGTAGCCTCATCATATTTGAGGCTACTCATTTTTTACATTAACTATGCATTTTTTGCCTGATTAAGTCGCGCTTTACGTCGTTCCTCTAATTTTTTGCGATCTTCATCGGATTTTGCGTTGTATTTTGGTAATACTAATAATTGATAAGCATTTACAGCTAGTAATGGGAATAACAATAATGCAACATACTCGTTAATATTTTCATCGCGCCCCATTAATGCAATTGTCCACTCTAATGTTGTAACAACAATCATAAAGAATAATGCAGACACTAGAACATGTTTTTTCCCTGTCATTTTAACTTTTTGTACAGCTGTAGCAATTGAAGCGAAAATTAATACAATTAACAGCCCTAAATAAAATACCCAGCTTTGTCCATCCTTTATACCAGGTACAAATCGGAAGAACACAATATCAAAAATGGTAATAACAATTAATAATAGCTGTACCCAATTCCATAATGTCAGTGTTCTAAAGATGTTAACACCTACCTGATGAAGCGTTAAATAGGCGAAAAAACCTGCCTGTGCGATAACACTCATCGTAAACCCTAGGAATACCATCCATAAAATCCCTGCTGAAAATTCTCCCCATTGACCATTTGCTACATATGGTTGAAAGAAGCTCCATCGAATAAACAAACTAAAAATTCCGTTGACTACGCCACCAACGAGCATTGCAAAGAAGAAAAACTTTGCCCAATTTCGTATCGTCACAACTCAAAGTCCCCCAATTTCTTCATATATCTGTAATCATTTTAACAATGCATTGTTAAAAAAGCTATTTCTCTTCGCAAGCTATACATAAAGTCATCATAAATGTGAACAATAATTGAAAGAGTCTATCTATAGAAAGGACTGATGTTTCATGCGAAAATTGACTTTATTACTGATTTTGACGCTTTTTCTTGCTGCCTGCTCTCAACAAGATAAAACCTCTACGATGTCTTATGATGAGATAAAAAAAATTATGATTGACTCTCTACAAACAGAGGATGGTAAAAAGGCGTTACGACAGCTTCTAGAGGAACCGAGTTTTCGTGAATTATTGATATTAGAACATGATGAAGTGAAAAAGGCGACAGAAGAGACTTTGCTTTCAAAAGAAGCTGAGGATTTTTGGAAAAAGACATTCGAGGATCCAAAGTTTAAAGAAACTGTAGCCAAAAGTATGCAAAAGCAGCAATCGGATATTATGAAGGAACTAATAAAAGATCCGACATTCCAAAAGGATATGGAGTCATTCTTTGGTCAACCTGATATGCAAAAGCAAATGGAGACGATTTTAAAATCATCCAATCTTCGCAAGCAAATGGAGGAAGTCGTAAAGGAAACGATTGAAAGTCCACTAATGCAAGCGAAATGGCTGGAGCTTATCAAAAAAAGCGGTGAAAGTACTTCATCGGAAAGCGATAGTAAAAAAGATGCTAGCGATGAAAGTGATGGCAGCGCAAATAAGGATGACAAAAGCAAATAACTTCACAAAACAAAAAGGATTTCCTCAGCTATTCGAGGAAATCCTTTTTATTTATTTATTTATTTAATTTTGCAATGATTTTCGAAGCAATATCTAAATAAGTTTGTCCTGTAGAATGATTTTCAGCATACACAGAAGGCGCGAAATCTTCATCAGTCCAATCTGGCTGACCTAGTGGAATTTGTCCAAGTAGCTCTGTACGAAGTTCTTCAGTTAATTTTGCACCGCCACCTTGGCCAAATACAAATTCACGCTCTCCTGATTTTGACTCAAACCACGCCATATTTTCAATAACGCCTAAAATCTCATGTTCTGTTTGTAGAGCCATTGCACCTGCACGAGCCGCAACAAATGCTGCTGTTGGATGAGGCGTTGTCACAACAATTTCTTTTGAAGAAGGTAACATTTGATGAATATCTAAAGCGACGTCGCCTGTTCCTGGTGGTAAATCTAATAGAAGGTAATCTAGTTCGCCCCATTCTACATCACGGAAAAATTGATCTAATACCTTTCCAAGCATTGGCCCACGCCAAACGATTGGTGCGTTATTCTCAACGAAGAATCCCATTGAAATCACTTTTACACCAAAACGGTCAACAGGGTAAATACGATTATCCACTACTTTCGGCATATCTGTAACACCCATCATATCGGGCACACTGAATCCATAAATGTCAGCATCAATCAAGCCTACTTTTTTACCAAGGCGTGCTAAAGCTACCGCTAAGTTAACAGATACTGTAGATTTCCCTACGCCACCTTTACCAGATGCAATTGAAATTACCTGCACTGTGCTTAGTGGTGATAAAATATCTTGAGCTTCTGCTTCTGTTGCTGTTCCACGGAAGCTTTGCAGTTTTTCTGCCGATAACTCTTCAAAACGAATACCAACAGTGTTAGCGCCCGCTTCTTTTAATACATCCACAATTTTCATTTGAAGTTGCATTTGTTCAGGTGTATTTGTTTTAGCAATAGCTATTTTTACACTCACATGATTTTTTTCTTCTTTAATTGATACATTCGTAATACCGTCTGTTTCTGCTAAGGTTTTATGTAAAAATGGATCTTGTAGTTGTCCCAATTTTTCTCGTACTTGTTGTTCAGTTATCACGACGAACACTCCCCTTATTTTCTGTCAATGTTAGTATATCATAATGCTCTGATTTACATAGCAGCTGTTGCTCTATTCAATTTTCCCAAGTAAGTAGTCTTCAATACCTTCAACAATAGCAGTTGCCATTTTCTCTTGATATTTTTTATCTACTAATAGTGCACGTTCCTCATCATTACTGATAAATCCAGTCTCCACTAACGCAGCAGGTACTTCTGCCTTTTTCAGTAAGTAGATTTGTTTGATTGATAAAGCTTCCCGATCCGTATTTTGTAAGTTCGTGCGAATAGATTGCTGAATGCTCTTCGCTAACAATTCCCCATCAGCATGTCCGTCTTTATGATAAAACACCTGCGCTCCACGCCACTTTGTTTCAGGAATTGCATTAGCGTGAATTGTAATAAAAATATCTGGTTGTTCTTTTGCAACAATATCCTTTCGTAAAAAGATATCCTGCTTTTTTCGTTCCCTCAGTGTGCCAAATTTTTCTGATGGCGCGTGTTCTTCAATAACATCTTCATCCGTTGTACGTGTCATCACGACCGTAGCGCCCTTCTTCTTTAATTGCTTCTCCACATGCTGAGCAATTGCAAGTGTAATTTCCTTTTCAATTACTTCGCCCTTTGAAGCACCTCCATCCTGACCACCGTGTCCCGCATCAATGACAATTTTTATGCCACCTAGTGGGTCAGGTAAGAAGAAGTTGCGGTCCGAAGCATTCGTTTCATATGCCACGACCACTATACTCATCAGCATAATTACTCCTAGTGCAAGCCAGCGCTTCACCCATATCCACCACCCTTTATATGTAGTGTACGAAGTTAGTGATGGAACTATGCTAGAAAGTAAACAAAAAAACTCCCAAGCATAGGCTTGAGAGTTTGGGATATATTATTCATGTTTCGAGATACGCAGTGAACACAGCTTCTAGTCAATCAACTTTCATCTTCCCATTTCAGTTCACTTTCTGGCGCGATTAAATCTTTAAAAACCTTACCTTCAAAAACGAAACGATTCGCTTCTATAAAGAAACAATCTTTATTGTTGATGTGAAAGCTAAAATTAGTAGTAGATGAAATTTCTTCAATGCCTTTTAATTCAGGATCTAAACTTTCGATTGTAATTTTGTCAAAGCCATTTGGATGATAGCTAATCCCTGTTAGCAATAACTCATCTCCGTAATCGTAGTCATTTAAACGAAAGCCCTCTATATCTTCGAGCTGACACATGTAGAGGGACAGTACTTGTTCAAAGAATACGACCTTTTTCAACACTTCTTGTTTGTATTTTTTAGCGACAACTAATTTAACGGTTTCTCCAAAATAACCTATATCTACATTCATCACGACACCGAACTCTACTTCTTCTATTAATAGTGTTTGAATTTCTTCCATTATTTTTTCTTGTTCCATAATATCTCCTTCACTTAAAAGAATTCACGTTTTTAAAGCACTAACAAATTATTAAACACTTTATTATTGATGACTAAACGATTCGCTTCCAAAAAGAAATAATCTTTATTGTTTACTTGGAAATAAAAATTGGTATTTGAAGTAATTTCTTTTATACCTTTTAATTTTGCATTTATAGTCTCCACTTTAATTTTGCCAAATCCATATGGGTGGTAGCTGATTTCTGATAATAATGCTTCGTCCTTATCATTCAGCTCGTTTAAACGAAAGCCCTCTGCATCCTCAGACTTACACACGTACACAGAAAGTACTTGTTCAAATAATAGAATGGTCTTTTTAATGCATTTTCTGCTTGTACTAAGCACATCTAATCTTACAGTTTCCTTTAAATAATCGATTTGAACATCAAAAAGCCCTCCAAACTCAGCTTCTGTAAATAACAGTGACTTTATTTCTTCGATTATTTTTTCTCTCGTCATAGTATCTCCACACTACAATCAATTTTAAATATTTTTAGCTCATGTATCCTTTTTAAACTTTAAAAGATTATTAAACTCTCTATCATTGATTACTAAGCGATTCGCTTCAAGAAAGAAATAATCTTTGTCGTTTAATTGAAAATAAAAGTTTGTATCAGCTACATTTTCTTTTATTATATTTGATTTTAAATCTATTTTTTCCAATTTAATTTTACCGAATCCATTAGGATGATAGCCTATCTCTGATAACAATACATCATCTGCATATCCTAGTTCATTTAAACGAATCCCTTCTGCTTCGTCAAACTGACACATGTATAGTGAAAGCACTTGTTCAAATAAAATCATTGTTTTTTCAATTTGTTCTTCACCTAAACTAACTACAACTAATTTTACAGCTTTCTTCATATAATCAATTTTAATATCAAAAACTCTCCCGAACTCTGCTTCAGTGAATAAAAGATTTTCTATTTGTTTAATTATTTTTTCTCTCCTCATAGTAAACTCCTATTTTTTAAATTTTTTTATCAAATTGATAATTGTAGCAGGTGAAGTTTCATCCAAGTCTATATGTGTCTTTTCTCTTTGATGTTCGTATTTACCAGTTATATCAATTGACTTACCCCCCACAGACATACGCCAATACGCTTTTGACCTACCACCTGAACCAGCCTCCATTAAGCGAATAACAATCTTTTGTTTTTTATTTGGAATGGTAATTACCTTACCTTTATTATTTTGGGCAGTTTTCACAGAAATTAACATTAGATTTTGTCACAGGCAAAGGGTGGGGTTGTTCATATAGAGCGAATAAAACTTTCTTAGTATGGTAATGAAAGATTGATGTTTCTCTATAGTGTGTTCGTTATATGATTTGTCAATATTTTCAGATATTTTTTAAAGATCTTATTACATAAAAGTTATTCCGATTTTTTATCTTTAAATTTATTACGTAAAAATAAAGAAATGAGGAAACAAATGAAGTAGCCTGTATATCTCAACTGTTTTGATGTAGCAAAAATTTCAGTAGTTAAGAAATTAAAAATAACAAAGCATATTAGTAAACACTTTGCTGCAACGTCTCGCTTCTTTTCCATATTCATTAGAATGTTTACACATCCTTTGCATATTCCTTATTATTTTCTAGTTAGTAGATGCAGAGATTCATAAATAATGATATTAAAAAGAGGGGACCATACGTAAGCTTTAATTCTTAGGATTTATTCCGATTTTTTACAATCAATTTATAACGTAAAAATGCTGCGATGAGGAATCCAATGATGGGAACAGCATAATTAACCAGCCTTGAAAAAGTAAATATTTCTTTTAAGATAATGAAAACAATAAAGTAGGCGAGAATAAACTTGAAAGCAAGGTCTTGCTTCTTCTTCATATCCATAAGAAACTTACCACATCCTTTGCTATGTAATTTTAAATCTCTAAATACCCCACGCATCCCATCATTCTTTTTTTAAAATTTCACTAAAAATATCGGAGATTTTTCAATATTTTTAATAACTGAACTTTACTAAAAACACAAAAAACCCTCCCCCACAAAAGTGGGAAAGGGTTTTGAAAACGCATATAAATCGGTTGATTAACGTTTTGAGAACTGAGGTGCACGACGAGCGCCGCGTAGACCTGGTTTTTTACGTTCTTTCATGCGTGAATCACGAGTAAGTAATCCAGCTGATTTAAGTGCAGCACGGAAATCTGGGTCTACTTGAAGTAGAGCACGAGCGATACCATGACGTACAGCTCCAGCTTGACCAGTATATCCACCACCGTTAACGTTTACGTGGATGTCATAGCTTCCTGTAGTTTCAGTAGCTACTAATGGTTGTTTAATTACTTCACGTAATGCAGCGAATGGTACGTATTCTTCGATTTCACGTTTGTTGATAACAATTTTACCTGTACCTGGTACTAAACGTACACGAGCTACAGAGCTTTTACGGCGACCAGTGCCGATGTATTGAACTTGTGCCAAAGTAATATCCTCCTCTTAATTTATATTATCCGCGAAGCTCATAAGCTTCTGGTTTTTGTGCAGCATGTGGGTGCTCAGTTCCAGTGTAAACGTTAAGTTTACCGAACATTTTACGACCTAAAGAGTTTTTAGGAAGCATCCCTTTAATAGCTAATTCGATCATACGTGTTGGGTACTTTTCTAACATTTCACCAGCAGTACGAGTTTTTAAACCACCCGCAAATTGAGTATGGTGACGGTAAAGTTTACCCTCTAATTTGTTACCAGTTAAATGGATTTTGTCAGCGTTGATGATGATTACGTGATCACCTGTGTCAACGTTTGGTGTGAATGTTGGTTTATGTTTACCACGTAAGATTGCAGCTACTTCAGAAGCTAAACGTCCAAGAGTTTGGCCTTCTGCATCAACTACTAACCATTTACGGTCTACTTCGTGACCTTTAGCCATGAATGTTGTACGCATGTATATATCCTCCTAATCGATTCGATTACCGTTATTTTTCATTAGTCTACACTATAAGTTTCGGGGCTTATTTTGTGGTGGTAATGAAAATACCATCTGTTATCATATAATGAATGGCTTTTAAAGTCAAGCAATTTCATTAAACACCTGGTGAAGTTGTACAGGGTAACGTTTGGCATTTGCATTGGCATTTTGCCCCTCATATTTTGTTCCATTTAAAGTGAAAATCCGCTCTTAGAAAACATACAATATTCTTTTAAACATTTTGCTCTAATAGAATACTTTTTCAAGGTATAAACCTTGTGGTGGCGCCGTTTTGCCAGCCTTGTCACGATCCATCGATGCAACAACGGTCTCGACATTTTCCACTTCTCTGCGCCCTATGCCAACTTCCCATAAAGTGCCGGCAATGATGCGTACCATATTGTATAAGAAGCCACTACCTTCAATGACCATATGGAGCTCTTCACCATGCCACTCAAATTCGAGCAAATTTACTGTTCGTACTTTATTTTGCACACTAGTATTCGCCGCGCAAAAGCATGAGAAGTCATGCGTCCCGATAATAGCACTTGCAGCCTCCTGCATCGCTTTCACGTCTGGTTTCACACCATTAGTCTCTACTGCGTAATGTCTACGGAACGGGCTTTGTACAGGCTCACAGGACCATATATAGCGATAGCGTTTTCCTGTTACACTATAACGCGCATGAAAATCCTCTGCTACTTCCTCAATTGATAATACACGGATATCTCTTGGAAGCTGGACATTTAACGCCTTCATATATTTTTCTACTGGTATTGCAAGCGGCGTATCAAAATGCAGTGTTTGTCCAGTTGCATGTACTCTTGCATCAGTGCGACCACTTGCCGTTATTTTGACCTTGTTACCTTTATGCATAACAGCAAGTACACGCTCAACTTCTGCTTGTACTGTACGCTCTCCTGGTTGCACTTGATAACCAGAAAATTGCGTTCCATCATAACTAATAATTGCTTTTAATCGTCGCATAAAGCTACTCCTTTAACTTCTATAGAAAAATAATAAAACAGCCATTGCTACTAATAAGGCAAGCGCAAATGTATCACCTATATCCCACTTCAGCTTACGATAGCGCGTACGCCCTTCACCACCACGATAGCCTCGAACCTCCATCGCAGTCGCTAAGTCCTCTGCACGTTTAAAGGCACTTACAAAGAGCGGTACTAACAGTGGTACAACCGCTTTAATACGGTCTTTTATCGGCCCTGAGGATAAATCAGAACCACGCGCCATTTGCGCCTTCATAATCTTATCTGTCTCATCCATCAAAGTTGGAATAAAGCGCAGTGAAATAGACATCATTAGTGCTAGCTCATGAACAGGTACTTTTATTTTTTTCAATGGATTTAGCAATACCTCAATCCCATCTGTAATGGAAATCGGAGATGTTGTCAGTGTTAAAATAGACGTCATAAACACTAAAACTAGGAAACGTGTTGAAATATAAATCCCTTGGCGAACGCCTCCCTCGTAGATGGAGATAAATTTCCAATGAAATAATAGGTCGCCTTCCTTCGTCATAAAAATATGTAGCAAGAAAGTAAACGCCATTAAAAAGAGAACAGGCTTCAAGCCATTTATTAAAAAGTACAAACGTATACGTGACACTAAAACAATGAGTAACGTAAATGCTAATAGCATTGCATATGTTATTGTATTATTAGCTAAAAATACAATAATGATAAATGCAAAAACGAATACGAGTTTAGATCGTGGGTCAAGCCTATGAACAGGAGAATCTCCTGGCAGGAAGCGCCCGAAAATCATCTTCTCCATCATGACTCTGCACGCTCCTCTCTCAATAATCGAGCCATTTCAATCGCTAGCTCCTCTTCTGTTAAACATACCTTTGCTAGAGGTGTATTGATCATCTTTTCAATCTTTTGTTGGAAGCGTACAATACGTGGTGGCTCTAAACGAAATTGCTTTAATGTCTCAACATCCTTGAAAATATCACGTGGTGTTCCACTTAATACATTTTTCCCCTCATGCATAATGACGATATTGTCAGCATAACGAGCTGCATCCTCCATACTGTGCGTAACGAGAATCGTCGTTAAACTACGCTCCCGATGTAATGCATAAAACATATCCATAATTTCTTTTTGTCCACGAGGATCTAGCCCAGCTGTTGGTTCGTCTAAAACAATCACCTCTGGCTCCATAGCCAACACACCCGCAATTGCTACACGTCGCATTTGTCCGCCCGATAGATCAAATGGCGATTTGTCGAGTACATTTTCAGGCAATCCAACTAAACGAACAAGCTCTCTAGCACGTATATCGGCTTCTTTCTCTGAGACACCGAAATTCATCGGACCGAACATAATATCCTTTAATACCGTTTCTTCAAACAGCTGATGCTCTGGAAATTGAAAAACAATACCTACACGTTGGCGAACTGCCTTTAAATTCTTTGCCTTTTTACCAGCTTCCACTGTGCGATCTCCTATTTGCACCTTCCCTGAGGTAGGCTTTAGGAGTGCGTTAAAATGCTGAAGAATAGTCGATTTACCGGACCCCGTATGGCCAATAATCGCTTGGTACGTGTGAGATGGAATCTCAAAGTCCACATCGAATAATGCACGTTTTTCAAAAGGTGTTCCTTGAGAGTATGCATAGCTTACTTGTTGAAGTTTGATGTCCATAAATCATTCACCAACTCTTCTTCTGTCATATGTTGTCCCATTAACGGAACACCTTCCTTTTGCAATAACTTTGATAACTTCATGGCAAATGGCAGATCAAGACCTAACTCCGTTAACTTGTCCCCCAACGAAAAAATTTCGGCAGGTGGGCCTTCTGCAAACTTCTTGCCATCATTCATGAAAAGTATACGATCGGCCAACATGGCTTCTTCTAAATCGTGTGTAATCGATAAAACCGTTAGCCCTGTTTCTGCGCGTAATGTTTGTACAGTTTGTAAAACCTCTACACGTCCTTGTGGATCTAACATAGACGTTGCCTCATCTAAAATGAGCAACTTTGGCTTTAAAGCTAATGCCCCTGCAATAGCGACACGTTGCTTCTGTCCACCCGATAAATGATGTGGCTCATGATCCAAAAAACTGCTCATCTTTACTTGTTCTAGTGATGCATGTACACGCTTTACCATCTCTTCAAACGGTATGCCGTTATTTTCAAGAGCAAAGGCAACATCATCTTGTACTGTAGCTCCTACAAATTGATTGTCTGGATTTTGAAAAACCATCCCCATTTGCGAGCGACATTCCCACAGATTATCTTCATTTAATACTTCTCGTAATATACGTACATCTCCCTGCTGCGGGAATAGTAAACCATTCATTAGTTTGGCTATCGTTGATTTACCAGAACCATTATGGCCAACTATAGCAATCCATTCACCTTCCTGTACGGCGAAGCTTACATTTTCGACAGCATTTCGCAGCTCTGGATTTTCAGGTGTATATGAAAACGTCACATTATTTAACGATAAAATTTCGGGCATTTCTAGAACTCCTCTCTACATGCTCAGCTATACTAACTAACTTACACTTTTTTATGTATGAATTCTACCACAATCAATATGTCGGTATAAGAAAAGTGCCTAAGCGCTTATTCCTATATATTAAAAAAAGCACCATCAATTGGCGCTGTTAATAATAAAAAAGCGCGCACCTCATTCGATAGAAATGCGCTAGTCGTTACATTTACAAGAAACACGGGTGCTCAAGCCCTTGTTCTTTTGAATGAGGTGCGGAGAGCTAAACGAGACGCCACACAAAAGTGTCCGCTCATCATAACGCTCAGCTTAATTATTTGTCGTATAAATCGTTTTATAAAGAAAGAGGGTGGTGGTTCCACCCTCTTCACCACTTGTTTTCTCTTATGATTAAACTAATTCAATCACAACAACAGGTGCACCGTCACCACGACGAGGACCTACTTTAAGAATACGAGTGTAACCACCTTGACGTTCTGCGTAACGTGGTGCAACATCATCAAATAGCTTTTGTAGCGCAAATGAAGTTGTTTCGTTACCTTCTTCGTCAGTAGTTGTTACTAGTTCACGACGGATGAATGCAGCAGCTTGACGGCGTGCATGTAAATCTCCGCGTTTACCTAAAGTAATCATTTTTTCAACAGCTTTACGTACTTCTTTAGCGCGAGCCTCAGTAGTTTCGATACGCTCGTTGATGATTAAATCAGTAGCTAAGTCACGTAACATCGCTTTACGTTGAGAACTTGTACGACCAAGTTTTCTGTAACCCATGGATGTTTCCCTCCTTTATAAAAAATATCTGATCTTATAAGTTTTGTTTAAATCGCTTAGTCTTCTTTGCGTAACCCTAAACCAAGCTCTTCTAACTTCGCTTTTACCTCTTCTAATGACTTACGTCCAAGGTTACGAACTTTCATCATGTCGTCTTCTGACTTATTCGCAAGTTCTAGTACTGTATTAATACCAGCGCGTTTTAAGCAGTTGTAAGAACGAACAGAAAGATCAAGTTCTTCAATAGTCATCTCTAAAACTTTTTCTTTTTGATCTTCTTCTTTTTCGACCATGATTTCAGCAGTTTGTGCCTCATCTGTCATGCCAACGAAGATGTTTAGATGCTCGGTTAAAATTTTTGCTCCGAGCGAAATCGCCTCTTTCGGACCGATGCTACCATCTGTCCACACATCAAGAGAAAGTTTATCGTAGTCAGAAGACTGACCTACACGAGTATTTTCCACTTGGAAATTGACGCGTGATACTGGAGTGTAAATAGAGTCGATCGGGATCACGCCGATAGGAAGATCCTCACGTTTGTTTTGATCAGCAGGAGTGTAACCACGGCCGCGTTGAGCGTACATACGCATACGTAAATGACCGTTTTTAGCGATTGTTGCAATATATAGATCTGGGTTTAAAATTTCTACGTCACTGTCATGTGTAATGTCAGCAGCCGTAACTGTACCATCGCCCTTTACATCAATCTCAATAACTTTTTCTTCGTCAGAGTAGATTTTAAGAGCAAGCTTTTTCACGTTCAAAATAATTGAAGCTACATCTTCTACAACGCCTTCTACAGTAGAGAATTCGTGAAGTACACCATCAATTTGGATTGAAGTGACAGCAGCTCCTGGTAATGAAGACAGAAGGATACGACGTAAAGAATTACCCAAAGTGTTTCCATATCCGCGTTCAAGCGGTTCTACAACAAACTTTCCATATTTGGAATCTTCGCTGATCTCCACCGTTTCAATCTTTGGTTTTTCAATTTCGATCATTTCATTTACCCTCCTTCAAAACATCGAATGTATAGGTTCTTTCCATCATAGATTCGATCGTCATTGACGTATCGTTTAATATCTGCACAAGACAGTCTGTACAAAAAATGATGTTCTCATACAATATGAGACGCACCCATTACACGCGACGACGTTTTGGCGGACGGCAACCATTGTGAGGAACTGGAGTAACGTCTTTAATAGCAGTTACTTCTAAACCAGCAGCTTGAAGTGCACGAATTGCAGCTTCACGACCAGCACCAGGACCTTTAACAGTTACTTCCAACGTTTTCAGACCATGTTCAAGGGATGTTTTAGCAGCAGTTTCTGCAGCCATTTGTGCAGCGAATGGTGTAGATTTACGTGAACCACGGAAACCAAGAGCACCAGCACTTGACCAAGATACAGCGTTACCTTGCATATCTGTAATCGTTACAATTGTATTGTTAAATGTAGAACGAATGTGTGCAATACCAGATTCGATATTCTTTTTCACACGACGTTTACGAGTTTGTTGTTTACGAGCCATGTTAAGAAGGAACCTCCTTTACGTATTATTTTTTCTTGTTCGCAACTGTTTTACGAGGACCTTTACGCGTACGCGCATTGTTCTTCGTATTTTGACCACGAACAGGTAAACCACGACGGTGACGGATACCACGGAATGAACCGATTTCCATCAGACGTTTAATATTTAATGAAGTTTCGCGACGTAAGTCACCTTCAAGTTTGTAAGAATCTAATTGTTCACGGATTAGGTTTAACTGATCTTCAGTTAAGTCGCGTACGCGTGTATCTTCTGAAATACCTGCGCCAGCTAATACTTTCTGAGCTGTAGTTTTACCAATACCGTAAATGTAAGTTAATGAAATTACCACGCGTTTGTCGCGAGGAATGTCAACACCAGCAATACGTGCCATGTACGTTGTGCACCTCCTTTAGAATCAACCTTGTTTTTGTTTGTGTTTAGGATTTTCACAGATTACCATTACTTTACCGCGTCGGCGAATTACTTTACATTTTTCGCAGATCGGTTTCACAGATGGTCTCACTTTCATCTAACCTAACCTCCTTAATAGTCCGGAGCGCAAAAGATTATTTAAAACGGTATGTGATACGACCGCGAGTTAAATCATAAGGAGATAACTCGATAGTAACCTTATCTCCAGGTAGAATGCGGATAAAGTGCATACGGATCTTACCAGATACGTGTGCTAAAATCACATGTCCATTTTCTAATTCTACCTTAAACATCGCGTTTGGCAAAGTCTCAACAACTGTTCCTTCGACTTCAATTACATCATCTTTCGCCATCTACTCTGTCTCTCCTCTCTATATGCAAATTAAAGTTCTCATCGTTACATCAAACGGATATCTGCTGCAACTATAGAAGCAACCTCGTTTCAACATATGTTTGGATTGTATGAGAGATGTTTGAAAGACGCTCGTCTGGTTTCGCTTCACACAATCCACGGAATATACAGGACCAGTCTGGGCACTGAATTTCCCATGTTTACACGAATACCGGAATGTCTTTGATGAGATATTCATACCCGTTACACAGATGCTTCCACGAAACCCATTATACTCTCCCAAAAGTAATGTTGCACTTTTTAAAAGAAATATATACCGGGCACAATATGCTTTTGCAACTCTCAAAAAAATTATGTTTCGGTGTTGCTCCCGCATGCCTCCCGCGGAAGCAGTATTCTGCGCCCGGAGCCGGGTATCAGCTGCGGCTGCTCTGTAAAAGAGCATCAAGATCAGCAAACACTTTATTAATATCTTGCTGTCCATCAATATTTGTTAACACGCCTTTTGCTTCATAGAAGTTAAGCAAAGGTTGTGCTTGATTCATATTTACTTCCAGACGGTTTGCAACCGTTTCAGGATTATCATCCGCACGTGTGTAAAGTTCGCCGCCATCTTTATCACATTTACCTTCCACAGCTGGTGGATTGAAAATTAAATGATAAGACGTACCACATGTTTTACAAATACGACGACCTGATAAACGAGCAATAAGCTCATCTTTTTCAACTTGAATGTTTAACGTATGCTCGATTGCTTTACCAAGATCAGCTAAAATGCTATCTAATGCTTCAGCTTGTGGAACAGTACGTGGGAATCCATCTAATAAGAAGCCCTTTTCACAATCAGGTTTAGCAAGTCGCTCACGAACAATACCAATCGTTACTTCATCAGGTACTAGAGCACCTTGATCCATAAACGATTTAGCCTGTAAGCCTAGTTCTGTACCATCTTTAATAGCGGCACGGAACATATCTCCTGTAGAAATATGAGGAATTGCGTACTTTTCTACAATTTTATCTGCCTGTGTACCTTTACCAGCACCTGGCAGACCCATTAAAACGATATTCATCGGAAATAGTCCTCCCACAAAAGGTTTGCTGATTTCAGGAAACGAAGATCGTTCCCTAAAATCAACATTATTTCATAAAGCCTTTGTAGTGACGTTTAACAAGTTGGGATTCTAGCTGTTTCATCGTTTCTAGCGCTACGCCGACTACGATAATTATACTAGTACCACCGATTTGCACTGAAGCAGGTAGATTCATAAGGTTGATGAATATAATCGGCATTACAGCAATTACAGTTAAGAATATCGCGCCAACAAAAGTCAGACGATATAACACGCTTGTTAAATACGTTTGAGTGTTTTCACCCGGGCGAATACCTGGAATGTAAGCACCTTGTTTTTTCAAGTTGTCTGCCACATTTTCCGGATTCACTTGTACGAATGCATAGAAATATGTGAACGCGACGATCAATGCAACGTAAATCAACATCCCAACAGGTTTCTGATAATCAAACGTGTTTTCAATGAATGCTGTTACATCATTTTGACCAAAGAACGCTGCTAACGTACGAGGCGTAACAAGGAACGCTACTGAGAAGATTACCGGAATAACCCCTGCAGCATTTACTTTTAACGGTAAGTGCGTTTGTTGACCACCTGTTTGTTGGTTGCGTCCAGTAACTCGTTTTGCATATTGAATTGGGATTTTACGAAGTGCTTGTTGCACGTAAATTACACCAACGACAATTGCAAGTAAAATCAAAGCAAGTAATGCAAGGATGATAATGTTAATAAACAGTTTATCACCAGCACCCTCTATTTGTTGTGCATAAATTTGGTTTATTCCTGTAGGTAATGCTGCAACGATACCTGCGAAAATTACAACAGAAATACCATTACCAACACCATGTGCAGTAATTTGCTCAGCAAGCCATACAAGGAAAGCTGTACCAGCTGTCAATACAATTGAAATTGTAACGTAAGTTAGAATTCCCTCTTCTTTAATCAAAGATCCACCATACATTTTGTTGAAACCAAATGACATCGCGAATGATTGAATAAAAGCAAGAATAATTGTAAAGTAGCGAGTAAATTGTGCAAGTTTACGTCTTCCGACTTCACCTTGCTTTGCCCACTCAGCAAACTTCGGTACTACGTCCATTTGCAATAACTGAACAATAATTGAGGCTGTGATGTATGGCATAATTCCCATCGCGAAGATAGAGAAGTTTTTCAAAGCACCACCGCCAAAAGTATTGAGGAAACCAACGAGGTTAAACTCATCAGTTGCCTTTAATACATTTGCGTCAACGTTCGGTACTGGTATGAATGTACCAATACGGAAAACGATTAACATTAAAAGAGTGAAAATGATTTTATTTCTTATATCTCGAACACGCATAAAGTTAGAGATTGTCTGAAACATTAAATCACCTCAGTAGTTCCGCCGGCATTCTCAATTGCTTCTTTCGCTGAAGCTGAGAATTTATGAGCTTTAACTGTAAGCTTTTTGTTAAGTGTTCCGTTTCCAAGAACTTTAATTCCAGCTTTTTCATTGCTCACAAGACCAGTTTCAAGTAATAATGCAGTTGTTACTTCTGCACCGTCTTCGAAACGGTTTAATGTGTCAAGGTTAACGATAGCGTATTCTTTACGGTTAATGTTCGTAAAGCCACGTTTTGGTAAACGACGGAATAACGGGTTTTGTCCGCCCTCAAATCCTGGGCGTACACCGCCGCCAGATCGAGAGTTTTGACCTTTATGACCTCTACCCGCAGTTTTACCGTTACCAGAACCGATACCACGACCAACGCGATTGCGTTGCTTACGAGAACCTTCTGCTGGTTTTAACTCATGCAGTTTCATAGTGGGTGGCACCTCCTTGTTCATTAATTAAAAATTAATTTTCTTTTACAGTAACTAAGTGAGCTACTTTATCAAGCATACCGCGAGTAGCTGCATTATCAGCTTTCTCAACAGTTTGATTTAATTTACGTAAACCAAGTGCTTCAATAGTTTTACGTTGTGCCGGTTTAGAACCGATCACAGATTTTGTAAGGGTGATTTCTAATTTGTTAGCCATTATTATTCCCCCCTTATCCTAATATTTCTTCCACTGATTTGCCACGTAATTTTGCAACGTCCTCTACGCGTTTTAATTCAGTTAAACCTTGAACAGTAGCACGCACCATGTTAATTGGTGTGTTAGATCCAAGTGATTTTGAAAGAATATCAGTAATACCAGCAAGTTCTAGTACGGCACGTACTGGACCACCAGCGATAACCCCTGTACCAGGAGCAGCAGGTTTGATTAGGATTTCTCCTGCACCGAAGCGACCAAGCACTAAGTGTGGAGTTGTTCCACCTACACGTGGCACTTCGATTAAGTTTTTCTTCGCATCTTCAACAGCTTTACGTATAGCATCTGGCACCTCTTGAGCTTTACCAGTACCGAAACCAACATGTCCGTTTCTATCGCCAACTACAACTAATGCTGTGAAGCGGAAGCGACGTCCACCTTTAACAACTTTAGCAACACGGTTAATAGTAACTACGCGTTCTTCAAGTTCTCCAAGTTTGTTTGCGTCAATTCGACTCATGAAATGTGTCCCTCCTTCTTATTAAAATTCTAAACCGTTCTCACGTGCAGCTTCAGCTAAAGCTTTAACACGTCCATGATATAAGTAACCACCACGGTCAAATACTATAGCAGTAATATTTTTTTCCGCAGCGCGTTTCGCGATTGTTTCACCGATTTTTGATGCAGCCTCAACGTTGTTACCAGCACCTTCAAAATCATTCTCTTGAGAAGATGCGCTAACAATAGTTACGCCTGCTACGTCATCGATAAGTTGAGCGTAGATGTTCTTGTTAGAACGGAATACGTTTAAGCGTGGACGCTCAGCAGTACCCGAAATTTTAGAACGTACACGCGCATGACGTTTTTTACGAACTTGATTTTTATCCTGTTTCGTAATCACAAGGGTCACTCCTTTCTAATGCTTAGGCAGCATTATTTACCTGTTTTACCTTCTTTACGACGAACGTATTCGCCTTCGTAACGGATACCTTTACCTTTATACGGCTCTGGTGGACGAACGTCACGGATATTAGATGCAAGAGCGCCAACGCGTTCTTTGCTGATACCTTTAACAATGATTTTCGTATTAGTCGGAACTTCTACTTCAAGACCATCTTCTGGTGTGAACTCAACTGGGTGAGAGTAACCTACGTTAAGTACAAGCTTTTTACCTTGTAATTGCGCACGGTAACCGACACCGATAAGTTCTAATGATTTTTCGAAACCTACAGAAACACCAGTAACCATGTTCGCTAAAAGCGCACGAGTTGTACCGTGGTTTGTGCGGTGTTCTTTTGAATCAGAAGGACGAGTTACAGAAACCGCATTACCTTCTTGATCAATTTTCATATCTTGGTGGAAAGAACGAACAAGTTCGCCTTTAGGACCTTTAACAGTAACAGTGTTGTCATCTGCGACAGTAACAGTTACGTTAGCTGGTACCTCGATAATTTTTTTACCTACACGAGACATTTAGTTGCACCTCCATTCATTTATTGCTAATTACCAAACGTATGCTAGAACTTCGCCGCCAACTTGTTTAGCGCGAGCTTCTTTATCTGTTAATAAACCTTGTGAAGTTGACACTAAAGCGATACCAAGACCGTTTAGTACTTTAGGAACTTCATTTGTTTTAGCATATACACGTAGACCAGGTTTAGAAATACGTTTTAGGCCAGTGATAACGCGTTCGTTTTCTTTTCCGTATTTTAAGAAGATACGGATAATACCTTGTTTGTTGTCTTCCACGTATTCTACGTCACGTACGAAACCTTCACGCTTTAAAATTTCAGCGATTTCTTTTTTCACGTTGGAAGCGGGTACTTCTAACTTCTCGTGACGAACCATGTTCGCATTACGAATGCGAGTTAGCATATCTGCAATCGGATCAGTCATTGTCATTACATTTACCTCCTTCCCAAATTAGGGGATTACCAGCTGGCTTTTTTCACGCCAGGAATTTGTCCCTTATATGCAAGTTCTCGGAAACAAATACGGCAAAGTTTGAATTTGCGATATACTGAGTGTGGACGACCACAGCGTTCACAACGTGTATACTCTTGCACTTTAAACTTTTGCTTACGTTGTTGTTTAACGATCATAGATTTTTTAGCCACGTTTTCGCCCTCCTTGTTTAAATTACTTTTGGAACGGCATACCGAATTGTGTCAATAACTCGCGAGATTCTTCGTCAGAGTTCGCTGTCGTTACGATCACGATGTCCATACCGCGTACTTTTGAAACTTTATCGTAATCGATTTCTGGGAAAATTAATTGCTCTTTAACACCTAGTGTGTAGTTACCGCGACCATCGAATGCTTTTTTAGAAACACCACGGAAGTCACGTACACGAGGTAATGCGATTGCGATTAATTTATCCAAGAATTCATACATACGCTCACCGCGTAATGTAACTTTAGCACCGATAGGCATACCTTCACGTAAACGGAAACCTGCGATCGATTTTTTTGCTTTAGTTACTACTGGTTTTTGACCAGTGATAATTGTCAATTCTTCTACAGCAGCATCTAGCGCTTTAGAGTTTTGAACTGCGTCGCCAACACCCATATTGATAACGATTTTATCAACTTTTGGAAGTTGCATTACTGATTTATATCCAAACTTGCTCATTAGAGCAGGAGAAACTTCATTTAAATATTTTTCTTTTAGGCGGCTCATGTGTGTACCTCCCTTCTTATATTTGCTAATTAGTCGATTACTGCACCTGATTTTTTTGCAACACGAACTTTTTTACCGTTTTCGATTTTATAACCTACACGAGTCGGCTCGCCAGATTTAGGATCGATTAGCATTACGTTCGAAACGTGAATTGCAGCCTCTTGGCTTACAATCCCACCTTGTGGATTCAATTGGTTAGGTTTAACGTGTTTTTTCACGATATTTACACCTTCAACAAGAACGCGATCTTGTCGAGGGAAAGAAGCTAGAATTACTCCTTCTTTGCCTTTGTCCTTACCAGTGATAACCTTAACCTTGTCACCTTTTTTTACATGCATGCTGTCGCACCTCCTTGATTGGCACTATCATGAAATTAAAGAACTTCTGGAGCTAGAGAAACGATTTTCATGAAGTTGCTGTCACGTAATTCACGTGCAACAGGTCCGAAAATACGAGTTCCGCGTGGTGATTTATCATCACGAATAATAACACAAGCATTTTCATCAAATTTGATGTAAGTACCGTCTTTACGACGTACTCCTGATTTAGTACGAACGATAACAGCTTTAACAACGTCACCCTTCTTGACAACGCCACCTGGTGTTGCTTTCTTAACTGTACAAACTACGATATCACCGATATTAGCAGTTTTACGTCCAGAGCCACCAAGCACTTTAATTGTAAGAACTTCACGTGCACCTGAGTTGTCAGCAACTTTCATACGGCTTTCTTGTTGGATCACTTAGGTTACCTCCCTTCGGAAATTGGTTGTTCCGAAATAGTTATTAAATAATAACCGCTTTTTCTACAACTTCAACTAGACGGAAACGTTTAGTTGCTGATAGCGGGCGAGTCTCCATGATACGTACGATATCACCGATTTTCGCTTGGTTTTGCTCATCATGAGTTTTAAACTTTTTAGAGTACTTTACACGTTTGCCATAAAGCTTATGCTTTTTATGAGTTTCAACTAAAACAGAAATTGTTTTATCCATTTTATCTGAAACAACGCGGCCCGTGTAAACTTTGCGTTGATTACGCTCAGTCATACTTGAAAACCTCCTTTATCAGTTATTTGCACTGATTTCTCTTTCACGAATAACAGTTTTCATACGCGCGATTGCTTTACGCACTTCACGAATACGAGCTGTGTTTTCTAATTGACCAGTCGCCAATTGGAAGCGAAGGTTGAAAAGCTCTTCTTTCAGTGATTTCACTTTTAATTCAATTTCAGAAGTGGCAAGGTCACGGATTTCATTAGCTTTCATTAGATTCACCACCAGTTTCTTGACGTTTTACGATCTTACATTTCACAGGAAGCTTATGTGATGCTAAACGAAGTGCTTCACGTGCAATCTCTTCAGATACACCAGCAATTTCGAACATTACTTTTCCTGGTTTAACAACTGCTACCCAACCTTCAGGAGAACCTTTACCAGAACCCATGCGGACTTCTAGAGGTTTTTTCGTGTAAGGTTTGTGCGGGAAAATTTTAATCCAAACTTTACCGCCACGTTTCATGTAACGAGTCATCGCGATACGTGCAGATTCGATTTGACGGTTAGTAATCCAACTAGCTGTTTGAGCTTGTAAGCCCCATTCGCCGAAAGATACTTCTTTGCCGCCTTTCGCTTCGCCACGCATGTTTCCGCGGTGTTCACGACGGTATTTTACGCGTTTAGGCAATAACATATTATTTGCCTCCTTCCACAGATTTCTTCGTAGGAAGAACTTCACCACGGTAGATCCATACTTTAACGCCTAATTTACCGTAAGTAGTGTCAGCTTCTGCGTGTGCATAATCGATGTCAGCACGTAGAGTATGAAGTGGAACAGTTCCTTCACTATAGTGTTCAGCACGCGCGATATCAGCGCCACCTAAACGACCAGATACTTGTGTTTTAATTCCTTTTGCACCAGCACGAATTGTGCGTTGGATCGCTTGCTTTTGCGCACGACGGAATGAAACACGGTTTTCTAATTGACGAGCGATGTTTTCAGCTACTAGACGAGCATCAAGATCAGCGCGTTTAATTTCGATAATGTTGATGTGTACACGTTTACCAGTTAGTTCGCCAAGGTATTTACGAAGGTTTTCAACTTCCGTACCACCTTTACCGATTACCATCCCTGGTTTAGCAGTGTGAATTGTAATGTTTACACGGTTTGCAGCACGTTCGATTTCAACTTTAGAAACAGAAGCGTCTTTAAGAGCCGTTTCAATATATTTACGCACTTTGATGTCTTCGTGAAGTAGAGTTGCATAGTCTTTTTCAGCGTACCATTTTGACTCCCAGTCACGAATAATACCAATGCGCAGTCCTATTGGATGTACTTTTTGACCCACGGATTAGCCCTCCTTCTTCTCAGATACCACTAAAGTAATGTGGCTTGTGCGTTTGTTAATTGCGCTTGCACGTCCTTGTGCACGTGGACGGAAACGTTTTAATGTTGGACCTTCATCAACAAATACTTCAGAAACTACTAAAGAGTTGATATCTAGATCGTAGTTGTGCTCAGCATTAGCAACTGCAGATTTTAATACTTTCTCAACGACTGGAGACGCCGCTTTTGGAGTATGACGTAAAATTGCAACTGCCTCACCTACTTGCTTACCTCGGATTAAGTCTACAACTAGACGAACTTTACGAGGAGCAATACGTACTGTGCGAGCGATAGCTTTAGCTTGTGTCATTAGGATTTACCTCCTCTCAAAATTAGCGTCTTGTTTTCTTGTCGTCTGCACCGTGACCTTTATAAGTACGTGTCGGTGCGAATTCACCAAGTTTGTGGCCTACCATATCTTCTGTTACGTATACAGGAACATGTTTACGTCCATCATATACAGCAATAGTTAGTCCGATGAAGTTCGGGAAGATTGTAGAACGGCGAGACCAAGTTTTAATAACTTGTTTCTTCTCTGAAGCCTCTTGTGCTTCCACTTTTTTCAATAAGTGGTCATCAACAAAAGGTCCTTTTTTCAAACTGCGACCCATGTAGGAACCTCCCTCTGTGATTCCACCACGGCTCTCACATAGAACCGTAGTTTAACCACTTTATTTTTTACGACTACGGATGATGAATTTATCCGATTTATTTTTCTTATTACGAGTTTTGTAACCAAGTGCTGGTTTACCCCAAGGAGTCATCGGTGATTTACGTCCGATTGGAGAACGTCCTTCACCACCACCGTGTGGGTGATCGTTAGGGTTCATTACAGAACCACGAACAGTTGGGCGTTTACCTAACCAACGGCTACGACCTGCTTTACCGATGTGTACAAGTTCATGTTGTTCGTTACCAACTTGACCGATTGTAGCGCGGCAAGTAGCAAGAACTAAACGTACTTCACCAGATTGTAGACGAACGATTACGTATTTGTCTTCACGACCAAGTACTTGCGCAGAAGTACCAGCAGAACGTACTAATTGTCCACCTTTACCAGGTTTTAACTCGATGTTATGGATTGTTGTACCCATTGGAATGTTTGCTAATGGTAATGCGTTACCTACTTTAATATCAGCATCTGGACCAGATACAATTGTTTGACCAACCTCTAGGCCTTTTGGTGCTAAGATGTAAGCTTTTGCTCCATCAGCGTAATTGATTAATGCGATATTCGCAGAACGGTTTGGATCATATTCAATAGTAGCAACTTTCGCTGGAATGCCATCTTTAATACGCTTGAAATCGATGACACGATATTGCTTCTTATGACCACCACCATGATGACGAACAGTGATTTTACCTTGGTTGTTACGACCAGCTTTGCGTTTAGTTGGTTCAAGCAATGATTTCTCAGGCTTGTTAGTTGTAATTTCCGCAAAGTCTAAAGACGTCATATTACGACGACCATTAGAGGTAGGTTTATACTTTTTAATCGCCATTGTGTTTCCCTCCTTCTTGATTGTTCAAATCATAAATCCCTAAAGGATTACATTTCGAATAATTCGATGTCTTTGCTGTCCGCAGTTAGTTTAACAATCGCTTTACGACGTTTGTTAGTGTAACCACCGTAACGGCCAACGCGTTTGAATTTACCTTTGTAGTTAAGAACGTTTACTTTCTCAACGTTTACGCCAAAGATTTCTTCTACAGCGTCTTTTACTTGAGTTTTGTTAGCGCGAGTGTCTACTTCGAAAGTATACTTTTTCTCTGCCATAAGTTCTGAAGAACGCTCAGTAATGACTGGACGTTTTAAAATATCACGTGCTTCCATTATCCAAGCACCTCCTCAACTTTTTCTACTGCAGATTTAGTGAATACAACTTTTTCGTGACCTAATAAATCAAGAACGTTGATTCCGTTTGCAGTTAAAACTGTTACACCAGGGATGTTACGAGCTGATAATGCTACGTTTTCATCTAGGTCAGCAGTTACGAATAAAGATTTTTTCTCTAAAGAAAGATCTTTAAGGATTTTTGTAAATTCTTTTGTTTTTGGTGCTGCTAGTGTAAGAGCATCAAGAACTAAGAAGTTTTGTTCTACTACTTTAGCTGATAAAGCTGATTTAAGAGCTAAACGGCGAACTTTTTTAGGTAATTTGTAAGAATAGCTACGTGGAGTTGGACCGAATACAACACCACCGCCGCGCCATTGTGGAGAACGGATAGAACCTTGTCGAGCACGACCAGTTCCTTTTTGACGCCATGGTTTACGACCACCGCCAGCAACTTCAGAACGGTTTTTAACCTTATGATTACCTTGACGTAAAGAAGCACGTTGTGCAACCACAGCGTCGAATAATACTGCTTCATTTGGCTCGATTCCGAAGATCGCTTCGTTTAACTCGATTTCACCAACTGAAGCACCTGTTTGACTAAGTACAGATACTTTTGTCATTCCTGTTTCCTCCTTTCTTGAAGTGATTAGTTAGCTTTAATTGCAGTTTTAACTGTAATTAGAGCTTTTTTAGAACCAGGAACATTACCTTTAACAAGTAGTAGGTTACGTTCCGCATCAACTTTTACGATTTCTAAGTTTTGGATTGTAACTACTGTGCCACCCATTTGACCAGGTAATTTCTTTTGTTTGAATACGCGGTTCGGAGCAACTGGACCCATTGAACCAGGACGACGGTGGTAACGAGAACCGTGGGCCATTGGACCACGAGATTGTCCGTGGCGTTTAATAACACCTTGGAAACCTTTACCTTTAGTAACTCCTGTTACATCAATTACATCGCCTTCTGCGAAAATTTCTACTTTGACTTCTTGACCAACTTCGTATTCTCCAACGTTCACGTTGCGGAATTCACGAATGAAGCGCTTAGGAGCAGTATTCGCTTTTGCTACGTGACCTTGCGCTGGTTTGTTAGAAAGCTTAACGCGCTTATCTTCGAAACCGACTTGGATCGCTTCGTAGCCGTCAGTTTCAACAGTTTTCTTTTGAAGAACTACGTTTGGAGTAGCTTCGATAACTGTTACCGGGATTAAATCGCCGTTTTCAGCGAAAACTTGTGTCATACCAATTTTTCTACCTAAGATTCCTTTAGCCATTTGTCACACCTCCTGTAAGTTTTAAAAGTTATATTGTTTTTACCATTAAAGTTTGATTTCGATATCAACGCCAGATGGTAAATCAAGTTTCATTAACGCATCAACAGTTTGTGGTGTTGGGTTAACGATATCGATCAGACGTTTATGCGTACGCATCTCGAATTGTTCACGAGAATCTTTGTACTTGTGAACAGCACGTAGAATTGTGTACACAGACTTCTCAGTTGGAAGTGGAATCGGACCTGATACACTTGCACCTGAACGTTTTGCAGTCTCCACAATTTTCTCAGCAGACTGATCTAAAATACGGTGATCATACGCTTTTAAACGAATACGAATTTTTTGTTTTGCCATTATTTTCCCTCCTTCTCGCCTATTTTCTAGACATTCTCCACGAAAATTTTCCAACGCACCGCCATGGCAAAGCGGCCGGGTGTGTCGGCAACCTCTCGTTTCATCGCAGTCAAAGACCAACATTCAACATTATATACAATAAAAAAAGAATAAGCAAGTCTTTTCGCTAAATTCTTTTAAATGTTGTAGATTTTCTTTACTACTAATATTTCTCGCTTATTTAAGCCTTCACTAGTATATATAATTTCTATTCATTTTGCAACACATAACCTGATACACCAGCATTTTCGGACATTTCGAACAATTAATACTGCCCCATGTAAAGTATAAAAGCAGTTTCTATAATAATAGAAACTGCTTACTAACTTTATAGGAAGAACACACAAGCAATCCAACCGAAAATAACAAGTGGAATATTGATAAAGATAAATGTCGGTACACACGTATCCCAAATATGATTATGCTGGCCATCAACATTTAAGCCTGCAGTTGGTCCTAACGTCGAATCTGATGCTGGCGACCCCGCGTCGCCTAAAGCACCTGCTGTTCCTATTAAGCAAAGTATTGCTAAAGGGCTCATACCTAATCCCTGTGCTAACGGAACAAATAGCGTTGCAATAATCGGCACCGTAGCAAAAGAAGAACCAATCCCCATTGTGACAACTAACCCGATTACTAACATGATGAATACCGCTAAGCTTTTGTTGCCTTGAAGGAACGTTAGTGAACTTGTAATTAAACTATCTACATCACCCGTTGCATTGATGACTGATGCAAATCCATTTGCTGCAATCATTACAAAGCCAATGAACGCCATCATTTTCATTCCCTCTGATATAATCTCATCTGCCTCTTTCCATTTAAGAGCACCTGTGAAATACATAATCATTATCCCTATAAAGGCTCCGACAATCATAGAATCCGTACTGATTTGTGCACATAGCGAAACAATTAACGCTATCACGGTTGAAATGATAACCGATTTACGTACCTTCACATTTAAAGTTGTTGTTTCAACATCATTATTTTGATATTTGCGTGGTTTGCGATAGACAAAGAACGCAATACCTAATCCAACCAACATACCCAAGATAGGAATGGCCATTGCTGCTGGAACATCACTCGCTTTTGCAACCATGCCAGCATTCGTAACTTGTGTTGACACAATCTCTTGGAAAATGGCTCCGAAGCCAGCGGGCACAAAGCTATACGTACCAATCAAACCAACCGCAATCAATGTTGCTATAATTCTACGATCCACTTCCAGCATATTTAAAACCTTTAAAATAGGCGGTATTAGTAATGGAATAAAAGCAATATGAATCGGAATTAAATTTTGAGAGAAAATCGCCATCATAAAAATAAGAAGAAAAATTAATACTTTTACTAAGCCCTTCCTATTACTAGAGCCATTTTTATTTAACATGCTTAAAATACCCGAAATCATTAACTCAGGTATTCCCGTCTTAGAGATGGCTATAGCAAATCCACCAAGTAAGCCATAGCTTAGCGCGATAGTGGCACCTGCACCTAATCCTTCTGTAAATGACTCAACCGTTGCTTGAATACCCATACCACTTGCTAAGCCTCCTACAAAGGCTCCTAAAACAAGTGAAAGGACTACATTGATCCGAAGCAAACTTAATATTAACATGACAGCTACTGCCACAATTACCGCATTCATAAAGACACTTCACTTTCACACACTAGATTGTTAATACGTTAAACTTTAATGTTCTGACAAACGAAAGTCAAGCGGTTTTTATTTATTACAAAAAGCCAGAAAAGTATGAAATCTATCCTCCCACGTCACATTAACAAAAAAAACAGCATGATCTATATAAGATCCCACTGTTTTTTGGAGTTTCTACCTATTTAAATGTCTATAGAGACTCTCTGATTACTTTTCTATAATAACCAACTGAAAGTACCGCAAAGATTGCATATAACGCTATATAACAGCTCATAGCAATCCACAATGGAGCTGTTAACTCCGTACCAAATAAAAACCATCCTGATTTCACCGCAAAATAACTATGGAGGAGTCCAATCAATAATGGAACACCAAAATTAAAAGCTTGTTTCATAAAGATTCCCTTCATAATGTCTCGTTCTGAAAAGCCTATTTTTCTTAAAATTGTATATGCTCCTCGTTCCTCTTCTGCTTCAGACATTTGTTTAAAGTACAGGATGCTACCAGTTGTCATTAAAAATGCTAAACCTAAAAACGCTGTTGTAAAAATTGTTAACCCAAGGGATTCAATATTACCTTTACGCTCTGCTTCAAACGAATCGATAATATAATTTTGGGTATTGCCATCAGTGTCTACAAAAGATAAAACATTTGCGCTCGTTTCTTTATATAATCTCTCAGCAAGCGCTAAGTCTTTTTTTGACTGTAACGTAATAGAAGTTTGTTTATGCCAAGGAAAAAGCTTTGCTTGAGTAGACAATCTGTCAAATAGGGAGTCTGATACTACGAAAATTGGTCCCCCACCTCCAGCAGTAATAGTTCCACCAATAATACTTTCATCGTGAATCGCTTTGACATGCAATTTTTCTTCAAGACCACCTGCAGATACTACTAAGTCTCGATCCTTTTCTAAAGGAAACATCTCGGCCATATAGCCTCCGTAGTTTGTTAAAATCACATCATTACCCGAAATTGATGCATTTGGTGTTTTTTGTTGATAATCAGAAAGCGGAATCGTGTATATCGTCCCTTTCATATTATAAAAAGGGCTATCTTGTTGTCCATCAGCCATTAATTGAGCTATTGAAGCTGTAACTCCTTGTAAACGATATTCAACCTTGTCATAAGCTATATTATTTTCCTCTAGCTTATTTAAAAATGCCTGACCTTGATCCTCATGCAAAATATAATCTCCCGGTACTTGGCTATAGGCTGATGCTTCTGAAGAATAATACGAAATATATGATAGTGTTGTAATCCCAAGAGATACACCTGTTAAAACGGTAATGAGCGTCAATGATTTAGCATTACTTTTCATACGATGCATAATCGGTGTTAATGCTAATACGTCATGGACAGACAAATGACCATTTTTCTTTAAACGAACGGTATTCATTATAAATGCTACGGAGAAACGAAAAACTAGGAACGTTCCCCCAATTGTAGTAGCCAAAATAATTATCATATTTAAAAATAGATTGCCTGCAGTATTAATATCAAATAGCTTTGTTGATGCATAGTAGCCATATGCAATAAACACTAGCCCTAAGAAGCCAATAACCATTTGTAATGGATTGAATCGTTTTACACGCTCATCCGCTTGTTTAGCAGCACTAAATAAGGATAGTAGCGATACACGGTGGATCATCCACGTCATTTGTAGCAATACAACTACTAATAAAATAGCGAAAACAACGATAGATTGCTGTAATGCCTGTGTACTAAAGGTCATAGTCACAAGCGTTTCTTTTTCAAGTAGACGCAATAAAATCATTGCGATTAAGCGGGAGCTAAAGAAGCCTACTAGCATCCCTACAACGACAGCTCCTACAAATAATAAAATACTTTCTAACGCCAATAATCGTACAATCAGGCCCTTCGTCATTCCAATTAGCTGATATAAGCCAATTTCTTTACTGCGACGCTTCATAAATAAATGGTTAGCATACAAGACGAAAAATAAAATAATAAAGTACAAAATATACGTTGCAGCCTCAAAACCTGCTGATGCTGTGCCACTCTTCTGAACTGTATTGAAAACTTCACCATTATGCTGTAATGTCACGAAGGAAAAGTAGAGTGTCACACTGAAAATAAGTGCAAAAAAGTATAAATAATAATGCTTCATGTTTTTCTTCATGCTTCGGAATACAAGCTTACTAAGACTCATAACCGTCACCACCTAGCACACTTTGCGTATGCATGATTTCTTGGAAAAACGCCTGTCTAGTCTTATCACCTTTATACAACTCACTGTAAATAAGCCCATCTTTTAAAAACAAAACACGTGTACAGAAACTTGCAGCCACCGCATCATGTGTGACCATCATAATCGTCGCCTTTTTAGTTTCATTAATGCCTTGTAAGTTTTTCAGCAATGCTGTTGCTGATTTTGAATCGAGTGCACCGGTAGGCTCATCTGCAAATACCATTGATGGATTTGTAATTAAAGCTCGTGCAGCAGATGTTCGTTGCTTCTGACCACCTGATATTTCGTTCGGATATTTATTTAAAATATCTGCAATACCAAGTAGATATGTCAGCTCCTTCACGCGACTTTCTGCAACAGCTTTTGGTAGTTTTCCGATTGCTAATGGCAATAAAATATTTTCTTTGACCGTTAACGTGTCCAATAAATTATAGTCTTGGAAAATGAATCCGAGCTGCTCACGACGGAAATTAGCTAACGCCTTTTCCTTCATACCGCGTAAACTTTGGCCATTTATTTCAATTACACCTTCTGTTGCAAAGTCAATCGAACACAAAACATTTAATAGTGTTGTCTTGCCTGAGCCTGATGGACCCATAATGCCAACAAATTCACCTTCATTTACTTCTAAATCTATACCTTTCAGCACCTCTTGCGCTGTTGATTTTTTACCATATACTTTTTTTACTTTACGTCCGATTAAAACTGCCATAGGTTAACTCCCCTTTCTATACTACAAGTGTACCCCGTCTGCTTATTCTTTTCGTGCGTTTTACATGACAATATAAAAAGGTAGGTGACGATTTCGTCATCTACCTGTTAGTTTGACATATTCATTTTGTAATGGAAAGCGTAGCGTAAATATAGAGCCTTTTCCTACAACTGACTGTACACTAATTCGCACACCAATTTTTTGAGCAATATTCTGTGCTAAATACAAGCCCATACCCGTTGATTGTGTAGATTCTCTTCCTACCGTACCTGTATACGATTTTTGAAAAATTCGCGGCATATCTTCTTTACGAATGCCTATACCTGCATCCTTAATATGAAGCAAAGTTGCCCCAGTTAAATCAACTTCAGTAAAAATAAAAATCTCTGTATTTACAGGGCTATATTTTATGGCATTGGATAATAGTTGTCTAACAATGAATGCTATCCACTTACTATCTGTCATCACTACTTCAGTTAATTCTCCTACATCGAAGCCAATATCTTTTTCTAAACACCAAGCTTGCATTGAACGGATTTCTTTATAGACAACTGTCCGAAGCTCAATTTCTGTTAAATAATTATCTTTTTCCATAGAAGCTAGCCGTGTTTGATGTAACTGCTGATCAACCAATAGATGGAGCCTTAACCACTCCGTCTCTAATTTTCTACGTAAAGATAAATCCTCGACATGATCTAACATCAAATTTATTGTTGTTAACGGAGCCTTCACCTCATGTACCCAAGCAAGGAGCTCATCTGAATATTCTTGTAGTTGCACCTTCGCATCATTTAGTTCTGCATCCTTATCATAGAAGACGTCTTCAATTTTTTTGTAATAAGCCTCTTGAAATGGTGATAAAGCTAAACTTCGAGTATGGGGCTCATCAAGTCGACTATCCACATTTCCCAGGAAATCTTTCAACTGTCCGACTTCTCTTACATAACGCCATAATAAAAATATAGAAAAAGTGACGACCATGATGATATTCACGTACCAAATGGATATGGCTACTAATCCAACATCTAAAGAAAATAATATGTTAAGAATAATAAGAAGAAACACAAAAAATCCAATCCACGCAAGCCGTTCTCTTAAAAACAATAATGCCATTCTCATTCACGTCACCTGCGTTACGGCAATATAACCAAGTCCCTTTTTTGTTACAATGACTTCCTGTAAACCAATATCCTCTAGCTTTGTACGTAATCGATTAACATTTACAGATAATGTATTATCATTGACGAAACGCTCGTCGTCCCATAATTTTCTCATTAAGTCTTCTCTCGAAACAATTTGATTAGCCTTTTCCAACAAAATACGTAAAATAAACAATTCGTTTTTAGTTAAGGAAACAAGCTCCCCATTAAACATAATCTCACTTCTCGCATAATCGAGAACAGCACCATTAAATCGGGTAACATCCATTGCCTCTTCAACATAATCATAAGTACGACGTAAAATAGCTTGTACTTTTGCAAGTAACACTTCCATATGGAAAGGCTTTTGTATAAAATCATCGGCACCCATTTGCATAGCCATCACCATATCCATAGGATGATCTCGTGAGGATAGAAAGAGAATGGGTACTTTCGAAATATGCCGTATTTCACGACACCAATGAAAGCCATCATATGCTGGTAATTGAATATCAATTAATACTAGTTGAGGCTTCTCTTCTATAAAATCATCCATCACCTTTTGAAAATCATTTGGACCTACCACTTGTAAGGACCATTGCGAAAAACGCTCTTGAATCATTGCAAAAATTGATGGATCATCTTCTATCAACAAAACCTTCATTTCCATATACATACACTCCTTCCACAATTATATTTTAACATAAAAAACCAATCTGTAAGCGTTCCTACAGATTGGTTTTATAATTAGCATAGGCTAAAAATTATTTTTGGATAGTAGCAACTACGCCAGCGCCTACAGTACGGCCACCCTCACGGATAGAGAATTTAGTACCTTCTTCAAGAGCGATTGGAGCAATAAGTTCTACTGTCATTTCGATGTTATCACCAGGCATTACCATTTCAACGCCTTCTGGTAAGTTACAGATACCTGTTACGTCAGTTGTACGGAAGTAGAACTGAGGACGGTAGTTAGAGAAGAATGGAGTATGACGGCCACCCTCTTCTTTAGATAAAACGTAAACTTCAGCTTTGAAGTTAGTGTGTGGAGTAATTGAGCCTGGTTTAGCTAATACTTGTCCACGTTGGATATCTTCACGAGCTACACCACGAAGTAAAGCACCGATGTTGTCACCAGCTTCAGCGTAGTCTAATAATTTACGGAACATTTCAACGCCAGTTACAGTTGTAGATTTAGCTTCTTCAGAAATACCTACGATTTCAATTACGTCACCAACTTTAACTTGACCACGTTCAACACGGCCAGTTGCAACTGTACCACGACCAGTGATAGAGAATACGTCCTCTACTGGCATCATGAATGGTTTGTCAGTTTGACGTTCTGGAGTTGGGATGTAAGAATCTACAGCGTCCATTAATTCAACGATTTTTTCTTCCCATTCTGCTTCGCCTTCAAGAGCTTTAAGAGCAGAACCTTTGATTACAGGGATATCGTCGCCTGGGAAGTCATATTCAGATAGTAGGTCACGGATTTCCATTTCTACTAATTCTAATAATTCTTCGTCGTCTACCATATCACATTTGTTCATGAATACTACTAAGTATGGAACACCTACTTGACGAGATAAAAGGATGTGTTCACGAGTTTGTGGCATTGGGCCATCAGCAGCAGATACTACTAAGATACCGCCGTCCATTTGTGCAGCACCAGTGATCATGTTTTTAACATAGTCAGCGTGTCCTGGGCAGTCAACGTGTGCATAGTGACGAGATTCTGTTTCATATTCTACGTGAGAAGTGTTGATTGTGATACCACGTTCTTTTTCTTCTGGTGCGTTATCGATATCAGCGTATGATTTAGCTGTACCACCCATTTTTTTAGAAAGAACTGTAGCGATTGCAGCAGTTAAAGTTGTTTTACCATGGTCAACGTGTCCGATTGTACCAATGTTAGCATGCGTTTTTGAACGGTCAAATTTTTCTTTAGCCATTAGAGATTGCCTCCTCGAAATTGTATGTTTTATTTTTAAAATTTATAGAATGAATGCTGATAGAGAACGGGCCCATCCTCTATCCTGCAAACATAGCTTACAAATTAGTTATACTTTATGCAAGATGAAAATTCAATTATTCACCTTTATTTTTTTTGATGATTTCAGCAGCAATTGATTTTGGTACTTCTTCATAATGATCAAATGTCATTGAGAATACACCACGACCTTGAGTTGCTGAACGAAGAGTTGTTGCGTAACCAAACATTTCCGCTAACGGAACCATTGCACGAACAACTTGTGAGTTACCGCGAGCGTCCATACCCTCAACGCGTCCGCGACGAGATGTAATGTTACCCATGATATCACCAAGGTACTCTTCAGGAATTACTACTTCAACTTTCATCATTGGTTCTAAGATTACAGCATCACATTGTTTAGATGCTTCTTTAAGAGCCATAGATGCAGCGATTTTGAACGCCATCTCATTCGAGTCAACGTCATGGTAAGAACCGAATACTAATTTCGCTTTAATGTCGATTAATGGGTAACCAGCTACTACACCGCGGTCAAGAGAGTCACGAAGACCAGCTTCAACTGCAGGAATGTATTCACGAGGAATTACACCACCAACGATAGCGTTTTCGAATTCAAAGCCTTTACCTTCTTCATTTGGAGAGAACTCAATCGTTACGTCACCATATTGTCCACGACCACCAGATTGGCGAGTGAATTTACCTTGAACTTTTGCAGAGCTACGGAATGTTTCACGGTAAGATACCATTGGAGCACCTACGTTAGCTTCTACTTTAAATTCACGGCGCATACGGTCAACTAAGATATCAAGGTGAAGCTCACCCATACCTGAGATGATTGTTTGTCCAGTTTCTGTGTCAGTGTGAGCACGGAAAGTTGGATCCTCTTCTTGAAGTTTTTGTAAAGCTTGACCCATTTTATCTTGGTCAGCTTTTGATTTTGGTTCTACAGAAAGAGAGATTACTGGTTCTGGGAATTCCATTGATTCAAGAATAACTAGGTTTTTCTCGTCACATAGTGTATCACCAGTAGTAGTATCTTTAAGACCTACTGCTGCTGCGATATCCCCAGAGAATACTTTAGAAATCTCTTCACGAGAGTTAGCGTGCATTTGTAGGATACGACCTACACGTTCACGTTTACCTTTAGAAGAGTTTTGTACGTATGAACCTGCATCTAATGTTCCAGAGTACACACGGAAGAAAGTTAATTTACCTACGAATGGGTCAGTCATAACTTTGAATGCAAGAGCTGAGAATGGCTCTTCATCAGAAGATTTACGTTCTAACTCTTCGTCACCATCAACTGAAGTACCTTTAATTGCTGGTACATCAACTGGAGATGGTAAGTAATCGATAACTGCATTTAACATTGGGCGTACGCCTTTGTGTTTGAATGCTGTACCACAGATTACTGGGTAGAATTCTACTGCAATTGTAGCACGACGGATAGCCGCTTTAAGCTCAGCAACAGTGATTTCTTCGCCTTCTAAATATTTTTCCATGATTTCTTCATCAACACTTGCAACAGCATCAATTAATTTTTCACGGTATTCTTCAGCTAATTCGCGGTGTTCTTCAGGAATTTCTCCTTCAGTTACTGCAGTACCTTTTTCGTCGCCGTAGAAAGTTGCTTTCATTTCAACTAAGTCAATGATAGCAGAGAACTGATCTTCAGAGCCGATAGGTAATTGGATTGGGTGAGCGTTTGCTTGTAAACGATCATGTAGAGTTCCTACTGAATACAAGAAGTCTGCACCTGTTTTATCCATTTTGTTAATGAATACGATACGTGGAACGCCGTACGTTGTAGCTTGACGCCATACAGTTTCAGTTTGAGGCTCAACACCTGATTGAGCATCAAGTACTGTTACAGCACCGTCAAGTACGCGTAATGAACGTTCTACTTCAACTGTGAAGTCTACGTGTCCAGGAGTATCGATGATGTTTACACGGTGGCCTGCCCATTGAGCTGTTGTAGCAGCAGAAGTGATAGTGATACCACGTTCTTGTTCTTGCTCCATCCAGTCCATTTGAGAAGCGCCTTCATGAGTTTCACCGATTTTGTGAATCTTACCTGTGTAATAAAGGATACGCTCAGTTGTTGTTGTTTTACCAGCATCAATGTGAGCCATGATCCCAATATTACGAGTATTCTCTAGAGAGAATTCGCGTTTCATTAGGTATTTCTCCTTCCATATTGGGCTTATGCTATGTTTAGATTACCAACGGTAGTGTGCGAATGCTTTGTTCGCTTCTGCCATTTTATGCATATCTTCACGTTTCTTAACTGATGCACCAGTGTTGTTAGAAGCATCTAGAATTTCGTTAGCTAAACGCTCTTCCATAGTTTTTTCACCACGAAGACGAGAATAGTTAACTAGGTAACGAAGACCTAAAGTTGTACGGCGTTCTGGACGAACTTCAACCGGTACTTGGTAGTTAGAACCACCAACACGGCGAGCACGTACTTCAAGAACTGGCATTACGTTGTTTAGAGCAGCTTCGAATACTTCGATTGGATTTTCACCAGAACGTTCTTTAACTAGTTCGAACGCACCGTATAAAATCTTTTGAGAAGTACCTCTTTTACCATCAACCATCATTTTATTGATTAAACGAGTTACTAGTTTTGAATTATAAATTGGATCTGGTAACACGTCACGTTTGGAAACAGGACCTTTACGAGGCATGTGTTTTCCTCCTTTCGAATAATTATCGATTTATTTTTATACGTCGGCCTTGTACGAAGTTATCACTTAATCTTAATCAGCTAGCATGATTTAAATATGGTGATATCAACGTAAGACTCAACAACTAATTAACACTTAACGTGTTAAATTATTTTTTTTCTTTAGGGCGTTTTGTTCCGTATTTAGAACGTGATTGTAAACGACCGTTTACACCAGCTGTATCAAGAGCACCACGTACGATATGGTAACGAACACCCGCTAAGTCTTTTACGCGTCCGCCACGGATAAGAACAACACTGTGCTCTTGTAAGTTGTGGCCTTCACCTGGGATATAAGCTGTAACCTCGATTTGGTTAGTTAAACGTACACGAGCGTATTTACGTAACGCTGAGTTTGGTTTACGAGGTGTCATTGTACCTACACGAGTACAAACACCACGTTTTTGTGGAGATTTAACATCAGTTAAAGATTTTTTAAATGAGTTATATCCTTTGTTTAACGCTGGTGATTTTGATTTCGTGATTTTAGATTGACGAGGCTTACGTACTAATTGGTTAATTGTAGGCATCGGTATTTCCTCCCTTCATTTATTCCTTGTTAATACCACACATCCAGGTGGTTCATTTTTTGGGTAAAAACAAAGTCTTTGTGTTTTATACACAAAAACTAATCTACAGCAATAGCAACAACCGCAGCACCAACATGGATTCCGCAGGCTTTGCCCAGTTCCTTTTTGGACTCGACAAGAATAACTGGTATACCGTTCTCTCTCGCGAAAGTTATGGCCGAATCGGTTACCCAATTGTCTGCATCAAGTGCCACAAAAAGCTCTTTCACTAAACCAGCTTGCATTGCTTTTACTGCTTGCTTTGTACCAATGATTGTTTTACTAGCCCTTACTTTATCATAAGACATTTTCATATCCTCCGAAGTACAGACAGTTAACTATCAACCTTCAATATATTATCATTATCAATTTCTACTGTCAACTAATATCTTTAAAAAGTCCGAAGAGATGCGCTTTTGCCATCTCTTCGGAGCTTAGTTAAATTATTCAGCAGAAACTAAATCTTCTGCGTCAAGCTCATCTTTTTCAATGCGGATTTGACGATAACGTTGCATACCAGTACCTGCTGGAACAAGTTTACCAATAATTACGTTCTCTTTTAATCCTAGAAGTTCATCACGTTTACCTTTAATTGCAGCATCCGTTAACACACGAGTTGTTTCTTGGAATGATGCAGCAGATAAGAATGATTCAGTTTCTAGTGAAGCTTTAGTAATACCTAGGATTACAGGGCGACAAGTTGCAGGATTTTTGCCGTTCATAACAGCATCTACGTTTGCCTCTGAGAATTGGTGAATATCTAATAATGAGCCAGGTAATAAATCTGTATCTCCAGCTTCAATTACGCGAACTTTACGAAGCATTTGACGTACCATTACTTCGATATGTTTGTCTCCAATTTCTACCCCTTGCATACGGTATACTTTTTGTACTTCTTTTAGTAAATATTCTTGAACTGTTGAAACGTCTTTTACTTTTAATAATTGTTTTGGATCGATAGAACCTTCTGTTAATACTTGACCACGTTCGATTGAGTCACCTTCGATAACTTTCAGACGTGCATTATAAGGTGCTTGGTATTTACGAGTTTCTACGTCACCTTGAACTGTAATTTCTTTTAGACCTTCACGGATTTCAGTAATATCTGAAACCGTACCAGCAATCTCAGAAATGACAGATTGACCTTTTGGATTACGCGCTTCGAAAATCTCTTGGATACGTGGAAGACCTTGAGTAATATCGTCTCCGGCTACCCCACCTGTATGGAATGTACGCATTGTTAACTGAGTACCTGGTTCACCGATTGATTGAGCAGCAATAATACCAACTGCTTCCCCAACTTCAACTTTTTCACCAGTTGCTAAGTTCATGCCGTAACATTTTTTACATACACCATGTTTTGTATTACATGTGAACGCTGAACGGATTGTTACTTCCTCGATACCTACTTCAGTAATAACACGAGCGATATCTTGGTCGATTAAACCGTCTTTTTCTAAAATTACATCGCCTGTTTCTGGATGGAAAATCGTTTTCTTCGTATGACGACCAACAATACGTTCGTCTAACGCTTCGATTAGTTCTGTACCTTCCATTAACGCACCGATAGTTAAGCCGCGGTCAGTTCCACAATCATCTTCACGAACGATTACATCTTGTGCAACGTCTACTAGACGACGTGTTAAGTAACCTGAGTCGGCAGTTTTTAGGGCTGTATCGGCAAGACCTTTACGAGCACCATGTGTTGAGATGAAGTATTCCAATACTGTTAAACCCTCACGGAATGAAGACTTGATTGGAAGTTCGATAATACGACCAGCCGGGTTGGCCATCAGACCACGCATACCAGCTAACTGTGTAAAGTTAGACGCGTTACCACGGGCACCTGAGTCAGACATCATGAAGATTGGGTTTGTTTTCTCAAGTGATTTCATCAGTTTTGATTGAATTTCATCTTTCGCTGCACTCCAGCTAGAGATAACACGGTCATAACGCTCTTCTTCTGTAATGAAACCACGACGGAATTGCGCTTGAACTTTATCTACTTTCTCTTGTGCTACTGCTAAGATTTCACCTTTGTCTGGTAATACCACGATGTCAGATACACCAACAGTGATACCAGCGCGAGTTGAGTATTTGAAACCTAAGTTTTTCATGCGGTCAAGCATTTTAGATGTTTCAGTAATGTGGAAACGTTTGAACACTTCTGCAATGATATTTCCTAAGAATTTCTTGCGGAATGGGTTTACAACAGGTACTGATGCAAAATGTTTGCGAAGTACTGCTGAGCGTTGTGCCTCTACTTTACCTTTTTCATCTAATTGGCTGTAAGCGGAATCTGCTTCAAGCTCTGCTAAAGTTTCTTCGTCAATTGTTAAGTTAACGAAGTATTTATCTGGTGTTACTTGCTCTAAGTTGAAATCAGTAGGTTCGTTAATGAACGGGAATGATTCAGGCAAGATTTCGTTAAAGATTACTTTACCAACAGTTGTTAATAAGAACATATTATTTTGTTCTTCTGTAAATGTTGGGTTGTTCAGTGAACTTGCTTTGATCGCGATACGTGTATGCAAGTGAACATGACCTGTATCATATGCAATTAAAACTTCGTTTGGTCCATAGAAAATGGAACCTTCACCACGAGCATCTTCACGCTCAAGTGTTAAATAGTAGTTACCTAATACCATATCTTGAGATGGTGTTACAACTGGCTTACCATCTTTCGGGTTTAGGATGTTTTGTGCAGCAAGCATTAGAAGTCGAGCTTCTGCTTGTGCTTCCGCTGATAAAGGTACGTGAACCGCCATTTGGTCACCATCGAAGTCAGCGTTGTAAGCTGTACATACTAATGGGTGAAGACGGATCGCACGACCTTCAACAAGTGTTGGTTCAAACGCTTGAATACCAAGACGGTGAAGCGTCGGTGCACGGTTTAGTAATACTGGATGCTCACGGATTACATCTTCTAAAACGTCCCATACGTCGTTGTTTAAACGTTCGATTTTACGTTTAGCAGATTTAATATTATGTGCAAGACCACGTTCTACTAGCTCTTTCATAACGAAAGGTTTAAATAGCTCGATTGCCATTTCCTTCGGTAGACCACATTGGTACATTTTTAAGTTTGGACCTACTACGATAACGGAACGACCAGAATAGTCAACACGTTTACCAAGTAAGTTTTGACGGAAACGACCTTGTTTCCCTTTTAACATATGTGAAAGTGATTTTAACGGACGGTTACCTGGTCCAGTTACTGGACGACCACGACGACCGTTATCGATTAATGCATCAACAGCTTCTTGTAACATACGTTTCTCGTTTTGAACGATAATGCTTGGTGCGCCAAGATCTAATAAACGTTTTAAACGGTTATTACGGTTGATTACACGACGATATAAATCATTTAAGTCAGATGTTGCAAAACGACCACCATCTAATTGAACCATTGGACGAAGCTCCGGTGGAATAACAGGCAGTACGTCTAAAATCATCCACTCTGGAGAGTTACCTGAGTTACGGAATGATTCTACCACTTCAAGACGTTTAATCGCACGTGTACGGCGTTGACCTTGTGCAGATTTTAACTCTTCTTTTAATGAATGTGTTTCATCTTCAAGATCGATTTTACCAAGAAGTCTTTTAATTGCTTCTGCACCCATTGCTGCTTCGAATGTCGCACCGAATTTTTCACGGTATGCACGGTACTCTTTTTCAGAAAGTAATTGCTTGCTTTCTAAGTTAGTAGCGCCTGGTTCGATTACAACGTAAGATGCAAAGTAAATTACTTCTTCTAAAGCACGTGGAGACATATCTAAGATAAGGCCCATACGGCTTGGGATACCTTTGAAGTACCAGATATGAGAAACTGGTGCTGCTAATTCGATGTGACCCATACGTTCACGACGAACTTTTGCACGTGTTACTTCAACACCACAGCGGTCACAAACTACGCCTTTATAGCGAACACGTTTGTATTTACCACAGTGACATTCCCAGTCTTTCGTAGGACCGAAAATACGTTCACAGAATAAACCATCTTTTTCTGGTTTTAAAGTACGATAGTTAATTGTTTCTGGTTTTTTTACTTCTCCATATGACCAAGAACGAATCTTGTCAGGGGAAGCTAAACCAATTTTCATAAATTCAAATTCATTAACGTCTATCAAGGAGCCTACCTCCCTCTAGTTATAGGTCTTTATAAAGACTCTTTTACGCAGCTCGACAATCGTTTGCAAAAATACCCTTTGGCAAAAGATTAAAAATAGATTGATTTCATTCGTAAAGAAAAGTCGGGCAGGGCGTTAAATCCTGCCCGACTAATTGAAAAATAAGTTTGACCATATTCACACGAATGTGAACTTAACCTTATCCATTATTCAAAAGACTTTACTGGCTCTTCTTCTGTATCAGGCTGTGGCGCAATATTAAGTGCGTCAGCTGGTTGAAGATCTTCTTCTTCGTCTAGATCGCGAAGCTCTACTTCTTCATCATTGATTGTTAACATTTTAACATCCATACCAAGAGATTGTAGCTCTTTAATCAATACTTTGAATGATTCTGGAACGCCTGGCTCTGGTACGCTTTCTCCTTTAACGATAGCTTCGTATGTTTTTACACGACCTACAACGTCATCGGATTTAACAGTTAAAATTTCTTGAAGTGTGTATGCCGCACCGTATGCTTCAAGTGCCCATACTTCCATCTCACCAAAGCGTTGTCCACCGAACTGCGCTTTACCACCAAGTGGTTGTTGTGTAACAAGTGAGTAAGGACCAGTTGAACGGGCGTGAAGTTTATCGTCAACCATGTGTGCAAGTTTGATCATGTACATAATCCCAACAGATACACGGTTATCGAACGGTTCACCTGAACGTCCATCATACAGAATTGTTTTACCATCACGGTTCATCCCTGCTTCTTCCATTGTTTCCCATACGTCATTTTCGTTGGCACCATCAAATACTGGAGTTGCCATATGAACACCTAAGTAACGAGAAGCCATACCTAAGTGTAGCTCTAAAACTTGTCCGATATTCATACGAGAAGGTACGCCTAATGGGTTTAACATGATATCTACAGGAGTACCATCTGGCATAAATGGCATATCCTCTTCTGGTAAGATACGAGAGATAACACCTTTGTTACCATGACGTCCGGCCATTTTGTCCCCAACGCGAATTTTACGTTTTTGAACAATGTAAGCACGAACTAATTGGTTAACACCTGGTGGTAACTCATCGCCGTCCTCACGGTTAAATACTTTGACGTCAAGGATGATACCACCCGCACCATGTGGTACGCGTAATGAAGTATCACGAACTTCACGTGCTTTTTCACCAAAGATTGCGTGTAATAATCGCTCTTCAGCTGTTAACTCTGTAACCCCTTTAGGCGTTACTTTACCTACAAGAATATCACCATCACGTACTTCCGCACCGATACGGATAATACCACGTTCGTCTAAGTTACGAAGTGCATCTTCCCCAACGTTTGGAATGTCGCGTGTAATTTCTTCAGGTCCTAATTTTGTATCACGAGATTCTGACTCGTATTCTTCAATATGAACTGAAGTATATACATCGTCTTTTACAAGGCGTTCACTCATAATAACAGCATCCTCATAGTTGTACCCGTTCCAAGTCATGAATGCAACAAGTACGTTACGACCTAGTGCAAGTTCACCATTTTCCATAGATGGACCGTCTGCTAAAATATCGCGAGGCTTCACACGTTCCCCAACTTTTACAAGTGGACGTTGGTTGTATGAAGTACCTTGGTTTGAACGAATGAATTTTTGTAATTTATATTTTGTTAAATCGCCTTTAACTTCTTTACCGTCGACTGTTTCAATACGTCGTACGTGGATTGAACGAGCTTCTACATGCTCAACAATACCATCGTATTTCGCTACTACAGCAGCACCTGAGTCACGCGCATCTACGTGTTCCATACCAGTACCAACAAACGGAGCTTCTGGATTTAAAAGAGGAACCGCTTGACGTTGCATGTTGGCACCCATAAGTGCACGGTTTGAGTCATCGTTTTCTAAGAATGGAATACATGCAGTCGCAGCAGAAACTACTTGTTTAGGAGATACGTCCATATAGTCCATTTGAGCCTTATTGAAAACTGTATTATCTCCACGGAAACGACCCACAATTTCATCATTTGTGAATGTACCATCTGGATTTAATAGCGAGTTCGCTTGTGCTACATAATAGTTATCTTCTTCATCAGCTGTTAAGTAATCAATTTGATCCGTTACTTTACCAGTTTCGTGATCAATACGACGATATGGCGTTTCAATGAATCCGAATTTATTTACTTTAGCGAATGAAGACAATGAGTTGATTAAACCAATGTTTGGACCCTCAGGTGTCTCAATCGGACACATACGACCATAGTGAGAATAGTGAACGTCACGCACTTCGAAACCAGCGCGCTCACGCGTTAAACCACCAGGTCCTAATGCAGATAGACGACGTTTATGCGTTAACTCTGCCAGCGGGTTTGTTTGGTCCATGAATTGAGATAATTGAGAGCTACCAAAGAATTCTTTAATAGACGCAATTACTGGACGAATATTGATTAATTGTTGCGGTACGATAGCGGCTGTATCATTAATAGACATACGCTCGCGCACTACACGTTCCATACGAGATAAACCGATACGGAATTGATTTTGTAATAGTTCACCAACAGAGCGCAGACGACGGTTACCTAAATGGTCAATATCATCTGTTGCTCCTACTTGGTAAAGTAGGTTGAAGAAATAACTTACTGAAGATAATACATCAGCAGGTGTAATATTCTTCACTTCTTCGTCAATGTAGGCATTGCTAATAACATTGATTTCTTTTTGCGCTTCATCTTTAGGTGCATAAATTTTAATAGATTGGATTGTTACGTCATCTTCAAGCACTCCGCCAACTTGTGATAAAGTGCGGTAGCCAATGCCTTTAGAAGTATCCTCTAGGTAAGGTAAAATCTTATCTAAAGTACGACGATCAAGTACTGTGCCCTTCTCTACTAAAATTTCGCCTGTTTCTGGATCAACAAGCGTTTCAGCAATCGTTTGATTGAATAAACGATTTTTGATGTGAAGCTTTTTGTTCATTTTGTAACGACCAACATTCGCTAAATCATAGCGTTTAGCATCGAAGAAACGAGAGTATAATAAACTTTTCGCACTTTCTACTGTTGGTGGCTCACCTGGGCGTAAACGCTCATAGATTTCTAAAAGTGCTTTTTCAGTACTTTCAGAGTTATCTTTTTCTAGCGTATTACGTAAATACTCGTTATCACCAATAATATCGATAATTTCTTGATCTGAACCGAATCCTAATGCACGAAGTAACACTGTTACTGGTAGCTTACGAGTACGATCAATACGTACATATACTACGTCCTTCGCGTCAGTTTCATATTCTAACCAAGCACCACGGTTTGGAATTACTGTCGCACCGAAGCCTTTTTTACCGTTTTTATCAGTTTTATCATGGAAATACACACTTGGTGATCGAACTAATTGTGAAACAATAACACGTTCAGCACCGTTGATAATGAACGTACCTGTTTCTGTCATTAATGGGAAGTCACCCATAAATACATCTTGTTCTTTCACTTCGTCTGTTTCTTTGTTGTAAAGACGTACTTTCACACGTAATGGAGCTGCGTAAGTAACGTCTCGCTCTTTACACTCATCAACATCGTACTTAGGATCACCTAATGCATAATCGATGAATTCTAATGAAAGATTACCTGTAAAGTCCTCGATCGGCGAAATGTCACGGAACATTTCACGTAAACCTTCTTCAAGGAACCACTCGTAAGACGCCGTTTGAATCTCAATCAGATTTGGAAGCTCAAGCACCTCTTTAATACGCGCAAAGCTTCTACGCTGGCGGTGTTGTCCGTACTGAACTAGTTGACCTGTCAACTCATTCACCCCTCAATAAAGCGATATTAGGTCTTTGCAAAATCATCCAAATAGTGTATGATTTCGAAAGACAAAAAGAAAACGAGTCTTCAAAAAGATCTCATTTTCGGTTAACTAAACTTATCTTGGCAAGTATACCCATATTAAATCATTCATATACCAAAAGGGCACACGACCTCAAAATAATATTTTTGCATTGTATCATGTTATCATAGCCGTTTTGTCAAGTCAATATTTTATACATATTTCATTTATTTTTTTGCACGCACTATCCAGTAGCCTTTTTTCTTATCCACAACATCGACTTCAGAAAATTTTTCTTCTAAATAGCTAACCGTTGATGGCGCACCTTGCTTCTTCTGAATTACTACCCATAACTCTCCAGAAGGCACTAACTTATTATAAGCACCATCGTAAAAGCGGAAAACCGTTTCCTTTCCTGCTCGAATGGGAGGATTGGTTAAAATAGCTGCAGCCTTCGCCTCATCATCGACATTCGATAGTCCGTCACTGACAAATATTCGTACATTTTGAACACCGTTTACTTGCGCATTTTTTTGAGAAAGCACAACAGCTCGTTCATTAATATCCATCATCAAAACAGTGCGCTCAGGGTTTGCTTTGGCAACAGATAACCCAATTGGGCCATAGCCACAACCTACATCAAATATCTCCCCATCTACATCAGGCACTTGAAACGCATCTATTAATACACGGGATCCAAAATCTACTTCGCTTTTACTAAATACACCTGCATCCGTTTCAAAGGAAAACGTATGCCCAAGTAACTTAAACGTCCAGTGACGAGGTTTACTTTCAGTTTGAGGCTTACTTGTATAATAGTGATCTGACATTTTCACGCCTCCTCAGAATGTAGAAAAAGCTCGCCATAATGACGAGCTTTCCTTTTGTATAGAAGTAATACGAGATTACTTAACTTCTACAGATGCGCCAACTTCTTCAAGTTTAGCTTTGATTGTTTCAGCTTCATCTTTAGAAACGCCTTCTTTAAGAGCTTTAGGAGCGTTATCTACAACTTCTTTAGCTTCTTTAAGACCTAAACCAGTGATTTCGCGAACTGCTTTGATTACTTTAATTTTTTCTGCACCTGCAGATGCTAATACTACGTCGAATTCTGTTTTCTCTTCAACTGCAGCAGCACCGCCAGCAACTACTGCTACTGGAGCAGCAGCTGTTACACCGAATTCTTCTTCGATAGCTTTTACTAAATCGTTTAATTCAAGAACTGTCATAGCTTTGATAGCTTCTAAGATTTGCTCTTTGTTCATTATAATTTCCTCCTAATTGGATATGTTTTAGTTTTTTTGTGCGGTCAAGCCGCGGAAGTTAAGAGACGTAAAGAATTACGCGCCTTGTTCTTCTTTTTGTTCTGCAACAGCTTTTGTTGCAAGTGCGAAGTTGCGCACTGGAGCTTGAAGTACAGATAAAAGCATTGAAAGAAGACCTTCGCGTGATGGAAGTTCTGCAAGTGCTTTAACATCTTCAACAGAAGAGATCGTACCTTCAATAATACCCGCTTTAATTTCTAAAGCTTCGTTTTTCTTAGCGAACTCATTGATGATTTTAGCAGGAGCTACAACATCTTCAGTTGAGAACGCGATTGCGTTAGGACCAGTTAATACTTCATTGATTCCTTCAACGCCAGCAGCTTCAGCAGCACGACGAGTTAAAGTGTTTTTGTAAACTTTAAACTCAACACCAGCTTCACGAAGTTGTTTACGAAGTTCAGTCACTTGTGCAACGTTAAGACCACGATAATCCACTACTACTACAGAAGCAGCGCCTTGGAATTTTTCAGTGATTTCTTGTACTTGTGATTGTTTGTTTTCGATTGCTTTGCTCATGATGACACCTCCTATTAGAATGGGTCATTTATACCGACAAAAGTAAAGCCTCTGGGTCATATAGACACAGAGGCTGAAAGTCATCATCTTTAAAATAAGAATCCGAATTCCGATGTCCTCGGTAGGATCATTAAGTGACAAGTCACTCCTACTGTCTACGGTACAAATGGATGATTCACAACAGCATCCATCTTACCAAAGATACGGATAACTGTCAATCGATTTATATAAAATTATTTTACTACTACGTTAGCAGCGTCAATTTTAATAGCTGGGCCCATTGTAGTTGTAACGTTTACAGATTTCATGTAAACACCTTTAGCTGCAGCAGGTTTTGCTTTTTGAACAACGTCAAATACAGTTAAGAAGTTTTCTACAAGTTTTTCTGTAGCAAAAGAAACTTTACCGATAGGAGCGTGGATAATACCAGCTTTGTCAGCGCGGTATTCTACTTTACCAGCTTTGATTTCTTCGATTGCTTTTGTTACGTCAAATGTAACTGTACCAGTTTTAGGGTTTGGCATTAAACCTTTAGGTCCTAATACGCGACCAAGTTTACCAACTTCACCCATCATGTCAGGAGTTGCTACGATTACATCGAAGTCAAACCAACCTTGTTGGATTTTTTGGATGTATTCTGCATCGCCTACATAGTCAGCGCCAGCAGCTTCTGCTTCTTTAAGTTTTTCACCTTTAGCGAAAACTAATACGCGTTGAGTTTTACCAGTTCCGTTTGGTAGTACTACTGCACCACGGATTTGTTGGTCATTTTTACGAGTATCGATTCCTAAACGGAAAGCAACTTCTACAGTAGCGTCGAAGTTTACTGTGCTAGTTTTTTGAGCAAGTTCAATTGCTTCTTGTGCGCCGTATACGTTGTTACGGTCGATTAATTTCACTGCATCTTGCAGCTTTTTACCTTTTTTAGCCATTATATATTTCCTCCTTGATTGTGGTTATAGCGGATTTTACCTCCCACGAATAAAGGTTGCGCGTTCACAAAGAAACTCCGCAACCTTCCAAAAACAAAAACATCAAGTAACTGGGATTAGTCTTCGATAACAATACCCATGCTTCGTGCAGTACCTTCAACCATTAACATAGCAGCTTCAACTGAAGCAGCGTTAAGGTCTGGCATTTTAGTTTCAGCGATTTCGCGAACTTTATCACGTTTAACCGTTGCAACTTTTTTACGGTTTGGTTCACCAGATCCAGATTGGATACCAGCTGCTACTTTAAGTAAAACTGCTGCAGGTGGAGTTTTCGTAATGAAAGTAAATGAACGGTCTTCGAATACTGAAATTTCAACTGGAATAATAAGACCAGCTTGATCAGCAGTACGCGCATTGAATTCTTTACAGAATCCCATGATGTTCACACCTGCTTGACCTAATGCAGGACCAACCGGTGGAGCTGGGTTTGCTTTACCAGCAGGGATTTGAAGTTTAACAACTTTAATAACTTTTTTAGCCACGAGACACACCTCCTTAAGTCCGTGATGTGGTAATTGGGTTGCCCCTCCCACTCAATATCTGTCTGTCAGCTAAGTGCCGATAACATTAAAATTATCATTACAGACGTCATCCGAAGTATGACAGTCTGACCTTTGAAATGATACCACTTTTAATTTTTTTAAGCAAGTAGTAATTAACAAAATCTGCGATATACGCTCAATCATACGTAATATTGTAACTAGAATGGAAAACTATAATTTTTGAATTTGTTCAAAATCCAGTTCCATAATCGTTTCGCGACCAAACATATCAACAGATACTTTCAGTTTTCCTTTTTCAGCGTCGATTTCTTCAACACGTCCTTGGAAGTGCGCAAATGGTCCTTCTAATACTTCAACTGCTTCACCAATAGTAATATCGATTTCAACAATTTTATCAGTCATGCCCATTTGCTCTAATAGACGATCTGCTTCTTCTGGTAATAAAGGTGTTGGTTTTGCCCCGCCACCTGATGAACCAATGAATCCAGTTACGCCTGGTGTATTGCGGACAACATACCAAGAATCATCTGTCATAATTAGCTCTACTAGGACATAACCAGGAAAGACTTTACGCATCATTGTCTTCTTTTTGCCGTCCTTCATTTCTGTTTCCTCGTGCTCAGGCACGATAACGCGGAAGATTTTATCTTGCATCCCCATTGTTTCAACACGTTTTTCTAGGTTTGCTTTTACACGGTTTTCATACCCTGAATACGTATGAACAACATACCAATTTTTCTCCATAACTGCTAGGACTACTCGTCCGTCCCTCCCTTACAAATAAAAGTGAAAATGATCGCGATATGCAAAAGTGCATCCTTTATTCTTTTCACAAACTTCCCAATAGAAAAACATAGCTTTCGCCGTAGCAAGCGAAAGCTCGATGATATATACCTAATTAGCATAGTCATCTATCGCTACCAACATACTTTCGCTGGTAGTCACACTTAATCATAATGAGAACATTTTACTGCTCTTCACTTAATAAAACAAACGAAAAAACCCGTTATTGTAATGGACGGGCTATTTTCAAAAGTATTAACATGCTCTTTTCTAAATTATAAATCTAAGTACCAGCGGAATAATGATGAAATACCTAAGTCTACTAACACAAAAAATAAAGCCATAATTACTACAGTTGAAATTACAACGACTGTATATTTCGTCAGTTCTTTACTTTTTGGCCAGCTAGTTTTTCGCATTTCCGACATTACGTCGCTGAAAAAACTTTTAATCTTGCCCATTCTAGCCTAACCTCCGAATCAATCATATCTGTCTATTTACAAAAATATTTTATAACGTTTGTTTATGCACTGTATGTTCATTGCAATGCGAACAAAATTTCTTTAATTCGAGGCGTACAGTAGTATCTCCCTTAGCAGGAAATGTGTAATTTCTCGATCCGCATTTTTCACAGTTTAGCACGACTTTCTTTGCCATGTAATCACCTTTTTTTTCGGCACTTTGTCCTTTAAAGACTAACACCTAAAATTGTCAATGTCAACAAGGGCAGGTGACCTCTAGGACATTTCCTCAAGCACTAAATGTCGCTCTAATTTCCGCTTTACTCGTTGCAAAGCATTATCAATTGACTTCACATGACGATTCAATTTTGCAGAAATTTCATGATAAGATTGCCCATCTAAGTATAGAGCTAACACTTGTAGCTCCAATTCACTTAAAATTTCACTCATTTTTTCTTCTAAATAACCAAACTCTTCTCTATGAATCATTAACTCTTCTGGATCATCCATAATAGCGCCTGTTAACACATCCATTAATGTGCGATCTGATTCCTCATCAAAAATAGGCTTATCTAAAGAAACGTAGGAATTTAGTGGAATATGTTTTTGCCTCGTTGCTGTCTTAATAGCTGTAATAATTTGTCTTGTAATACATAACTCCGCAAAAGCTCGAAAAGAAGCCAGCTTGTCCCCTTTAAAATCACGAACAGCTTTATACAAGCCAATCATACCTTCTTGTATAATATCTTCTTTATCAGCACCAATTAAAAAATAGGATCTCGCCTTTGCTCTTACTAACAAACGGTATTTTGTAATTAAAAAATCCAACGCATCTGTATTACCTTGATGCACCATTTCAATAAGCTCTTCATCATTGAATCGTTCAAAATCTTGTGTCACTTGTACAATACTATTTTTAAACATGGTATCACCTCAGCTACAACAGATAATTAGGAATAGTATAACGGAATTGGAAAATATGCGTCAATCAATCATTTTAATCCACGACGCCATTTTTCGAAGGCTAGCGCCACATCCGGCTTTAACTCAATGCGCGAAGGTGGCTTACTATCCTGCTTACGTTTTACATCGTGAGAAATTTTATGCTGGATAATGCTCATATCAATTTCCAGCTCTCTTGCCGATTTGCGTAGTGCACCATTACCAAAAATAACACTTTGCTCAGCCATATCGGAAGTTGCCACGTGAATTTGTACATGTCTTGCTTTTAGCTCATGTGTCATCTTTTCAATGCGTTCATCTGCTGTTTCATTTTTCCTTGTATAAATGATTTCGACACCATTCACTATATAAGATTGCTCCACACCCGGCACAAGATGGGCGTCAAAAACTACGATTACCCGCCATCCTATCGCCGCTTTATATTCAGCCATAAGCTCAATTAATCGCTTACGTGCATCTTCAAAATTTGTGTCACGTAATGGACGTAGCTCTTTCCAAGCTCCAATCATATTATAGCCGTCAACAAGCAAAATGTTTTTCATCGTTACTCATTCGCTTCTTGACGTTTACGATACACTTCGTACATTAAAAGTGCGGCAGCTACAGAAGCATTTAATGATGTGACATGCCCAACCATAGGCAGATGATATAAAAAGTCACATTTCTCTTTTAACAGGCGACCCATCCCTTTGCCCTCGCTACCAATAATAATAGCAAGTGGTAAGGTTGCATCCATTTTCCGATAATCCGCAGAACCTTTTGCATCTGTACCGGCAATCCATACGCCACGCTCTTTTAACTCATCTACTGTTTGTGCTAGGTTATTAACACGCACAACTGGTACATGCTCAATTGCTCCTGTAGAAGCTTTCGCCACAACCGCTGTCAAGCTCACTGAGCGACGCTTTGGAATAATTATACCATGAACGCCAATTGCATCTGCTGTTCGCATAATAGAGCCTAAATTATGTGGATCTTCTAACTCATCTAATATTAAGAAAAACGGATCTTCTTGTTTTTTTTGTGCCGCTGCAAATAAATCATCTAACTCTGCATAACTATACGCTGCAACAGAGGCAACAATTCCTTGATGATTAGCATCCGTTAATTGATCGACCTTTTTTTTCGGTACAAATTGAACAATTATGCCACGTTCACGCGCTAAATCAAGCAGTTCATTGACCCCTGACTTTTTAACACCTTCTGCAATCCATACTTTATTCATATCGCGGCCTGAACGAAGTGCTTCTAACACTGGGTTTTTACCGGCAATAATTTCACCATTTTGTTCTGCCATTATTTTGACACTCCTTTTAATTCCTCGATTATTTGAATAGCGTATGCAATGATGTCATAAACGCGTTCTAATTCACCTAGTAAATACAAGCTTCCGAGTACCGCCTCAAAGCCGGAGCTATTCCGGTATGTTTGTACATCTGTATTTTTTGGAACAGAACCGGACTTGGCATTGCGTCCTCGTCGGAACACTGCCAATTCCTGCTCTGTTAAAAAGTTTTCATCCATCATGCGATGTACAATCGTAGACTGTGCCTTTGCTGATACATAATGTGTTGCTTCTCTATGGAGTGTATTCGGCTTTACACGGCCACTACGCAGTAAATACTCACGGACCTTTTGTTCTAAAACCGCATCTCCCATATATGCGAGCGCTAATGCATTTAATTGCTTAACATCTTCATTTCGGAGTTTATCCAAGTTACTTACCCTCGTTTCCATCTTGTCCCTTGGCGTGTATCCTCTAAAATGATACCTTGCGCTTGTAAATGGTCGCGGATTTCATCTGAACGAGCAAAGTCACGATTTTTTCGTGCATCTACGCGTTCCTGCAAAAGTGCTTCAACCTCTTCGTCTAGCAGTTCAGCCTCTTTTGCAAATTCAATACCTAAGACGTCACCTAATACCTCAAAAGTTTCAACAAAAGTTAATAATACTTTTTCATCAGTATTCGTCTCATTCAAGTAAATATTAGCAATACGAGCTAATTCAAATAATACTGAAATAGCATTTGCTGTATTGAAATCATCATCCATCGCTTCTTCAAATTGTGCTTTTTGTGTAGCGATTTGTTGGAGCCATTCGTCCGAGTGTTCACCGAGACTTGCAGTAGCAGATAAGCGGTACTTAACGTTATTATAGGAAGTGCGAATACGCTCTAAACCAGTAGCTGCAGCATCTACTAAATCTTTAGCAAAGTTAATTGGGTGACGATAATGTACAGATAACATAAAGAAACGCAAAATTTGCGGATCAATTTGTTTACGAATATCGTTCACGAGCACAAAATTACCAAGGGATTTAGACATTTTTTCATTATCAATATTAATATATCCATTATGCATCCAGTAACGCGCAAATGTTTTATCGTTATGCGCTTCGGATTGCGCAATTTCATTTTCATGATGCGGGAATGTTAAATCTTGACCACCTGCATGTATATCAATTGTATCACCTAAATGCTCCCGTGCCATGACCGAGCATTCAATATGCCATCCTGGACGTCCGTTGCCCCAAGGACTTTCCCAATAAATCTCACCAGGTTTTGCTGCTTTCCATAATGCAAAGTCTAATGCATCGTCTTTTTTCTCACCCGCTTCGATACGTGCACCGATTTTTAAATCATCCACCGATTGATGTGAAAGCTTACCGTAGCCGTTAAATTTTCGAGTTCGGTAATACACATCGCCAGCCGATTCATATGCGTAACCTTTTTCGATTAACACTTTAATAAATTCAATAATGTCATCCATGTGATCCGTTACACGAGGATGCACATCGGCCTTTTTGCATCCTAATGCCGTAACATCTTCAAAATATGCAGCAATAAAACGGTCGGTAAGCTCATGAACTTCTTCACCAAGCTCGTTTGCTGCTTTAATAATTTTATCGTCCACATCCGTGAAATTTGATACAAATTTCACATCGTAGCCTTTATATTGAAAATATCGTCGTACAGTATCGTACACAATTACAGGACGTGAATTCCCAATATGAATATAGTTATAAACAGTCGGACCGCAAACATACATTTTAACTTTGCCTTCTTCTAGCGGTACGAAAGTTTCTTTTTGTCTTGTTAATGAGTTAAAAATTTGAATACTCATTGTGTTTCTCTCTCCTTTTGTAAGCGTCCGATTTCTTCTTGCAATGCTGCTATTTGCTTTTCGAAACCTTGACAACGTTCCTCTACAGGGTCAGGAATATTTTGATGGTCTAGTTTTTTCTCCAAACGAACGCCATCTCTCATCACTACTTTACCAGGGATACCGACTACCGTAGAATTTGGTGGCACTTCTTTTAATACGACTGAACCCGCACCAATTTTACTATTCTCACCAATTGTAATAGAACCTAATACTTTTGCACCAGTGGCAACTAACACATTATCTTCTAATGTCGGGTGGCGCTTGCCTTTTTCTTTCCCTGTACCGCCAAGTGTAACACCTTGATAAAGTGTAACATTATCACCTATCTCACATGTTTCCCCTATAACAACGCCCATGCCGTGGTCAATAAAGAAGCGACGACCAATTTTAGCACCAGGGTGTATTTCAATTCCTGTAAAGAAGCGACTTATTTGTGAAATCACGCGTGCGATAAAATAAAAACGTCTTTTAAAAAACCAGTGTGCCACACGATGCGCCCATGTAGCATGCAGCCCTGAATATGTTAACACAACTTCAAGTACACTGCGCGCTGCTGGATCATTTTCAAAAATAGTCTCTACATCTTCCTTTATTCTTTTAAACATCAAAACTCCCCCTTTTCGATTCAATGTGTGTTTGTGATCTCGACCACGTTATTACCAACCCTTACAATAACCCCACGCAAAAAATGACGTTAAAACCTATTGTTAATAGTAATGATTTCCCTTTTTTATCTAACACCAGAAAATCATAAAAAAATAATAAAAAGCGCCCCTATCATTCCTAAAAAGAAATGACAGAGACGCTGAATTTGCGCGGTTCCACTCTGATTGAAGGCGTATGCCTTCCACTTTGGACGTCCTATAACGGGAACGACCCGATAAAGCCTACTATTGTTCAGCTTTATGCTCAAAGGTGCATTTCGGTTTTGCCTTGGCTCAGACCACTTTCAGCCGGTGATGGTCCTCTCTTTAGAGCTTGCGCCACGTACTTCTCCTTATCAACGCTTTCTCAATGTACATTCATTTTACATCGAAGAAACAGTTTGTCAATAAATTTCTATTATTTTGCGTATTTTTCTACACGGTCAATTGTTTTCTCTTTACCGATTAAACAAATAGCATTCGGAAGCTCCGGACCGTGCGTTTCACCTGTCGTCACAACACGGATTGGCATAAATAAATTTTTACCTTTATGACCCGTTTCTTTTTGTACAGCTTTAATAGCTGCTTTGACAGTTTCAGGTGTAAATTCTTGTAAATTTTCAAGTTGCACTTTAAATGCAGCCATTACCTCTGGTACCTGCTCTCCAGCTAAAACTGCTTTTGCTTCCTCATCATATTCAATATGATCGTTAAAGAATAGGCGAGTTAGCTCAACGATTTCAGCACCAAAGCTCATTTGTTCATGGTACAACGAGATTAAATCAGTTGCCCAAGCGCGCTCTTCTGTTGTTAGCTCATCTGGTAATAAGCCAGCTTTTTGTAAGTGTGGTAAAGATAAAGCCACTACTTCTTCTAAAGATAATTTTTTGATGTACTGATTATTCATCCAAGTAAGCTTTTGCTTATCAAACATAGATGGCGATTTTGATAAACGTTTCTCATCAAACATTTTAATAAATTCTTCTTTTGAGAAAATCTCTTCTTCACCTTCAGGAGACCAACCTAGTAAAGCGAAGAAATTAAACATAGCTTCTGGTAAATAACCAAGGTCTTTATATTGCGTTACGAATTGAATAATTGACTCGTCACGTTTTGATAATTTTTTGCGATTCTCGTTAATGATTAATGTCATATGGCCAAAGCGAGGATACTCCCAGCCAAACGCATCAAAAATCATCATTTGTTTTGGTGTATTCGATAAATGTTCTTCACCACGGAAAACGTGTGAGATTTCCATAAAGTGATCGTCTAACACTACCGCATAGTTGTACGTCGGAATACCATTTGCTTTCACAAGTACCCAGTCACCAACATCTTTTGATTCAAACGATACTTGTCCACGCACTAAATCATCAAATTCATATGTTACGTTTTCAGGTACACGCATACGAATTGTATATTGCTCGCCTGCCGCTTCTTTAGCAGCTACTTCTTCAGCAGATAAATGACGGCAAGTACCATCATAAGTTGGTGCTGCAACGCCACGAGCTTTTTGCTCTTCACGAGATGCCTCTAATTTTTCTGATGAACAGAAACATTTATAAGCTTTACCTTCTTGTAATAACTTTTCAGCATGCTCTTTATAAATATCTAAACGTTCCATTTGACGATAAGGCGCATAAGGACCACCAATATCGATTGACTCGTCATATTCGATACCTAACCATTTTAAGTTATCTAACTGAGACGCTTCTCCACCTTCTACATTACGCTCAATATCCGTATCTTCAATACGCACGATGAATTTACCGTTATGATGTTTTGCATATAAATAGTTGAATAACGCTGTACGAGCACCGCCAATATGTAAAAATCCAGTTGGTGATGGCGCGTAACGAACGCGAACTTCTTTCGTCATAATTAAATGCCTCCTAAATGTTCGTCTGAAAATAATTCCGACCTTTTTTAACTTTGTTCATTTTACCACTGTAGTATAGGAAATAAAAGTAGCGCGTGCTTAGGAATTGGACACGCGCCATTTTTTATTTTTTTATCAATAGAATCGTTGCCATTGAAGCGATGCCTTCTTCTCGACCTGTGAAGCCCAGTCTTTCAGTAGTTGTCGCTTTGACATTTACTTGTGATGCGTCTGCATTTAATAACGTTGCAATGCGATTTCTCATTTGCTCAATGTAGGGTGCCATTTTTGGACGTTGTGCCATAATGGTGCAATCTACATTGCCAAGCACATAGCCTTTGTCTTCAACGATTTTCCAAATATACTCTAGTAACTTTGCTGAATCCGCATCCTTCCATTCAGGATCTGTATCTGGAAAATGACGACCAATATCACCTTCACCTATTGCCCCAAGTGCTGCGTCTGTTACTGTGTGTAATAATACATCTGCGTCCGAATGCCCTACTAAGCCTTTTTCATGCGGAATTGTAATACCACCAATAATTAGTGGACGCCCTTCTTCAAATGCATGTACGTCAAAACCTTGTCCTACTCGAAACATACAATACTGCCGTTACAACAAAGATAATTGTAACAGCATTCACCTGCCTTTATGATTTTCTATTTATAGACAGTTTACCATATTTCCTAGGAAATTGAGCTCTCCACATCATCATCAAAACTCTTTACATACACAACTTACTTAAGATACAGATAATCAACATACTTAAAGTTTTTTATAGTTTGTTCAAGGTGAATAAAAAAATCCCATCAGCTACGTTTATAGCTGATGAGATTTCAACGTTATTTTTAATAAGCCTCCGACACTCGGCGACGTAAAATTGCTTCACCAAATAGTAAATCTTCTTTAGTTGTCATCTTCACATTTTCGTAGGTACTCTCTACAATATGCACCGCATGACCAAGACGTTCAACTAGCATTGCCTCATCTGTACCTAGAAAGCCTACTTTCTCAGCAACATCTTCGGCCTCTACAATCAAATCAAAGCGAAAAGCTTGCGGTGTTTGAATCATCCACAGGCTTTCACGATCTACTGTTTCTTCAATGATGCCATCACGTACTTTTTTCATCGTATCCTTTGCACGAACGCCAGCGATAGCAGCGCCAAAATCATGAGCACTTTGCACAAGGTTTGCAATAATTGCGTGCGTAATAAATGGACGTGCTGCATCATGCACTAAAACAATATCAACTTGCTCCATTTCCTTCATGCAGGAATGAACCGAATGTTGGCGCTCTGCACCACCATCGGGCAAGCCCTTGACCTTAGAGATGCCATAATTCGCGAGCATTTCTTGAATAAATGCTCGCTCCTCCGGCTTCACCGCAAGCCAAATTCCTGTGCAGTTTCTATCTTGCTCAAATACTTCTAATGTGTGTATTAAAATCGGTTTCCCTAAAAGCTCTAAAAATAATTTATTTTGTCCTGCTCCCATTCGCTTCCCGCTACCTGCCGCCGGAAGTACTACTTCATACTGCACATTTCCCACTTCCTAATCATCCTTTGGCTTGGCAAAAATCATACGACCTGCTGATGTTTGTAGAACGCTCGTTACAGTTACTGTAATTGCCTGTCCTATATAACTTCGACCACCTTCTACAACGATCATCGTGCCATCATCCAAATAAGCGACACCTTGGTTATGCTCTTTCCCATCTTTAATAACGACAACTTGCATATCCTCACCAGGAATAACTACTGGCTTCACTGCATTTGCCAGATCATTGATGTTCAGCACTTGCACTTGGTGTAGATCACATACTTTGTTCAAGTTGAAATCATTCGTAACAATTTGTGTATCATTGCCCATTTTCTTTGCAAGACGTACAAGTTTTAAATCGACTTCCTGCACATCTTCAAAATCTTCTTCGGTAATCTCTACTTTTGTCATACGTTCATCTTGCAGTTTTTTTAATATATCCAAACCACGGCGACCTCTTGTACGTTTTAATGTATCTGAGGAATCTGCGATATGTTGCAGCTCCGTTAGCACAAACTGCGGCACCACGAGGGCACCTTCGATAAAGCCCGTTTCAGATATATCCGCTATACGTCCGTCTATAATAACGCTCGTATCTAGTAATTTATAACTACCACGAATTTCTGGAGCATCAATACCTTCAGCTGCTTTTTTCTTCGCATTATTACCACGTAATGTAAATAGCTGTAGTAACTCATCTCGCTTTTTAAAGCCTACACGGAAGCCCAAATATCCAAACACAAACGACAGAATGATAGGAATCACTTCTGTAATACCGCGAATTTGAACGCTATTAATCGCAAAGCCTAGGAAATATGCAACGATAAGTCCTACAATAAGGCCAAGCGTACCAAATAATAAATCTCCAACAGGTACTTTAAATAGCACCTCTTCCATCCAGCTAATAAGCCGAACGAAATAGTCGGAAAATGCAAACGATAATGTAAATAGTAAAAGCGCCCCTAAAGCAACTGATACATAAGGATTATCAAGCCAAGGATTAGATGATAAATGAAGCAGTTCGTATAATGGCGGTAAGAAAACAAGGCCTAAAGCTCCCCCAATCAGTAAAAAAGCAATTTGTATAAATTTTTTCATACTGTCACCTCCAATTCTTATAATCGATTATACATATTTTTCAGTAGAAAATCTTTTTTGAGCCCATCAAAACATTATTATTTTTACTGATGTTTATGGGACGTTACGGAAGCCTGAAGAGATGCATTATTTTCGAAATAATTATTATCCAATCACATGAAATTTTTATGACCGCTATTAATGGAGGAAAAGTGAATGCTAGGATAACCCCCAGCATCCACCTTATTTATTAAAACATTTTCATAATTCACATTTGCATCAAAATAAACTTTTGCAACATTACGCTACAAATGGAACGCCTTCCGAGTGGAAGCATGCGAGCCGCTAACCATTCGCTACGCTTCAATGTTGGTATTCTTTTAGGAATTATTTATAAAATTGACCCATTAGTTTATAGCTCTCTAAAGCAGGCATTCAATGCGTCCTTTATTGTCTCTACACCAACAATTTCGATACCTTGTGGGAAATCCCAACCGCCAATATTAGAGGCAGGGATAAACGCTCGCTTAAAGCCTAGTTTAGCGGCTTCAATAACACGTTGTTCAATGCGTGATACTCGACGAACCTCTCCTGTTAAGCCCACTTCTCCAATATAGCAATCTGTAGCACGCACTGCCTGATCTTTAAAACTAGAAACAATACTCGTCAACACCGCTAGGTCAATTGCAGGCTCATCTAGCTTCACACCGCCAGCAACTTTAATATATGCATCTTGCGCTTGTAGCATGAGGCCCATCCGCTTTTCCAGCACTGCCATAAGCAATTGCACTCGGTTTTGGTCTACCCCTGTTGCCATACGTTTTGGATAATTGAAGCTTGTCGGTGTCACAAGCGATTGAATTTCTACTAAAATTGGTCTTGTCCCCTCCATTGATGCCACAACAGTTGAACCTGCCGCACCTTGTGAGCGCTCCTGTAAAAACAACTCAGACGGATTCAACACTTCCTTTAAGCCCCCCTGAAGCATTTCAAAGATAGCAATTTCATTTGTAGAGCCAAAGCGGTTTTTCTGACTCCGTAAAATACGGTGGTTGTGATGGCGCTCTCCTTCGAAATACAACACTGTGTCCACCATATGCTCTAAAATACGTGGTCCAGCTATTTGCCCTTCTTTCGTTACATGTCCTACTAAGAAAATGGCAATGCCTTTCGTTTTTGCAATTCGCATTAGCTCTGCTGTACATTCACGTACTTGCGACACACTACCAGGTGCACTTGTCACCTCTGGATGGAAAACTGTTTGTATGGAATCCACGATAACAAACTTCGGCTGAACATCATCAATCGTTTGGTTTAACAACTCTAAATTCGTCTCCGAATAAATATAAAGCTCTTGAGAAATTACTCCTAAACGCTCTGCACGCAGTTTCGTTTGTCGAATAGATTCCTCTCCTGAAATATACAGCACACGGTGCCCGTTATTTGATAACAACGCAGATACCTGTAATAAAAGCGTTGATTTCCCAATCCCAGGGTCACCACCGATTAATACAAGAGATCCTGGCACGATACCACCGCCTAAAACACGATTGAGCTCTCCCATTTCGGTAGCTACCCGAGATTCTTCAGCTGCTTCCACTTGTATTATAGGTATAGCCTTTTGTGTTACTGTAGCCGAATGTTGGAATGCTCCTCGAGGGCCTTTCGCAACGACCTCTACTTCCTCAACCATCTTATTCCATTCTCCACATCCTGGACAACGGCCCATCCACTTTGCAGATTCATAGCCACAACCTGTACAGACAAATTTAGTTTTTTTCTTCGCCATAGTACCACCTCGAATATTTGTTCTTATATTCATTTTACATAAAAAAAGACAGCTTAGCACTATTGGCCTCGCTGTCTTCTCAAATCAACATGTTAACAATAAGCGACCTGCTTATTTCGAAATTGAAACGCCCTCTTTTTTCTTAACGACGAATTCTTCATTTACATAATCGATTACAACTTGATTTCCTTTTTCTACATTGCCTTTAAGCAGTTCTTCCGATAGACGGTCTTCCACTTGTTTTTGCAATGCACGACGGAGTGGACGAGCACCATATTGAGGATCATAGCCTTCCTCTGCAATTTTATTTAATGCAGCATCGGTTAACTCTAACGAAATATCCTGCTCCTGTAGACGTTTTGTTAAGGAATTAGCCATCATAGAAACGATTTCTTTTAAGTGTTCTTTTTCAAGTGAGTGGAACACAATCATTTCATCGATACGGTTTAAAAATTCTGGGCGGAATGCTTTTTTCAATTCCTCTAGCATTGTACCCTTCATATCTTTATGCTTCGACTCGGAGCTTCCTAAGCTGAAGCCAAGATTTTTTTGATATTTTAACGCGTCCGCGCCGACGTTTGAAGTCATAATGACAACTGTATTACGGAAATCAACGACACGGCCTTTAGAATCTGTTAAACGGCCATCTTCAAGCACTTGAAGTAAAATATTGAAAACATCTGGGTGAGCTTTTTCAATTTCATCAAGTAGCACAACAGAATATGGTTTACGTCGTACTTTTTCTGTAAGCTGACCACCGTCATCAAAGCCTACATATCCCGGAGGTGAACCAACTAAACGTGAAGTCGAATGTTTCTCCATATATTCTGACATGTCAACGCGAATCATCGCATCTTCATCACCGAACATTACTTCTGCAAGTGCTCTTGCAAGTTCTGTTTTTCCGACCCCTGTAGGACCAAGGAAAATAAATGAACCGATTGGACGCTTAGGATCTTTTAAACCTGCTCTTGCGCGTCGAATCGCACGAGAAATTGCCTCAACAGCCTCACCTTGCCCAACAACTCGTTTGTGCAATTCTTCCTCAAGTTGTAGTAGTTTAGATGATTCTTCATGTGCAATTTTTGCTACAGGGATCCCCGTCCACATAGAAACTACGGCTGCCACATCGTCTACCGTTACTTTCGATTCGGCTTTACCTTGTTCTTCTTTCCATGTTTTACGCGTTGTTTCAATTTCGTCTTTTAGCTTTTGCTCTGTATCTCTTAAAGACGCTGCCTTTTCAAATTCTTGACCAGATACAGCCGCATTTTTCTCAGAGCGAACATTTTCAAGTTTATCTTCCAGTGCCTTTAAATTTGGTGGCACTGCGAATGAACGCAAGCGTACTTTTGAACCAGCTTCATCGATTAAGTCGATCGCTTTATCAGGCAAGAAGCGGTCTGAAATATAACGATCACCCATTTTTGCCGCTGCCTCAATCGCTTCATCTGTAATTTTCACACGGTGATGCGCCTCATAACGATCACGCAAGCCATGAATAATTTGAATAGCTTCTTCAACAGTTGGCTCATCGACTTGAATCGGTTGGAAACGACGCTCTAAAGCTGCGTCTTTTTCAATGTATTTGCGGTACTCATCTAATGTTGTAGCACCAATACATTGTAATTCACCACGTGCCAATGATGGTTTTAAAATGTTTGAAGCATCAATTGCACCTTCTGCCCCACCTGCACCAATTAGCGTGTGTAATTCATCAATGAATAAGATGACATTGCCCGCTTGACGAATTTCATCCATTACCTTTTTCAAACGATCCTCAAATTCACCACGGTATTTAGTACCGGCAACAACTGTCCCCATATCAAGCGTCATTACACGTTTATCGCGCAAAATTTCTGGCACTTCATTGTTAATAATTTGTTGCGCTAAGCCTTCAGCAATCGCTGTTTTACCTACCCCTGGTTCACCAATGAGCACAGGGTTATTTTTCGTACGACGTGATAGCACTTCAATAACACGTGTAATTTCTTTACTACGTCCAATAACAGGGTCTAACGAACCTTCACGAGCAATTTGTGTTAAATCGCGCGCTAAGCTATCTAATGTAGGCGTATTTGCAGCCTGTGTCGCTTGTTGTCCAGATTGTGCATTGTCGTTATTACCTAATAACAATAATACTTGCTGACGAGCTTTATTTAAGCCCACACCAGCATTGTTTAATACACGAGCAGCTACCCCTTCGCCTTCACGAATAAGCGCTAATAGTAAATGTTCTGTGCCAATATAGGAATGGCCTAATTTACGCGACTCATCGACTGATAATTCAATTACTTTTTTCGCACGAGGCGTGTAGTGCACGATTGGTCCAACGTCCTCTGTTCCTTTACCGACTAGCTCTTCAATACCTGCTTCAATCATTTGAGGGCTTATATCAATGGCTTCTAATGCTTTCGCAGCTATACCACCGCCTTCACGAATAAGCCCTAAAAGAATATGCTCTGTTCCTATTGATTCGTGCTTCCAACGAATTGCCTCTTCCTGTGCAAGCTGTAATACTTTTTGTGCGCGTTGTGTAAAACGATTAAACATCATATGAATCCTCTCCTTTTCCCCCTATAATAGGCTTACTCTTAGTTTCTAGAAATAATGCCTCTCGCAACATTTTTGCTCGTGCTCTGTCTCGCTCAGCAGGCGGTAAAACCTCTCCTGCATAGTGCTGTAAAAAACCAGGCTGCATGCTGACAACGCATTCGTTTAAAGATGTTGCTTTAATATTATCAATCAACTGCAAATCCACTCCTAAACGTACATTTGATATGCAAGTAGCAGCTTCTTCACTTGTTAAAATTCGAGCATGTGTTAATGTCCCTAAAGCTCTATATACACGATCTTCTAAAGCAAGTTCCGCTTTTTCCATTAGCTTACTTCTTGCTTGTCGTTCTTTTTGAATTATTTTTTCTGCAACACTTTGGATGTCTGCTAAAATGTCTTCTTCTGTTTTTCCTAGTGTAATTTGATTTGATACTTGATAAATATTCCCTAAATTTTCACTACCTTCACCGTATATACCCCTAACGGTCATCCCTAAACGAGTCATTGCATTGATGATTTGATTCATCTGACCTGTCAATGTAAGCGCGGGAAGGTGCATCATAACAGAAGCACGTAATCCAGTACCAATATTGGTTGGACAACTTGTTAAATATCCAAAAGTATCACGAAACGCATATGGCAAGGCTCCTTCTAAGGCTCGATCAATCTTATTTGCTTGCTCGTAGGCCTTCTGAAGTTGAAAACTCGCCGTCATACATTGAATGCGTAAATGGTCTTCTTCGTTCACCATAATGCAAATAGATTCATCCTCAGACAGCAACATAGCGCCGACTTGCTCTTTTTTTGCAAGCTGTGGACTAATTAAATGCTTTTCAACTAAAATTTGTCGTTGTAACGATGTTAAATCTTTTATAGAAAAATAAGAATATCTTTCTTGAAGCTTGGAACTGTCCTGTATTGCATGGGTGACAGCCTGCTCTACCTGTAATGCTTCGTTTTCCGAGAAAACTAAAGGGAAACGAAAACCATCTAAGTTCCTCGCAAGGCGGATGCGTGTACTAATGACGATATCTGAATAATCATCCTCCATATCCATCCAGGCAGGTGTAGCACGCTCTAAAAACGATTCAATCATCATGACACATCACCACCTTCGAATTGTAGCTGTTGCTCAAGATTTTTTGCCTCGTCACGAAGCTTCGCCGCTTCCTCAAATTGCTCCTCGTCCACTGCAGCCTTCATGCGTTTTCGAATATCTTCAATTTGCTTTTTAATGACAAAAACATTGTTTTGAGCACCAGGCATTTTACCTATATGCTGAGGTCCTGCTTGAATACGATTAAACAGCTTTGGCAAATGCTCGCTAAACGTGTCATAACAACTAGGGCAACCAAATTTACCCTCTTTTAAAAATCGCTTATACGTAAATCCACATTGTGGACATGTTTGTTGCTGAGGTGGCGCTTGCTGTTTTTCACCGACTTTTTGCCATGTAGGTGAGCCAAACCAGTTGGATAATAATTGTTGAATCGATACAGGCTCTTGTTTAAACTCTGCATGAAACGGATGGAACTGTGAGGCACAGACATCGCAATAATGGTGTTCCACCTTCTGCCCATTTTGTACTTGTGTCACAGTTACTGTCGCATTGCGCTGCTTGCAATGTTCGCAAATCATTTCCATCACCTCTTTATTTTTGCTTTTCATATTTAATGGTTGTTAACATCGCTCGCAAAATTTTTGCACGAATGCTATCCCGTAAAGGTAGTTGTAAATCTAAAGTCGAACGATCAACCGCTGCTAACATTAATTTCGCTTCTCGCTTCGAAATTACCTGCTCATCAATCAAACGATATACTACACCCTCCGCAACCGTTTGGGAGGCTCCCCCTTCAATTTGCAAGAGCACATCATCTATCAAATCAATTTGTGAGTTTGCACGGACACGTAAAATACGAATGTATCCACCGCCGCCCCGTTTACTTTCAACAAGGTAACCCCGCTCAGCTGTAAATCTTGTATTGATCACATAATTTATTTGTGAGGGCACACATTGAAATTTATCGGCAATTTCACTACGTTTAATTTCAATATGCCCTTCTCCACCTAATTCAAGTACTTGCTTTAAGTAGCCTTCTATGATGTCTGAAATATTACGCACTTTAGGAATACACCTCGCTTACCTCACTGACTTTGACTATCTTTGACTATCTTTGAGTATATTATACAAAACGCTTGAAAATAATTGCAATTATTTCGCACAAAGATTTGTGTAAAGCGCATTGTTTAACAGATTGTCTACAAAAAAACAGCCGGTAGGGACATATTAACTTAATTATGATGTACATTTATATCTGTGTATTGTAAAAAAAGGAGTTGGGGTTAAAAAAGGCTTGTCCCTAATCATTAAAATTAGTTTTGCCTATAATGTACCCTTTTTGCTTATAGAAAAAACGCAAGCATATGCACATAGCATATACTTGCGTCATTAAAAATTATACCCAGCGTCCAACTATCGGGTAACGCCAAGGTTCCTCTGAAAATGCCTTCACGATTCCGATAATAGGTACGATGTAAACCATAGCGATGAAAATTAGTAAGAACGGTAAACCGATTAATACAAAAGATAGGATACTAGCAATTACTATCAATATGCCCATCACGATTTGGAACAATAAAGCTTGCACCGAAACACTTTTCACTTCTTCATCTGAACTAATTAGGAAAAATAAAATCGGCACTAAAAATGGCGCAAAAAACGCGCTGGCATGTATGATTACCTTAGACCATTTTGTTTCCATATATATCAACCTTCCTTTATGGTATGTCATTATTATTAATACTCCTATTTACGGAACTATACGCTAAATAGTTTCAAATGCTACTTAAATTTTTTTGAAAGGTAAGTGATACTAGATGGAATTTAATAGCACGCTTGCTAACGAATATGAAAAAGGCATCCGACGTACATTACCAAGTTACGATGCCATGCTGCGTTTAACGAAAGCTTTTTATCAATCCGTACTACAAGAAAAAGCTAGTTTTTTAGTTGTTGGCTCAGGTAGTGGTAATGAAATTATACAGTTAGCTGAGCAAAGACCCAATTGGTCATTTGTCGGTATAGATCCATCTGAAGCGATGTTGGAAATTGCAGAAAACCGTCTTCAATCATTATCAAATGATATTTCTTTACTACAAGGTACAATACTAACTGCATCGGTGCCTGCTACGAACTTTGATGCGGCTAGCTGTATACTAGTACTCCATTTTATTGAGTCATATGAGGAGAAACTTGCTACATTAAAAGGAATTGCACAACGCTTAAAATCAGGTGCACCATTCGTCCTTGTTTCGAAATACGGTCAACTGAACTCAACTGAAACAGAACTGCAATTTGATCTATGGCGCGCGTATTGGCAACAGCATACAAAACTTTCAGCCTCAGAATTAGCTAGTATGGAGCACTCCATCCGCTCGCTTTCATTTATGCGTGAGGAGGCGATAGTGACACTCTTACAACAGGCAGGTTTTTCACAGCCTTCGAGGTTTTTTGCAACGACACTATTCGGCGGTTGGATATGCTATAAAGAGTAACTTTTATCCGTATAATATAGTAGTGTACTATAAGTTCATAAGGTAACGATCTTCCGTTGAAATGTCTCCTCTTCCTTCTCTGCTTTAGGAGCGAGACTTCGTGCTTACTTAATACGAGATAAACAGATTTGAGGTGAATGCCATGATTCGCACGATGGCTATGACGAAAGATCAACAATTAATAAAGGACTTCCCACTTGAAGACATAAAGCAAAACGATTATGAGTGGTATTGGGTAGATTTTAATTGCCCAACTGCAGAAGAGGAGCTTTTGCTCGATACATTTTTTCATTTCCACCCACTTGCAATCGAAGACTGCTTAATGCGTTTACAGCGACCAAAACTCGATTTTTATGATGATTATCATTTCTTCGTTATTCATAAATTAAATGAAGTAACATTAATTGCTGAGGAATTAAATATTTTTGTTTCCGATCATTTTATTGTTACATTCCACAAAAATGAAGCGGCCGAAATTGAAAAGGTACAGAAGCTTTTAGAAGAGCACCCGAAATATTGGGAACGAGGCACTGTTTTTCTGACCTATCAAACAATCGATAAAATAGTCGATAGTTATTTCCCACTTGTTTATAAAATTGAGGATCATTTAAATGCACTTGAAGATGAGCTGACCTATCAAAGTAATGTGAATGCGATGCAAATTGTTTTTGAATTCCGTAGTGATTTGCTCCATTTACGGCGTACAATCTTACCAATGCGTGACCTATTGTACCGAATACTTAGTTCCTATCGCTTTGCCCTTAAAAAATCGGAAAGAGCCTACTTCGGTGATATTCACGATCATTTAGCAAAGCTTACAGAAATGGTCGAATCTAATCGTGAGCTGACAGCAGATATGCGCGATAGCTATATGGCCATGAGCTCTAGCCGTATGAACGGCATTATGATGATGTTGACGATTGTCTCCACCATTTTTATACCCTTAACGTTTATTGCGGGTGTTTACGGCATGAACTTCGATAATATGCCCGAGCTCCATGGACGCTACAGCTACTTTATCGTGCTTGGTATTATGCTCTTGCTTGCATTATCTATGCTAGCATTTTTTAAATCTAAAGGCTGGTTCAAACTATTTAAACCATAAGTGTGTTGAACGGTCCTAAAACTCACTTACAAAAAAATCCGCGCACACTTCTGAGGAGAAATAGGGCACGAGTATTAGCAAGATGCATTGGCAAAAGGCCCTACTCATGCTTTGCCCACAGAAGGCAATCGCGGATTTTTGACTTATAAAAAATTTAGTGACATAGATGTCTCCAAAATTATTTAATATGGACCTCGATCATCCACTTTATTTTCACCTTGTTGCGGGAATAAAAAGTATGCTAGCACGCCCGAAACTAGTGTTGCACAAATTGTTATCAATAGTTGGTTTAGGTCGGGTACATCTGCATAATATTTGGTTAACATATAAACAGATCCAATTGCTACAATTACCATCACAGGAATTACAAACTTAAAACGTTTCTTCTCCATGTAATACCTCCTCAATACTATTTTTCTCTCACATGCATTTTTTTGTAAATCCAAACAGTTCGTATTTTACAGGTTTCCTAAATGAAATTCAAATTGCGCTATTTCTACAAAAAATTAGTATGTAGCATGTAATCCGACAAACGTCAGCCTTACAAATAAAAAAATAATAAAAAAATATAGAAATATCGGAAATTTTTAACCAAATATACTACAAAAAATAGTAGAATAGATTTAATACCATATATTCACCAAATTTACAAACCTAACAATATATATACAATGAGTCTTCAATTATTATCATTAATATGGATTTATAAAGAATGGAGCAGACACAATGAGTTGGTTTACAAAGAAGAACAATTATGGTTATTCAATTACATTAAGACCTGAGGAGTTTAAGCAACACGTACAATTAGATGTTTCAAACTATCCTAAACTCCAAAAACAATTACAATTATTAGACTTAACAACTGAAGATTTAGCTATTATTAAACAATTACAACCTTTAGTTAAAAATGTCATTCCTGAAATGGTCGATCAATTTTATGCAGCGATTAGCTTAAGCCAAAACTTATTAGATATTATAAACAGAACATCACAAATAGAACGTTTAAAAGTGACTTTACATAAGCATTTAAGCGATATTTTCGAGAGTCACATTAATGACGAGTACATTAAAGAAAGAAAAGCAATCGCTGAGACACATGTTCGAATTGGACTCCAATCAAAATGGTATATCGCTTCATTCCAATCATTAACTTCGACTTTTACAAGCTTTGCGAATGATTTAGATATTTCAAAGCATGATGCTATACGTGCCATCAATGCTTTCTGCAAAATCATTAACTTCGAACAGCAGCTCGTTATCGAAGCATACGAAAAGGAAGAAGAACGTATTCGTAGTGTGGCAGATCAAACAAAGCATGCACTTGTAACTACAATTCAAAGTACCGCTGAGGAGTTAAATGCGATAAGTGAGGAAACAGCCGCTTCCCTTTTAGTTATATCTTCGCAAACGGATGATATTGCAGTAGCAACTAAACAAGGTTTAAACTTCGTTGCAGATACGCAGGACAAATCTAAACGGGGGCAGCAGCAATTACAAGAGCAAAATGAATTAATACACGTTATTTTGCAAAGTGTTAATGGCCTTGAAGTGACGATGAATCAGTTGCGTACATCTTCACAAAAAATTTCTGAAATTGTCGGGCTTGTCACAGGCATCGCTGACCAAACCAATTTATTAGCACTCAATGCTTCAATTGAAGCTGCACGTGCTGGGGAACACGGGAAAGGCTTTGCTGTCGTAGCAGAGGAAGTCCGCAAGCTTGCAGAAGAAACAAAAAATGCGGTACAAAATGTGTCACACCTTATTAAAGAAACAGAAAGCAATATTTCAACAATGGCAAGTTCTGTCGTCAATGTTGACCAGAAAATCCAACATAGCGTTGATACACAAACAAGTTTATCTGAATCATTCAATGATATTGCGGATGCTGTATCAGGCATTCAACAGCAATATGTAAACACAGCAAGGGATATTTCAGCAATTTCTACTTTAATTACAGAGCTATCACAGGGAGCTACACTCGTTTCCTCTTCGTCAGACTCATTAATTAATGTTGTAAATGAATTAAATATTTAACACAAATAAAAAAAGGAAATTGACTGCATCGTGTCAATTTCCTTTTAGTTATTTAATGTGCCAACGCACGTTTTTGCTTGCGATGCTCTCGTCGAGCAGGGCCTGTTTCAAACAGTCGTTTTTCCGCATCCGTTTCGGGGAAAATTGCAGGAATGGCCTTTGGTTTCCCACTATCATCCACTGCAACCATCGTTACAAATGATTCGGTTGTTAACTTTTCTTCGCCTGTTTCAATATTACGAGAAATAACGCGGACATAGACTTCCATAGATGAATGCCCTGTGGATGAAACAATACTTTCAATTTCAAGAATATCACCTACATGTGCTGCTGATAAAAAATCAACAGAATCAATGGAGGCTGTTACAACATGCCCTTTTGCATGCTTCATCGCTGTAATTGCAGCAATTTCATCAATATAAGCTAACACTCTTCCACCAAAGATGGAATTATGATTATTAGTATCCGGTGGTAACACAAGACGCGTCTGAAGTGTACGCGATTGGCTCATTGGTACAGCATTGGTTGTCATAGTTCTTGTAACTTCCCTTCATGTATTATTCTTTCGTCATCGTATCGTAGAAAAAGAATTGATGCAAATTTAGAAGGATTTTTTCATCGTAATAAACTTCATATCGGTCATTTCTTCAATCGCCCATTTAATACCTTCTCGACCATAGCCACTCATTTTTATGCCGCCATAAGGCATGTTATCAACTCGGAATGTTGGAATATCATTTATAATAACAGCACCTACTTGCAATTCATCAGCAGCATACAAGGCATCTGGTAATACATTCGTAAAAATTCCTGCATTTAAGCCAAGTTCCGACTCATTCACTAGTCGAATTGCGTCGTCTAATGTTTCATATGAAACAATTGAGACGATTGGTGCGAATGTTTCCTGACAAACAACCTTCATATCAGCCGTTACATTTGTCATAACTGTTGGCGTTAATGTACGTTCTGTAAACGTTCCACCCGTAGCAACAACAGCACCTTGAGTTTTTGCCTCTTCAATCCATTCACGAATTCGGCTAACCTCATTTGGGTTGATCATTGCACTGACATCTGTATTTTTGTCTAGCGGATCACCAACAACAAGTTTTTCTGTTTGCGCTACAAATTCCTTTGTAAAGGCATCTATAATCGAGGAATGTACATAAATACGTTGTAAAGAAATACATACTTGTCCAGCAAAGCTAAAAGCCCCGCTAACACAACGCGCAATAATTTTATCAATAGGTGTCGATGGCTCAATAATAACTGCTGCATTCGAGCCTAGCTCTAATGTTACTTTTCGCAAACCTACTTTTTCCTTAATACCTAAACCAACCTTACCACTTCCGGTAAAGGTCACCTTTTTCACGAATGGATGCGTTACGAGTGTATCACTTAGTTCGCCACCACTACCTGTAACGATTTGTAATGCACCATCTGGTAGTCCAGCTTCCTTAAATATTTCCGCCATCACAATTGCACTAAGTGGTGTTTGTGTTGCCGGCTTTAACACGACTGTATTTCCTACCGCAAAGGCAGGTCCCAATTTATGTGCGACTAAATTAAACGGAAAATTAAACGGAGTAATTGCCGAAATAACGCCTAATGGCTCACGCTTTGTCCAGCCAATGCGATCACCAGCTCCTGGTGCGGCATCCATCGGTACCGTTTCACCTTTCACTTGCTTAGCTCCTTCGGCTGCAAACTGATAGGTTGCTATTGTGCGTTCAATTTCAGGTAAGCCTGCTGATATAGGCTTGCCTGCCTCTTGCGCTAAAATTTCCGCCAATTCGTCTTTTCGACGTCGCATAATGTCGACTACTTTATATAATATTTCGGCACGTTCGTAGGCGGTTGTTTTTTTAAATGAAAGAAAGGCATCTTGGGCACCTTCAATGGCTTGTTCAACATCAGAAACAGATGCCTTTGCAACTTTTGCAATTACTTCACCGTTATAAGGTGATTTTAATTCATATGTTTCCTTCGCATCTTGCCATTGCCCATTTATCCAAAGCTTTGTTTCGTTCATCCTCAAATACACCTCCAAATAATCTGTTCCCTTTTAGTTTATCATGAAGTGCTAGAATTTGACGCTATTGCGGCTGCTGTAACTGCGGATATCATCACTGCCTGCTGTGCTTGGATTAGTAATTCAATAGAAGACATAATAGCCATTGACAGTGATTGTTGTATTTTTGCCATATTATAAATAGCGATTTGTACGGCCATAAACAATACAAATTCCCGATGCCACTTCAACAATTTCATTCCCTTTAATTCATGATATAAATCAACAATTTGCTGAAGCTGTACTGTATTCATTTGAAGAATCGCTAAAAAGCCAAGTAATGGGTAATGCATATACTTTACTTTTACACCTTGCTCTTTTAATGTGTCACGAATTGTCGCAACACTAGATACAAGATTACTATTATAATCAGCAGATAAAAAAGTCAGTATTTGTGATAACCATTGAAGTTCATTTCCTGCGCTAAATTGATATGTCCGTAATTCCTTATAGTAGCGATTCATCGTCTCTGCACGTAAGACAACATCATCATTAGGGCTACTTAGTAACACAGTATATGGGATATCATCGAATGATGTAAGGAAGCGGTGATGTTTGCGTATCGCTTCATACAAAGCCCTTGCAGTCTGAGCATGTGCCCTTTTTTCATTGTCGTTTTCTGTTAAAAATTGAGCACCGATAAAACTAAAGTTTCCTCTTTTAAATTTAACATCTTTCAATAATTCTTCGTTGTTCAGTAATGTTTTTACTGCTTGTTCCGTATCGTCCTGCTCCATCATATTTGCCGCAATGCTGTACCCTATCGATGTTCGCAATGGCGACATCCACGAAGTTTGTTTTTTCATTTCTTCTACAACATCTTTATATTTTTCCGCATCAAACACTTTATCCGAGGCAACATATGTGCTGGCAATAGCTAATATAATTTTCCGATCCACTGTCCAGCCTGCAACTTTCGAAATCGCCTCCACAGTTTGTGAAAATTGGTTTTCAATTATAACAATATCCATCTTCAACACACTCCTTTTCACTATTTACGTAACATTCTGTCGAAAAGATTCAATCGTTTTGTAATAATTAACATAAAAAGTAAACATAATTTAATGTTTGTAAATAGGTATTATATGGTTTAATTAATATAAACAAAGATGAACGGGGGGCTATATTATGATTGAACGGACAATCAGAAAATTACTATTAACCCAGACCCTACAAGAACGATTACAGCGTTATATATTATTGCGAAATTCCCCAAATAACGTAAACCTACAACTACTTTTCCACAAAAATTAGCATAAAAAAACAGCGACAAAAAAGCTTTTGCCGCTGTCATTAAACTATTTAATTAAACCTAACTCTTTTAGTTCCTCTGTAGAAAATGCTCTAGACCTTGTTAAAAAACGTTTACCTTCTACGCCTTCAAGAGAGAACATACCGCCTCTCCCTTCCACTACGTCTAAAATAATTTGCGTATGTTTCCAATAATCGTACTGGTTTTTGTGCATATAAAATGGTGTGTCCCCAATCTTACCTAAGCATACATCCTGATCACCTAATAGTAAGTCCCCGTCAGGATAACACATCGGAGAAGAGCCATCGCAGCATCCACCTGATTGATGAAACATAACCGGTCCATGCTTTTCCTTCAACAATTCAATTAGTGCCAGCGCTTCTTCCGTTGCTAAAACACGTTCAACCACGCTTTAGCACCTCCTCACTGATTAGAAGAAACCAAGTTTATTTTCGCTATAGCTCACCAATAAGTTTTTCGTTTGTTGGTAATGCGATAACATCATTTTGTGCGTCTCACGGCCAATACCTGACATTTTATAGCCACCGAACGCTGCATGTGCTGGATATGCATGATAGCAGTTTGTCCAAACACGCCCCGCCTGAATACCACGACCGAAGCGATATGCTGTATTCATATCACGTGTCCAAATACCAGAGCCTAGTCCATATAATGTATCGTTAGCAATTTCTAATGCTTCTTCTTTTGTTTTAAACGTTGTTACTGCAACAACTGGACCAAAAATTTCTTCTTGGAATATACGCATTTTATTATGTCCTTTAAAGACAGTTGGTTTAACGTAGTAGCCATTTTCAAAGCCTTCACCTACATTATTTTTCTCGCCACCAATTAAACATTCTGCGCCTTCTTGCTTACCAATATCTAAATAAGACAGAATTTTTTCCATCTGCTCACTTGAAGCTTGTGCGCCCATCATCGTGTTAGGATCAAGTGGATTTCCAACTTGAATAGCTTCGACACGTTGTATAACACGTTCCATGAACTTATCATAAATGGATTCTTGAATTAACGCTCGTGAAGGGCATGTACATACCTCACCTTGGTTAAGGGCGAATAATACAAAGCCTTCTACTGCTTTATCTAAAAAGGCATCATCTTCATCCATAATATCTTCGAAGAAAATATTCGGAGACTTTCCGCCCAATTCTAATGTAACTGGAATAAGGTTTTGTGACGCATATTGCATAATTAAACGGCCAGTTGTAGTTTCACCAGTAAAGGCAATTTTGCCGATACGTGGGTTAGATGCAAGCGGTTTTCCAGCTTCTAAGCCGAAACCGTTCACAACATTTAGTACGCCTGGTGGCAATAAATCACCAATTAACTCCACTAGCACCATAATCGAAACTGGTGTTTGCTCAGCTGGTTTTAATACAACACAGTTGCCAGCAGCAAGAGCAGGAGCTAGTTTCCAAACAGCCATTAATATTGGGAAGTTCCAAGGAATAATTTGACCGACTACCCCAATTGGCTCATGGAAATGATAAGCAACTGTATCATTATCAATTTGACTTAGGGCGCCTTCTTGTGCACGTAAAGCACCTGCAAAATAACGGAAATGATCAATTGCTAGAGGAATATCTGCATTTAATGTTTCACGAACCGCTTTACCATTATCCCATGTTTCGGCAACGGCTAACTTTTCTAAGTTTTGCTCAATACGGTCCGCAATTTTAAGTAAAATGTTAGCACGCTCTGTAGCGGATGTTTGTCCCCATGCATCTTTTGCTGCATGTGCTGCATCAAGTGCAAGTTCTATATCCTCAGCAGAGGAACGTGCTGCTTGTGTAAAAACTTGTCCAGTAACAGGAGTAACATTATCGAAGTATTGACCTTTCACTGGGGGTGTCCATTCTCCACCAATGTAATTATCATATTTCTCTTTGAATTGAACTACCGATCCTTCAGTGTTTGGAAATGCATAAACCATTTTACTTCTCCCCTTTACACAAAATAATGAGAAAATATCTAGAAAAATCGTAATTTTATATCGAAATAACGATATTTTCATAGAGACTCTCTTACCCACTATATTGTCAGAAATTAATGTTTATTTCAACTTTTTAAAATAAATTTTTATAATATTTATTTTTAGTAGAAAAGCTTCTAGAATTCACGGTATTTACAACGATAGGGTATACTTAAGCTAATATGAAATGTATAGGAGAACAATATGAGAATTAACAAATACTTAAGTGAAACAGGCATCGTATCTCGTCGTGGTGCTGATAAATGGGTCGAAGAAGGTAAAGTAACCATAAATGGTGTTCTTGCTACTGTCGGCAGCCAAGTAGAGACTGGCGATATTGTTTGTGTGGAAGGAAAAGAGGTAAAAAAAGAAGAACAACTCGTTTATATTGTCTTAAACAAACCAGTTGGTATTACAAGTACGACAGAGCGCCATATCAAAGGAAATGTCGTTGATTTTATTAATCATCCTTTGCGCATTTTCCATATCGGACGACTGGATAAAGAATCAGAGGGATTATTATTACTAACAAATGATGGCGATGTTGTTAACAAAATTTTACGTGCTGAAAACCATCATGAAAAAGAATATATTGTACAAGTAGATCAGCCTATTACAGATCAATTCATCAAAAAAATGGGCGCTGGAGTTGATATTTTAGATACTACGACATTACCTTGCCACGTTGAAAAAATCTCAGATAAAGTGTTTAAAATTATTTTAGAGCAAGGCTTAAATCGACAAATTCGTCGTATGTGTTCTGCATTAGACTATTCCGTTAAACGATTACAACGCATACGTATTATGAACATTAAGCTTGGAAATTTAAAGGTTGGACAATGGCGCGATTTAACTGATAAGGAGCGAACAGAATTATTTAAACTACTTAATTACACAGCAAAATAAAGCAATTGGAGGGGATAGAGAGATGCTTTCCATTCAAAGTACTGAACAACTTACAGGTGTAAGGATAAGCGGTGATTTTTGGGATTTAGATGCACTCATTCACGCCATTTATAAAGTAACTGGAGATGAAAACAAATATTATGATTACCAAGGTGCACGTCTTCGCATCCTCGGTATTTGTCATAATCTCCGTCAAGCAATGCAGGGTGAGCATCAGCTTGAATTTGTGAGTAATGGGCTTAACAAAAGTATACTTTCTCGACTCGAAATTATTTTTCCAAATAAAAATGTCTATTACGGGGCGGAGGTTTTATGGCCAGAGCTCCTTTTCACTGCAATTGCTTTAAATGATTTTATTCGCTTACATCAGGAGCTAATCAATTCTTCTGCTTGGAATGGTCATGTTGCCACAATTCGCAAATTCCAAGCAGCGGTTGCTGACTGCTTAGAGCAGGAGCTTACTGAAGAGCAATACTTAGTATTTTTAAGGATGCTTCATACAAAGATTCCATTGACTTTCCGTTATGCCACGCAGTATGTAGACGTACTCAATTTGGAATACATACAATTGCATACGCAAGCGCGTAAAGTGCAATTAGCGTCCTTTGCTCTTCGCTTAATGCTCGAGGATGAGGAATACACCGCTTTAAAATCCAAGCTAATCGAAGTCGCCAGTACGACAAAAAAAGCACTACACGAAATCCCAATCAATGCAAACTACCCTGAAGAAATTTTATGGTAGATGCTAATGTTTCTTCATTTCAAAAAAATGCTAGGAGAAAAAGAGTTAGAATGACTGCAGTCATTCTAACTCTTTTTTGCTATGCCGTTGATGTCCGCTACGGCGGTTGCTTTCCGCGGGCACACCGTAAGCCGCAACCCTCGCTAACGCGCGGTTTGTTGCGTCTTACGCTGCGTGCGTTCCCGCAGGAGTCACCGCCTTCGCTACCATCAACTAGTGTTCTTTCTAACTTTTATCTATCACAACAGATAGCATAGCTAAGTATTTTTTACATAAAGTAACTGCTATTGCTATTCAATCGTTTCGTATGCCATTTTACGAATAACTGTCTCATGTTGCGGGTAATCAGCTAAAAGTTCATCTTGTGTAAATAGCTCAAAGTCCTCAAAATCAAACCCTGGTGCTACCATACAGCCTACTAAACTAAATGTATTCGCATCATCAACGGAAGATCCAAAAATCGTACCTTTTGGCACTGCCACTTGAGGAACCTCACCCGCTTCTAAATTTAACCCTAACTTTTTCCTCTCATATGTACCATCAGGGTAAATCATATGCACAGTTAATGGGCTACCAGCGTGATAATACCAAAGTTCATCTGATTTTAAACGATGCAAATGGGAAATATCCTGAGATTGTAATAAAAAATAAATGCTTGTATAAATTGGTCTTGTTACATCTCTTACAGCTATCTCCTCTGTTGAACGAAACGAAGAAATATAGTATCCTCCCTCGGGATGTTGATCTAACGCTAATTTTTCAATAAAATATTGTGCAGAATATTGCATCTAACTTCACTCCTTTTTTCCACCTTACCAAAAAGTAAAGGTCAAACGCTACTTCCATCTACCATCCCTTCACTTTACAACATAAAAAGAGGTATCCCGAATAAATCCGAGACACCCCCATTATTACAAGCCGCCTAAATAAGCTGCTTTTACTTGTTCACTCTCTTGCAGTTCTTTTGCAGTTCCCGCTAACACTATACGTCCTGTTTCAAGTACATATGCGCGGTCAGCTACCGATAATGCCATATTAGCATTTTGCTCTACTAGCAATACGGTTGTACCTTCTTTATTGACCTTTTCAATAATATTGAAGATATTTTTTACCATAAGTGGTGCAAGCCCCATTGATGGCTCATCCATTAATAATAGCTTTGGTTTTGCCATTAAAGCACGACCCATTGCGAGCATTTGCTGCTCACCACCAGATAATGTGCCAGACTGTTGTTTACGACGCTCCAGTAGACGAGGGAATAACTCAAAGACATGATCCATGTCTTTCTTTATACCCGCCTTATCATTACGAAGATATGCTCCGAGCTCTAGGTTTTCCTCTACTGACATATTAGCGAATACACGGCGACCTTCAGGGACATGTGAAATACCTGATTTTACGATTGTTTGCGCAGCCTTACCTGCAATCGAGAAGCCTTCATATTCGATAATGCCCCCTTTAGGTTTTTGCAATCCTGACAAGGTTTTTAATAATGTACTTTTACCAGCTCCATTTGCACCGATTAATGTAACAATTTCTCCCTCGTTTACTTCTAAAGAGACGCCTTTTAATGCTTGAATATTTCCATAGAATACATCAATATTTTGTACTTTTAGCATTAGCTGATAACCTCCTCACCAAGGTAAGCTTCAATTACCTTTGGATTGTTGCGAATTTCCTCTGGTGTCCCATCAGCGATTAATTGCCCGTGATCCAGTACGTAAATACGTTCACAAATTCCCATTACTAAGCTCATATCGTGCTCAATTAGCAGAATCGTTAAACCGAACTCTTTACGAATAAACGCTATTAACTCCATTAAGTCATGTGTTTCTTGTGGGTTCATCCCTGCTGCTGGCTCATCCAGTAATAAGAGTTTTGGATTTGCAGCTAATGCACGCGCTATTTCCAGACGGCGTTGCATCCCGTAAGGTAAGTTTTTTGCCAGTTCGTTCTTATAAATATCTAAGCCAAATATTTTTAAGAATTCTGTTGATTGCTGTTCCATTGCTTCTTCACCTTTAAAGTGACTAGGTAAACGGAAAATAGATGACCACATTGAATGTTTAGCTAGTGAATGGTTCGCTACTTTTACATTATCCAAAACAGATAATTCTTTAAATAAACGGATATTTTGGAACGTACGGCTAATGCCCTTTTGCGTTACTTGATATGGTGCAAGCCCATTGATCTTTAAACCATCGAAAGTTATTGTTCCTTCAGTCGGTGTATACACCCCTGTTAGCATGTTAAAGCTTGTAGTTTTACCTGCACCATTTGGTCCGATTAGACCGACTAATTCACCTTGATTTAGGTACATATTAACGCCCTGTACCGCCTTTAAACCACCGAATTGAATGCCCATATTTTCTACTTTGATAAGAAGGTTTCCAGTCATTATTTTGTACCTCCTTTTTTACCAAACTTAAATAAGTGTGTAATTTCTTTTGTACCCATTAAACCAGTCGGACGATATAGCATTACAATGATTAATACTAAGCTGTAAATAATCATTCGTGTTTCTGGGAAGTTCGCTAGGTAAGTTGATATCAACGTTAAAAATACTGCGGCGATAACAGAACCTGAAAGACTTCCTAGCCCACCTAGAACGACGTATATTAAAATATCAAATGATTTTAAGAAACCAAATGTTGTTGGCTGAATAATGTAGAAGTTATGTGCAAAAATGGCCCCTGCAAGACCGGCAAAGAAAGATCCAATCGCGAATGCTACAACTTTATAGTAAGTTGTATTAATACCCATCGCATCCGCAGCAATTTCATCTTCTCGAATGGAAATACAAGCACGTCCATGACGAGAATTTGTAAAGTTAGAAATCACTAAAATAGTTAATACAACACCAATGAATGCATATGTCCAGTTCGATAAATATTTAACCTGCATCCCTGCTGCTCCACCAACATAATCCGTATTTAAAAAGACGATACGAATAATCTCAGCAAAACCAAGTGTTGCAATGGCTAAATAATCCCCTTTTAAACGTAGCGTTGGAATACCTACGATCAAACCAGCTACTGCTGCAGCAAGCGCTCCTAACAAAATGGCTAACGGGAACGGAAGCATTAGTTTTGTTGTAATAATAGCTGAAATATAAGCACCAACTGCAAGGAAACCAGCATGCCCAATAGAGAATTGGCCAGTAACCCCGATAACGATGTGCAAGCTGACAGCTAGCATGATGTTAATACACATTGTGATTAACATATTTTTGTAATACAAGTCAATTATTTCTGTTGTAATAAGTGCCTGAATAACTACATAGATGACTAGCGCTAATACGGCGTAGCCCCAGAAAACTTTAGACTTCTTCATCATTACCGCTCACCTACACTTTCTCGCGGGCGTTTTTACCAAAGATACCCGATGGTCTGAAAATCAAAATTAAAATTAAAATGACAAATGCCGCTGCATCGCGCCATAAAGAGAATCCGAGTGCACTTACCATTGATTCCACGACACCTAATAGCATACCGCCAACCATTGCACCTGGAATAATACCAATACCACCAAGAACCGCAGCGATGAACGCTTTAACCCCTGGAATAACACCCATTAACGGGTCAATTTTCGTATAATACACACCGAAGATAACACCCGCAGCACCGGCTAAAGCAGAACCTATTGCAAATGTTGCTGAAATTGTATTATCTACGTTAATGCCCATTAGGCGCGCTGCATCTGCATCATGTGAAACTGCACGCATCGCCTTCCCAATTTTAGTTTTATGTACGATGAATTGTAATAGGATCATCAGTACGATAGCGACAGATAAAATTAAAATAGACGTACTGCTTATTTGAACACCGAACACATCGAATGTTCTATTTTTAATAACTTCAGGGTATGCAGCTGGCTGCGCTCCTCTGAAGAAAATTGTCGTATATTCGATTAATAGCGACACACCGATTGCTGTAATTAAAGCCGCAATACGCGTTGCATTTCGTAATCGCTTATATGCAATTCGTTCGATTAACACACCGAAGATTGCACAAACTGCCATTGCTAATAATAATGCTGGTAAGAAGCCCAGCTCCCATTTAGCAATTGCGTAAAAGCCAATAAATGCCCCAATCATGAAAACATCACCGTGGGCAAAGTTAATAAGCTTAATAATACCGTATACCATCGTATACCCTAACGCTATTAACGCGTAGATACTACCTAGTGAAACACCATTCACAAGCTGCTGTATCCATTCCATGAGCGTTCACTCCTTTGTTTTTTTTGAGGAATGCAAAAATGGGACCTATTTCTACATAGTTGAATCGAATGCAGAAAAACTCGTGTCCCTCATAAAAAGTTATTTCCGACTCCTTATGCTAGAATCTATGCTTTTTTTTATTAGTCTAGTTGTCTGTTAAAAAATAAAAGAGAAGGCAGGTTGCCCGCCTCCCCCTTGCTTTTTTAAAAAAAATTAAGGATTTACTTTAGAGTTGAACACTTGTTTACCGTCTTTAAATTCAAGAACCGTTGCTGTTTTAATTGGGTTATGGTTTTTGTCAACTGAGAAAGTACCTGTTACTAAAGAAAGATCTTTTGTTTCAGCTAATGCATTTTTAATTGCTTCGCCGTCTGTAGAGCCTGCACGTTTGATAGCATCTGCAATGTAGTAAATTGAATCATAGCCAAGTGCGTTAAATGCATCCGGTGCTTTATCGCCATTCGCTGCTTTAAATGATTTTACAAAGTCTTGAATTTTTTGATCTGGGTCTTCTGCAGAGTAGTGGTTTGTAATGAACGTATTATTCAGTGCATCTGCTCCGGCTAAATCAATTAAAGTTGGAGAATCCCAACCGTCTGCTCCCATAAGTGGAACTGTAATACCCATTTCACGCGCCTGTTTTACAATCAGACCAACTTCTTCATAGTATCCAGGAATAAAGATGAAGTCTGGATTCGCTGATTTAATATTCGTTAATTGTGTACGGAAGTCTGTATCCTTCGCTACATAAGCTTCCTCTTTTACAACTTTCCCACCGCTTTTAGAGATTGTATCTTTAAATGATTTTGCTAAACCTTTTGCATAATCAGATGCATTATCTCCAAAGATAGCTACGTTTTTCGCACCTAGTTCACCTGATGCAAAGTTTGCAGCCACAATCCCTTGGAATGGATCAATGAAACAAGTACGGAAAGCATATTCATTAACGCTGCCATCATCATTTACTGTAATGTTTGGAGCTGTACCTGAACCAGTAACAATCGGAATTTTGTTGTCATTTGCAATTTGAACCGTTGCAACAGTATTACCAGAAGTTGCAGGAGCTAGCATCGCTACTACTTTATCTTGCGTTGCTAGTTTAATAGCTGCTGCAGTTGCCTCTGAGTTTTCTGATTTGTTATCTACTTTAATAAGTTCAATCTTCTTGCCATCAATACCGCCTGCATCATTAATCTCTTTAACAGCTAATTCTGCACCTAAGCCAATTGATGAACCGTATGAAGCTACGTTACCTGAAAGCTCTAGGTTTGCACCGATTTTAATTGTATCTCCATCTTTTGAGCCACCACCAGATGATGAGCCACCACCTGAACTTGTATTACTATCTCCAGCGCCGCAACCTGCAAGTACGCCTGCAAGTAGTGAAGAAGCTACTAGAAGTGAACCGAACTTTTTAAGCTTATTGTACTCTCTCATAATTAAATTCCCCCTGAAAATTCTCAAATGTTAGATATTTCTGATAATTATAAACAATCTTTCGCTAATGCTCAATAGCAAAAATAATTATTTATAACTATCTATTTTTGAAACAAAATAATATTCATTTAAGCCTTTTACATTGTAAAACATTCTTTATATTTAGTCTAGAGTGATTTTTCAGTATAATTAGTTATTTGTGAATTATCTATCAATTAGCACTGAATTAATAGAAAGCTATTAAGCAAAATTTTCTGTCACTATAAAACTAACATCCATTTTGCGAAAATTGCTTTCTTTTTAATTCTTAGCTATTTTTTCTTTTTAAGAGTATACCTATCAATGCCCCGTACACAATATGACCAATAAGCCACCAACTCAAAGCGAAATAATCCGTTATAATCGGTGTCCGTTTTGAGAAAATTGTTGTAGAGAACAACATACAGCCTATAAAAACTTGTATAAAGACACTATTTCTTATTAACACAGAATTATTCCACTTATACTTATTACGAATCGCGCATAATACGGCTGTTATTAACCACGATATAATGAGATGAAAAACGAATTCTATTACTTCAGGAAATCGAAAATTCTTTAAAATCGGTATATAATCAACGTTTAATAGTAATGTATATACACGGCTGCCTGTTAGATTTTCAACAACTTTGAAGAAAGCCCCAAATATACAACCTGCAACAAAGGACGCTATTATTACTTGACGATTGATGAGTATTTTCATGTGCTCCTCCTTGCTTCAATCTAAATAAATCCATAAAAGGATGATTCAATATGAATAAAAAAATAATTGTGCTATTCCGCAATGATTTACGTCTAGATGATCACCCCGCTCTATGGCATGCAGCCAATACAGGTGCCATCTTACCCCTATATATTCAAAATGACCAATTGCCAGAGCAAGAATCAGCTCAACATTTTTGGACGTACTATTCGCTTCAAAATCTCCAAATTACATTTAGTAACTATGACATGCAGCTTATTTTACGAAAAGGCGATGTCATTTCACAAGTACTTCAATTGGCATTAGATACGCAGGCTGACGCTGTTTATTTTAACGAACGTTTTAGTCAAACTGAGCGTTCCGAAGATGATCGTTTAGCCAATATATTACGTGCAAATGATATTGAAGTAAAAGCGTTTTATGGTGATACGTTATTTGACGTGACTTCCATTCAAAATCAGCAAAACAAACCATATGCTATCTTCACTTCCTTTTATAAACGCTGTTTACAGGAGCTGGCACGTAAACCACTTGGACGTCCTGCTAACATGCAAGCTTTTCCTGTGAACGTATCATCTCTAGCATTAGAACAATTGCAGCTACTGAATGGTAACTGGTATAACAAGTTTCATAATTATTGGCGGCCTGGGATGGATGGCGCATTAGACCAATGGGAGCTTTTCATAGAGGGAGGTTTATATGACTACAAGGACAAGCGAGATTACCTAACCAAGGAAACAATTTCTAAAATGTCTCCATTTATTGCAGCGGGTAATATTAGTATTCGTTTTCTGTGGACTACTTGTCAGGAGTTAATAGAAGTTGAGGATAACGCTGCGTTCGGTCAACAAGTCGAAAGTTTTTTAAGACAACTAATATGGCGAGAGTTTTCAATCTATCAGCTGTTGTCCTATCCTTCATTTTCTACCCTCTCTTTACGCAGTAATTTTCAGCATTTTGAATGGGAGCCTAATTGTCTTCATCTGGATGCTTGGAGAAAAGGGCAAACAGGCTATCCGTTAGTTGATGCTGGTATGCGTGAGCTTTGGGAAACTGGCTATATGCATAATCGAGTAAGAATGGTTGTTGCGTCATTTCTAGTAAAACATTTACTACAGCCTTGGCAGGAAGGCTATTCATGGTTTGAGCATACGCTACTGGACTTTAATGCAGCAAATAATGCTATGGGCTGGCAGTGGGTAAGCGGCACGGGTATCGATTCCGCACCTTATTTCCGTATCTTTAATCCTTCCTTACAGGGTGAGAAATTCGATGTAGATGGTACATATATAAAAAAATGGGTACCAGAATTAGCACACCTACCATCAAAATATATAAACGCTCCGCATACAGCTCCCGCTGCTATCTTAGAGCAGGCTAGTATCACATTAGGTGACACCTATCCGCTGCCAATCGTTGACCATAAAACGGCCAGAGCCCGTGCATTGGAACGGTACAACGCCATAAAAAAAGCTTAGAGCCACTGGTGCTCTAAGCTTCGAATTAAAGCCAATAAAAATAAACAATAAACATCATTTGCACCAGCCAACGGGCGGTTCGAGTTAATTGGAGTGGAAGGCTCGACACTCCTGTAGGAATAGCACGAGTGGAAATCAACCCCACTAAAGTTACGCCTTATTTAATGCAAAAACACAAAGACGTTCATTAATATTTGTTTCATTTTCTAGATGTACCTCATGTTTTAATTCAAAAGGTGTACCATGATGTAAAAACTGCAAATAATCATATGGTGGGTAATATAAAATAATGTGAATATCACGCATATTTTGCTCAAAAGACTCCCATATATTATGAATGACAATTCGGAAGATATTAATGGAGAACGGATTAAAAAAGAAAAAAACATTATCACACGGCTTTATTTTGTAGTTTTCTGCAATAGTATGAACAAAAGAAATGGCACCTTGTGAACCATTTTTTCGACAGTAGCTCTCCTTATTATGCTCTGCCTCTGCATAAAAGCCAGCGTCCATTTCTATTCCAATTGCCGGAGTGTGAAATTTATGATGAATATAAATAGGGACCCTTCCTTTTCCACAGCCCATATCAATAAATACTGGATTTTCAGGCAAATCATATTGTGTAAATAATTGTTCCAATCCAGCGTAGGGAGTTGGCTCATAACGATGGTAATGAGCTAGTTTAGGAAATCCATATTGTTCTCCGATTGTATTAATGTGCAAAAGTTTATCAAACTGTTGTTCATTCATTTATTTAGATACTCCTCGAAAAAAAAGAATGCTTTATTTTAGCATGAAAAAAAGCAAACACCATATCCAAAAGATTGTCTACAATCCTTTTTTCTTTAACCATCGTTGATTAAATTGTTTGAGTGCCTGGCACTTTTTCACGGATACCTAGCATCATATAAGTTCCTAAATCGTAAAAATCCACTGCTTTTTGCGGGCACTCGGTAAGCCGTAACCCTCGCTCTCGTGCGGTTTGTTATGGCTTACATTAAGTGTGTTCCCACAGGATTCTGTGTGGATTTTTAATAGCACATGCGTGTCTGGCACTAAAATGGCATCAAGAGTAAGCCTCTTGATGCCATTTTTGACACTCTGACCATATTAAAACGTTTGAATATGGTGTATTTTTAACGTCCTCTACGATTAAATCTAAAAACAAAGAGGAGTGCAGCCACTAAAAATGAAAACGTTGCGGTAGCTGTTAGCACTGTACTTTTATCGATTGTTGCTTCTTGCGTAGCCTGTCCATTACCTTGGTTAGGTCCCCCATTTCCATCAGGACGTTGCATAGGACCACCTTTATCTCCTCCGCCTTGCTCATTGCCCATGCCGCCCTCAGGCATTTGTGATGGGTCGAAGTCTGCTGGTAATTGGCTTGGATCAAAATCGTCAGGCATTTGCATTTCATTTCCATTTGCCTCATTATTTGTGTCACCATTTGGCATACCCCTGTTATCTTGGGCAGTCGCACTTGTTTCTACAACTAATTCACCCGACAGTTGTTTTAAGATCGATGCAGAACGTTGTTTAGCAAATTCAGGTAGACTGTTGTCCCCTGCCACACCTTCTAAAAACTCCTCTGTTGTATAAAATTTTGTAGGATCTGCTTCTTCATAGCTTGTTAATAGCATCGCTAAGTTGTTCGTAATCGACTGTATATAATCTTCTGTTAAATAAGTTGTTGCGAGTTGCTCTAAATAACTTTCATACTTAGCGCGATATGTTTCATTGGACAGTAGCGCATTTAAAAGTGGGCGCTCTTCTAAGGTTGTCCCAGATACAGGTGTAGTTATGCTAAAGTTTATTGCACTATCTGCCATAAGATTACTAGACATACCACCGCCCATGTCGAAGTTCCCTTTATTGCGATTGGCGTTTGGTTGCCCATCTTGTGTCTGCTCGTCGTTTGACTGACCATCTTGTGATTGTTCGCCATTTGGTTGACCACCTTGTGGCTGCTCACCGTTCGGTTGACCACCTTGTGGTTGCTCTCCATTTGGTTGACCACTTTGTGGCTGCTCACCGTTCGATTGACCACCTTGTAGTTGCTCTCCATTTGGCTGACCACCTTGTGGTTGCTCTCCATTTGGTTGTCCTTCTTGTGGTTGTTTCATAGCTGGTGTGTCTGCGTTTTCCTCCGTCTGTCCTTCTGCAGGTAATTCATTATTCGCATTTCCCCGCATTTGATTTGGATTACCGCCGCCCATTCCACCACCGCCAGCACCAAAGCCGCCGAATGACATATTATAATCCCACGGTATTATAGAGAATACGCCATTATTTTCATACAAATAATAGTTGTGTTTCATATTCCCTTGGTAACTATCTAGATTTACTAGCGCTGTATTAACAGCAAAGTAGCGCAGCATTTCATCGACATCAATATACTTCTCAATATCTCCGCCGTTATTTATCGCATCTAACATTTCTGTTAGCTTCGAGTTTTCAACATTGTCTTCATTTGTTTTTAAACCAATTCCAGTATAGTCGGCAATATTATCGCTAATATATTTTAAATCACTACCTGTACCATCTGGTTTAAATAAAAATCCGTCATTGGAACTGTAATTATTCGCTAAAAAAGTTTCATCGACCGCTTCTACTCCTAAATATAAGCCACGTTCTTCGCCATTCACCGTAACATACATATAAGAATGGGCAGGTGTCGGTAAGCCCATTTTTTCCATGAGCTCATATGAAATATATTCTCGCATTAAAGTTGAATCACTGTAATTATTGTTTAAATTTAATTTTTTTAAGCCGTATAAGCTTTGATTATCATCGTAATAGTCAAAATCCACTTTCAAGCTATAACGATCGGAGTCGCTATTGACAACAGAACGTAACGATAAATTTCCTTTTGTACGAATCGCTACATTTTCTATTGTCTTGCCGTTTATTGTAATATTGGCCTGCTTTAGCTCCTCATCAGCAGCGTTTTCCAGCATGTCCTCCCAGTCCTCTTGAGGTATTTCAATATCAACCGTTGTTACTTTGCTTTTATTGAACACAAGCGTCTCATAGGAATATTCCGTATTTTTCGTTTCAATGCCTAAGTTTGGAAGCACAGCAACCATCACGCCAAAGAGTAGGAGGAGAATCGCCATACTGGTATAGACAATTCGATTTTTAATCATTGACTGCACCTCTCTTGCTCGTAGTTAGAAAACTATCATTCACTTTCATTACGCTGTAAAGTTACCATCGTAGCTAAGCATAATTGCTGATTTTACACCAGGTACTTTTGTTAAATTGTCCATAAATTTTGCATCATTTTGTTTCACGCGAATTTCATATGTTGTTTCGATTTCATCATTTTGAATAATTGATTTTGATTTTAACGCGTACTTTTTAGACTGTGCAGCAATGATACGCTCCACTTCTTCACAAGCTAAATCTTCTTCAAATTTCACAATTAATAAGTAAGGATTTTCAATCGTAATTTTATTCACTAATACTAGTAGAACTAGACCAATCAATATTGCGCCAATAATAACAAGTGGAATGAATCCTGCCCCACAAAGAATACCTGACACTATTGCCCAGAAAATATACACTAAATCCATTGGATCTTTAATAGGTGTACGGAAACGAACAATTGATAATGCACCTACCATACCAAGTGACAACAAGACGTTTGAACTAATACCCATAATAACGAGCGATGTTGCCATAGTCATAATGAGCAACGATATATTAAACGAGTGCGAATAAATAACACCATTAAAGGTTTTCTTATATACAGCGTAAATAAATAGCCCAACAAAGAAAGCAACAACTAGTCCAATGATTGAATCTGTTAATGAAAATGATGTTGTTTTCTCTAGAAAATTTGATTTAAAAATATCACTAAAATTCATATTATCCATTTTTCATTTCTCCTTTTTATACATGCATACGGCTAAGCTGGTATTTTGAATATGCTTCAGCACGTGTATCCACTGATTGTAGTAAATATTTAATAATGTCTGGCAAGTACTCATCATATTTCACTTCTAATATGACAAGGTTCGGTTCTAGCACATCTACCATAGGCAGATTTCTACTGAACATATCTGTATTGCGAAGGCTTGACTGCACCTTACTATCGAATGTTATACGTACATTGCCAAAGGGATAAATGTACGCCTCTCGCTCATAATCGACAACCGTCGTCGGCTTAATTTGGTGAAATTTCATCTCATGAAATAATTCTCGTATTAAAACACGGTCATCATTTTCCATCCATGCAATTTCACCGGTACGCATTTTTTCGTACTCCGTCTGTGAGATTACACACTTCGTTTTAAACGTTAAATTATTGCGCTTACTTTTACGCTCTAAATTCACCAAAGCCGCGGATTTCCCATAAATACGTACTCGGTATTTATCTCGATTAATAAACCCTTCTTTTTTTTCATTCAAAACTTTGTTAGCAAAATTATCGAAGTATGTGCTTCGAATTAAATATTTTCCATCCGGACCTGCATTGTGATCTAGCTTCATCAAATGCTGGATTTTGCTTTTCAAAAGTGCGTAGTCCGGATATGAGATAGCCTGTTTAATTTCCTTCCGACCATTCGGGTTAAATGATGTCAGTTTAGGCATGATATTTTCTCCTTCCTACTATTTCTTTACAATCTTGTATTGCTCTTGTTTTTCAGTTAGCCAAGTCATATATTCTTCATTGATACGTGATTCCAATACTGTTTCATAAACTTCATCTTTGACATCTTCAAATACCGCTTCTTCTGCAGGCACTTTATCTGTCACTTTAATGATGTGATAGCCTTCTGCTGATTGCACCACACTACTAACGGCCCCTTTTTCCAGAGCAAATGCAGCCTCTTCGAACTGCTCATCCATCTGACCGCGACTAATATAGCCTAAATCGCCACCATCTTCACTTGTATCTGTATCTGTTGAATAGGCTTTCGCTAGCTCAGCAAAGTCCTCACCAGCTTTTATCTTCGCTTCAACCTCTTTTGCAGTTGCTTCATCTTCAAGGAAAATATGGCTAGCTACTACTTGTTCCTGTTGACCGTAGTCGTCCTTGTTTTCCTCGAAGTATTGCGTTAATTCCTCATCCGAAATATCAACGCTTGCCGCAATAACATCTTTCGTCAGCTGATACATACGAATATTTTCCTTAACACTTTCCTTTGTTAAACCATTTGCATCGAGTGCCTCTTGTAAAGAATCCTCTCCGCCATAAGATTCTACAAGCTCATCATATTCCGCTTGAATGGCGTCATCCGATACGGTAATGCCCTCTTTTGTCGCCTCAAGCTCGACAATTTTATTGTTTATGAGTGTGTCTAACACGTCTGCGCCATATTGATCGCGCAATGCCTCATCTAGCTCTGTCTGGAGAATCTTCTCACCGTCCACCGTTGCCACATAATCGCTACTCTCTCCACATCCAGTTAATAGCATTGCTAATGCAACGGGAACAGCAAATATCTTGATAAACCTTGAATTTATAGTCATTCTCTATAACATCCTTTCGTTTATTTTCTCGTTTACATTGATTACTATAAAGTGCTTATGTGTCAGTCAGATGTCAGCTTTACAATTCCTTCAAAAATTTTTACATTTCCATTAGCGAATCTTTATAATAGCTTTACAAATCCCCTTCTTCTCACATACAGCGCAACAAAAAAAGCCACCACGCCGTTACAGCGTAGTAGCCTTTAATAAGGTTAATTCAAAGCATGTTCCTGTTGGATTACTTTCAACTAAACGTAAATCACCACCAATTGATTGAGCCATCATTTTACTTAATGGTAAACCTAAGCCTAGCCCTCGAACAGCGTATTTTTTATTTTCCCCTCTATAAAATCGTTCGAAAATAAATGCCTGATCTTCTTGAGTTATTCCGTTCCCTGTATCTTTAACAGCAATTATGACACTATCAAGTTTTTGCCTTAATGTAATCGTCACTAAACCTTCCTGCATTGCTTGCTTTGCATTTGTTAAAAGGTTTGTGAATATTTGTTGCATACGTACAACATCTGTCTGCACATTTACTGACTCCAGAAGATAATTTACTTGTATTTTAACGTTTTGTTCATCCTCCATCACTTCCCACTGTGCCACAGCATCTCGCACAAGATGATTGACGTTCCCGGTGACGAGCTTAACAGGGATCGCATCTACTGCAAAACTATTAAAAGCTAGTAAATCTCCAACCATCGTTTTCATTTTCGTCGTTTCAAGCAATGCCATTTGAATAAATTCTTCTGCGTCTTTACCAGTTACAACACCATCTCTTACAGCCTGCAAAAGCCCACTAATGGACGTAACAGGCGTTTTTAGCTCATGCGTCACACCAGCAAGCAACTCTGTTCGCGTTCTCTCTAATTGTTCTAGTTTATTGGCCATTTCCTTAAACGATGTAACAAGCTCGAAAATTTCTTCTTCTTTATTATTTTGAGGTAAATCAAATGTATAATTGCCTTCTTGTACTTGTTTAGCCGCTTCAGCTACCTGCTTAATTGGACGTACTAAACGCTTTGATAAGAAATAGATCGCTCCCCAGCCTAGGACAGCAAGAGCTCCAATTAGTAAGGCAAGTTGACCATACTCTTGTTGAACTTTTGTCAAATTTTCCTTTTTCTCTAGCACAAGCACCCATCCGACTACGTTATTATCCTTTTCTATCTTCTTTTTCACTACATACTGAACCGTCTTTTTGCTATCGACTTCGACTAGTATCTTCTTCGTTCCTTCTTCATTATCTAATAGGTTAGCAACATTATTAGTGCTTCCTGGAGGCATCGGTCGATTACTCGTCAGAACATTGCCTTTTACATCGGCTACATATAATATTGGATCAATTTCTCTCATATTATATCGTTCACGATTCCCGATAAAGCCTGGTATGCCATCTGTAGGTGCATTTGAACCAGTTGTATCCGTCAAACGATAAACTGTTTCTTCCGCTATAAAATTCATTAAATCCAGCCGATTTTCAAAAGCTGTGTGACGTATCCAGCTAGCGGAAATTAAAGAGATAATGGCTAGCCCTATAAAGAGTGTAAGTAAATAACGTCTCGTCCAATAGTTGAGTAAGGAGATTCGCCTATTTTTTTTGAACACTTAACTGATACCCCAATCCACGTAATGTTTTAATCTCTCCTTCTGCTTCATCCCAGTCTATAAGTGCTTTACGTAATCGCTTCACCGCTAAATCGACGGCTCGATCACTGCCCTCATATTCCCAGCCCCACACTTGTTCAATGAGCTGATCCCGTGTAAATGTTTGATTTGGATGTTCTGCTAAAAATAAGAGCACCGATAAATCCCGCGGTGTTAACACAATTTCTTGACCATTGAGGTGCACTTGATGCGCCTGCATATCAATTTCCAACTGACCGAATCGCTTCTTTAAAGTTGTTCCATGATTGTTTTCAGCTCGCCTTAATACAGCCTTTACTCGCGCGACAACTTCGTCAGCTATAAACGGTTTAGGAATATAATCGTCTGCACCTTGATCGAAACCTTCTAAACGGTAATTTACATCCCCTAACGCAGTTAGCATAATCACTGGACAAGCGCTCTCATTCCGAATTTCTCGTAAAATCGTCCAGCCGTTTTTTTCAGGTAACATAATATCTAATAATACTAAATCAGGCTGATGTTCCATAAACACTTCTATTGCCTGACCACCCGTAAAGCATTGTACAACTTCATATCCAACCTTTTGCAAATAGGCCTTCAATACTTGGCTAATTGCGAATTCATCTTCCACCACTAATATTTTGGTCATCATTTTTCACCCCGCCACGGCTTGTTGATTTTTTATTATAGCATCTGTTTATGTCAGCCAAATGTCAGCAAGCTCTACAGAAGAATGCTCTATATGTATATTTGAAAACAGACTTATAACGATACATCATACAACCTATTCACCTAATGCATTTATAGAAAAAGTTATTATTCTTCTCTAGAATTTTTGCAATTCGGTTGACAATGGCTTCTTTGGACACTTATCATTGATTGCGAATGATAATCATTGATAATTCATTCAATTGTAGTTTAAACTATCTTCAATAAAATGATTAGGGGGTAATAGTATGATTATTGTTACAAATCGTATTCAAGTAAAGCCTGGCTTTGCAGCAAAAATGGCACCAAACTTTACGAAGCCAGGTCCTCTACAACAGTTTGAGGGCTTTCATAAAGTAGAGGTATTAATCTCGACAGATGATCCTACATATGACGAAATGAGCGTCAATATGTACTGGGAATCTAAGGAACATTTCCAAGCTTGGCGTAATAGTGATGCTTTTGCTGCGGCACATCACCGTCCAGAGCCTGGCTCAGAAGGTGCAAAACCTGAGAATAGCCCTATTATCGGCAGTAAAATTGTTATTGCTGAGCTTGCTTCTTCTATTGAAGCACAAAGCTAATAACGAATTGTAAACCTTTTAAATATCTTCTGATTCTATCTAAAAAACCATGCATATTTCTAGAAATATGCATGGTTTTTTAATTTAAGTGCCAGGCACTCACACAATTTTGAATATTCCCCAGGTAATATGGAATACAAGTGTCAGTCACTCACACAATTATTGAAACACGACTACTAAAATGTAGCCGACAACTGATAAACAAACAGAACCGATTAACCCTGCTATAAATGCTTTAATGCCCAATTGCTTAAACGTTTTAATCTCTACATTTAATCCTAATCCCGCCATCGCCATCGCAATTAGAATATATGCACAGTTCACAAGAGTTTGCGCAACTGCCGGTGGTACTATTCCTAATGAATTAATCCCACTCATTACTAAAAACCCTAGAATAAACCAAGGAATAATAGAAAGAGATAATGCTTTATTTCCTTGTTCGTTATCCCTTCTTTGATACATAATGCCGATTACAATTGCTACTGGCACAAGTAATGCTACGCGAGTTAATTTTACTATTACTGCCATATCAACAGCCTCATCACCACCTGCAGACGCTGCAGCAATGACATGAGCTATTTCATGTAATGTACCTCCCGCAAAAATACCATATTGCGTTGGCGTTAAACCAAATATTGAATACAACAGCGTATAAACAAGTGTAAATACTGTACCAAGCAACGCTACAATTGCTGCACCTACTGCTGTTTCCTTTTCATTTGCTTTAATTTGAGGCGCAATTGCAACTACAGCCGCAGCCCCACAAATAGCTGTCCCGCAAGCTGTTAAAATGCCGAGCTTTTTATCGACATTAAATACCTTCGTTAAGCCGTAAACGACAAAAAGTGCAAATACTAAATTGATGAATGCAATAAGAAAAACGCCTGTCCCTGCATGATAAATATCAGCTAAGTTCAACCGCATACCAAGCAAAATAATACCGAAACGCAATAGTTTTTTACTCGAAAAGGATATACCTGTTTGCCACGCATCTGGCACACTAAACGCTGCTCTCCAAGCCATCCCTAGTATAATTGCTATCACAAGTTGCCCTAAAATTGAGAAGAAAGGAAATGTAGAAATATACTTAGCCACTAAGGCAAGGCCCAACGTCAAAATAATGCCCTTTATAAAAGGCGGCGTTAGGAATTTCTTGATCCCTCGTTGTTGTTCCATGCTGTCCACTTCTTTCATTCTTTATGAATATTACTTTATAAAAAAGGTAATCATTAGTAAAATACATATATATAATTGTTATCATTAATTTTTCTAATAATAAGGGGTGATGTGATGCAATACGATGCGTTAAAAACTTTTATTACATTAGTTGAAGTAAACAATTTTACGAAAGCCTCAGAAATTTTACATATTTCTCAACCTAGTGTAAGTCTACATATTAAAAACCTTGAACAACATCTTCACACGACATTATTTATTCGCTCGCCAAAGTCTGTGCAAATTACACCTACTGGTGAAATTTTATATAAACGTGCAAAGCAAATTATGGCCATCGCGGAGGCTGCACAGGAAGATATTTTAGCATATCATCACTCAATTCAAGGAACGCTCATTATTGGGGCAAGCTTTACGATTGGCGAAAATATTCTGCCATCCATTTTGTCAAAACTTCAACAACAATTTCCTCAATTAGAGTTACACGTTATTATTGGCAATACCGATGAAATTATTCAATTTACCAAGCTATTACAAGTGGATATTGGACTTATAGAGGGGCAAGCACATGACAACGAGCTCGTCATTCAGCCGTTTATGCAAGATGAATTATTTATAGTTAGTGCAAGTAACCACCCCCTTGTTGAGCAATCCTCTATTACTATTTCACAATTACAACGACAAAAATGGGTTGCACGAGAAGTTGGCTCAGGAACACGCAATTATTTAGACCATCTATTTCGCACAAATGGCCTTCAAGTACATTCACTTCTAACAATTAGTAGCAATCAAGGCGTGAAGGAAAGTGTCATTGAAGGACTTGGCCTGTCTTTATTATCTGGCAGTGTCATTGAGCGTGATATCCGAAATGGCGATATTGCCATTTTGCCACTTGCGGAACAACGTTTTATGCGGACTTTTTCTTACCTTCACTCACCTACTATGAAGAATAAACGGAATGTTGAAGCACTAATTGAATTTATTACGAGGAAAAATGAAGCATAAAAAAAGCTTAGCAGGCTATATTTTAGTCGCTAAGCTTATTTTAATGTTCTAGGGTTTATCGTTTTACGAGCCTGTTTACGCTCGATAATCTCTATAAATTTTGTAGCAGCACGAGACAATGAAACGCTTTTTAAATAACACATACCAATGCTACGAGTTGGAATGCTTTCTGTTAATGGAAGCTCATATAGTAGGCCTCGCTGCAAATAATCCTGTGAAAACTCTTTTGTTACACAAGCAATCCCTAAATTACTACGTGCAAATTCAAGCACCAAATCATGCGAGCCGAGTTCAAACTCAGGTGCAATTTGAATTCCTTTCGATATTAAATAATTTTCAACATAGTTTCTTGAGTTGGATTTCTTCTCTAGAAAAATAAGTGGAAACTTAAGTAGATCTTCAAAATGTAAGCTTTTTGATTGCAGTGTTTTATATTTCTCTCCACATACGAAAATATCCTGTATTTCCGTGCACACTGTTAATTGTAGGCTTACATCTTCTATTGGAAAATTGCAAAGCCCTACATCCACTTCACCAGATTTAATAAAGTTACATATTTCAGAGGTCGTACCATTTAGCATCTGTAGCTTAATATTCGGATACATCGTATGAAAAGCCTCGAGATAGGGCATTAAAAAGAAGCGTGAAATCGTATCTCCTACACCTATTTTTAATTGCCCCGTCGTTAAATTTTTAAATTCCAGAAGCTTTTCCTCTCCAGCATCTAAAAGACCTAATGCCGAGTTTGTATATTCATACAGCAGCTTTCCCTCTGTCGTTAATGTTACGCCTTTCGGTGTACGATTAAAGAGTCGTGTACCAAGTTCTTTTTCCAATTGCATCATAGCTTGGCTAACTGCTGGCTGCGTCATAAATAAATCTTTAGCAGCCCTAGAAAAACTACTATTTTTAGCAACAACACTAAAAACACGATATAAATCTAATTTCCCTATCATATAAGTACTCCTTATAGCTATTATATGAACTATTAATTTTACTTATATCATTAACTGAGCGTATAGTAAAATCATATTGATTTTTATTCATATTATTTAAATTAACATATAGCTTTTTATGAGGAGAGATTATTTTGGAACGTGTAGTTGGTACAGTTGTAAGAGGTCTTCGTGGTCCTATTATTAACGAAGGCGATAATATTGAACAAATCGTTGTTGATACAGTGTTAAATGCCGCTAAAGTGGAAGGCTATTCAATTGAAGATCGTGATATCGTTACAGTAACAGAATCAGTTGTAGCTCGTGCACAAGGTAACTATGCATCAATCGATGACATCGCAGCGGACGTAGCTGCTAAATTCGGTGATGATACTGTTGGTGTTATTTTCCCAATTTTAAGCCGTAACCGTTTTGCAAACTGCTTACGTGGTATTGCGAAAGGTGTTAAAAAAGTTGTTTTAATGCTAAGCTACCCATCTGATGAAGTTGGTAACCACTTAGTTGATATTGATGAACTAGATGTAAAAGGAATTAACCCTTGGACAGATACATTAACGGAAGCTGAATTCCGTGAACATTTCGGCTATAAAAAACACACATTTACAGGTGTCGATTATATCGAATACTACAAAGAGTTAATTGAAGCTGAAGGAGCTGCTTGTGAAGTAATCTTCTCAAACAACCCGAAAACAATTTTAGACTATACAAAAAGCGTACTAACATGTGATATTCACACTCGCTTCCGTACAAAACGTATTTTAACAACGAATGGTGCTGAAAAAGTATTCTCGTTAGATAACATTTTAGCTGTATCTGTAAATGGTTCAGGCTTCAATGCTGAATACGGCTTACTTGGTTCAAACAAAGCGACAGAAGAAAGTGTAAAATTATTCCCACATACTTGCCAACCAATCGTTGACGGCATCCAAGCAAAAATCAAAGAAGCTACTGGTAAAACAGTAGAAGTAATGGTTTATGGAGATGGCGCATTTAAAGATCCTGTGGGTAAAATTTGGGAACTCGCTGATCCAGTTGTTTCTCCTGCCTATACTGCTGGCTTAGATGGTACACCTAATGAAGTGAAATTAAAATACTTAGCAGATAACGATTTTGCTGATCTTCGTGGAGAAGAATTAAAAGCAGCTATCTCTGAATATATTCAAAATAAAGACGAGGATTTAACTGGTCAAATGGCTGCTCAAGGTACAACACCTCGTAAATTAACAGACTTAATCGGTTCTCTTTCTGACTTAACTTCAGGCTCAGGCGACAAAGGAACACCAATGATTTATATTCAAGGTTATTTCGATAACTATACAAAATAATACGCTTTAACAGATAAACCCCTGCCTTTAAGGCAGGGGTTTTAGTTTGCAGATGAATACTGCTGTTGATTTCCGCTACGGGTGGGCGCTTTCCGCGGGCACATCGTAAGCCGCAACCCTCGCTAACGCGCGGTCTGTTGCGTCTTACATATTGTGCTGTTCCCGCAGGAGTCGCCGCCTCCGCTCCAATCAACTCGTATCGCACTCTCCTCTGGACGAAAAAGATTAAAATTAAGCACTATTATCGTCCTCCTGAATATAAGAAAGTCATCTAGTTCAACCAATATTTAAATAAATGCAGATGACTACTGCTGTTGATTTCCGCTACGGGCGGGCGCTTTCCGCGGGCACATCGTAAGCCGCAACCCTCGCTAACGCGCGGTCTGTTGCGTCTTACATATTGTGCTGTTCCCGCAGGAGTCGCCGCCTCCGCTCCAATCAACTACTAGGTACATACACTGACACACTAAAACACCCGCCAACAATGGCGGGTATTTTTTATGGGCATAATGTCCGTGTGATATTTTCAAAATAGCGTACACCGTAAATAAGGGCATCCTCATCAAGTTTAAAGCGTGGGTGATGCAACGGATATGCTTCACCAAACGCTTCGTTATGCACCCCTATAAACTGCATAGAAGAAGGGACAGCCTCAGAAAAATCTGCAAAATCCTCTGTGCCGAACATTGGTGCAGCTAATTCTTGTACACCCTCTGCTCCAACAATATCGCCAGCTATGCGACGTGATAAAACCGTTAGCTCCTTATCGTTTGTCACTGAAGGACAGCCAAGCTCCCATTTTATCTCTACTGTTGCTCCGTGCATTGCCGCTATACCATTGACAATCTTTTCTAAATGACGACGAGCATCGACACGTACTGTCGCGTCTAGTGAACGTATTGTACCACCTAACTCAGCAGTATCAGCAATAATATTTAATGCTGTGCCGCAATGGAATTGTGCTACCGTTAAGACAGGAGCATGGATGCTTGGTACTTTACGCGACACGATTGTTTGCAGTGCAACAACCATTTCTGAACCAATTAACAACGGATCAATTGCTACTTCAGGCATAGAGGCATGACTACCACGTCCATAAATCTTAATCTCAAAATCATCCGCGGCTGCTGTAAATTTCCCATCCTTCATGGCAAACTGACCAACTTTATAATCAGGGCTTACATGTAATGCAAATGCATAATCTACATTTTCTGCGATACCTAGAGAAACAAGTTGTGCTGCTCCCCCTGGTGTTACCTCCTCTGCGTGTTGGAAAACAAAACGAATTTCACCATTGAAATCTGTTCCTCGCTCGGCTAATGCTTTTGCAGCCCCTAATAACATGGCTGGGTGTGCATCATGTCCACAAGCATGCATGACACCTGGATTTTTTGATTTAAACGGCAGATCGGTCTCTTCTTCAATTGGCAATGCATCGATGTCAGCACGTAATAAAATAGTATGACCATAACCATCTGTCTTCGTTCCTTTTAAAAATGCGCAAACACTCGTTTCAGTTAAGCGCTTCACTTCTAAATGCGGGAATGTTATTAATTGGTTATAAATATAATTTGCTGTCTCATGTTCTTGATGTGATAACTCTGGATGCATATGTAAATGCTGTCTCCAGGCAATGACTTGTTGTTTTAAATCCTTTGTTTCTATCATTTATAAATCCTCCTATCATTCTACCAAGTTAAAACGGTCCGTAATTCATAGTGTGAGCGATAATTAGTAAAATTATTGCTAAAGCTGTTTGAATAGCGAAGTATGGGAACACCCATTTAAACCATTTAGAAAATGGAATACCTGCAATGGCAAGACCTGCTAACAATACACCACTTGTAGGGATTACCATGTTTGAAATACCGTCTCCAAACTGGAAAGCCAATACCGCTGTCTGTCTTGATACACCAATTAAATCTGCTAACGGTGTCATAATTGGCATTGTCAAAGCCGCTTGTCCACTTCCTGATGGCACTAAGAAATTTAAGCAAAGCTGTAGTAAGAACATGCCCACAGCGTTAATAGAAGCAGGAAGTACACTTACTGCATTCGCTACAAAATGTAAAATCGTATCAATTAAGCCACCTGATGTAGTAATAACTAAAATAGTTTGAGCAAAGCCAATGATAAGTGCACCCTCTACCATATCTCTAGCTCCTGAAATAAAGCCTTCAGCCATTTTATTCGGGCTCATTTTACAAATTATTGACATAATAATACTGCTTAATAGGAACACGCCACCAATTTCACTGATATACCATTGGAACTTAATAACCCCAACGATTAATGCGACAAAATTCGCCAATAACACAAGCAATGCTAATAAGTGGCGCCCACTCATTTTAAAGTCTAATGATATTTCAACACTTTCTTCTGGCTTAAATTTCCCGTATATCCCTTTAGACGGATCTTTTTTAACTTTTTTAGCATGTCTAATAATATAGATGACCGTTAAAAGATAAAAAACAAAAAATACGATAATTCTATAGGACATACCTGAATACATTGGCAATTCAGCTATCGTTTGAGCAACCCCGATGTTAAACGGATTCGTAATCCCCGATGTAAATCCAGTAGCTAATGTCCCTAGCATCACTATCGCAAATCCTGTAATTGCGTCCATTCCAAGAGCCATCGTTAATGGAATAATAATCGCAATGTATACTAGCGTATCCTCAGCTGAACCGATTAAAGTTCCCAAACTACCAAAAATTAATATAAGAATCGGAATTAATACATACTCCTTCTTGCCAAACTTAGAAGCCATTACTTTAATAAATGAGTCAATAGCTCCTGTTTTTTGCATGATACCAAGTGCGCCACCAAATAAAAATACAAATAAAATAATAGAGGCACCTTCCAGCAACCCTAAATGGACACTATTAAATATTTGGAGAAAACCCACTGGGCTCGACTCAATATAGTGAAATGATTCAGGATCCACAACCATTCGACCATTACTCTCCACTCGATCGTACTGACCTGCTGGAATAATATAAGTAAGGGCACTCATTACTAAAATAATGATAAACATTAAAACAAACGCATTAATACCTTTAGTTTTTGGCTCTTCTAAATTATTATCTTCCTGTAGATTTGCCATTCTCTCTCCCCTTTACATTCGTAGTTTAAAACCTTTTCAAAAGTAGAAACTTGCTACATTAGACAAGAAATCTACTCCACCCCCTTTTCCGTTAAGCGGAAATATATTCCGATAAACGGAAATATATTAGTAAAAATATAAAAAATTAAAACTTAAATGTCAATATTTTTTGATAATTCTGTTTAATAAAGCATTTAATTTTTATACATAATACAGCGAAAATCTACTAATTTAGTCAATTAGAATAATGCAAAATCATTTCAATTTTAATAGTAAAAAATATATAATTACTTCGCTCACTATCAACTCATTTCACTATCATTCTACGTGTAGGTTTAAAAAGTCAGGGTACGATTTTAGCCCTCCTTTGAATAAACATCCGTTACTTAATTATCCAAAAACAGGCTCATTTTTAATAAAAATCTATCATTTAAAAAATGAAAAAGACCGCACCTTTTTTCGGAGCAGTCTCTTTCCAGACAAACATCAAAACATTCTTCCCAGTAGTTTATATGTATACTAAATGTATATATCGTATATTTATGCAATCAATATACTAACAATTTCTGTCGTTTGCTGTCCATTTTAAATCTGTAAAAAATAGTAAAAATCTGCTCGACATTCACTAATTGTCTAGCAGATTTCACTATATTGAAACACAGGAATAACGGAACACCAGCCTTACGCATTGGCTTGCAATCAGATTTTTTTAGCCGGTTTAAATACACCTTTAAAAATTCCCGAGCATTTAACTTTAAGTACATTCACCCCTACCCCTATAGAAGTAGAGAACATTTGCTGAAGGAAGCTAAATATAAAACGTATAGTCTTCTGGTGTTACACGCTTTAAAAACTTTTTCGTCCGCTCCTCTTTCGGACTAACGAATATATCATGAGGGCTTCCCTCTTCCACCACAACACCACCGTCCATAAAAATAACGCGGTTTGCGACATCCTTTGCAAAACCCATCTCATGCGTTACTACAAGCATTGTCGTGCCTTCTTTCGCAATGTTTTTCATAACGGTCAACACTTCTCCTACTAACTCTGGATCAAGTGCAGATGTCGGTTCATCAAACAAAATTATATCTGGATTTAAGGCAACTGCTCGAGCTATACCAACACGCTGCTGTTGACCACCTGATAACTGACTTGGATAAGCATTATATTTTTCTGACAAACCTACTTTGTCGAGCGCTTTTTTGCCGATTTCAATAGCCTCATCCTTTGCTATTTTCCGACCAATAACAAGCCCTTCTGTAACATTTTCTAAAGCTGTTTTATTAGTAAAGAGGTTGTAATTTTGGAATACAAAAGCGACACGTTGTCGAATAGCATGAACATCCTTTTTCTTTACGTTTTGAAAATCTACATCGATATTTCCAAACGTTGCATGCCCTTGATCTGCCTTTTCTAAAAAGTTAATGCAACGCAATAATGTCGTTTTACCGGAGCCACTCGGACCTAAAATAACAACTACATCACCTTTATCAATAGATAAGTCTACACCTTTTAAAATTTCATTGTTGCCAAATGATTTATGAATATTTTTGATTTTTAACATGATAATCGCCCCTTAGGCATTTGCCATTTTGTATGTGCTCAAATGTTTCTCGTATCGCTTAAACATGTATTCAACCGTACTACACAAAATTAAATACACGATGAAAATATCAAGATATGCTTCCACATAATTGTAGCCGACATTAGCAGCCACTTTGGCCTTCAGTGTAATTTCTGGCAATGACATTGCATAACCCAATGACGTCGCTTTTATTAAGTTCACTGTTGCTGTACAAATATTCGGCATAGCAACGACTAAAGCTTGTGGAATAATAATTCGTCGATATGCTTGAAATGTCGTTAAACCGACCGCATGCGCTGCCTCAAGCTGGCCCTTCTCAATAGTACTTAAAGCCGAGCGGAATACCTCTATTAAAATAGCTGTTGTACTAAAAGCAAAGACAATAAACGCATACCAAATCGGATTGATTTTATATATATCGTAGGCAATATGATATTTTTCAAAAATCATTTTTAGAATTAGTGGAATGCTACTATAAATAATGAATATCTGAATAATAATTGGAGTACCTCGAACAAAGGATACATAAATTTTTGCTAGATGATGAATAACCGGAATTTTATTGATGCGTGTTAGTGCTAATAAAAATCCTAGTGGTAGGGCAACGAGCAACGCAACAACCGTTACAAGGAGTGCAATCGGTACGCCGGATAATGCCACAAAAAAGGTTTCAAGTAAAAATTGATAGTTCATGATTACGCCTCCTTACGTCGTTTCTAACGTTCTTTTACCCTTGCCGAAAAACTTTTCCAACATAGCAAAGAATTTTTCAATAACTATGGATAGTACCCAATAGACAATCGCAAGCGCAATATATATTTCTAGTGCATGTGCATTGATATTACTAGCTATAATTAAGTTCGCTTTCCCAACAATATCAATTAAACCAATTGTGTAAGCTAATGCGCCCTCTTGTAATAACGCAATCATCCCATTCCCGAAGTTCGGTAATGCAATAACAAGTGCTTGGGGAAAAATAATACGACGATAAGCTTGAAATGGTGTTAACCCTACACTGACAGCCGCTTCATACTGCCCCTTGTTAATAGCCAAATAAGAAGATCTAATCACTTCTGACATTATTGCAGCAAACTGCAATGTGAATGTTACGACAACAAAGAACGCCGTATCTATCGCATGAAGATTTAAACCAATGTTTTCTGCTAATGCAGGTACCCCGTAATATACAAGGAATAATAGAACGATAGATGGCGTACAACGCATAATCGTTGTATACAAATTCGCTATTTTTTGTAACAGTTTCATTGAACTTAACTTTGCTACAGCTAATAACAAGCCGAAAAATGTACCTAGTACAATGGAAGAACCTGCAACTAAAAAGGTTACTTTTAAAAACGGCAATAATAAGGGAATAGCGTTCCAAATGTACGATGCATCAAAATACTTCTCCATTTCCTCACCAACTTTATAAAATGTCTTCACTAAAGGCTGCTAAGAAACAACACCTTCGTTCTCCGTTTATTAAGAAAGACTGCTGAGTATGTTGACTCAGGCAGCCTTTGAAAAAATTATCGATTTACGTTTTCTAACACTTCAAATAAATCACGGCCATAAAATTCTTTACTTAATTCACTTGTTTTCTTTTGCTCCTTAATTTGAGCAATCGCTTTATCGTAAGCATCTGCAAATTCTTGCTCTTTTTTGTTGAACAATGGCCATGTTTTAATCACTGCAAACTCGTTGTAAACAACTTCATCTTTTAAGTTATGATAAGCACCATCATCGGCAACAACTTGCTGTTTGAATGGCCCTTCAATCATGACACCACCATCAACGCGACCTTCATTTACCCATTGCACCACATCCACAGTAAATGCATCACCAGCTTGTAATTTAACTTCGTTAGTTGGATTTGCTTTATTGTACTCATCAATAATTGTATACTGCGCATTGTTTGCAGCGATTGGTGCTAGTGAGTAGCCCTTTGTTGCAAAGTCAGCTAATGTTTTTACGCCCTCATCTTCTTTGCGTAACACTAAACCTGCACTACTTAACCCTAAAAACTCTTTAGGGAATATAAACTTCTCTGTACGCTCCTGCGTAAAGAATGCATTTTTTACACCTACTTGGTACTTTCCTTGCTCTACACCGATTAGTAAATCGTCGCTTGTAGTCCCTACGTATTCAAACTTATATTCTGGTAATAATTCATCTACCAGCTTCATTACTTCCACATCATAACCAGTTGGATTTCCCTTATCATCAATATAGCTAATTGGCTTAGAAGCTTGATCGTAAGCAACCTTTACAGTACGAACTTTAACCCCATCTTCTGTTTCGTTTTTAGATGCTTCGCTAGAACTGCATCCTGCTAAAATAGCAAGAGAAGCCAACCCGACTGCTGCAAATTGAAATAATTTTTTCTTTTGTTTAAACATATGTCATTTCCCCTTAATCTCAAGTGATTTTAATATTAATGTTCCGTTAGTTTCTGCTGCTCAATAGCAGCTGTTGCTAGTTTAATAATCGTCATATCATCCATTGGCGGGTTATGTAAACCTGCACGGACATTGCGATAATAGCGCTGTAGTGGATTCGTAAGCTGCAAACTTTTTGCTCCAACTACACGCATCGCCTTATCTACAATATCAATCGCAATATTTGTCACGGTGTGCTTTGCAACCGCCATTTCATTCGTTAAAGTATCGCGTCTAGCTGGATCATCATAAGCTTCCGCTACTCCATATAGCACAAAGCGTGCCTGATGAAGCTTTAATTCAATATCACCTAATAGCTGCTGCACATTAGGCAATGTACTAATCGGAGCATTTAAACTATTTGGTTGATGATGATTAGCAAAATGTAACGCATAGTCTCGGGCTGCCTGAGCAATCCCTAAGTAAGTTGCTGGAATATGTAAAATCCAGCCATTGATTTTGCCACCGCTTGGGTGATTCGGCAATTCTACTAAATGGTTTTTAGGGACAACGACATTCTCTAACACTAAATCATGACTGCTTGTGCCACGCATCGCAGACATTTCCCAGTTTTCTACAATCGATAGCCCTGTTATATCTTTATGAATGAGAAAGAAGCCTATTTGCCCCTTTTCTTCAATCCAAGCAGACGTTAAGAAATAATCTAGGACAGGTGATGCAGTCGTAAATATTTTACGGCCATTTAATAACCAGCCACTATCTGTTGATACAGCAGTTGTTCCAGGGCGACCACCTCGTGTCGGACTACCAGTTGCTAATTCACTGACAGCTCGATTTATGATGGCACCTTTTTGTACTTCCAAAGCAAACTCTTGGAGAATATCGTCTGCCCATAGCTTCTTATCATATATCTCACCAACAACGCCTAGAGTCCATCCTAGTGAAAGAGAGGCGTTCTCGTCGTAGCTAGCTAGTGTTTCTTGAACGAGGATCATATCGTAAACAGATAGTCCCTCTCCACCATATTGTTTTGGTAATGTTAGTTTTGGATAGCCGATTTGCAATAATAGCTTATGTGCCTCAAATGGGAAACGCGATTGTTCATCGACTTCTACAGCCTCTGATTTAATAGGTTCCGCAATTGAAGCAAGCTGCTCCAACCAATATTGCTGGCGCCCAGTTTTAATAAATAACTCTTTCAAGAAAATCTCCTTCTTCCTAAATTATATAAAACATATATATTTACTAAGAATTAATGTTGTAAAAAAATCTCTACCTACATTAGTGGTGAGATTACTTTAGTACTGAATTTTCAGATTCATTGTCATTATGATACTTTCAACATGTTTAATTGTCAATGGTTAATCACAAGTTTTTTTGTAAGAATTATAGGGTTTTATTTTCTCCTTATTCCAGCTCTTTATTTTGTGCACCAAGCTGTATTTAAAACATATGCTAACACTAAGAAAGAGGTGTATAAATGACCAAAAATACGAATCCATCTCCAAATACTGTAAACATCACACATATAGCTCCTCAAATTATTCAAACGAAATTTGGAGATATTAACGGTGATGGCTTTTTTGATACAGTTTTTTTAATGGGCACTAAGACGCCGGAAAGTCCCCTATGGCAGAATCTAACACTAGTTGTTTTTTACGGACAAACAAGACAATTCCAACAAATTGGGCTGAAAGAAAACATTGGCTATAACCCTACGATTTTTCTAGGCGATTTCACAGGGGATCATATAGAAGATATTCTTGTTATTTCTGATACTGGTGGCAGTGGTGGCATTATTAATGGTGAGATTTTTTCCTCGATAAACGGGAAATTGCTTTCGATATTTGATACGGAGTCATTTAATAATAAACTAACTTACTCGGTCAATTACTTAAATAACTACAAAGCATCCGTTCGTAGCACGAATCCTAAAAAGCAGTATATTCTCGATTTACAATATAAAGGAGCCGAATATTTAGCAGAAATTTATAATAAGGATGGTACATTGAAGCAACCGATTGAAGGTTGGGTTGACCCTATTAGCGGATTATATCCTATTGATTATGCTCGGGATGGAACATATCAACTATTAGCCTATCAGGAAATTGCGGGCAGATATCATGCAGATGGTTTAGGATTTGTTGAAAACATCTTAAAATGGAATGGCCGAGAATTTGTAGTTGATCAACAATCCGTGTCCATATATGGCGAGGATTTAACATAAAACGAGAATATAAACTAAAAAGTCCGCATACATTCCTGCGAACACAGCATAAAACATAAGCCCTGTGAGAAAAGAAGGCTGTCCTACGCTATGTTCAACGGAAAACAAGCGGATTTTTAATTTTGTAGGACGTAAAAAACGACCCTACATGTTATTTTTCAACTAAAGCGAAGTAATTATTTTCGTGGTCCGCGAAGTTAAAAACTCTACCCATTGGCATCATTACTAAGTCGCCCACTTTAATCCCCTTCGTTTGGAAATCTTGGTACATTTCTGTTATATTATCAGCATAAAACATAATAGAAGGTGTTTCTAAATTTAATTCGGGCTGCATTTTAGCAATCATTTCTTTGTTGTGTAGTACAAATGACGTTTGTGCGTCTTTTGTAGGGGCAATTTCAATCCAACGCATTTCCGCCTCAGTATTATCCGCTACTACTACAAATCCAATTTTTTCTGTCCAAAACGCTACAGCTGCATCTTGGTCATTTACATACAACATTACTTGTCCAATTTGTTGAATCATGACAAAGCCCTCCCTTTTGAACAATAGTATACATCAAAACATAATTTTATATGTCTTTAGCAGTCAATATTTTTAGTGGAATTTCGAGATTTTCTTAATTATCTTAATAAAAGAAAAACTGATAAAGACTTAACTTTTATTTTTTTTTTGTTAAAATGAGCTAGTCATCTATTATTTACCTTCTCGGGAAATGTATAGAACAATAATATTATAGTGAGGATAACACAAGTGACAAAACTAAGTTTACGAAAAAAGCTCATTTTTTCATTCTTAGCAATACTTCTCATCCCAACATTTATCATTGGTATCATTTCATACCAAAGTGCGGAGAAGCAAATTTCTAAGGAACAGCAAGCAAGTGCTACCGAAAGTATTCGAATGCTTGATACGAATATTACAGGTACTATTAAACCAAAGGTTGAAGACATTCAATATTTTACAAAGAAAATTAATCAATCTTATTTACAAGAAAGTAAAGTTCCAGAGCTTCGATCGCTATTACAAGAATATGTGAATATGCACCCAGAAGTTGAGCTCGTCTATCTCGGCACTAGTGAAGGTAAGATTATAGATGAGCCTGCACAACAATACCAAAGTGACTTTGATCCACGTACAAGACCTTGGTATACGCAAGCATTAAGTAATAAAGGGCAAATAGCCATTACAGCACCTTATATTTCGCAAGCTTCAAATGCCATGGTTATTACAATTACACAAGCTTTACCAGATGGTTCCGGTGTCATTGGATTAGATCTCAATATATCTACACTAAGTGACATTACCAACGATATTCACATCGGAAAAACGGGCTTTGCCTCACTTTTAGATAACAACAAAACATATATTTCCCAACACGATAAAGAAAGTGGGTCAGAAGCTACTGAAAGCTACATTTCAAAAATTTATGAGCAAGACAATGGCACAATTGTTGAAAAGGATCGACAGCTACAATTTATCACCAATGAACTAACAGGTTGGAAGCTTGTTGGTACAATGTTTTCAGCTGAAGCAACAAAAGCTGCAGCTTCAACCTTTAATATCAACTTAATCATTATTGTTATTTCAATTATTGTCGGTGTTGTGTTTATGCTTCTGATGATTAAATCCATTGTGAATCCAATTAATCGACTAAAGCATAGCGCTATTAAAATTAGCGAAGGCGATTTAACAGAATTTATCGAAATACATTCTAAGGATGAAATTGGACAGCTTGGAGAGGCTTTCGTTTCAATGAAAGTTAATTTAAAAAAGCTTATTCGCAATGTTGATCGAAGCGTCCAACATGTACAAGCATCCGCACACGGATTATCTGCACATGCAGAACAAAATATTGCATCTTCAGAGCAAGTTGCACAGGCGATGCAACAGGTAGCAATTAGTGCAGAGAGTCAGACAACGGGTAGTGACCAAAATGCTATCTCTATTGAGGAAATTGCACAAGGCATCGTTGAAGTGGCTGATAGCGCCATGCAAGTTACAGATCTTTCTAGCAACGCTATTGTGCAAGCTGAAGAGGGTGGTCAATCTGTTGAGCGGACTGTCAACCAAATGAATTCCATTAATGAGTCGGTTGCACAATCAGACAAAATGATTAAGTCGCTTTACGATCGTTCAAAAGAGATTGGTTCCATTTTAGAAATTATAAGTGCTATTTCAGACCAAACGAATTTACTAGCATTAAACGCTGCAATTGAGGCTGCTAGAGCAGGTGAACATGGTAAAGGTTTTGCTGTAGTGGCCGATGAAGTAAGAAAACTAGCCGAGCAATCACATCAATCTGCAGAGCAAATTTCCTCGCTGATTACAGGTATTCAGCAAGATACTGCTAAATCTGTTGAAACAATGGTTAAAGCATCTGCAGATGTACAAGAAGGTATTCTGTTATCAGAAGACACAAGCAAAAAATTTGCTAGTATTACTGAAAGCTTACGTAATATTGCACCAAAAATGGAGGGTATCTCAGCTTCCGCGCAAGAAATTTCAGCGGTAGTGGAGGAAGTTTCAGCAACTGCTATTGAATTAACCGACCATGCTAAGCTAAATGCAGCGGCTTCAGAGGAAGTTGCGGCTTCAACTGAACAAACACTATCCTCCATGCAGGAAATGACTGCATCTGCCAAAGCTTTACTCGATATGGCTGATGAATTACAAGGCTATGTGAACCGTTTTAAATATTAAAAAATGCACGATGAGTAAAGGTTTCCCTCTGCTCATCGTGCTTCTTTATATAATTATTTAGCTTTTTCTTCATGGCTAATCTGCCATTCAATTCCAAATTTATCAGTAAGAGACCCGTAACATTTACTCCAAAAAGTTTCTTGTAGCTCCATCGTTACTTTGCCCCCTTCTTTAAGTCCCTCAAATGCTTCTCGCAATTGGGCTTCATTGTCGGACACAACAGCCAATGTTACGTTGTTGCCAATTGTAAATGGTGAACCAGGGAAGGTATCTGAAAACATGACCGTGCTTCCCATAATCGATAAACGTGTATGCATAACGAGATTTTTTGCTTCTTCTGGTAATGGATAGCTTGGATCACTTGGTGACTCGCCAAATGTCATAATTTCTGCCTTGTCCGTATTAAAAACTTGCTCATAAAATGATACAGCCTCTCGACAATTACCATTAAAAATTAAATACACCTCTACCGCCATTTCCACCACTCCTCTGAATTTTCTGAAACAACTATATTGTACTTAGATTACGAACGATAAGCTAGTCTTACCATGTGAAATCCTGTATAGTTTTACTTTTTCCATTACATATTATACTTACAAAAAAGTTTGCGATTTTCTATATTTTAAGCACTTTCTTGTGTCCTCCTTCATATTTTTTATTTATTTTGTTAAAATCTTTGACATTTACTTAAAAATCATGTAAATTACCAAATGGCGAACAATTTAAAACAAACATTTAAAAATATTCGTATTTTAGGAGTGTATATAATGGATAACGTATTTGACTATGAGGATATTCAACTAATTCCCGCAAAATGTATCGTAGAAAGTCGATCAGAATGTGATACATCTGTAACTTTAGGTGGACACAAATTTAAATTACCTGTAGTACCTGCAAACATGCAGACTATTATTGATGAAAATATCGCAGCAAAGCTTGCTGAAAACGGTTACTTTTATATTATGCACCGCTTCAATCCTGAAACACGCATTAATTTCATTAAAGATATGCAAGGTCGCGGTTTAATCGCTTCGATTAGTGTTGGGGTAAAAGAAGAGGAATATACATTTGTAGAAGAGTTAGCAACTGCTGGATTAGTTCCTGAATTTATCACAATTGATATTGCGCATGGTCATTCAAACGCTGTCATTCGTATGATTCAGCATATTAAAAAACATTTACCAAATAGCTTTGTTATTGCTGGTAATGTTGGTACGCCTGAGGCTGTGCGTGAACTTGAAAACGCTGGCGCAGATGCTACTAAAGTTGGTATTGGACCAGGGAAAGTTTGTATTACAAAAATCAAAACAGGCTTCGGCACAGGTGGCTGGCAGCTAGCTGCATTACGCTGGTGCGCAAAGGCTGCGACTAAACCAATTATTGCTGATGGTGGTATTCGCACAAATGGGGATATTGCGAAATCTGTTCGTTTCGGTGCTTCAATGGTTATGATCGGATCTTTATTTGCTGGTCATGAGGAATCACCAGGTGAAACAATTGAAATCGAAGGTAAATTAGTAAAAGAATACTTTGGCTCGGCTTCTGAATTCCAAAAAGGTGAGAAGAAAAATGTTGAAGGTAAAAAAATGTTTGTAGAACATAAAGGTAGCCTAAAAGATACTTTAATTGAAATGCAACAAGACCTTCAATCATCGATTTCGTATGCAGGTGGCACTAAGCTAGAAGCTATTCGAAATGTAGATTATGTAATCGTAAAGAATTCAATTTTCAACGGCGATAAAGTATATTAACATTTTAAAAACGGCTGTTTTCAAAGTCGCTCAAATAGACAAAATATCTCGTGAGCTTTCGAGGTATTTTGTTTTTTTATTAGTAGCGAACGCGAATATTTTTCAATTATGCTAATAAGAAAAAAGACTATAGGCAAACTCAAATTGCTTTGAATTTGTCTATAGTCAGAAATAATATTTACAGCTTGTTGATTACTGCATGTAAAGTTTCTTTTAATTCTGCATCATGATTTGCAAGCTCAACAAGGTTACCTAAGCGCTCACGTAATACAGGACGTTCGATGACTAATTTCTCGTCAAGTACTTTTACTAATAATTCAATAATAAGACGGTCACGAACATCTAACGCTTCTTCCAAACGCTCTGGTGTAATTTTTGCATCATTTTTTGCTGCATTTGCCATTTAAAAAAACCCCTTTTATTTTATATTCATGCACATCTATTTTAGCATACCGCCTAATTTTTTTAAAAACTTTCTTTTACAATACTATACAGTAATTTACAGTATTACGCATTCCATGTTTACGTTGTCATGTTATATTCTATAGTATTAATAAAATACACGAAATAGTAACAATTATTCTGTCAGTCACCATTCTCTTTATAATGTTTTTTTCATATTCTATAAAATAAATATTATTTTTAAATAGGAAAATGGAGGAATAGCATGAACCAAAAGCATTATACGTATATGCAACTCGTGAAAGCTGTGCCAAAAACTTTACAACTGTTTCTTAACGTATGCCTTGTATTGTTAGCTCTTATATTAGCCTTCCTGCTTATGAAAGAACTAATTGAATTTCTACACATATTATTAGCAGATGGTACTGGTGATTATAAACTTTTCCTCGCAAATATTCTAATTTTCTTTTTGTATTTTGAATTTATTACGATGATTATTAAGTACTTTAAGGAGGATTATCATTTCCCTCTAAGATACTTTATTTATATTGGAATAACTGCCATGATTCGATTAATTATCGTTGAGCACGATCATCCTATTAACACTTTGATCTATTCCCTTATTATTTTAATTTTAATTATTAGCTATTTTATTATTAATATTACCCCATTAGAAAGACCTATTCGTTCATCGATCCTTTTTAAAAAGGAGTAATCCGCCATTTGCAGTGTACTTCTCTTTACGCTTAAAAGGCTGTCAAACACATTGGTTTTTCAAAAACAAAGAAAAGTTTGTGCAATGCCTGTAAATGCTGGCTATCACTAATCTTTACCTTGCCAAGCATAAATAGTTCTTGAACCGTGACAATGCCCATCATTAATGAAGAAAGCTCTGCAATTTCAATAATCATTTCTACATCATAGCTTTCATGTTCTATCATTTCTATATAGCCATCTACTGCCTGTAATATAATGGTCTGGTTGTTTGCTTCTAATAGTGAATCAAAAACAGTAAGCTTAACTGTCAGATTACTATTATTAAAATGATGTGTTTTTAGATCCTGAAAGAAACCTCTAACATTTATTATTCGATACATTAACCCAATACCTACAACAGCATTTGCATGATATACACTTGGAATTAAATGATTAGAGCCATTTCGTACATCCCCTAAAAAGAAATGAATATTATCATCCTGTGTATTCCATTCAATTCGGTTTATTTGATCTGCTTGGCTATTTAAAAACGTACTGAGTTCTAGTAAAGCCTCTGGAGTTTCATATATAAATTCTTTTATGACTATATTATTTAACATAAAATTCGTCTCACTTTGCTTTTTAAACGAAAACACCACATACCCTTCAATATCATCATCTTTTTCAACGGCAACAATATAGTTTTGCTTGTTTTTAAAAATGGTTGCTAGCTCATATTGGGTTTTGAAAAACATGCCATGCTTTTTAAGCGCTATTCTGTTATAACAGTCTGCTACCGACTGCTGATCTTGTTCGCTTACATATTTGATATGCTGTTTTGTTGGTCCTTTAGGAAAACTAGAAGGTTCCACTAAGTGTTGGTACATTTTAGGTCCATAGCCAAAGCCCATTTTTTTATAAAAATCAGGTCTAAATGGATATAAAGCAACGATGTTGACATCTTTCTCTAAAAAAATATTGTAAAAATGTTCGATGAGTTCTTTAGCAACTCGCTCTTTTTTATGTAATAGGTCGACAGCAACTTGACCTACACCACCAATTGGAATTATTTTCGAAAATAGGTTCATCTCAAAGTCATGGATACGCATACAACCCAGTAAGTCATTATCCTCCCATAGCCCATAATAATTTATAGAAGGTTCATTGCTGAGGTTATGCTTAAAAACTGATATTAATCGTTCTGTTGTTTGTTGAGACGCTTCCACTACCCCTGGATAGGCGCCGGTCACAATATTTACATACTTTAAAATCTCATCTTCCTGTAGTAATTTCTTTACAATTCGCATTTACACCCTCCTATTGTCCAAAATAATTTTGGTTTAGCCCATTTGCTTTTACATTATTTTAAGCATCTATTAATAACATATATTACCACAAGGATTTTAATGCTGTATGATAACAATATAGCACCATGAAATGATGCGCTTGCGTCTCAAACCGAGAGCATCCATAAACAACAATGATCACTCTCTTTAAATTAACCTACTGTGAAAAGCAAACACAGTATAGAAGATTGCCCCAAAAGATTATGTATCAGTACGTTAGCTCTTGTTCAGCTTCTAACGACGGTGTAAGAGCTATATACATTACCTGAGGAGGATGAAAAAGTTGGATCTGATTGATGCCTATATTTATGAAGTGACGAGAAGGATTGCTAAAAACAAGCGAAATGCTACTGAGCTTGAGCTAAAATCAACAATTGAGGATATGTTACCTGATAATTATTCAGAACTAGAAGTTAAAGAAGTGCTAATGAAGCTTGGAAACCCTGCAAAACTTGCTGTGAACTATCAAAATGGCCCAAAATATTTAATTGGCCCTGAAATGTACAGTCCCTACATCCAGACGATTAAATTAATTATCCCTTGGGCAATTCTTATTACAATTATTGTCCACCTTGTAAAAAGTATTTTGTTATTTCCTGGGGAAGAAATATTTTTGACTACAATCATTCACGCATTTTCTATAACAATTGCCAATATTATTGGAGTAGTTTTACAAGTACTTTTTTGGGTTACCATTGCCTTTATTATAGCAGAGCGCTATAGTACCACTAATATTCAAATTCCTTTTATTACGGGGAGCAATGAATGGACACCTGAAGATTTAAACAAAATTATAGTAAACTCCAAAAGCAATAGCATACCACTAAGTGATATTATATTTAGCTTTTTAGGTATAGCCTTTTTTTCTTTCATTTATTTTAACGCTTCTCGTCTTATCGGAATTTACTCATCTGATGACAGAATCGGCTTAAAATTTGTCATGCCCATTTTTAATCAAGATACCCTTTTGTCCTTTAAACCCATTATTATATGTTGGATTGTATTAAGTTTTGCCTTAACTCTATATAGATGGAAGGTTCGGCAATGGACCATGCCAATTGCCATCACAAGTGCCCTCCTTCAATGCTTCGGCACCATTGTTTTTATAGTCATGGCAAAACAGCCTGATCTTATTCATAGTGCTGCTATTCCATATATGGCAGCTATTATGGAAACCACATCTACAAAGATTATGGTAACATTAGACCGTATACTGTTCGTTTGTATTGTTATTACCATTCTAGCAAGTGCGTTTGATATTTATAGTGGTTTTAAGAAGGCTAAATTAAATAAAGATGAAATTTCTTTTAAAAAATAGGTTAGAGAATCGATTATATAGGGTATTAATTTAGTTGTTATTATTTCTCTTTCATTGACGACTTTCACCTGTAAAAAACATAGTCCCCTCTATAATATAATAACGCAAACTTAATACCTAGTAATATATACCTTAATTTCATTAAAATACCGTTATTCTCTAATGTTTTGTATAATAATGATATTAAGAGTATTTTTAATACAATTTATAATCTGCACTTCATCAACGTTCAAGCAGAATAAGGGGAAATAAACTATGACAATTCTTCTTGTAGATGACAATCAAGTCAATCTATTTGTAATTGAAAAAATTTTAAAAAATGCAGGTTATGATAACTGTGTATCTCTTTCATCAGCTTATGAGCTTTTTGACTATCTTCAGTTAGATGCTAAAAATCCGGCGGGTAGTTCAGTAGAGTTAATACTATTAGATATTATGATGCCTGAGGTGGATGGTATTGAAGCTTGTAAACGAATTAAACAAAATGAAAAATTCAACGACATTCAAATTATTTTCGTTACAGCATTAGAAGATAAAAACAAACTCGCAGAAGCACTCGATATTGGAGGGGCCGATTATATTACAAAACCCATTAATAAGACGGAACTTCTTGCAAGAATTCGTGTTGCCCTACGATTAAAGGCGGAATTAGATTGGCATACAAAACAAGAAGCAAAAATCAAATATGAATTAGATTTGGCTACACATGTACAACGCAGTTTATTAAGTGCACCTTTACATGAAGATAATATTCAAATCGAGGTTTCCTACCTCCCATCCTTTAATTTAGCAGGCGATATGTATTATTGGTATAAAATAAACGATAATCGCTACGCAGTCATCTTGCTTGATATGATGGGTCACGGTATTTCAGCTGCACTTGTTTGTATGTTTATCTCGTCCGTCCTAAGAGAAGCTGTTAAACAGCTCGTGGAACCCGAGTTGGTCATAAAGGAATTGAATCGTTATATGACGCTTTTACAGAATGCTAAGGAAGAAAATATTCATTACTTTACAGCTATTTACATAGTGATTGATACTGAACAAAAAACGATTGAATACGTAAACGCCGGTCACCCTTCTGGATACGCCCTTGTTGACGAAGAAACATTAGTTCCTTTAAATCAAGGAAGTTGTGCTGTCGGTTTCTTTGAAGAAATAAAGGTAGAAAAACAACTTATCAAATATGAAAAAGATGTCCAAATTGTTTTATATACAGATGGTGTGTTAGAGGCGATGGGCCCATGTGAAATAGAGTCTGAAAAACATTTGCAAACGCTAACATCTAGTAAATGGAATTATACTCAATGTCTGATCGATAACTTGCTTCCTAAAGAAAAGCAAACAAACCAACCTGATGATATGTGTGTATTGATGATTCAAGCACAGGCAAATTAAATTAGACAGCGACAAAAACAAAAATCCGCATACACTTCTGCTAATGGCATGCATGAAAGCAATGTCTAAGCAGAACGTATAGCGGATTTTTATAATTGCTATCGCTTATTAATCTAATTTTTGATAAATTTTCTCAACGCCCACGGTTTCTTTATATTTCGAAATAATTGCTTCACAGCGAAGCGTTTCCTTATCTCCTAAGCATAAAAAGCCATTTGGACTTAGGCTTTCGTAAAATAAATGATGTACTTGACTTTGTAATACTGGTGAAAAGTAAATTAATACATTTCGGCATATAATTACATGGAATTCATTAAACGATTGATCTGTCACTAAATTATGCTGTGCAAAAATAATATTTTTCAATAGTTCAGGATGGAAATAGGCATATTGATAGTCAGTTTTATAGTATTCTGAAAAAGCATGGCTTCCGCCTGCAAGCATATAATTCGTTGTATATGCTTGCATTTTTTTGATTGAGAAAGCGCCCTTTTTTGCCTTCTCTAGCACATGCTCATTCATATCCGTTGCGTAAATCACCGCTCTATCTATTAGTCCCTCTTCCTGTAGTAAAATCGCCATTGAATATACTTCTTCACCTGTTGCACAACCTGCATGCCATATTCGAATCTCGGGGTACTGTTTTAAATAAGGAATGACTTCTTTACGGAAAGCTTTAAAAAAGCTAGGGTTTCGAAACATTTCCGTGACATTAATTGAAAAATCATTTAAAAGCTGCTCTAAAAAATCTTCTTCATGTATAACTTTTTCCAATACACGAGAAATCGTTGGAATATTATTAACCCTCATTCGATTGTATATTCTACGAGAAATAGAAGATTGATTATATTGTCGAAAATCAAAACCTGATAAACGATAGACTGCTTCGAGTAGTAACTCAATTTCCATATTCGAATGCTTATTCAATTGTTGCTTTAGCTCAAAATTCTGGAATTGATTATCCATACTTATTTTAACTCCCTTTAGAAACTAGCCATACGCGTAACACCGATACTAATTGATCTAAATTTAATGGCTTACTAATATAATCTGAAGCACCAGCCTCTAAAGATTTATCACGATCTGTTTTCATCGCTTTAGCAGTCAAGGCGATAATTGGCAAATCTGTAAGCTTCATTTTTGATCGAATAATAGACATCGTCTCGTATCCATCCATATTCGGCATCATGATATCCATAAGAATAAGATCTATTTTGTTATTCGTCTCCATAATCTTTAAACATTCTAATCCATCTTTTGCAACGAGAATATTCATGCCTCTATTTTCAAGGGCTGCTTTCAATGCATAAATATTTCGATAATCATCATCTACGATTAATATGTTTTTCCCTTGGAACACTTCTACTTCCTGTATAGAGACAATGTCGCTTTCATTACCTTGCTCCTGCACCTCTTCAATTATCTCAGGAGCTTTAAGAGTAGCCACTACTTCAACAACAGCAGAATCGATGGTCGTCCCCTCATTTAAGCCATTAGGTAAACTTGGAATAGTAAGAGCGAAGCTACTGCCCTTTCCTTCTTCACTTTGTAACGAAACCCAGCCACCAAGTAATTTTGCAAATTCTCTACAAATGGATAAACCTAACCCTGTTCCACCATATTTTCTTACAGTAGCACCATCTGCTTGCTGGAATGATTCAAAGATTAGCTGGTGTTTGTCCTTTGGAATACCTATTCCTGTGTCAGTCACTGTAATTTCAAGCCATTCTGAGCTTATATCGTGCATATTGTTTGTTAACTGTTCAAGGTCAAGCTGTTTGATATCTACACGCACATAGCCTTGTTCCGTAAATTTTAATGCATTTGATAATAAATTTTTTAAAACTTGCTGGAATCTCTTCTCATCTGTATAGAAAATATCAGCAACATTTTCTGCCTTCGATATTTGCAATTCTAGATTTTTTTTCTTTGCTACTGGAGCAAAGATTTGCTCTATTTGTATCGGCATTTCACTCATGTTCACTTCATCGAAAATTATTTCAATTTTCCCAGCCTCAACCTTTGATATATCTAGAATATCATTAATTAATACGAGTAAGTCTTCACCAGATGAATGAATGACTCTTGCAAATTCCATCTCTTCTTCAGTTAAATTATTGTTGCCATTCTCCGATAACATTTCAGATAAAATTAAAATGCTATTTAACGGTGTTCGTAATTCATGAGACATATTAGCTAAAAATTGAGATTTATAATTGGAATGTAATACGAGTTGCTCAGCACTGTCTTCCAATTCTTTTTTAGCTTTTTCTAATTCTTGTGTTTTAATTTCAGCATCTTTTGTTCTTTCCTCTAGCTGTTCATTAATCATTGTTAGTTCTTCTGTTTGCATTTGCAATTCTTCAGATTGCGTTTGCAGCTCTTCAGATTGAACTTGTAATTCCTCTGTCATAGCTCTAGATTCGTTTAGTAAACGTACAATTTCCATTCGACCTAAAATACTATTAACCGTTAACCCAAATGTTTCAATTATTTGATTCACTAATTCTTTCTGTAGCGCAGTGTAGCTAGTCATTGTTGCTAATTCAACGACAGCTATCACATCATCCTCGAATATGATTGGGAAGATGAAAATGCTTTTCGGTGGCGCCCCACCTAAGCCTGTTCCTATTAAACGATAATCTTGCGAAATATCATCGTTAATGAAAACTCGTTTCTCCTGCGCACATTGGCCAATTATACCTTGTCCAATTTTAAATTTTTCAATCCCAACATTATCTCCAGCATCTGCAAATGCAGCTTTCTTTACAAAATAGACATCGCTATTATGCATTTCCCGAACATAAAAAGCTCCGAATGAAGACCCTGTCTTATGCGACATTTCTGAAAGGAAAGTTTCAGCCAATTTCGTAATAGCTGAAATCCCTTGATATTTAGTGACAATTTCAGCGATATTAGCTTGCAACCATTCTCTTCGCTCAAATGCATCTAACAAATCATTTGTAGCAACTGCAAGATCATTTATTTCGTCGTTTGTTTTGACATGAATTCTTGTTCGATAGTTACCCTTTGAAGCCGCCATTTCTTTAATTGTTTGTGTGACTTCTTTCATTGTTTTAACAATTGACCGCGAAATCCCACTAGCAATGGCGATTGAGATGAGAGATACGAGCACTAGAATGCCGAACAAGCCTGATGTTAAATTACTATTTTTTCTATCCAATTGCTTTGCCTTATTTTGTGTGAACACATTCTCATCTGAACGGAAAGCATCAAACTGATTTCGCATCGTTTCCATATCTTTACGGCCAATGTCTACTTTGAAAAATTCATTTAATGCTTCCGTATTATTTTCTTTTTTAAATCTTATTGTCGGTTCACCAGAAGTTGCAATCCAATGCTCAATCGTTACTTTAATAGCATCTAACTTCTCTTGTTGGTTCCCCCTATTTTCTAATAGCTGATACAATTCATTAAAATCCAGCTTCCAATTTTCTTCGGCATTATTATAAGGTTCTAAGTAGCTCGAATCACCGGTAATTATATAGCCTCGTTGGCTCGATTCCATATCTAATATATATTTTTCAATACGATTGGTAAGTGTTTGCACTTGAGCATCATATTTAATAATGTAATTTCTCTCCTGTTGTAGGGAAGTAATTTGATTGTTTAATATAATCACTGATGCAAGTAAACAAAGAATTATAACTACATAGCCGAGGATAATCTTTGTACGTATACCCATTTTTATCTTTTTATACATTTAATCCCCCTACTTTTTACTGTCCTATAGTTATTTTAACAGTATACCAGTTGAATTGATATTAACAGGTTAACTTTACTATGTTCTACTCTAGTTAATTTCCCTAGTTCAACCATAGATAAAACCCCACAGTGAAGGGAATTCATTAAATCTCCTTTATTTAAAATTTTTCTACAGCGTTCAAATTCAGAATTGTTTCAGTGCCTGGCACTTATATTATATAATCTCATATACTTCTTATAGCGAATGATTTTGAAATAAGGGGAGAAAAACTGTGGACATATTTGTAAGACCCGGTGATTCACTGTGGTATTTCAGCGAGTTATATAAGATACCTCTTCAACTAATTATAGACTCCAACCAAAACATCAACCCTCAACGACTTCAAGTTGGACAACGCGTTCAAATTCCTGGATTTGTTACAACTAATTATTCAATCAAACAAGGAGACTCTTTGTGGCAAATTGCTCAAAGTCAAAATGTGCAGCTCAATGCCATTTTGCTTGCCAATCCCGATGTTCATCCAAATCGACTGTACATTGGCCAAACAATTCAAGTCCCCCAAAGGCTCACTTGGCGCCTCGTAAACGGTAAACAAAATTACGACTACAACATGATGATAAATGATATTAAAAAGCTACAAGCTGCCTATCCATTTCTTCAAAACACCTCCATTGGCAACTCCGTTTTACAGCGCCAAATACCCGAGATTCTTATTGGTAAAGGCTCAAAGCGCATTCATTATAACGGTTCATTTCATGCCAATGAATGGATTACTACGCCGATCATCATGACATTTCTAAACGACTACCTACTCTCACTAACAAATCAAACGACTATTCGAGGTCTCTCCACATTGCCTCTTTACGAGCAAACAACACTTTCTATCGTACCGATGGTTAACCCTGATGGTGTTAATTTAGTTCTCCATGGTCCACCAGATAATGAAGCATTAAAAAATAAGCTAATTACTTGGAACAATGATAGTATCGATTTTTCTGGATGGAAGGCGAATATCAACGGTGTCGATTTAAACGACCAATTCCCTGCAAAATGGGACTTAGAAAGTGCTCGCAACCCTCAATCACCAGGACCGCGAGATTATGGAGGAGAAGCACCGTTGACTCAACCTGAAGCTATCGCCATGGCCGATTTAACAAGGAGAAGCAATTTTGCTTGGGTTCTAGCGTTCCATACACAAGGCAAAGTAATCTATTGGGGATTTGAAAATCTTGAGCCACCTGAATCACAAACGATGGTGGAGGAATTTAGCCGTGTAAGTGGTTATGAGCCTGTTAAATCAGCAAATAGCTATGCTGGCTATAAAGATTGGTTCATACAAGACTGGCGCAGACCAGGGTTCACCGTGGAGCTAGGTAGCGGTACGAACCCGCTCCCAATCAGTCAGTTTGATGACATTTACCAAGAAGCTTTAGGGATTTTCTTAGCAGGATTATATTTGTAACAATCCATACTTCTAAAAAACCGATAATGCAGGCAACTCGTCCTGCATTATCGGTTTTTATAGTTAAATTACGAAATAATTTTTTCTATAAAGTTCCAAATATTACTTTGACAGATAGAGTAATCTTTGTTAATATTACTCCATCAGATAGAGCAATAAAGGTTAAGTAGGTGACTTATGGTTCGAAGTGACATTATCCGCGGACATTTGGATTCAATTATTTTACGGCTAATTTTAGAGAAGGATCGTTATGGGTATGAAATTTCCCAAGAAATAAGCGTCCGTACAAATAATCGTTTTCAAATTAAAGAAGCAACATTATACGCAGTATTTCAACGTTTAGAAAAAAAGGAAGTAATTGAAGCCTATTATGGTGATGTATCACATGGGGGCAAAAGGAAGTATTACCGCATTACCCCATTAGGCAAAGCTTATTTAAGCGAGCTTGTTAAAGAGTGGGCCGAAGTGAAGGAAATTATCGACTTATTTATGGAGGGCTTAGAATGAAAAAAATCAAACAGCATATTGATGAGCTATTTAAAGACATGCCACGCAATAATGAAACAGAGATGGTGAAACAGGAAATCATCGAAAATCTTGAAGAAAAGGTATTTTATTTGATGGGGCAAGGAAAAGAAGAAGAGGATGCAATCAATAAAGCAATCGTTGAATTTGGAGATATTGACGATCTAAAAAAAGAATTAGGCGTAAAAGCGCCGCCAGAAAAGAAAAGTATGGCGAAGTTAAATTTAGAATTTTCCTTATGGGGAAGTGGCTTAATAACAGCCTTCTTTATTTTTATCAATCTATACTACACACCAAATACAATTTGGGCTATCTATCCGATTTTCGCCATACTATGGTGGCCGCTTTCAATGTATTTCGTATGGTCACGTAAGAAATGGAGTGAGTAAAATGAAGCATTACATTAGTTTTTCTGTTGTCGGCAGTTTGATGACTATGCTGTTTTTAGGAATTGTCAATTATTCAACAACGCCAAACACGATATGGTTTATTTATCCTTGCTTATTGTTGTTGCTATGGCCTATCACTTTATATTTCATGTCAAAAAAACTATATAAACAGTACGCTGTTATTTGCAGTGCAATGGTCATTGCTTTCCTTATCATTGAAAATCTCTTGTATTCACCGCAGCATTTATGGTTCATATACGCCATATATCCGATTATCTGGTGGCCTTTTCTTATGTTTTTAGAGGAAAAAGCTAAATCCATGAACATAGCACTTATTGGCTGTGCAAGTACAATCATTTATTATTCAATAACAAATTTCATTATGTCACCCCAATATCTTTGGGCAATCTACCCTGCATTTTTAGTTATATGGTGGCCCTTATCTTTATATCATGCTCAGAAAAAATCATTTGTTGCCTTCTCGGTGTATGCTAGCATACACATCAGTATCTTTTTTATTATCGTCAACATCGTTTCCTCACCAAGCATAATTTGGGCTATCTATCCAATATTCTTAGTTCTTTGGTGGCCACTAAGTATGTATTTTTATGTTTATAAAAGAAGACTGTATAAAAGCTCTACTATGTAAGGCATCGTGCAAGTGCTCACATAAGCCAGCCCCCATTCAAGGAAGGCAAAATACGTTTAAAGGGAATATACGTTATGTATAAAAAACAATTAGCCATTCTAAAAATTTCCGCCATGACCTTGCTCATGCTATTCACGACTGTTAACGGTGTTGTCTTTGCAAACGGTAGTGTTACAGATAAAACTCTAGATATTGCTGCTATTAATGCGTTTATGGCAAAAGAAATCGATAGGCTGAACATTCCAGGTGCTTCACTTGCTATCGTTAAAGAAAATAATATTGAATATTTGCAAGGGTATGGTGTCTCTAGCCCAGATGGCACAAAAATGACACCACAAACACCTATTGTTATTGGATCAGTTAGTAAATCATTTACAGCTCTTGCCATTATGCAGCTTGTAGAACAAGGGAAAATTCATTTAGATGATTTAGTATACAATGTGCTACCAGGATTCCAACTTGCAGATAAAGAGCAATCTAAAAAAATAACCATTCAACACTTACTAAACCAAACGAGCGGTCTTTCTACATATGATGGTCAAGTAGCGATATCGCAAGGAGATAAAACATTAAAAGAACATGTACAAAGCTTAGCAAATATAAATTTGTCATCACCAGTTGGTAAACACTACGAATATTCGAATTTAAATTATAGCATTTTAGGTGCAGTCATAGAGGAAGTTACAAATACCCCCTACAAAGAGTATATAGATGAATTTATATTTAAACCGCTTGAAATGAACAATAGCTATGCTGATCCAAAAGATGATATCAACAATACTATCGCACACGGCTATCAAACTGTATTCGGCATGAAGGTGCCAACGGAGCAATTAATCCATGATGGCACCGTTCCTTCTGGTTATATTATTTCTAGCGCAGAGGATATGGCTAATTACATGATGGCACATTTGAATGAAGGCCACTTTAATGGAAAAAGCATCTTGTCAGCAAATGCAATGAATACTTTGCACCAACCATCCTCGTTCATTTCGCATGATACTTATTATGCCATGGGCTGGGAAGTAAATAATGACGTCATCTCCCATAATGGATGGACGGAAAACACTTATTCAAAAGTGTTGTTAGATGGGAATTACGGTATTAGTCTTCAAATCAATGCTATGGATTATTTTAATTTAAATGAATATGATGCCATAGTTAGTGGCCTTAACAAACTTGTCCATCACGAACAACCTACTATATCTAATACTAACCCTTTTATGAAATATATAATATTCGATTTGATATTCGTAATAATCATTATGCTAATTGCTCGCTCAGTCTATAGAAAATTCAAACGTAACAAACAGAAAATATCAACCTTCCGTACAGTTCTTAATTGGTTCTCTCTAATTATATTTAATATTCTAATCCCTTTATTTATTTTAATTGGATTCCCCAAATTATTCGGGCCACTTTCTACGGTAACAATATTTGCTCCAGGCATTGGACATTTGTTATTCCTAATACCTATACTGCTTTTAATGGTAGGTGTCCTTATATTAGGAAAACTACTGTTAAAGAAACCTAATGTAAGTGCAAAAACATCACTTTGAAATTGAGAGTTATTCACTTAACATAAATCCTATACTTGCTATATAATTTAATTAGTAAATATTTTAATAGGCTGTGATCCAATGTTAAATAATAACCCAATGCAAAACGTAGAAGTAATAATGCGAGAAATGCTTGAAATACAACAAAAATCGATGATGTTTGTTAACCTGCTATCAGAAGGTGAATCATTATCACAAAACCAGCTAATTCTACTTCTTCAGCTAAAAATTAATGGCGGTATGAAAGCAACTGAGATTGCCGATTTCTTTAGCGTAACCCCTGGTGCTGTTACGTCCATGTGCGATAAACTAGAAAAATTAAATTTATTACAACGAGTAAGAGAAAATGGGGATCGACGCGTCGTAAACATGATATTAACAAATGATGGAGAGACAAAAGTACATGAAATATTTTTGAAGTTTCCACAAGAAAAACTAGCCGATATGGCAAAAGTGTTAATTGAAGTGAATAAATTAATGCAAAAGATTTTTTAGGATTTCAATAAATTTGAAATCCTTTTTTTATTGCCCTCGTTATTTACATGCACAATAGGCAATTTTTATTCTTGACAAAGTAAAGTAAAATATACTTTAATTGATATATGTTTTAATAATTAAAATATATATTAATTAAATAAAAGAGGTGATTACTATGTCAAATGAAGGGATAAGGAGGCAACGTAGTATTACGCTTACGAGTGGCACTATTAATGATTTAGCACCTGACTGTGAACAATTAAAGATTCGCGGTGCTGTTGCTTTTCATCAAGACGTTCGCTTAAAAACAATCTCCACCCATGGTCATAGCTCGTTCCATTCATGTGTAATGGCGCATGTTTTAAAAAATACAGGGTCTTGTGTTATAAAGGATTATTGTGAAATTACGGAAGTGACGAATGCGGGTAATTTAAAGATACGCAATGGACAAATAGGCACTGTTAATAGCTCAGGGAAATTAACAATTGAGCAAAATTTACAAGCACAACAGTTTCATGCGATTGGCTTTGTTAAGGCACAACAAATACATGCAGCACATTTTCACTTAAAATTATCAGGAGCAAGTGAGATTGACCGGCTAATTGCCGAAGATATAACAATAGAGAAAGATAAATTATCAATTTCAATTGTTAGAAAAAAACTTCATTGTAAGTCGATAACAGGAAAACATTTGCATCTCTCCAATACAAATGCGGAGGTCGTTGAAGGAGATGTTGTTGTAGTGGGCAGTCATTGTACAATACAAACGCTTTATTACACAAAAAGCTATACTATTTCTCCCAATGCGAAAGTGCAACAAATTATACGGAGGGAGCAACTATGAAAATGATACGTGGATTTTTTTGCTCGTTAGCACTAGTTGTCCTAACTGTCCTATATGTGGGGCTTGTTGTAAGTGCCTTAATAGCAATACTTGCTGGTATTTTACGAACTGTAGGCATTGACCAAATAAAAATGAGTATTTGGCAAGGCGTAGATCTCCCGGTCGTTTTCAGTATACCTTTAGCACTTGTTGTTTCTGGCATATTGTTCTATTGTTCACTTTATGTAAAACGTTCCATTACATTTTGTTTTTCGAAGCTAAAAATCTAGAGCAATGCATGTTAAAGAGGTTCAAATCTTCCATACTTTTGCTCGAACCTCTTCTTCCGCTATACTCACACTTTTAAATACTAATTATTATTTTCTTTAATTTGCAGTGCTTGTTTATTTGTTGCTATATAGATAGACATAAAGAGTGCAAATATAAGGCCGACTGCACCAAAAATGACTGCTACGAACTGTAGTGAAAACCAGTCTGCCAATATACCTAAACTAAACGTAAGTATAATTTGTATAACACTTTGAACAAGGCTAACAGAACTACCGAATCGTCCCATTAAATTTGGCGGGATATTTTTTTGATAGATAGTATCGTATCCAGTATTGCTGAATGCCATAAAAATTCCTAACGTGATAAAACAACACGTAGCAAACCAAATATTGCTTGATGCATAGAAGGCGGTATAGGAAACCATCGTACACGTAAGTCCTACCCCTACATAGGTAGCAATTGAAAATTTATGTACTAAAATCATTGCCAACAAACCACCAACAATAGCCCCAACGCCAGCAATACTTACTAGCACACCGTAAAGACTGTCCGAAGCAGATAAAACTTTCTTTATAAAAGTCATTTCTTGTGAATCTAATGCAAAAGCAACCATTAGCGCAATTTGATAGGACATAAAAAATTTCAAGAAATTCCGTTGCTGCTGTATAAAAGTCCAAACCACTTTAAAATCACTTATTATTACGCTCATTGTAAGTACTACACGCTTCTCTTCTACTTTCTCTTCTATATTCGGTAAACGCGAAATGACCCACGCACAAACAAAAAATGTCACGCTATTAATCCATATGGCGATACTTATATTAAAAACAGCAATAAGGACACCTGCGATGGCAGGACCTAACATAAAAGAACCTGAATTTAATGTGCCTAATAATGCGTTAAAACGTTGCTTATCTTCATCGCGTACGTATTTCGCAATATAATATGTACTACTTGGACCGAAAAAACTACTCGCTATATTCGCTAAAAATAACAAGCTATAGATGAGCCAGATAGACGTTATAAATGGCATAAGGAAAACAATGATGCCACGTATAACATCCATTGCGATCATTATCTTTCTTTTGTTCGACCGATCAATAATTGAGCCTGCCACAAAATTGGTTAGTATACGTGCAATCGGACCAACGATAAAGATACCTGCAACTGCTGTCGCAGAATAAGTTAAATGCCAAACCATTAAATTTAAAGCGACAAGATAAATCCAATTGCCAAGATATGAAAAGCCAAATCCCCCTAATAACACCCCATATTTTCGAATCATCGCCATAGCAATCCCTCCTTTTAAACATTTTACCATTTAATACTAGCTTAGTATGAAGTAGATTAAATTGCATTTTTTTATCTTTGCAAAATTGCTCTCTTACGCACGTGAAATTCATTACAAGATCATATCTAAGAGTTTCATAAAATCATTCTATGTTGCTTTTCATTCACTTCTCTTACTATAAAACTATACAAGAAAGGTGGTGCTTCAATCGTGGGCGAACAGCTTTTATTCAGTACGGTTTTTATTGCAGGGATACTATCCTTCCTTTCCCCCTGTATAGTTCCTTTACTACCTGTTTACTTTTCAGTACTTTCAACCAATGAGAGTGGTGTCGCTATACAACACAGCTGGACTTTAGGTAAATGGCAAGTCAACCCACATTTAATTTTCAAGACCCTTCTTTTTGTTTTTGGTCTCTCTACAAGCTTTGTCATCTTAGGATTTGGCGCCGGTTTTCTTGGTGCGTTTATTAATAAAGACTGGTTTATCGCCGTATGTGGTGTAGTAGTCGTGTTTCTCGGCCTACATCAAATAGGTATTTTGAAGTTAGCAGTGCTCCATAAAGAAACAAAAGTACAACTGAAAAGAAGCGATAAACGGGATTTACTTGGTACCTATTTATTGGGCCTTACGTTTAGTATGGGCTGGACGCCTTGTATCGGACCTATTTTAGGGGCGGTATTAGGAATATCAGCTAGCGAGGGACAGGCCACTTACGGGGCACTTATGATGTTTTTCTATGCGCTCGGGCTATTAATCCCCTTTTTACTTCTTGCTATTTTCTCTGATTTACTATTACGACATGTTAAAAAAATGAATAAGCATATGGGGAAAATCAAAATTGCCGGTGGGATTATCATTATTTTTATGGGAATTGTCTTAATGACAAATAATTTAAATCTGTTACTTACGTTCATTCCACAATAAGAAAGGAGACTTAACATGTACAATTTTAAACTGCTCCTTGTCATATTAGCAGCAGTGTTTCTTTTAGGGGCATGCACGGGGGATTCCACAACCTCAACGAAAGCAGCAGCTAAAAATGAAGGGACTATCGCTCCAACCTTTGAATTAGTTGATACCAAGGGCGATACCTACAACCTTGCTGACTATAAAGGCAAAAAAGTGTATGTGAAATTTTGGGCCTCTTGGTGCTCAATTTGCTTAGCAGGCTTAGAAGAATTAAATACACTAGCTGGGGAAGAGCAGGATTTTGTTGTCTTAAGCATCGTATCACCCAATTTCAATAATGAAAAAAAGAGTGATGCATTTATTAAATGGTTTAACGGTGTAGAAGGTACATCCAATATTAAAGTGCTATTAGATGAAGACGGTGCAATTGCGAAACAATACAATATACGAGCCTATCCAACATCGTCCTATATTGGCTCAGATGGTCAACTCATTCAAACGCTACCTGGCCATGTAAGTAATCCACAAATTATTGAGAAATTTAAAAGTATCCAATAATAAAGGGAGGTATATCTAATGAATATAAAACTATTTGGTGTATTATTTAGTGTTTTATTATTTTTATCAGCATGCTCAGTCGATACTTCTTTGTTAACTAGTAGTGCAAGTACAGCCCAAGCAGAATCTAAATATCCACCCAACCCAAACGTCAACTTAAATTTTGATACAAATAATTTAAAAGATATTTGGCTTGCAGGTGGTTGTTTCTGGGGTGTAGAAGCATATATGGCACGTGTTTATGGTGTTTATGATGCAGAGTCAGGTTACGCCAATGGCAATACAGAAAATCCAACTTATGAAGATGTTATTTGGAGAAATACAGGGCATGCGGAAACTGTTCATGTTCGCTATGATCCCGAACGAGTTAATTTAGAAAAGCTATTAACACATTTCTTCCAAATTATTGATCCTACCTTATTAAATCAGCAAGGTAATGACCGTGGCACACAATATCGTACGGGTATTTACTATACAGATGAAGCAGATAAACGAATCATTGATCAGGTAGTGGCGAAAGAACAAGAACGCTATGATGACCCAATTGTTACTGAAGTGGAACCACTTAAAAACTTTACACTTGCAGAAGAATACCACCAAGATTATCTTGAAAAAAATCCAAATGGCTATTGTCATGTAGAGTTTGATTCATTGAAAAATCAAGAAATGCCATCCCTTATTGACCCAGCGCTATATCCAAAGCCAAGTGATGAGGAAATTAAAAAAATGCTAACAAAAGAGCAATATCGAGTAACACAAGGGAATGGCACAGAAATGGCTTATTCAAATGAATACTGGGACAACTATGATCCTGGTATTTACGTTGATATTGTAACAGGTGAGCCACTATTTTCATCAGCCGACAAATATGATTCTAGATGTGGTTGGCCAAGCTTTACTAAACCAATTGATCCAGCCGTAGTGCGTGAGTTCGTAGATACTAGCTTTAATATGATCAGAATCGAAGTGAGAAGCCGTACTGGTGATAGTCACTTAGGACATGTGTTTAACGATGGACCTATCGATCGTGGCGGTTTGCGTTACTGTATAAATAGTGCTGCGATTAATTTTATTCCACAAGCTGAAATGGAATCAGCTGGTTATGGTTACTTAGTACCGCTAACTAAATAATAGTACGACCCTGAATTCAGTGCCAGTCACCAAAACAATTTGGAATCCTCCTAGCACTGCAAGTAGTCATATTTATTACTAGCTGAGTAAAAATCCATGTAGACTCCTGCGGGAACGCACAAAAAGTAAGCCGCAACAGGCGGCGCGACAGCGACGGTTGCGGCTTACCTTGTGCCCGCCGGAAAGCGCAGTGGATTTTTACGTGATAGGATAACCCCTTTATATATTTGTTCTCAAAGAGGTGATGTGATGTACAAATTATTAGTGGTCGATGACGAAGCAATCATCATAAAAGGAATTCGCTCATTTGTTAACTTTGAGGAACTTTCCATTTCTGAAGTATTTGAAGCATCAAATGGAGAGACCGCACTTGAAATCTTTAAAAACAATAGTCCTGACCTCGTTTTAGCTGACATCAATATGCCGAAAATGAACGGCCTCGATTTTGCCATTACAGCAAAAACAATTAAACCTAATGTAAAAATCGCTATTATTACAGGCTATGACTATTTTGATTATGCCGTAACTGCATTAAAGGCAGGCATTGATGATTACGTCTTAAAACCCGTTTCTAAAAATGATATTCAAGAGACGTTAAAAAGTCTGATAGCAAAAATTCAAGCAACACAAAGTCAACATGAGATATCTCGGCTTGTGGAAGGCATTTTGAGTGAAACAAAGATAAATAATGACACAGGCTATAAAGCGAGAATACAAAAAGAAATAGACCGTAACATTGCAAATGTCGATTTTTCTTTAAGCTATTTAGCAAAACAAATGGCACTCAGTAATTCCTATTTAAGTAGCTTGTTTAAGAGCCTATATGGTAAAAACTTTCAAGATTATATGCTATCAATCCGCTTAGATAGAGCGAAAATTTTTTTGCTCAGCACAGATATGAAAGTGTACGAAATTGCAGCTGCTGTAGGCTTTGATGATCCCAATTATTTCAGCGCTACATTCAAACGAAAATTTGATATTTCTCCAAATCAATTTAGAGAAAAAATGAGAGAATAGCAATGAAAAAATCAACTATATTGAAAACTTTACGCATGCAAATTGCCCTTCATTATTTAAAAGCGAGTGGTCTTATTTTATTATTAATGTGCGTTATTTTGTATTACAGTATTGCTTCTGTGGTGTTAAGTGAAGCAACATCTAGCACGAAAACGGCAGTTGAAAAAAGCGGTATGTATATTGATCTCTATATCGATCGTCTCAAAGCAGTATCAGGTTTACTCGCTGAAAACTCCCAGCTCGTAACCTATTTTTCGAGTCCAGAGCGAGACCCTACTATAAAGCATAGTTTACTGTCTATGATTGAAACAACGATGGCAACGGATCGATTTATTCAATCGGTTGTAATTGTTAGTAAAGACGGACAAGTACTGTCCAATGAAAAGGGACTAGTTATGAGTATGTCGAGCAATATGATGAAGGAACAATGGTATGTGGCAGCTGTTAATAATGGTAGCAAGCCTGTACTGACATCTGCTCGCATGCAGCACTTTTCAATGGATAAAGATAACTGGGTAATCTCAATTAGCCGCGAAATAAAAAATGCCGAAGGTCAAAATATCGGTGTATTGCTTATCGATATCCAATATAAAGTTATCGAAGACTTTTTGGCTAACTTGGATTTAGGAAAGGATGGCTTTTCTTTCATTATAAATGACAACGGAGAAGTCGTTTATCATAAGGATACCGCGTATTTCGAAAATTACCTAAAACAACAACAATTACAGCAAATTATCGCCAATCAAGCGGGCTATGATAAAGAAAAAAATACGCTAACGCATACCTATAAGCTAAATAATGCCGATTGGACATTTGTTGGAGTCTCCTCACAAGACGGACTTTTAATGATTAAAAGGCAACTGCTCGAAATCTTCTTATTAGTAGGCATGATTCTTTTTATTATAGCTGCGGTTAGTGTTGCTTTATTTGCTGGACGAATCACGATACCATTCCAACGTTTAGAAAAAGCGATGCAAAATATCGAACATGGCTTAAAAGAAATACCTATTGATGAAAAAGGATGCTTTGAGGCACAAAGTTTAGCAAAATATTTCAATCGTATGATTGTGCAAATTAAAAAACTAATGCAGGAAATTACTGAAAAGGAAAAACACTTACGAGCAACCGAAATTAGTGCGCTCCACAGTCAAATTAATCCTCATTTCTTATACAATACATTAGATACAATTGTGTGGATGGCGGAGTTTAATGACAGTGAGAAAGTAATTGAAATAACAAAAGCACTTGCTCAATTTTTCCGCTTATCGCTTAGTGGTGGGAATGAAATGACAACCGTAGAAAATGAATTGGATCATGTTCGTCAATATTTGTTTATTCAAAAAGAACGTTACGGTGATAAATTAAATTACAAGATTGTCTGCAATCAATCGATACGAAATGTACGAATGCCAAAAATCCTTCTACAACCAATTGTTGAAAATGCTCTATATCACGGTATTCGAAGTGTCCCCCGCAATGGTCATATTCATATTAGTGCAATACCTAGTGGAGATGATGTGGAGCTTATTGTTCGAGACAACGGACAGGGCTTTGACGTCAAACAACTAAATAGAGAATCTACAGAGAAGCGAACGAAGCTTGGTGGCGTTGGCATTAAAAATGTAGATCAACGCATTAAATTATACTACGGCCCTAACTATGGAATTACAATCAATTCAAGCTTATCAATTGGGACGACTGTCACAATTAAAATTCCACAAGAAATGAATTAAAGAAAAACATTATAAATGAATCGTGTAATTCTACAACAAAGACCGAATTGTTATTAATAGGCATCAACAAGCTTGATGCCTATTATCAGTCGACCACTCCTGCAGGAAATCTCAAGCAGCAGTTATCTTTATTCATATTAAATAAAAAAGAACTAAGGCTTACACCTTAGTCCTTAACTCAATGAATTGAATAGTTGTCAAATAAAAACTAGTGCCATGCAGTCCGCTCACTTACCGGTTGCTGGGTATTTTTTTGCCCTTGTGCTTCAGTAAAGTTACTTGCTTGAGCTGAAGCTGCATCAAAATCGAAATCAGAGCCAAACTCCTCTTTATAGAGCTTTTTGCCATTTTGATTTACTTCTCGTTTTTTCGCACTATGCTTGTCCCTAACTTTTGCATCGTTACAATTTGTGTTTATATTTGACATAGCCATCCCCCATTGATTTTATTGAAAAGTAATAAAACAGATAATCTGTTCAACTGCTTTTCATTTTAAAGTTTGGCCAAGCTAATGAGTTTTTATTTATAAAAAGATTTCATATAAGCTGAAACGTTTTTAAAACATGTTAGCTAAATAAGATTGCAAAGATTTAGGTAACATGTGAAAGAATAGTCCCTCATATTTAATATCGAGCAGACCCGCAATAATTATGATAATAACGATGAATGCTAAAAAGGGTTTCTTATTTTTAGAAATCCAATTCAAAAGGCTCCCCTCCTTAGAAAAATTACGTTTTAGTCCAAGTTAAGTATATAGTGATTTGTGAAAAAAATATATTATTCCTTTTTAATAAAAATTAAGCGAAACAATCCCTTGTCACCCATAAATGGCTTGTGACATAGATTAAAATGACATGTATTAAAAGATGGTGAATTTCGTACTTGTAGACAGGAAATAGTTGATTAAACTTTTTTTAAGAGAGGAATGACTATGGTCAATTTTAATTTTTTTCAAGGTACCGTTACACAGATAAATGATTTTGCAGTCGGGCAAAATGGCGAAAGTGAAGGATGTTATACGTTAATGACGGTAGAAAATGGGGCAGGCGGCATTGTTAATTTTGTTATTTCTCCTTCTACTTATTTTGTAAATCACGAAGTTGTAAGCCGTGGTGATCGCATTGTTGGCTATTATGATGGGAATGCACCTGTACCTTTAATCTACCCTCCTCAATATCAAGCACTTATTATGGTTAAAGAAAACAGCTATCAAAATGTAAAAGTAGACTTTTTTAATTCTCAATTGTTGAGTAGTGATGGTCAATTACAATTAAATCTTGCACCATACACGCCGATTTTGCTTAGAAATGGGCAGCCTTTTTCAAAAAGTCCTGCAAATCGCACTCTCATTGTTGTGTATGGACCTACGACAAGAAGCATTCCCGCACAAACTACGCCTCATGAAGTCATTGTGTGGTGTTAAGCACCTAAAGGGGTGTTCCTTCCTAATCGCTCCTCAACAGTAAAAATCCACTTCGCTTTCCGCGGGCACATTGTAAGCCGCAACCCTCACTTGCGCGCGGTTTGTTTTGTGCGTTTCCACAGGAGTCTTTGTGGACTTTTACTTGGTAAACCTTACTGGCAATGGCGTATGACTTCTAAATTGTTTGAGTGCCTGACACTTAAATCAACACCTAAATCACAAAATCCACTGCGCTGTATAGAAGCACAGTGGATTTTAGCTATTTTAAACAGTTTGAAGTTTATACTTTTTCACTTCAGGAGGAATCGGACATACATATTCCTCACCATTTCGTTGTTCAACTAATTCTAGCTTCGCTTTTTCAAGAACTTCAGGGTTTTGTAGCACTTCAATAGCAGTTGCCGCCATCACTTTACCAGCATGTAGCATACCTTTATGTGCAATTGAAGTTTTTCCTGTTGAAACGACTTGCCAAGTATGAAGAGGTGTTCCAATTGGTTCACATGCTACCATGCATTGTACGGTTGGGACGACCCAGCTCACATCGCCAACATCGCTCGTACCTGGCAATATTCCGTTTGATGGGATAAATGGATCGATAATATGCGCTAAATCTTTGCCTTCTAGTTCTTTATTAGCCTTAATATCTTCTTTTTTATCAGCCTCAGATAAAGTTGCACGAATGTCCTTCGCGAATTGTTGTTCCTTTTCATCATACTGTGGAACACCTAAAGCAACAAAGTTATCATGCATTACTTTCTCTAATGTGTTATTCGGCAATATATCGGAAGCAGCGGAAGCAAAATCAATTTCCACTTGTGTACCAGTCATAAGAGCCGCTCCTCTTGCAACGTCACAGATGCGTTGATAAATTTCTTCTGCTTGAGCTACGCGTGGTGCGCGAATAAAATACAATACATCTGCCTTTTCTTGTACAACATTTGGTGAAACACCACCAGTATTTGTTACAGCGTAATGAACCCTTGCTTCAGGAATAATATGTTCTCGTAAATAGTTAACGCCGACATTCATTAGTTCAACTGCATCGAGTGCACTTCTACCAAGATGAGGCGTGCTAGCAGCATGCGAGCTTTTTCCTTTGAATCTAAATGAAACTTCATAACAAGCAAGAGATGACATGGACCAAACAGAATTGCGAGACCAAGGATGCCAGCATACTGCAAAGTCTACATCATCAAATAGCCCATCTCTTACCATAAAGGTTTTACCACTACCGATTTCCTCTCCAGGGCATCCATAGTAACGAACAGTGCCTTCAAGATTGTTTTCTTTTAAATATGAACGAATTGCGATGGCAGCAGCTAATGCTCCTGTACCAAGTAAATTATGGCCACAGCCATGTCCGTTGCCATTCGTTACTTCAGGATTATACTGAATATCTCCACCAACTTGACTTAAGCCAGTTAGTGCATCAAATTCACCTAAAACAGCAATAATCGGCTTTCCTGTCCCATAACTACCAATAAAGGCAGTATCAATATTGCCTACTCCCTTTTCTACAGTAAAGCCTTCTTCTTCTAAAGTGTTGCATAATAATTCTGCTGATTGGAACTCTTCAAATCCTGTTTCTGCATAACCCCAAATTTGATCACTTACAGAAATTAATTTTTGTCGTTTTTCTTCAATAACCTTTGATAATGTATTACGATAATCCATTTCATTCACCCCGTTAGAATAATATTTTTGCTAAAAAAATTATTTATGCCAAAATCCTAGCAAATGCAATAAACTTCCCTATTAATTCGCCATCTCACCTCAGTAAAATGGCGAATATAGAAAAGAGTCAATGCTACACACCGATCTATCTTTGCTATTAAAACGGTCCATAATTAATTGCCTGGGCAATAATTAAAAAGATCACAACAATAACAATTTGAATAGCAACATAAGGGAATACCCATTTAGCCCATTTTGAATAAGGAATGCCCATCATACCTAGAGCTGCTAACAATAGTCCACCAGTCGGAATGATTAAACTAGAGACACCGCCACCCATTACAGTAGCAAACGCAGCTGTTTGTCTTGTTACTCCCACTAGGTCTGCTAACGGTGCCATAATTGGCATTACTAATGATGCATGTCCACTTCCAGACGGCACTAAGAAATGAATAAAGAAATTGACAACTGCCATCCCTACCGCTGTTACGCTTGGTGATAAGCCATCAAGCAAACCAGAAGTAACATGTAATATCGTATCTAATAAGTTTCCTGAAGTAAGTACGACAAGGATTGTATTAGCAATCCCAATAATCATCGCACCTGAAATCATTTCAGAACATCCTTTTAAAAATGCATCCGTCATTTCATTGCCAGAAAGTCTTCCGATAAGACCCATAATAATTGCACCTAATAAGAAAATCCCTACAATTTCACTGATATACCAGCCAAGACTAATAACGCCATAAATCAGCGCGATAAAGCAGCCTAAAAACACTAAAAGAGAAATTGCATGTCTTTTACTTAACTTGAAATCGTCATCAAACGTAATTCTTTCATTCGGGTTAAACTTCCCGTATTCAGCTAGTTCAGGATTTTTCTCGATTTTATTTACGTGTCGTAAAATAAAAGCAACCGATAAAATGTAGAAGATTACGTAAATAGCGATACGTAAGCCCATACCCGAGTACATTGGAAGTTCAGCAACTGTTTGAGCAACACCAATTGTAAAAGGATTCGTAATACCAGCAGTAAATCCAGCACCTATCATGCCGAGAAATACTATCGCGACACCTGTTAATGCATCAAAGCCTAAGGCAATCGTCATTGGAGCAACGATTGTAATATAGACTAACGAATCTTCAGCTGCGCCAATAAGGGTACCTAGTAACGAGAACAGAAGTACCATCACTGGAATAATTAATTTTTTTCGTTTACCAAACTTTTGTGCAGTAAATCGAATTAACGCATCAATAGATCCTGTAGCTTGCATAATTCCAAGAGCACCACCAATTAGTAGTACAAATAATATAATTGGTGCACCTTTGACCATCCCTTGGTGAAATGCATTAAACATGTCTAGCAAGCCTACAGGCGTATTTGTGATGTATTCAAATTTTGTAGGGTCAATAATCGTTCTACCATTTTCCTCATATCTAGCGTATTGACCAGCAGGTATAACATAGGTTAAGAGCGTAAGAACAACAATGATTAAAAACATTAGAACATAAGCATTCAAGCCGCCCTTTTTCTTCTTCCTCTTTTCAGTACCTTCTTCTATCTTTATTGGTTTGGCAGTACTCAAACATAACACCCCTTTGTGATTTGTGTAAAAAGCAATCTGTCATACTATGAATTAACTCAAAAAACAGTCGAGTTTTAATCATCCTCTCGGCTAAAAAATAAGATTAGAAAAATTTAGAAAATACCCAATATTGCTAACGCTTTCATAGGTTTCATTTTATAATGCATTACAGGTCATTGATATTCTAATAGTGAATATTCAATATTACTATTTTAAATATTTAGCGTTATAATTATATTTCAAAAATTAAATCAGCATTATATAATCATTTTTATTTACTTTATAGCTTCAGAAATTAACAGGAAAGGTTGTTATGTAATTGGAAATTAGACACCTTCAGACTTTTCAAATCGTAGCAGAAGAAAAAAGACTAATTCAAGCAGCAATGCGCCTTAATTATTCACAACCTACTGTTACAAAGCATTTACAGCACTTAGAAGATGAGATTGGCTTACCTCTCTTTGAAAAAGTGGACAATAAAAGGAAGCTCACTAAAGCTGGAGAAATTCTTTATGAGCATGCAAAAAATATCTTAAATGAGATGTTTACGATGCAAAGGAGAATCGAAGAATTTCAAGGAGAAAAGCAAGTTATTCGTGTTTGTGCATTAGATGAACATTGTGACCGTTTTTTTCTACCACATATAGTAAATTTCCAGAAAAGGAACCAAGATATTTTAATAGAAGTTTATTCTGTAGATAGTAGCGATGAGGCTTTAAAAAAGATAATACAAAATGAGATGGACTTTGCTATTGTAAATGGTAGAACTTTAAACTCTGACATTTCCAATCAATGCATTGACTATGAAAGTTTAGTGCTGTTCGCTTCAAGTAAAGTTGCTAATGACACTTCTCAAATGGAGAGCAAATTAGCAAAATACCCTGTATTGGTTGACCTTAGAGCTCCCTTTATAAAATTTGAAATTTTAAACAGAGGAATTCACTTTCCAAATACGATTCACTGCAATAGTGATGAGAGCATAAAAAATGCCGTCCTCAATCACCCGTATCTCGGAGTAATTGGGACAAGCAGAATAAGAAAGGAAATCGAGGATGGGTCGGCTACTATTTTAGAAACTTATACTTCAAACATTCCGGTCAAACTCATTGCCTTAACAAAAAATTTAAGTAATCCGATTTTACAAGACTTTTATAGCTCAATGAGTAAAATGTATCGTCCGCTAAGTAATAACTAGGAATCCTAATATTAGATGACCCTATAGCTGGGTCATCTTTTATACAAATGCGTAAATTAACTCTATTTAGCAATAGTTAAAAAGTATTCGAAAACAAATTGACGAAATTGGTTAGCCATAGGCGTGAAATAGCGTTTTTCTGACCACGCTAGCCCAATTGTGCGTTGACAAGATGGTTCAACAATTCGCAGTTTATGAGGAAACTCCTCTGATTTCGGAACCCAAGATAATTCAGAAACGAAGGCGACACCTAGTCCTTGTCTAACTAAATCAGAAATAACGGAAGGCTCATCCCCCTCAAAGGCAATATTTTGGACAAACCCAGCCTCCCGGCAAAATTGATCTGTTAAGCTTCGGAAGCCAAATCCTGTATTCATACTAATAAACGCTTCATCCTTCACCTCTGCAAGTTGAATACTCTCCCTGTCGACTAACCAATGATTAGGTGGCACGATTAAAAATATTTCTTCAGTAATAAGTGGTTCCCATCTAATACCCTCGCCTTCAATAGGAACTGAGGAAATACAATAATCCAACTCCCCTTCCATCAACAATTTTTTCATAGATGTAACAGACTTTAGAAATTGTTGAAAACGGGCATCTGGATATTTCGATAAAAATGAACCTAATAAAGCAGGCAATACTCTTGGAATCGTTACTGCCAATGTAATACTCTTTTGATCTTGCTCAGTAAATTGAGCTAGCTCCCTTTGTCCCTCATTCAATTCCGCAAAAGCCCTTTCCACACGATTTAAAAAAATTCTGCCAGCTTCATTTAAGCTAATTTTCCGATGTTCTCGGTCAAACAACACCACGCCCAAATCTTCCTCCAAGCGGGAAATCGTTTTACTAAGCGATGGCTGTGCAATTTGGAGCTGCTCTGCTGCCTTCGTCATATGTTCGAGACGGGCAACTGTTTGAAAATACTTTAACTGCAAAAGTTCCATATTGGTCCCCCTCTTATATAGATTTAAATCTATTATGTAATAACGATTTATGTATTATACAACATTAATATAATAGATTATTATGAAATAATCTTTTGAAAATAGGAAGGTAGGATTATTTCATGAAAGGATTTCAATTAATATTGCAAGACTTAGTAGCTATTTGGAAACATAAGCATGGGCGAACGGCCTTTATATTTCTTATTCTTGTTCCTTTAATTTACGTTGGGTTCTTTTTAGCAGGATATTGGGATCCATACGGACAATTGGATAAACTTCCCGTAGCTGTCGTTAATCTCGACGAGGGAGCTAATATAGATAATGAACCTTTGCATGTTGGCGATGACTTTATTACCGAACTAAAAGAAGGCAAAGAATTAAACTTCCATTTCGTCTCTGACAAGACCGCACAAAAAGGGCTTAAAGCAGGCGACTATTATATGGTCATCACAATTCCAAAGGATTTCTCTAAAAACGTAACGACTTTAATGGAAGAAACTCCAAAAACAGCTAAACTTTCGTACGAGATTAATCCAGGGAAAAACTTTGTAGCTTCACAAATTACTACAACAGCCGTGGAAAAAATGAAAACAAAAATTAACGCCAGCATAACGAAGTTTTACTCTGAATCTATTCTCACTAAATTCCAGGATGCTTCGACTGGTTTTGCAACAGCGGGCGCTGGGGCGAAAAAGCTTTCTAAGGGAGCGACTGATATACAGAGCGGAACCGACAAGCTAGCGGATGGCATTCAAAGTTTAGATGAAGGAGCTCGCAAGCTTCAAACAGGAAGTTCAAGCCTCTCAGCAGGGCAGGAAAGCTTATCAAATGGCGCTCAAGGACTCATAAACGGTTCTGACTCTCTATATAGTGGACTACAGCAACTAACTGGAGCTGAACAAGCCCTTCAATCTGGAATGGGGCAAATGAGCGAAAGTATGACAGACTGGTCCTCTAAAAATACAGAGCTAGTTCAAGGTCAACAACAAGCGGCTAAAGCAGCAAGTGATTTGAGCGGGCAATTAGCTCAATATATAAAAGATCATCCCGAAGCGAAGCAAGATTCGGAATTTCAACAACTGATTGCTTTAGCAGAGACATTATCTGCAACTGAAACTACTTTAACAAATGGTCAACAACAAGTAGGCGCAGCTGCTAAAAAAATAGCGGCAGGTCAAGCTACACTTGAAACTAGCATGATAACGTTTGGAACAAAGATGACTCAGGCTACTGCGGGAGCAAAACAACTTCAACAAGGAGTGACTGAATTTGCAAGTGGTTTTGCTAAATGGACAACAGGCTTTACTACGCTTAATACTGGGATTACAGCGCTATCTAGTGGAATTAATGAAGTATCAGGCGGATTTCCAAAACTGCAAAATGGGCTTTCCTCTTTAGTAGTGGGATCAAATGAATTAGCATCAAAACTAAATAGCGCGGCAGCAAAAACATCTAATCTTCAATTTGACGATGCAACGACATCGATGTTTGCCCAACCAATCGAATTGGTAGAATCCGATTTATCTGACGTTCCGAACTATGGTGTCGGTATCGCACCTTATTTCTTGTCACTCGCTTTATTTGTAGGAGGCATTATGGCATCTAATATTCTGCCACTAGGACGCAGAGAACTTCTAAAAGTGACTGGCACCGTTCATTTTATTAATAAATTAGGTTTAGTTTATGTAGTTGGTTTAATTCAATCAATTATTGTAGATATCGTTATATTGTTAGGATTTAAATTAGAAGTAGCAAGTGTACCTCTCTTTTTCCTTTCAAGCATGATCGTGTCACTTACTTTTATGACCCTCATCCTAATGCTCATCATTCTATTAGGCAATGTCGGTAAATTTATAGCTGTTACGTTATTAGTATTTCAATTAGCAACCTGTGGCGGAACATTCCCTGGTGAGCTTGGAAACCCTATACTAGCTAAAATTGGCGGATTTTTGCCGATGGCGCATTCACTAAAAGGTTTCCAAGAAGTGATTACCCTTGGTGGCTGGTCAAACTTAGTTACACAAGGATCACTTTTACTCATCTATCTTTTACTCGCTTTCATCATCGCTTGGATTTCAAGCCACATACAGCATAAAGAACAACCTACTGTTGAAATCGCCAACTAAAGCTGTACTTTACTTTAGAAAATAAAAGGAGCCTCTCCATTGAGAAAGGCTCCTTTATTTATTTGGCATACTTATGATACGGTTTTCCATATAACCAAACAAAGTTAAGCATCCCCTACATGCAAAATTGCTTTTAAAATTTTATCAAATAAAATGAACGAATGTTTTATTTGGTGCATCTAATCATTAAAGGAGGCATGGAGATGGACGAAATCGAACTTGCCAAACAAGCGATTAATGGAGATGAAGCGGCACAGCTACTGCTTTTACAAATATATAAAGAAGCTATGTATCGTGTTGCCTATAGCTATATGCAAAATGAACATGATGCAAATGATGCACTACAAGAAATGACGTATCAATGCTTAAAAAATATTCATAAAGTGCAGACGCCTCAGTATTTTAAAACGTGGCTCGTACGCATTGTTATCAATACATGTTTAATGATGAAACGACAGCAAAAACGTATTGTCGTCACAGATGATATAGTGGATCAGCCCGAGCAAATGGCGGAACTATTTGAACTCAATGATGTCATAACAAAGTTACCAATTGAGCAACAGGAGCTCATTCATTTGAAGTACTTTAAAGATTTAAAAAACAGCGAAATTGCCACGTTACAAAAAATACCTGAAGGCACAGTTAAATCAAGATTACATAAAACATTAAAGAAGCTTCGTCATTTATTAGGAGAGGGGGGCATTTCATGAGTCAATTGGACAATGACCAACAACAAAGATATATAGAATTACTTAAATTAGTGCCTATGGAAACATTGCAGTCAAATAAACAGTTCATGGCATACAAGCAATTAAAAAAGAGAACTCGCCATAAACGCCTTTTACAATTAGCGGTTACTGCTGCTATTATCATGATTGCCCTTATTAGTTCCATTAGGGTATCGCCTGCTCTAGCTTATACGATGGCACAATTTCCAATATTAAAACCACTTGTTGAAATGATTGCGTTAGATAAAGGCATTAAAGATATTATTAACAATGAATACTACGAGCCTATTAATGTGAGTCAAACGATTGATGGGAAAACCCTTACGATTACAAGTGTTGTGGCAGATGAATCAGGAATGATCATTTCTTATAAGTTTCAATCAGACGAAGACTTAGCGAATATCACTGGCGTCTCTACAGAAGTCAAACAGCAAGGTGAACAAATCTATGCATCTGTAGGGAGTAGTTGGTCAGCACTGCCAGAAGGAACATTTGAAGTTGAAAATACAATTGAAGTGGCCGCAAGCCAAGGTATGAACTATTCATCGAAAGATTTTGAAATTACATTATCGCTTACAGATCATCCAGAAACAGTCTTTGAAATGCCATTTACATTAAAAAATGACATTAAAGCATCGAAAAAATACGCTATTAATAAACAAATAACTGTCGATGGGCAAGACTTTACCATTCATGAGCTTATTATTTCTCCGATTAGATCTGAATTGAAAATGTCGATTGATTCATCGAATTCAAAGAAAATATTAAGCTTTGGAGATATTCGCATCTACGATGAACATCAAGAGGAATGGGGCAAAATTCGGAACGGTATAGTTGGATTTGGTAATTACGAAGATAAGCAATTTAGTATTATGCTAGAGAGCAATTACTTCCGTATCCCAAAAAGTATTACGATTGAATTTCGAGACACTGAGGCTATTGATAAAGCTGATGAATCGGTAGTAATTGATTTTGAAAAAAGGGAAATTATTACTCAGCCTAAGAATATTAATACCGAGCTTGAAATAAAAGATTACTTTGAAATTCAATATAAAATATTATCCTCCAATAAAAATGAACTTAGAAGCATGTTTAATCATTTAATTGACGCTAATGGTGAAACTTACTATTCAAATAGTGCAACGTTTTCTGAGCACGACAACTATCTATTAATTACACAAAAATTTGATATGGAGAATGTTAAAAACCTCCCAGTTAATCCTGTGAAGCTTGAAATTGCACGTTATGACCAATATTTAAACGGTGTTGGACGTATCCAAGTGGAACTTAAATAAATTGTCATCCTAAAGAAAAGCCGATTCTAATAATGCCTAGAATCGGCTCTTCACATTATTCTCGTTCATTACTCGTCATTTAAACTTTAATTTCATTTTCCTGTAAGGCAATGCGCAGAAGTGGACTTGGTTCACCTACGCTGTAAAGCTGTAAATTATGCATTGCTCTCGTACAGGCAGTGTAGAAAACTCGGCGTAAACTCTCATCGCCATATATTTGCTCCGAAGCATCATAGATAATGACAGCTTCAAATTCAATTCCTTTAGATAAATAAGAAGGTATGATGACAACCCCTTGCTCGTACTCGGGGGAGCCATTTTTTATAAGCTTAATACCCTCAATAGTAGACAAAGCTTCATATGCACGCTTGCTCTCCTCTGCGGATTTACATATGATGGCGATACTGTTATAGCCATCACTTCGCAACGCTTCGACTTTAGTCGTAATACAGTGATGCAAAGCTGTGCGATCAGCTAATTGTGTCAGCGCAGGTTGCTCGCCATCGCGTTCAAACGGGATAATCCGTTCGCCATTAGGTACTAGTTTGCGGGTAAACTGGACAATCTGTTTTGTAGAGCGATAGCTACGAGTCATATTGATAACTTCTGTTTCATCCGGTCCATATAAGCTACTAAGAATATTAAAATCAATCATTTCACTTGCGTGCGCGAAAATCGCCTGATTAAAATCACCTAATACTGTCATTTTCGCAAAAGGAAACAATCGCTTTAAAAACTCGAATTGGAATGGAGAATAGTCCTGTGCTTCGTCAACGAGTATGTGCTTAATCGAGCTATTTGTTTGAAAACCTTGAATTAACTCTTTTATAAATAAAAACGGAGTAGCGTCTTCGTAAAATAGTTTATCTTCGTCTAGCATTTCCAGCGTCGCTTGGCAAATAGCCTCCCACTCCACTGGTGTTTCTCCCTCAATCCACTGTTTAATTTGCATAGGATCTATAAACAACTGTTTGTAAATTTCCTTAATGTCGATAAACTGCAACGCCCGAATTCGTTTCCGCAATGTCTTCAATTTCTTGGATACAATCAATCGCGCAAGTTTAGCAGTCTCCATCTCATAATCGGCTACTGCCTCTCTTGCAAAGCCCTTTCTTTTAGCTAAATAAACACGTGCCTTATGGTATTCCTCGTTGCTAAGCAGCTCAATTTCTTCTTGTACCCAGTCCTTCTTCCATTCGACTTTTTCTATTTCTTTTATTTCCTTCAGAATCCATTCCTTTAACTTTTCCAATCGATTCTGGAACTTAAGTGAAGCGTCGCTATTATAAAATTGTTCAGCGATTTGTTGCGCGGTAATAATCGGATGCCCTCTGAAGTTAATGCCCTTAAATATCATGCCTGAGTACTCCAGCGACTTTCTGTATGCTTTAATCACTTCAAAAAAACGAGTAGATGCTTTGAATCGGATGCTCGCCACTCTTGATTTATATGCTGGACTATTGGCTGCAGTTAAAACATATTCCAATTGCTCGTAAGGATTTTCAACATAAAACTCCTTACTTAATCGGTGATGCAAGTACTCCTGAAATGTAACTTGTTGCATATTTTCTTCACCAAGTTCAGGTAGCACGTTGGACACATAGCTATTGAACATTGCATTAGGTGAAAATAGAATAATTTGATCCGCATTTAATCTATCCCGATATTTATAAAGCAAATAAGCTATTCGCTGTAAAGCTGCTGATGTCTTGCCACTACCGGCGGCACCATGAACGATTAGCAATCTCCCATGATCATGACGAATAATTCGGTTTTGCTCCTGTTGAATCGTCGCAACTATACTATGCATATGTTTATTTGTACCTTGCCCCAGAACTTGCTGTAAAATCTCATCTCCGATAGTGAGACTTGTATCAAACATCGATTGAAGAACACCATCGCGGATTAGATATTGCCACTTTTTCTCCAACTCCCCTTGGATAATGCCTTCAGGTGTCGTGTACTGGGCTGGACCAGGCGAGTAATCGTAGTAAACACTTGAGATGGGAGATCGCCAGTCATAGATAAGGAAATCTTCCCCACTCTTATCCATAAGGGAAGAGATACCTATATAGACCTGTTCCTGAGCTGACATACCTTCCTCTAAGAAATCAATTCGGCCAAAATAAGGAACCTTCTGCATACGGCGCAACGTAGACAATCTTTTAGACGCATGTTTGTGGGTACTTTGGCTAACGGATAGTGCTTGCGTTTCTTGTCTTAAACCGATAATCGTCTCAAGATAATCGTCGAAAGTATCCATATTGACCTTTATTTCATCCCAAAAATGTTTGCGAATATTTACAACTTCGTTCTTACGCTGTAAAGTTTCTTTCTCCAACCTATTCAGTTGCTCTGAAATAGTCTCCATTACATTGTCTAATCGTTTTTGCTCCTGCTGAAACTCCGATTTCATCGCATTCACTCCTTAAAAATGTAAGTATAGGGGTTGACTTATAAAAAACAATGCTTTATAATTAAGATAGGGATAATATACCCTATCAATAATAAAGTGCCTATCTATATAAATTTAACACATGTTCATGTTTTTATCAATGGATTAACCATGATATCTATTTCTGTATAATTACAAATTTAAAATAGCGTAATAACACTTCGAAATCAGTATTTAGGAGTGTTTTTTTATTTGCAAAAAAAGCACCGATCTACAATCTAGAACGGCGCTTTTCCTTATTGTATCGCTCACTGCAAGCAATCAATGTTTAGTTATTTACTTTTTTAGTTTTTGGCACAAACCAAACAACAATAAATGCAATAATAGCTACGATAAGCATTGTGCAATACGTCGTATTAGCTGCGGTAGAATAACCTTCACTTGTGCCACTTGAAACCTTTGTTAATTGTATTGTATAAATAGTCACAATAACTGCTGTGCCAATTGCTCCTGCTAATTGACGAATCGTATTATTAACCGCTGAGCCATGTGAAGCTAACTCTTTTGGAAGTGCATTTAAGGCAGCTGTATTTAAAGGCATTGTAATAAAAGCTAGCCCAATCCGTAATATAATTGTGCGGACAAGTAAATACATATATGAAGTAGAAGCAGATAAATCAATCACTGCCCACATCGACAAAACGATTAAACTCATGCCCACTATAAATAATGGCTTTGCACCATATTTGTCATACATTTTCCCAGTTACCGGAGATAAACATGCATTTATTAATGCCCCTGGTAACAATAAAAGTCCAGCTTCAAAAGCAGTAAAACCACGACCATCTTGTAAATAAATTGGTAGTAAAATTAAATCCGCATACATTAATATGGTAATGGCTATATTAACAAGCGTTGTCATTGAAAACATTTTATATTTAAATACCGTCAAATTTAATAATGGTTCAGCTGAAGACATTTGACGCTGACAAAATAAAAACGTCACAATGATCCCTAAAAGAAGTGATGTAATAACAAGCCAATCAGCCCAACCTCTACTTCCTGCAATACTGAACCCAAAAAGTAAAAATCCAAACCCGATTGTTGAATACCCCACACTTAATCCATCTAATTTTACTTTTGTCCCCTCAACAACATTAAATAAATATTTATAGGCAAACAAAATAATTAGCAAAACAAATGGAATTAAACCAATAAATAGCCATCTCCAAGACAAATATTCAACAAAAAAGCCTGAAACAGTTGGTGCAATTGCTGGAGCGAATATAATGGCGAATCCAACTTTCCCCATAACAGCCCCACGCTCTTCCATTGGATATAAAAAAACAATGACTGTCATCATTAATGGAATAATGATTCCTGCCCCAACGGCCTGAATCATACGACCTGTTAGTAACATTCCAAAGTTCATTGCACTTGCTGCAACAATAGAACCTATTAATAAAAAAAGCATAGAACTGATAAACAACTGGCGAGTTGAATATCGTTTCATTAAAAAGGCAGTGATTGGGACTAGCACGCCATTCACTAACATAAAGCCTGTCGCTAGCCACTGAATGGTTGTAGGGGTTACATCAAAAATAACCATTAAATCACTAAGCGCCACATTTAGTAATGTTTGATTTAATGTAGAAAAGAAGCAACCTGCAATCATTACAAAAAGCAAAAGCTTTTTCGTTCGAGCAGATATTTCATTTTGCATAATAGAACTCCTAACGCTATTATAATTTTATCGACACATTGTCTAAAAAATATCTTAACAAGAAATTTGCTAAGTTGACCATGAACAATATAGGATTCACTGTCGACTACTAGACAATTTGAAACACACTGTATATAAAATCTACTATGATAGACAGGAATGAGAAAAATGACTAAAAAAGAGGATCCACGTGCCATAAGAACACAGGAAATGCTTAAAAGCGCTGCCTTAACCCTCTTAAATGATGGACTATCCATTAATCAATTATCTGTGCAAAAAGTGACACAAAAGGCGTTGTTAAATCGAACAACATTTTATTTACATTATCAAGATATCGATGGCCTAATTACACAATTAACACAGGAAATTTTACAGGAACTAACTGAAAAAATTGAAGCACTTATTCAAGTTCAGGACATCGACGAAAAAAAACAATTGATTCAATTACTAGATTATCTTTATACACAAAGACATCATCTACTCATTCTTTTTCAACTCGAACAATTTGAAAATCATCTATTTCAATTAATAAAAAAGTTAATCGAAATTCGCAGAAAAAAAAATACAAAAACAACTAAAAAAGTCTATGTCGATTCTCAAATTAAAACAGCTTCGATAGTTGGCGTTATCATGTGGTGGTTAAAAAATGGGCTACATTTAAGTTCTGATTATATTGCAGAACAAATTCATCTTATGTATAAATCTTAATAAATATCGAAAATAGCAATAAAAATGAATACAAGTTGGTATGTGTTAAGCATGCTACAATTAATGTATGAAGAACAGTTGGAGTGACGAAAATGAGTAAACGAGAACAACAAAAACAACAACGCCGTCAAAATATTATCCAAATTGCAAAGGATTTATTTTTGGAACATGGCGTTCAAAACATACAAATGCAGGATGTCGCAGACGCTTCTGGTGTTGGGATTGCGACAATTTTTCGTTATTTCCCTAAAAAAGAGTATTTAGTGATTGCAGCCTCAAATACTATTACTAATGATATGGCGACGCATATAGAGCAGATTGTTGAGCAGACAATACCTGCGTATGAAAAAATCAAACAAATTTTGGATTATTATATAAGTGGAACAAAGGACCCTAAGCTTCGTCTAGCAAAGTTTTTCGAGTCCTTTGATTTACATGAAAAAATTGCTACAGAATCGTCTGAGCAATATGCAGAATATTTTTTTGCACGAAGCAAATTGGCAGGTATTTTATTGACATTGGCTGACCAGGGAAAACAAGACAGCTCATTAAGACATGATGTTGATTTAGATTTATTTATTATGACGATGGTGCAAAATTTTAGTTTATTTACATTTAAATCAAGCCTAACAACCCACGATCCAAACCTCTCCGAGTTGTTATCTACGGACAAGCAATTGGAGTTGATGAAAGATGTATTTTTATCTTTTATTCGTCCACAATAAATGACGAACGTTTTGAATTGACATTCGATCGTGAAAGTTGTTAACTAGGAAGTAGAAAAGTGATAGTTAACTATCAAATTTTAATTTTTAGGGGGCTTTCTAAATGAGTCGTTTAGCAGGTAAAGTAGCAATAATTACAGGTGCTGCACAAGGTATGGGTGCTGCACACGCAAAATTATTCGTAGAAAACGGAGCAAAAGTTATTTTAACAGATTTAAATGAGGAAAAAGGAAATGCATTTGCAGCTGAATTAGGCGAAAATGCTATTTTCGTTAAACAAAATGTTACTTCTGAAGAAGATTGGGCTACAGTAATAGCGAAAGCAGAAGAAGCTTTCGGTCCAGTAAATGTATTAGTAAACAATGCTGGTATTACTATGGCGAAAAATATGCTAGAAGTGACATTAGAAGAATACCGACGCATTGTAGACATTAACCAAGTGTCTGTATTTTTAGGTATGAAAACTGTAGCAGGTTCAATGGCGAAAACTGGTGGCGGTTCAATCGTCAACATTTCTTCAATGAACGGCTTAGTGGCTGGCGCTATTGGTTATACAGATACTAAATTTGCTGTTCGTGGTATGACTAAGGCAGCGGCAATTAATCTAGCACCAATGGGTATTCGCGTAAACTCTGTACACCCAGGCGTCATCGCAACACCAATGGTTGTACAAGCAGATACAAAAGCAGCAGTAGAAGAATTCTCTAAACATATTCCATTAAAACGTGTAGCTCAACCAGAAGAAGTATCTAATATGGTATTATTCCTAGCTTCTGATGATTCTAGCTACTCAACAGGTTCAGAATTCGTGATCGATGGCGGCTTAACTGCACAATAATACTTGAAAATAAGAAGTCCGATTTTCTATTAAAGAAAATTGGGCTTTTTTTTATGAGCGTGCTGTATATCTCCCATTTCCCCCTCATTTAATTTCTTTGGCATAACACCATATGTTTTTTATTCCAATTAAAAGGGAATGCATTAATTAAGATGACTTTGAGGAGGATTCAAATGGAAAATAAAAAAACCGAACAATTAAAGAAACATATTATTGATAACTAAGGAAAACATGCCTTAACGACGAATCATGGATTAAAAATGGCAGAGGATGAATTTTCTTTAAAAGCAGGTTTAAGGGGTCCTACCCTTATGGAGGACTTTCATTTCCGTGAGAAAATGACTCATTTCGACCATGAACGTATTCCTGAACGTATTGTTCACGCACGCGGTGTTGGCGCACATGGTATTTTTCAAGTTTATGAATCGTTAGACGCTTATACGAAGGCAGATTTCCTTACAAATCCCTCTAAAATCACACCTTTCTTTGTACGCTTTTCGACCGTACAGGGATCTAGAGGATCGAATGACACAGTGAGGGATGTGCGCGGCTTTTCCACTAAATTTTATACAGATGAAGGTAATTATGATTTAGTCGGCAACAATATGCCTGTTTTCTTTATTCAAGATGCCATTAAGTTCCCTGATTTCGTCCATGCGGTTAAACCAGAGCCACACAACGAAATACCACAAGGCGCTAGTGCGCATGATACTTTTTGGGATTTCATCGGACAAAATCCTGAAACGGCTCATATGATTATGTGGCATATGAGTGATCGTGCCATTCCTCGTAGCTTACGAATGATGGAAGGTTTCGGCGTTCATACATTCCGACTTATTAATGCTAAAGGACAAGCCCATTTTGTAAAGTTCCACTGGAAGCCTACTCTAGGTGTACATTCATTAGTTTGGGATGAGGCTCAAACAATTGCAGGGAAAAACCCTGATTTCCATCGACTAGATTTGTATGAAGCAATTGAAAAAGGAGACTTTCCAGAATGGGAACTCGGTTTACAGGTAATTCCGGAAGAAGATGAGCATGCATTTGATTTTGATATATTAGATCCAACTAAATTATGGCCAGAGGAAGAAGTTCCTGTAAAAATAGTCGGCAAAATGACTCTAAATCGAAATGTAGATAATTTCTTTTCTGAAACGGAACAAGTTGCTTTCCATCCTGGGCATGTTGTACCTGGTATCGATTTCTCAAATGACCCTCTTTTACAAGGACGATTATTCTCTTATACCGATACACAACTTTCTCGCTTAGGAGGACCCAACTTCCATCAAATACCAATTAATCAACCAGTCTGCCCTTATCAAAACAATCAACGTGACGGTATGCACCAAATGGCAATTTATCGAGGTCAAACGAGTTATCATCGCAACGGTTTAAATGACAATCAACCAGCTCCTGTTCCCGCTGAAGAAGGTGGCTACGAACATTATCAAGAAAAAATTGATGGCAATAAGATTAGAGGTCGTAGCGCAAGCTTTTTAGACTTTTATTCGCAAGCAAAGCTTTTCTATAATAGTATGGCTCCTTATGAGAAACAACATATTAAAAAAGCATTCAGTTTCGAGCTTGGCAAATGTAAATAGAATGCTGTGAAAACAAAGGCAATCGACCTTATCAATCATATAGACCATGAATTAGCACAAGAAGTAGCCAACAATATTGGCGTAGCATTGCCTAAAACAAATCTTGAAATACAATCAAATAAAAAATCGCCCGCACTCAGCATGGCGAATACTATTTCTAAACCAGACACAAAAAATGTTGCGATTGTATTGAATGGAAAACCTAATACAACACTTCTAACAAAATGGCTTCAAACTTTCGCTAAACAACATGTAAATTATAGTATTATCGATAAAAAGGTATCTCAAATCGATGATTCCCTTAAAGTAACCGATACTTATGACACAACAGACCCAAGCCTTTTTGATGCTGTTTTAGTAATCAGTAGTGAATCTCCTATTCAAACACCTGTGCTAGAGTTTATGGAAACAACCTTTAAACATAATAAACCTTTAGCCTTTGACATTAATGATCCTCAAGCATTAGATTCTTGCAAGATAAAACTTGAGGGATTGGGAGTCTACAATTTAAAAGACTCTTCAATTGAATCCTTTATTGAAGGCATAGCCCAAGGTCGATTCTGGGATCGATAAACGAAAAACAAAAGAAGTCCTATCCAAAACTCAGTTGTTTGGATAGGCTTTATTCATTAGGTTACTAGTTACATAAAGGAATTGGTGTTGGCTTAGGCACAGATGGAGCAGGTCATTCGGGATTAAGCTTATTTGATCAGATGAAAGTGTTTAAAACATTAATACGTGCATTTTCTAGCGTCCCAATTTTTGATCCGGTTGTTATGCCTTCAAAAAGCATTTTAGAAATGGAAATATTAGGTGGAGCAAAAGCAATGATGCAAGTAAAACAGCTAGGAACATTGGAAGTTGGCAAAAAGGCGGACATGATCTTGATTAACTTTAATAAGCCCCATATTGCTCCTTCACATAATTTAATAAATACCCTGATTGAATCGGTTAACAGCAACGATGTAACAGATTCGATTGTTAATGGTAAAATATTAATGAAAAACAGAGAAGTTTTAACGTTGGATGAAGAGAAAATAAAATACGAAAGTAAGCTCGCAATGAAGGAACTTGCTATTCGCGCAAACATTTAACCCTTTATTTAGAGGGTTAACAATAATTGAGGTCTAAAATATGTTAACAAACACACTTCTATTAAGTATTGTTTTATGTTCCAATTTAGTGATTGGCATTCTATTAGGGATGTCCGGAATTGCGGGTTTTCTTCTCCCGTTAATTTATGTAGGTTTTTTAGAAATACCTGTCCATGATGCACTTGCATTGAGCTTTTTAGCTTTTGCTGTTTCAGGTATACTTGGCGCTTATTCCTATTGGAAATCTAAAAACATGGATTTAAAATTAGCGCTATTTTTAAGCATCGGTAGCCTTCCTGGCGCATTTTTAGGTGTTCAAATCAATGTGCTAATTTCGGATTTTCTGGCAAAACTGCTTCTGTACTTATTTATTCTGGTAGCTGGATTGTCGATTATTTTTAAGAAAAACAATGAGATTGCAATTATGAAGAAATCGAAAGTATTGAATCACCCATTAATTGTGGTGATTATCGGTTTTTTAACTGCAACTATTTGTGCGTTAACAGGTGCTGGTGGCCCCATTTTATTAGTACCATTACTAGTTAACCTTGGTGTCAATATTCGTGTGGCTGTAGGCGTTAGTCTTTTAAATTCCGTATTTATCGCTATACCATCTATATTTGGATACTTTGCATACGCCAATGTAGAAAGTATTTATAGTTTAGTAATTGCTAGTTTAATCGGCGTAACGATTGGAATTCTCACGGGTACTCGCCTTGCCAATAAAGTACCTATGCACTTGTTAAAAATAATGATTGGTGTTATTACTATACTGTCTTCACTTTATATGCTCTTAACGTTAAAGTAGGCGCTTATTTCCCGGAAAATTTAAAACAGAGCCTTACTACATGAAAATGTAGTAGGCTCTTTTTATGTTGAGGATATTCAACAGTTAGCTCATAATGATTACAATGTTATCCCAGCTATATTAAAATATCCATTTTCAAAAGGAGCCGAATCATATGCAACCATTTACTAAAAATGTGATAACTGTAATAAAAAATATACCAACTGGTAAAGTAATGACCTATAGCCAAGTTGCAGCATGTGCGGGCAGTCCTAGAGGAGCCAGACAGGTTGTAAGAATACTTCATACAATGACAGAAAAATATAATCTTCCTTGGCATCGTATTGTCAATATCAAGGGAGAAATCACTATTAAAAATGCAGCGCACCAAAAAGCATTATTAGAAGGTGAAGGGGTTATTGTCACACAAGTCCTTACACTCAGCTTAGAGGAGTATCAATATAAAATAGACCCTATGGATTTTGATTTCTGAACTAACCCTAGCTTGATTCAATTATTAATTCCAATACCCTGCTTTTTCTAATTTCTTTTTACCTTTAAATGCTAATATAATAGCTCCCACATTTAAGAGCAACATGATAAAAATAGTATAAAGAACATAAGTATAACTACCTGTAAATTCAAAGATAAAGCCATAAATAGGTAAAGCAACAATACCTGCAACTGCTAATCCTGTTATAGCAAGTCCATAAATTTGACTGAACTCTTTATTACCAAATAGAGCTGTTGTTAAAAGAGGCCCTAGTGTTCCAAGAGATGCAACAACGAATCCATATAGACCAGTAGCTAATTTAAATATCATCGGATTTTCTGGTACTAATAGAAGCATTCCTACTGGCAATAACCCTAAAAACATAGCGGTAATTGCTGTATTTTTTACGCCTATTTTATCACTGAGGAAGCCGAAAAATAACGCTCCAATAACAACACCTACAGACCACGAGCCCATAGCATTACCTGCAAACTTAACATCATAGCCCAATCCCATTGCGAATGGTGCAACATGTTGGTTAAAAGCAGCTATTGATGTTTCACAAAAAAAGAAAAATACTAAAAAATAAAAGGCACTCGATTTTTTAGCTATAGTAGCAGCGACACCACTATTTGTTGCCGTTTGAGCATTAACCGTTGAATCTTCCTTCGCTTCATCCATACCATATGGCTGTAACCCTATTTGTTGTGGAGCTTTTCTAATCGTTAATAACACAATAGGAATAACAATCGCCATTACGCCGACACCTAAGAAAATATACGTATTTCTCCAACCTGCACTTGCAATTAAATTACCCGCTACCGGTTGAAGGAAAGCACCTATTAAACCACCAGCTCCAACCATAATACCTAAGGCTAAGCCCTTGTGCTTTTTAAACCAATTGTTAATAAGCACAGGCCCTGCTAATTGTGTTACGATTACAGATCCCATTGCCATTGGAATAGCAAACAGATACCAACCCCATACAGAGTTCATGAATCCAAACATTGCATAGGCTCCTGCCTCCAACGTAACAGCTACCACTAAAAGAATTCTAATATTATATTTGGCTATCATCTTACCTGCAACTGGTAAAGATAGCATTGTGACAATTGATGCTATGCTAAAGTACAATGTTAAACTTCCCATTCCAATACCTAAATCTTCTGTAACTGGAGTTAAAAATAGACCACCTGTAGTCGCAATGCCTCCTTTTGCAGCTCCGACCATTACAACTAAACCTAATAATACCCACCAAGCGTAGTGGATTTTTTTCTTTGACTGACTCATAATGTTCCCCGATTCGCATGTTGATTTTATTTTTTATATAAAATATCATTCCATTTTTAATAAACAGTTTGAGAAAAAAGTAACTATTAATATGCTATTAATTAAACAGAATTTATTATATCGATATATTAAAAATGTTTTCAATGAATACTGCTATTTCGATTTCCAATTGCCTCCTAGTTCTTTAGATACGTAATTTAGTTTAATAATAAACAACCTTCGCAATAGTAACTCGTTATTTATTATGTGTCAAATATATGAACTTTGTTATTTTACTCCAAAAATAAACCCATTATTGGTTGAACTTATGTATACACCATGCTACAAGCCCGTTTACACTGGTTCCCGTGTAACTTATGGGCTATCAAAGTACAAGCTTTTTATCCTTATATTTTTTAAATATTACTTTTCAAAAAAACCACCTAAAGCGTTGTCTTTGCCCAACGTTTTAGGTGGTTCTATTTTTTACAATACTTACAAAAGCTAAAATTAGTTGTAGAAAAGTGTGCCAGTCACTCAAACAATTTTCGCACAATTAAAAACACCTAAAACATTGTCATATCAACAACGCTCTAGGTGCTCCTTTTTAACACATTATATTCATCTTCCTACTAGTCTTCTAACATTTCTATCATTTTTGAATAGCCCATCTCTTTAGCATAATCAAGCGCTGTCTTACCCGAATTGTCACGAAGCTCTTTATTGGCATTGTAAGCTAATAATTCTTCTACAATTTGCTGATACACCACTGAACCGTCCGTTAATGCTACCGCTTCAATTAATGCCGTATAGCCAAATTTATTTTGATGATTGATATCTACTTTACCATCTTTTAATAGTAGCTTCACATTGTTTAAATGCCCTTTTTCAGCTGCAGGTATTAAAGCATTGCCACCATAGCGATTCACAATTTTTTGATTTGGTTCCGCATGCTCCATCATATACTTTAAAATCTCTGTTTTTCCTTGGGCGCCTGCATATAAATAGGCGCTATCCTGAATATGATCTTGTTGATTAATATCAGCACCCGCATCAATTAATCGCTTCGCAACTTCAATATAATTTTCATGTGTAGCAATTAATAAAGGTGTTTCCCCTTTATCATTTGTTTCATCAATTGGATATGATGAATCCTGTATAATTTCTAGCACCTTTTCTACATCATTTTTTTCAACTGCTTGAATAAGATCACCTGATTTTGGCTTCATAAGCTTTTCCTCCCCCTTGTCATTACACCCTGTGAATATGAATAATGCGCTTACTACAATGCTTATAAAAAATTTCATGTAAAACCTTCCTTTCACAAGGAGATTTTCAGCTATTAAAGCGATATCCACTGCCCCAAATTGTCTCGATTGGTAGCTCTGATAGTTTTCCTTTTTTTAATTTATCTCGAATGCGACCTACATGAACAACAACTGTAAAAACATCACCATCTAAGTCGTCCATATACCATAATTGACGGAAAAGCTGTTCCTTTGTCCAAACACGATTTGGATGCTCCATAAAAAACACGAGCAGGTCAAATTCCTTTGTTGTAAAAATAACTTCCTGACCTAAAACAAATACTTTGCGTGCGGCTTTATCAACAATAATATTATTCATCTCTAAATAATCCTGTGCTTGTTCAGTACCTGTCAGCTGCTTGTAACGTTTACTATGCGCTTGTACACGAGCGACGAACTCACTCGGACTAAATGGCTTTGTTATATAATCATCCGCACCTAAGCCAAGTCCTCTTATCTTATCAATATCCTCTTTTTTTGCAGAAACAATTATAAGCGGTATATTTTTCTTTTCACGAATGCGTCGACAAATTTCAAAACCGTTCATTGAAGGAAGCATTAAATCAACGACAATTAAATCAAAAGGCTCATTTAATGCTCGACTCAATCCTTCAGAACCGTCCGTTATGATTTCTGCCTCTATATCATGAATTTCTAAATAATCTCTTTGTAATTCTGCAATACTAATATCATCTTCAATGATTAATATTCGTGATGGCATCAGTCATTGACACTTCCTTTAAGCCTTTTCCAAGATTATTGTCACCGTTGTACCAAAATGTAGCTTACTTTGAATTTTTACTTGTCCATTATGCTTTTCAACGATTTGCTTCACAATTGCAAGCCCCAAGCCGCTACCACCTGTCGTCGACGTACGCGCTTCCTCACCACGATAAAAATGATCGAATACATATGGAAGTTGGAGCTCTGAAATTCCTTGTCCGTTATCCTTTATGACAATTTCAACAAACTGCTCAACTACTACTACTTCTAAAATCATACATAAAGGTTCATTTGGCTTTTTAAACTTCATACTATTTTCAATTAAATTAGAGATTGCCCGATTCATCTGCATACGATCAATATGAACATAGACATCCTCCACTACATTCAATACCAGCTGTACATCTCGATTGTATAATTGAAACTCCTCCACTATATGTGTAAGGAACTTGCCGATCTGTATACGCTCAAAATGAAGCTGAACTGCCTCTGCATCAAACTTAGAGTAAAGAAAAAGTTCTTCAATTAATCTGTTTAATGCAAGTGATTTAGAGTGGATGGTCTTCAAATACTTTTCCCGCTTTTCAGGCGTTTCAGCAACGCCCTCCTGTAAACCTTCCACATACCCAATAATTGTTGTAATTGGTGTTTTTAAATCATGAGAAATACTTGCGATTAGGTCTTTACGATTTTTTTCAAGGTTTCGTTGCTCCTGAATAGAATCTAACAGTGCTGATCGCATACTCTCAAAATTAGCTGTCAGCTCTTGTACTTCCCTTGCTGTATTAGCAGATAATGCCGGTGCCTCTATCATTAAATCGCCCTCTCGTATTTCAGACATGGTCTGTCCTAAATTTTCTAGAGGTTTAATAATTGTCTTGTGTAAAAGTTGATTTAAAAATAGCATTGCGGCAAACGATACTAGAAGGATAATGAAAATAATAATAATTCCCCATTTAGTAAGGAAATCTAAAAAGCTGTTTTCTTTTTTCAGCACTAAGACGCTACCCTTCGACTTGTCACTATAATAAAAGTCGAACTTAATATAACGGTACAGTCCCCCTGCATTATCTATTGTGCCCTTCGTTTCAATATTATTCGTATTGAAAGTTGGAAAATGCACGACAAGTGATCGTTCTACTAACCCCTGCGAATAATAAACAATGTCCTCTTCATGACGAATGACAACTCCAAGTGACCTTTTCTCAATCTGTTGAAAACTTTTTTGCATATCTTGCACTAAAAGCCTGTCTGGATCCTCCTTGGCAATATTACGTAGCTTTACATAAGCAAGCTCCTCTTCCGGGCTCAAAGAGCGTTGCTTTGTAAAAGTTTGATACAATGTTTTAGGTGTCGGAACAGACCCGGTTGTCACATAAAAAACAATGCATAAAATTGATAGAATAGAGACACTTGCAATCACAATACCACCGATATAAGAAGTTAAAAATCTATTCTTAATTGTCATATTGATCTCCTTTCCTCAATTTATAAAGGAGATTCCTTACTTTTTCAAGTAATGGACTTTGTGGTAATTTTAAAAACTAAATGTTGGTTTTAAATCTCCCTTATATGGCTCATGCTCTACAAAGATTGTGATATCATTGCCATCTGCGTCCTTACCTACACGTTTATAAGTAAACTTGTCATCGTTTAATTCCGTAAGTTCCAATGCTGCACCATATTTATTATCGCCTATTGATACATGTGCGCGTATTTTATTGTCATGAATGACATCAAAGAAACCGTAATCTCCGCGACTTTCTCCTGTCTCTCTATTAAAGAATTCATATTTATTTGTGTCCTCTTCAAACTTTGCAACACTTAAAAAATTCCCATTAAACTCTGTGACATCATTACCTTTTTCATCAAGCACCTTTGTTCCGTGCCATAATGTTTTACCAAGGATTTCATCTCCATCTACACTAGTATTAATATTTCCTGTAGAAGTAGTTAACGCTTTGTCTTCGTTAGTGAAGGCTAAATCATTTTCGTATGGTATATGCTCCACAAACACTTCAATGTCATTACCATTCGCATCTTTCCCCATACGTTTGTAAGTGAAAATTCCTTCATCTAATACAGTTATTTCAACCACTGCTTGATATTTCATCGTATTGGAAATTAAGATACGCTTCGTACCATCATTCGTCATAAAGAATGTACCCTCATCGCCACGAGTCTTCCCTGTTTTTGCGTCAAAAAATTCATATCGACCTGTTTCAGCATCGTATTTTGCTAAACCGATAAATCCAGCATTCTCTTCAGTTAAATCATTGTTATCTTTGTCGTAAACACGCGTACCTTGCCACTTTGTACTGCTTAAAATATTCGCTAATGTTTGGCCCTTTGTCAGTTGCTGCTCCACTTTATTAGCATCCGCCTGTTCATTTTGCACGACTGAATTGTCTGCCTCGGTTTTCCCTGAATCTGTGCATGCCGTTAATATTGTGACCGAACTAAAAATAGCGAGCGTTGCGAATTTTAATTTATTGTTCATATAATTTTCTCTCCCTTTTCATTTGCTTATACTTAATTATGAAGTCCAGTTCTAAACTGCATATATCGCAAATATAAACAAAATATAAATTCGAGAAAAAAAGCTTATTCGTTGTAAGGTGCTTATAAAAAAGTAAAACTCGCCACAGTACACGGCGAGTTTGTTTATTATTTATTTAATTTTTTATAATGAAGCATAGCGAGTTGACCCAACTTTTCAACTTTTATTAAACTATATTTTTGGGTAATATCATCTCCGTTATAAAGCGAGATTCCCTTCCCTAAAATAATAGGGGCAATGGCTAGTTGGAATTCATCAATTAGATTTTCTTTAAAAAATTCACGTGCTAATTTTCCCCCACCAATTAACCATATATCTTTACCGGGCTGTTGTGTTAGATTGTTAATGAAAGCTTCGACATCTTCATTAATAAATGAAGCATATTCATCTGAACCGCTGACAGATTTAGTAAACACATAGTTTTTATAATCATTATAAGGATAGTCCATGTCAAATCCGCGAATGGTGTCATATGTTCCCTTACCCATCACAACAGTATCAATTCTATTTAGAAGAGAATTGTAACCCGAATCGCCTTCTACTTCCGTAGACTCCAACCACTCTAATGTACCATCATCATTTGCAATATAACCATCAATAGAAGTACCTATATACAAAATAACGTTACGTCTTTTTCCCATATAAATCCCCATTCCTGTTTCACAAGATAACATTAAGTATATCAGTAACTGTTATCTAAAATTAATATGTTCGTACCAATGGTGGTGTATGGTTTGCAATAAATTGTTCGATTTCGATAAATGAGTTAGAAAATAACATTGCCTTTTTATCTGCTTCGGTTAAAAAACCATGTGTTACCATATCATCATAAAATTCTTTTAATTTATCATAATAGCCACCTACATTGAATAAAATACATGGATTTTGGTGTTGTCCAATTCTTGCCCAAGAAATTACCTCTGAAATTTCTTCTAATGTTCCAGGTCCCCCAGGCAGTGCAATATAGCAGTTCCCTAATTCAATCATCTTATTTTTTCGTTCAGACATGGACTGCACAACTTCTAAACGAGTTAAATTAGGATGACTTAGCTCTCGTTCTACTAAAAATGTCGGAATAATGCCAATTACTTCACCGTTATGTAATAAAACTTCATCTGCAATGACACCCATTAGACCAGCTTTTCCTCCGCCATATACTAACGTATGACCATTTTCGGCAATCCATTTACCAAGTGCTTTCGCTGCTTCTTCGTATAAATCATTGTTACCTAGACTTGCACCGCAATAAACTGAAATATTCAAATTCAATTCCTCCTTTATGCTATCATTATAGAAGTATAAGGAGTGATTTTCATTGAATATTTTTGAATACCAAAAGTGGATAACGGAATTTTACAAAGAACGAGGATGGTATGAATTAAACCCCTTTATTCGTGTCAATTTTTTAACGGAAGAGGTTGGTGAAGTTTCAAAAGCCATTCGAACAATTGAAATCGGGCGTGATCGTCCAGATGAAAAAACCCTACCAAAAGAACAACAAATTGAGAATTTAAAAGAAGAACTTGGCGATGTTCTTGATAATTTATTTATTTTAGCTGATAAGTATGAAATTGATTTAACTGAAATTATGATAAGCCATAAAGATAAACTAATAAAACGATATCAATAATATTAAAAGTCCTAAACATAACATCCCCCTAATTCGTTGTCATATCAACGTCTTAGGGTTTTTTTCTCATAATCCGCAGTTATTCCGTAACAAGTTACACGGGACCCAATAAGCCCCCTATTGTATGCACTTTTTGCACATTATTCAAAAGCAGCTAAAATCTCATACTATCTCTATTCGTAAATTTTTATATTAAAATCTAAATTATGAAGTATATTCCAAAAATTTTATTTATGTTATATACTATACGCTAGAATAATAAAGGGAGTTTACAAATTTGGCAAATACTTTTAATTTCGTATTGCGAGTTTTTTTCTTTTGCCATCAAAGACCAGACCGTTCATTCCATTATAAAGGAAAGAAATTCCCTCTATGTGCAAGATGCACTGGTATGGCAGTAGGTTATCTTTTATCCATCCTATTAGTCATACTTTTAGGTATATTTGATTTATGGATTATAGCTTTATTAATTTTACCAATGGCTATAGACGGTACAGGTCAATTATTTGGTAAATGGACAAGTAATAATAATAGACGGTTCCTTACTGGATTAACTGGTGGAATCGGTATTATTTATATTTTCTACATCATTGGTTACCAATTTTTTTTATTTGGTCAATATGTTGGAAGAAATCTATAACAAAATATTGGAGGTACTATTATGTATTGTAAAAACTGTGGCGAACATATACCTGAACATGCAGAGATTTGTATCCACTGTGGTGTCCGCGTAAAAAATGCAGGGGGTGAAGACAAACCAAACTGGGGCATTAACATAATTACACTTTGCTGTGTGCCACTTGTTGGATTAATTATGTTCTTTGTTTGGAAAAACGAAAAGCCAGTTGCGGCTAAATCAGCTTTAATGTTCTTCTTTATTAACATAGGAATTATTGTATTATTCTATATTGCAATGTTCATTATTGGATTATCAAGTTACTAAAACGAAGGATTACATATGTAGTGTGTATTGAATAGAACATATTTCTGATTTAGCAAAAATTCGCCCTGAATGTGGCGTACGTCCTTACGTCATAAATCTTCTGTCACATGTGGTTCTAGTATAAATAGTAATCCAGCAATAATTTAACTACAGACGCTTTTACTAATTGCTAAGAGCAAACAGCGCGGTGAACAAGATGATAAAAGGGATTTTTCTTAGTATGTAGGGGGTTTTAATATGTATTGTCCTAATTGTGGTTCTACCATTAACGAGAATGCCGAAATTTGTATACATTGTGGTGTCAACGTATTAAAATTTAACAACCAAATAACTGTAGCTAAAAATGATAAACCAAATATTTGGGTTAATGTACTCAGCTTATGCTGTTTCCCTCTGCTTGGCATTATTATCTATTTTGTATGGAAAGACACTCAACCAAAAGCTGCAAAGTCTGCTTTAATATTTGCTTTGTTTGGTTTAGCTATCTCAATTATTTTCGCAATTATTTCATTTGTAATAGGGTTTGCAATAGAAATGATGGATGATAGCTATTATTACTAATCAATATGACTACAGTGTTTTGGTCTCCATTCACTCCATCATAAACAATAAAGAAGGGTAGACATTTAGAAAAGTCCCCCTTCTTTTTATCGTATTGCTATAAATAAAAGCAACAAGCTTAAAAAATATATGTATGAGCCTATCGTTTTTTTATTTTAATAATTTGTTTATAAAGATCAATTAAGATTTTATTAAATGACCATCTTTATCAGTAAATTTACCAACAATAATCATAACTAAATCAACTATTGTCCAAATTCCGAACCCACCTAATGTGAAAAACATTAAAATACCTGTACCGATTTTACCAACATAAAAACGGTGAATTCCTAGACCTCCTAAAAAGAAACAAAGTAATAATGTTGCTACGAAATTTTTGTCTGACATGTAAATACCTCCTATAAATTTATAAATACTTTATTAGACCACTCAATCATTATATATTACAAATAAAGTATTTTACAACATTTATTTCCTTTTATATAATGCTATATTATTGATGTTTTACAGCCTTTAAAACGGATATTCGATTAAAGATAAATTATCAAAACCACCTAAATCCTATTGTCCCTTTTTAGAAATAAAGAAAGAAGCATCAAGGACATTTAGTTTCCTTAATACTTCTTTAATAATATAGACTTTGTGTTTCTATTAATTAATACCTCATAATCGCTCTCATTATAGAACGACGTTACCAAAGAATAAGTACCCCTTCGAAACATATATTTTTTTAAGAAGTGAATTTATAGGGGGTATTATCATGGTTATCACACCGGGTATTGAGGATTTACCTTACGTACTTCAAAAAAATGGGGTAAAGTTTTTTACTTTAGTTGCTGAGGAAATAACGTGGGAATTGGTAGATGGTATCTTTATCAAAGCATGGGGATACAACGGCTCTACACCAGGACCGACAATTCGAGTTTTTCCTGGAGATAGAGTATGTATTAGGGTCATTAATCAATTACCTGTCCATACAAGCGTACATTGGCATGGATTAATCGTACCCAATTCTATGGATGGTGTTCCCCCAATTGAGCCCTCGCCATTTATAGAGCCTGGATATTATTTTGATTATCATTTTACAATAGTCAATCCCCCAGGCACGTATATGTATCATTCCCATGTTGATGTTTCTATACAAGACAATGCGGGGTTATTAGGTGGCTTTATTGTTGAAAATCCATCAGAGGAGAACATACCAAACCATAAAGATTATCTATGTTTACTTCAAGAATGGGCAATAAATGCTTTACCATGGGGCGATCTAACAAAAGGTACGTATGATTTATCATTTATTAAACCTGATTTTAATTTTTTTACAATCAACGGCCGTTGCTACCCGTTAACTAAACCTTTACTAGTAAAATATGGAGATACGGTTAAAGTACGCTTTGGTAATATTCAAATGAACCACCACCCCATCCATTTACATGGACATCAGTTTAAAGTAGTTGGTGCTGATGGTTTTCCAATTGTCCCTCATACACAAATTTATAAAAACACTATACTCGTCGCATCTGGTGAAACTTGGGATATTAGCTTCCAAGCCAATAACCCAGGTATTTGGCCAATGCACTGCCACATGCCTCATCACGTTACAAACAACGGTGTAGTTGGCTTAGGCGGTATGTTTACTACAGTTAAATATGAAGAAATGAATAATTCACCTTCTTTTTAGTGTGAAATTCATGGAAAATAAGTATTTTTATAAAAATCAATTGTTTGGACATTGTGTTTCCACTATATAAGATAGCTGGCGTTATTTTCAAATAAACGCCAGCTATTTTTATTTTCCACTGATGTATCTACAACTACTGTCTTGATAAGGTGCATTGAAAAAATTAATGACTTATAGTATGTCATTTCACACTCGAAAGTCCTACTTTTTCATTAAATTACCAGGAAGATAGATTTAATTCGCAATTAATAAACTAATACTAATTATCAATATTTTAATATTCAGATATTCGAATTACTCCCTTTATGATAAATTGGAAATATCACACTAAACTGAAAAGTGTGACAATTAAAGCTGAAGGGGGAAATGTGATTTGAAAAAGTTTAAGTTTACGAAGTTCCTAAGTAGTATTCTTGCTTTCGTTATGGTGCTTTCTCTATTGGTTCCATTATCGAGTGCTCGTGCTGAAGAGTCGAAACCATTCAAGCAAAATAGCCAAAGTGAAAGTATTATTCAACTAAAGGCGGCTATCGCTGAACAGCAAAGCTTGTCTAAAGATGGTCCAACTCTTCACGAAAGCTTACAAAATGTATCAGGCAATCAAGATGTTGCGGTCATTATTCATTTATCAGAATTGCCTGTAGCACTAGAGCAAGGAATGAGCCAAGTCAAAGGCCTAAGATTCTCAAATACTCAGGCAAATGAAGTTCGTTCAACTGTAAAAGCACAACAAACAAAAGTAAAAAAAGAGTTAGCTATTAAAAAAGTACAGATGACTCAAGGATACACTTTTGATACTGTTTTAAACGGTTTTGCGGCAACTGTGAAAGCAAATGATCTTCCGAAACTGCTTACAGTAGAAGGAATTACATTAATCGAACCTGATGCAATTGTTTATGCATCCGAAGATAGTTCGATGAAATCATCGGAACTTACTAAGGAAGATCAATTAGAAGCACAAATGAATACAAGTAATTCTTTCCTTGGCATTGAACAGCTTTGGCAGGAAGGTTTAGAAGGACAAGGAATAAAAGTAGCAGTATTAGATACTGGTATTGATGCAGATCACCCTGAGTTTGCTGGTGTTTACAAAGGCGGTAAAAATTTCATTCCAAATTCATCAACTTACACGAAACCTCGTGCAGATGACGATGCATCGGAAACATTGCCTTCGGAGCGTCCAGCCGGGACACCTGAATTTAATGAAAAGGGAAGCTCGTTCTATACTTCCCACGGTACACATGTTGCAGGAACAATTGCGGCAATCGGTGCTAACGAATTCGGTATTAAGGGGATTGCTCCAAAAGTAGACCTTTATGCTTATCGTGTTCTTGGAGCATACGGAAGTGGCGCTACATCCGGTATTGTTAAAGCAATTGAAACTGCTGTAATAGAAAAAATGGACATTATCAACCTTTCACTTGGCGGTGGAGCTAACTCTGAAACGGATGCTGGTTCATTCGCTATCAATAATGCAATGATGGCTGGAACAATTGGCGTAATTGCAACAGGGAACTCTGGGCCAAATCGCGGAACAATGGGCACACCTGCAACCGCTCGCTTAGGAATTGCTGTTGGTAACACATCATATCCTGAAACAATGTATAACGGGGAAGTGAATGTTGCAGTTGGCGACTACAACTTAACAAAACAGCTTCCATTAATGGGGACGACTTTTGGAAATAATTTATCAACCCAACTTCAAGGACAGTTTGACTTAGTTGCTGTTCCTGGAAACGGGGAAATAAAGGATTTTGAAGGAATTAATGTAGAGGGTAAAGTGGCATTGATTGCTCGTGGCGGTATCGCATTCGTTGATAAAATTGCGAATGCAAAGACAAATGGAGCAATCGCAACAATTATTCATAACTTCGCTGGTGGAACGAATGCACCGAACATTTCAGGCACATTCCTTGGTGATTCATTTGAGTTTCTGCCGACATTTGATATGTCCCAAACAGATGGCGATGCAATTCGCGCTGCATTAGCAGGCGGAACTGGAAAAGTAAGCTTTAGTAAATTTGCTTCCACAAAGACACTGGGGGATGATGTAAACACTTCAAGTTCACGTGGACCATCTACACCAAACTTTGATATTAAACCAGATGTAAGTGCACCTGGAACAAACATTATGTCATCGATTCCAATGTATAAAAAAGATTTCCCTGATGCTGATTATGCGGAAGCATATGCTCGTAAAACAGGAACTTCTATGGCAACACCGCATATTGCGGGTATTGTTGCATTAGTTAAACAAGCAAATCCTGATTGGAACGCGTTCGATGTAAAAGTGGCAATTTCTAATACAGCACAAGTTTTAGATACAACAAAATACGATGTGTTTTCTCAGGGGGCAGGGCGTGTAAATGCTTATGCAGCAGCTCATCCTGAAATCCTTGCCTATGCACTTGATAGCGCAATTATAGATGGAACTGGTGCAGTTGCAGAAAACTTGAAAGGTACAGTCACATTCGGTCCACAATCACTTAAAGATCGGGATATCTCTGTAACAAAACAAGTTTTAGTAAAAGATATTAAAGGAAACGGCGGCAATTATAATGTATCTGTTGATGTGACAAAAACATTTGGTGATGCAACTGTTACAGTAGATCAACCGACATTTAATCTAGTTGGTGAGCAAGTTTTAAATATTACATTGACCGCTTCACAAGCTACAGCACCAAACGGCTCTGAAATACTAGGGTATATTTACATCAGTGATGGAGCTACAGAAATTTCTTTGCCATTCGCAGCTGACTTTAGCGGCGCGGCAGTAACTGAAATTAAAGATTATAAGATTACAGAAACAGACCTATCCTTTAATGGAGATGGCGTGAAAGACTCGGCTGTACTTTCATTCACATTAACTGGAGATGTAACAACTAACTATATCGAGCTTTGGGATATTATGAACCCTGAAGGTGGAGAATACGGAGACGGCTACATTGGTTATCTGCATGCAGGGACTGCGCTAGGAAAAGGCTCCTATACTCTGAACGTTGGCGGGCAGTACAAACCATGGGGATCAGCACCTGCAACAACGATTCCTGACGGTCTGTATACAATTGACTTCACTGGTCTCGCAGCATCAGGGGTAGTTTCCGATTATGTTGGACCAATTATCGTGAAAACGACTAAACCCGAAATTACTGGTTCAGTAGCTGAAGGTGTCGCTACAGGACAGGTAACAGATAAGTATATCGACTACAATGAAGAGTTATATTTATACGGTTTAAATTATAATTTAAATGATAAATTAAAAGCTTCCTATATTTCGACGATAAATGGCGAAGTACAAGCGCCAGTTGCTTTTGAATTAAATCAAGACGGTAGCTTTACATTCCCAGTAACAGCTGAAACGAATGCTGTGTCAGTAAAAATTACTGATGCTGCTGGCAATATTGGTGAAGAAAAGATATATGAAAAAGCAGTTGTAGAACCAGTAGTAACACTTTCGGTAAATCCAACTGAGTTAAACCTAGCAGCTGGAGAATCTGCACAACTTACGGTAACCGAAACGGCAACACCTGCAGAAGGTGATGCTACAGAGGAAGACGTAACTTCAAAAGCTACTTATGTTGTTGGAGATGAAAATGTTGCAACAATCGTAAATGGATTAGTAACGGCTGTAGGTGCAGGCACGACTACTATTACTATTTCATATGGTGATAATAAGGTTACTATAAATATTACAGTTAAAGCACCTGTTATAGAAGAACCAATAGTAACACTAGAAATCGACCAAGCTCAAGTTGAAACTGGAATAGGTAAAGAAGTTACAGTTAAGATTACTGAAGTAACAACGTTTGATGGTAAAACAACAGAAAAAGATGTTACAAGACTTGCAACCTACGAAGTAGCAAATGATAAAATAGCTACTGTAAAAGCAGGGGTTGTAAAAGGAAAAGGTCAAGGTAATACGACAATTACGGTAACGTATGGTGAGCACACACTAACATTTGACGTGGTGGTTGTAAAGCCTGGTAATGGCAATGGCAACGGTAATGGCAATGGTAACGGCAATGGCAATGGCAATGGCAATGGCAATGGCAATGGCAATGGTAATGGTAACGGCAATGGTAATGGTAACGGCAATGGTAACGGCAATGGTAATGGTAATGGTAATGGTAACGGCAATGGTAACGGCAATGGTAATGGTAACGGCAATGGTAATGGTAACGGCAATGGTAATGGTAACGGCAATGGTAACGGCAATGGTAACGGCAATGGTAACGGCAATGGTAACGGCAATGGTAATGGTAACGGCAATGGTAACGGTAATGGTAACGGTAATGGTAACGGTAATGGTAACGGTAATGGTAACGGTAATGGTAACGGTAATGGTAACGGTAATGGTAACGGTAATGGTAATGGTAATGGTAACGGTAATGGTAACGGTAATGGCAATAAAAATAATAATGAAGTTACCGAGGTACAGTTATAATATTTTAGTTCAAGCAAAAAGAGAAATTGCACAGCGCAATTTCTCTTTTTACTATTTATTATAAAGTAATGACTTGCAATTAAGCTCTTACTATAACGCCAAAATGTATAATTCCTCGTTAATCTCACTAGACACGATATATACAAATAAAGGAACTCAAAACAGAAAATTTTTAAATTCTCCTGCTTATTTTTACATTAAATTTCCAAGGAGGTGGCATCGTTTAATATTAGAAATATTATTGCAATATAAATGCCATGTACGTAAACAAATTAACACCTCCTTGTTCTTTTTCTCAGAAAAAACTATGTTACGATTATTTTATATTGACAACCAAGAACGAACATGGAGGATACATGAATGCTTAAAAAAATTATAGCAATTGTACCAGTTGCAATGCTCTCTGCAACATTAGGTGCTAATGCTCAAGCTGCAACGATTACCGTACAAAAAGGTGATACCCTTTGGGATTTATCACGTGCAAATAATACATCTGTAGAAAATATCCAAAAGTTAAATCATATTAATACTAACCTTATTCACCCTGGGGATGTTCTAACCATTGCACAGCAAAAACAATATATGGTTAAGCAAGGTGATACATTATGGGACATAGCCCTAAATCATCAAGTAACCGTTTCGCAAATTAAAGAATGGAACCAATTACAAACTGATCTCATTCATCCCGGTTTAAATCTATCTATCTTTGTTGGTTTGGAAACTAACACGGCTGTAACTGAAAAACCAATAATGCCTGCAACTCATGAAGCAAAGGAAACGACAACTTCAGTAACCGCTCCATCAAGTAATTCGACTTCAACGGAGAATAAACCTGAATCGACTGTTCCATCAACAAGTAATGAAGCTACAGGGGAAAGTACGCCTAAAGCATCCGCTCCATCAACAAGTAATTCTACTTCATTGGAGAGTACACCTGAAGCAACTGCTCCATCAACAAGTAATTCTACTTCAGTGGAGAGTACACCTGAAGCAACTGCCCCATCAACAAGTAATTCTACTTCAGTGGAAACTACACCTGAAGCAAACGCTCCATCAACAAGTAATTCTACTTCAAAAGAAATTATAGTGGAAGCTTCGGCTTATACGGCTTCATGTGATGGATGTTCTGGTATTACCTCTACTGGAATTAACCTTAAAACAAACCCAAATGCAAAGGTCATCTCAGTTGACCCAACTGTTATTCCGCTTGGTAGTAAAGTTTATGTAGAAGGCTATGGTGAAGCAATCGCTGGAGATACTGGAGGAGCCATTAAAGGAAAACGAATCGATGTTTTCTTTCCTTCTCAACAGGATGCAATCGATTTTGGCGTAAAACAACTAAAGGTAACAATATTAAATTAACAATCCCCATCCTATATTTAGGATTTAATATATATGAACAATAAGGGACTTGAATCCTTATTTTAAGCAAAAAAGAACCAGAATAGGTTCTTTTTTTGCTTATTTCCCCAGCCCATCTAAAGAGGTCCTGCCTTACATATAGGCAGGACCTCTTAGTTTTATTTAAGCATTGTCGCAGTTAAAAATTCCCGAGTTCTCTCCTCTTTCGGATAGTTGAAAAATTGATCAGGTGTGCCGCGTTCAATAATGGTTCCATCGTGCATATACACAATCCAATCAGCTACTTCTCTGGCGAATCCCATTTCATGGGTTACAACAACCATTGTCATTCCTTCTTCAGCCAAGTCTTTCATGGTTGTTAATACCTCTCCCACAAGCTCGGGATCGAGTGCCGATGTTGGCTCATCAAAAAGCATAATGTCTGGTTCCATCGCAAGTGCTCTAGCAATCGCTACCCGTTGCTTTTGTCCCCCAGATAGTTTACTAGGATAGACATCCGCCTTATCTTCTAAACCTACTTTTTTCAGTAATTCTTCTGCTTTGTTAATGGCCTTTTTTTTGTCTACACCCTTTACCATGATAGGCGCTTCAATAATATTTTCCAAAACCGTTTTGTGTGGGAATAAGTTGAAATTTTGAAACACCATACCTACCTTTTCTCTAATCTTATTAAGGTCATCTGTCCGTGGATTGACTTCATTTCCCTCAATTATAATATTGCCGTTATCCTTTCTTTCTAAAAAGTTCAAACAGCGCAGGAGGGTACTTTTCCCTGACCCACTCGATCCTATTAGACAAACAACATCGCTCTCGTAAACTGTCATGTCAATATTTTTTAATACATGTAAATCTCCAAACGATTTATTCAATTGATTTATTTTAATCATTTCCTTAGTGTCCAATCTTTTCAGCTCCTATCTGTCGCTTATTGCTAATTTCAGTTCAGTTCGGTTCACTACAAATGTCATCAACGCTACCAGCAATAAATAGTAGACTGCTACGATGAGTAAATAGGTCATTTCGTCAAAATTATTCGATCCAAGCGTTGTCGCCACATTAAACAGCTCATTCATGGAGATAAATGCTGCCAATGAAGAATCTTTTAAACTGATGATAAATTGATTGCCTAAAGGCGGCAACGCTCGACGGAATGCCTGTGGAAGAATAATTCTTCTTAATGTCAGTGTCTTTGTCATTCCCAAAGAGCGTCCTGCCTCAACCTGACCTTTATCGACTGACTGAATTGCTCCTCGAAGGATTTCAGAAATATAAGCTCCATTATGTAACGCTAGAGCAAGTGAGGCAGCCCAAAAATCAGGAATAAGGAAAATCCCGCTAATTCCGAAATAGAGGATAAATATTTGAACGATCAGCGGTGTTCCGCGGACCAAATAGACATATATATCTGAAATAAGTTTTAAAATTTTGATATTAGAAATTTTTAATAAGGCAAAGACAAGTCCGATGACGATTCCTAGTAAGATAGAAACCACCGTCAGCTCTAATGTTAAGAGCATAGCTTTAAAAAATATACCTTTTGTTTCGATTAGTATGTTAAAAAAATGCGAAAAACTTGGCAAAGTACTACTTCCTTTCTTTCTATAGCATTGAATTATTCTGTTTTTTTGGTAATGTCCTCACCAAAATATTTGATACTGATCTGAGTCAGTGTCCCATTTTCCCGGAGTTGTTCCAAAGATTCATTTACTCGCTTCAATAGTTTTGGATTATCCTGGGGCAGCACAATCGCTTGTTCACTGCGATTAATTAATTGCTGTCCTTTAATCTTAAACCCTTCCTTTTCAGCAGTTTTTCCTGTAACAAAATCTGTAATGACCGCATCATGACGTCCAGTACTCAACGCCTTTAAAGCTGTAATATCGCTGTCATATGTTTTTATATTGTCTGTATACTCGGAAGCTGTATCGGCATATGTCGATCCTTTTGCAACAGCTACTTCCTTTCCCTTTAAATCTTCGACAGTCTTAATTTTACTATCCGGTCTGGTGAAAATTTTCGGTCCAGAATAATAATACGGGGTAGAGAAAGAAACATGTTTACTTCGCTGCGGGTTAATCGTGTGGCTTGCAACCGCTGCATCCGCTCGGCCTGTTTTTACCCCTTCTACAATCCCTTTGAACTTGATTCGTTTCTGAACCGGCTCAAGGCCCATTTCCTTTGCAATCGCTTCCCCAACCTCAATATCAAAGCCCGACATTGTGAGATCGTCATTCATATAACTAAATGGCTTAAATTCACCAGAAGTAGCAAAAACAAATTGGTTTTTATTTATCAGTTCAGAACCATCCTCAAGCTTCTTCTTCTCTGTACAACCAGACAAAAAGCAGACTACGATTATACTAAAGACCAATATTAACTTTTTATTCAACAACATGTTGGCTATGACTCCTTTTCCCTTTCGATTATTCCTACAATGCCTGTTACTATGTAACTTGCTTATGATAGTTAATACCCTGTCCACTCCCGACAAAACAAAAAAATGCCAGGCACTATTAATAGTACCTGGCACATTTTTAAAAACATTTACATTATATATATTTTTCAAGTCTTCTCTTTTCTCTATAATTGCTGCTTTTTGGATGTGTAAAACTTAGAAAAACGCACCTATTTATGATACGGTTCACCCTTCATAATCCTGAAGCTTCGGTAAATTTGTTCAATCAATACGAGCTTCATCAACTGGTGTGGCAATGTCATCTTGCCAAATGATTGTTTTTCGTCAGCACGTTTGAGGACATCGTCGTGCAGGCCGAGGGAACCGCCTATAACAAAGGCAATTTTACTTTTCCCATAGGTCATTAAAGACTCGATATCTAATGCCATTTCTTCAGAAGATTTCATTTTGCCGTTAATGGCAAGGGCGATAACGTATGTATCTGGGCTAAGTTTGGAAAGGATGCGTTCGCCTTCTTTCTTCTTCACAATTTCCATTTCTGCATCACTTAGCTGCTCTGGTGCTTTTTCATCAGGTACTTCAATTACGTCCATTTTTGCGTAGCCACCTAAGCGTTTTACGTATTCGTCGATCCCCATTTTTAAGTACTTTTCTTTTAGTTTTCCGACTGATACAATTGTTATATTCACACGTTATCCACCTTTACATTTCATTTACAAACAAATTATCCACAAAAGTTATCAACATATCCACAAGCGTTTTCTATATATTGTGTAAAGTTATTTACTTGATACAATATATTCTGCTCGCTGTTCACAGTAACTACATTTTGTGGATAACTTTTTCGCCTCTTCTACTTTATCCATTATTGGGAATACTTTTTGCTCCGCGACGAACATGTCTAAAGCGTGATCTATATGCTTTTCACAGCTGTATTTTTCCATTTTATAGTCTCTCCTTATTTTCCGAAATTTCCACAAACTTATTCACAATTCGGTCTATGTTATCCACAACCTATTGTAACAAAGGAATCGCGAGTAGGGAAGGAAGGCTTTGTGCCGCTACTTGCTGTGTAAAGTTGTTATTCACAAATTTCTAGTTATCCACACCTGTATTTAAGTTATTTCCTAACCATATCTTATCGTTAGGGAACTTTTTATCCTGATTTATTTAAAAAAATCGGTAGTAGATTATACATCTACTACCGATACTGTCATTACAATGAATCGCTATTTGTTAATGTTAATGTTACTTCAACTAATTTACCTTGGCGATAAACTTTCATTGTTAATTGATCTCCGATTTTTTTGTCGTTATACAAGTGTTTACGTAAATCAATTGATGTTTCGATTTTTTCTCCATCCATTTCAACAATAATATCGTATTGTTGCACGCCCGCTTTTGAAGCTGGTGAGTTGCCCATAACATCTGTAATGACAACGCCTGTTGTGATGTCTTTAGGCAGTTTTAATGTTTGCTGTTGATAGAATGCTGGTACGTCTGTTAAATCAACTAATGTAATACCCATTGTTGGACGTTTCATTTCTCCGTTGCGTTCTAGTTCCTCAATAATTGGTATTGCTGAGTTAATTGGAATCGAGAAGCCTAAACCTTCAACAGATGATTCAGCAATTTTCATGGAGTTAATGCCTACTAATTCACCAGCTAGGTTCACTAGTGCACCACCACTATTACCAGGGTTAATAGCTGCATCTGTTTGTAATACTTCTTGTTGCCAATCTGCTACTTTGTCGCCATTTAAATCAACTGGTACAGAACGATCTTTACCTGAAACAACCCCTGTTGTAACAGAGCCATAAAATTCTAATCCTAGTGGATTGCCGATAGCAATGACTGTTTCGCCTTGTTTTAGTACATCTGAGTTACCAAATGTCGCAACTGTTTTAACATTTTTCGAACTGATTGAAATAACTGCTAAGTCTGTCCATACATCGCTACCGACTAATTGTGCCTCTTCTTTTGAGCCATCTTGCATTGTTACTTCTAATTGTTTTGCCCCTTCAATTACGTGGTTATTTGTTACGATAAAGGCTTTATCGCCCTCTATCTTATAAATAACACCTGAGCCACTTCCTGTTTCTGTATCTTGTGTCGTTTGCTGATTCCAAAAACCGCCGCTTGCGACTTCTTGAATATTGGTAATCCCTACGACAGCACCTGATGCTTTATCAACCGCACTTATAACGTCGGTCTTTACTTCTGTAGCTACTTGGTTGATGGTTGTATCATTTTTGCCAGTACTACTTGTTGTTGTCCCCGGCATTTGATTGACAAGTCCAGGAAGCATTAGCCAAACGAGTAAAGCACCGATGATTACACCAACTAAGCCACTAAAGAAATAGCCCCCTTTACCGCCACCACTTCCGTTGCCTCCACCTTTCTTTTTCGAACGCTTCTCTTGCATTTCTTTTTCCTCACGTTCAAGTCTCTCTTGTAGAGGTGATTTCTGGATTTCATCATTATTTAGAAAATCACTGTTTTTATCATCTTCATTAAAATAACTCATGTTCCTCATCCTTTCGTGCGACTGCTCTATCTATTAATTCTTGCCTTTATCATACGATTCAAACATTAAAATTACATGAAAAATAAATAAAATGGGTATAAAAAATAGCTGTTCAATGCATTAATAATAAAATGCAATTGAACAGCTTATTTTTTTAACTATATAGACTCTATTTATTATGCAGATAAACAGGCAAGATCTCTCATAGCCTTTATGCCAAGTCGATAATCACTCTTGTCCTATTTTTAAACCGTTACTAGCTTTGTCGGCTCCTCAGCATCCGTATCTAATAAACGAACATACTCACCTGCAATAATCCCACAAGATTGCAACGTTTGTGAAACGCTCATGCGCGCAAGCTCTTTCATATTATTATCTTTACTTAAATGTGATAAGTAAATATTAGTTGGCTTTTCAAACACAACCTCGCTCATCGCAATAGCTGCATCTTCATTTGATACATGTCCTACATCACTCAAAATACGACGCTTTATGGACCAAGGATAACGTCCCATTTGTAGCATATTGACATCATGATTACTTTCGAACACAAAGGAATCTGCACCGCGAATAATACCCTTCATACGGTCGCTAACATAGCCTGTATCGGTAATAATCACAAGTTTACGACCATTCTCATGAAATGTATAAAACATCGGATCTGCTGCATCGTGGGAAACGGCAAAGGATTCAATTGCTAGTGTGCCAAAATGCTTCACCGTCTCCATTTCAAACTCAAAACGTTGCTCTACAGGAATATCCCCTACGAGTCCATCCATTGCCTGCCACGTTTTTGCATTTGCATATATCGGTACATTATATTTACGTGCTAATACGCCAATTCCTTTAATATGATCACTATGTTCGTGAGTAACTAAAATGCCACTTAGCTGTTTCATATTGCGGTCAATTTTTGCAAAGAGCTGCTCCATCTTTTTTCCACTAAAGCCAGCATCGACAATAAATGCATGATTATCGTTCTCTACATAAATCGAATTGCCTGTACTGCCACTTGCTAAAACACTAAATCGCATGATCAAACTCCCCAGTCTTCTTCTTCAACCTCTTGCTTTTCCTCTTGTATTTCAATAATCTTACCTTCCACAGCATCGACAAAATACTCTTCAATTTCACCGTCTGATAATTTTACTCGTACTTCCCATGTTGGCAATAATACTTGTGTCTGCGTCAAATAAACAAGTGTTGAATAGCCCAGCTGCATATGCTCAATACGTGAATCTGGCTTTAAAAGCCCCTTTGCATATAACGCCTGAATAACCTGAATCGGCGGAAGCGCACTTTCTTGTTGCTCTACTTCCTCAATATTATCAAGCATCGTTTGCTCATAAATGGTTACTTCATTGTCCACATTCCACTGTATTTTTAACAGGCCACTCTTATTGTAATAGAGCATTCGATTATTTGTTTTTTGAAAGAAGATAGCTACACGTTCATCACGGTTGACCTTCCATAATCCGTAGGAACCACCTTCTTTAATATTTGCCTGCACAAACTCTGTGAAGCTTGCATCATCATTGACATTTCTCAATTTTACAGGACTTAGTAAAATTACCCGCGCCTCTTTTGGATCGGTAATATTTGCTTGATGATTTGGATCGGTAAAATCAGCAGCCGTAAAAGTATGGACTTTGCCTGAAATATACGTAGCTGATTCAACGCTATTCGGAAGTACACCATACGTTATATTATCCTCTTTTAAACGAGCATCAATCGTTTTCTCACCTGCTACCTCAACACTTTGCGCCTCATTGTAACGGTTCACATACAATGAGTATAGGAAAATATTTAATATTAAAAAGACGACAATAAAAATGGATTTTGTTCTATTCCAATCCATTTTTTACACCCCCTAGCATTTCAGGTGTCAGTAAAATCCATGAACCATTACGGATAATAAACCAGCTCGGTTCTAAAGTAAATAATTTTAGATTTTCATCTTGTGTTAAATAATACCCAACGGCAATTTCATCGATATCTGATAATACAATATTGTTTAGCTTATGGATTTTTTCAACTATTTCCGCCCCAGATGGCAATTCTTTAATCTCTTTTTCCGAAATGTCTAAAGAAAAATAAGGACGTTTATAACGGAAAATGCGGTTATCTCCCCATACCGTTGAAATACGAGTTGTTGCTTGATCACTATAGACAGGGAACCCTTGTAAATAAAGCTGATAATCTATTTGATTTTTACTCGGATTGCTTGATACATATCGGTAATCCGCTGTGAAGCCACCATGCTCATTGATAAACTCAAAACTATCCTTGAAGAGCTTTGATGGCTCTACTCGTTCACTACTTTCTGCGGCTGGATATACATAAATTAATGATTTAAATCTAGTATCGACCGTCATAAGAGACAATCCATCTGTATATTTTTCGAATGTCGCACTTTCAACATTACGCTGGACGACGTTTGGCTCTGAGAATAAAACATTTTTGAATAGTGCTGGTGATAGTTCATTCATATAATACGTATATTTTACAGATTCAATTTTATCGCTGGCAACGTAAAGTGAAGTATAGCCATCACGCTCTACTTCTTTATACGCACTGTGCAGTTTTGACGGTTCAATAATATCTTTGGCAAATTGATTGGCATTTGTAATACTTACATGTGAGCGTAATAATGATTTGTTAGAGCTACTCACGAAATACATCTGTACTTCTTTATTTGTGTAATTCGTCCAATCTATAATAATACGATTGAACGTTGTCTCTGGTAACTCTTTTTCATCAAAGTTAAAAATTGAGTTAAGCTCTGAGAAAGGAATTTCTCCAGCAAAGAATACAGTCATACGATTATTAGCACGTATCATCTCATTAATATAGGTTGGTGAAATATTATTATTTACTCGAACTAGGTCAAGAATGTTCCAGCCATCGAAGGCATTCATCATATCTTTCATTGCGCTATTTGATACTGTACCTGTAAATTTATCGTCACTGCTATAAATGGCTTTATACGGCTTAATAACATCTTCCACTTTCTTTTGTGTTCCAATTAAAATTTCTTTACCTTCTGTTTGCTCAATTACTTTGTAATCTGGGGTATATGTCCAAATAATGAAGGTTAGCACAACACTTAGCATGACGAGTAGAAATAAAACAATGGATTTTACCGGTTCTATATATTTCATCCCCACTCACCTGCCTCATCAAAATCATCTAATTCAAATGGTAGTGTAAAGAAGACTGTTGTACCATATCCCTCTTCACTCTTAGCCCAAATCTTCCCACCATGCGCTTCAATCATTTCCCGTGCAATGGCTAATCCAAGGCCTGTACCACCCATAGAACGTGCTCTCGCGCGATCAACTCGATAAAAACGATCAAAAATACGACCTACATTTTCTTTTGGAATACCCATTCCATCATCTGAAATCATTACCTTGAGCATATTTCCTTGTACAGTAAAACCAAAACGTACATTACCGCCATCTGGAGAATATTTAATGGCATTCGAAATAACATTATCAATTACTTGCGTCACCTTATCCGTATCAATCTCAACGTAATACGATGTCTCCGGAAGTAATCGTTTAAATGTTACATTTTCTGATTTAGACATTTCAAAGCGATCGATAATTCGATTAAAGAATGAATTAAATAACACAATATCCTTATTCAATTTATAATTACTACTATCCATTCGTGATAATTGAAGTAGGTCATTCACTAAACGAATCATACGCTCGGTCTCCGTTTGGGTAACGTTTAAAAATGTTGGTGCAATATTGTCATCTTTCCATGCACCATCCATTAATGCCTCCAAATAGCTATGCATCGTTGTTAATGGTGTACGAAGCTCATGTGATACATTCGATACAAATTCTCTACGCTCCATTTCAATCTTTTCTTGCTCCGTAATATCATGAAGGACCGTAATTAAACCATTAATAAACCCTGTTTCTTTTTGAATGACCGAAAAATTAGCACGTAAAATATACGGCGCCTCTGTTGTGCTAAAATCCAAGTTGATTGCATCATTCATATGGATTAAATCCTCGAAACTGTATTCCTGATCGATTCCCAAAACGGATGCGATGGGACGTCCTAACGTAATATCTCTTGAAATATGCAATAACTCTAACGCTGGATCATTAATAAGGATAATACGTCCTTTGCGATCAGTTGCAATTACGCCATCGGTCATATTACTAAGAACGGAATCGAGTTTACGCCGTTCCGCCTCTGTAGTCGATTGAGACTCTTGCAATCGATTGGTTAGATGGTTAAAGGTTGTGGCCAGCTGCCCAATCTCATCTGTTCCATAAACCCGTACTTTGCGTGAAAAGTTCCCTTTTGCCATTGCTTGTGCTTGTTTACGCATATCAGCAATAGGTTGCGTAATAGTACGTGCTACTAAAATGCCTAAGAAAATAGTGACCACTAACGATACAGCAGTACCACCTAGGAAAATACGGTTAATATCATTCATCTGTTCAAATACAGATTCAATATTTGCTTCAATATAAAGTACCCCGATAATTTCATCATCAGGGCCAGCCCCATCACGGATTGGCGTTGCTAACACCCATACTCGATTTCTTGTTTTATTATCGAGTTTTATAATATCAAATAATGTTTCTGCTGATATTGCTCGACGGACAAGGTCTGTATTTGAACGCTGTCCAATTAAACTTTGATTATCTTCTTCTGAAGTTGCAAGTATACGCTGTCTATTATCAATTACGCGAATTTCTAAAATATCACCTGTCGAGACATCCTTCAATCCTGTTGAAAATTCCTTTACGATGGATTTCAGACTTTCCTCAATTGAAGGCATACTTTCATCGCGTTCTTTCAAAATTTCTTCACGAATGCTATATTGCATCAAATCTACACGTTGAAAAATAGACTCTTGAAAATTACTTTTCAAATTTTCCTCTAATTGCTTTGCGAAATATATGCCTATAATTTGTAATGCTAACAAGATCAACAAAATATAAATTAGTACAAGCTTGACATGAATTGATTTAAAGAAGCTTACTTTCTGCATTTCCTTTACTCCTGTTCAGGATTTCGTAAATAATACCCTACGCCACGTCGAGTGACAATCCACGCTGGGTGACTTGGATTATCCTCTATTTTTTCACGAAGTCGACGAATCGTTACATCGACTGTACGTACGTCACCGAAATAATCGTAGCCCCATACTGTTTGTAAAAGATGCTCACGAGTCATCACTTGACCAATATGTTTACCTAAATAATGTAGCAATTCAAACTCACGATGTGTCAGCTCAATTGCTTCATCACGCTTCATCACCTGATAAGCGTCAGGCTGAATAACAAGAGATCCTACTACAATTTCATTTGATGCTTCTTCTTCTTCCTCAGCTGCAGGAGCCACTACTTGAAGGCGGCGCATATTAGCCTTTACACGTGCAATAAGTTCACGCGTACTAAATGGCTTCGTTACATAATCATCTGCGCCCATTTCTAAGCCTAACACCTTATCAATCTCTGAACCTTTAGCTGTTAGCATAATAATAGGGAAATCATATTTTTTTCGAATTTCTCTACAAACTTCCATACCATCTCTTTTTGGTAGCATTATATCTAATAGCATTAAATCTGGTTGCTCTTCCTCAACCTTTTCTAATGCTTCATCTCCATCATAAGCACAAATTACTTTGTAGCCCTCTTTAATTAAATTAAACTGTAAAATATCTGCGATTGGTTTCTCATCGTCAACAACTAAAATTGTTTTGCTCATACATTCTCTCCCTTTCGCTATTCATCTATTCTAAACAATGTGTATTTGTAAAGTTACTACTCTTAACTCTAACATGCTTTTAGCTTCCATGCATTATTCATGTCCAGTTTCCCTATTTCGACAATTATTTCTCGGGAAATAACTTAACTTTTATGCTTACTATACAAAAAGGCAGCCCACTATTTGGACTGCCATTTACAAAAGATCAATTACGCCTCAGCGTATTTGTATCCAGATTTGAGCTACTTAAAAAGCTCCTCATAAAAATCTGTGACATCCGCTAGGGCCTTTAACTTGATACAGCTTGGGGTTGAATCCCTTCTGAATTCAATGCATCTCTGGCATCCTCTACTTATAGAAGTAAAGGATGTTTGCAGAAGCAATTTAATTACTGACCTACATATGATAATGGATTGACAAGCTCTCCATTTTTCTCAACTTCAAAGTGTAAATGTGTACCTGTTGAATTTCCTGTAGAACCCATAATCCCAATAACCGAACCTTTTTCAACTACTTGTCCAACGCTAACTTTTATAGAAGATAAATGTCCATAAAGCGTCGTATAGCCATTTTTATGATTAATAACAATGCGATTACCATAGCTACCAGAAACACCAGCTGCTACAACTACACCATTATCTGAAGCTAGTATATTGTAGTTACTAGGACGAGCAATATCAATCCCACGATGGTTGGCACCCCAACGTTGCCCCATTCCACTTGAAATATAGCCCCCTACTGTTGGCCAAGAAAACTCTCCCGTTCCACGAGACGAGATAACTTTTGTTCCTACAACTTCAATTTGATCTACTGGCTGTTGTAGTACTTTTTCTTCTAAAGCTACTTTTGACGTTCTTGTTCCATTTTCAGCAGTGATTAAGTAAGAAGTTTCTTTTTTACCATTAACACCTTGCTGTTTTACAACTGTTTCACCTTTGTACATCGTAGGATCTTCTTCAGTTATTTTTTTAAATGGAATTGTATCTGTAATTTTCTTTTCTTGTTTTACTTCTATCGCTACAAATGGTTTTGCAACTGTAACATTTAATGCTTGTCCAATTTGTAATACTGTATCAACGGTAAGACCAGGATTTAATGCAATTAATTCAGCCGTTGTTAAGTCATGTTTTTTAGCAACTGCTCCTAATACATCACCTGATTGAATTTGATATTCCTCTTGCTTAAGGGAGCCTGTCATTAAATACTTGACTGCCTCTTCAGGTGATACAACAGCATCTGGAGCTACCTTTTGTGTTACCCCAGAAATGCCTTGTTTAAACGTAATATTTAAAAGGCGTGATTCACCAGACTGTAAAGCTGGTAAATTATTTATAGATTGCTGGTTAGCAAGCGAGTCTAACTCTTGTTGTGAAACATATTGTAGCTTTAACATACGAATTGTTTCTTCGTAGGCATCCGCATCTTTTAAATAGGCGATTGGCTTATTATCTACTAATAATGCAAAGGCAGGCGATTGAGCTACTAATGATTGCTCAAGCTTCGCTAAAGTTTCTGCGTCCTTTGTTTCATTACTAAATACTTGCTCTGGTATTATTTTCACCGCTAAGTTAGCATCAATTAATAAGTCTTTGTACTGATTACTTGCTTGTTGTTCTTTTGAAACAATAATTTCATGAACAGCTTTGTCATCAGATACAGCACCCATATATTCATTATCTACATAGACATGATAGATTTTATTTAATGCTTCTTTATGATTATTTTCTTTTGTAAAGCCCACGTTTATTGCGAAACTTGCCATTAAAACTGCAATAATTGATACTTTTTTAAAAGAAGAAAAATTGTAGGTGAATCGATTGCTTCCTTCTTTTTTATTCCAAGACGAACTCATTCAATAAAGCCCCTTCCAACTTTAACCTAACATAGGTTTAATTACCCACAAAGAATTTTGCACCACTATAATGTACCATAAAGAAAATGTTGTTTGAATAATTTATCCTTTTTGTAATGAAAATGTATTATTTCTCTACTAATTGTTACATAATTCCTATCATTTACAGCACTAATTCCAACTCCTCTTTTTTTAAAAAATTAAGAAATATTATCCTTATTTTTTTATTTCAAAACAGATTTAGAACTTATTACTTTTTAGTTTTTAAATATTTCGATAAAATAGAGTAAGAGACTAGTTGATTGGAGCGATTGAATTGAGTGATTCACAGACCTCATTGAAGGTAGCGAAAGCAAAACAACAAAAAAAGAATACATTGCGGAAAATTACCACCAGAACGATTATGGTTGCAATAGGTGCTATCATTATGGCAGTAGGACTTGAGCTATTTTTAGTACCCAACCATATTATGGATGGTGGCATCGTTGGTGTTTCCATTATCGCCTCACATTTATTAAGCTTACCCCTAGGTATATTCATCTTCGTTTTAAACTTACCTTTTATCTTTTTAGGATATAAACAGATAGGTAAAACATTTGCACTTTCTACAGGGCTCGGCATTACAGTGCTCTCTGGAACAACAATCTTCTTACATAATCTTCAGCCATTTACAACAGACACATTACTCGCCACAGTATTTGGTGGTATTATTTTGGGCATTGGTGTTGGTATCGTTATACGTTATGGTGGTTCTTTAGACGGTACTGAAATTTTAGCCATTTTATTTAACCGAAAATCCCCCTTCTCGGTCGGAGAAATTATTATGTTCTTTAACCTTCTTATTTTTACAATTGCAGGTTTTGTTTTTACGTGGGAGCAGGCAATGTACTCTATCATGGCCTATTATATTGCCTACAAAATGATAGATATTGTGATACAAGGGATGGAAGAATCAAAATCTGTTTATATTATTAGCGATGAAATTGATGAAATTGGGCAAACAATTATGGATCGGCTTGGTCGTGGGGTTACTTTTCTACATGGTGAAGGGGCCTATACTGGGAACGACAAAAAAGTTATTTTTACAGTCATTACGCGATTAGAAGAATCAAAATTAAAATCGATTGTCGCTGAAATTGACGACCATGCATTCCTTGCAATAGGGAATATTGCAGAAGTAAAAGGTGGTCGTTTCAAGAAGAAGGACATTCACTAAAAAAGAGTAGCTCGGACAAAAGAGAAAAAGGTGTTAGATTGATTACAATCAATCTAACACCTTTTTGCTTTGCCGTTGATGTTCGCTACGGCGGTTGCTTTCCGCGGGCACATCGTAAGCCGCAACCGTCGCTGTCGCGCCGTCTGTTACGTCTTACGTATTGTGCTGTTCCCGCAGGAGTCACCGCCTCCGCTACCATCAACTAGTGCTCTCTTCTAATTTTTCATTTATTACAATAGCAAGTATAACTAAGGTTTCATACATTTTAAATTGTGGGGAATTACGAACACCTTTGTCCCTCTTTTAAAATTTGTACCTGCCTCTTTTTTATACTTCCCAAATATCTACTAACACATTTGTTTGTTCACGACCAGGGCCGACAGAGAAAGTAGCAATTTGAATGCCAGTTAATTCACTTACACGTTCAACGTAACGGCGTGCGTTCTCTGGTAGCTCTTCTAATGTACGGCAGCCTGTAATATCTTCTGACCAGCCTGGAAGCTCTTCATAGATAGGTTCACATTGTTCAATTATATGAAGATTCGCTGGGTACTCCGTAATTGTTTCATCTTTATATTTATAAGCTGTACAGATTTTCACTGTCTCTAAGCCAGATAAAACATCAATTGAATTAAGAGATAGATGTGTAATACCACTAACACGACGTGAATGGCGAACTACAACCGTATCAAACCAACCTACACGACGAGGGCGTCCAGTCGTTGTACCGTATTCGCGACCAACTTCACGAATTTGTTGACCAACATCATCAAATAATTCAGTTGGGAACGGGCCATCTCCTACACGTGAAGTATAGGCTTTACATACGCCAATAACACTTGATACTTTAGATGGGCCAATACCTGCACCAATTGCTACACCGCCAGCAACAGGGTTTGAAGAAGTAACAAATGGATATGTCCCTTGATCGACATCAAGTAAAATACCTTGTGCGCCTTCAAATAATACTTTGCCACCCTCATCTAATACATCATTTAAAATTTTTGAAGTATCGGCAACATATTTTGCGATTTCTTGTCCATAACCATAAAATTCTTCGAAAATTTCTTCGAATGTTACACCTTCAACTTCATAAAACTTCTCAAACAATTTATTTTTAATTGCTAAATTATGACGTAGTTTTTCTTCAAATACTTCTTTATCTAATAAATCAGCCATGCGAATACCGATACGTGCCACTTTATCTTGATAGCAAGGACCAATTCCTTTACATGTTGTACCGATTTTATTATCGCCACGGCTTTCTTCATCTGCGATATCTTGTTTAATATGATATGGCAAAATGACATGGGCACGATTTGAAATACGAAGATTATCCGTATTAATGCCTCGCTCTTGAAGTCCTTTTAGCTCTGTTACAAGCGACTTCGGATTAATAACCATCCCATTTCCCATTACAGAAGTTTTTTCTTTGTAGAAAATACCTGATGGGATTAAATGAAGTTTATATGTTTCACCATCAATTTTAATGGTATGTCCTGCATTATCGCCACCTGCAAAGCGAGCGATTGCATCTGCCTTTTGTGAAAGAAAATCTGTAATTTTACCTTTTCCTTCGTCTCCCCACTGTGTTCCTACAACTACAACTGATGTCATAATCAGCACCTCCGTTAGATACGTATTGTATCTCATTAATCAAGCCGTAAATTATTGTAACAATGATAGAAACGACTCGTCAACAAAAAACAGTTAAAAACACGAACATAAAATCAATTACTATGATTTAACGTTCGTGTTTAATGACGGAATGGTATGAATATTATCTCTATTTTAGATAAATATTACTAATCGCGTGGTGGTGGTGGTGGCATTTGTGACCAATCCACGTTTATAAATTTATTGAATTCCTTTTTAAAAGCAAGTGTAACTGTTCCAGTTGGACCGTTACGTTGTTTAGCAATTATAATTTCAATCATATTTTTACTCTCGGACTCTTTATCGTAATAATCATCACGATATAAGAAGGCAACAATATCGGCATCCTGCTCAATACTTCCTGATTCACGTAAGTCACTCATCATTGGTCGCTTATCCTGACGTTGTTCCACGCCACGTGAAAGCTGTGATAATGCAATAACAGGTACCTTTAGCTCACGCGCTAATTGTTTTAACGAACGTGAGATTTCTGATACTTCCTGTTGACGGTTTTCACCGGGCTTACCACTACCTTGAATTAGCTGTAAGTAATCAATTAGAATCATTCCAAGTCCATGCTCTTGTGCTAAACGTCTACACTTTGCTCGAATTTCATTGATACGTACACCTGGTGTGTCATCAATAAAAATACCCGAATTCGATAAACTTCCCATTGCCATCGTTAGTTTACCCCAATCTTCGGTTGTTAAAGCACCTGTACGTAAAACTTGTGCATCAATATTTCCTTCCGCACATAGCATACGCATAATTAGTTGCTCTGCACCCATCTCTAATGAGAAGATGGCAACATTTTCACGTGCTTGTACAGCAACACTCTGTGCAACATTTAGCGCAAAAGCTGTTTTCCCTACAGAAGGTCGTGCCGCGACTATAATTAAGTCATTGCGTTGGAAGCCAGCTGTAATATGGTCTAAATCACGGAATCCTGTTGGAATACCCGTTACATCACCTTTACGTGATTGAAGCTGTTCAATATTATCGAATGTCTCTACTAAAACGTCTTTTACATGTTTAAAGTCGCCAGCATTTTTGCGGTTGGCGACCTCCATCATTTTCTTCTCTGCCTCGCCAAGTAATGCCTCTACCTCATCCTCACGTGTGTAGCCATCTTCTACAATTTTTGTAGCTACACGGATTAAACGACGTAAGAGCGCTTTTTCCTCAACGATTTTCGCATAGTGAGCAACGTTTGCTGCCGTAGGGACAGCATTGGCGAGCTCTAGTAAATACGATAGCCCGCCAACATCCTCAATCTCTTTTTTTGCTGATAATTCCTCAGTAACTGTTACAACATCTATCGCTTTTCCTTGATCACTTAAACGCAGCATCGTTTCAAAAATCTTCTTATGTGCGTTTTGGTAAAAATCATCGGCTAGCAATATTTCTGATGCCGTGATGAGTGCCTGTGGTTCTAGAAAAATCGCACCGATAACCGATTGCTCCGCTTCCCGGTTATGCGGTGGAACGCGGTCTATCATCGGTTCGTTCATGGATAGTCGCCCCTTATTCTTCCGTTACTTGTACTTTTAATGTTGCTGATACCTCGTGATGTAGTTTTACAGGTACATTTGTAAAGCCTAGTGCACGGATTCCTTCAGGTAAAGTCATTTTACGTTTATCTATTTTAATGCCATGTACTTTTTGAAGTGCTTCAGCAATTTGTTTTGTAGAAACTGAACCAAATAGGCGACCACCATCACCTGATTTTGCTTTTAGCTCCACTGTTAATGCTTCTAGCTTTTCTTTTAAAGCTTTTGCTTCTGCTAATTCTGCTGCTGCATTTTTTTGTTCTAATTTCTTTTGACCTTCTAATTGACTCATTGCTTGGGCATTCGCTTCTGCAGCATAGCCGTTTTTAATTAGGAAGTTTTGTGCATAGCCATCTGCTACATTTTTTATTTCCCCTTTTTTCCCTTTACCTTTAACATCTTTTAAAAATACTACTTTCATAATTCAGAACTCCCTTCGAGAACCTCAAATATGGCCTCTTCTAAATATTTTTTTACTTCATCAATGGAAAGTGCTTCTATTTGGCAAGCTGCATTAGTTAAATGCCCGCCACCGCCAAGCCTTTCCATGATAAGCTGTACATTTATTTCCCCTAGCGACCTTGCACTAATACCGATTTTACCGTCAGCACGATGCGCAATGACGAAGGATGCGTTAACGTCTTTCATCGTAAGTAAAATATCAGCCGTTTGTGCGATTAATACGGAATCATAAATTTTCGATTCTTCACCTACAGCTACTGCTATGCCAGGCTTCACGAATTTTACCGTTTGCACAATTCTTGAACGTTCGATATACGTAATGATGTCTTCCTTTAATAACCGCTGCACTAATACTGTATCGGCACCATTTGTTCGTAAATAGGATGCAGCCTCAAAAGTACGTGCACCTGTACGAAGTGTAAAACTTTTTGTATCAACAATTATTCCCGCTAATAATGCTGTCGCCTCTATCATATTAATTTTTGCTCGCTTTGGTTGATACTCTAGCAATTCAGTTACAAGCTCTGCTGTGGACGAAGCATACGGCTCCATATAAACGAGTGTCGGATTTTCAATAAAGTCTTCGCTACGACGGTGATGGTCGATAACTACTACCTTTTCCGCAAGCTTTAATAAGTATGGATCGATTACTAAATTAGGCTTATGTGTATCCACAATAATCAGTAAGGATTTTTCAGTCATTTTCGCTGCAACTTCTTCTGGCGTTAAGAAATGCTCATAGAAGTCGGATTTACTTTCAATTTCATGCATTAAACGTGTTACGCTACCGTTTAATTCATCAAAATTAATAACTACATAGCCCTTTACATCATTCATTTGTGCCATTTTGCGGACCCCGACAGATGCCCCTATAGAGTCCATATCAGGGTTTTTATGTCCCATTACAAATACTTGGTCACTGTCTTGTATTAAGTCACGTAATGCATGTGAGATAACACGCGCTCTTACACGAGTACGTTTTTCTACAGGGTTGGTTTTACCACCGTAAAATTTAAGCTTTCCAGTAGGCTGCTTGATGGCTACCTGATCCCCACCTCGACCTAATACAAGGTCTAAGCTTGATTGGGCCAACTCACCAAGTTCCACTAATGAAGAAGAGCCTGCTCCAACGCCAATACTAAGCGTTAAGGAAAGATTTTTTTGTGCTGTCTTTTCACGGATTGTATCTAAAATAGCAAATTTCTTCTTTTCTAGTTCCGTTAAAATGGACTCATTTAAAACCGCTAAAAAACGGTCCGATGAAATTCGTTTTACAAAAATACCATGCTCCGCTGCCCATTCGTTGACAATAGATGTTACCATCGTATTTGTTAAGCTACGCGGCTGATCGTCCATTGCTTGCGTAATTTCATCATAGTTATCAACAAATAAAATTGCAATGACTGTACGATCTGCAAAATATTGCTTTTCAATAGCGATTTGTTCAGTAATATCGAAGAAATATAGTAACCGCTCTTCTTCTTTGTAAAAGACACGATATTTCCGATCACGAAGCGTAATCGTAGCTTCTTTTGTCTCCTCGGTCTTCATCAGTACATAGATGTCGTCGGATATATTAACAATTCCCTCACCCACTAATGCCTCATTGTCTAAAATATTTTGCATATATGGATTGGACCATTCTATTTCATATTCCTCATTCACCAACAAAATCCCAATTGGCATTTCTAGTAATGCCTCTTCTCCAACCTTTTTCATACGGAAGGAGATGGATTCAATATGCTTTTCAGTCTCTTCAAAAGTAGCTTTTTCAATTTTCCATGTATAGGCCATTAATATAGCAAAACCTAATCCATAGCCAATACCAATCCCAATATTCCATATACATAGAAGCATGAACGTCACAATGCCAAAAATGGAAAGAACAAAAAGCGGATAGCGGATCGGTCGTTTTCTAAAAGTCCCCATTACATCAGCCCCTTATTCCTTAGTCTTCCCTTTCACAAGTGAACGCACGTCGAAACCTAAATCGATAATACCGAGTAAAATAATGAATGATGCTAGTGGAATGGCTAAAATGGTAGCTATCCATTTTACAACACTCGGCATTGCTTTAGCCGTAATGAAATAATGTATAAATGATATCCCTTGAAGGATTAATAAAAGCCACAATATATAAGACACATTTAATACGATAACATCTAGCATAGAGCCTGCTTCTGGACGTATAAATAGATTAATACACAATATAATCATGTAGTACCATAACACAGAGCGTGGTAATCGCATATTTTCAAACGGTGAGAATTTAGGAACATTTAAACCTAATCGTCTTAAAATTGGTAAATTCAGTGTAATGACAATAAAAGCTATTGAAAATGCTAAGATTGTTACTGTCGAAGGTATTGTTAGCTCAATAGTTTTAAGTAGAACCTCCATTTGTTCAGGTTGAATTGCAACTTGACCCGTTACACTTTTAGCAAGCTCATTGGATTGCTCATAACTGTCCCGAGCAAGATCTAAACTCATTTCAATCACGTTAATTCCCGCTAATTGCACATATGCTAAATACACAAGTGCTGACGATAAAAGTACCGCGATACCTGATGACATGAGTAAATAAAGTTTGCTCTTCTTCAATTGAATCCCATTACCTATGACTACTCCAAGCAACGCCATAATAAAGGCAAATGGCAGCATAAATAGTCCACTCGTTAAAACTGTTAAAATACAGCCAACAACTGCAACGAGTATTGATGAAGAACGCTTGTAACTTGCGCTATACCAAGCAATCGGTAATGGAGTAAATAATAAGGCTACCATAGAAATGATTGGTACATACGCTGAAGCAATCATTAAGATTGTAAAAATTGCAACCATCATCGAGCCTTGTACAAGCGCCTTTGTTTGATTATTCGGCATTGAAAACCTTCCTTTTTGTCAGTCAAACTTACTAAACTTTATTGTACCATTTTTTCACCTTATTGAACAAAAAACGCTAAGAACGTCTGTATGCTTTATGATAAATTGATGTCAAACGTAAAGTTTCTTAATAAAAAAAGATAAATCGTATCATATATTACGGTTTTGAACAGTAAAAAGAACATAGATAAAGGCAAAATTAAAAATGAGTCCGGTTCACTACCGAACTCATTATACTCGCGGCACAGTTTGGGAAATTAAAAAAATACCCTCTGAACTCATAACATACTCTTTATCAGCAAACTGAGAGCTTAAGTGACTATGAGTAGCCATGATGATAGTCGTTTCATTTTCACATAGCCTTTTAAAAAGGTTTAACACTAACATCGTCGTATCGTCATCCAATGATCCAGTAGGCTCATCTGCTATTAACAATTTAGGCTTTTTAATTAATGCTCGGATGACCCCTACCCGTTGTCTTTCTCCGCCAGATAACTTTTCAATTTTCTTATTAAGTAAATGATTAATTTTTAAATAGGCACTCAGCTCATCGCTATACGCCATGGTTTGCTTTTTATCATATTTACCTAATAATAATGGTGCTACTATATTTTCCCGAACTGTCAAGTTACGAATCATTGGATTATATTGTGAAATGTATCCGATTTGACTGCCTCTTATATTCGAAAGTTCGTTAAGATTTTGCTCATGCATTTCTATACTATCCATAACATACATACCACTATCTGCTTTTTCAAGTCCAGCCAATATATTTAGAAGTGTGCTTTTACCGACACCACTTGGTCCTTTTATTGAGATGAATTGATTGTCGGCAACTTCTAAATGAATGTTGTTTAATACCGTTTTTTCTTTATACGCTTTTACTATGTTAACTAATGAGATAAAGTTTATAATTTTAATCACCCTTTAACTTTTCAATGACATTCGTTGTTGCTAATAAGTTATTCACTAACATGTAAACAACGACATTGAATAACAACCAAACTATGAACCCGGCAATTATTAAAATAGATGTAATCGAAATGTCTTGCATAAATAGAACGGTGCACAACAATGCTAATCCTATACTCATGCCATTGAGGATTGAAAATTCAAGTTGGATATTTTTTTTGATTTTATGATTTGTAACACCACTCATAATGAACACTAAATACGTATCGAATTGTCTTTTTATAAAGCTTTTCACGAACAAATAGAAAGCACACAAAATAAAAATAAATACAACGCCCGATATTGTAAAAATAAGTGTTTGATTGGTATCAATCATTTTATATAAGAGATCAACTGATAGCGAATTCGCGCCAATAATTTGATAATCAGTAAAATTCGTCGCTTTTTCTATCTTTCCAATTTCCTTTCTTACTTCAAGCGCGTTTAAGTTGGTCATTAAATAACCACCCATTTTACTTAAAAGAAGTGCCCTAAAGAATACTTCATCTACCTCCGTTTTTCGTAACAATTCAGAAGGCTGTTCAGAAAGCGACATGGAAGGTAATAAAATATAACGATTGAGTACTTGCTGCGGTTCATTATTAGTGAAAATAAATGAATTTTCCTTTGCAAAGCCTACTACTCGCCCAATAAATTTTTCAAAATAATAATGAATCTCTAATTGGTCATGCAACTTATAGTATGGACGATATTCAGAGCCGAGAATTACAGGTATTTCCTTTCTTCCTGCTACATAGACATAAGCGGAATCCTCAAATGGCTGTCCTTCCATCAGTTCAACGATATTATAATCAAATACAGATTTAGTCACTTGCATCGATTTAGTGATTTGATAAAACGCACCTTCGTGCTCGTATATATTATTAAAGCCACTTTCATAATAGGCGGAGAACTTCTCATCAGGGGGGTATTGTTTTAGGCCTATTGGCTGCGATACGGCATTATAAAAGACCACTTTACTATTTTTAAATACCCCATTATTAAAATCATTGAGTATATCGTAGTTTTTTACATCTTTGAAAAATTCAATTTCTCTTTCACCTATTAAATCATCCGAAATCTGATAGATGTTGTAGTTATGAAATTTACTTGCTGAACGTATTTCTATTTTGGAAATATTTATATTTACTAACAGAACAAATAAAACGAGAGAAAATATAAATGAAAGTAGCACAGTTAACAACGTAAACAATTTTTTATTTTTCAATAAAAGTCTAGTTGTATTCAAAACGATCTTACTCCTTTTTTAATCAAGGACTTTGTTACAAGTAGACAGGCGAAAAAATATCCTATAAATGTTATGAACATATAGAAAACCGATACGTAGTACCAATGATTCCCCCAAATCGGAGTGAAGTGGTTAACCGCTATTAATAATATAGATTCCAATAACATTATCACGAATAGCGCCATTAATTCTGATTTAAAAACTTTAACAAATATGATTTGCCATTTCCCGCCTGCTAAATACAATATTTGAACAATTGATTTTTTCCTTTGAATTGAATAATGGACTGTAACAGCTTGAGCAATAATGACAAACAGTAAAGAAATTAGTAAGAACCCTTTTAAAAGAACATTTGACTTCAATATGGCAGTTCCTCTATCCTCAGTTTCAAGTAGCTGATAACTCGTATTAGGAAACATTTTTTGCATCAATTTATGTGGATTTCCACTTTCCACATTGAGAATAAACTTTGTTCCATTTTGCAAGTTGATTTGTTGAGACTCTGATATATACCAAGCCTCCCTATTCAAATAAGAGCCAGGTGTGTCAAATTGGCCAATAATGAGGCTTTTCAAATTTTTTGAAAGTGAACCTTCTGGAAAAACGGTACCTGTAATGATATAGTCTGTTGCTAGTGGTTGTTTGTTATAGTTTATAGGTGGCAACTTTACCAATTTGTTAATATAGATATATTTTAATTTCGGATCGTCTAGTTTATATTGCATTAACAAATAGGGCTCTTCTAAGTCGATATCTAGAGAAGAGTCTTCAGTATTGATAATGAATTCAACAGCATTTTTATTGATATAGCCATTGTTAATCATATTGGTATAGCTAACAGAGTCCATACTATAAAGCAAGGCAGCGGCGCTAGCAAACAATAGTGAAGTTAGTAGCACAAATTTGCTGGATACTAAATATTTTTTCATCACGTTATACCTTTATTGCAAGAAAGAGATAATCAATTGATTATCTCTTCATATATGTTATTTTCCATAGTACGTTTTCGCAACCCAGCCTAAGTCGCCAGGGTGCCAACCGCTAATTGCTTGTGTTGTACCGAAACCCCATACACGGCCGCTATCTGCTTCTGCACGACCCGAAATAGCCGATTCGTAACGAGCTCTCGAATAATGGTATACACCTGGCCAAGTCGTGTTTGCAATGACCCGCTCATAAACTGCTGAACCTCTTCTAGTATAATCTTTCGTTGCGCTATGTATCGGGTTACCAGTAGCAAATGAAGAAATATCACTATCTTGTCGTAAAGTAAAATAGCCCGTATCTTCACTCCAACCGCCATAAATCGTTGGGTCATCTAGTATTACTGCATTTGCTGAAGATAAAATTGTGCCGCTTAAACTTAATGTAAGTGCACCTACCAACATCCATTTTGTAGTTTTCAATTTAAACACCCCTTGATTTACAAAATAAATTTGATAATTTTCAACATTATAATAAATCGACATTTATTTATTTGTCAATATTCAAAATTAAAAAATTCAATAGTTTTACACTAAGATTTTTGTTCAAGCATTTATGTAAATCCGCTACCGCTTCTCGAATTGTAACCTCTATTTTCAAACAAAATAAAAAAGCACAACAAAGTATTAAACCTTGTTGTGCTTAGCAATCTTATTTGTCTTCAGATACGAATGGAAGTAATCCCATAATACGAGAAACTTTGATAGCTGAAGTTAATTTACGTTGGTACTTAGCGCTAGTGCCAGTTACGCGACGTGGTAAGATTTTACCGCGCTCAGAGATGAATTTTTTAAGTAAATCCACATCTTTATAGTCGATATGTGTAATGTTGTTAGATGTAAAATAGCAAACTTTACGGCGTTTGCGGCCTCCGCGACGTGGTGCCATAGTGATGTCTCCTCCTTATAAGTTTATAGTTTTTGTAGATTGAAGATTAGAATGGAAGATCGTCTTCAGATACTTCAATTGGTCCCTTACTGTTAGCAAATGGATCTTCATCTACTCGTGTATAGTTCGGCTGATTCATTGGTGGTTGATTTTGCTGATAAGAATTACCGCCGCCAAATGAACCTTGCTGAGGCATCGCGCCACCATACTGTTGCTGTGGTTGACCACCGCCATATGACGGTTGGCTGTTTGCGTAAGATTGTCCACCGTATTGGTTTGATGCAGGAGCACCTCCACCACTACGAGGCTCTAAAAACTGTACGCTATCTGCCACAACATCAGTTGTATATACACGCTTACCATCTTGTCCTTCAAAGCTACCTGTTTGGATACGACCTTCTACTCCAATCAAACTTCCTTTTTTCATGAAGTTCGCTAAGTTTTCAGCCTGTTTACGCCAAGCAACGCAGCTAATGAAATCTGCTTCTTTTTCACCTTGCTGGTTTGAAAATGTACGATTTACAGCTACTGTAAACCGAGTAGACGCAATACCATTCGGTGTGTAGCGCAGCTCAGGGTCTTTTGTTAGTCTTCCAACTAATACGACACGATTTATCATCAGAATGCAACCTCCTTTTCAGCATTTTGTTATAATTATTTTGCTTCTTCGCGTACCGCAATGTGACGAATGATATCTTCGCTGATGTTAGCAAGACGTGTGTATTCGTTGATTGCTTCTGAAGGAGCGTTTACTTTTACGATTTGGTAGTAACCTTCGCGGAAGTCTTGAATCTCGTAAGCTAAGCGGCGTTTGCCCCACTCTTTTGCTTCGATGACTTCAGCACCGTTAGAAGTTAAGATTTCGTTGAAACGTTCAACTAAAGCTTTCTTCGCTTCGTCTTCAATGTTTGGACGTACAATGTACATTAATTCGTATTTTCTCATCTGTTTACACCTCCTTATGGACTCAGGCTCTCCTGTTTACAGGGAGCAAGGAGTAAGCAATAAATATTACTCACATCAATGAATTGTAACACATTGGCATCTGTCTTTCAAGTCGCAATCAAATAATTCATTCGATATAATAAAGACAATTATTAATTTTATAAAGGAGGGCTATTTCTATGCTACCAGATCAAGAACCTAATGTAATTGAATTAGATATAAAAAAACTAATGATGGATAGTGCCGTTATCACTAGTGGCCTCTCTATATTATTTATTGCCATACAATATATTTGCCTAAAAGATTTTCAATTTTCGTTATGGAGTATGTTAAGCGGATTTGTCCTTTTTGTCATACTTTATATTGTGCTTATCGTCCTACATGAAGCTTTTCATTTAATAGGCTTTATGATTTTCGGAGGTGTGCCCTACAAATCGTTAAAGTACGGTGTTAATTTAGAGCTTGGTATTGCCTATGCAACGACTGACCAGCTACTCCCTAATCACGCAATGAAAAAAGCGTTGCTATTACCATTTTGGACAACTGGAATTATACCAACGATTGCTGGCTTTTATTTTAACAGTACTGTTTTATTACTTGCTGGCGCCTTTTTAATAGCGGGAGCAGTAGGAGATTTCGCCATGTATAAGGCATTACGCAAATATCCAAAAAACGCCCTTGTACAAGACGATCCTCAGTTACCAAAGCTCTATGTTTATTCTCCACAGAAAAAGAAACTATCTCAAAAGTAAACGAATCTTCTATCCTTATGGTGTTAAAAATCCATGTTGTGCAGCTGTACATAAATTTCTCCAAATTCGATTAATAGTGGCTGTTTCAATAATAGCGTCCATTCCAAGACTACGAATGATATTATTTGCAATATCCACACATACAGCTGCACTTTCCTTGCTCATTTGCGTAAATTGTTGTAATTCTTGCTCTGTCAATTCAACCCCAAGTTTATGTTTTTGCCAATAGTCTGTTAGCATAGCGTAAAATTGTTCTTCAACTTGTAAAAAACGCTTTTTTTGCTGCATAAATAAAAATTGCAGTGCGCCAATACGTTCACTATAAGAGGATTTCTTATTTTTTTGCTCCATTAGGGAAAAAGCTTCATCTAAAAAATTCTCTGTAATTCCGAGACAGACACTTAAAAAAGAAGCTTCTGCAAAAGTAGCAAACGGAAAACTATGGACTACATTATGATATCTATTTTTACTAATGCCTAATTGGAATGTTTTATCGAACGGTATCCATACATCATGAACACGAATTGTATGGCTTGCTGTAGCCTTTAAACCCATCGCTTGCCAGTCATTTAGGATTTCCACTTGCTCACGACTTACCGCACAACTAATGATTTTATCTGTCATAATACCATCTTCTTTAATAAAGCAATTCATTGTAAAGGTTGTTGCATAGTCAGCACCACTACAAAACTTCCATTGCCCTGTTACAGTATAGCCACCATCCTTTTTTACGGCCGTGCCGTTAGGATAGCCACTTCCCGCTATTACAGCATCACTTGGTGAAAAAATCTTTTCTCCTATTTCTTGATTTAACGTAGGAATAAATAGATTACCACCTGTTCCAATGGTCACAAGCCATCCAAAGTTGCCATCAATAGCAGACATACGCTGAAACACTTTTATCCCTTCTAATAAATCTAAATCTTTGCCACCTAAATCCTTTGCTATAAACAATTTAAACAATTGTTGCTCGTAAATAACCTCTAATATATCTTGTGGCAACTTTCCTAACTGTTCGATTTCTAAAGCACGTTCTTTTATTTCTAATATGTTCATAATATCCCCCTGTGGAAATTGAAAATTCTGATATTATATAACCGAAAATAGGCTTTTCCAAACGTCCAAATACTACGCTAGGAGAAGCCTACTTTGTTTGTATAACTTTTAGTAAAATCGCATAGAATCCCACAGGAAAGACAAATGTACATTGTACGACAGAAAGCACTCGTTAACGATGTAACTAACATCTCATCTATGGCAGCGGTTTGTATTTTATTTAGACGTTAAAGCGGAATAACATGATATCGCCGTCTTGGACAATATATTCTTTACCTTCAAGACGCACTTTACCTGCTTCTTTAGCAGCAGCTTGAGAGCCTGCCTCTACTAAATCATCGAAAGCGACAGTTTCTGCACGAATAAAGCCACGCTCAAAGTCAGTATGAATGACACCTGCGCATTGTGGTGCTTTCATGCCTTTACGGAATGTCCATGCACGTACTTCTTGTACTCCAGCAGTGAAGTAAGTAGCAAGCCCTAGTAAATCATAAGAAGTACGGATTAGTTGATCTAGTCCTGATTCTTTAATGCCTAATTCCTCTAGGAACATGGCTTTTTCTTCATCATCAAGCTCAGATATTTCTTCTTCGATTTTTGCACAAATTGTAATTACTTGAGCACCTTCAGCCGCTGCATATTCACGTACCTTTTGAACATATTCATTATTATCAGCATCTGCAACTTCGTCCTCTGAAACATTTGCAACGTATAGCATTGGTTTAATAGTTAATAGGTGAAGACCTTTAATGACTTTTAACTCGTCTTCTGAAAGCTCTGCTGCACGAGCAGGGCGACCATTTTCTAATTCAGCTTTGATTTTAAGAAGAATTGGTTCTTCAACCATCGCTTCTTTATCTTTTTGCTTAGCCATTTTGCTCACGCGTTGTATACGTTTATCAACTGATTCTAAATCAGCTAGTGCAAGCTCTAAATTAATAACTTCAATATCATCAATTGGATCTACTGCGCCAGATACGTGTGTAATATTTTCGTCTACAAAACAACGTACTACTTGACAAATTGCATCAACTTCACGGATATGAGCAAGGAATTTGTTTCCTAGCCCTTCTCCTTTAGAAGCGCCTTTTACGATACCAGCAATATCCGTAAATTCAAATGCTGTTGGAACTGTCTTTTTCGGTACTACTAATTCTGTAAGTTTATCTAAACGTGCATCTGGTACTTCTACGATACCTACGTTAGGATCGATTGTTGCGAATGGATAGTTTGCAGCCAAAGCGCCCGCTTTTGTAATTGCGTTAAATAGTGTTGATTTACCAACGTTAGGTAAACCAACGATTCCAGCTGTTAATGCCATAAATGGACACAACCTTTCTATGATCAGTTCAATTTTGTTGTTTTTATCCTGTATTATAGGGTGCTAAAATTCTTACTTCAAACAGCATGTCTGCGTAAGCCGTCTAAGCAGTACTGTTCAGTCCAACATTCGTTCTTTACTTCTTCTTAGCCGATGTGACGCTCTTAGTCCATGTTCCGTCCATAAATCGGTAAGATTGAAGTAAACCACACACAATCAATTACGTCCCCGCGTAATTGCATCCAGATTTCTTTGCAAATCTGCTCGAAAATCTTTATTGAAAATCTGTGACATTCGCAGGGGTATTGAATTTGATTCAACTGAGGTTAGAATGCTCAATGAATTTAAGTGCATAGTTGCTATTCAACCCTTTGAGGACTTGTGAAGCAAGTTAGAGATTTCTGTATAACCCTATCTATTATATTGATTCACCCATAAAAAGTCTAATACGCAAAAAGCTAGGCTTCACTTGCATGCTTAAGGACCTTTTTCATTTTTTTCTCAAATTCTCGACGTGGAATCATCACACTGTGCTGACACCCTTCACATTTAATGCGCACATCCGCACCCATACGAATAATTTTCCACTCATTTGTGCCACAAGGATGCTGTTTTTTCATTTCGACAATATCATTTAGTTCAAACTTTTTCGCTTCCATATTATTCACTACTCCCATCTTCTTTTCCATTTCCACCATATAACATCATATTAGGATACGCCATAGGAATATTATGTTCCTCAAACAGTTTTGTTACATCACGACGAATTGTTCGTGCCACGCCATATTGTTGCTGTGGTAATGTCTCTGCGGCAATACGAATGGTTACTTCGGTCCCTTTTACATTTTGCACACCTAAAAAGATAGGTGCTGCTACAAGCTCTTTATGAATTTTTGGAAGCGAATCTAAATACAGTTTAATAAGCGCTTCCGCTTTTTCAAAGTCTGCATCTGTAGTCATTTGTAAATCTATAAAAATTTTCGAGTTATTGATAGAGTAATTAATCACTTCTCCAATAGCGCCGTTTGGAATAATAAATTGCTCACCAGTAGAACCTTTAATTTTTGTTGTACGTAATCCTATTTCTACAACCGTTCCTTCTGCTGCGTTTATTTTAATATAATCCCCTACACCGAATTGGTCTTCAAAAATAATAAAGAACCCTGTAATGACATCCTTCACTAAACTTTGTGCACCAAAACCGATAGCTAAACCGACAATTCCTGCTCCTGCAAGTAAACCAGCGACTTTAATGTTTAGCGAAGAAAGGATAGCTATAATGGCTGAAAAATAGACTACATACGAAATAACACTTTGTAATAATCTCGAAATTGTTCGTTGGCGACGCTCTGAGTGATTTAATGGTGAGCGCATTCTTATTAAAAATGCTTTTTTAATAAATTTTTTACCTAATCGCACCGCTAACCACGATGCAATAAGGATAACTGTAATCTCAAATGTTGCCTCAATTACATTGTCCCAAAATTTTTCGGACGTCAGTATATCCCATTTCTTCTGTATCAACCTAGCGTTAAAATCCATTGTTACCACCTCTTGAATAACTTGTTAAAAATTTGCGTATACTGCATAAAAATTGAGCACTTCCAACAAATAAAAATGAAAGTGAGTTTTTTTATGAATACTATACCTAATTTAGTACTACCCTATTCTCTTCATCATGAAAGTAAAAATGCCGTGTGGCAATTGAGTACATTATTTTTAGAGTATATCCCTTTCCATCATGAACGTCTTGTTTTTTGCTGTATCGGAAGTGATCGTTGTACTGGCGATACACTCGGTCCATTAACAGGTAGCTTTTTGAAAAAGTCTGTTAGCTTTCCATATGAAGTTGTAGGAACTTTGGAAGATCCATTGCATGCCCTCAACTTAGATACTACAATACAACAGTTACACCATCATACTACGAAACCATTTATCATTGCGATTGATGCATGTCTAGGTAGTGAACAAAATGTTGGTCATATTGCCGTGCAGGATGGACCAATATTGCCTGGGAAAGCTGTAAAAAAAGAATTGCCCCCAATCGGTGACATTTCCGTTAAAGGAATAGTCAATATTGGAGGCTTTATGGAAATGCTTGTTTTACAAAATACTAGGTTGCACATATCTTACGCAATGGCTGAAAAGCTTTCTAGAGCTTTACTGCTTGCTGCACATCGTTACTCACTGAAAAGGATAGATGATAGCAACCATAATACCGACAACGACGATACCCGGCAACAAGTTGGCAGCCTTGATCTTTGTTAAGCCAGCAATATTTAAACCTATTGCTAAAATCATAACACCCCCTACAGAAGTCATTTCTGTAATGAACATCTGTAGTGCATCATCTGGGATATACGCACTGATAACACCTGCAAAAATTGCAATAATACTTTGATAAACAAATACTGGAACGGCTGATAATAGTACGCCAATACCTAAAGTAGACGCTAAAATAATAGATGTAAATCCATCAATAATACCTTTTGTTATGAGGACGTTATGGTCATGACGAAGACCGCTATCGAGTGCACCTATTATCGCCATTGATCCAACAACAAATATTAATGAAGCAGTTACAAAGCCTTCTGCGATATTAATTTGATTGTCGCTATTACGCCTTTTACTAAAAAGCGATTCAACCCACTGACCAAGTCGATTCATTTGCTTATCTAAATCTAACCATTCTCCTATTACAGTTCCTACTACTAAACTTACCACTAAAATAATAAAATTATTACTCTCGAAGCCCATTTTTATTCCTAATAGTGCGACAGATAAGCCAATAATCGATAATACAGAAGCTTTCATCGACTCAGGAATATTTTTGAAAATGCGCCCCACCAATGCGCCTACTACTATTAGTAGTGCATTAATTAATGCTCCTAAAATTACCACAAAAAGGCCTTCTTTCTCTCTAAAAAATAGAGAGCGCCTAGTATGTCGGCGCTCTAATTTACATTGATGGTCCCTTAATCATCTTCTTGAATGTTTAATATTTCCAAAATGCGTTCTAAGTCATCTTCTGAGTAAAATTCGATTTCAATTTTACCTTTATTATTTGCTTTTTTAATTTGGACATTTGTACCAAAATAATCTCTCAACTGAGATTCCTTCGCTACAACAAAAATATCCTTCTTCTTCGGCTGCGATGTTTCACGTGAAACTTCTTCATTTAAATTTTGCACTAAAATTTCAACTTGGCGCACGTTTAAACCTTGTTTTATAATCTTGAGTGCAATTTCTGAAATTCTTCTTTTATTTTTCAATCCTAGTAATGCACGGCCTTGCCCCATTGATAATGTACCGTCATTCATTAATGCACGAACATCTTCTGGCAAAGCTAATAATCGAACGTGATTGGCAATGTGTGGTCTACTCTTACCTAATCGCTTGGATAGTTCTTCTTGTGTTAAGTGTAAGTTTTCCATTAAACTTTGATACGCTTCTGCCTCTTCAATAACCGTTAAATCTTCACGCTGAAGGTTTTCTAATATTGCAAGTTCCATCATTTGTGTGTCAGTTAGCTCTTTAACAATCGCTGGTATTATGTCTAACCCAGCAATTTGTGCTGCTCTAAAACGACGTTCGCCCGCTACTATTTCGTATTTTCGTGCCTTTTTTCGTACAGCAATCGGCTGTAAAATACCATGCTCTTGAATTGAATCTGCTAATTCTTGCAATGCTTCTTCATCAAATATTTTACGAGGCTGAAATGGATTTGCGACTATTAGCTGTAGTTGTATATCTTCTACTTGTCCGCTTTGTTCTAACGATTCTCCTGGAAATAGAGCACCGATACCTTTTCCTAAACCTTTAGCCATTTTTAATCACTTCCCTCGCCATCTCTAAATAAACTTCAGCTCCTCTTGATTTTGCATCATAAATGATAATAGGCTGTCCATGACTCGGAGCCTCACTTAATCGCACATTACGAGGAATGATTGTTTTATATACTTTATCTTGAAAATATTTTTTTACTTCATCAATTACTTGCAAACCTAAATTGGTTCTTGCATCAAGCATTGTCAATAATACACCATCAATATAAAGCTGTTGATTTAAATGCTTCTGCACTAAACGTACAGTGGACAATAATTGGCTTAAACCCTCTAATGCATAATATTCGCATTGCACAGGAATAATCAACGCGTCTGACGCAGTTAAAGCATTAATCGTTAAAAGCCCTAGTGACGGTGGACAATCAATAATAATATAGTCGTAGTCTTCTTTCACATCTTGAAGTGCGTGCTTTAAACGTACTTCCCGAGAAATAGTTGAAACTAATTCAATCTCTGCTCCCGCTAGTGAAATGGTTGCAGGAACGATTGATAAATTTTCTACATTTGTTTGTTGAACGACATTTTCAACATTTTCATCATCGATTAGGACATCATAAATACAACTTTGTATTTCACCTTTATTAATGCCAAGTCCACTTGTTGTATTGCCCTGTGGATCTGTATCGATTAATAGCACTTTTTTCCCCAAGTATGCCAGACAAGCGCTCAAATTGACCGATGTCGTTGTTTTACCTACGCCACCCTTTTGATTGGCGATTGCTATAATTCTACCCATTTAAAAGCACCTGCTTTCATCTATCAAAGTTTGCTTTGACAAATCCATTTGTAAAATCATTGTTCAATACCGCTATCTTAATTATCATTCTATCAAAAAAAACGAATAGAGTTGTATAAAATATTAAGAATATATACAAAAAAGGAGGCATCTTAGAAATAATTCTAAGATCCTCCTCTGTACAGAAGATATAATACAGCACAAATTACTTTTTTAGTATAATTAAATATTCTTTAAGATTTCTTCTTTTTAGGTATTTTCACTGTAATTTGATAATATTCTTCCGTATCTTCTTCCTCTGTTTTAACCGTTATTCCACTTTTCGTCACCATTGATAGTGATTGCTTAATCGTATTCAAGGCGATACGGACATCTTTACTTATCGCTTTCCTTTTCGGCTTCACCTTTTTAGGAATATCTTCTTCTTGATCCACCACTTCAGGATGTAGCAATTTATGAATGTGCTCTTCTAGTTGACGCACATTCCAATCATTTTCAATGGCTCCTTGCAAAATTTCTAATTGCAAAGGTTGGTCTTTAATTGCAATTAGTGCACGTGCATGTCTTTCGGAAATTTGACGCTTTAAAATAGCTTGCTGTACTTCTTCAGGAAGCTTTAATAGACGTAATTTATTGGCTACCGTGGATTGTCCTTTTCCTAAACGCTGAGCCAGTGCTTCTTGTGTTAGTTCATGAAGCTCTAATAATTTTTGGTAGGCAACCGCTTCTTCAATAGCCGTTAACTCTTCACGCTGAAGGTTTTCAATTAATGCAATTGATGCGGTTTCCTTATCCGTTAAATTTCGTACAATCGCAGGAACTTCCGTCCATTGTAGCTTTTTCATTGCTCGGTAACGACGCTCACCAGCAATGATTTCATATTGATTGTTTGCTGTGCTACGTACAACAATTGGTTGAATTACACCATGAGTATGAATGGTTCTTGATAATTCTTCAATTTTTTCGTCATCAAAAATAGTACGTGGCTGAAAACGGTTTGGTACAATTTGATCGATTGGAAGCTTAATAACCTCTTCTGTTGCACGAACCGCCTCTGCTTGTTCTACTTCATTTTCCACAATAGGCTCTGCTTTATTTCCGCCTCCAAAAAAACGTGAAAAAGGACTTTTCATCCAATTGGCACCACCTTTAAGTAACTATCTTGCTCTGTCTCATTCTATTATTATTTATTATATTTCCTAAAATGTATATAGTTCATAGATGTCATTTGCGTGAACCATCCATAACTAGTATGTATGCTCAAACTAGAGAAAATATTTTTCCAGTTTGAGAAGTTTCACATGAAACACTAATTATTGAATAGGTGTTTTATTTGGTACACCAGGTTTACGCGGGTATTTTTTTGGTGTTCCTTTTATTTTATCAAAAACATATAAAGTACGTTCACTTTCTTCAACAGGTAAAGAGAAAGAATATTCTTCTTTTAGTGAAACACCTAAAGTGCTCAATGCTTTTTTTGCATCTTTTAATTCTTCAGGGCCTGCCGAAGCCTTTAAAGCAACAAAATAACCACCCTGTTTTGCCAATGGCACACATAATTCTGATAGTACAGACAAGCGAGCTACTGCACGGGCTGTCACAACATCAAATTGCTCACGATATTTTACATTTTGACCGAATTCCTCTGCGCGTGCATGAACAAAATGCATATGGTCTAACTGTAATTCATCACTTAAATGATTTAAAAATGTAATTCGTTTATTTAAAGAGTCTACAATTGTTACTTGTAAATGGGGGAAGCAGATTTTAATTGGAATACTTGGGAAACCAGCTCCTGCTCCTACATCACAAACTGTTGTTACCTTTGTAAAATCAAAATAAAACGAGGCACTAATTGAATCATAGAAATGTTTTAAATAGACCCCTTCAAAATCTGTGATAGCAGTTAGGTTCATCTTTTCATTCCACTCGACAAGCAGTTCGAAATACTTTTTGAACTGTGCAATTTGCTTTTCAGAAAGCTCGATGCCCTTGTCCTTCAATGCCTCAATAAATTGTTGTTCGTTCATGTAAGGTCTCCTTTTAAAAATTGGCTCAGTATAGTCTATTGCTGATTGTCATGCCTAGTAGGAAGCAATCAACCTTGAGGCATAATATAGCCTAAAAATAGGAAGCGGGCACAATGGTATGCCCGCCTCTTATTCACTTTGCTGTTCCTCTATTATTCGCCACTTACACGCGCGATTTTTCCTTGTTCGATATAAACAAGTAAAATCGAAATGTCTGCAGGGTTTACACCAGAAATTCGAGACGCCTGTGCAATAGAAAGTGGCGTTACTTGTTTTAATTTTTGTCGTGCTTCTGTTGCAAGACCTGAAATGGCGTCATAATCAATGTTTTCTGGAATTTTTTTATTTTCCATTCTATGAAGCTTTTCAACTTGTTGCAATGCCTTTTCAATATAACCTTCATATTTTAGCTGAATTTCGATTTGCTCTTTTATTTCATCCGTTAATTCAATATCAGTTGGTATTAATGAAGAGACTAAATCATAGTGCATTTCCGTACGTTTTAATAAATCTGCTCCACGGATTCCATCTTTCAGTTCACTACCACCTACAGAGCGAATGGCAGATTGCGTTGCTTCATTCGGTTTAATAATGACTTCACGAAGCCGTGCAATTTCATTTTCAATTAACGTTTTTTTCTCCATGAACTTGTCGTAACGTTGCGCTGATAACATCCCCATTTTATAACCATGTTCTACTAAGCGTAAATCTGCATTATCATGACGTAGTAGTAAACGATACTCAGCACGAGATGTTAGGAGACGATAAGGCTCATTCGTACCTTTCGTTACTAAATCATCGATTAAGACACCAATATAAGCTTCTGAACGGCTTAAAATCAGTTCTTCTTTCCCAAGGACGTTGGCAGCAGCATTCATCCCTGCCATTAAGCCTTGAGCAGCAGCTTCTTCATAGCCCGATGTTCCGTTAATTTGGCCTGCTGTATATAAACCTTTAATGCGTTTTGTTTCTAAAGTTGGCCATAATTGCGTTGGAACAATGGCATCGTATTCAATAGCATAGCCTGCACGCATCATTTCAGCTTGTTCTAAACCTGGAATTGATTTTAGCAAACGCTGTTGTACATGCTCAGGTAAGCTTGTTGATAAACCTTGTACATAGACTTCTCGTGTATTGCGTCCTTCTGGCTCTAAAAAGATTTGGTGGCGCGGCTTATCATTAAATCGCACTACTTTATCTTCGATTGAAGGACAATAGCGCGGGCCAGTTCCTTTAATCATACCTGAGTACATTGGTGAAAGATGTAAATTAGCCTCAATAATTTCATGTGTTTGAGGGCTTGTATATGTTAACCAACAAGGAAGTTGATCCATAATGAATTCAGTTGTTTCAAAACTAAATGCACGTGGGACATCATCACCTGGTTGTATTTCTGTTTTTGAATAATCAATTGTACGGCTATTTACACGAGGCGGTGTACCTGTTTTAAAGCGTACAAGGTCAAAACCTAATTCTTTTAAATTATCGGCTAAGCGAATTGAAGGCTGTTGGTTGTTTGGCCCACTTGAATATTTCATGTCACCAATAATAATTTCACCACGTAGGAATGTACCTGTTGTAACTATTACTGCGTTGGCACGATAAATAGCACCAATTTGTGTAATAACACCTTTTACTTCGCCTTCTTCTATAATAAGCTCTTCCACCATAGCTTGGTGAATAGTTAAGTTTTCGTTTTCTTCTAACACGCGTTTCATTTCGTGTTGATATAATACTTTGTCCGCTTGGGCACGTAAAGCACGTACAGCTGGACCTTTCCCTGTATTTAACATACGCATTTGTATATGCGTTTTATCAATAACTTTCCCCATGACTCCACCTAGTGCGTCAATTTCACGTACGACAATCCCTTTTGCAGGGCCACCAATGGATGGGTTGCATGGCATAAATGCAATCATATCTAAGTTGATTGTTAACATGAGCGTGTTAGCGCCCATTTTAGCAGCAGCATAAGCAGCTTCTGCGCCTGCATGACCTGCTCCAATAACAATCACATCAAACGTGCCTGCCTCATATTGTGTTGGCATGCTCGTATCTTCCCTTCTCTAGTAGAATTATTTTCCTAAACAGAACTGTGAAAACAGCTGATTTATTAGGCTTTCTTGCACCGTATCCCCTATAATTTCACCAAGTATTTCCCAAGTTCTTGTTACATCTATTTGCACCATATCAACCGGTACTCCAGCCTGTGCTCCAGCTAATGCGTCCTCTACGGTCGCTTGCGCTTGGTGGAGTAATGCAATATGACGTGCATTTGATACATATGTTAAATCGCCCGCTTCAATTTGACCCTCGAAGAATAATGCTGCAATTGCTTCCTCTAATTCTGTTATTCCTTCTTCTTGTAAAAGAGACGTTGTCACAATACGATGACCACCTGCTAATTCTTTTACACGGTCTAAATCGATTTTTTGCGGTAAATCTGTTTTATTGACAATGACGATATAATCCATCGCCTCAATTGTTTCGAAAAGACGCTCATCCTCAATCGTTAATTCATCCGCATAGTTTAATACGAATAAAATTAAATCAGCGCTTTGTAACGCCTCACGAGAACGTTCAACTCCAATTCGCTCTACAATATCTTCTGTTTCACGAATGCCGGCCGTATCGACTAAACGAAGAGGTACGCCACGTACATTTACGTACTCTTCTATAATATCACGAGTTGTACCTGCTATATCTGTCACAATCGCTTTATTTTCTTGCACTAAACTATTTAAAAGTGAAGATTTCCCTACGTTCGGTCGTCCTAAAATAACAGTCGATAAGCCTTCACGTAAAATTTTTCCCTGAGACGAAGTTTGTAAAAGTTTAATAATTTCATTACGCACCCATGTACATTTTTCAAGCAATACGGGCACTGTCATTTCTTCTACATCATCATACTCTGGATAATCTATATTAACCTCTACTTGCGCTAATGTCTCTAGCAATGCTTGGCGTAAATCACCTATGAGTCGAGATAATTTCCCATCCATTTGACCAAGTGCTACATTCATCGCACGATCTGTCTTCGCTCGAATTAAATCCATCACCGCTTCAGCCTGCGATAAATCAATACGTCCATTTAAAAATGCACGTTTTGTAAATTCACCTGGCTCTGCAAGTCTTGCACCATTCGTTAATACTAATTTTAATACTCGATTAACTGACACAAGTCCTCCGTGACAATTGATCTCTATTACATCCTCACGCGTGAACGTTTTCGGTCCTCGCATTAACGATAGCATGACTTCTTCTACTACCTCATTTGTTTTAGAATCTACTAAATGCCCATAATGAATTGTATGTGAAGCCTGCTGCGTTAAACTTTTCCCACCAGGCGATTTAAATATTTTATCTGCAATGGCTACTGCTTCATCTCCACTTAAGCGAACTATAGCAATAGCACCTTCACCCATAGGTGTGGATATCGCAGCAATTGTATCGAACTCCATTTTATTACCTCCTCAACGTTATCCACATGTGGATAATTAAAACCGATCAACACTTTCTAACATCTTAGACTAACATATTTTCGATAAAATCTAAAGTAAGGATAACTTCCAATTGTGGATAAGCTGAAATTTTTAATCCCTCATCAATTCCGCTTTGAAACTTGCAATATCCGACATATTCCGACTTGTTGTATTGTTACACATAATCACTGGCTTATAAGACAGTAAAAAACGGCCACTTTATCATAGATAAAATGACCGTTTTTTTATAGCATATGTCTGTATGCCTTTTCGTAAAGAGAGCCTAGGCGTTCTTTACTGGTTCAATAACTAAATAGCGATTCGGTTCTGTTCCTTCTGAATATGTTTCAATATCAAGGCGATTCGCTAATTGATTATGAATAATTTTTCTTTCGTATGATTGCATCGGCTCAAATGCCACACGTTGATTTAAACGAAGTGCCTTATCAGCCATACGATCCGCCAGTTGCTCTAAAGCTACTTGGCGACGTTCTCGGTAGTTTTCAACGTCTAATTTAACCATTAGGAACTGTTTAGCCGTTTTATTTAATACAAGTTGTGTTAATTGCTGTAAGGAATTTAACGTTTGACCGCGTTTCCCTATAAGCAGCGCTGCCTTCTCACTATTCAATTGAAACATCACATATTTACCTTCGCGCTTTGTTTCAATTTCAAGATCTTGAATGTCCAATTGCTTAGCTATACTAACTAGGTAAGCTTTTGCTTCTTCAATTGGATTTATAGAGTGATCTTCTTCCTCTTTTCTCTCTTCTTTAACTACTTGTTGAATAGCTTCAATATCCATTGGTTGTTCTGAAACTTGTGAACTTAATTTTTCAACGTCATCCACTACCTTTTGTTCGTTCAATTGCTCAGTAGCCATATCGCCTTGCTCAGCTACTATTTCTGTTTCTGTAGTTGGACGAACTTGTACTTCCTTTACAGTCACACGCACTTCTGCAGAACGTGCTCCAAAACCTAAAAATCCTTTTTTGCCTTTTTGTAAAACTTCAACATCTACTTGTTCACGGGTTTTGCCAAGTTTCTGTAACGCCAATGAGATCGCTTCTTGTGTTGTTGCGCCTATTTGCGTAAGTTGTTTCACTTTTTAGCCCCTCCATTTTGAGCAGGTTGTGTTTTATTTTTTTGCCAAGGTTTATAAATATACAGGTTTTGAAGAATCGAGATAATATTCCCGATTACCCAATATAGTGATAATGCAGCTGGTAACGCCATACCAAAACCGATAATCATGAATGGCATAATATACATCATTATTTTCATTTGAGGGTTATCCATTGCTGGACCCGTACGTAAAACGAAAAATTGCATGATACCAGCAATTATTGCCAAAGCAGGCGCAGATTCTGCTAATGGGAAGATAAAGAAATTTCCTAAATCAAAAGCAGGTGTAGCATTCATTCGACTAATCGCATGATAGAAACCAATTAAAATTGGCATTTGAATGACTACTGGTAAACATCCAGCAACTGGGTTTACACCGGACTCACTCATCAGCTTCATCATTTCTTGCTGATATTGTTTCTGTGTTTGTGCATCCTTAGAAGCATACTTCTTCTGCAATTCCTTCAATTTCGGCTGAATTTCTTGCATTTTTTTAGAGCTCTTCGTTTGTTTAATCATCAATGGAAGAATTGCTAAACGAATAATAATTGTTACCGCAATAATCCCCCATGCATACGTACCAAGTACATCAGCAAAATATTTAATTGCTGATACTAGCGGCCAAACAATGAATTCATTCCAGAAGCCTTGGCTTTCTTTGGATATTGGTTCATTAAATTCTGTACATCCAGATAGTAGTAATGCTACTGATACTAGCGACAAAATCACCCAAAGTTGTTTCTTCAACCGTCTTCCCCCTACAATTACTATTCACTTTTCTTAAATCTATATGCGTTGTCTTTATTCAATTTTATAATTATGACTGAATAAAGTTATCAGTTATTTTATCATGCAAATTAGCTTTCACTCTACTAAATATGCCAATTATTATAGGCTCATGCAGTAAAGTGTTTACTAAATTTACATAAGTTATCGTGGAATCTTTTATAAGTGTACTTTATCGCCACTTTGGTTGCCGTATGTATTACGATTTCTTCAATACTCTAGCAATTCGTAGTACATGCTGCAAACTTTGTTTCACTTCATGAAAATCCATAGTGGCCGCCGGATGTCTGGCGATAATAACATAGTCCATATTCGGTTTTAGTTCATCTTTTAATTCATGAATACTTTGTCGAATATAACGTTTAATTTGGTTGCGTGTTACCGCATTACCAAGTTTTTTACTAACTGATAAACCTACACGAAATTCTGTTTGTCCCTCTTTTGGGAAAAAATAAACGACAAACTGTCGATTCGCGAAAGATTTACCCTTTTTAAACACCTTTTGAAAATCCTCATTCTTTTTCACTCGTTGGCGTTTTTTCATTACTTTCACCTGCTACTAAATTATACTTTTGATCCTTATCGGCTTCAAAAAATAAAGAAAAAAAAGACCACTGATGTGGCTCAGTGGACTTATTTTATGCTGATAAAACTTTTCTTCCTTTACGACGACGAGCAGCAAGAACTTTGCGACCGTTTTTCGTGCTCATACGTGCGCGGAAACCGTGAACTTTGCTGTGCTTACGTTTCTTTGGTTGGTAAGTACGTTTCATTGTATATAGACACCTCCTGAATGAAAGTTGAATTTTTCAACATACAGACCTGCATATTATATAAAGTAAACAGCTATTTTGTCAATGAATTTTAAAAAATTCTTTTAATCCGTCTAATCTATGTTTTTAATTTCCCTCTTTTAAATTATCCACAGAATACTTGTTTTTTTTACACAGACTTGTGTATAGTATTTTTTGCATTATTTTTTATCCACAACGGTTATCTACAGCTTTTTCACATAAGCAGTGCTTGTGGACAACTCAATAGTGAGTAAATCAAGGTTGTGTGGATAAGTTTCATAAACTATTGAAATAGCTTTGTTTTTCTGATACGATTACTGTGCTTCACTTTGTTGAAAACTAAAACGAACTATTCTTTTATCCACAACTGTTGATATGCTGTGGATAATTTTTATCACAGCCTTTGGTTAAGTATTATCCACAGCTTGTGATTTTGTGGATTAGTCGTAAAATGAACGTATTTACTTATCACATAAATGCACTATATTTTTTTTATTGCTGTATATGTATTGAACTGTAAAGGAGAATAGCAGCTTGGAACATTTAGAAGAATTATGGAATAATGTCCTGGCTCAAGTTGAACAAAAAATTTCTAAACCAAGCTTTGAAACGTGGCTAAAGTCTACAAAATTACTTTCTTACAATGGAAGTGGTTCGACAGTGACAATTGCTGCGCCAAATTCGTTTGCTCGAGACTGGCTTGAAAATCATTATATTCATTTGATTACAGGTATATTAACGGAGCTAACAGGCGAAGACTTGCTTATTAAATTTGTTGTTCAAAAAAACCAGGATTCGGACGATTTTGACTTACCAGCGCCGATTATCCAAGCTAAAAATAACGACCATCATGATATTTCACCAGGAATGTTAAACCCGAAATATACATTTGATACGTTCGTTATTGGCTCTGGAAACCGCTTTGCTCATGCTGCATCATTAGCTGTCGCTGAAGCCCCTGCAAAGGCTTATAACCCTTTCTTTATATATGGGGGAGTAGGGCTTGGCAAAACCCATTTAATGCACGCTATTGGCCATTATGTGTTAGAACATAATCCAAATGCAAAAGTCGTGTACTTATCATCAGAAAAATTTACGAATGAGTTTATTAACTCTATTCGTGATAATAAAGCACTCGATTTTCGCAATAAATATCGTAATGTAGATGTTCTGCTAATTGATGATATTCAATTCCTTGCGGGAAAAGAATCTACTCAAGAAGAATTTTTCCATACTTTTAACACATTACACGAGGAATCAAAACAAATTGTCATTTCTAGTGACCGTCCACCAAAGGAAATCCCTACTTTAGAGGATCGCTTACGTTCTCGATTTGAATGGGGGCTTATTACAGATATAGCGCCACCAGATTTAGAAACACGTATTGCGATTCTACGAAAAAAAGCTAAAGCGGACGGTTTGGATGTACCAAACGAGGTAATGCTCTATATCGCGAACCAGATTGACTCCAATATCCGGGAGCTTGAAGGTGCGCTTATTCGTGTCGTAGCATACTCATCGCTAGTTAACAAAGATATTAATGCTACATTAGCCGCTGAAGCGTTAAAAGATATTATTCCTAATACGAAGCCAAGAACTGTAACTATTTTAGACATTCAAAATGCCGTTGGGGAGCACTTTAATATTCGTTTAGAAGACTTTACAGCTAAAAAACGAACAAAACTAATCGCCTTTCCTCGACAAATTGCGATGTTTTTATCGCGCGAATTAACAGATTTCTCATTGCCGAAAATTGGCGAAGAATTTGGTGGTCGTGATCATACTACAGTTATTCATGCTCATGAAAAAATATCTTCGTTGTTGAAAAATGACACACAGTTGCAACAAGATATTAAACAAATTCGTAGCATGCTAGGGAAATAATCTTGTGGACAACTCAAATATTTAAACACAAACTTATACACAGTCTATCTACATGTGGATAGACTGATTTTATTCACATAGAAGCACTTATCCACAAATCCACAGGGCCTATTACTATATCTTTTATATTTAATATAAATAAATAATATAAATATGTGAGGGAAAAGAAATGAAATTTGATATTTTACGTGACCGTTTACTAGAAGGTTTAAATGATGTCATGAAAGCAGTAAGTTCAAAAACAACTATTCCAATATTAACGGGAATTAAAATTGATGTGACAAACGAAGGAATTAGTTTAACTGGTAGTGATGCTGATATTACAATTCAAACATTTATCCCAGTAGAAGAAGATGGACAACAAATTATTCACATTACAGAAACAGGTTCAATTGTTGTACAAGCGCGTATGTTCAATGAAATCGTACGTAAATTACCAACAAATGAGGTAGAACTTCAAGTTACAAGTGGTTTCCAAACGCATATTCGCTCAGGTAAATCTGAATTCCATTTAATTGGCTCAGATGCAGCTGAATATCCTTTATTACCCGAATTAACCGAAGATCAAAAATTTACTATACCTGCAGACCTACTAAAATCAATTATCCGTGAAACAGTATTTGCTGTTGCTACTTCAGAAAGCAGACCGGTGTTGACAGGTGTAAACTGGCAGATAAAAAATGAGGCATTAATCTGTGTTGCAACAGATAGCCATCGTTTAGCAAGACGTAAAGTACAACTAGAAGACTTACCAGAAGTTGAACATAGCGTTGTCATTCCTGGTAAAAGTTTAAATGAGTTAAACAAAGTGTTAGAAGACTCTACAAACCTTGTCCAAATTGTTATTACAAGTCAGCAAGTTTTATTTAAAACAGGAGATGTATTATTCTTCTCTCGCTTGCTTGAAGGTAACTATCCAGATACAACACGTTTAATTCCAGAAGAATATCAAACAAATGTAACGATTAACGGTAAAGCATTGTTACAAGCAATCGATCGTGCATCACTTGTGGCGCGAGGTGATCGTAATAATGTCGTGCGTTTTGAAATTTTAGACAGTCAAGCGGTTGAAGTTTCATCGAATTCTCCGGAGATTGGTAAAGTACAAGAAGAAATACTTGTTGAAGCATTAGAAGGGGAAAACTTAAAAATTTCCTTTAGCGCGAAATACATGATGGAAGCATTGAAAGCAATTGATGGCCAAGATGTAGTGATTCAATTTACAGGCGCTATGAGACCGTTTATTTTACGTTCTGTGCATGATGATGCAATTCTACAATTAATTTTACCAGTACGAACATATTGATCCTCTAATTTTTATTAGTTGAGCAATACTGAGAAAAGATATTTGTGTTACGTTTACTTTATTTGGATAAACTTTGGGATAGTCGCTAGTTGCGGCTATCTTTTTTTACTTATGATGTATTTTTAGGTATGATAGAGAGATAGACATTCTGTATTTGGAGGGTAACACAGCTATGAAAGACATTGAAATCGACGTAGAGTTTGTCACATTAGGGCAACTTTTAAAAATGACCGATGCTATTAGCTCAGGTGGAATGGCAAAATGGTTTTTACACGAAAATGATGTTTACGTAAATGGCGAGGTAGACGATCGCCGTGGTCGCAAATTACGTAACGGAGATGTTGTAAATATCCCTGGATCTGGCCGGTTCCAAATTGTTGGGCCAATTGGACAATAAATTATGCATATAGAGCAGTTAAAACTTACAAATTACCGTAATTATGACGCATTGGCGTTAAATTTCTCACCGAAAATAAATGTATTTATTGGTGAAAATGCCCAAGGGAAAACAAATGTCATGGAATCTATCTACGTATTAGCGATGGCTAAATCGCATCGTACGACGAACGATAAAGAATTGATACGTTGGGATTCAGACTATGGTAAAATAGAAGGGGCCGTTCAAAAAAGGCATGGTATTTTACCGATAGAACTTACCATTACGAAAAAGGGCAAAAAAGGCAAGATTAATCATATTGAACAAAGTCGCCTAAGCCATTATATTGGTCAAATGAACGTAGTGATGTTTGCTCCAGAAGATTTGAATGTTGTAAAGGGAAGTCCACAAATACGACGACGTTTTATCGATATGGAGATTGGCCAAATTTCGCCAGTCTACTTACATGATTTACTAACCTTTCAAAAGATTTTAAAACAACGTAATCACTATTTGAAGATGAATCAGGGCAAGGTAATGACTAACGACGTGATGTATGATGTTTATAATGAGCAGTATATTCACGCAGCTACCCAAATTATTCGAAAAAGATTTCAATTTATGGATTTGTTACAGGAGTGGGCAGAACCAATTCATGCAGGAATTTCACAAGGTAAGGAAACTTTAGTTATTAAATACCGCACCGTAGCAGGTATTGATAAAGGACAGACGACTGGTGAAATTGAAGATCTTTTGCTTAAAAAGCTAATAGAGGTTAAGAACCGTGAATTTGATCGTGGCGTCACTATGGTTGGTCCACATCGAGATGATTTGCAATTTTTGGTGAACGACTATGATGTGCAAACATATGGTTCCCAAGGGCAGCAACGTACAACTGCTTTATCATTAAAGCTTGCCGAAATTGAGTTAATTAAACAAGAAACAAATGAAACACCCATTCTACTTTTAGACGATGTATTGTCGGAACTCGACGATTATCGTCAATCGCATTTATTAAATACCATTCAGGGTGAAGTCCAAACCTTTGTAACGACTACAAGTGTTGATGGAATTCATCATGAGACGATGGAACATGCACAGCTGTTCCACGTGAAACAAGGTGCGATTGAAGAAAGTTAGCCAGGGAGTTTTTTAGATTATAAAAGAATGGTAATAGTCAGCTCGGTTGACTGTTCATTCATTTACACACAATGATGTTATGAAGGAGTAGATGGAAGCCGTGGCTATAGAAAACGAAGGTTTACAAGATCAAGCGTATGAAGCCGATCAGATACAGGTATTAGAAGGTTTAGAAGCGGTTCGTAAAAGACCAGGAATGTATATCGGTTCAACAAGCTCTAAAGGACTTCACCATTTGGTGTGGGAAATTGTTGATAATAGTATTGATGAAGCACTTGCAGGATTTTGTACTGACATCTCAGTTACGATTGAAAAAGATAACTGGATTCGTGTAGAAGATAATGGGCGAGGAATTCCTGTTAGTATTCAAGAAAAAATGGGTAAACCAGCTGTCGAAGTAATTATGACAGTGCTCCATGCCGGAGGTAAATTCGGCGGTGGAGGTTACAAAGTATCTGGTGGTCTTCATGGTGTAGGGGCGTCGGTTGTAAATGCTTTATCAATCGAGACAATTGTCCAAGTTCACCGTGAAGGACATATTCATGAAATAAAATTCGAACGTGGCCAAACTAAACAGGAATTGACTGTTATTGGCGAAACAGATCATAACGGAACAACTACTCGTTTCAAAGCAGACCCAGAAATTTTCAAAGAAACAACCGCTTATGAATTCGATATTTTAGCACACCGTATTCGCGAACTAGCGTACTTGAATCGCGGTATCCGAATTACAATTGCAGATGAGCGTGAAGATGAGATACGTTCTACTACATATCATTATGAGGGTGGTATTCGTTCTTATGTAGAGCACTTAAATAAATCTAAAGAGCCTATTCATGAACCAATCGATGTTCTTGGTGAAAAAGATGGAATTTCTATTGAAATTGCAATGCAATATAATGCAGGCTTTTCTTCGAATATTTTCTCATTCGCTAATAACATCAATACGTACGAGGGTGGTACACATGAGTCTGGCTTTAAAACAGCACTTACTCGTGTTATCAATGATTACGCACGTAAAAATGGTTTATTAAAAGAAGCTGATGCCAACCTTACAGGTGAAGATGTTCGAGAAGGGTTAACAGCTATTGTATCTATTAAGCATCCTGATCCACAATTTGAAGGACAAACAAAAACGAAGCTTGGTAACTCAGAAGTAAGCCAAATTACGAATGCATTATTCTCAGATGGTTTTGAACGTTTTATGTTAGAAAATCCAACTGTTGCACGTAAAATTATTGATAAAGGCTTAATGGCTGCTCGCGCACGTGTCGCAGCGAAAAAGGCTCGTGAATTTACACGCCGTAAATCAGCGCTTGAAGTATCAAGTTTGCCTGGTAAACTTGCGGACTGTTCTTCTACAAATCCTGCAGAATGTGAAATTTACATTGTAGAGGGTGACTCTGCCGGTGGTTCAGCAAAATCTGGACGTGACCGTCATTTCCAAGCGATTTTACCTTTGCGTGGTAAAATTTTGAACGTTGAAAAGGCACGATTAGATAAAATTTTATCGAATGCAGAAATTCGAGCAATGATTACAGCATTCGGTACTGGTATTGGTGAGGAATTTAATTTAGAAAAAGCCCGTTATCATAAAATCATTATTATGACGGATGCCGACGTAGATGGTGCGCATATCCGTACGCTACTATTAACATTCTTCTTCCGTTTCCTAAGACCGCTAGTAGATGCTGGCTATATTTATATTGCACAGCCACCACTATATCAAGTGAAGCAAGGTAAGCATGTTGAATATTGCTATGATGATACTACGCTACAAGAGATTTTAGGAAGATTATCAAGTATGCCTAAGCCAGTTGTTCAACGCTATAAAGGTCTTGGGGAAATGAACGCTGAGCAGCTGTGGGATACAACGATGGATCCAGAGCATCGCACATTGTTACAAGTAGAATTAGATGATGCAATTAAAGCAAATGAAGCTTTCGAACGCTTAATGGGCGATGAAGTAGAACCTCGTCGTCAATTCATTGAAGAAAATGCAGTATACGCTAATTTAGATATTTAATTTTTCTTGAGGGGAGGTCTACACTTTGTCAGAACAAGAACGCTCCGGAGTAAAAGGAGTTAATATAACAGAAGAAATAGAAACATCTTTCCTCGATTATGCTATGAGTGTAATCGTTTCGCGTGCATTACCAGATGTGCGGGATGGATTAAAACCAGTTCATCGTCGTATTTTATACGGTATGCAAGAGTTAGGTAATACAGCAGATAAAGCGTATAAAAAATCAGCACGTATCGTTGGGGATGTAATGGGTAAGTACCATCCACATGGTGACTCCTCTATTTATGATGCAATGGTACGTATGGCGCAAGATTTTAGTTATCGTTACATGCTAGTTGATGGTCACGGGAACTTTGGTTCTGTCGATGGCGACGGAGCTGCGGCGATGCGTTATACAGAATCACGTATGTCCCGCATTGCGATGGAAATGCTTCGTGACATTAATAAAAATACAATTGACTATACGGATAACTATGATGGCTCTGAAAAAGAGCCAGTTGTTTTACCAAGTCGCTATCCAAACTTATTAGTAAATGGTGCGGCAGGGATTGCCGTTGGTATGGCAACAAACATTCCACCACATAATCTTGGAGAAACGATTGATGGGGTATTAGCACTATCTGAAAATCCTGCGATTACAACCGAAGAATTGATGGAAATCATTCCAGGTCCGGATTTCCCAACGGGTGGAATAATTTTAGGACGTAGTGGTATTCGCCGTGCTTACGAAAGCGGCCGTGGCTCAATTATTATTCGAGCTAAAGTAGAAATCGAACAAAAATCAAATGGTAAGGAAACAATTCTAATTCATGAATTACCTTACCAAGTAAATAAAGCAAAACTAATCGAAAAGATTGCTGAGCTCGTACGCGATAAAAAAATCGATGGCATTACAAATTTACGTGATGAATCTGACCGCCGTGGTATGCGAGTAGTTATTGAAATACGAAAAGATGCAAATGCGAATGTAGTCTTAAATAATCTATATAAACAAACAGCGATGCAATCAAGCTTTGGTGTTAATATGCTGTCGTTAGTAAATGGTCAACCAAAAGTAATGGGCATAAAAGAGATGCTGTATCATTATTTAGAGCATCAAAAAGTCATTATTCGACGCCGTACTGAATTTGACTTAAAGAAAGCGGAAGATCGTGCACACATTTTAGAGGGCTTACGTATTGCACTTGACCATATCGACGAAATTATTGCGATTATTCGTGGTTCTCGTAGCGGTGAAGAAGCAAAGCCTCAATTAATGGAACGATTTAATTTATCTGAACGTCAGGCGCAAGCAATTTTGGATATGCGCTTAGTTCGTTTGAGTGGATTAGAACGAGAAAAAATTGAAGCAGAATATCAAGAGTTACAAGTGCTAATTGCGGAATTAAAAGCAATCCTAGCTGACGAAGCTAAAATTGTTGAGATTATTCGTACTGAAATATTAGAACTTAAAGAGCGCTTCAATGATGCCCGTCGTACAGAAATTACATCTGGCGGTATGGAAATGATTGAAGACGAGGATTTAATTCCTGTAGAAAATTCAGTTGTTACTTTAACGCATAATGGTTATATTAAGCGCTTAGCTGCCAATACATACCGCAGTCAAAAGCGTGGTGGTCGTGGTGTGCAAGGAATGGGTACAAACGATGATGACTTCGTAGAACACCTTATGAATACATCTACGCATGATACTATTTTATTCTTCACATCTAAGGGGAAAGTATTCCGTGCAAAAGGTTACGAAATTCCTGAGTATGGACGTACAGCAAAAGGTTTACCTATCGTTAACTTACTCAACATCGATAAAGGTGAAAAAGTCACTGCAATGATTCGTGTTGATTCATTTGATAAGGATGCTTATTTTATCTTTACGACGAAAACAGGTATTACGAAGCGTACACCAGTATCGCAATTTGCTAATATTCGTACAAATGGCTTAATTGCTATTAGTTTACGTGAAGATGATGATTTAATTGCTGTTCGTTTAACGGATGGTATAAAGCAAGTTATTATAGGTACACGTGACGGCATGCTTGTTCGTTTCCAAGAAGATGATATTCGATCAATGGGTCGTACAGCAGGCGGTGTCCGCGGTATTAAACTACGTGACGGTGATGAAGTAGTTGGAATGGAAATCGTTGAACCGGGACAAGAAATTTTAGTTGTTACCGCAAAAGGTTATGGTAAACGTACAACCGAAGAGGAGTATCGTTTACAGAGTCGCGGTGGCGTTGGTTTAAAAACAATTCAAATTACCGACAAAAATGGCCCTATGGTAGCTGTTAAAACTGTCGATGGTTCTGAAGATTTAATGCTTATTACAATCAACGGAATGCTTATACGTATGGATGTAAATGATATTTCATTAATCGGTCGTAGTACTCAAGGAGTTCGTTTAATTCGTTTAGGAGATGACGAACTGGTTGCTACTGTAGCAAAAGTGGAAAAAGAAGACGAAGATGCGTCCGACGAAGATGAAAATGAACAAATAGAAGAATAAAAAAATGGCCGATGACGACAGCGTTTGTTGCTGCTCATCGGTTTTTATTATATATCATGAAAAATAAGTAATAATTTTGAAATTCGTGATAATATATTAATAGACCTTAGTTTAAGTAAGTGAAATAGTAAAGAGGTGTTTAATTTCGTGGAAACGGTACATGTCCCAATTTCAGAATTACGTTTAGGAAAAGTTATTTCTGAAGATATTTTTGCTAATACACAATATCCTATTATCTTTAAAGATACAGTAGTATCCCATGAACATTTACAAGTTTTTAGTGCATTTAATATTTCAAGAGCGCCTGTATATAAAGATAATGTAAAGGATGTTTTAGTAGAAACCGAAAAAGAAATAGATGTAGCTATACAACCGGAAGCTATCCCAACCTTTAAAAGAGTATACGACAATTCTGTGGAACAATTTAAAAGGGAGTTCAAAAATTGGGAGGCTGGTGCAAAGGTAGATATTACAAAAGCTCGTACAATTATTTTGCCTTTACTGGATATGGTATTAGAAGATCGTACTATAATTTTTAACTTAAACGAGTATTCTAACCCTAAAGATTATTTATATCATCATTGTGTAGGTACAGCTTTGATATCTTCCGTTATTGCTCAAAAATTAGGTTATGATAAAGGGTTAACGATTCAAATTGCAATTGGCGGTTTATTAGCAGATTGCGGAATGGCTAAAATTCATCCGCGTATTCGAGATAAAAAAACGACTTTAACCGAACAAGAATTTTCAGAGATTTATAAACATCCTATATATAGCTACAACATGATAAAGGATTTAACAATCTTAAAAGATACAATAAAAGAAGCTATTTTCCAGCATCATGAGCGCTTAAACGGAAGCGGCTATCCTAAAGGTGAGAAAATCGCTAATATATCTATCTTCGCACAAATTATTGCTGTTGCGGATGTTTTTCATGCTATGACATGTGAGCGTATCTATCGATCTAAACAATCTTCGTTTAAAGTTATAGAAATGATTAACGAGTCGGAGTTTGGAAAGTTTGATATTAAAGTAGTAAGAGCACTGATTGATTTAGTGGCAGACCTACCTATTGGTACAATTATTGAGCTTTCAAATTTAGAGCGCGGGGAAGTAATGTTTGTTAACAAATATGCTCCAACTCGCCCAATAGTTAAATTAAGTATTACTGGTGAGATTTTTGATTTAGGTAAAAATCGTACTTTTTATATTTCACGAATAATTACAAATGAATAGCGTGAACAAAGTATTAATAAGGCAGTCATTAAGGTTCTGATTGCCTTATTAACTTGCTATAAAATAAGAGTGAATTAATGTTATTAAAAACTATTTTAATTTTTTTAGAGAAACTGTTGACATAGATTATGAAACTTGATATTATTAATGAGTCGCCAAGAGGTGACACACAAAACGCAACAAAATGAACCTTGAAAACTGAACAAGCAAAACGTAATCAATATAGTTTTTATTAGCTAACTTCGTTAGTGAACGAAACAAAATTTTGGACATCAAAATTGATGCCAGCAAAACAATTTGAGCTAATCAAATTTCTTTTATGGAGAGTTTGATCCTGGC